>NZ_CP046393.1:302500-1752500 GCF_009734185.1 Commensalibacter melissae | reverse complement strand
ACTTCGGAAGAAGCAAGACCGGATTTTGGGCAACCATGATCAGGTGGCACAGAGCAGGGGGTAGCGACTGTTTAGTAAAAACACAGGGCTCTGCAAAGTCGAAAGACGACGTATAGGGTCTGACGCCTGCCCGGTGCCGGAAGGTTAAGAGGAGGTGTGCAAGCACTGAATTGAAGCCCCGGTAAACGGCGGCCGTAACTATAACGGTCCTAAGGTAGCGAAATTCCTTGTCGGGTAAGTTCCGACCTGCACGAATGGCGTAACGACTTCCCCGCTGTCTCCAGCATCGGCTCAGCGAAATTGAACTCCCCGTGAAGATGCGGGGTATCCGCGGTCAGACGGAAAGACCCTATGAACCTTTACTGCAACTTTGTAGTGGCATCAGGAAAACGCTGTGTAGGATAGGTGGGAGGCTTTGAAGCATGGGCGCCAGTCTGTGTGGAGCCATCCTTGAAATACCACCCTGAGTTTTTTTGATGTCTAACCAGATCCAGTTAGCCTGGATTGGGACCCTGCATGGTGGGCAGTTTGACTGGGGCGGTCGCCTCCCAAAAAGTAACGGAGGCGCGCGATGGTGGGCTCAAGCCGGTCGGACATCGGCTGTTGAGTGCAATGGCATAAGCCCGCCTGACTGCGAGAGTGACAGCTCGAGCAGAGACGAAAGTCGGCCATAGTGATCCGGTGGTTCCACGTGGAAGGGCCATCGCTCAACGGATAAAAGGTACTCTAGGGATAACAGGCTGATCTCCCCCAAGAGTCCACATCGACGGGGAGGTTTGGCACCTCGATGTCGGCTCATCACATCCTGGGGCTGGAGCAGGTCCCAAGGGTTCGGCTGTTCGCCGATTAAAGTGGTACGTGAGCTGGGTTTAGAACGTCGTGAGACAGTTCGGTCCCTATCTGCCGTGGATGTCGAGACTTGAGAGGATTTGCCCCTAGTACGAGAGGACCGGGGTGAACATACCTCTGGTGTACCAGTTGTTGCGCCAGCAGCACCGCTGGGTAGCTAAGTATGGACAGGATAATCGCTGAAAGCATCTAAGCGAGAAACCCCCCTCAAAACCAGGTCTCATTACGGGCCGTGATAGACCATCACGTCAATAGGTCGGGTGTGGAAGTGCAGAAATGCATGCAGCTAACCGATACTAATAGCCCTTGCACTTACTTGATATAACACATATACACTCATATCGGTCATGTTATGCGGTACTGTATGAAACAGGCCGAAATATCCGCTCTTAACCAACCAATCACATACCAATACAACCCTGCAGGGTATATTGGATGACCTGGTGGCAATGGCGGGGTATGAACCACCCGATCCCATCCCGAACTCGGCCGTGAAAAACCCCAGCGCCCATGATACTATGTCTTAAGGCATGGGAAAGTCGGTCGCCGCCAGGTCTTCCAATATACCCCCATGCAATCCCTTGCAATATTCGACAAAAAACTTTCAGTTCCCGCTGAAACATGCACCGCGAGGGAGCGTAGCCTCCAAGTCTGGTCACCACTTGTCATCCTGACATAAGTCCTGGCAGATCACCATACGCCTTGAATACCGTCAGAAAAAGGCATCCTTGTTATACTAGTGCGGGGTGGAGCAGCCCGGTAGCTCGTCAGGCTCATAACCTGAAGGTCAGAGGTTCAAATCCTCTCCCCGCTCCCAATAACTTCCACTCAAAATCGCTATATCATCACGGACAATATCCTGTCGATCCCGTGTTGAGACGCATCATCCTTGTTGCCGATCCTGCTTCCGCGGGCCAGTGGATGAACCCATGTGGTCTGTTGCCTTTGAAAGCAAAAAAAGCCTTTTATCCATGAAACCGTGAAAAAATGCGTCCTGTATGGCAATCTTGGCAAACAACATGGCCACTGGGCAGTCTTTATTCCGAGGCTGGCGTATCACTTGAAAATATCATGAATTGATGCAAACATAAACTTGCAAAACCAACATGAAATCCAGCGCCAAACCCCTCCCATCCCCTCATGCAAAAAATGAATAAACCACTTGTGAATATCGCATGCCCACCTCTCATATAACGTAAAAAACAAAATAAATATCATAACTTAATAAATATAAAAAATTTTTTATAGAATAATTAATACTGGAAACAAAATATAAGCAATATATTTAGTTCTGTATTTTTTTTGTTTTTATATCAAAAATATTTTGTTTATTAAAAATTAAAAAAAATTATTTAATATCATTTTTTATATTAAGTAAATAATTCAAAATGAAGTGTATTATAAAATACACAAATTTAAAGATTTTAACCAATTTTTCATTTTTTACCTAAGGTAACAATAAATTTATATTTTAATATATTAATCTAATGATTAACTAATATTGAAATTTTCAATTTAGAGAAAATATATCCTCTGATTGAATGTACTTTATGAGGAAAGGTTAAGTTATGGATAGTCTAATTGCTTTTTATAGTCCTATAAATTTCCTGAAAAAGTATATTATATTGGGTTTAAACGTAATGATTTTGCTTATGCCAATTAACAAATCAATGGCGCTTGATCTTTCCAATAATGGTAAACCCCCTCAAAATATTGATGATAGTTCAGTACCAGAGACGAATCGGAATGTTGCACTTGGTGAGATGAATAAATTCAATACACGTGAAGTAAACCCGTCCAGTCTTGATCCAACAAAAAGCATTTTTTCTAAACCGATAAATGACTATCTTGATAAATATGGTATTCAGCTTGGGTTAAACTGGGTGACAGAGACAGCTGGTGTGGTTCATGGTGGACGGAGAAACGGTGCTGATTTTACACAGCAAATAACATTTTCAGTTGATATGGATTGGGAAAAAATCGCGGGCTTAAAGGGCTTTTCAACTCATATGATTGTTATGAATCGTTCAGGTCGTAATGCCAGTGCTGATTATGTTGGGGACACGCAGATTCAGGCCCAAGAAGTATATGGAGGAGGCTATTCTCGCTTATTTCATATTTATGATGTTTATGGTGAACAAAAATTATGGAATGGTCGGGTCGATATTAAAGTCGGTCGTATGAGTGTTGGGGATGATTTTGCCCATAGTCCCATGGCATGTCAATTTATGATTCTTTCAACTTGTGGCCATCCAAGAAGTACTCAGTCTCAACAGGGATTTTCAGATTGGCCTGGTGCAGTTTGGGGGGGAAGGATTCTTGTTAATATGACACCTAATAGTTATTTTGAAGTGGGTGCATATCAAAGTACACCTTGGCCACAAGGAGGAGCAACTGGATTTTATTGGGGAACCAAGGGAACAACTGGTGCATTCGTTCCTGTTGAATTTGGTTATAATCCTGATATCGGAAAACATCATTTAGTGGGTAGCATTCATATTGGTGCAGGTATAGATAGCAGTCATTTTCAAACCTGGTCTTCACAAGTTTTAAATAACAATAAAAAAGATTTCCGTACCCAATTTTGGATTCAATCCTATCAAATGATTTATCGTCATGATGCAATTGATGATCATGGATTATTTGTTTTGGCAAATTATGGGCATGATTCTACGACAACATCAACATTTAAGGACTTTTACAATTTCGGGTTTTTGGATCGTGGATTTTGGAAAGACAGAGCCTATGATCAAATTGGGGTGATGTTTACATATTACACAATTCCTCATACTCTTCGGCATGCACAGCAATTTCAAGTGGCACATGGAGCACCATTAAATGGTAATGGAGTTTTCGCTTTATTGAATGGTGCTCCTGGAGTTCAGGGAGATTCAATTTTATTTGAAGCTAATTATGGTTTTGCTGCCTATCGTGGAATCATGATTATGCCAGTATTTGAATATTTTCATCATGTTGCTGCGACGAAGGCCTATAAAGATGCAACGATTGTTGGTTTGAAAACCAACGTAACTTTTTAAAAAAACTATATTGCTTGTCTCTGTAAAAAGAATAAATTAACGATAATAACTATTTTCATTATAATCAAAAATCTTATTAAAGATTTCAAGGTTGAATACAGTGATAAACTATAGATCGATTTTAATTTTATTTACTGGATTACTGCTTAATGCCTGTAATCCAGAAATGGGTCGTTTACCCTTGGAAAGTGATGTTGGCTGCCTACGTAAAGAATTATCTTCCCCTGATCATCCTTCATTTCATATGGCGGCCAATTTTTGTCAAAAGACAAAGAATCATATATTACAACCCTTGAATTTGAAAAATGCCCCTGATCTACAAAAAAAAGCTGAAAAAGCAGGAATTGCTTATTGTTCATAGATGAAAATTAATTTTTTAGAACTTATAATAACTTTATTGAATTAAATAAAACAATTTTTGTTTTATGACATTAAAAAACAAAATATATATGATGTGTTTTTAAGCAGATTTAGCTTTATATTATTGTTTACTATAACGTCAGATTATTAAGTCAAGTCGGATCACGTTAAATTATATTTAAAGAATGATTTAATTAAGTTTATGGTGCCGACACTCGGAATTGAACCGAGGGCCTACTGATTACGAATCAGTTGCTCTACCCCTGAGCTATGTCGGCGTGGTTTTTGTTTTATATAGGAGCTTTATTTATTCTTCAAGAGTAGAGGGTGAAATTTATTAAGAAATATGAAAATGAAGCTTATTATAGAATTTTTTTTGGATATAAGATTTGTTTTATTAGGCTTATTGATCAATCACTATTATAAAAAAAGAGATTTTGTCTCAATGGATCTTGTTTAAGTTTTATGAAAAAAATCAGAATTTAGTAAAAATGGTTTTGAATATTTGGATAAGTCGGTAAGGATGCAAAAAAATGATAATGGGAAACGAAAAGCTGTTTTATATTGTTTTGCATCCAGTATTTAAGGGACTAAAGTTTTTCTACCTGATTATATTCCAGATCAACAGGTGTAGAACGTCCAAAAATGGAAACACTGACTTTTAGTCGACCTTTTTCAGTATCTATTTCTTCAATAACACCATTAAATGAAGTGAATGGCCCGTCGGAAACGCGAATTTGCTCGCCAACCTCAAAGTCTACAGAAGGACGCGGACTATTTGCACCTTCTTTGGCTTGATTAATGATATATTCGGCCTCTGCATTGGAAATTGGGGATGGATGCATTCTGTTTCCAAGAAAACCCGTAACCTTGGGGGTATCCTTGATTAAATGCCATGCCTCATCAGTCATCTCCATTTTGACCAGAACATAACCGGGGAAGAATTTACGTTCTGTTTGGACTTTCTGGCCACGTTTAACCTCTATGACTTCTTCTGAAGGGACAAGGATTTCTTCCACTTGGTCAGTTAAACCTTTTTGTTCAATCTGTTCTTTAATCTGTTGAACAACCTTTTTTTCAAAACCAGAATAGACATGAATGACGTACCACCGTTTTGCCATAACTGGTTTACCCTCCTAGGCCAAATAAAATCCGTATTCCGAAGCCGATAGCCTGGTCCACGATGAAAAAGAATGCAGAAGCACCCGCAGCCATTGCCAGAACAGCAGCGGTTGTGACTAATGTTGTACGACGTGAAGGCCAAGTTACCTTTTTGGCTTCAGCACGAACCTCATTTAGAAATTTCGTGGGATTGACCGGCACGAAATACCTTCCCTACATAAAATGATCCTAAAATACTATGTTAAATTATTATAATATATCAGGATGGGTTGAAAACAAAATGAATGTTTGTCATTCATATTTAATTTGGCAGGGGTGGAGGGTCTCGAACCCGCAACCTCCGGTTTTGGAGACCGGCACTCTAGCCAATTGAGCTACACCCCTGCAAAAAATTTGATATGAATGGATCAGAACCATCATATCTATTGATACAAGAAAAAGCAATGGAATGGACAGAAAGTCAAGTAAAAAATGAATAAAAATTATTTTTTATAAAAATGATAAAAAAAGCTTGATTTAAGAAGAAAAATCATTAAAAGTTTTTTCAGACTCAATCGAGCATTATCAAGCGGGCGTAGCATAGTGGTAATGCAGTAGCCTTCCAAGCTACCGAGGAGGGTTCGATTCCCTTCGCCCGCTCCACTTTCGAATTTCCAGAATTTCACTGAATTTAGCTGCGTTCAACCGCCTCATGATATGCTCACATCTAAAATTGGTTGAGAAATGTAAAATGAATCATTTTCGAAGATTTTTCTCTGCGACTGACAATTGTTACCGGCTTCTGGATGGTTGTTGATAGACATAAGCTGGCTGTGAGTGATACTGAGACGATAATTGATTATATCTATTTTACTGTCATGCTCATTATCTGGGCATTCAAAATAAAATCAGCGTTAAAAACTTATGCTCAAATGAGTTTAATTTGAACTGAAAATGAATCCATTCTGCATATTTATTTTTGGTATTATATTGTATATTGCAATAATGATATGGAATCAGAGCTATAAAAATTAATATTATTCATAGTCAGAAAATAGCTGGATACGATGCTAGAATTTTTTTGGAGGTTCAATATCATACGTTCCAGGCGGTTTGCGAACCTGATCCTTTGATTGCAGCATTAGATGCGCTTTGCGCATACGCATTTCTAATAACATTTTTTGAGGTGTCGTATTAGATAAATAACTAAATTCTTTTCTGAATTTCGTCTTACGATAGTTTCTTTTCGGCTGCGGGGATTAATGACGATTAGTTCGGATAAAAGGCAAAGGCTATGGATATGCAAAATTATTGGTCTATACCGGCTGAAGAAGAATTGAGATGGCATATTAATTAATATTGAGGTGTAAGATAGACTGGCGTGTGATGTTTTCTGACGCAGCAGCTGATTTAATTGTTCATTCCCTAATAGTGAGTTGGCGCCTTTTTCGCTGAAATATACTGGTACATGTGCTAATAATAGTCTGTAAAATCAAGTTTCAGAGTAATAAAGCAGATTTCAATCTGTGGTGAGATGACCTTGGCACATCAAGTGTTGAGCATCATGATTTATATACAATTGACTCGAATATAGTGAATTATTGTGAGGTGTTCATAACAACGTTAAACTTGATGAAAGCGAATGAATAGGTGAAGAAGGATGTGGTTTTATCCAGATGATGAAAAATTTGATCCTGACCGTTTGGTAATTGCCATTTTTATTTAGTTCATTAGATAAAAATTTAACGGGCTTAATTAATTGTGCGGGGATTTTTAATGCCAACGTATGAATATATGAAAAATAATATAGCAAGAAAATGCTTTAATTATAAATAAAACCAGATTTGTATTATCGGACTTATTATGTTCACACTGGCTATGATGACATGGTGATTATCGTGATAGCAGATAAAACCGAATAGCAATTTGAGTATATTTCGAGTATTATCTCATATTCCCGTAATATGGCGTGTTAAATACAAGAGGTTTAATGTAAAAGCTGATAACTATTTTTTTAGCAGTAATCGCCACCTAGTGCCTGTGACGATTAAAGATTGCGGCAGTGTTTAGGTAGAATGTTTTCGTATTACGATTTGTTTCTCTTGTCCCGTCGAGGCCCTATGAAAAGCTTATCGGGGTATTTATCGAAACGCGCATGTTCTGCAAATTTGGATGCATTATCCGATCCGTCGGGATTGAGCGGGTCAAGATCAGCTGTAGTTTTATCGTGCTGCCCTGTGCCCAAACTGGCTGAGACAATAATGTCTATCGGACAGGCTTTTATTCGTTGGCATTGCATAGACTGTCAATAATGGGTAAGAAAGTGATTTACTTATATCTTTGTCGACGCACCAATATTGATATCCAATAATTGTTATTTTTCCTTAAATAAAAATATTTTTTACTAAAAATTATATTAAATCGAATTGATCGTTTGAACGATTGTCGGTATAACAATCATTCTGTATGACTTGAGACAAATTTATTTTTGAAAAATATTTTTGTTTTTATTATTGATTTACTTTAAAATATAGGCTTTTAATAATATCATTTTGGACTGTAAAACCTTTGCTGAAGAGGTAAAATGAAGCGGGTAAAGTTTCAATTGCATTTTAGTAAACGATGAGAGAACAAGCGAAGTGAATACCGATGCAACACATGCTGCGCTTGCAGCTTCCGCCTTTACGGCAAATAATCTTAAGGGGCGATATGCTACCGCGTTATATGAATTTGCTGAAGAACAGCATGCTTTAAATGAGGTGATTGCAGAGGCTGAGGGTTTGTTAAAAATTATTTCTGAAAATGAAACATTGAGAAATGTTTTAAATAACCCTTCTTTGGATACTGTACAAAGCAAAGCAATAATGGCTGAGTTGATGAATCATTGTGGATTCAGTCAGATTTTGCAGAATTTTGTAGGTGTGGTTGCAAATAATCGAAGGCTTGCTGATTTAAAATCTTTTTTAATGGCATTTTTTGCTTTGGTTAATCTTCGTCGTGGCATTACTGTAGCTGAAGTGATTACAGCTTCTCCTTTAACGGATATGCAACGTGCCCAATTAAAGGATCGTTTTTCCCAAGCAGGTTACAATAAAGTAGATATTCAAGAGCGTATTGATTCAAAGATACTAGGTGGAATTATCGTGCGTATTGGGTCAAAGCTCTACGATGCTAGTCTTCAATCACGTCTTAATCGCCTATACAATGTTATGAAGGGAGCCGCGTGATGGAAATCCGTCCCGCAGAAATTTCGGACATCCTTAAAAAACAAATTGCGTCCTTTGATAAAGAATCTGACATTGAGGAAACAGGAATTGTTCTGTCTGTTGGTGACGGTATTGCATTGGTTTATGGCCTGCAAAACGTTATGGCGGGGGAATTGGTTTCTTTTGTCAACAGCAATTTGACCGGGATGGTTTTAAATCTGTCAATCGACCATGTTGGTGTTGTTATTTTTGGTGACGACAGTCAAGTTCGTGAAGGGGACAACGTTACTCGTACAAATCGGGTTGTGGATGTGCCTGTTGGTAAGGGATTGTTGGGTCGTGTTGTTGACGGATTGGGAAATCCGATTGATGGAAAGGGGCCCTTAAAAGATGTCGAACGTCGTTTGGCAGATGTTAAGGCTCCCGGAATTATTCCGCGTCAATCCGTATGTGAATCAATGTTGACCGGGATCAAGGCTATTGATGCTCTGGTTCCAATCGGGCGTGGACAGCGTGAATTAATCATCGGTGACCGTCAAACTGGCAAATCAACAATCTTGGTTGATACGATGATTGCCCAAAAAACCATGAATGCTTTAAAGGATCCTAAGCAGACTCTTTATTGTGTATATGTGGCTATCGGTCAAAAACGTTCTACTGTTGCACAGGTTGTTCGCACGTTGGAGGAGCAGGGTGTAATGGATTACTGCATTGTGGTGGCCGCAACCGCTTCAGATGCTGCGCCAATGCAATATATTGCACCTTATGCCGCCACGGCAATGGGTGAATATTTTCGTGACAATGGTATGCATGCATTGATTAGTTATGATGATCTGTCAAAACAGGCTGTAGCTTATCGTCAAATGTCCCTTTTATTGCGTCGTCCTCCTGGACGTGAGGCTTATCCTGGCGATGTATTCTATTTGCATTCTCGTCTCTTGGAACGTTCTGCAAAAATGTCCGATGAACGTGGTGCAGGTTCATTAACTGCCTTGCCTGTTATTGAAACACAGGCTGGTGATGTTTCTGCATATATTCCTACCAACGTTATTTCCATTACAGATGGTCAGGTTTTCTTGGAAACCGAATTATTTTATCGCGGTATTCGTCCTGCGGTTAATGTGGGGACTTCAGTTTCCCGTGTTGGGTCAGCAGCACAAAGCAAAGCAATGAAACAGGTTGCCGGCAGTATTAAGCTGGAGCTTGCCCAATATCGTGAAATGGAAGCGTTTTCTCAATTTGCTTCCGATCTTGATGCATCGACCCGTAAGTTGCTTGAACGTGGCTCAAGATTAACAGAATTGTTAAAACAGCCCCAAAATTCTCCCTATACCATGGAAGAAGAGGTCGTTGTTTTATATGCGGGTACCCGTGGTTACACTGATGAAATTCCAGTAAACAAGATTCAGGAATTTGAGCATCAATATATTGAATCAATGCGTTCTACCGGTATCGAAATTCTTAATGGAATTCGTGATGCACGCCAGATCACTAAGGAATTGGAAGAAAAATTGGCAGCATTCCTGAAAAATTTTGTTGCACAATTCAAACAGGCTTAGGGAACTTTGTGAATGGCTTCTTTAAAAGAATTGCGTGCTCGTATAAATAGTGTCAAATCGACAAAAAAAATAACGAGTGCTATGAAAATGGTTGCGGCAGCCAAAATGCATCGTGCTGAGCGACGTTCTCGTCAGGCTCAGCCTTTCGCTATGGCGATGCAGCGTATTCTGGTTAGTTTGAAGCAGTCTTTGGATGGTCGTCCTAGTTTGCCTGCATTGTTAACAGGTACTGGTAAAGACAAGGTTCATCTTATTGTTCCAATGAGCAGTGATCGGGGTTTGGCAGGTGGATTTAACAGTAATATAAATCGTACATTACGCAATATGGTCAAACGTCTACAAGAACAGGGAAAGACTGTTAAGATTTTTCCTGTTGGTTTGAAAACGTATGTATATTGCCGTAGTGAGTTCCCCAATCTTATCATCGGACCTGAACATGTCGATTATCGTTTGGGTAACGTTGAATATCAGTCCGCAGACCAGATCGCTGCCTATATCGAGTCTTTATTAGAAAAACAGCGATTTGATGTTTGTACTGTCATTTACAATAAATTTAAAAATGTGATGGTTCAAACACCAATGGAGTTGCAGCTTATTCCATTGGAGCTTGCCGTAAAGGATACGGATCGTAAAGACGGTGCTGAGCAAAAAAATAGTTCAGGATTGCGAGATCAGGCAGATTATCTGTTTGAGCCTGAGGCGGAAGATGTATTGCATCGTTTGCTTCCGGAAAATTTGAGAGTTCAGATTTTTGCGGCAATGCTTGAAACAAATGCTGGTGAACAGGGTGCTCGAATGACTGCAATGGACAGTGCGACACGCAATGCCGGAAAGGCTATTGATAAGTTGAGTTTATATTATAATCGGACGCGTCAGGCCAATATTACTAATGAACTTACTGAAGTTATATCGGGTGCGAATGCTGCCTGATTGTTATTATAAATTATACTATACTGCTAGGAGCTGACCTTATTATGTCGGATACAGCAATTAATGAAAGTAATGCAACAATGGGTGATTCAGAAGCGGGGAATCAAGAAAATCAGGCGTCTAAAAGTAATTCTGTGGGAAAAGTTACAGAAATCAAGGGTGCTGTTGTTGATGTGCAGTTTACAGGGGAGCTTCCTTATATTTTAAATGCGTTAACATGTAAGGTCGGGGATCGTACGCTTGTATTGGAAGTTGCACAGGAAATCGGTGATAACCAGGTGCGCTGTATCGCCATGGATTCAACAGATGGTATGGTTCGTGGAATGGAAGTGATTAATACGGGTAGCCAGATTTCCGTTCCTGTCGGGCCTGAAACACTGGGTCGTATTTTGAATGTTATTGGTGAACCGATTGATGAAATGGGTCCTGTTCATTCTGCCAAGCGGATGCCAATTCATCGCCAGGCTCCTTCATTCGAGGAACAGGGTGTAACAACTGAAATCCTGCAAACCGGTATCAAGGTTGTTGACCTTCTTTGCCCTTATTTACGGGGTGGTAAAATTGGTCTGTTCGGGGGTGCCGGTGTTGGTAAAACCGTTTTGATTCAGGAATTGATCAATAATATTGCGATGGGTCACGGTGGTGTTTCAGTTTTTGCTGGCGTTGGTGAACGAACCCGTGAAGGAAATGACCTGTATCATGAAATGATTGATGCAGGTGTTATCAAGATTAATGAGGGTAAAACTGACGGCTCAAAAGTTGCTCTTGTTTATGGCCAGATGAATGAGCCACCTGGAGCCCGTGCGCGTGTGGCGTTATCCGGTCTGACGGTTGCAGAATATTTTCGTGATGAAGCTGGACAGGACGTATTATTCTTTGTTGATAATATTTTCCGTTTTACCCAGGCTGGTTCTGAAGTGTCTGCCCTGCTGGGTCGTATTCCTTCCGCCGTGGGGTATCAACCGACATTGGCAACTGAAATGGGTGCATTGCAAGAACGCATTACCTCTACGCAAAAAGGTTCTATCACTTCTGTTCAGGCTATCTACGTGCCTGCGGATGACTTGACGGATCCCGCGCCAGCAACAACATTTGCTCACTTGGATGCGACAACAGTTTTAAACCGCTCAATTGCTGAATTGGGTATTTATCCTGCTGTAGATCCTCTGGATTCAACTTCACGTTCCTTGGATCCTCGTATCGTTGGTGAAGAACACTATGAGGTTGCGCGACGGGTACAGGAAATTCTGCAAAACTATAAATCTTTACAGGATATTATTGCAATTCTTGGTATGGATGAGCTTTCTGAAGAAGACAAAAAGATTGTTGCACGGGCACGACGTATTCAACGTTTCCTGTCCCAGCCTTTTCATGTTGCTGAAATCTTTACCGGAATGCCAGGTAAATTGGTGGCAGTAAAGGATACAGTTCGTTCCTTTAAAGAAATTGTCGATGGAAAACATGATGATTTGCCAGAAGCTGCTTTTTATATGGTAGGCACTATTGAAGAGGCAGTTGCAAAAGCCGAAAAAATGAAACAAGAAGAAAAATAAACGGTTAAAAGCCATAAAGGAAAATAATAATGTCAATCAAACTTGAAATTATTAGTCCCGAGAAAGTTGTTCTTTCTCAGACAGTGGATATGGCTGTTTTACCTGCTTTAGAGGGGGATATTGCCGCAATGGAAGGTCATGTCCCCATGATTTTTCTTCTTCGTGCTGGAGTGATTGATCTTTATCAGGACAATAAGGTTATCCATCGTCTGTTTGTTGAAGACGGGTTTGCCGAAATGCAAGAAAGTTGTTGTACTGTTCTTGCCAAACAAGTCAGAAAATTGAATGAACTTTCTGAAGAGGAAGGGATCAAGCGTTTGGCAAAATTGCAGGAAGAGTATAATAGGGTTTCAGGTACCAATGATACTGATAAGCAACGTGAGTTGATTGACAGAATGCAGGGAGCCAATGCTATTATTGATTTGGCTGTTTCAGATAAACATAACCAAACCCTTTAGTAATGAAAGATATTATCTGCCACGATAGGCAGGAACATCTTGTGAAGGAATCCATACATTTTCGGGAGGTGTGCTGGTTTGCCAAAAAACATCTATAGGCATTCCCCCTCTTGGATACCAATATCCACCAATTCGTAACCATATTGGGTCAAGTAATTTTGTCAGTGTGGTTGCGATTTCAACTGTACAAGCTTCATGAAAAGCTCCATGGTTTCTAAAACTTGCCAAATATAATTTTAGTGATTTGCTTTCGACAATCCATTTATCTGGAATATAGTCGATTACAAGATGAGCAAAATCTGGCTGTCCGGTAATTGGGCATAATGATGTGAATTCTGGTGCGGTAAAACGAATAGTATAATCATATTCAGGATAAGGGGCAGGCACTTTTTCAAGTTTTGCTTCGGATGGAGATTGAGGTAAAGAGGTATTTGCCCCAAGCTGGGTCAGGTAGTTTTTAAGTTCTTTGGTATCATTCATTGTTTTACCTTTTACTGTAAGGTTGAATATAACATTTTTGAATTCATAATATCGATTAAGTTTATATTGGATTTACTTTAATCATATTCTATGAAAACGGAAACAGGATTTAGTGACGTTGGTATTACAATAGGATAGAAAAAACAAGATGTTTACAGAGGAAGAAAAACAGGCGGCAAAATTTAAAATATTGTTACACGCCAATGCCGGAATTGCCAAAATATTTGAAAGCCCAATATTTTAATATAGTTGATGATCAGAATGGCGTTCAGGCAGATCAAAATTGCCTGTGGAAAAAAAGATTATATTTTTTGGCGCGATTATCATTTGCAAGCCAACATGGGGGAATCTGTTCAAAAAATAAACAAAATGCAATAACGATTACGTGGTTACTTTTTTTTGATTTTGATCAATCTTATGATTTTATAAAGCAATATTATCTTTTTGAATTTGCTAATTTATTTCAGGGTTGCTGTATTTATCCAGTAATGCAATCAGACATTTTTCGTTTCTGTTATCTATTGCAAATATATTGATGTTGAAATTGATTGTTATGCAAGTCTGGATAATATTTTTGTCTATCAGGAATTTGATTGTTTTTTATTATATGTTCAGGGAAATGATTCCTATATTGAAAATGGTTTGATCGTATCAAAAATGGAAAATAAAATAAAAAATCTGACTGAAACAAAAGCATTTGCCAATATAGGGGAAGCGTACTGGATCAGGTCTCTTATCAACGAGTGTTTTGGAATTGTTAATGGATACAATTTTGTTAAATTAATCTTTTTTGTCTATTGATACTTTGAGATTAATGTCAAATTATTTTATAAATCGTGCTTATAATCATGCAGAGTTATCTTGTAAAAACACAGAAATAGGAAATTGGAGGAAATTTAAATTACCTTGAAAATCATATTATTTATAACGATTTTCAGTGTAACTAATTTAATTGTTTATGAAATCATTTAAGGAATTTCCTGTACCTCAATTAATATCAGACAGTCATTCTCTGAGACAAATGGTTGATTCATTGTTGGTAGAAAACTATGTAACAATGGACACTGAGTTTGTAAGAGAATCGACTTATTGGCCGGAATTATGTTTAATTCAAATTGCAGGCAGTCATCAGGTTTATTTGGTTGATGCTCTTTCCAAGACAATTGATTTATCCTTATTAACCCCTCTATTGCTTGAACCAAAGATTGTTAAGGTTTTTCACGCCGCTCAGCAGGATTTGGAAATTTTTTTGCATTTATTTGGCTTTTTGCCTGTATCGATATTTGATACGCAGATTGCTGCAATGGTTGCAGGGTTTGGAAATCAAATCGGTTATGATTCATTGATTGAATCGTTACTGAACCATAAGGTTGATAAATCCTATCGGTTTAGTGACTGGTCAATACGTCCCTTAACAAAAGCACAACAGGATTATGCAGTTGCAGATGTAACCTATCTGTGGAGTGCTTTTCCAATTTTATATGAAAAATTACGATTGGATAATCGCTTAAGTTGGGTTGCTTCTGAAATGGAACTTTTGTCCAATCCAGATTTTTATTTACCTCCTATTGAAAAAATCTGTAAAAAATTAGGGGCAAAAATTCGTAATGGTCGATCATTGGCCTGTTTATCTTATTTAATACAATGGCGTGAAGAGAAAGCTCAAAAGGTGAATATCCCAAGGCATCATTTCATTAGGGATGAAAGTCTTATTGCTATTGCCGTGGCTTTACCCGATACTGTAAAAACCTTGGAAAAAATAAGAGGTATTAATAGAGATTTTGCCAACGGCCAAGATGGTCAATCTGTCTTAGAAATTATAAAAAAAACGAAAGAGATTGATTCTGAATCATTGCCAACCCCTTTTATCTATAAAAATCCTGTAGAAAAACCATCAGAAGCTCTGGTTTCGTTGTTAAAGGTAATGTTATTGGCCAAATGTGAAATTTATAAAGTGGCCCCTAAGCTGGTTGCCAGTAGTAAGGATATTGAAAAAATAGCTTTGGGTTATCGAGATTTGGAAATATTTACAGGTTGGCGTCATGAGGTTTTTGGAAAAGATGCCATTGATCTATGTGAAGGGAAACTCATGATATCCGTTCAAGATAAAACATTAAAATTTGTAAAAGTTTGAATTTTGTTTTTAAAAAATTATTTGTTATTTATAAAGTGATGTAATTAAGGTGAAAATGTATGGAATGGACTGATGAAATCGTTGCCCGCCTACGGGAATTATGGGCACAAGGTCTTTCAACAGCGGAAATTGGCAGACAGCTTAATGTAACGAAAAACGCTGTTGTTGGTAAAGCGCATCGATTGGGACTTGAGGGAAGACCTTCCCCGATTCGCAAGGCGAGTGTAACAAAAGATAAAGTGGGTGAAACAAAATCTCAAAAAAATGCTATATCAAAAAAGGATGAGTCTAAAAAAAATAAAACCGTTACACAGACTGTTATAGAATCAAAAGAGATTAATGCTGTCAAAGACGAATCAGTTAAAGAGAAGCTTGAGGTTAGGACTAAAAAACCTAAAAAGCTTGAATTTATATCACCAAAAGAGCTGCCTTCTTATCGAAAATCAAATTCAGAATGCTGTTGGCCGATAGGTGATCCAGGCGAAAAAGACTTTCATTTTTGCAAGGCGCCGATCGTTCCGGGTAAACCCTACTGTTTGGAACATGTTCAGATCGCCTATGTAAAATTGAAAGATCGTAAGAATAACGTTGCCTAATAAATCTATCTTTTCTCATAAAATTGAATTTTGATGAGAGAAGATATGGTTACATAAATATTTGTTTATTATTTCGACTAAGTTGCTGAAGATTTAACTTCTTCTGTCACCACTTCCTCTTTATCGTTGCTATAATCGACAGCTGACGTTTGTTTCAGTTTGTCCGTGGTAATCATTTCAACCTGTCCGGTGATTTGTCCACCATCTTCAACTTTAAGGCGTCGGCATTTCGCCTTGCCAAGGAGCTTGCCACTTGCAGTGACTGTAAGATTTCCTTGAGCGGTAATATTGCCTTCCAGTATACCGGTTATTTCAATATCCTGGGATTCAACAGTTCCACGGAAAACTCCAGATTGCTGAATGACAAGTTTTTTCAACTTGATTGAAGAGGTTTCAATCGTTCCTTCAACTATGAGTGTTTCAACGTCATTAAACGTACCTTGTATGTGTATACCCTGACCAACGACAAGAGCCCTGCGATTTAGGGATGCGTCATTTGAATATGTATGTTCTGTATTGTTTAAAAGCGTATTTCGGTTAATAAGTTTTTTTTCAAGAATAGGGGTTAGATTATTCATTGTAAGATAAGACTTTCGTTTAAAGAACAAAGTAAAATCGGGTAACGTTAGGTTACGGGTTATTTTTGTTGTTTAATAATGGCTTCTTGTATAGTTTGTAAAGCAAAGTATAACAGACCTGCTAGGGAAAAATGACATTTAGTCAAAACAGATTGAAGATTTTTGAAAAATTAGTAAATGTTTTAAATATATTAATTACTTTTTAAGTATGCTGGCAAGAAAAAGAAATAACATCATTTAAGATTAGTGAATATAATTTTTATAATTATATGGAAAGGAAATAGTTTTTTATGCGTGGTTTTAAAAATTTACTTGGTCGGAAGAAAGAGGATGATGTTGAATTTGATATTGCAGGAATAGGGAATGCCATTGTTGATATATTGACACGAGTTAATGATGATTTTCTCGAAAAACAGGAAATGATACCCGGAAGTATGAGTTTGATTGATGCAAAACGGGTCAAGGCCTTGAAAAGCCTGATAAAGCCGGAAAAACAAATGAGTGGGGGATCAGTGGCAAATACCTGTTTTGTTGCGGCCCTGATGGGGGCAAAAACGGCTTATTTGGGAAAAGTTGCGGATGACACCGTCGGAAAACGCTTTGCAGAAGATATTCAGCAGGGTGGTGTTTATTTTCCATCGACCCCTTTAAAATCATCCCTGCATCCAAATCTATATACAGCTCGGTCAATTATTTTTGTAACGCCCGATGGACAAAGAACCATGAATACTTATTTGGGGGCTTGCACTCAATTTACACCAGATGATGTTGATGAAGATGTCATAAGTCATGCCAAAATAACTTTATTGGAGGGATATTTATTTGATGGTGAACTTGCACAAAAGGCATTCTATCAGGCTGCAGATATTTCGCACAAAGCAGGAAGGAAAATCGCGTTGAGTTTGTCCGATCCTTTTTGTGTAAAGCGACATCTGGTACAGTTTAAGGATTTTGTATCAAATCACGTGGATATGGTTTTCGCAAACCAATTTGAAATTTGTGCACTATACGAAACGGAAGATTTGGAAAAAGCCATTCAAAATGCTTCGCAGGATATTCAAATCGCTGTTATAACCTGTGGTGAAAAGGGCAGTGTTATTCTTGCCAATTCAGAGCGGATAGAGGTTGCTAGTGTTCCAACGGTTGTTGTGGATACGACAGGGGCAGGTGATGCTTATGTTGCTGGATTTTTGGCTGGCTGGACTACTGACAGGACTTATGCCGAATGTGGTCGCCTAGGAAGTGTTGTGGCTGCGGAAGTTATTTCCCATGTGGGTGCCAGACCATTACCGGAATTGAAAGAAGTCATGAATTTCTAATTTTTTGGCTTTTTTGATAAAAATAACTTTTGTTATTAATTTACGTAACTATTGAAAAGAAGAATAATATGTATGTTTTGTAGATAATGCGAAACATACATATTTTGTATTGTTGGAGAATGAAAAACATCATGGAGATCCGAAATATTGCCATCATTGCACATGTTGACCATGGCAAGACAACGTTGGTTGATCAGTTATTACAACAGTCCGGAACTTTTCGTGAAAATCAGCATGTGGTTGAACGTGCAATGGATAGTAATGATTTGGAACGTGAACGAGGAATTACGATTCTTGCTAAATGTACCTCTGTTGTATGGAATAATGTAAGAATTAATATTATTGACACCCCAGGTCATGCGGATTTTGGGGGGGAGGTTGAACGTATCTTATCAATGGTTGATGGGGCGGTTGTCTTGGTTGATGCAGCCGAGGGAGCTTTGCCACAAACTAAATTCGTAGTTGGAAAAGCTTTGAATCGTGGTTTGCGCCCCATTGTTGTGGTGAATAAGGTTGACCGTTCAGATTCTCGTGCGGATGAAGTGCATAATGAAATTTTTGACCTGTTTGCAGCGATGGGTGCCAATGATGAGCAGCTGGATTTTCCAATGCTTTATGCGTCAGGGCGTCAGGGATGGGCTGATTATACAATTGAAAACCATAAAGAGGATTTAAGTGCGTTGTTTGATCTTATCGTCAAACATGTTCCTGCACCAACGGTTAACCTTGATGCGCCTTTTGCAATGGTTGCTTCTATCCTTGAATATGACAATTTCCTTGGACGTATATTAACCGGACGGGTAGAACAGGGAACAGCAAGGGTAAATATGCCTGTTCGTGTTTTGCAACATGATGGTAAAATTATTGAGACAGGCCGTCTAACAAAATTGTTAGCCTTCAGAGGCCTGGAACGTGTTCCTGTTGAGGAGGTCCAGGCTGGTGATATCGTGGCTGTGGCAGGTTTATCCAATACAACGGTTTCAGAAACCATTGCTTCTCCAGAAATAACGGACCCCTTACATGCTACCCCGATTGATCCTCCAACCCTATCTATGACCTTTCGCATTAATGACGGTCCTTTGGGTGGACGTGAAGGAAAAAAGGTGACCTCTCGTCAAATCCGTGAACGCCTGTATCGCGAGGTTGAGGGTAATGTTGCTATTCGTGTTACGGATAGTGCTGAAAATGATGCTTTTGAAGTGGCTGGACGTGGAGAGCTACAGCTCGGTGTTTTGATTGAAACGATGCGTCGGGAAGGATTTGAACTGACTATTGGCCGTCCAAAAGTTCTAACCCGTATTAACGAGGAAACAAGTGAAAAAGAAGAACCCTATGAAGAGGTTCTTATTGATGTTGATGAACCTTATTCTGGGGTTGTTGTTGAAAAAATGTCCCTACGAAAAGGTATAATGCAGGATATGAATCCATCTGGTGGCGGAAAAGTGAGATTGACTTTCTCAATTCCTTCCCGGGGTTTGATTGGATATCATAGCGAGTTCTTGACGGATACACGGGGAACCGGGATCATGAACCGGCTTTTTTCAGGTTATGGTCCCTGGGCTGGACCCATTGCTGGGCGTCGTAATGGTTCGTTGATTTCTGCTGAAAATGGTGTTGCCGTTCAATATTCCCTTTTCTCTTTACAGGATCGAGGGGTTTTGTTTGTAGAACCTTCTGACAAGGTTTATGTCGGAATGATTATTGGTGAACATTCTCGTGAAAATGATCTGGATGTTAATCCAATCAAAGAAAAAAAATTAACCAATATGCGTGCTGCGGGTAAAGATGAGGCACTTTTATTGACTCCGGCAAGAAAAATGTCATTGGAACAGGCTATTGCTTATATTGAGGATGATGAATTGGTGGAAGTTACACCGTCAGCCATTCGTCTTCGCAAATTATATCTTGATCCACATGAGCGGAAACGTCACGTCAGACAAAGAGCTGAAAGCTGATTATACATAAATTTATACAGGATTATAATAGGATATGATCCTGTATGTAACAATTTGTAACTTGATTTTAAAACAGGTCATTTTATAATTAACACGATTGCAAGGATTGCTGATTTTCTGTTTTCTTTTAAGAAATGAAATAAGACCAAATTAAGGCATAATTGTAAAAAATAGCAAAAATAATGCAATTATAATGTAAGACAAACCCATCAGGTTATGCTAACTTTTTCACATATCGGATATAGATTTTCGATACGATTTTAATTGATAATTTTGATTGGGAATAAAATGAAATTATTAGCTCGTCGTCTTTCTTTCGCTCTATCAACAGCAGCTGTATTAGGTTTTGCAGCTCCAGCTTTCGCTCAAGAAGCTGCACCAGCATCTCCTGCTCCTGCCGCTGTTGCACCAGCAGCTCAAACACCAGCATCTGCTCCAGCAGCAGCTTCTGAAGCTCCAGCAACAGACGCAGCAGCTCCAGCTACTCATCATGGTAAAAGAGCGCATCACGGTAAAAAAGCGCATCATGGTAAAAAAGCACACCATGCTAAAAAAGCAGCAGCTTCTGAAGCTCCAGCAACAGACGCAGCAACTCCAGCTGCTAACTAATTATTCCGTTTAATTAGTTGTTCAAGACAGGGTTGTATTGTACCACCCTGTCTTTTTTATTTAATTGTAAATACGCCGATAACGGTTTCCCAAGGCAGTAAGAATTTCGTAACCAATTGTATTTGCTGCGTTGGCTATTGTTTCAATTGGACAGTTGAGGCCAATAATTTCTATTTCATCGTCAATCATAACTTTTTTGTTGGCAAGGGGTGATATATTGATACATAAACAATCCATCGAAATTCGCCCAATTACGGGCAAGGGAATGTCAGGGTGATCAATATGTTTGACGCAGATTTTGTTGCTGAGCGATCGAAAAAAACCATCTGCATAGCCCGTTGAAACGATAGCCAGTTTTAACGCTTTGTCTGCTGTGAACGTTGCACCATAACCGACAGTGGCCCCTTTGGGAATTTCCCTTAATTGTAAGATTTTACTTCGTAATGTCACAACAGGATACATGGGATTCTTGTGTCCAGGAACAGGGTTGATCCCATATAATGCTGCTCCTGGACGTGTTAGATCGAAATGCCAATTTTCACCTAGAAAAATACCACTTGAAGCGGATAAACTGGCCGGTACGGAAGGAAAGTGATGGATAAAAGC
This sequence comes from Commensalibacter melissae, assembly GCF_009734185.1. Taxonomy (NCBI): domain Bacteria; kingdom Pseudomonadati; phylum Pseudomonadota; class Alphaproteobacteria; order Acetobacterales; family Acetobacteraceae; genus Commensalibacter; species Commensalibacter melissae. The sequence goes on along the minus strand of NZ_CP046393.1, from coordinate 1,731,169 downwards.
CTTAAACCGTTGCAATTGAATAAGATTTAATGAATGATTTAGATCATCGGCACAGGCTAGATGGCTGATGGTCAGGGTAGGAATGAAAGGTGATATAGATTCATCCTGGATGATTCTTAAATCATTTATGTCAATACCGAAACGAGACATGCCTGTATCAAATTGCAAGGCAGCAGGATAATTAAAATTGGCATCTTTACATATTTGTACCCATAACTTTACCTGTTTCAGGTCATTTAGAACTGGGGTCAGATTGTAATTGATAAATGTTTTGGCATCATATGGATAAAAACCGTTCAGGACATAGATTGCGTATTCATTTCCCAATATTGATCTAAGTGCAATTCCTTCATCTAGATAAGCAACAAAAAAATTCTTGCATTCTGTTTTTTGTAATGCCCTTGCCACCGGTAACATTCCCAGTCCATAAGCATTTGCCTTGACGACAGCCCCACATCGTGCCATTTTTGTTTTGTTATTGAGCAAATCATAATTTTTTATAATCGCATTTAAATCAATAGATAAAGTTGCCCCCGCATTTTTGGTAAAAAGATCGGGGTTTATGGAAATATAGGGTTGCATCATTATAAAGACCTTGGAAACTGGGATCTATGGTTTTACTGGAATTCCGTGTGTTGTTGAGTGTTCAAAATGCAGTGGTGTTTCTGGATTAACAATATTATATAACGCATAAGCAGCCATAGAGGCCTCGCTGAATCCTTGTAATATAAGTTTTAATTTTCCTGGATAAAAAGCGATATCTCCGATGGCAAATGTTCCTTCCAGACTTGTTTCACAGGTCGATGGAGTTACCGGAATTCTCCCTTGAATAATGTCAATATCCCAGGATTGTAAAGGGCCAAGATCAGTGGTCAGGCCAAAAAAGGCCAGTAAATGATCGGCTGGAAGAGATCTAATTTGTTTGTCTAGTGAAATAATATCAACTGATTCTAGAACGCCTTGTTTTCCATGCAGCTTATGAAGCTGGTAGGGGACAAGTTTATTGATTTTTTTTTCTGAAATCGCCGTTTCAAGACGTGCAAGACTTTCCGGTGAAGCCCGGAAACGGTCTCTTCTATGAATCAAAGTGATGGATTTGGCCTTATCTTTTAAGGTCAGTGCCCAGTCAACCGCTGAATCCCCTCCACCGGCAATGACAATATTTTTGTCTATAAATGAATCACTTTTTCGGATGTAATAATGAACGGTTTTGGCCTGTTCATAAGCTTCTATATTTTCCAACGGTGGACGATTCGGACCGAAAGACCCTGCACCAATGGCAATGATTATGCCTTTGGCATGAATGATATTGTTTTTATCGGTTTTTAAAGTGAAATTTCCTTTCTGACCTTCCATTTCTACAACCTTGTTTGATAAAAGGCGTGGAATATCAAAAGGTTCAATTTGTTTTTCTAGAGAATCAATAAGAGATTGTGCGGTAATACTTGGATGAGCGGGAATATCATAAATTGGTTTTTCTGGATATAGGGCTGAACATTGTCCTCCCACTGTATCCAGTGTGTCAATCAAGATAGACTTCATTTTTAGCATACTGCATTCAAAAGCGGCAAATAAGCCGGCCGGACCCGTACCAATTATGGCAATATCAGTCGTGATAGAGGTTCCAATCATTATATTGACCTTTAATATAAGAAAAAAATAGAATTATAAGGATGATTGCAAAGAGTTTACATATTAAAATAAGCATAAAATAATAGTTTGAAAAAAAATTGTTATAAAATGAATTTTATTGAATATATTTATTATCAAGACATATCTGTAATCTAGAAATGTTAACTTTCTGTAAGTTATTATTAAATCGTTTTATTACCAGTTAAGTTTTATGTAATCATGATTATAAAAATGTATGATTTACCAAATTTGCAAGCAACAAATGATTTGGCTGTAAAAATTTCCCGTTTAATAAAGATAGGTGACGCCATTTTATTATCAGGTCCTTTGGGTATTGGTAAAACTGCTTTTGTTCGGTCATTCTTGCGATTTATTTGTGAAGATTCTGAAATGGAAGTTCCCAGTCCCTCTTTTACCTTGGTACAACATTATGAAAGCCCAAAATTTTCTTTATATCACTATGATTTGTGGCGGTTGGAAAATGAACAGGATTTAATCGAATTGGATTGGGATGATGCGATGGAGGGTGTTGTCTTGGTCGAATGGCCAGAGCGTTTGCAGGATTTTGTTCCTGACGGGGCTTTGCATATTGATTTTTCCCTACATTCTGATTCCGGGCGTCGTGTTGTCCTTTCAGGCTGGGATGAACGGCTAAACTTGCTTGAATAATAAAATGACCTTCATGATTATTTGAAAATGTCTAAATATATCACGATCCCCTTTAATGCAGTATTTTTGGATACGATTGCTCAAAAATGGATGGAGGAAATGCATTCTCAAGGGGGTTACCCGTGTGGAATGGTTATTGTTCCCAATCAGAGAACCGTAAAAGCGTTAATTAATAGTTTTATTAAAGTTAATAAAGGGAAACCGCTGCTTTTACCCAAAATTATTTCCATTGGCACTATAGATGAGGCAGGATTATCTTTTAATAGCAAAGAGGAACTGATACTTTTTCCCGCAGTTCATCCTGTAAAAAGATTATCAATTCTGACATCGTTAATTATACAAATGAATCATGAGCTTGGTAATCAAATTCAGGCTGGTGAAGCTTGGAACTTGGCTAAATCCCTGGCTGATTTAATGGATGAGGCGGAATGGATTGGATGTGATTTAAAGACGGCTTTATCAAAAGCGGTTGAGGATGAATATGCACAGCACTGGCAAAATATTCTAAAATTTCTATCAATTATAACCGAGATATGGCCTCAATGGTTACAGGATAATCAATTGATGAATCCCGTAGAAAGGGTAATAGCTCTTTTAAAAGCCCAGGCTAAAAGTTGGCGGAATTCTGGATGCCAGGATCCAGTTTGGGTGGTCGGATTTGCAGATGCAAGGCCCGTTATTGTTGAATTTCTGTCCACGGTTGTTCAATTGCCACGCGGACGTTTGATTGTTTCCGGGTTACAGGAGGATTTGTCAGAGGAAAGCTGGAATGCTTTGCCTATCACGCATCCCTACGCCGAACTTGTCAAAATGTTTTCGGCATTAGGTATTAAGCGTTCTGATTTTCAATACTGGGATCATATATGTGTTCAACCAATTTGTAAAGAGCGTATATCAGCATTTCAGCAAATTTTATTACCTGCTGACCGTTTGGAAAGCTGGTTAATAAACCGGCGTCCTGTACATTTGGATCAATGTTTTTTAATTGAACCGCTCAATCAGCAGCAAGAGGCAATAGCCATTGCGTTAATGATTCGAGATGCCCTGGAAATTCCACAGAAAAGAATTGCACTTGTTACACCTGATCGTAATTTGGCAATGCGTGTTTCTCTGGAACTGGGACGGTGGGGGGTTATCGCGGATGATAGTGCTGGTGAACCACTTTATAAAACGGCCGGCACAGTCTTTTTAAATTTGATTTTGCAAGCTTGTGTCGAGGATTTTACCCCTTTATCTTTATTATCCTTACTTAAACATCCATTTGCTTGTTGTGGATTGCCTGCCAGTTTATGCCGTGATTATAGCCGTTTGCTGGAGATCTTTATTCTAAGACAATTTGCAGCCTCTGGTTTATCAGTCATTCAAGCAGCATTGAAGCGGAAAATCGAAGAAATTAAGCTGTTAGATAAGGATACCCTAAGAACCGATATCGCATATTTTTTTTCCAACTCATCTGAATTGGTCAGCTTGCTGGATCGATTGAAACAGAATGTGCAAACTCTGTTGGGAAAAACTACAAAATATACGGTTGGCGAATGGGTGACGTATTTGGCAAGAGCTGCGGAACAGCTTGCCTCTAATCAAGAACAGAATGGAGAGGATATTCTATGGAAGGCTGAAGAGGGAAATGCACTTGCCGAGCATTTGAGAGATCTTATTGTTGAAACTGAATATATAAAGGTGGTTACTTTATCTGAATTTGCCAGCATTTTCAGGGCATCGTTTCAAGGATTAATTGTTCACACGCGCCGTGCCCTACAAGGGAGAGAAGTTAGACAGCTTCATCCAAGGGTATATATCTGGGGATTGCTTGAAGCACGGTTGCAGAATGTTGATATGGTAATTTTAGGGGGATTATCCGAAGGGGTATGGCCACCCTCCATTGATTCTGGTTCTTGGCTAAGCCGCCCGATGCGTGAAAAAATGGGGATGGGACTGCCGGATATTGAAATAGGTCGTACAGCCTATGCTTTTATGGCTTTGTGTTGTTCGATACCAGAAGTGATTTTGTCTTCACCGTTAAGACAGGAAAATGCGCCAGTTGTGCAATCACGTTGGATTGTCCGTCTTAAGGCGTGGTTGAAGGGGCGTAAGAGTGTGATTCAGCAGCATCCGGCTTTGTTGTGGACAAAATATCTTGATCAACCAGATGGATCTCCAACCCCAATGGAATGTCCTTCTCCGAAACCTTTGCCGGCGTTGCGTCCAAAATCCATTTCCATAACTGATGTTGAGCGATGGATAAAGGATCCTTATGAGATTTATGCGAAAAAAATACTTAATTTAAGAAAAATTGTTGGTTTGGAGGAAGATCGATCAACCAGTATTTTTGGGTTGATAGTTCATGAAGGGTTAAAGAATGTTTATGAAAATTATAGCAAACAATGGACGCTAAGCGGAATAGAGCAGACTCTTTTGGATGTACTGGATAAACGTCAGGATATCTTAATTTCTTATAAAAAATGGTGGCATGCACGGTTATTAAAAATTGCCCATTGGGTTTACCAGCAGGAAAAGTCACGTCGTAATAGTCGAATGCTTCCTCAGTTTTATCTTGAAAAAGAAGGCCATCATTATTTTCAGTTGACCGCAGGAATTGACTTCACCTTACGGGGTATTGCGGATCGAATACAGCTAAACACGGATGGAACTGTAGAAATATATGATTACAAAACAGGTGTTACCCCTGCGTGTATAAATGTGAAGAACGGATTGTTTCCACAGTTACCCTTGGAAGCGGCAATGGCTTATTATGGCGGGTTTGATAAAAGTCTGGCTGAACATGAAATTTCAAAATTTACATATTGGGAGTTAAAGGGGGGAATAGAGGAAGGTAAGGAAATCCATATAGATAATATTCAAAAAGAAGGGGATGCCACAAATTTAAGCGAAAGATACTGGCAAGTTCTTCAAAAGCTGATTATTGCCTATTGTGACCAGGAACAGCCTTATTTATCCCGTCCACGTCCTCATTTAATAAAAGAATATGTACAAACCCTGCCTGTTTTTGGAGATTATAAGCATTTGGCTCGTTTTCTTGAATGGGGATTGGGAACTGGGGGATCATGATGCAGCGGCAGTTTTCTTTTTCAGATCCTGTTGAAGAAGCGAACAGGCAACAAAGAGATGCCTCTAATCCGCATTATTCAGTTTTTGTATCCGCATCGGCAGGAAGCGGTAAAACAAAACTTCTTGTTGATCGTTTATTACGGTTAATGATGCCATGGACTGATAAAAAGGGTAAAATTCATCCCGGTATACAACCGCAGCGGATCCAATGTTTAACCTATTCCAAATCCGCGGCTGCCGAAATGGCAATTCGGTTGCAAAAAAAATTAAGTGAATGGGTTGGCTATACGAATCAAGAACTGGATAGGGCTTTGCTCGATTTACAAATCAATCCGTGCGATAAGATGCGCAAAGCGGCTCGGGCATTGTTTGCAGAAATTTTGGATTTACCAGGGGGTATGCGGATTGAAACCAATCATGCATTTTGTCAATCTATCCTGCAGCGTTTCCCTTTGGAGGCCAGAATTATTCCTCAGTTCAAGGTTATTGAGGAGGGTGATAATTTATTAACTTTCAAAAGGGCTTTTAACGAAAAAATTGATGAAATTTCTGATCATGATATTCAGGTCTTAAGCCCATTAATCAATAATAATCATTTTTTGGAGCTTTTACAGGAACTACAACAAAATCAGCAATATTTACAGCCAGTTTTACGTTTGATTCAACAGCGACAATTTTCCGCTTATTTACGTTCATGTTTAAAGCTGGATTTTTCCAATAAACAGGATTATTTAGCTCGTGTATGTGAAATCTGGCCAGCAGAAAAGGACATTAGAAAATGTCTGGAACTGAATCGGGATATTAAAAATAAAAAATCTAGAGCGGCAATAGAATCCTGTATTCGATGGTTTGATCTTTCGAGCGATCAACGAATTGTCCAATGGAATATAATGCAGGAGACCTTGCTTAAAAAAAATGGTCAAGTTAAAAATTTTACTGTCAATAAGGGGGAAAATAACGCGATTGCAGTTTTGTTGAATGAACAGGCTGACTATATGTATCAGATTGCTGAAACAATCAATCGCTATGACATTTATGAATATACAGGGGCTCTTTTGAATGTCTTTTCATTAATTTGGCAACATTATCAAGATATTAAACGTGCCCAAGGGGTTTTGCATTACAGTGATTTGATTAATTACACTTTGGATTTGCTTGATAATCCTGGTGCCGCTTGGGTTTTGTTCAAGCTCGATGGCGGTTTGGAACATATTTTGTTGGATGAAGTACAGGATAATTCGGCTGAACAATGGCGGATTGCAGATAATATTTTGTCTGAATTTTTTGCGGGAATGGGTAAGGATCCTGTTTCGTATCATTCCAGAACGATTTTTGCCGTTGGAGATTACAAACAATCCATCTATTCTTTTCAGGGGGCAAAGCCACAGGAATTTTTTAATTTTCGTGAAAAAATATCAAAAAAGGTAAAAGAGGCAGGTGAATTATGGGCGGATCCCCAATTACGGGTTTCCTTTCGTTCCAGTCAGATTATTCTTGATTTCGTAGATCAGGTTTTTTTGCCTGAAAATGGATTAACAGGCGTCTGGGATAATTTATCAATGGATCAGTTTCGCCAGCATCGTTCGGCGAAGATATCTGCTCCCGGGCGGGTTGATATATGGCCATTAGCGATGATGGATGATATGGAAAAGGAGGATTTGGAAACCTTATGGAAACCATTGAGGAAAAATCAGTATCATTCAACACCTGACATGATTTTGGCTGAATGTCTTGCCGATTGGATTAAGGGACAGATCGGCAGGGTACCACCTTATGGTGGGCGTCCCATCAGGGCAGGTGATATTCTTATTTTAATCCGGAAACGATCTGATTTTTCACGGGCCTTGATCCGGGCTCTGAAAATGAAAAATATTCCATTGGTCAATCTGGTTAAAACACAATTGCTTGATCAAATAGCCGTACAGGATCTATTGGTACTTTGTGAGGTGCTTTTATTGCCGCAGGATGATTTGACCTTGGCATGTGTCTTAAAATCACCTTTGGGGGGATTGGATGAAGAAAGTCTTATGGAGCTTGCCGGATCAAGAATAAAAGGCCAGACTTTGTGGAATGCCTTGTTTATTCGGCATTTGGAAAGGAAAGACTGGCAGGAGGCATGGTTAATGCTCTCAAAATTGTTTGTCAGAGTGGATTATGTTACGCCCTATGCCTTGTTGGTTGAGATTTTGGGGGAACATCGTGGACGGGAAAGATTTCTCGCCCGTTTGGGGGAAGAGGCACTTGAGGCGATTGATGAATTACTTTTCCAGGCAATGCAATATGAAGATAATCATATCCCATCTTTACAGGGTTTTTTATATTGGTTGAAACAATCCGAACGTACCATAAAAAACGAGGCGGAAGCAGACCTTGATATGGTTAGGATTATGACGGTACATGGTGCGAAAGGACTGCAGGGGCGTTTAGTCATTTTACCTGATACCGTGAATCCCGTATCTAAACAGGGCGGATTTCAATCTGATCAGGTTCTGGTTTGGAAAGAGGATGCGGAAAAGAATATCAAAATCCCTTTATATGTTCCAAATAAAAATTGCGATATTAGGGAAAGTAAAGAATATAGGTCATTTAAATTGCAATTGGATACCGAAGAAAGCAATCGTCTGCTTTATGTTGCTTTAACGCGTGCAAGTGAATGGTTATTGGTTTGTGGCTGGCAAAAATCCAAAAATAAAAAAACTGAAAACACTTGGTATGATTATTGTGAAAAGGCGATGAAGCAGTTGCCTGATTTGCAGGCCTGTTTTTTCCAAGAAATTTGGGAAGGAACACATCATTTTATAGAAAATAAAAGTAATTCCCTTTCATACAATATGAATTGTTCACCGGATGATTTTGGAAATCAATCCAGCAAATCAATAATTTTGCCCAAATGGTTGCAACAAAAAGGAAAGGCTGTTGCGTTACCTGATGAAAATGTCATATTACCCCATTATATTCCAAGTCGACCAGACGGGATAATATTTGGTGAGGTTCCTTCTAAAATATCACCGGTTAAAACAAGAAAGAAAAAAGATCCTTTTTATCGTGGTCGAGTCATTCATGCCTTATTACAATATTTGCCAAATTACCCTTGTGAAAAGCGTTATGACTTGGCATATCAATGGTTCAAGCGAGAAAATGTTAAACTATCCGGTCAGGAATTGGATAAAATTGTTCATCAAGTTATCCAGTTGATTAATAATCCAGAATTACAAAAATTGTTTGATTCTGATAGTTTGGTTGAACAACCTGTAACAGGTATTGTCAATGATCTTGTCATTACGGGTCAGATTGATCGTATGCGTATTTTATCGGATAAAATTTTACTATGTGATTTTAAATCCGGTCAAAAAGTGCCGGATACTGTTGAGATGGTATCCAAAATTTATTTAAGGCAGATGGCATCTTATTGGATCTTATTAAAGGAAATTTATCCATATCATCAAATTGAGCCGTTACTGATTTGGACAGATGCTCTAAAAATAATGAAATTGCCCATTGCTTTACTTGAAAAATATTTGCCGGCACAGATATAGACAATCTTAATAATATTTGACATCAAGGACAGTCATCTATTTAGTAGATATGAAGATTATTTTAAAAGTTATGAGGTGGAAATGAGCGAATTTACTAAAAAAGTAACAGATCAAAGTTTTGAACAGGATGTATTGAAATCCGATCAAATCGTCCTGGTTGATTTTTGGGCGGAATGGTGCGGACCTTGCAAAATGATTGCTCCAGTTTTGGAAGAATTAGCAAAAGAAATGCAAGGTAAATTAGTTGTTGCCAAGGTTAATGTCGAGGAAAACCCTGAGGTGCCAACAAATTATGGAGTTAGGGGAATTCCAACCCTTATCTTGTTCAAAGATGGACAGCCTTTATCAACCAAGGTAGGAGCCTTACCAAAGGAAAAATTGAAAGGCTGGATTGAAACAGCTATCCGTTGAGATATTTTAAATGTTTTTCCAAGTAATTGGATGAATGCCATGTTCCTGAAGCAGCTTGGGGAAGTCTGGGTGACAGAGGGTCTCCAGCTCCTTTTCAGGTTCATATTGAGGCATAAGTTGATTATATAATCCCGTTTTTGTGGTTGCAGGATGGAAAAACAATTCAGAATTACCTTGTGGTAGGGACGGGATTAATTTCTGGATACGGTCAAATGTCATATGCCCACACCAGGATAAGCCAAAGCACCAATCAAAAGATTTCATCCCGGCTTTTTTGATCTGTTCTTCAAGAAGTTTGCACCAATAATAAACCAGCAAGTTATTTGTATTATCTAGATTGGTTGTCTGATCAATGGATCTGAGAGTCTTAACGGGTTCTTTGGGAAGTCTTATTCGTTGCAACCGATAATCATGACTGATTTTTATAATAAGCTGAGCAATGGTTGGGTGAAGATGCATATGTTTATGCACATCGATATGATCAAGAGCCAGTCCTGTTTTTCTAAAGGTTTCGAATTGAGCCCTGATTTCCTTTTCCAGTTGTCTACGGATGTGTTGATTGAAAAAGTAGTTGATTCCCATTTTAAGTTGTTGTGAGGGGAAAAGACGATTTTCATCGACAAGAAGTGGAATTTCACTTTTTGGCAAAATTGATTTTCCCTCAATGACAACAACATGCAATCCAACCTGCAAATTTGGCATTCTTTTGGCTCTTATGATTGCATCCTCAGCTGCATCGCCTGCAATCATAAGATTCGCGGTACTCAGAACCCCTTGCCGATGTGCAATTTCAATTGCCTCATTGACCTCGACAGATAAACCGAAATCATCTGCTGAAATAAGAATTTTTCTTGTCACAAAATTTCTTTATTGTTTATTATGATGTATGGCGATCTCGGAGAAATTGGAAAAATTCGACGCCTTCGCGTAAGCGACGTTTCATCATTTGTGGGCTGGTGATCATCTCTCCTACAATAGATGCTATTTTGGGAGCGCGAAAGTAAAATTTCTTGTAAAATGTTTCAACGCTATCAAAAATTTCCGTATGAGATAAATGAGGATAATGCAAAGGGGCGATCTGAACGCCATGTTCATCAATCAATTCCGCATTATTTTCATCTAGCCATCCATTTTCAAGTGCCTGTTGATGCAGAAATGTTCCTGGATATGGAGCGGCTAGGGAAACCTGTAAAGTATGAGGGTTGATTTCAGTGGCGAATTTGATTGTTTCCTGGATTGTTTCCTTGGTCTCTCCTGGTAAACCGAGAATAAAGGTGCCGTGGATTTTAATTCCAAGTTCATGACAGTTTTTTGTGAATTCACGTGCAACCTCGATTCGCATTCCCTTTTTAATGTTATGCAGGATTTGCTGATTTCCGCTTTCATAACCAACCAGCAATAGGCGCAACCCATTATCCTTTAACACTTTCAAGGTGCTACGGGGAACATTCGCCTTGGCGTTACAGGACCAGGTCACCCCTAATTTTCCCAATTCACGAGCGATTGCCTCCGCACGAGGAAGATCATCTGTAAATGTATCATCATCAAAGAAAAATTCTTTAACTTGTGGAAAATATTGTTGAGCCAAACGAATTTCTGCCGCGACATGTTCTGGACTTCGTGTACGATAACGATGTCCACCTACTGTTTGTGGCCACAGGCAGAACGTGCAGCGTGATTTACATCCACGGCCAGTATATAGGGAAAGATATGGATGTTTTAAATATCCAATGAAATAATCTTCAATATGAAGATCCCTTTTGTAAACTTCGGTAACAAAAGGCAAGGAATCCATATTTTCAATTATTGCCCTGTTTTTATTATGAACAATTTTGCCATTTGCATCCCGCCAGGATATGCCGTCAATATCTTTGAAATCGCGACCTTCTGCGACTTCTTTCAATGTAAAGTCAAATTCATTCCGGGCTACAAAATCAATAACATCGCTCTTTTCGAGACTTTCCTGGGGTTGAACAGCAACCTTCGCACCGACCATGCCAATTTTGAGGGAAGGATTTGCATCCTTGAGCATTTTTGCAACCTTGACATCCGATGAAAAGGATGGGGTAGAAGTATGCATGATTACCAGATCACGGTTTTTAACATCAGCAAGAATGGGTTCCATCGTCATTCTTGCAGGGGGCGCATCAATCAGGCGACTGTTCGGGATAAGGGCTGCCGGTTGGGCCAACCAAGTTGGATACCAGAATGATTTAATTTCGCGCTTGGCTTGGTAGCGGGAACCTGCACCTCCATCAAAACCTTCAAAGGAGGGGGGTTGTAGAAACAGAGTCTTCATCATGATGGAACTAATCCTTTGATTTTTTCTATTTTATTATGGTTGTTTAAAAATACTTAATTGGTTCAATTATCTATCACTATCGTTTAACTATTGGAACCTTGGTTTTTTTTAAAAGTCATTTTTTGTCCACGCCATTCAATATCTTCTTTGAAAATACTTCTCATCATAATAGAAGCCGAGATCCAGTCCCTTAGGGGTAACAGGAAAGGAATTAACTTAAGGTCAAGTTTAATCTTTTTATTGATCACTAAACAACAAATAGATTGAAAAATCCAGCAGCTTAAAAAATTAATCCATGATTTTTTTTTCAAAGGGTTTAGTAAAACAGCAAGAGAAATCCAGAATAGGGGAAGCTGGATGAAAGAGCATGTAAAACCAAGGGGTTCCACTGTAAAAACGGTACGATTCCAGCGCAACTCATGTTTATATAAAGCTTGAAAAGTATTTTCAGAAACAGTTGTCTTAACGATGGAAGGTGAAAGAACAACCTCTAAATTTTGTTTTCTGATAAGCTCTCCAAGTTTTGCATCATCTGCAATATAGGGTAACAGAGCTTTTAATCCGCCAATTTTCATAAGTATGGACCGTTTGATTGCAACACAGGCACCAAAACAATCCTGACGGCCCAGATAGCGTGAAAGTATCACGCCCGGCATAAAGTTATAATTGATATGAGCACTGGCCAGCATTTGGACAATAGAGGATTCATAAGGTAATCCACTATATAAAGAGGTTATCAGTCCAACATTGTCATTATCCAATAAGGGAATGGTTTCTCTTAAATAATTCTGATGCGGTGTGTGAATATCGGAATCTGAAATAAGTAGACAGTCATGGATTGCGTAGGCAAACATGTTTATTAAATTTGATACTTTGCGGTTTACCCCATGAATTTTTGGATTGATAACCAGTTTAATATTGCGATTGGGATATTGATTCTGTAGATGATGAACAATTTCAATTGCAGGGTCTTTTTTATCTTGAACGCCAAAAATTAATTGAAAATCTGGATAATCCTGTTCGCAGAAACTTTGTAAAGCCTCATAAAGGAGGGGTTCTGTATTAGCCAAAGGCTTTAAGATTGTTACTGGGGGAAGGGAAGAGGGGGCTGTATATTTTTTTTGGTTTTTGATTTTTTTTTTAAAGAAATAGATAAGCAGACAGCTGATTCCAGATTGAATGCACCCCAGTAATGTACAAATGGATAAAATTCGTGTTAATTTAATTTTCGTTTGTAAGGACCAAAACATATAGACTGTTAGATTAGGAGTTGTTTTTTGACATGAAGGATTGTGTTTTCTTGTTTAACATTTCAATCAATCCTTGACTGCCACCTTTTGCCAAGGTCGAACTAAAGTCACCATGTTGAATGGCTATTTGACTGATATGACCATTCAGCAACACATCGACAATTTTCCATCCTTGTGGGGTTTTACGCAACAGATAGTTGATTTCTGTTGCTGATCCCATATCATTTGCGTCTCCAACCCTGGTTTTAATAATTTTATCATCGTTTGTCGTTGCATTTTTAACATTTGGTAAAATTTTAAATCCCGTACCTTTTTCTTTGGCAAAACTGGAATAATACCGTGCAACTGTATAATTAGTGAAAGCTTGCAAAAGCTGCTCTTTTTCAGCTTCGGAATATGAATCGTAGCGATAACCAACTGTACTGCTTAAAATTGAAGAGAAATCATAGGAATCATTTAAAACTTTTCTAAGAGCGGTCATACCTTTTTCAGCAGGGGCTTGCTTGGACTGTTGAAGTTGGCTTAGGATGCGATACAGATTGACAACAGGTGTTTTAATGGAATTTTCTGTATCAGATCCGGTTACAGAAACAGGACGGACGGCAGTATCATTTGCATGAATTGCGATTGGAGAATTAAAGCCTATAAAGGCTGTAACACTGCATAACAGGATATAACGATGAAATTTCATAGTTGAATCTACCTAAACTTTTTATATTTAAATTTCCAAAGGTACATCTAAAGCTTTTAAAGCGATTTTGACAATAGATGGAGCATCTAAACCTGCCTCAATATATTGCGCGGTTTGGGTATTATGGTTAATGAAATAATCAGGTAGAACCATGGGCCTGAACCTTACATGATCTAAAAGACCGTTCTGGGCAAGATGTTGCATGACAAATGCCCCAAATCCGCCTGTTGATCCCTCCTCAATAGTGATAAGAACCTTATGGTTTCTAGCCAGCTGATCAATTAATCCTTTGTCGAGAGGCTTAGCAAAACGAGCGTCGACAATTGTAGGGGGCAATCCATATTGTTTAAGGGTTTCGGCAGCTTTTAAACATTCTGCCAAACGGGCTCCGAAAGACAAGATGGCAATTCCCCCCTTTTCATCACCAGTCTGCTCTCCCATTTCCTGAATGATTTTTCCTTTACCAATTGGAAGAATTTGGCTTTCTGCCGGTAAAGAAAGACCAATACCAGGGCCACGCGGATATCTGAAGGCGATTGGACCTTCATCAAAAGCTGCGGCGGTTGCTGTCATATGAACTAATTCAACTTCATTGCTGGGAGCCATGATAACAATATTTGGTAGACACCCCAAATATGCAATATCGAAGGTACCAGCGTGGGTTGCCCCATCAGCCCCAACCAGTCCAGCGCGATCAATGGCGAAACGAACAGGTAAATTCTGCAGGACAACGTCATGCATGACTTGATCATAGGCACGTTGCAGAAAAGAGGAATATATAGCACAGAAAGGTCTTAACCCCTCGGTTGCCAGACCTGCAGCAAATGTAACCGCATGTTGTTCAGCAATGCCGACGTCAAAATAGCGTTCGGGAAATTTCTGTTCAAATTTGTCTAATCCTGTACCAGATGGCATCGCAGCGGTTATGGCAATAATTTTGTCATCTTTTTCAGCGCATTTCAGTAGTTCATTACTGAAAACCGAGGTATACGATGGTGGTCCGGGCGGTCCTTTATTCTGTTTTCCTGTTATGACATTGAATTTGGAGACAGCATGATATTTATCGCCTGAAGATTCAGCTGGTTTATATCCATGTCCCTTTTGGGTTACGACATGTAAAAGCACTGGACCGATATGTTCGGCATCGCGCAGATTTCTTAAGACAGGAACCAGTTGTTGTAAATTATGTCCATCAATTGGTCCCACATAATAGAAACCTAGTTCCTCAAACAATGTCCCGCCCGTCATTAAAGCGCGGGCATATTCTTCGGCCCGTTTTGCTTTTTTTTCAAGACTCTCGGGTAATTTGCTGGCGACTCTGGCGGCAAGATCTCTTAGCCCCAAGAAATGACGTGATGAGAGAAGCTGCGATAGATAAACGGACATTGAACCGACAGGTGGGGCAATGGACATTTCATTATCGTTCAGGATAACAATTAATCGTTCTGCACCTGGCCCAGCAACGGCAGCATTATTCATGGCCTCATAGGCCATACCAGCTGAAATGGATCCGTCACCGATTACTGCTATAACACTGCGTTCATCATATGTTGGATCTTTTTTGGCCTTAAAATGGTTTGCAACAGCTATACCCAATCCTGCCGAGATCGAGGTTGAGGAATGGGCGGCTCCGAAAGGGTCGTATATACTTTCTGAACGTTTTGTAAAGCCTGATAATCCTCCAGGTTGACGTAATGTACGAATAAATTCACGACGACCAGTTAATATTTTGTGGGGATAAGCCTGATGACCAACATCCCATATTAGTGAATCATTTGGTGTATCAAAAACGGCATGTAATGCAACAGTAAGTTCAACCACACCTAAAGAGGCTCCTAAATGTCCACCTGTTGTGGAAACGACATCAATTGTTTCGGCACGTAATTCCTTGGCTAACTGTTCTAGCTGTTCAATGGAAAGGTTTTTGAGATCTGTTGGGGTATGAACGCGGTCTAATAAAGGGAAACGTCCATAAGTAGGAATGGATTTTAAATGATTGGCCGATTCATTTTCCATAAGATTTTCTTTGTTCTTAGGCGTTTCGGTTTGTTCATCCATGTTATATTTCGTCCGTAACTGTTACATAATAGCTTAATATAAATGTTAAGTTTTTTAGCTTATACTCGAGTTTAGATGATATTCAAATACACGTTATGTAAAATCTATCACCTTTCATGAATAAAAAAGGATAAAAAGCGAACAATATATTACACTTTTTTATTAAGCTTTTATGGCTGATTTTATCTTTTTTTTCAAACGAGATATTAAATTTGTTGCTTGAGGAACACATCTATAAAGTAAATTGTTACTTTAAAGAAGGAAAAAGAGAGACGGCAAGGCTTTTGAAATTTAAAATAAAACGTTTTTGTCGTAAAGTACGTTTTTTACTAATAATATTTTTTTCTTGTTGTTAAGGGTCATTTATCTTATGAATGACGCATTTATTATATGTTAATATCGGTTAAACCGGTTTGGGAGCTTAGATAAATGGCTGTTCCTCTGATGCAGGCAGTACGAGTCGGTAGCTACGTTGTTAAACAACATCTAAAAAGACGTGAAAAATATCCACTCGTTTTGATGTTGGAGCCTTTATTACGTTGTAACTTGGCCTGTTCTGGTTGCGGAAAGATTGATTATCCTGCTGAGATATTGAATCAGCGATTGAGTGTGCAGGAATGTTTGGATGCTGATGCTGAATGTGGCGCCCCTGTCGTGGCAGTTGCAGGGGGTGAACCCTTGTTGCATAAGGAAATGCCACAGATTATTGAGGGATTGATCGCTCGTAAACGGTATGTATATCTGTGTACTAATGGATTGTTGCTTGAAAAAAAGATTGACGATTATAAACCATCTCCATTCTTTTCATGGGATATTCATTTGGATGGTGACAAGTCCATGCATGACGCTTCTGTCTGTCAGCAGGGTGTTTACGATCGTGCCGTTGCAGCAATAAAACTTGCCAAGTCTAAAGGGTTCAGGGTTTCAATCAACTGCACCCTGTTTGATAATGCCGATCCATATCGTGTAGCGGCATTTTTTGACAGTGTTATGGAGTTGGGGGTTGATGGTATTATGACTGCTCCTGGCTATGCCTATGAAAGGGCGCCAGATCAAGAACATTTCCTGAACCGTCAAAATACCAAAAAATTATTTCGTGAAATTTTCAGATTGGGAAAGGGACATAAATGGCGTTTCACGCAATCACCATTATTCCTGAATTTTCTGGCTGGAAATGAGCAATATCACTGTACTCCTTGGGGTAAGCCTTTAAGAACAGTTTTTGGATGGCAACGTCCATGCTATCTGTTGGGAGAAGGCTATGCACCGACGTTTGAAGCATTGATGAATGAAACTCAATGGGATCAGTACGGTACGGGTAATTATGAAAAATGCGCCAATTGCATGGTTCATTCCGGATATGAAGCTACCGCTGTTAAGGATGCGATCAAACGTCCATGGCATATTGCTCAGGTTGCTTTAACAGGGCCCAAGGTTGAAGGTGTGATGGCACCCGAAATAGATTTGTCACAACAGAGACAGGCAAAATATGATTATAATGAACAGGTGGCGGAATTAATGAAGAAACTGCCTAAAGATTCAGTTAAAAAACGGACAGCAGTTCGTCGTGTTAAAAAGGTGGCTGTTCAGGAAGCCTGATTATACATTGGTATCTTTTGTGGAATAAAAGGAAAGGCAAGCTTAGTTTTTCAAGCTTGCCTTTTTTAATAGTTGTGTAAGGAACAAATTTATTACAGAAATAAAAATAAAAATGTTAAATCATACTCAAAGTAAAAATAAGTATAACAGATTTATTATTTTTTATTAGTAACAATTTTGTTAGATTATTTTTGTAATTTCTGTTTTTTATTATGATTACATTTATTGGATTTAAGTAAATGCTTGTTTCAATTATTGTTATTTTATGCTTGATTTTTTTGAATGGTATTTTCGCTATGGGCGAGCTTGCTTTAATATCAAGCCGAAAAGCCCGGTTGGTTGCGATGCAACATCAAGGGATGAAGAGTGTTGAAGGGGCTTTACGATTAATCGATAAACCACAAAGTTTTTTACCCACTATTCAGGTTGGTATTACGCTGGTTTCAATATTTGAGGGAGCCTTTGGCGGATCCCGTATTGAAAATTTTCTAAGGCATTGGCTTGAACAATTTTCGTTAATCAAAATCTGGGCAGATGACTTGTCGATTCTTATCGTTGTTTTGGTTATTACTTTTTTTATGCTAATTTTTGGGGAACTGGTTCCAAAGCAGTTAGCGTTACTAGAGCCTGAGGTCATTGCTGTCCGCCTGTCCTGGCTATTTATAATAATTTCAAAAATTGCCTCTCCTGCAGTTTGGGTCCTTAGTAAATCCTCTGAAGGCGTTTTGAAATTATTAAGAAAACATAATAAAATTTCTGTTTCTGTAACAGAAGAGGAATTAAGGGCCTACATTGCCGAGGGGGCCAAGGTTGGTGTGCTGGAAGTTGAAGAACGGGATATGATTGAACGTTTGTTACGACTGGCTGACCGACCTGTCAGGGCTGTTATGCGTCCAAGGAATGAAATTATATGGATTGATCGTTCTATTTCAGGGGACAAATTGAAACAGGCTTTGTACAATATTTCACATACACGATTGGTTGTTTGTGAGAATGGAATTGATAATCCTGTTGGTGTGGTTTTGGTTAATGATTTGTTCAGCCAGCTTTTACATAAAAACAGCTTGTCAATTAATGCCTGTTTACAGCGTCCTCTTGTTGTTCCGGATAGTATGTCTGCATTGGACGCTCTGGAACGATTACGGGGTGATTTATTAGGAATATTACTGGTTCTTGATGAATATGGCTCGTTTGAGGGAATTGTAACAGTTTCGGATATTTTTAAAATAATTGTAGGTGAAATCAATCAGTCTCTGGATGCCCCCCGTCTTGAGTCAGGGATAAGTAATGAATATTTACTGGAAGGGACGACTCAGGTCGATGAAGTAAGGGATCAGCTGGATTTAGGGAATTTACCTGCGGAAGGAAGTTATCACACAGTCGCCGGATTGATTTTGGCACTTTTACGAAGAGTCCCGGTTACAGGTGACAAGGTTGTTTTTTCCGGTTGGCTTTTTGAGGTTTTGGAGATGGAAAATCGTCGGGTTACTCGTGTAAAGGCAAGCCGACAACCTGTGGCAAAAAACTAGTAGGTATTTAAAAATCCCTTTTCTTAAAAAAAAGAAAAGGTTTTTTTTTTAATGTAATGTAATGGCTTGGGCCAATTTTACTTCATTTGTAAATTTAGGCCATTTGTTTTGAGCCAGAGCCTTTAAGGAAGGAGAGGGTAAATCAAGCTTATCAGAATAAATCCAAAGAAAAGTCAGTGCTTTATGCAAATAGTTTTTTGTTTCCTTGATGGGAAT
The DNA here is from genome assembly GCF_009734185.1 of Commensalibacter melissae. Lineage (NCBI taxonomy): Bacteria > Pseudomonadati > Pseudomonadota > Alphaproteobacteria > Acetobacterales > Acetobacteraceae > Commensalibacter > Commensalibacter melissae. The sequence goes on along the minus strand of NZ_CP046393.1, from coordinate 1,712,207 downwards.
TGTTTCCATGAACAGTAATGGATCTTGGTTATTCTCAGCTGAATTCAACCATTTTGAGGTTATTACAGGTCCGGCATTATAACTGGCCAGCATATGAATAAGGCTTCCCCCTTTTGGAAGCATATCATAGCTTTTCTTATTATAAAGTCCTGATAAATGGATAAGGTATAATTGACCGATTTCCAAATTTAAAGCGGAATTTTGCAGTTCATCCAAACGATGAATCGATACGTTATTTTTTTGTTTTGCAATATATTTTGCTGTCATAGGCATGATTTGCATTAGGCCACGTGCCCCTGTATTTGAAACAGCCTTGCTATTGAAATTTGATTCTAAACGAATCAACGCATAGATAAGTGCCGGATTGATTCTGTAGCCATTCCTTGGATGTAAATTGGGTAAGGGTAAGCTTTTATTGTGATCGAGAAGATTTTCATTTTGTGCAATTATCTCAACAAGCTGTTTAGATAAATCGTTTGCGCCTATGGTTTTTGCAATCAATTGAATGGAATGCAAAAGGGCAAGATTCTTTCTATTTTTCATCCATATCTGTTTTAAAATAATCTCAGCCCGTTTTTTTTCGTCCACTTGTAGTAAGGCAAAAAACCTTTTTCCCTCAGCAGTGGCTTCAATAGTGTTGATATCCACTTGAGAAAGTGTTGTAGAAGAAAATTTAAGGAAATTTAGTAAAGGATGAAAATCAGTCTTCTCTGTTGAAGTATCATGATCGTTTTCTTTTAGAATCTGGTTGGCCAAAATACCATAAAAGGTATGCACAAACGAAGCCGATCTGCGCAACCAGATAATATATTCCTGTTTATTTTCCTTTCTTAGACATGAACGTGCAGCCCAGAAATAAGTACCTGCTCTAATATTGGTAGTGATAATATCTGCCTTTGAAGCCTGTGCAAAAAATTTCAAGGATTGATCAAGATCATTATTTTTCCAGGCAATTAATCCAGCGACATATCCAGCCAAACCAATGCGGTAATTGGATGATTTAAACGCATTTTTAGCCAGTTGATAGGCATGATCTGAATAATTCATTGCAAAGAGCTGTTGAGCTATTTCTGCCTGTAATTGTGCGGCATATAGATTATTCATTCCGCGTGTCTGTTGAATAAGCTGTAAGGCACTTTTCGCTCCTTGCCAACCTGATGCGCTGCGTTCACGAACAGTTTGATCCAACAAAGGATTTCTTTTAAAGGAATTGGTTTCGAAATTAAGATGATCAAGGCTTTGCAAATAAGCCATGACATTATTGTTGTTATCAATAGGTAGATTCTGATTGAGGGGAATTGATACTTTAATAGCGCCAAGATTGTTCAGACGCTTTTGAATATCAGGTGAATCAGGATAAGATGCAAAATTTTTTAGCCATAACTTTAATTGCCCTGTATTTGGTAAAAAATGTGGGTTTAGGTAACGCTCGGCAAGAATATCGCCGAGCAACAAATTGTCTGAAATCTGAATTGTTTCAGATTGAGCCGTTGTGAAATCCCCTTTGCGTTGTAGATCAAATATATAGCGAATACGCTGTTCATCCATTGAATTTAACGGACGAGGAAAGCTGACACGACCATTACCATTTTGAATAATATTTCTAGCTTGTGTAATGATTGTTTCTTCACGCTGATCTAACTGTTTCGGCGTAGTTGCCCGTATGGATACAGTTGATACGCCTGCAAACAAGGCTGCGCTTGCCAATAAAGCCCGGACAGCCAAAGGGGAAAGAATGTTTGTCCCTTGCATAATACATATTAATTAGGAAAGAGTGTCATGTAATTCAAGAGTTATTTATTTTAGGTAATTAAATATTATCGCTGAAATATATATAATGTTTCAATCAAGTGTTTTTATCTATGGTGGCACGAATGTAAAGGAGATTTTTCCAGGTTACCTGGCGGATCTTGGCATTAATGTTAATTTGGGAAAGATGGTGTAATGGAAAAAGTTGGATGGGGTTAGGAATTCCAGAGTATGTGAATGAATGCCATTGATTTTTTAGCTGGTTAAAATTGACTGGGGTTTTTAGTAAGGTCTTAGCAGGTAATTGTCCAATTGTCAGGATATATCTAGGTTGATACAGGATTAGTAATTTATATAAAAAAGGTAGGCAAAGTTCTAATTCATTCGTTGATATTTGTCGTCCACCTGGGGGGCGCCATGGAACAAGCGGAATACGAAAACAAGCATCAAGAGAAATATCGATGTTATCAAGCATCTGTTCAAGCCAGAAATTTCCCGTATCTGCGAAAACCCTTCCGCTACGATCTTCATCGGCATCGGGAACATCCCCGATAATGTAAATATGGGATTTTGGATCTCCAACAGAAAGTATTGTATTCATGGCTGTGTTTTTAAGCGAACAGTCTTTGAATTCCAAGATAGCCTGGTTTATTTCTTGTAAATTATTGGTTTGAAAAGCGGAGTGTCGATTTGTTTTTGTTATAATTTTCGTTGAAACAGATTGTTTTTTAGGTAAAGGAAGAGTAGGAATAGGTTTTCTATTTTCTAAATGGTTGATACTTACTGAAGTTAAATTTTCATCTATACCCCATTCAGAATATAGCTGTAACAATGATAAATGGTCATACATTTTAGATTACGATGAATATAATGATGGTTAACGAAACCTTATATACTAAGATTTCAGTTTATTGAGAAGATAGTGATTATGCAATGCCCACGCTTTCTACGCACCATGCTTTTATCTTTTTCTCTAATTGCTGGGATGAGCTCGACATCTAAAGCGTCCGTAATTGTAAAGGATCCAGAGCTTGTTATTCCCTTGGTGCATCAAAGGGGCGGGTATGGGGATTATCTGTCTGCCTATTATGCGGCGCAGACCGATGATAATGTGACCGCTGCAAAATTTTATAATAATGTGTTTAATCATGATCTAAAAAACACGGATGCACGTGAAAGGGCATTTTACTATAGTGTGATCGCCGGCAATCCAGCCGCAGTAAATTTGGCAAAACAAGAAGATAAAGATCCAATTTCCGCTCTGGTATTAAGAAATGATGCAATTGTTAAGGGAAACTGGAAAGAGGCATTAAAATATTTTACTTCTCCTCCTGGTGATCCATTGGGTCAGATGACGTTTTTATTGTTGCAAGCATGGTGCCTATATGGTGCTGGTCAGATTGATCAGGCAAATGCTCTGTTTGAAAAAGGAATTAATACGCCTATTAGTGGAGTTTTTCTAATTCATTATGGCGTTGCGGAAACTTTATCACATCATGATAAAAAAGCTGGCATTTTATTTGAAAAAGCCTACCGGGTTTTTCCCGGGGCGGATTTGCTGTTAATGCGGGCTTATGGAAATTGGCTTTATCAGCATCATCGGGCTGGAAAAGCGGAGGCAATGGTCGATAATTTGACTGATATTTTGCCTTTTTTATCCATTTCAAAAAATAATTTACGTCGCAATCTTTCTCAATTTCCAGTGCATGATGCTCAAGGGGCGGTTGCTCAGGTTTACTTGGCAATGGCCTCCCTGATTCAGCAGGATTTGGCCAATCAGACTGTTGATGAAAATGACAGGGAGGCTAAAATTTCGTATAAGGTTGCCCTTCATACTGAACAGATATTTTTACGGTTTGCTTTACAGCTCAATCCAAATCTTTCTGAAGCCAAAATTATGTTATCGGGCATTCTTGCGGAACAAAAACACCCTGAACAGGCCCGTAAAATCTTATTTCCCGTTAATCCGGATGATCCGTTAAAGACCAATATACAATTACAACTTGCCCGTTATGATGCATTATTAAAACATTATTCTCGGGCGGAAAAATCCTTGGAAGAATTGTTAAAGGATTACCCACAAGAAATTAGTTTATGGCAAACGTTGGGTGATATTTATTTTGATCAGAAAAATTATCCAAAAACCATTCAAATCTACAGTAAAGTCATTCAGTTAAAGAAAAACAAAACTAAATATGATTGGACAATGTTTTTCATAAGAGGGGTTGCTTATGAAAAACAAAAACAATGGTTAAAAGCTGAACAGGATCTACAAATGGCATTAAAATTGGCACCAAATGAGCCAATTTTATTGAATTATCTGGGTTATTCATGGGCACTAAGACATAAAAACTTGCAGAAAGCCCAGATAATGCTACAGAAAGCCATTGATATTGCACCGGATGAAGGGGCAATCCGTGATAGTTTAGGCTGGATTATGGTTTTGAATAATCAAACAGCTTTAGCCATACAACAGTTGGAGCTGGCTGCCGAGACCATTCCACAGGATCCTGAATTAAATTACCATCTAGGGGTTGCCTATTGGAAGGTTGGACGCTATCAAGAGGCGATTAATCAATGGAATGTAGCCTTGACTTGCAATCCAAATCCTGAAAATAGAAATTTAATATTGAATGCATTACAAAAAGCCAAAAAAAATAAATTCTTGTCCTCTCACCACTAGGTAATTTCACTATTTGAAAAAAGATTCAATGTTTATAGAAAAAGCGTACGCCAAAATAAACCTTTTTTTGCATGTGACGGACAAACGTCCTGATGGATATCATATTCTGGATAGTCTGGTTGTTTTTCCTGATGTAGGGGATGAATTGATCCTGTTTCCAGTTTCAGGTAAAGAGGACAGACTTGTCGAGCTTGAAATAACGGGGCAATTTGTATCGCAGTTATCTCAGGAAAATCAGGACGATAACCTGATTGTTAAAGCAGCCTATAAACTTGCAGCATGTACAAAACAACCTTTAAAGCCTGTTAAAATCCAACTGATTAAAAATCTTCCTGTCGCCTCAGGAATTGGTGGTGGATCTTCAGATGCAGCGGCTACTTTACGGTTATTGATGCGTTATTGGAATCTTGTAATTGACAATGATTTATTACAGAAGATTGCATTACAATTGGGGGCAGATGTTCCCGTTTGTCTTAATCCGGTCACACAACGCATGCAGGGAATTGGTGAAGTCATTTCAAGGGATATAGAAATTCCCTCTTTTGGCATGATTTTAGTGAATCATGGAGAAGGGGTGTCAACGGCGGAAGTGTTTAAGAAGCGTCAATCTTCTATTTTTGACAAAGTTAATTTGAAAAATAGTTTCGATAATGTTAATTCATTTATTCATGATATAACGACCTATGATAATAATTTACAGGAGCCTGCTATTTTACTAAATTCTAAAATTGAAAAAGTTTTGGAAGAAATTAGGATGTTACCCCACTGTCGCTTGGCACGAATGAGTGGATCGGGTGCAACTTGTTTTGGATTATTTGAAACGGTTGAGCAAGCACAAAAAGCGGCGGAGATTTTATCCTCAAAATATTCTTGGTGGATATGGGGGGGGAAAGCTATTCATTAATTTAAATTTTATAGATATAAAATATTTTAGAGGGATAAAGAGGGTTACAAATGGCTATTGATGTGAATATACGGATTACGGAAGACCGTAAAAAAACAATTTTAACTTTTTCACCTGATAGTGGCGTAACCGGTCAATTAGAATTAAATCAGCTGGAACTGGACAATCTTATTCAAGCTTTGGGATCTGTTCGATGGATGATGGCAGAAGGTCAAAAAATAGCTGAAATAACCGGGGCGCAGATCAAACCTGCATATCAAACCAAATGGGCAATTCAGAAGAATATTGAAAAAGCAGAAACTTTGCTTGCTTTTCAACATCCAGGGTTTGGTCCACTTGGGTTTGTTTTATCTGACCAACAAGTTAAGGAATATGTCAAGGCATTACAAAAAGGTCTGAAAATTAAGAAATAAATGTTATAGTTAGATATATTTAAAAGCGATGATACCCGATATAAGCAATAAGCAGATAAAACTGGTTACCCATATTAATCGCTTTTCAATAAAATCCTGAATAGATGATCCAAAAAAATAAAGTAGAACAGCTTCCAGGAAAAAACGGGAGCCTCGGGTAATTAAACTTGCGAGCAGGAAGGGTATCAGGGCAAAATGTGCCGCACCGGCAGTAATGGTGATGAATTTATAGGGGATCGGTGTTAATCCTTTGATTAGAATAATCCATACGCCATATGTATTGAATTTATCCTGCAAATTGATGAGTTGCTGTTCTGCGTGATAGAAATGAATGATGGGCATTGCAAGATAATGAAGTAAAAAAGCACCTATTATCCATCCCAATAACCCTCCGACAACACTACTTAAAGTTGTAACTGTTGCATATAGCCATGCTTTGCATCGTTTAGCGAGAATCATTGGACAAAGGAGAATATCCGGCGGTATTGGGAAAAAGCTTGCCTCGGAAAACGCGGTAAGCATAAGCCAGAATATCGCATACTGACTTGCGGCGAGTTGTAAGGCGCGTGCATAAAGATGTTTGAGCATAAAATAAATAAATGTTTTATATTTGTATAGATTGAGGTTAATGTAACGAAATTCGTTTCGGGAAAGTTATTCTATAAGCATAACGACTGCACATAATCCATGAGGAATACGATTATGTAAAGTAATATCTCCACCTTGTCCGCGAATAATATTTCTTGCGATTGAAAGTCCCAGTCCAGTCCCTCCTGTAGAACGGTTGCGGCTTGTTTCCATACGGACAAAGGGTTCAAAAACATATTCAAGATTTTCCTGTTTTAATCCGGGTCCATCATCTTCGATCAATATGAAGATATGTTTGTCTTTCTGGTTATAAAGTGATGGGAAGGGAGGTTTTGAGGTTAGCGATACAGTAACATTCCCTCCATAATTAAGCGCATTATTCATTAGGTTTTGTAGGGCTCTTTTTAGGTTGATCGGACGAGCCTTGATTGTATAATTGGGTAAGGGATGGTGAAGACGGATTTGATCAATTTTATCCGGATGGGTTTCCTGTAATTCATGGATAAGGGTTTCAATCAGGCTTGTTAAATCAAGATTGATAACAGGTTCATGATGTGTATTGTCACGTCCGAATGCCAGGGTCGCATCAATCATTTTTTCAAGTTCATCAAGATCTGAGATAAATTTTTTTTGTAAATGTTTATCATTGATAAATTCAGATCTTAATTTCAATCGTGTAATCGGTGTGCGCAGATCATGACCAATTGCCAAAAGAAGTTGTGTACGATCATTTACAAAACGATTTATACGCCGTGCCATATCGTTAAATGCCCGTGCGGCTTGGGCAACTTCTTCTGGTCCAGATTCAACAAGAGGAGTGGCATTGACATCTTGTCCCAGCCTTCCCGCTGCTGCGGCTAATGTACTGACAGGGGCAATTAATCGTCGAACACTCCACAAAGTAAGCAGGCTTGTTGCTGTTGCCATGATAAAAAAGCTGATCGGAAACGTTGCTGATTTGAAAGGGTTTGGTGTGGTTAATTCATATATGATGTTTAACCATTGTTTATCATCTGGTAACTGAAATGCGATTGCATTTTTATGTTTGTCTGGATCAGAGGTGGCAATAATTTTGGTTGGACGTAATTCGGGTGGGAACAAGATTGTTGTAAGAAGGTGGGAAACAGTTTGTTCCAATTTAGGGGAAGGGAGATTGACATTTTTAAGATTGGGTTCGTTTGAAAGAAAAATGGTAAATCCATGTATTGGATCTAGATCATTAATCTCATCGGACCGATCCTTGCTATCGACTTCCGAAATATCACGATAAATAGCTGTTGCGCGATTTACAGCTTCCTGCTCTTGGGTGAGGCGATTGAAATCTAGTCGATCCAAAGTATTGATTAACAAGCCACATGCCTCGATCAAACCCATCCCAATGATTAAGATCAAGGCTGTACGAGCTGCTAGAGAATAGGGCCATAAATGCCACTTTCTTGGTTTATGTTGTGACATAGTGAATGGGTAGGGCCAACAAATAGCCCCCTCGGTGAACGGTTTTAATTATTTTTGGCTGGCGGCTGTCATCTTGCAGTTTTCGACGCAATCGGCTTAGTGTAACGTCAATTGTACGATCGGTGGAAGGAAGCTGATGCCCATATAGAATTTCGGATAAAGTTTCCCGGGTAACAATTTCTGGAGCATGTTCGATTAAAGCAATTAACAGGTCATATTCCTTGCTTGTCAGGGAAACCTCAACATTTTGAGGATTCAAGAGCTGTCTGTGAAGTAAATTGACCTTCCAGTCTCCAAACTGGATGATTTTCTGTATGTAGGGGTTGTGAGCGAATTGTTTACGTTGTGAACGATGCAAAACGGCATGGATACGGGCCAGTAATTCTCTTGGGTTGAAAGGTTTTGCCATATAATCGTCGGCACCTAGTTCTAGCCCGATAATCCGATCTGCTTCGTCTCCCATAGCGGTTAACATAATGATAGGAATATCAGCTTTTTTTCTTAACCAATGGGCTATCTCGAAACCACTTTCCTGAGGTAGCATAAGGTCGAGAATCACAAGGTCAAAATGATTGTTTTTCCAAATTTGGCGCACTTGCTCCCCATTATATGCATAGGAAACCTTGAAATGATGTTTTTGCAAAAATTGAGAGAGCAGATCTACAATTTCGTGATCATCATCAATTATTAAAAGATGTATAGTTTGTTCCATAAGATATCAAAAACAAGAAAAGTTAAAATCTGGTCAGAATAGATAACGTGATTAAAGGCAAATATTATTTATTAACAAAACTTTGAGTAATGATGTTTTTTCTTTTGGAAACCATTTTATAGTGAAAATCAATTAAATTAAAGTAGAGGATAGATTATCATGATACCAGAAATAAAGCCTAAAGAGGCTTGGGATTTGTTAAAAAAGGATGGGCAGGCTCTGTTAATTGATGTAAGAACGCCGGAGGAGTGGGAACAGGTCGGCTATCCAGAGTTATCATCTCTAGGCAAGGAAGTTATTAAGATTAGCCTACAAGACAGGATGGGAAATAGAAATGTGAATTTCATACGGAAGTTGAAAAAAACCGTAACGCAATTAGATCGGCCTTTATTATTCTTATGTCTTATGGGAGGACGAAGTCGAATCGCTGCAATCTTGGCAAAAGATGAAGGCTATAAAAATGTTTATAATATAAAAGAAGGTTTTGAAGGGCCAGCAAATGTCAATGGAGTAAGGGGGACAATTGCTGGTTGGCTAGCAGATAATTTACCTTTCACGAAAAAATCTTAAATAATTTTCACATATTTGTAGAAGGGCTTGCCTCTGCATCATATACGATTTCAATGACAATACACCAGGGATAACGATAGTCATAGCTTTCACCATTTGCATTGGATATCATGCCCTGAGTGTCAACAGGTACATGGGTCAATGCAACGGAATCATTTACGTTGCCGCCAATAATACTGATTTCCTTGCCAAAAGGTTGCATGTTCTGGTTTGTCATAACGACAATACCGCAATGTGCAGGAAATCCGTATGTTGTGGGAAGTGTATTAAAACGGATAGTGTTCCGGCTTTTACCTCTGGCGGTACAAATCATGTCACCCAGTTTTGGTGCATAAGTGGCTGGATCATGCCCCCTTAAGACAGGAGATGTTCCAGAAGCGGCTGCATTAATATAGGTTGAATGATTGGGTGAATAGGGGAAACGGTCATTTGCACCTGCAATTCTCATGATATAAGAGATAAAAGCCGCGGACCAGGCATAATTTCCATCGTTGATAAAGTTGAAAACGGTTCCATTACTATTATGTTTTCCAGTATAACTTCCTTCTTTCATGCCGGGATCCATACCGATCCACCAATATTCACCCACCCGTTGCCATAAACCAGATGAACGTTCAGCCTTTACATCCGGACTTGTTGGTTCAGGACGCTGAAGGGGATCTTCATCGGCAATGGGTTGGTTAAATACGCGCCATTCGCGTAAAGTTAACGCTACTACTTCCTGGCGGGAAAAAGGTTCATAATTTCTAACTGCAAAATCTGGAACACGGTCATTATAATAATATCCGACCGGTTTTTGCGATGATGCTGTTTGTTGAGTTGGTGTTATACGGGGGTTATTTGGTGGTCCACCACAGGCGACAAGAAACGTAAGGAAAAAAACCGAGATAATTTTACGGATCATTTTAATAAATCATCTTGAATGTTAAAAAGATTAAGAAATGAATATATTATCTCTGATAATTAGTCTTTTTGAAATGATTTTTCTTTCGTAAATAATGTTATTCAAAACAAACTGTGGCTTTAAAACATCTTCATTTTACGATAAGGAAAGGAATCGTTGTTATCCTGACTAAACTGTCATGAATTTTAAAATTATTATTAAAAAACGTATTACATAAATATACCAGGGAAATAGGGGAAGATATGATTATTACCCATGATTTGAACGAGTTTTTAAGGGAGAGAGGGCATTTGGACATGATTGATGTATCCTTTGTTCCAACGATGGGAGCTTTACATGAGGGTCATCTTGCTTTGGTAAAGAAAGCCAAGAAAATAGCCAAACATTGCATTGTAAGTGTTTTTGTCAATCCTTTACAATTTGATCAGAAAGAGGATTTTCTTCGATATCCTAAACTTGAAAAAGAGGATGTTCATTTGCTTGAACAAAATCAGGTCGATATAGTGTGGTTTCCAAAAGTCGAGGATATCTATCCAAGAGGTTTTGACACGCGTATTGAGATAGGTGGACCAGCTTTACAATGGGAAGGTGCATTGCGTAAAGGTCATTTTTCAGGCGTTGCAACCGTTGTTTATCGATTGTTTTCTTTAGTCAAACCTAAATTTGCCTGCTTTGGGGAAAAGGATTGGCAACAAATTCAGGTGATTCACAGAATGGTAAAGGATTTGCTTTTACCTGTTACTTTGGTGAATGTGCCAATCGTGCGTGAAAAAGATGGTCTTGCAAAATCATCCAGGAATCGTTTTCTTACGAGTGAAGAGCGTTCGCGAGCACCGTTTTTGTATAAAATATTACAAGAGGCTTATCTAAAGTTAAAAAGTGGAGGTAATATTTCACTTATTTTATCAAACGCAATAGAGGCATTGGAAAAAAAAGAGTTTAAAGTGGATTATTTTTGTGCGGTTGATGGAAATTCTCTACAGAAAATAACCAAGTGGAATGATAATGCACGTCTTATTGCAGCGGTAAAACTGGGAAGTGTACGATTATTGGATAATATATGAAATTTATTTTCCATTTATTTAATTGAAATGGAAAATAAGTCATGGTTTAGTCAATTGGTTGGTCATCTCGATAAACGCGTTCCTTTCTCTCATGTTGTTCTTGAGCTTCAATGGAAAGAGTGGCGATGGGGCGGGCCTCTAGCCGCTTCAAACTGATGGGTTCTCCTGTTACCTCACAATAGCCATAAGAACCATCTTCAATTTTCTGAAGTGCGTTATTGATTTTTGCAAGCAGTTTTCTGGCCCGGTCATGAGTACGCAGCTCAATTGCGCGGTCTGTTTCAGAACTGGCCCGGTCATTGAGATCAATATCAACATTTTTGTCTTCTGAGAGATGATTAAGGGCCTCAGTTGAATTTTGCAAAAGAGAATCCCGCCAATCTTCCAATTTCTTTTTAAAATATGCAAGCTGACGAGGATTCATGAATTCCTCATCTTCAGAAGGGCGATAGTTTTTATCAAGCGGTAACGTATTCATTATGCACCTGCTATAGATATGGAATAATAAAGTAGCCTAAATTACTTTTATTAGAGCTTTATAATAGCGAGTAACTATTTCGCCAAGTAAAAAAAATAAATTTTAAAAAATAGTGGGTAAATTAATAAAAACAAGATTTTGAGTCTAAAAATGTAAAAAATATATTTTTTTGAAAAAATATAAAAAAAAACTTGAGATTCGTCAGTGAAGGGGTCATATACTAACCTAAATATAACGGTGGTCGTTATTTCGCGGAATATATGATATATTATTGATTAGGACAAATTCTGTTTGATTACTAGAACAGGGTTCGTTTCTGATTGAAGTTTATGTATGTTCTAGTTTCACTTTATTCTTTGGCCCAAGGGGGCATATTGCCCAACAGGCCGTCTACTGGTTTAGGGGTACGTGATGAACGGACTTGCTCAACTGGGGATGGTCTCGGAAACTCCGAGAAATAACCAGGTTTCAATTGATTTTTCAGAAAATATGGAAGATCGTAAAGATTATTTTATTGTTAAAGATGGTATGCGTTTTGCAGGAACGCATCTTCTTGTTGATTTGTGGGATGCAACCAATCTGGATAATCCAGAAGAGATTGATCGCATCTTGTGTGAAGCTGCTGTTGTAGCTGGGGCCACGATATTACACAGTCATTTTCATCATTTTTCACCGAATGGTGGGGTTTCTGGTGTTGTTGTTTTGGCGGAAAGCCATATTTCCATTCATACCTGGCCAGAACGGAATTTTGCTGCTCTGGACATTTTCATGTGTGGTTCTTGTGATCCGTATCTTGCCATTCCTGTTTTACAACATTTCTTTAAACCTGAAAGAATTGTACTGGACGAACAGAGGCGTGGGAAAGAAAATTTATAGAAAAACGATATTTCTATAGCAGTAACAAACACTGGACAAAAGAATATTGTCCAGTTTTTTTTGTCATTCAATAAAGGTGAAAGCAGAATTTAATGTCTTTTAAATGGGTTGATGAAACGTTGTATCCGGCCTGGAAACAGAGCTTCCGTGCTGATAGGGAAATCGTGCATAAAAAATCTTTATTTCAGGATATACGTATTATTGAAAATGAAGAATATGGCAAGGTTTTATTCCTAGATGGCGTGACCCAGATTACTGAAAAAGATGAATTTGTATATCAGGAAATGCTTGTTCATGTTCCCTTGTTGATACATGGCAATGCAAAGCGTGTTCTGATTATTGGTGCTGGAGATGGTGGGGTTTTACGTCGGGTTTTACAGCATCAAACAGTTGAAAAGGCGGTTATGGTGGAGATTGATGGGGATGTTATCGCTCTGTCCAAGGAATTTCTGCCTGAAATTTCAAAAGATTGCTGGAATGATCCACGTGCGGAAGTGATTATTGGGGATGGTATCCAGTATGTTGCCGATGCGCCAAAGGAAAGTTTTGATGTTATAATTGTGGATAGCACTGATCCAATTGGTGTTGGTGAAGTTTTATTTACGGATGATTTTTATCGAAATGCAGCCAGAATTTTAACTGGAGACGGCCTGATTGTGAATCAATGTGGTGTTCCGTTTATGCAAGCCGAGGAATTGCGGGAAACTAGTTTGCGTCGTAAAAAATTCTTTTCATATGTATCGGCTTATGTCGCTGCGGTTCCAACCTATGTGGGTGGATTTATGACGCTAGGGATTGCAGGAAAAAAAGAAAATCCAACCAATCAAACAGTTGATATAATTAAGCAACGAGCAAAGGTGGCAAAACTTGAAGGATTGACACGGTACTGGTCTCCAGATGTTCATATGGCATCTTTTTGTCTCCCGCCATATATTAAGGAAAATTTACCATAATAACAATGTGGTTTGAAAATTAAGAATTCTATTTCATGTAAAAAAAACGTATAGTTTACAAACGGTCGGATTTTATGACAATCTGGATTATAGTTTAAAGAATAGAATACATTAATTTTTTTATTAAATTTTCTGATGGCAGGTTGGTAAGAAAGGAAAAGAATATGGCGGCAGCAATTATTTTCTTATCAACCTGTATTGTTTTACTGGTAATGTATTCCATAATCTGTGCGTTATGGGATGTGATATTGGGGCGTTGGAGCAGAGAAGAACAGAAAAAAAATTTTCAACAGGATCTTAATGATTTTGATGAATGAAAGGACAGGTTGATTCATTATTATGAGCATAAATGATCATTTCCAGATTGGTTTAATGCGTCATCCACCTGTTCAGATTCCTGCTGGCATATGTTACGGGCATTCAGATATACCTTTACGAAATGGATGGGAACAATATGTTTCGATTCCAGAAGGGTTTGCAATTGATCAGATTTATACTTCCCCTTTGTCACGTTGTCTCAAGTTGGCCCGTGCCATTGCATTGCAATATCAGATTCCATATCAGGAAGATAGGCGCTTGATTGAATTGAATTTCGGTTTATGGGAAGGAAAAAAATGGGATGAAATCCCCAAGGAATTCATTGATGCCTGGGCAGAAAATCCTTGGGATTGGCAGATTCCGGAAGGGGAAACAGGTCGGTTACTTCTTGCTAGGGTTATTGAAATTTGGCATGAAATTAAAAAAAAGGGTCAAAATATTTTGATTGTCTCACATGGTGGCCCTTTACGGCTTTTAAGGCAGATTGCGTTAGAAAAATCAATTGAACTGTTAGGTCCATTACCAGATTTTGGTCGAATTGAATTATTTACTTTTTCAAAACATGCTTTAGATAAACAACAAATTGCTTGTAACGAGTAAAGCGGTTGTGGATAATACCTGAACAGCGCCCAGGCAATCCCCGTTATATCTTTTAATATGGTTGTTGATAATCAAGCTGAATAAAAAACCGGTTATAAAGGAAACCAAAAGATACAAGATTGTAAATTTCCAGTTTAAGAGATAGAGACATATGCTTATCGTTACGGTGAAATGAATGAAACTGGGAATAAATGGAATATGATCAAGCTGACTGGCCATACTTTTTGATTGAACAGGGGAAAGGATAAAAACGGGGATCAACATGGATGATCTGGATAAAACCGCAATGGCTGTTAAAAGCGGAATAATTTTCTGATGAAGTGTCATTAGAGAGATCACGGAGGTGATTTGTATTCCGAGTACAATTAATAATGTTAGAACCCCGTATGTGCCTAAACGGCTATCTTTCATAATGGTCAATTTTTGATCAATATTATGTCCGCCACCAAATCCATCTGCACAATCTGCCAATCCATCCTCGTGTAAACAGCCGGTTAGCAATAGATGAAATCCTAATGCTGAAAAGGCGATAATTGACGAAGATAGAGTGGTGAAAGAAAGGGTATAAATAAAACATCCTTCAAGTCCACCGATAAAAGCGGAAATAAATGGCCAAATCCATATGGATCTGGCAAATGAAAAGAAATGAAAATCATTATAAATATAATGAATTGGCAATCGTGAAAAAAAGGAAAGACTACTGAAAAAATCAGTTATGACTTTCCTTACGAAAAGAAAAATCATTTAGGAGAAGGTAATCCGGCCTCATCATAGGTGGACATACCTTTATAACAGGCTAGGGCACCTTGAAGAATTGGAATGGTTATTGCGCATCCGCTGCCTTCTCCCAATCGCATATTAAAGGCTATCAAAGGATATTGGTTCAGGTTTCCGGCCAATAACAAATGCCCTTTTTCTGCAGAAAGATGGCTGATTTTTGCATGATCAAGACCTGACGGGTTTAGCTTTTGCAATGCAGCAACAGCGCTGGTGCAAACAAAACCATCTAATAATACCGGAATATTGAGATAACGAGCAGCCAAAGTGGCCCCCAACAAAGCCGCTTCTTCATATCCACCAAAGTGTCGGCAAATTTCAAGTGGGTCATCGAGAATATCCTGATGTTTGGCTAGAGCCTTATCAACAACACGTTGTTTGTTCTGGATATATTCAGGCGATTGACTTGTGCCTTTGCTGACCCATTGGGCGCCATTTCCACCAAACAGGGCGGCACTCAAAGCGGCAGCTATTGTTGTATTGCCAATTCCAACTTCCCCTAAACAAAGCAGATTGATATTGGGTGTTACGGCATTATATCCCGTCTCGACTGCCTTAATGAAATCATGTTCTGACATGGCCGCTTCATGACAGAAGTTTTTGGTTTTCTCAAAATGATTTAGAGGGATAATTCGCAGTTCTGCTCCCGCAGTTTTTGCCAGCTGATTAATGGCTGCATGTCCCTGTTCGATCTGGGTGACCATCAATTCCGTAACGACAGCACTGTAGGGTGTGACACTTTCGTCGGTAATGCCGTGGTTTCCAGCAAAAATCATGATACATACCTTATCGAGGCTGGGCATTTCTTTTTTTTGCCAGGATGCTAGCCATGCAACCAGATTTTCAAGTTCTCCTAAACTGCCAGGAGGTTTTAAAAGGTTATTCTGGCGGATAAAAGTGGCCTGTTCAGCTTTTTTATCCTTTTCGGGCAGTACAAGGCACAATTTTCTTAATTCGGTAATAGACTTAAAGTGTTTCATGATTTTAATGCAATACTATGGAAAAAACAGCCTGTAACTTTATTACGTCTTCCACCTTCCGGGCCAAGATAATTGTCTGTTCCATCGCTCAGTAAAGCATATGGCTGGTCAGATCCTGGATCTGAAAGGGTTGCGTAATGAAATTCATGACCATATATTGTAAGATCCCCGTTTTGGTTAGGTAACCTCGCTATACGATATCCTAAATGAATTTTAGGTTTTGCATAACTGCAGCTATGGCTGAGTAGCCCACTCATTCTATGTGCTTGCCCGTTTTTGTCAATGAGGCTTTTCCCCATAACCATATATCCCCCGCATTCACCATGCACAGTTTTAGTTTGGGCAAAGTTTTGTAAACCCTGTAAAAACTGATTGGCATTGGCAATTTTTTCCGCATATAGCTCTGGATATCCTCCTGGTAGCCAGCAACTATCACATTTTTCTGATGGTGCCTCATCTTGCAGTGGAGAAAAAAAATGGATGGAAGCTCCCTGCCGATGCCATCCATCAAGAATATGGGGATAAATGAAACTGAAAGCGAGATCTCTTGCAATTGCTATTCTTTGACCAAGGGGTGGTAGGGCAATAATTGAATTGTCTGATGGGATGGAAAGCTGAGGAATATATGACAATAATTTATTTAGATCTATATTTTCTTCAATAAAATCAGCCAGAAAATCAAGGTGATTATCCAGATCCTCATGTTCTTCGGCTTGAATTAATCCCAGATGCCTTGTCGGTAAATGAAGTTTTGAATTACGGGGAACACTGCCCAATATCGGAATATTAATCCGGTCAAAGGCAGCTTTGGTATTTTGATAATGACGGGGGGATGCCACATTATTTAAAATTACACCGAGAATCTTGAATTTCGGGTTTATATTGGCGAAACCATAGGCAATAGCAGCGGCCGATTGCGCCTGACCAGTAATATCCAGAACCAATATGATTGGAATCTTGTAGCGTATTGCCAGATCGGCTCCACATCCTCTTTTGCCTTCTTCATTTTCGATGCCGTCCAAAAACCCCATTGAGGATTCAATGATGAATAATTCTGCGCTTTTTGTTGAGGCATTAAATAAATGGTCAAGTAAAGGAAAAGGCATGGCCCAGCTATCTAAATTAAAGGATGTGTTTTGCGTTGCGATGGCGTGAAAGGCGGGATCGATATAATCTGGTCCTGATTTTGCCGCACGAACATGTATGTTTTTACGGCGTAAAGCATTTAATAATCCTAGGGTAATGGTTGTTTTTCCACTTGCCGATTTGGGAGCGGCGATCATAAATGCTTTGATAGAATGCGGTTGATTGTTCATATAAATATTTGAACTTGAATGAAAAAAAGTTTATTGATGATTGAAATAACCTGTAAAATACAAGCCATTTGAAGAATAGCAATCATAGATCAATTTTCCCTGATTTAGAATTAAATTAAAAAAATTACTATTTCGTGAAAAGGAGGAATATTGGAACATGTCAAAAAATTAAAATATGGTTGGACAACGGGGGCTTGTGCGACAGCAGCTGCAAAAGCGGCTTATTTGGCTTTAAAACGTGGTTTTTTTTCGGATCGTGTTACAATTACTCTTCCACAGGGGAAAAAGGTTTCATTTAGGATTTTTAATCACAAAATTCTGGATCGGCACTGTGCCATTGCCTCGGTTATCAAAGATGCGGGGGATGATCCTGATGTTACCCACGGAGCGGAAATCCGTGTAAGAATAACAATCTTGTCCATTGATCGTGGAATTGTTTTCAAGGCAGGAAAAGGTGTGGGGACAATTACTAAACCGGGATTACAATTGCCTGTTGGTCAGCCTGCAATCAATCCAGTACCTCGTCAAATGATCCGGTATGCATTGAACGAGGTATTTCCTTCCCCTGATGTAGAGGTGGAAATAAGCGTTGTGAATGGAGAGGAGCTTGCAAAAAAAACGATGAATCCAAGACTGGGTATTATGGGTGGATTATCGATTTTAGGAACAACAGGCATTGTTGTACCGTTTTCTTGCGCAGCATGGATCGCGAGCATTCATCGCGGGATAGATGTGGCACGGGCTGCAAATTTGACGCATCTGATTGCCTCTGTCGGGAATGTATCTGAAGAAACGGCTAAAAAAATTTATACACTGCCCGAATCCGCCTTTATTGAAATGGGTGATTTTGTCGGGGGAGTTCTGAAATATCTAAAAACACATCCAGTTCAATGGCTAACCTTGGCAGGAGGCGTTGCCAAATTTACAAAATTGGCACAAGGTCATCTGGATCTTCATTCTGGCCGTTCACAGGTAGATTTTGCACAATTGGCAGAATGGGTTGCGGAATTGGGGGCGGAGGATAGTTTTGTTGAGAAGGTCAGGCTGGCTAATACTGCCCTGGGGGTTTTCAGGAACTGTCATGTAAAACGGTTGCCACTGGCTGATTTTATTGCAGAAAAGGCACTGGCAGTTGTAAAAGAAACGCTTGATCCCGTGATTTTTAAAATCGAAATTCTGATGGTTGATCGTAAGGGTAATTGTCTTGGGAGGGCGTTTGCATAATGTATTAATAATATCAAATATTGGATTTCTGATTAATTATTAGATTATCATATTTTATTAGAAAATATTGCTAAAATAAGGTAAGTGTTTAGATCAATCATTAGATGAAAGCGGGTCCGATATTATATGTATGTTCTTCAAAATCTGCTTTTTAATAATCATTTATCAGATATTTCAGAAAAATTATATTTTGATATTCAAAAAGGCGGTATACAACCGTTATCGGAAAATGATGGAATTATTCTTGAAAAAAATTGCAGAATTTCTTTTGGAACATATTTCAATTATTTTTCCTTAAATACATGGCGTAAATATTGCCAACTCAAAGATCTTCATTTTCAGTTACAGGGAAAAGGTGAATTTGTATTGAGGTTCTGGTTGACAGACAAAAATTACCAGCCTTCTTCATCAAAGCGTGTTATTGAAAAACAAGTTTATTTAAATAAAGATCAAAATTGTTTTTGCATTGATTGCTCATTTTTATTGAAAAAACAAGGCATTCTTCATTTTACAATAGATACAAAGGGCGAATGTTTCATACAGGGTGGTTCTTTTTGCACCAAAACAGATCCTGTTAACTATGTAAAATTAGGAATAGTTATTACGCACTATAATCGTAAAAAATATCTGATCCCTGCCATTCGGCGGATAGAAACGCAGCTTTTATCTAATGAATCTTTTAAAAACAACATTGATCTTATTATTGTAGATAATTCTCGAGATGTTTCTTCAGAAGAGGCAGGGGAGGCGATTGTTATTTCTAATCTCAATTATGGAGGATCCGGGGGATTTACACGCGGATTACTGTATTTGAAAGATCATCATTATACACATTGTCTTTTTATGGATGATGATGCCAGTTGTGAAATTGAATCTATAATCAAGACTTTCAGATTATTGCAATATTCAGTCGTGGAGCGATTGGCAATAGCTGGAACCATGTTATATGAAAAAGAATCGACAATCATTCATGAGAAGGGTGCCCAGTATAAGCCCTTAAGCTTGATACAGCTATATTGTGGTCTTGATATATCGAAATTTGAAACAATTATAGCGACTGATTTAGATAAAAAGAAAATTGAATATGGTGCTTGGTGGCATTTTGCCTTTAAGATTGAAGATGTAAATTATTTTCCATTTCCTTTTTTTGTTAAGGGAGATGATATGCTTTTCGGATTAATGAATCATTTCAATATTATTACTGTGAATGGCATATGTGTTTTTGGAGAGGATTTCCGTTACAAGGATGGCCCCTTACCCCGATATTTAAGCGTAAGGGCCAATTTTGCTTTGGCTTTGATATATTCAGATTGTTCTTTATGGATTTATGTCTGGCGTTATATACGTTGGATATTTATTTCCATTTTAACCTATCGTTATGCTTCTGCCCGAGCTACTAGCATTGCTTTGCAACATGTTATGCGAGGTCCAGAATTCTGGACACGCTATTTATCCTTAACGGATATATATCCTGTCATTTCGAATGTATTGTCGGCAGAGAAAATGGATGATGTTGATATAGATCAACTAAAACCAAGTATCAGGCAAGTTCGTTTTCCTATATTGAAAAAAATCATTATTATTATGACCTTCAATGGTTTTTTTCTTCCTGATTTTTTTATTAGAGACAGACTTATTCTGAGTAAAAAGGAAATAAAACATTTTCCATATGAAATATTTCTAGAGAGGAATATATTATATTATTCAAGTGAATATAATAAAGGTTATGTAGCGATATATAATAAAAAAAAATTTTTTTCCGAATTGTTTTTAGGTTTGAAATTGATGATTCAATTTGCTGTTAGATTCAAAAAATTAAAAAGAGAATATAGACAAGTGGTTCCAAAAATCATGACAGAAAAATTTTGGAGAAAGGTTTATCAATTCAAGAGATGATTGGTTAACTGGACATTAGTCCAGTTTTATATCAAAGCTAAGAGTTTTTGCATAAAGCTTCATATTCCGCGGGAATTCCACAGAATGTTATGCAATCTTTATTAACAAGTTTATAGTGAATTTTTTTATTATTTTGAATTAAATAATTATATAAAGGCGCTATATATAATTCGGATGTAGAAGGCGTTTTTCTTTCTTGTTGAAGAGCATATAGGAAATCTTCGGATTTCTTGAAGTGATAAAGACCGTTACAACATAAATCGGATATTGGTTTTTTTTCTGCGGTTCTTAGCGCGATAGGCTCTTGACTTTCAGAATCTGGTTCCACGTAAGACCAGTTTTCACCATTACCCTTAAATACTTCTAGATATCCGTCAGAATGTTTAAACCATTCTTGTTGGGGAAAATGAAAATCCCTTCTAAAGGTATCAATATTGAATATTGTCAGTGCCATGTTATTTTCAAGTCCGGCTTTGTGAATTCCATATTCTACAGTTTCTGCCTGTCCAGCGGTTGGATGATCTAGAATGACTATATTTGCTTTTTTGATACCAAGCTTGTCAATTTCAGTTTGTATAAAATTTTCCGTATTCATAGTTGAACGGGCAATGAACAGAAATGGAGTATCTTGGAAATATGCTTTGAAACTTTCAACTGAATGGGCAAAAACTGTTTTTCCATTTAAAGGCAACATGTATTTAGGTTGCGTATATCCTGCTTTTGAAAAACGGCTGGACAGTCCCGCCATTGGAATAACTATCATTAATCTTTTCTTTCAAATATCGAATATAAACGTAAGGCATTTGCAATAAATGCTTTTTGTCGATCAGGGCGATCAGCATGTAAAGGTAACATCGACAAAAATAATGCTATGGTCATAGCTTGGATTTCTTTGCTTGAAACCGTAATATTTGCAATATTTATTTTATTAAAATATGTCTGTAGCCATTTATGGGAAGATGATAAATCAAATTTTAGTTCGAAATCATATTGATTATTGTTAATAAGATTATAGCGTCCTGTTATGATAAAGTCATATAACCCGTTAATTGAATGGGATAGCTTGGCCATATCATAACGTAAATCACCATATTTTTCCTTTATATGGGGAAATACATATCCTCTTGGATCAATCACTGTAATACGACGATTGCGTGAATTATATAAAATGTTACTGAAACAAAAATCGCCATGCATGATTGTACATAATTCTTCAGGATTTTTTGTAATAAAATCTGACAAATTATTTGCAATAGTTAATAATGATGGATATTTATTACCATTGAAAACGAGGTCATGCATGATATTAAAACCTGTTTGATTTGAAAAGAGTTTCAAACGTTCAAAGGTTTTGTTACCTACTAAATGTGCAGTGTAATCGTCCCGCTTTTTTTTACCTTTTTGTTTTGCGCATAAATTCAGGAAATCAGTACAAGAGGCCAGAATTTTGTTCCATGTAGCTTTTCCAATATCTGAAAATACGAATAATTCAGCTAGCGTTGGTGTGTATTGATATTCAGTGGAATAGAATGTTTTGTCATTATCTTGTCCGTATTCGAAAAGACGAGCGGTGAAGGGTTTTAGATTTGGTGGAGTTGATTCCAACCACTCTGCTTCAGCAAGCATCTTAAAAGAATCAAAAGAAATTTTTTTAACTGTATTTGAGGTAATTTGGAGTGAATTAAAGGCCCTTGCAGTTGTAACCAAACGTCTTGATTGAAAATAAGTCTGAATATGTCCAAAGTCATACCAGTTTTTAATAGCTTTTATTTTTAAGGGCTGATGTTTGTTATATAAGTTTATTCCCTCAATAAAATTTCCACGTGCTTGACATAAGGACTTGATCAGTTCATTCCCCTTTGAGAAAGAAAAATAGCCACAAGCTACTGGACGGTAATTATTTTCATCTTTGGTTGATTTGATGGTTTCAAGATTTTTAATATATTTATCATCAGCTTGATTGATAACTGCCCAAGAATAATCGTCACCATCAGGATAACTTGCAATAATATCCATTTCTTGAGGAATATCATCAAGAATTGTATCACCGTGTAAAATACGTATGTTCGAATTGTATGCATTGATGACATTAATCGTATATACTAGGGAATTTCCTAGAGACATGTCATCCGGGACAGAAACGATTACTACACCTTTTTCTTTTAAAGCATGTTGATCATAGGGAGTAACAATAAAGCTATCAGGCAAAGTCAGATAGATTAGTGAATTTTCAATTAAGTTTTTTCTAAAATTTTTAACCTGTATTTCAAATAATCTTCCCGTTCCCAAAGGTAGAAAGGAAGGGGGAATTAAACCAAATTCGGCTGCCAGTTCTTGATTCACATATGCAGCAGAAGTGATAATATTTACGCAAGATGAAGTCATTTTTTTGTTTCAATTAATTTTGTAATTTCATCAAAAGACATTGAAATGAATTCAGACGGTCGTATGGCACGATCATCAATATAAAATCCCTCTTTTCCACACCATGGTTTTCCTACATAAATTTCATCATATGGAATTTCATGTTTTTTTAACCATTCAATGATAATTGGTAAAGTATTGGCATTAATCTTTCCAATATCACAGTTATAAGTATACATATTTCTGGCTGTTTGAATAATAATTTCAAATCCTTGTTTCTTGTATTCCCTTAATTTTTGAACAACTGGTAGATTCGGGAGTTTGTCAGCATAAGAAACACCCGAAGTATTAATAGTTAAGGTATCATCAAGGTCGAAAACCAAACGTTTCATATAAATATTCAATTCATTATTAATATGTATAAAATTATATATAAATGTTAAAAAATTGACATTTCAACTTCAATTAAATTGTTTGAAATAATTGGGGTACCAATACATTGGCAATTAAGAAAATAGTAATCTATTTTATTTTCATTTTCTTCCTTTAAATCCCAATTTCTTACAAAATAATTATGAGGCCCTTCAATATTTGTATGTTCTACAAAACGTTCAAATAATTTTTGATAATGATGATAGTTATTCATCTTATTTTTATCGATTGAGATTTTTATTGATTTATTCTTTTGCTGTGATGATAAATACAAATATCCCTCCAATTCGGAAATATTAGAAACCAAAGTTTTTTTCTGGGCATCAAAGGAGAGACAAAAATAGCGTAAAATATTACAGGTATTTTTTTTCTCGATGAGAAAAAGGGATAAATCAACAAGGTGATTTGTATTTTCAAAAAATAAGTGTGCAGGTCCTGTTTCTGGATCTTCTGAATCTGTGAAGGGCTGACCTATATCTAAATAAAATCTTTGTCGTTCCACTGGATAATTATTATAATTCCAGTGAAAATCTAAAGCCAATTTTTTTTTATCCGGTTTCCATTTTTCAGTCAGTGGCAATGTCTGTATTCTGGATTTAATGGCTTGCAAAAAATCATTAAGGATGATTGAAGCTTGTAATTTGTTAGGCAATCTTTCTTTTTTTTCTAGTCCAATTAATTGTCTTCCCCATGATGTACAAACAGCCAAGGTTGTTGATGCATAACAATCTCTCGGAAACCATTTAATGGATGAAATATGATCTGGTAATTGTGATCCTATAGATAAAATTTCCTTGATTTCTATTAAATAGTTAGGTTTTGTCCATAACATAAAACAGATATGAGTATAATATCCAGAGCCGAACTGGTTGAAAATGGAAATAGGAATGACTTCTTCAAGTGCAACGAAAAAATGAGAGGATAAAAAAGGTGCCAAGTTTTTTATCTCTTCAACTTTTTCAAGAATTAAAAACCAATCCTTTTTATGGGCAAATAATCCCTCGATTTGGGTTGCTGAAATACGGGTAAGTCCGATTTCATTAATGATATGTTCTTTTAATTGGGGAAGAGATTTATAGTGATGCCACATCCAAGTGCCATGATTAGTAGTGATTTCAGCGTCAAGATCAACATCATAATCGTAAGATCTTTGTGAGGCAATTGGAGTTAAAGTTTTTTGATTCAATTGATTTAGTATGGAGGATATTGTAAGGTGTCTTACAAAAAGACTATTTGAAGCCATTGTACAAAAGTAGTCAAAAACAAGATTATTTTTTGCGTATTCCAACGTTTCAAGATGTCCTAATAATAGAGTATTTCCCCATTTGTGTCTTTTAAATCCTCCATTAATGATGATAATACGGTCACTAATTGTTAAAGCAGCCTTAGGAATGGGTCTATTATGTGGAAAATTTAATATTAAAATAACATTTTCTGGTGTAAAAAAAAGAAAGTTATTAATATATAACATTAAATAATCATCAGATTCATTGAATAATGTACTAATAACCACCCTGCTATTAGCTGCCTCTTTTTTTGTTTTTTCTATAAAAGAGGAGATATTTATTATTTCTTCATTATTGTCGATGTGGTTATTGTCCAGTGTTATTTCCAATTTATCTAAATTGCCTTTAGAATTTAATTGAAATTTAATATACTGTGCTTGAACCTTTTTACTTAAATGAATATCAAATTCGGTTGGATTATCCCAATGATGACTGGGTTGTGTATAATAACATACCCAATCCTGGTTATTGTTAGATAAGAATATTGAAAATAAAGGAATACTGATATCATTGTTATTAAAGTTATTGATATGAAGCGTATCAATTGTATTTTCTTTTCCTAAGTCAAAAACTTTAGAAGGAAACCATATTTTTTGCATCATTATTTTTAATGTCTTTAATTGTTAAACTGATGTAGAAATCTTATGAAAATTTAATATTTTGAACATATATGAAGATTTATATTTCGATACATTAACCTTAATTGATGTTAAATAAAAGTTATATCAAAAAAAATAATTAATGATCATAATCAAATTCACTGTTGATTTAATGATAGATTGTAATCTAATTACAAATTAGAAATAAACTTCCTGACAGGATCACAAATATTTCTATTAATTCTTTTAACCCCATATAAATGGTTTTTATCATAAATTTGCCAAATATAATTGCCATCATTAAGGTATTCTTTTTTTTGAAGGAAATCTGTATCTTTATTTAGGAGAGATAGAACCGTTTTAATATTAATTTTGTAATCACCTTTTTTAAACAGTTTATTATTTAAGATTTTTTTTAATTTATTCTTAATGAATGGATTAAGAAATTTGTTATTGTCTATTTTTGTAAATTTACTCCATAGTATCCTATCAAAATCATGAACTTCTGAAAAAATATAGGGTAATCCATTGGGTTGATATCCTATGCAATGAGCTAGCGTTGAAAAAAATATTTCTTCTTTAGTATAGTGATAGTTAGTATCCAGCAAATTGTGTTTGTTAATAAGGGTTATAATTTCGAATAAAACATCTGTTTCATAAAAGGATCCTTCTATTTGTGATGCAAAGATAGCGCCTGAATTAAAAGAGTTAACAAAGTTAGTGAAAATCTTATCCTGTAAAACCATATGTGCAGGCCACCAATAAGATCCGGGTAAAACCAATCTTAAATTATAGGCAGATTTTGTGGTAGAAACGTAATTTTCAACTTTATTGGAAATAAGCATATCATTTGATGCATGAAATACGATAATGCCTCTCTCTTTCATATTTTTAATATATTCAATATTGGCAATATGCCCTGCTATTACATTTCCCCATGATGTGTCAGTTTGGTTATTATTGATAATAACATTTTTGATTTTTAAATTTTTTATTTTTTCATTTAAATTATTTGTTGTTATTTTTGAAATTTTGGAAATATGTATGATTATGATGCAGTTAGAATAAAATTTGTTTAAATTATCAATTTGATTAATGATTACATCAATATTTTCATGAACGAGCAAAGAAACATAAATCATTACTATATTAACCCTAATAATGTGTTTAAAAATATAAAAACAATAAATTTTTATATTGAGCTTAAAATTATTCTTATAAGAAAGTAAATTGATTTTTGATATTTTTTTAAATAATTATGATTTAAAAAGAAAGGAACAATTTTAATGGAAAAGCACATATTACATAATTTTTCTTGGGGCGTAGAAACTCCATATGTTGCAGAAAATGAAATTTTTTTCAGATGCCCAAAAGATGTTGTTATACAGGATGGTAATATTTATATTGATGCTTTTTCACATGTGTCTTTTAACACTTATTATAATATCTTTCCTTCCAAACAATATGTTAAGTATACGAATATTAAAGATTTAAATGTTGGGGTGGTTGTAAAAGGTAAAGCAAAGATAGAAGTATATGGGATTAAACAAGAATTGGCACATTCCTATGAAGTTAACTTACTATCGCATTATTTTACTAATGAAGTGAATTTAACAATTGAAAACTGGTCAAAATATGACGCTGTTTATTGTCGATTGGCTTCATGTGAAGATGTTGTTGTTTTGAAAAAAATATTTTTTTATACCAAAGATGAACCGACACAGGATGTAAAATTAGGATGTTGTTTTTGTACATATAATAGAGAAAATTATATAACAAAAAATGTTAAGAAAATTCATGAAGGTATTGTTAATTCACAAATAAATAGTTTAATTTTTATTTCTAATAATGGAAAAAAAATAAATATAAAAAATAATGATATAATTCATTTGGAAAATAGCGATAATTATGGTGGGGCGGGCGGTTTTACAAGAGCTGCATTAATGGCCTCTGAGATGGGCTGTACTCATATTATATTCATGGATGATGATATCGAGTTAAATTTTGAGTCCGTATTTAGAACTTATGCTTTTTATAGTTTTATAGCCAGTAAATATAAGAATATTTTTCTTTCTGGCTCCATGTTTTCTTTAGATGAAAAATGGTTGCAATATGAAAGAAATACAATCATTGACAATTATGGCATGCATCATCAGGGTCATTGTCAAGACCTGCGTTTGTATGGGGAAATTTTACAAAATGCGACTTGTGGATTGGTTAATGGTGTTGCTGGTTGGTGGTTTTGTGCATTTTCAACCCAGCATTTAAAAGATTATGGAATGCCGTTGCCAATTTTTATCCGTGGTGATGATATCGAATTTTCTCGACGTTGTAATGCTAAAATATTGTCATTGCCTGGAATTTGTGTTTGGCATGAGCCTTTTTACAAAAAATACTCTGAAATTATGGAAGATTACTATCTCCTGCGTAATGTATTGATTTTTTCATTTTCTACGCCTCAAAATTTAATCGAATTTGGCATGCGTTTTTTTCGTAATAAATTCATTAGAAATATTACGACTTGGAATTATGTAGCCTTAAAAATGAATATGATGGCTGTTGAGGATTTTATTTCAGGTAGATATGAAGCAAATCCATATGAAAATCATCAAAGAATTGTCAATGTTTATAATTCTGTTAAAAAGAAAAGTAGTGTAGAAGGGTTTGTTTATTATGAAAATCAATATACGCATATCAGGTTAAGAAAAAAGATTTTGTTATTTTTATTGAATTTTATTCTTTCACCTTCTGAACAAGGTGTTTCACAAAAAGGATTTAATCGTAGACCTTCTGATTTTATAAGAAAACGTGAAGTAATTGTATATGATTTTCATAAACAATGTGGTGAGAAACATTTTTTTGAGAGAAAACATTTAATTTTTTATATTATGTTTTTTATTAAAAATTATTTATATATCTTTTTGCAACAAAGTAAGTTTAGGGAACAAATGCTGCAATTTAGAAAAAAAACAACCACTAAAGAATATTGGAATACTTTATTGAAAAGAAAGGTAAAAATTTAGAACTAAATTTTATATCAAGTTAATTTCAAGAATAGGTAAAGATAAATTTTATATATTTGTTTTACCTAATTCTTAATAATTAATTAAAATAATTTTGACATGTGTTAAGGTTATTAGTCGTGCCTTTTTTATGTTATGCATTTTGATTAAGTGTTTTAGGATCGAAGGTGTTTAACTCAATTTTTCATAAAGTATTGTATGGGAATGTGATTCAACGAAATATGTTGTTAGTTTGAGATAATATATTATTATGATTTTTTTTAGTTCCTGAATACGATTTCAGGGGTAATATGAATCCAGATTGCTGGGTTAAATCTTGCAATTTCTTGTCACAAATTATTTTTGTATGAAAATAGGTTTGTTAAAATTTTTTTTAATGCATTTACTGTTCACAATAACTGGAATTAATGTTGGTAATGGTAAGTGATATGTTTTAAAAAATGGTTTCATTCTGAATGAATTGTTTTTTTATAATTACACGTGATAAAAATCAAAGGACTGAAAAATGATCGAAAAAGGTTTTAATATTTATTGAATAGAATAAATATTATTGATTTTTAAAACGACGTTGATAGTTAACATTATATAGGGCACTTTCCATATGGTTTTTACTATCCATAGCAGGACCAACCATAATTAACGCAGTACGCTGGATTGGATTGGCGTTTATTTTTTTTAAAATAGTGGCCAATGTTCCCTGTATAATTTTTTCATTTGGCCAGCTTACATGCGCAGCGATGACGATTGGACAATTTTTTCCATAAAAAGGAACCAAACGCTGAACAATTTTTTCAATGCGATGAATGGCGAGATGAATAATCAGTGTAGTGCCAGTTTG
This sequence comes from Commensalibacter melissae, assembly GCF_009734185.1. Classification (NCBI taxonomy): domain Bacteria; kingdom Pseudomonadati; phylum Pseudomonadota; class Alphaproteobacteria; order Acetobacterales; family Acetobacteraceae; genus Commensalibacter; species Commensalibacter melissae. The sequence continues at coordinate 1,683,205 of NZ_CP046393.1, read as the reverse complement.
TGCATAGGTTTCTAATTTTTCTTTTTCTGGCATTACTGATGCACGTCCAGAAATGCGTGTTAAAACAATGGATTGTGCTATTGTTGGAATAGTCAATTCTTTTTTTATGATTGCAGCAGCGGCTGCAAAAGCGGGTACACCGGGTGTAAGTGTATAGGGAATGACGTGTTTTTCAAGTCGGCGGATTTGTTCGGCAACAGCACTATAAACAGAGAGATCCCCTGAATGTAAACGGGCAACATCTTTTCCCGCTTGATTTGCCTTTACAAATTCAGCTTCAATCTGATCCAAATTTAGTGGGGCCGAATCAATTAATTGTGTATCAAAAGAGCAAAATTTCAGAATATCTTTAGGAATAATAGATCCGGCGTAAAGACATACTGGACATTGTTCCAAAAGCTTTTTCCCACGTAATGTTATAAGGTCAGCAGCCCCTGGGCCTGCCCCGATAAAATGGACGGTCATGGTGTTGAGGATCCTTTATAGGCTAAAGATAAGGTAATTCCTTTATAAATCATCTTTCGTATCAGTAAATGATCTTTTTTGTGCATAATGGCTAAAAGACAGGCTTCTGAAACAGCACCAAAACCGGTTAGTTCATAAATTCTGTTTGAATAAGATTGACATTGGGACTGAAGATTTTTGAGCGTGTCCAATGCAATGAATTGAATGGGTAGTTTATAATGATGTTGCAGGATTAGATAAGTGCTATCTTTTTGTTTAAAAGCAGGCGCAGCAATTAAATAAATAGAAGCCCGATAGTTTCGTTTAATTTCTTGCAGTGTACAATATATATGTTTGGCATTTGTTTTTTTTTGACTGCCTAGACCAATTAATAAAGTGTCAGGGGAGGCGCATGACGCAATATTGGGTAATGGTGCGGTCGGGTCTGAAACCATGGTAATTCCCTAAAGATTCATAATGCTGGATTTGAAGGCGGCTGATTGTTCCGCCCAATTGTTGTTGAGTCTGAAAAAGGATTTGATCGCTTTCGGTCGTTACGGAATTAATAACCAGCCGTCCATAAGGATGAAGGTTTCTCCATACAGTTTTTAAAAGATCAGGTGCTGTTAATCCACCTCCGATAAAAACGGCATCAGGACGTGGCAGTTTATCTAAAACTTCAGGGGCCTTGCCTTCAATGATTTTCAGGGATGGGACACCCAGACTATATGCGTTTTCCCTTGCTCTTACAGCCCGATCATGACGTGATTCAATGGCAATGGCTTTACAGCCGGGATGGGTTAACATCCATTCGATGGCAATGGAACCGGATCCCGTGCCAATATCCCATAACAAAGCGCCAGGAAAAGGTTGCAATGCTGATAAAGTTGCCGTGCGGATATATTGCTTTGTTAATTGACCATCATGTCGAAAATAGGAATCTTTTCGTCCATGGCAATAGGGAAGCCCTTCAAACCGGTCTAATTCAAGGGCAATCATGTTTAAAGGGTCAATTGTTCCGGGCAGGGATTCTTTTAATAAAAAAGAACGTATCCGTTCCCGCGGTCCACCAAGTGCTTCAAGAATATAAAATAATTTATATGGGATTTGCCATTTTTCCAGATATGCCTTGACGTTATGAGGTGTTGATTCATTTTCGGATAAAATAAGTGTTCTACGACCTGGTATTAAGGCTGGGCGCAAGGTTTCCAATGAGCGACCACATAAGGAGATTGTCTCAATGGTTTGTCCTGACCAACCTAACCGGTTGCAGGCAAGGCTATAGGATGAAAGGGTAGGAAAACTTTGCCAATCATTGATAGCCAAGGATTGTACGGCTAAAGGACCAATCCCATACCAGAACGGGTCACCTGACGCAAGAATTGCAACTGATTCAGGTTTAAGGTTATTGATTTTGTTTATGGATTCTTGAATGGGCGACGACCATATTTCTGTTTGACCTTGAATAAGGGTGTTTGCCAGTCTCAAATGACGCTTACCACCGAAAACGTAAGATGCGTTTTTTAGACATCTACGAGCCTGATCGGAAAGGGAGTTGATACCATCTTCGCCAATACCAATAATGCTAAGAAAAGGGTAAGTCATATTATTTACAAAAATCACTTATTAATTCTATCAGGTAACGGAAATGAATTATAGCTGGGGTAATTGAAAAAATCATGTAATCTATTTATGTAATGACAAATTTTTATAGGTATCTTTAGTGGGACAAAAAAGAAAAAAGATTTTGCTTTTAGGTGGCACAAGTGAGGCTTCCCAATTAGTACACTGTCTGCAAAATAATGATTCCATAGAAGTTATTTTTTCTCTAGCAGGTGTGACAAAAAATCCTGTATTACCCAGAAATGTGATATCACGTGTGGGTGGGTTTGGTGGTGTCACCGGATTGATAATGTGGTTAAAGAATAATCAAATAGATTTCCTAATTGATGCAACACATCCTTTTGCCCTACAGATGACTAATAATGCCTGGAAGGCAGCGAAGATTTGCGGAATTCCCTTTTTGAATTTGCAACGTCCGGCATGGCAGAAGCGGGATGGTGATCATTGGTATGAGGTAAATTCAATTCCTGAAGCTGTAAAAATTTTGGGTCATAGAACGTTAAGGGTATTTTTAACTATCGGTCGTAAAGATATATTATTATTTAAAGAGAATATTATCCAGCATCATTATTGGATAAGAAGTGTTGATAAGCCTGATGATACGGTTTTGCCAAGTCATGCCGAGGTCATTACTGCTAGAGGGCCTTTTGATGTGCAAAGCGAATATGATTTTTTAAAACAATACCATATTGAATGTATTGTTACGAAAAACTCCGGTGGTCAGACTGTTTATGCGAAAATTGATGCGGCAAGAAAATTGTCAATTCCTGTGATCATGATTCAAAGACCTGTTATGCCTCAACTTCCTTCTGTTTCAACTACGGATAAGGCTTATCAATGGTTGATGAGTCATCTTCAGGGATAAATTCGGTTATAATCGAACGAGGTGTGTAGAACCAGGGACGTATATTTTCCCGTGACTGGGGAATTAATTGACTATAACGGTTGCCAATCAAGACCAGGGTTTGCATATTTCCCATGGAACCTTTGGCATCGCCCAGGGTGGTTAGGTGAATATGTTCGTTTTTTCGGGAAATTGCCTGACAAAAAGCCACTGGAATATAGGGAGGTAAAATTTCCTTCAATAATTCAAAAGCTTTATCAAGTTGCCATGGTCTCGCTTTGGAAACGGCATTATAAAGGGCTATGACAAAATCAGCCTGAGCCGCAAGCTTTAAACGGTGCAGAATAAGTTTCCAAGGTTTCAGGTTATCGGAAAGGGAAATGGCGCAAAAATCATGACCTAAAGGCGCCCCTAGTCTTGCAGCAGCCGCAAACATGGCGGAAATTCCTGGTAAGACAGTTATTTCAATCTCTTTCCATATTGGTTTTCCATGATCAATGGTTTCAAAAATAGCACTGGCCATGGCAAAAACGCCGGCATCTCCTGAAGAGACAACCCCAACCTTATAGCCTTTTCCGGCAAGTGTTAACGCATGTTCGGCACGATCGAGTTCTTCGCGATTATCTGATTTATGTTTTCGTAAAGATGGTCTATCAGGGATGCGATCAAGGTAAGGACCATAGCCAATCAGGTCTGTTAAGGTTGGCAAAATTTTTGATGCTTCAATCGTCAGTAAATCAGGATCTCCAGGACCAAGGCCTATGATGTATAGATGTCCCGTCATCTCAATTCTCCTTACCGGCGATAAGGATCAGTGAAAAATAGGGCGCTTTTTCATCCTGCATTTGTGATAATGGCAAGATACGTTCCTGGTTTTGGGTGCCACGTTCAATATAGGTTGCTTGTTCAAGCAAATGGGTCTGCTTTAAAGCGGTTTTAACCTTTGCAAGATTGCGGCCAATTTTCATGATGACGATGGATTCACACTGGTTCAATTTTACCAAAAGTTTGTCGAGGGGTAAAGTCGCGGACAAAATGGTTAAGGTTTGATCATTGCGAACAATCGGTAAATGTAATCGGCTCCAGCAACCATTCATTGCCATAACGCCTGGAATGGTCTCTATGGTATATTGTTCTTGTAATCTTTCCAATATATAAATTGCAGATCCATACAATAATGGATCGCCTTCACATAACAATCCTATATCTTGTCCTTCATCGAGTTTTTTTTGAATCTTATAGGCACAGTGATCATAAAATGTTTCTAACGTTTCTTTATATTCAGGAGCATAATGAGGGATTTCTGTAGTCAAGGGGTATTCAAAACGTAATTCTGTTAATTCATGGATAAGGAATGGTGTGGCAATTTGACGTGCATGACCCATTTCACCTTTTTTACAAAAATAAGCGATAAAAGAAAGGGAATTTAGAATGCGTCCGGCTTTTTTTGTCACCAATTCAGGATCGCCCGGTCCCATACCCAATATAAATAATGTGCCTTTCATTTTATATTTCCTGTTTTTGGGCCAAAGCGTTCAATGCGGCAACACCCATGGCGCTTCCACCCTGTCTGCCCGTTATGATCATATATGGAATTTTTCCCCATTCTTGCAATGCCAGTTTTGATTCAGCCGCACCCACAAAACCTACAGGGACGCCGATAATTGCTGCAGGCTGGGGGATTTTCTTCTGGTCTAATAAATTGATCAAATGAAACAAGGCTGTTGGTGCATTACCAATGACCACAACCGCCTGTTTCAGGGTGTCCCCCCATAAATGGATGGCAGCAGCTGAACGTGTGTTTTTTATATCTTGGGCAATCTTGACTGTATCGGGATGGTTCAGGGTGCAAATAATTTTATTATTGGCGGGCAGTCTACGTCGAGTAATTCCATGCGCAACCATTTCTGAATCACAAAAAATCATGGAACCCATGAACAGGGCCTGTTCACTTTTTTCAATAAAATCGGGACTGAATACGATATTTTTTGTTATCTCGATCCGTCCACATGCATGGATAACCCTGACAGCAATTCTGGCTTCATCTTCTGTAAAATTAGATAGGTCAGCTTCTTTGCGAATGGTTGCGAAGGAATTTTGATAAATAATCTTGCCATCATGGATATAGTCATAAAGAGGCATGAATGTTTTTCCTATTTCATTTCAGAATATGTAATGAGTTTAGCGCTGATTTCTTCCAAGTCTAGATTTTTGTAAAGGCTTTCATCATTTGCCCTGCCGTGTAAAATAAAATTATATCCCTTGGGGGTTGCACACAGGGTTAAAGGATTTTTCAGGGGAGATGCGCATCCTTTCGCACAGCCAGATATATGCAGTGTCTGTAGTTTGGAATGCCAGAAGCGTATAAGTTTTTTAACATCTTTCATCACGGGTTGCATTCCCTGAAGACAATAGGGTTTACCCGGACATAAGATGATATTTAAACGAGGATCCTGTTTATCGGTAATAAATGATTTCAAATGGGTATGAGCTGCGTTTGAACAATAGGGCAGTATAATTGTCCGATCGGGGGTGAGCTGCAGGGTGGAATTTCCATATTGATCAGAGATGTCTGCCAGTAGACTTAAATCTTGATTATGAAGCAATCCAAAGGGAATGCCGAGATGATAACCATGTGGAAATTGACCAATCGAAAGTTTTTCAATTGAAGTTGGATAGGTATAGGATTGTTTGGAACATGAATTTTCCCTTATAAATTGATCAGCATAGTCTTGATGAAGCAGGCGGAAATAATTGTGTTTATTGCAAAATTGCAAAATCTGTTTAAGCAGTTTGACACAATTATCCAAGTTACAGGGTATTACCTGTTTCGCATGACCTAATTGCAAAATCCATTGGTCATGATGGATACGTAGATTAATATCGGCATGATGACGGATTAAGGGGAATAACCCGCCCCCGTCAATAACGAAACTAAATTTGCCAGTCAGAAATTTTACAGTCTCATTTTCAATGATTTCATGTTGTATACACTGGGCATAGCGCATGGTATCTTGGTGGCAAGAAGGGTCGATACCGGCCAAGGGTGAAATAAGAATATTGCGTTTACCTTCTTCCAATGCATCGGGACTGCATAGATTCTCATTTTTGACTAAAGGTATGAATTGTTGGATATGTTCCCGGGTAAATCCCCGTAGTTGCAGATTGGCCTTTTGTGATAAATTAATAAAGCCATTTCCCAAATCAGATGCTGATCTTGCAATAAAACGTGCCTGTCGACTGGTTAATTTTGCAAAAGGAGGCTTAACTCGACATAACCATCCATCTCCTGTCTTCATAGGATGATAAAGCGATGGACACCATCCCCGACGTATATTATTCATCGTTTTCTTCCAGTTTCATGAAAACGCTGTTTGATTTTGGATGCCACAAGCCACGTTTAAGGGATTCATTGAAGCGATTTTGAATGGATTTTTTTGCCGCTGGATTGGAATTTTGTAAAAATCGGTTAACAGTATCATTTCCAAGCGTTGCTGCAAAGATGAGTTCAAACTGTTGATCAAAACAATGGGAAAGCGTTGCTGAAAAACTGAAAAGTGCATCGACAGAACGGGCTATTTCCGCGGCTCCACGATAGGAGTGATTCATCATTGCCTTTATCCACATGGGATTGGCAACACGTCCACGCACTATACGGTTGACTTCCTCAACCAATAAACGGATTTTTGGATTTTCTGCTTTTGAAGTGTCACCGTGATATAAGTTGGGTGTATTGTCAAAGAGTTTTGCAGCTGCCGCAAAACCACCTTCATGGGCAGCGTAATCAGCGCTATCCAGAAGGTCAATTTCGGCATGGTCTTGACTGTGAAAAAAAGCCTGTGTTGTTTTTAAACGTTCTGAAAGCCCTTGTTTATCGTAAATGCCATCTTGCCCGTTTCCATAACTATATGCTGAATTTTCCAGCCATTTTTCGCCCAGTTCCGCTTGTTCACGCCAATTTCCAGTATTCAAGGCATATTCTATGCCCGTTCCATATGTACGTTGGGCTGTACCATAAATGCGGTTAAGCCGGGAATGATGGCTTCCGGGGGGGGTATTCTGAAAGAGATATGCCAAGTAATTCCAATCTTTATCTTCGGCACGTTGGGCAAGGGTTTTAACCGTTTGATCAAACAATGTGATCTGATCTTCAAACGCATCACGGAAAAATCCTGAAATGCGGAGTGTTACGTCGACGCGCGGTCGGTTCAACTTTGCCAATGGGATGATTTCAATTGAAGTAACACGATTTGAACTTGTATCCCAGATGGGTTTGACCCCCATGAGAATATAAGCCAGAGCCAAGTCCTCACCGCCTGTTCTAAGATTGGTGCTTCCCCATAAATCAATAACAATATGTCGCAGGTGATCACCATTTTCCTGTATAAATTTCAGCAAAAGCTGTCCTGCCATCTTTTCTGCCAGAAGATAGGCAGTACGAGTGGGAATACCACGTGGATCAACCGTATACAGATTACGTCCGGTTGGGAGAACATCCAGTTTTCCTCTTGTGGGTGCCCCAGCAGGGCCAGGCTGAATAAACTCTCCATTCAAAGCGTTTAGGAGAGATTGTTTTTCATGCTCGGCACATTGGTAAAGATTTGATTCAATCTCTGATATTTTATCGGGGGCATAATGTTTTATTGTTTCTAGAAGATGCTGGAATTGAATTGGAGGTTTACCAAAAATATGTAACCCTTCCCGTATTTGCAAATCCTTGACATCACATAAATAGGCATCCAGATGGTTCAGGGCGACCTCATCTCCGCTTTCCTTGCGGTTGATGCCTGTTTCAGCCAATAAACCGCAGGATTCTGCTTTATCCAGAATAGTCCCGAGAAGAAGTTTGCTGCGTCGATGGTCCAAACCATCAGCTTCAGCATAATCATCGATTAACCGTTCTAGTTCTGCGGCATCGCCGCTAAGGATTGTCTTATTGACAGGAGGCGTTAAGTGTCCGATGGTAACAGCACCGAGACGTCTTTTTGCGCAGGCTGCCTCACCTGGATTGTTAACAATAAAGGGATAGATGACGGGTAAGCCCCCTAGCAACACAGCAGGGGAACAATGATCGGAAATTGCGGTTGCCTTGCTTGGTAGCCATTCCAGTGTACCATGTGTTCCCAGATGAATGATGGCATCAATGGATTCATGATGGCGTAACCATAAATAGAAAGCGATATAACCATGGCATGGTGGAATATCTGGATCATGATAAGTGTTTTTATGATTTTTTGAATCAGCTCTTTCAGGCTGGATCGCGCAGATGATATGGCCTAATTGAATATATCGTATGGTAAAATTTTCTTTTTGCAGCGTTTCATCTTTTTCAAATTCTGGCCAGTATGCCAAAACTCTTTCTCTGAATGTCGTCGAAAGTGTGGAAAAATATTGTTTATAATCAGTCAGGGATAAAGTGGCCCTGGTACCTGACTGACATAAAATCTGGATTAAATTTTTACAGTCGGGAATTACGGATCCTGTTTGATATCCATTCTTTTTCAACCATTGTAAAATATGTTCAAGACTGGCAAAGCTGTCCAAACCGACGGCATGCCCTTCTTGTCCGCTGACACCCGGGTAATTTGAAAGGATAATAGCAATTTTCTTGTCATGATTGTTTTTTTTTCTTAAATTAACCCATCCGTTAACACGGTTTGTAACGAGATCTATTCCTTTTTGATAAGGTTCATACCGTGTTTGGTTATTTTTCTCTTTTTTAAATCCTATGGCAGTTGTCGAGATTTTACCGTCAAGTTCAGGTAAAACAACCTGGATGGCAAGATCGGTTTGGGATAGGCCACGAAAACTTTTTTTCCATAAATGTTTACTGTTACTAGGCTGAAGAATTTGCAGGACTGGCACATTAAATGTTCTAAAAAGGGAATGATTATAATCTTGCTGTATAGAAAAATATGTGGCGTTTAAAATTATTGTTGGGTGATTTTGGTAGAGATATTGTCCAATCCAATGGGAAATTTCTGGGTCTTTTAGAGAGGTTAGATAAACAGCCTTGATATTTATGCTTTTTCTGAATAAGGATTGTGCGAGGGAAAGAATAGGTTTGATATTGTTGGCCAGCAAATGAGAGCGGTAAAACAATATTACCGCTAGATTTTGATGGGCATGAAATGGATAAGGTAAGGGATATTCCCCAACCATCGGTAAAATGTGTGGGGTAATTGATTGCCCTATTTTATGGTCAAGATGATGGGCGGCAAGATTTAGGATGTGACTGTAATTTTCTTTTCCACCAGCTAGGAACAGCTCCTTGAATTGATTTAACAGGTTTCTGGGAATAGTGGAAAGATTATCAAGATGGGGATTTTCATAATTTTCACCAGAAATAATGGCTAGGGGAATGTGATAGGACTGACATAAGTTGTGGATTTCTTCCGTACCATAGCGCCATGCCTCAATTCCTCCTAATAATCTTAAAATTATGAATTTGGACTTGCTGATTGTCTGATCCAGATAGAGGTCGACAGACATTGGATGACGAAGACGGTTAAGAGAAACTAGCTGTATTGATGGAGAATTTTCAGGTTGCTGCGCTATGCAATTCGCCATCACATTCAGGTCATTATCGGAAAAGGACAGAAAGACAATATCGGCTGGTTCATGTTGCAAATCTTCAGCCGGTGCCTGTTCATCCAGACTTGTAATTTCTCGAACCAGGATATGCATTATTAAATTTGTGTTTCCAAGGCTGCCTGAATGGCCTTTTGATTGATGCTTTTCTGTCCAATGATGATTAATTTTCCTTGAGGATGTTCATCTTGATACCATGGACGGTCAAAATGATAACTAAAGCGTTCCCCAACCCCGTGTATTTCAAGGCGCATCGGTTTATCGATAATTTGGATATAACCCTTAATGCGTAGTATATCGTGCAGGTTTGTGAGTTGAAGGAGTTTGTTTTCCAAGGCTTTTGGACTCGATACTGGAGGAATATCGACAACAAAACTTGTAAAGTCATCATGTTCATGATCTTCATCCACACTATCATGATGAGAGGGACGTGTCTGTAAATCATTTTCAGCCTCGGCGTGAATACCCAGGATCACTTCTGGCTCGATTTTTCCGTGTGAAAGAGGCAGAATTTTCACGGCTTTTGGAATTTGTTTTTTAATTTCATCAGTTAGATACTCAAGCTGTTCTGAGGTAATGAGATCCACCTTATTGAGAAGGACAAGATCTGCGGAGTTAAGCTGATCTTCAAAAACTTCCTGCAGGGGATTGTCATGATCGAGTGATGGATCAGCCTGACGTTGTTGAGCGATTTTTTCTGGGTCATCCGCGAAACGTCCAGCAATAACAGCGGGGGAATCCACAACAGTAACCACACCATCAACAGTCATTTTGGTTTTGATATCAGGCCAGTTAAACGCCTTGATTAAAGGTTTTGGTAATGCCAGTCCGGATGTCTCTATAATGATGTGTTGAGGTGGAGACGGACGGTTTAATAATGACTCCATTGTTGGTAGAAATTCATCCGCAACTGTGCAGCAGATACATCCATTTGCCAGTTCAACAATATTTTCCTCCTCACATCCTGGAACAGCACATTTTTTTAGGATCTCACCATCAATACCCAGAGAGCCGAATTCGTTAACTATAATGGCTATTCGCTTATTGACGTTTTTTTTCATGATTGAACGCAATAGGGTTGTTTTTCCTGAACCAAGAAAACCTGTAATAATGGTTGCCGGGATGCGAGAGGGTTGCATAAAAAACCTTTAATCGGAAATTACATAAATTGTTGTGAAAGATTGAATTTACGATTTTTACAAAACCAAGGCAAGAGACGTTTGTTGAAATACAACGTCACGATATATTATTAAATATTATGAGATTCCTTGTTTTGATAGAATAGGTTGAAATGCAGTATAAAAGTGAGACACCATTGGAAGACTTAATTTTGCCTGTTTCTTATGTAGAAAGGGCAAAGGCGCTTTGTGCAGAGGGAATGCGTAAAATTTTGGCCATCGCAGGTGCTCCAGGATCGGGAAAGTCAACGGTTGCCCGTCTTTTGCAGCAAGCCTTACCAGACTGCTCGGTTCTTGTTCCGATGGACGGTTTTCATTTGGCAAATAAAGAATTGGAAAGATTGGGTCGTAAAGAACGTAAAGGGGCACCGGATACATTTGATGTGAAAGGCTATTTTGCCTTACTTCAGAGACTGAGAAATCAAAAGCATGATGAAGTCATTTATGCCCCGGAATTTGATCGAACCATTGAAGAGGCAATTGCCGGTTCCATTCCCGTTTTTCCTGAAACAGAGTTGATCATTACCGAGGGTAATTATTTATGTTTGACACAAGGGGACTGGCAAAATCTGGTTGAATTGTTTGATGAGAAATGGTTTGTTATGGCACCTCAACAGGAACGGCAGCAACGTTTAATCAATCGGCATTGCTATTTCGGTCGTACGCCTAAAGAGGCAAAGACCTGGGTTGAACAAACGGATGAACCGAATGCCCGGTTAATCGAAAATAATCGAACAGAGGTGGAATTGGTGATTGAGTGGATGGATGTGTCCAAGAGAAGTTGGGTGAAAAGGTATGGAGGTGTTGAAAAAAATATTTATTTGTAGAAAATGCCTAGCCAAACCTAAATGCTAACTTGAAAATAATTATGGGAAGAGGGATATCTTTCCTGATCCATTAAAGAACAGGGTCAGGAAAGAGTGAACATTAGATAGAGTTGAGTTACATGTTTTTGTATTTCTTCAATTTTTGAAAAATTGATTTTTAAAAATGCACTTCATCAGGGAGGTTTTCACCTTTAAAAAAACATTCCAGGGAATTTAGGATTTTTGCGCCGATACGTTTTGAGGTTTCATAAGTCGCGCCTGCTGAATGAGGGGTCATGATAACATTTTTTAACAAACGTAAGGTTTCTGGAACATGAGGTTCATGTTCAAAAACATCCAGTCCGACTCCAGCTATTTTTTTGTTTTTCAGACAGTCTATCAATGCATTTTCATCAATGATACTGCCGCGCCCGATATTAATGACGAACCCTCTTTCACCAAGTGCTTCAAGTATTTCGCGATTAACAGCGTGTTTTGATGAGGGACCACCGCTGGCGGCAATTATTAGGATATCTGATATTTTGGCCAATTCGATCAAGGAGGGAATAAATTTCCATTTTACTTCAGGACGCTGATGTCTTGCTGTGTAGGCAATTTCATTATCAAATGCATGTAAACGTTGGGCAATGGCCTGACCAATATGACCCATTCCCATGATTCCTATTTTCTTATTGGAAATGGAACTTCCTTGATAAGGATAGTTTCCTTTTTCCCATTCATTTTTGCGTACATATTGGTCACGCAGGGTTATTTGACGGGATACATCCAATAATAATGCGATTGCCATGTCTGCCACGTCCTGAGTTGGTGCATTTGTAGCAATACTTAGTTTGATTTGACGTTCTTTTAATTTCTGCAAGTCAACATTGTCATATCCCACCCCATGCACTGTCACGAGTTTTAGATTAGGAAGTTGATCCAGCATATCTGATGGAGCACCAATAACACCATTTGTAATTACAGCCTCGATTTTTTTGAGAATTTCAGGAGAATCAGGCAATTTATTAAGGCTAATATGATTGGTGAATCGAGTATTGATTTGTTCCTGGAATTTTTTGCAGACAGGTACTAATTGGAGAATTTGAGGTTTCATAGTTTTTCCTTTTTACAAGGGGTTTAAGCAGGTGATACGTGTACGAATATGGTATATCTTTTTAGAAGAAAGGTATATTTACAAAAAGTAATGGAATCATGATTCATTTTGTATTGGGTGGGGCGAAATCGGGGAAAAGCAGATTTGCCGAAAATCAGGTTATGCTTTATCCGGCACCGTGGATTTATCTTGCAACGGCGCGTTGCATGGATCATGAAATGCAGGAAAAAATTGCCGTTCATCAGAAAAGAAGAGGACAGGGATGGCAAACCATAGAGGAATCCATCAATCTTGCAGATATTATAAATACGAATAATGTTCATTCAATTCTGGTCGATTGCCTAACTTTATGGTTGACCAATTTATTAATGGATAACCGAAATATAAAAGAGGAGACTGATAAATTTCTTTCCGCATTAACGACATTTCATGGAAATATTATTATTGTCAGTAATGAGGTTGGACAGGGTATTGTTCCAGATAATGCGTTAGCGAGAAAATTTATTAACGAAGCGGGAATTTTACATCAGAAAATGGCAGCCATTGCTCATAAATTTACGATGGTTGTTGCCGGATGTCCCCTGAATATTAAAATTTAGTTGAAACAGGAAAATTGATATGAATGATGATGCGCTTCATCACAAACGAAAAATGCAAAAAAGGCAACAATTGCAAAAAACCATTGTTGCCTCCAAGACAGAAGAAAAAGGGCTGTTGATGGTGCATACCGGAACGGGAAAAGGCAAGTCAACGGCTGCTTTCGGTCTTTTGTTTCGTCATTTGAGTTACGGATTTAAAAGTGTTGTTATTCAATTTATCAAAGCACCTGAGTGGAAAACGGGTGAGCAAAGAATGGTTGAATTTTTTCCTGATTTGCTTGAATGGCATACTTTAGGTAAAGGTTTTACCTGGAACACCCAAGATAAACAAAAGGATATTGAATCCTGTCAGGCGGCCTGGTCGTTGGCGTTGGACTATTTGAACCGTGAAGATATATCGCTGATTGTCTTGGATGAATTGAATATAGCTCTACGTTACAATTATCTTGACCCTGACCAGATTATAAGGGATTTACAACAGCGCCCCAAAATGCAGCATGTTGTTATAACAGGTCGCAATGCTTCCCAAAAGCTTATTGATGCAGCAGATATGGTCACAGAAATGAAATTAATCAAACATCCATTCAATGCTGGTATCAAGGCACAAAAAGGGATAGAGTACTAATGGCTAAAATCCTGATGTTTCAGGGAACAGGTTCAAGCGTGGGAAAATCGGTTCTGGTTGCTGGAATTGCAAGGGCCCTGACAAATAAAGGATATAATGTTTTACCTTTTAAACCACAGAATATGTCGAACAATGCGGCGGTAACGGTAGACGGGGGTGAGATTGGACGGGCACAGGCTTTGCAAGCTTTTGCTTGTAGGGTTGATCCTGTTGTTCATATGAATCCGGTTTTGCTTAAGCCGCATAATGTTCAAGGGTCACAGATAGTTGTTCAGGGCAAAATATGGGGGCAGGCATCGGCAAGGGAATATCAGGAAATTAAGCCGCAATTATTGGACTATGTTACGGAAAGCTTTAATTTATTAAAACGGAAAGCAGATATCATATTAATCGAGGGGGCTGGATCCGCCTCTGAAATAAATTTACGGAAAAACGATATTGCCAATATGGGGTTTGCGCAGGCTGTGAAAGCACCTATTATATTAATTGGTGATATTGATCGTGGTGGTGTTATTGCCAGTTTGATTGGAACGCATAAAATTTTACCGCCAAATGATTTAAAATTGGTTAAAGGGTTTATCGTAAACAAAATGCGTGGGGATCCCTCCCTATTTACGGAAACAATGGAGTGGATAAGCCATAAGACAGGATGGAAAAATTGCGGTTTGTTGCCTTTTTTTGATGAATTGAGAAAATTGCCTGCTGAGGATGCCGCAGACTTAAAAGCAGATAAATCATCATATCAATATGGCAAGTTGCATATTTCTGTTTTATTGTTGCCAAATATTGCAAATTTTGATGATTTTGATCCTCTGAAAAATGAGCCGCATATTCTGCTTGAATTTATTTCTCCGGGATCAGTTGTCCCGGCTTTTACCAAAGTGATAATTATTCCCGGATCGAAAAATACTATTTCAGATTTGAATACTCTATATCAAACTGGTTGGGATATCGATATAAAGGCGCATGTCAGGAGAGGGGGATATGTTTTTGGAATTTGTGGCGGCTATCAAATGTTGGGACAACAGATTCTTGATCCTTTAGGCATTGAAGAATCGAGTAATGGTCGGATAAAGGGGCTGGGTTTTTTTAAAAGTGACACGATTCTGTCCTCAGAAAAAAAATTAGAGGCGGTTAAAGGTCATTTGGCTTTAAAAGATATTGACTGCGAAGGCTATGAAATGCATGTAGGGCAGACAAAACATCATGGCACCTACAAGCCTTTTGCCTATTTGGATGATTCTCGGGTTGAGGGAGCCATTTCTGACAATGGGCAAGTGATTGGAACCTATCTTCACGGAATTTTTCATTGTGATGAAGTAAGGGATTATTTATTGTCATATTTCGGTTCATCAGGAGATGGAATATTGTATGAACAACAGCTTGATTCGGTGATGAATAATTGGGCGAATTTCATAAATGATAATATTTTAGTTGACAATTTAATTTCGTTGTAATAATTATTATTATCGTATAAAAAGAACCTCCTCAAATATTTGAGAAGGTTAAGTATAAAGTTAAGTAGCTAGGTGGTTTGAGAGATTATAATAATCTCTGCAAGTAGGGTTTTATCGATTTAATAAATATAAAATATTAATATAATTATTTTTTCTAAAAAACCTGAACATTTATATCATATGTAATTATAATTTAGCAATATAAAATCCTTTATTATTTATTTAAAATACGTCATTATTTTGTATAATGCTATTAAAACAACTAATTTTATAAAACTTGCATAATAATAAATTTTACAGGCTTTACAAATATCCTCGGAATATAATTGACTACGTTCTCGGCCTATTCGTGGGGATTCAACAATATGGTCTTTATAGTGGCGTGGACATAATAACTGAATATTAAGAGTGTAAGCCATGGCTGCTTCTGGCCATCCAGCGTTGGGTGAATTGTGTTTTCGCGCATCTTTACAAACGGGTTTTAGATTATGGAATAATTTTTTAGGATTTGTAAGTAAAATCAGAAGGGCGGATAGTCGTGCTGGAACAAGGTTCATGTAATCATCCATTTTGGCTGAAGCGTAGCCGAAATTCCGATATTGCTCTGTTAAATGCCCGATCATGCTATCTGCAGTATTAATTGATTTAAAAACAAGTAGTCCGGGTAATCCTCCAATATATCCCCAAAAAACAGGAGATATTACACCATCCGAAAAATTTTCAGCCAAACTTTCAATGGTTGCACAACAGATTTCCGACATATTGAGATTATCTGTTTTTCTTCCAACAATGTGACTCAACGCAATACGAGCACCTGCCAGATCATTTTGATCAATTTTTTCCCTAACTGCGTGAACATGTTCGTAAAGTGAGCGATGTGCAATGAAAATACTGCCTAAAATCCCTGATAAAAAAGTTGCTAAAGACGGACGAAAAAAGGCAAATACAAATTTTTGGAAAAGATGGGCTATTAATCCCGGGACTAGAAAGTTAAAAAATAAAGTGATGAAACCATTTCTTTTCTGAATATTTGCATTTTTATTTTTTTTATTGAGCTTAAGTTCCAGAAAGTAAATTAATTTTCCAACATAACATATCGGATGCGGAATTTTTTTATAAATTTTCTCTGGATCGCCCCATATCATGTCAATCATGAGCGCAATAATCATGATTTCAATATTACGTTTTCTGTAAAATATGTTTAAAATCTTTATCATTTAAATTGTCATAATCTGCCATGTGGATTTATTGATATTTTCATAATTTAGATGGTTTTAACTATAAATTAAATAAAGTGGATATAGATAAATATATGAATATTCAACATGGGGGGAACCTTGACCAAGCGAAAAAGCTTTTTCCGGAGGTTACGGGATCATGGCTGGATTTATCAACAGGAATTAACCCTTACAGCTATCCATTTTCCTCTTTAGATATATCTTTATATGAAAAATTGCCCTCTTATTCTCATGAAGAAAATTTGCGGCAGATTGCTGCAGACTATTATGGTTGCAAGAATAAATCTTGTGTTGCGCTTGCGCCTGGTACCCAAATCTTGATATCGTTAATGCCGACTGTGCTTAATGCAAAAGAGGTTTATGTTTTATATCCCACCTATGAAGAGTATATTTCATCTTGGTGGCAGGCTGGGGTAAAAGTAACACGGGTCGTTAATTTTGAAGATTTTGAGACGCTTTGCCTCCAAAAAAATGTAGTGGGGGTTATTTGTAATCCAAATAATCCAGATGGTCGGAAAATTGATATGGCCAGGTTAGAGTCCCTGATAAAAAAATGGAGTGCATCCGGTAATCATCTTATCCTTGATGAAGCTTATATGGATTTTTCAGGGCAGAGTATGGCTTATTTATTACCTTCACCAGGATTGTTGGTATTGCGATCTTTTGGAAAGACTTTTGGTTTGGCTGGGTTAAGGGTTGGATTTTTGCTGGCTTCACCTGAAATTGTTCAAAGAATACGATATATGCTTGGTTTATGGCCTGTAAATGGACCCGCCTTGCATATAGCTGCTGAGGCCTTACAAGATGGTTTGTGGAAAATTGAAACTGAAAAAAAATTGAGAATTCAACAAAAACGTCTGGATGCTTTTTTGCAAAGTCATTCCTTTAATCTTGTGGGTGGGACGCTTTTATTTCGCTTATTTTATCATCGGTCTGCGAATGATATATGGAAACATTTGGCCTCTCATGGGATTTGGGTACGCAAATTTGATTATAATCCCAATTGGTTGCGTTTTGGATTGTTATACAGGCAAGCAGATTGGCAAAGGTTGGAAGCGGTTTTATTGTCAATTTCGTGAAATGACAATAAACATGTAACATCGGCTATGGATCGGTTTGATGGTATTTAATAACTTTTCATCCTTTTGTTTCATTCAGTTCAGGAGCTGTTTATGATATTTATTGTTACATTAATGCCTTAATATAGCCCGAATTTTGTTTTGATTTAAGATGATTAGATTCATAAAGAAGGAAAGAAAATGTTGTCAAAACGTTTAATTATCTCTGCAAGTTTTTTAAGTGTATTTATGATGGGGAATTTGGTCTCTCAGGTTCATGCTCAGGATGTAATACAGAATTTGCAACAAAAGGAAGATAATTTTCATAACCGTGTTACACAGCATAATCAGGCAATTCGCGATCGTATGCAGCAAAACCAGGAACGTATGGATCGTTATAGGGATTATCAAAGGGATCAGAGAGCACGCTGGGATCAACAAAGACAGGATTTCAAGGATCGTCTGAATGGACCCAAAAGAGAAGCACAGGAACGTATGGATCGTTATAGGGATTATCAAAGGGATCAGAGAGAACGTTGGAATCAACAAAGACAGGATTTCAAGGATCGTCTGAATGAACCCAGAAGAGAAGCACAGGAACGTATGGATCGTTATAGGGATTATCAAAGGGATCAGAGAGAACGTTGGAATCAACAAAAGCAGGATTTCAAGGATCGTCTGAATGAACCCAGAAGAGAAATGAAATATCGTCAGGAACAAAGACGTCAGGAATGGAAAGATTTAAAAAATAATACAAAACAGGATATACATGATTTGACACATCCATTTTCAAATTAAATTTTTAATTTGTGACACGAATTTGGTAAAGGGGCATAAGCCCCTTTATTTATTTTTTGCGTTTTCTTGATGAAGATGATGGACCCGATTTATCTTTGTATTTAAAATCGGTTTTCTTTCTGGTTCTTGTTTTTTTTAAATCCGACCCATTTTTTCTTTTGCGCCTGTAATCCGGTTTTTTATCACCTTCCCCAATAGACGGGGCTGACGTTTGGTAAATGTTTACGGATTTGTCATTTGCAATATTTTTGTTAAAAATATCTTTTTTTTCCGAGGAAATCTCGAATTTTGTGGCGTTATCAAAAATACGAATATTTCCAATATCTTTTTTCTGGATATTACCAGATTTGCAAATGGTTGGAATAAGCCATTTAGGATCTGCTTTTTCATTTCGACCAACTGGAATTTCATACCAGACCCCGTTTGTAAATGCGTATTTTTCTGATGATTTTTGTCTTCTATTTTCCTTATTGTAAGGGGCGGAGCGCTGTTTCTGCAGGGATATGTTTGTAATTTCCTCGGGATTAGGAATAATTGAACGATAAAATGAAATGACAGCATTCGCAAGTTCATTAAGATTGAACTGTTCAATCAACTGCTGAATCAAAGGTTGATCTTCTTCCATAATATCCTTGCTGCTTAAAAGTACAGGATTGGAAAGAAGACGCTGGTTATCCTTTTCACGGATGGCCATCATATCAGGCGGGTTTTCCCAACTTGCTGTTACTTTAGCGTGAGCCAATAGGCGTTCGGCACGATTGCGTTGATTTGAAGGAACAATTAACACGCACCGACCTTTTCTTCCGGCACGTCCAGTCCTTCCTGAACGATGCAATAAGGTGGCGGAATTGGTTGGAAGGCTAGCATGAATGACAAGATCCAGAGTGGGCAGATCCAAACCACGGGCAGCGACATCAGTGGCAACACAGACTCGTATTTGACCAGAACGAAGACTTTTAATGGCATGATTTCGTTCTTCCTGTCCAAGATCGCCAGAAAGGGCAACACATGAAAAACCCCGTTCAATCAAAGTTGATTGCATATGACGAACGAGTTCTCGGGTGGCACAGAAAACCATTGCTGTGGGGCTGTCAATAAAACGTAAATAATTAATAACGGCGTTATCAACCTCCTTTGGGTGAATCAAAGAAGCGTGATATTCAATGTCTCTATGCTGATTGGTGGGAACTGTATTAATTCTCAATGCTTTTTTCTGATATCGTCGGGCCAGGTTTTCAATATCTTTGTCAATGGTTGCAGAAAAAAGCAGGGTTCTATGATTTGATGGACATGCGGATAATAATTCCTCCAGTTCATCACGAAAACCCAAGTCCAACATTTCATCTGCTTCATCAAGAACAATTGTGTCCAGGCCAGATAGATCAAGATGATTATGCCGTACGTGATCACAAAGTCGTCCGGGTGTTCCCACAACGATATGACAGCCTTTTTCCAGTGCATAAGCTTCTTTACGAACATTCATTCCGCCAATACAGGTTACAATCTTGGCCTTGGTATTTGTATATAGCCAGGATAATTCTTGGTGAACTTGTAACGCTAATTCGCGAGTGGGAGCGATAATCAGGGCTAGCGGTAATTTTGCAGCAGCAAACTGATCTTTATTAGCAAGTAATGTTGTTGCCATGGCAATTCCATAAGCCACGGTTTTACCTGAACCGGTTTGAGCAGATACAAGTAAATCTTGTTCATTATTCTGTTGTTCAAGAACAGCCTGTTGAACAGCAGTCAAGGCTGTATAGCCTTTATTTTCTATAGCTTTTGCAAGGGAGGAATGAATTTGAGTAAATGGCATATAGGAATCCGAAACGTAGGTTATAAATCTAAACAAAAAATCAACTATATAACAAAGTGGATTTTGTTAAATAAATGAAGGTTTTGTGGGAAATTGTAAAAACAGAATGAGTGAAATGGGGGTATTATCAGATACATTCAAGGTTGATATAATATCATAAAGCGGTTTATCAATATTTATTAGGTTAAAACATATCTACAATATTTATAAAATATTCTAAATACAAATTTTTTCAAACTTAAAAATAAATATTTAAGGATTTATTTTGTATTATCATGAAACAATTTTTATAAAAAAAGAAAATTAATGTCAGTATTATTTAATACTGTAGAATATGTTAAAAACTAAAGCATGATTAAGGGAATATTTTCTGTTTTGATAATAATCAACCAAATTGGTAAGCAGAAATTGGTTTATGTAAAATTATATCTTTAAATATACATTTTCCATGATCTTGTCTTGCTGCGCCAGAAACCGCCATCAAGGGTAGAAGATGTTCTGTACGTGGATGAGCCGAATGTGCGCCGGCGGTTTTTTCCCATTCAATCAATAATCTATCACGATCATCACAAGCGGGGAGGGAAATGACATCGGTTAACCAGTTATCAAAAGCATATGCCTCTCTAGTGCCTTGACCAGAAAATAAAAAGGGCAGGTTATGATAGCTCATCCCACTTCCCATAATTAAAATATTTTTATTGCGTAGCGGATAAAGGGCCCGACCGATATTAAAATGGTATGCCGGATCAAGGTTATTATGTAGCGATATTTCCACAATTGGAATATCGGCATCAGGAAACATGACTTTTAAGGGAATAAAAACACTATGATCCCATCCTCTTTTTTCTTCAAATTCACTTTGAATATGCTGTTCTGTTAAAAGGGTATGGATTTGTTCGGCAAGAAGCGGATACCCTGATGCTGGATATTGTAATTGATAAGTATGTTCGGGAAAGTCATAATAATCATAATACAAGGATGGATTTGGGTGATGGTGGATTTTGATCGGATCGCTTTCCCAATGAGCCGCAATGACAACGATGGCATCTGGTTTTTTAGGTAATGTTTTAGGGAATTTATGTAGAAAATCACCCATATTGGTCCATATATTATAAGGATCATCCATAAAAAAACACGGACCGCCCCCATGGGGAAGATAACAAACGGGTTGACGCATTACAGATTCATTCCAATATGATTAGCATAAATTAAATTTTACTGGCAACAACACTATATATGCTGCTTTTCCAGAGAGGCTGATTATCGGGTGGATGCACTTCTCCCTGATCGAAATTGTTGAATCCTGATCGTTTCAGAAGAATTTTGATAAGGCGCTGGCGCTCCCCGTTATCAAGTGCCTGCCATAAGGCAATGGTGCGGGTCGCTAAATATCGGGGGGAAAAAGAAAAGATTATTCTGCCTTGAGGCTTTAATATCCGATAGCATTCCTCAAGAATAGCGAAAGGATTTCGCAAATATTCAATGACTGAGCACAGGCAAATATAATCGACACTGTTATCTTGTAAAGGAAGGGATAAATTTTGGTTAATGTCCTGAAGAATTTTTTTTGTTAATTGATGATTTTGTTGCAAGGCATTGTTATCGATATCAATACCGATT
Organism: Commensalibacter melissae; assembly: GCF_009734185.1. NCBI lineage: Bacteria > Pseudomonadati > Pseudomonadota > Alphaproteobacteria > Acetobacterales > Acetobacteraceae > Commensalibacter > Commensalibacter melissae. Next base: position 1,661,397 of record NZ_CP046393.1, on the reverse strand, counting down.
AAATCTTGGTATGGAACATTCGCGGGAATATGACTGTTTGATCCACACATTAGGTCAAGGATGGTATCGCCTTTTTGTATGAGAGTATGATATAAGGCTTCAATAGTTTTATATCCCCCTTGGTCGATAAGAGGTGCAGGTTTATGATGCGTATAATATTCAAGATCATTTTCTGTACCAGCAATATCAAAAGAATGGGGATGGAAATTGTTTAATTCGGTCATGGGCATAAAAAATTGGCGTTTTTTGTGTTACATTGATAAATTAAGTCAAGTTAAGTACCAATAGTTACGTTAGAATAATAATGGATATTTCTTTTAGTAAAATGCATGGTATCGGTAATGATTTTGTCATTATCGATAATTCTGTCAACAGAATTCAGCTAAATAATAATCGTATTGCCGAACTATGTGATCGTCGTTATGGGATTGGCTGTGATCAGTTGATTATATTATCTGCTCCAAAAGATAAAAAAGCCGATGTTTATGTTCGTTTTTTCAATCCTGGTGGTGATGAGGCCGGTGCCTGTGGAAACGGTTCACGCTGTGTCACGGCATGGTTGCATGATAAATTTCAACGTAAGAATTTTACCTTACAAACCAGCGCTGGGTTATTGCCAACCGAGGTCATTGATGCTTTTACAGTAAAAGTAAATATGGGACAGCCAAAAATGAATTGGCGTGATATTCCACTACAACGTGATGTTGATAGTTTATATTTGCCATTATCCGGGGAACCAGCAGCGGTTTCTATGGGAAATCCCCATGTAACATTTTTCGTTGAGGACTTATCTACGGTCGATCCTGTATTTTGCGGTCAGGTTCTGGAAAAAGACCCCTTGTTTCCGGAAGGGGCAAATATAGGGTTTGTACAGATGCTGGATCGTCAAAACATGCGGGTTCGTGTTTGGGAACGCGGTGCAGGGTTAACACTGGCTTGTGGTTCCGGTGCATGTGCTTCTGTTGTGAATGCGGTTCGGCGAGGTTTGGCTGATCGTTATTGCGAGGTAAGAATGGATGGTGGGAATTTGATTGTTGAATGGGATGAAGCCTCTAATGATGTATTGATGACAGGTCCTGTTCATTTTTCTTTTACCGGGCAATTTAATTTGGATCATTACCCTTTATGACGTCAAAGACCCAAAAGGACAAACCGCAGATCATTACCTTTGGATGCAGGCTTAACCGTTATGAAAGTGAGGTAATGAGCCAGCATGCCGAGCAACTTGATAATGTCGTTATTGTCAATACCTGTGCCGTGACAGCTGAGGCAGAACGGCAGGCAAAACAGGCAATTCGTCGGCTACACCGAAAAGATAGCGAAAAACGTATTATTGTCACAGGTTGTGCCGCACAAATCAATCCTGAACAATGGTCTTCATTACCGGGTGTGAAGCAAATATTGGGGAATGAAGACAAGTTAAAAGGGGAAAATTGGACAGAGGCAGCTTTATCTCAAGGAAATCAGGTCTCCGATATCATGACGGTGAAAAATACCGTGGGACGGATTGTAACTGATTTTACCGGTCGGACTAGGGCTTTTGTTCAAATTCAGCAGGGATGCGATCACCGTTGTACTTTTTGTGTTATCCCTTTTGGGCGGGGACCTTCCCGGTCTGTTTCTGTTAAGGGAGTGGTTGATCAGGTAAAAGCTTTGACCCAACAGCAATACAATGAGATTGTTCTTACAGGAGTTGATATCGCTTCATGGGGAAGGGATCTGAAACATAAAGGAAGGTTGGGGGATCTGTGTAAGGCTATTCTAAAAGATGTTCCGGAATTAAAAAGGTTAAGATTATCATCAATTGATCCAATTGGTATGGATCCGGTTTTGTGGGATTTAATGGCCAGTGAATCTCGTTTTATGCCCCATCTTCATTTGTCGCTTCAGGCAGGTTCCGACATGATATTAAAACGGATGAAGCGACGTCATCAAACCAAAGATGTTGGGTCATTGGTTGAACAACTTCGTTCAATACGCCCTGATATCGGACTAAGTGCCGATATTATTGCAGGTTTTCCGACGGAGGATGAATCGTATTTTCAGGAGACATACGATTTTCTAAAGACAGTTGCCATTCCCTATCTTCATGTTTTTCCCTATAGTGAAAGAAAGGGCACACCTGCGGCCCAGATGCCAGCCATTGCAGTTTCCGTAAGGAAAGAGCGTGCGGCCCGGTTGCGAAATTTGGGTGCAAAAATAGCCAGTTCATATCATGAATATTTTATTAATAAAACGGTTTCCATCTTGATGGAAACGGTTGATCGTGGTCACAGTGAACAATTTTCCGCAGCAACCTTAACAGGTAAGGAGGCAATTCCCGGTGAAATTATTACAGCCCGTGTAATTTCGGGTAATTCTGATGGTATTATAGTAGAAAGAATATAAATGGCGCTTGGTTTTTTTTCTCGTCTTAAACAGGGGCTTTCCCGTTCAACACAAAAATTGGGAAACAACTTAACATCTGTTTTTACAAAACGACGATTGGATGATGAATCACTTGAACAATTGGAGGATATTCTAATTTCTGCTGATTTTGGGCCAGAAGTAGCGGAAAATGTTATTGAATCCTTTCGTAAGACCCGGTTCGGTTCGGAAGTTACGGATCAGGAAATAAAACAGGCTCTTGCAGAAGAAATTTCCAAGATTCTAAAACCAGTTACCGTACCCTTTCAGCCCAATCCTGATTTGAAACCCCATGTTGTTTTGATGGTTGGCGTAAACGGGACAGGAAAAACGACAACGATTGGAAAAATGGGACAGTTTTTTACTGATCAGGGGCTTAAGGTGATGATGGTTGCCGGGGATACTTTTCGTGCGGCAGCAGTGGAACAATTGCAAGTGTGGGGTGATCGGGTTGGTGTATCGGTTATATCAGGAAAACCGCAAGCAGATGCGGCGGGTTTAGCTTTTGAAGCCCTGAAACGTGCAAAAAATGAGCAAACAGATTTGCTGTTGATTGATACGGCAGGTCGTTTGCATAATAAAAGTGCTCTGATGGAGGAGCTTGCCAAAATCATTCGTGTCATGCGTAAATTTAATGAAACGGCGCCGCATTCTGTTTTATTGGTTTTGGATGCCACAACAGGTCAAAATGCAATTGAACAGGTTCGTATCTTTAAGGAAATGGTTGATGTTAGTGGATTAATCATTACCAAATTGGATGGTACGGCACGAGGAGGAATTGTCATTGCCTTGGCTGAAAAATTTAAGTTGCCAATCCATGCAGTAGGAGTTGGTGAAAAGGCGGAAGATCTTCGCGATTTTTCTGCAGAAGAATTCGCCAAGGGATTGGTGGGAGATACAGTTCAACTTTCCACTACAGAAGTTAATGTTGATAACTGAGCTATTATTTTGATTATTGCTATAATAAATGGTTTCTAGGGATATCGTTGATGGCTCCATAATATTTGAAAACAAAATTGCGAATTTATGGTTTACTATCACAAATTCTTGTTGGCAGTATTTTTATGTTAGTAGAAGATGTTTTTAAAAAAAGAATTTTTTAATTTAGAGCCCTAACCACTATTTTAATTATAGTATCATTTATTTTTATAATCATTTATCAATATAAATTTTTACCTTTACAAATGATTTGGAGCCAATATCCATCTGGATTTATAATTTTCTACCGTCATTGCTCTGTTGATGATTTTATATGTAGTCAATGTCAGTAATATTCTAGACAGACTGTTCTTAATGAACTCATTATTGTTGAATATAGGAAAAAACTAGGTCAGTTATGATATGGTGTTTTAGTATATTTGTTTTGGCGGATTTTTTATGCAAAATTTGATGATAGTGCAGATTTAAGCCCAATTTAAGTTTTTGGTCGTGTAGATAGCGATTGTTGCAAGATTATCTACATTCAATTTGGTATTATGCTATCAACTTTATTGAAAAATATCGTTTCATTATAAACAAATTAATTGGTAATTTTAAATATAATATACTTATTAGATTAATTTTTGAAAATATCGCCGTTCTGGAATATATCATGTGTTATCTGTAAAAGGATAGGTTTTAGAGATAACGGATTGATAGTTTATATTTGTAAAAGCCACTTAAATATATCTAAAAAAATTGATACAAACAGTCAAACATTATTGAATTTTCTGTCAGATTTTGAGATTATTTTAGTAAGTTAGTATTATTATAGTTTGATGAAGCGACCTTGATAGTAGGTCGTTTTTTTGTTTTTTATCAATAGAATTTTTTCAATAGATGCCAAAACAATAGCATCAATATTCCAATTAATTTCCAAAACAAAAAATTTAAGAAAGCCTTAATTCTATGAGTAAAAAGGATAATAAACATGTCAAAGTCATGGTTGTTGCTCCCAAAGATGGAGAATTTCCAGAATTATACACTTTAAGTTATAAAGAAATGTATAATTTGGTAGGAAAATTCATAAAAAAGGCTATCCCTATTAAAGGAACTGAATTAACGATTATACAAGGTCGCGGCAACCGAGTTTCAACCCCCAAAGCACCCTATATACTCATGAATATCGTTGACGAAAACCGTCTTTCAAGTAATGAAAGCTATTATCGGGGGCGTCATAAGATTTTCAGGTCAAGATCGCAGATTACAATGACCCTGATGTTCGTCGGAAACGAATATGTTCCAGCACTGCAAATGGCCAAGTCGTTTATAGTCAGATTTAATGATTCCTGGGCAAGTGATCAGTTTGAGCAATATAAAGCGCCATTTTTTCCTCTTTATAGCGATGAAGTAACCATAGAAAGTTCATTTGTCAATGCGGAAGATCAATATGAGGATGTTTGCTCGGTTGATGTTTATTTTGAATATCATCCAGAATTTGGAGTTTGTGAAGGCAGCGCCAAAGAAATCATTATGAATGTCAATGGATTCAATGAGTAATTAAAATGCGTAACATTCGTCATTCGGTTGGGCGTAATGCTGTAAATAACCGTCAAGATGTTATAATTGTACAGTCGTTACTCAAACGGCATGGTGCATCATATATTGATGTTGATGGAATATGTGGTTCGCTTACAAAAAAGGCAATCATTGAGTTTCAGAGTAAATTTTATACACATCCTGATGGTGTTATAACACCCGGTAAAAAAACTTCAATATACTTGAATAATTTTACGGGTTTGCTGACCCAAGATTCTTCAACCTCGCTTGCAATAAATCATGCTGAAAGGAAACTGTCATCTATTCAACCCTGGCAAAAAGAAGGAGAAAAGCAAAAGGGCTCCGCAAGTGAGGCAACAATAATGCCGTTTATCCTCAAATTATAACGATTGGTATGCTGGATGCTGTAAATCCATCAGGTAAAGGAAAGAATGGAGTTAACGCTACAGCATTGCCTTACCTTAATAGAAATGCCAATCATTTTAATATGACAGATAAGCGGGAAATTGCTTATTTCCTATCTCAGATATCTGCTGAAAGTGGACTTCAACCAATAGCGGAAAATTTAAATTACCGTGTAAGTGCAATGCGCGATAAATTTGGTTACCAAGCATTACGGATGTGTAAAAAAAAATTATGCAAAAAAATAAGAGTCCGAAGAGATAAATTGTGGACACAAACTTCTCATTATGCTCATCATCCACAAGCATTAGGTAACTATGTATATGCTGATCGTATGGGGAATGGTGATGAAGCAAGTGGCGATGGATATAGATATAGAGGCAGGGGGTTTCTTCAAATAACAGGCAAAAATCTGTATAGAAGAATGCAGGATTATCATCATCAAGAATTTCCCGATGATATTAATAATTTATTAAACAATCCTGATTTGGTTGCAGATAGAAATCATTATGAATATGCTGTGGAGACAGCATTTGTTTACTGGTTTGATATTGCAAATGTTCATGATCTTGCAATTTCAGCAGATGCTACAGTCAAGGCCGTAACACGTAAAGTTAATGGAGGCCAAAATGGTTATCAGGCAAGATTGAATGCATTTAATCGTTTGGCAGATTATTTAGGGTTAACCAAGGCTAGTCAATAGATTTAAGTAAAAAGATTTCAGTTAACAAGATCGCAAAAATTATTTTAGGATTATTTATATTTCCATTTTTTCCAATTCATGGAAAACAAAATATTTTTGTTATGTTAAAATGGCATAATTTTCATAGAGGTTTAACAGATGTTGATAGTTATAAAACCTATACTTATACTTATGAAAAATATAAAACTGCTATTGATATTAAAAAATTCATCGGGAATATGATTGTCATATTTCAAGTAGAAAAACAAAAAAGACTGAAAAATCAGCCTTTTTTGTTTCAAAAGTTTTTTTAAAAAACCTATAAAGGCATTGTTTCTTGAGCTAATGTTGTTAGGGCGACAATACCTGGAAGAGCTTTACCTTCCAGCCATTCAAGAAATGCGCCACCAGCGGTTGAAACATAAGACATTTCATTGATAACGCCAGCATGTTTTAAGGCAGAAACCGTATCACCGCCGCCAGCAATACTTTTAAGCTTGCCAGCCTTGGTTAATTTGGCAGCTTCTTGAGCCACTTCATTGGTTGCCTTATCAAAAGGTGTGAATTCAAAAGCACCCAAAGGCCCGTTCCATACCAAGGTCTTGAGCTCAGCTAGATACTTGTTAAGTAATTTCACCGTTTTTGGCCCAACATCCAAAATCATTTGGTTATCGGGAACGGCATGGACATCAACAGTTTGTGTCGCTGGATTATTTTTTAATTCAGCGGCCACAACAACATCTACAGGTAATAGAATTTTACAATTTTGTTCTTTTGCCTTTTCCATGATGTCACGAGCTGTTTCATGCATGTCGGCTTCCTGCAGGGATTTACCAGTCTTGACACCTTGAGCGGCAAGAAAGGTATTGGCCATAGCCCCACCAATAATCAATACATCAACCTTATTGATCATATTGGAAAGCAAATCAAGCTTTGTGGAAATCTTTGACCCGCCGATAATGGCACCAACTGGACGGTCAGGATGTTCCAGGGCGGCATTCAATGCATTTAATTCAGCCTCCATTAGACGACCTGCAAATGAAGGCAGGAATTTGGTAACACCCTCGGTTGATGCATGGGCACGATGGGAGGCTGAAAAAGCATCATCAACATAAACGTCTGCCAAAGAAGCAAGCTCTCTAGAAAGCGTTGGATCATTCTTTTCTTCACCAGCATGAAAGCGGGTGTTTTCAAGTAAGAGAATATCACCGTCTTTCATTGACGTGACAGCTTTCTGGGCATCAGGGCCAACACAATTATCAGCAAAAGCCACAGGCTGTTTTAAGATATTGGATAAAGCTTCACCGACTGGTTTTAAAGACATTTCTGGAACCACCTTGCCTTTTGGACGGGCAAAATGGCTGCACAGAATAACCTTTGCACCTTTTTTAACCAGTTCCTTGATGGTGGGGACCAAACGATCCAGACGCGTTGTATCGGTAATTCTGCCATCATGCATGGGGACATTCAGATCCCCGCGCAAGAGAACTTTCTTACCTTTGCAATCAAGATCATCAAGGGTTTTGAAAGTTTTCTGTTCAACCATTATTTTGCATTCCCAAGGGCAACAGCTGTATCAGTCATACGGGTTGAGAAACCCCATTCATTATCATACCAGCCAGCAACACGGATCAATTTACCATTGTCAATAAATCCGGTTTGTGTTGCATCAAAGGTTGAGGAGTTAAAGCAATGGTTGAAATCAGAACTTACGAGTGGTTCATCATTATAGCCAAGAATACCCTTTAGCTCGCCTTCGGCCGCTTTTTTGAAATAGGCATTTAACTCTTCAACAGAGGCGGGTGTTTTGGTGGGAACAAAGTCCAAAGCAACATAAGAAACATTAGGTGTTGGAACACGAATGGCAATTCCATCCAGTTTCCCTTTTAATTCGGGAATAACCAATGCAACGGCTTTTGCGGCACCAGTTGTTGTCGGAATGATGTTTTGTGCAGCGGCACGGGCACGATGGAGATCTTTATGTAATGTGTCAACCGTGCGTTGATCACCTGTGTAAGAGTGGATGGTCAACATGCTGCCCCGTTCAATTCCGATTGTATCCTGAAGAACCTTTGCGATAGGAGCAAGACAGTTTGTGGTACATGATGCATTGGAAATGACAGTCATGTTGCCATTGATAATTTTGTGGTTAACACCGTAAACAATGGTTGCATCAACATTTTTTGCGGGGGCGGAAACAAGAACCTTACGGGCACCAGCCTGAAGCAATGCACTTGCGGCCTCCTTGCTTGTGAAACGTCCTGTGCATTCCATTGCAACATCAACACCTTGTAATGGAAGTTTTGTTGGATCTGCTTCGGCTGTAATTTTGATTGGGCCAATTTTACGTCCATTATGTGTTGTAATGGTCATTGTATTATTTTCGACTTTAACATCTGCAGGAAGACGACCGTGAACCGTATCATAACGGAGAAGGTGAGCATTGGCCTCTGGGCTGCCAAGGTCGTTAATCAATACGACTTCCGCATCAGTGCGTTCGGTTTCAATGATGCTGCGTAGTACCAAGCGACCAATACGTCCAAAACCGTTAATTGCAAGTTTAATAGCCATGATTGTTAAATCTCCCTTTAAGGTTAAAAAGATTTTCCAAGGCGAATCGTCTTGTGAAAATTAATATAAAAACTTTTCTTCGTCTTTAACTCTATTTAATCACGTTTTTTTGATAACGTGAATATTAATCTTAATAATTTACCACAAATTTGATCTTTTGTTAGCTTTTTTAACAATATGCTAAATGAGGTTGTGATTGCACAGAATTATCAATCTTTTATATGAATCAAGTGTAGGATCAAATTTTTTTAATGAAATTTTCATGTTAATAGCAGCCTTAGTTTACGGTTTATTTCGGGTAATTGAATAAATTCGATTATTGAATAACAGAAATATAAGGGTAAAGGATTTCTTTATATTGTAAAATCAATTATTAAGGTTTAATTGAGATTGTTAGCGTTCTTTTCCAACTTTGCACTTTAAGTCAATTTTATGATCAGTCATTTGCGTTATGTTTCCTTGTTATTAAGTGGTTTTTTTTTATTAAGTTCTTGTAAGCTGGTTGATCAAAGGACTTTTAACCCGAGTGCAGGACGTAGGCCCGCTCCTTATATTCCCCCGCCTTCTCCACCTCCACCTCCTCCGCCCGCACCACCGATCGAAATTGTAGAGGGAACGCCCCAGGATCAATGGGAAAAACCTTTGACAAATTTGGTAAAGGATGCGTTGTCAAGAAAAGCGGATGCCTTGTTTGTTATTACTTCTGTCACCCCAATTTCATCTGATCCTGTAATGCAGCAGGAGCAAATGACTAATATTGCAGCGCAAGAAGGCAGGGCAATTGCAAATGAAATAATCCGAGCGGGTGCCAAGGCGGAGCAAATTCAAATGAATGCCAAGGCAGATGGTGGAGTCAAGAAAAATGTTGTCCAAGTCACTATACAATAAGGTTATTGGATAATTTTTAATATGTTCTATATGAGGACGTAATGGATTGGTTATTCAGACAATGTTTTGTCATGTTGAATCATTTAAATCCCGAGGGATTTAAAATAGGAGAATAGATTGTGTCAGAACCCATAATATCTTCACATCCTTTTTATGCCTATTGCAAAGAGGCGCTTGGAGATATAGAGAAACAGGGACGGTATCGGCGTTTTACCCCATTAAGTCGTCAGTCAATGCATTATCCTGTTTATGATAGAAAGATTAATGCAAAAGAGGAGACCCCGATTATAGCCTGGTCAGCCAATGATTATCTGGGTATGGGAATTGAACCTGAAGTCATGAATGCCGCCATTATGGCTATTCAAAAATATGGTGCAGGTGCAGGTGGGACAAGAAATATTGCCGGAACCCATCCCTTGCATGAAGCGCTCGAGGCTGAACTTGCAGACTTGCATGGTAAAGAGGCGGGTTTGTTATTTGTATCAGGTTATGTATCAAACCAGGCGAGTTTGCAAACTATCCTAACGAGTATGTCCGGGAACTGGATGACCTTTTCCGATCAGCAAAATCATAATTCTATGATTGCTGGTATAAAAGGAGCTAAAAATGCTGATTGTGTGGTTTTCAAACATAATGATTTGCAGGATCTTGAACATAAACTTGCAAATGCTCCAAAAAATGTTGCCAAACTGATTGCTTTCGAAAGTGTCTATTCTATGGATGGCGATATTGCGGATATCGGGGCCATCTGTGCATTGGCACACAAATATAATGCCTTAACTTATTTAGATGAGGTACATGCTGTCGGTTTGTATGGAAAAGAGGGTGGAGGTGTTTCTCAAAGGGATGGTGTAGCGAATCAGGTTGATATCATTGAAGGAACCCTTGCAAAGGGCTTTGGTGTACATGGGGGATATGTAACGGCGAAACGTGAAATTATTGAGTATTTACGATTGGCTGCGGCTGGATTTATTTTTACGACTTCCCTACCCCCATCTGTTGTGGCAGCGGCATTAAAAAGTGTTCGTTTGGTTCGTCAGCAGAATTGGCGTCGTGAAAAATTGTTTGAGCGTATTCATACGTTTCAGGAAAAATTGAGACAGGCCAATATTCCTTTTATCGAGACAAAAAGCCAGATTGTACCCGTAATTATTGGAGAGGCTGAGTTATGCAAAAAAATAAGTCAACGTTTATTGGATGAATACAAAATTTATGCACCACCAATAAATTATCCAACCGTGCCCAAAGGAACGGAACGATTGCGATTGACTCCCAATCCTTATCATACGGATAAAATGATGGATGATATGGTAGATGCCTTGAAAGCTTTGTTACCTAAAAAATGAATTTTAAAGGCGATTTGCGGGTCGCCTTTAGTTTGGCTATGATATTATTTATTAAGTTTATCAATAACTTGTTCAAGATTGTCATAGCTTATTGCACCTTGAATGATATGTTCACCATTAATGATCAAGGCTGGAGTACCTTCAATACCAAGATCATGAGTTAATTGAAGGTTGCCGTTTAAAGCGTTGGTGACGGAATCCGCTTTCATATCGATTACCAATTGATCGGCGTTCAGTTTAAGTTTCTGTGCAATAGATTTGATTGTATTAAGGTTGATATCTTCTTGACTGGTCATCAAGGAGCGCATCATTGCAACATAATTGTTTTGTCTAGTTGCCGCAATTATGGCCTGAGACTGCAATTTGCTGTTTTCAGAAAGGATGGGAATGACTTTTAAGATTATCTTGACATCCTTATGTTTTTTGACCAGATCGATTAAAATAGGCAGCATTTTTTTACAGTATCCACAATTTGGATCGTAAAATTCAGTAATGGTTGTAGTTGCGTTTGGATCGCCCATCAGTCCGTCAGTGGGTAGCTGACGTAACAGTAATCCTTTTTTCTCTTTTATTGTCTGGGTAGAAAGTGAAGCGCGTTGTTGCTCTTTCTTTTTCATCAGGGTTTGAATTCCAGTTTCTAATAGGGTTGGATCATCTTTTAGAGCCTGTCTGACAATGGAAATGATTTCTTTACGTTGTTGGGATGAGAAAGTTGCTGCTGGATCTTCACTATGACCAATGACAGGGAAAGAGATAAGACAGGAGAGTAATGAACCTGTCATCAAAGGACGAAAGGATAATTTTTTCATAAAGCGTTTTCCGATTGGTAAAATTGGGATTTTATCATATGGATGGATAATATTATACAGAATTGTAATTGTTGTGATATAAAATGAATCTCGATAGAGTATGGCTTGATAATTTGAGTTAAATATAACTTTCGAACCCTATTATGGTATTATTGATTTTTTAAGTGGAGCGCTGCCACGTGTCAAAACGTTATCAAATTTCAAAAGGTCGTGTTGAGGCAAAGACAACAAAATTTACTCAAAAATTCAGGGACGGATCAAGGCAAAAGATAGTTTTGTTTAAGAAGGCTGTTTGTGGTTTGGCCTTGGCATTTTCAATAACGGCATGTGGTGGGGATCATCACGAGAAAAAACTATCAAAATCTGCAAATTTGAATCATCGTGTAACAGGATATGTGGGGAGCGTTGCTGCAGATGAACCACAAGCCGCCATGTTGGCGCGGGATATCCTGATTCGTGGGGGAAATGCGGCTGATGCAGCTACGGCCCTAGGTATGGCATTGACAGTAACATTGCCTTCCCGTGCCTCGCTGGGAGGAGGTGGAGCATGTCTGGCGTATCATCCAGGACAGCCGGCACAGTCAATTATTTTCCTTCCTCAGGCAGGAAGAAAACCTTCCAGTAATAGTGATCGTCCAGCTGCGATTCCAATGATGGCAAGAGGATTATATTTATTACAAGCAAGTTACGGCAAGTCAGATATTAATGATATTTTACGGTTGGTTGGTAATTTGGCAGGAAATGGTGCTCCTGTTTCTGACACGTTGGCGAGTGATCTGGCAGCTGTTCAGCAGCCCTTATTTGAAGATTCTGCCATGCAGAGAGCATTTACAAACGCAAATGGACTTCCTCTTAAGGCTGGGGATATTCTATATCAGCCTCGTTTAAAGATTATTTATGACCGATTGATTAGTGCAGGTATTGCAGATCTTTATATTGGTTCTCTTGCAAGAAGTTATGCCTTGGGATCCCAGATTGCTGGGGGTGGTCTGTATAACGAGGACTTTAGAAATGCCCTGGCTGTTCAAACCTCAGCTTTGTCTTTGACACAAGGACAAAATATTACATATTTTTTATCTCCTCCTGCAGATGGAGGTCTGGGTATGGCAATGGCGATGCATAATGGACAAAATATGGATAATGTTGCCCAGGGTACAGTTGCAAAATGGCGTGCAGAAAACAGTTCTACTTATTTGAAGTCATCCATTGAAGGAATGACAAAAAAAGCTCAAGACTGGCTTGATAATGGGAAGGCGGGCACCGGCAGTTTGCCAGCATTGCCTGCATCTACATCTTTTGTAGTTGTTGATCGTGATGGGGGAGCCGTTTCTTGTGCCTTAACCATGAATAATTTATTTGGTACAGGACGTATTTCTGGAACAACCGGTATAGTTATGGCTGCGTCTCCTCGCCAGTTGCCGCCACCTTTGTTAACGGGATCGATTTCAACATATAAACAGCGTTTTATTGCAGGAGTTTCTGCCTCTGGACAGAATGATGCAGCGCAAGAGGCTGCCGTGACCATGAATTCTTTTTTGAACAAACAAGGAAATAAACGGGAAAAGGGTGTTTCATTACCGAATTCGAGCGGCTCAAAAGGACGGGTAAATGCCGTTTATTGTTCTGATGGGTTGCCAGGAAATGACAGGCAATGTCATGCTTATACAGATCCAAACGGTATGGGATTGGCAATTAGCCGTTAAGATAATTATTGCTGTTATGGATCATTGATATTTTGATAAAAATACCAATATTGTAAATGTAAATATTGTATTTTTATCTTTTAAAATCTTCAAAAGCAGCAATAAATGTTTAACTGGGGTTAATCTGAGGATTTACGGTCCCCACGTTATTTATTTATAAGGAAATTCTAAAAATAATGGACAAGAATAAAGCATTAGAAGGAGCTTTGTCTCAGATTGAACGTGCCTTTGGTAAAGGTTCAATCATGAAGATGGGAGAGCAGTCTGTCGTTCAAGTGGAAGCAATTTCAACAGGCTCGATTGGTCTGGATATTGCTTTAGGAATTGGTGGTGTTCCTCGTGGACGTATAGTTGAAATCTATGGTCCAGAAAGTTCCGGGAAAACAACAATGGCGTTGCATATTATAGCCGAGGCTCAAAAAAAAGGTGGTACATGTGCATTTTTGGATGCCGAACACGCTCTTGATCCCATTTATGCGCGTAAGCTCGGCGTTGATATTGATAATTTGCTCATCTCTCAACCTGATGCCGGGGAACAGGCATTGGAAATTGCGGATACTTTGGTTCGTTCTGGCGCTATTGATGTCTTGGTAGTGGACAGTGTGGCGGCATTGGTTCCCCGTGCAGAGTTGGAAGGGGATATGGGGGACAATCATGTTGGATTACATGCCCGTTTGATGAGCCAGGCCTTAAGAAAATTGACCGGATCTGTTTCTCGTTCTAATACCTGTCTGATTTTCCTCAATCAAATTCGTCAAAAGATTGGTGTTATGTTTGGATCGCCAGAAACAACTACAGGCGGAAATGCATTGAAGTTCTATTCTTCTGTACGTATGGATATTCGTCGTATCGGTCAGGTGAAGGAAAAGGACGAAATCACAGGAAACCAGACGCGGATTAAGGTGGTTAAAAATAAAATGGCTCCTCCTTTCAAGCAGGTTGAATTCGACATTATGTATGGAGAAGGAATTAGTAAGATGGGAGAATTGATAGATCTGGGTGTAAAAGCAGGGATTATTGAAAAAGCGGGTTCATGGTTTTCTTATGACAGTCAGCGTATTGGTCAGGGACGGGAAAATGTAAAGCAGTTCTTGCGAGAGCATCCGGAGATAAGTCAGGTTATTGAGCAACGTATTCGTGAGCATTCTGGTATTATTGGTGAAGGCTCGATGGATGATATGGCTATCGGCACTGATGATTTGTGAGATAGCTAGTTATAGTTGTTAATTTTCTTCATTTATCAATTTGTTGTATAGAAATTGATAAATTTAATAGTTTATGATTATTAAATGTTGCATTCAAATGATCTAAATGGAGAAAATTAAAAATGGAATGTGAATAAAATTAAGTGGCAGGGTTTATTAACGCAGACAGAAGAACTCGCTAAAAACTTTTTTATCCTTCCCTTTGCCCAGATGATTCAGGAGCATGACGTATTCAGTCATCTTGGGGTTACGCCAGAATATAATTGCAGATACGGTGTTAAAATGGATGAAAAGATGGATTTTGTGACCTTAAAAGATGAAAAAAATCAAATTTTAATTGAATGTAAAAAATTGGCGATGATCTTAATATAAATACAGGCCTCACAACTTCACGGTATTTTTCAGTAACGGAAGCTCGTATAGTCATTCTTGCAAATGGCAGGGTATATAGATTTTTTGCAAATTTAGATGCACCTGATAAAATGAATAATGAATTGTTTCGATATTTAAAAGGTAATCTCTCAGCAAATTGTAGCTCTAAAAAGAATTGTATGTCGAGATATAAAAAGTTATTTTGATATTGTTATTAGATAATATTCATAAATCGGTATGCTGATTGCATTTTAAATATAAGTATAATCCTGTTTGATGAGAAAAAAACAGAAACATGATACTTGCAAGAAACTCTGGATAATATATTTAAATGCATACTAGATATATATACAGAGTATCATTAACTATTATACTCGTGTAGATTAACTGGCAGAATAGATTTATTTCAATTCAAACCAAGCTTCAACCTCAACACAGGCATCCATTGGTAAACATGCTACACCAAAGGCAGAACGTGCATGTCGTCCTTTGTCTCCAAAAATTTCTACAGCTAGATCTGATGCTCCATTCATGACAACAGCCTGCTGGGTAAATTCCGGTATGCTGGCAATGAACCCCCCCAGGCGGATTAATTTGCTGATTTCATTTAACTGTCCAATAGCGGCCTTGGCCTGTGCTAAAATATTGATCATGCAATAGCGGGCTGCTTGTTGCCCAGTTTTAAGGTCAATGGTAGCGCCCAACTTTCCGGTTGCAAAAAGTTTCCCGTCTATAAAAGGAAGTTGACCAGAAATAATCAGGGAATTATTGGTTTTGATTGCAGGAAGATAATTTGCAACAGGGGCTGTCGGGGTAGGAAGTTGAATTCCAAGTTTGGCAATGCGTTCCTCAATAGATGACATGTCTTGATCCTTTCTCAGCTTACAAGTTTGAATTTTGAATGTTTCCGTGGGGAAGAGTGAGATTGATTCATTTCTTCCTCTGGTAGATCCAAAGGCAGCATGGGGAGTTTTTCCTCATCAGACTGTAAATTATTAGGTGCGTCAGGTAAAGGCTGCTTTAAATAAACATCTGATAATAGCCGGAAGCTATAATCCAGAAACGAGGTCGCGTAAATCGCTCCTGGATCCCCTTCAACGGTTCCGGCAATGCCGAAGCGGCTATAGGCAAATGCGGAAACGAATTCCTTTAAAGGAACCCCATATTGCAGACCAATGCTGACAGCCTGGCCAAGACTGTCTAACAAACCTTTAACCATGGCATTTTCTTTTAAAGGCGTAATTGATATCTCACCAAGCTTGCCATCCTCGTATTCACCTGTACGCAAAAACAATCCACGTCCAGCAATGCTCGCTTTTTGTGTAATTCCTTTGTGACGTGGTGGAAGAGGTTCTCGAATTCCCCGGGGTAATATGGTTTTTGAAGCGAGGGGATATTCCATTGGATGGGGACGGGGGGGCATTGAAGTTGTAAAACCGATCAATGCCTGATGCATTGCGCAATGCGCCTGATGAGAAGGGGGTTGAAGTATCAAATTTCCCGATAGGGTTGCAGCCAGTGCACTTTCAGGAGTTAGTTTTTGTTTTGCCATTCGTGCAATAGTACTTATTGCCAGATGTCCGTCTTCGGTAACAGGGGAAAATATGGGGGCAAGTCCACATGCTTCTGATCCTAGAAATAGGTCTTCAGGTCCGGGGATTGAGAAACTGGTTTCTATTCTGGGTAGAGGTAAAGTTTTTTCCTCAGAAGCAAGACTCCATATTTCTTTAGCAAGGGTAGTTAATTCTGGTAATGCATTCCAGTCTGGTGACAAGGGAAGATAATCAGATCCACAACCTGCAGTTGAGAGTAAGGTTGCAAAACAGGTAAGGCAACAAGCCACATCCCGTCCTTGGATACTGTCATATTCCAGACCGAGTTGTGCAAGACAGGCATCTAAATTGGTAAGATAAATTGTCCCGGCAATATTGTGATATGATTCTACATTTTCAGAATTTACAGGCTTTTGCTTTGGGGAAATCTGCAAATCTGGAAAGGGGAGTTCACTGTTAATGAAATTGAACTGTTGCTTATAGAGAATACGGATACTATCGATAACAATTTGCAGAACTTTCCGATAAGAATGCGCGTCAAACCCTGTTTCAGTTGACGCAAAGGTAGCCAAATTTATGGTAAAGGCGGGTTTTTGACTGTTGTCATTTTGCCAAATACGTTGATTGGGACAGGCCTGTTGGTTTAGCAGAATTGTTTCCCAGTCATAAACTGTCCAATTTTTGATCCCTGCATTTGCCGCATGATCACAAAGAGGCAGTAACCAGTTGGCAGTGATTTGATCTGTTTTAACAGAGGAGGATCCCAGTTGATAGGATGAGCATAACTGTAGGATCGCTGTTGCAGTTTGATCCTCCCATCGAGCGGGCATGGTTACTGAATAAAGAGATGCGTCGGGATCAATCGCGGCTTGCAGATTACGCATCCTGACGCCATTCCAAATATGTCTTGTGTTCATAATAATCAAGTTTACATTTTTTTTGGAATGTCGATAAGCTGAATAAATAGGTAAAAAGTTATACAGGTATCTGTATTCAGTGGATATTGTGGATAAAATTCCGGTTTAGTTTGTTTTCAATTTTTTATTTATCTTAGGATGTAATCTTTTGATTGTTCGCTTTAATTAGAATCCAATTTAATTTTTTTTGTGATTTTTATGGAAAAAAGGTATATGGTTGTTAGAAGTTATTTGATAAAGATACTACATAATTATTTTGTTTGAATTATATTATGACAACACTTGGAACGCGTTTACACACACTTTTAAAAGGACGTTTGGTCGGGAAAGATTCTGATGGACGTTCCTATTATGAATCTCGCAAACTAAACCGTCTTGGCGGAGGTGAACGTCGTCGTGAGCGGTGGGTTATTTATAAAAAAGGTGATGATCCCTCTGCAGTTCCCCCAGAGTGGTGGGTCTGGCTACATTATGAGGCGGATGCACCAGTTCCGGTATCAAAGCGTCATCCTTGGCAAATTCCCTATCATTCCAATTTAACCGGAACAGCCAAGGCTTATCATCCACAAGGGAGCGATTATGCCGGTGGTCAACGAGCCAAGGCTACGGGTGATTATGAAAGCTGGATTCCTGAGGTTTAGTTGAAAAGATAGTTCATGGTATTGACGCCCTCTCAAAAAACACAACAAATAATTGAACTTGTCACAGGTTTGATAGTGTTGGTTGTTTTTGTTGTTGCTGTTATCATGGCTATTATTGGACATGGGCAGAAAAATGTTGGGGGATATCCGTTATGCGCATCGTTTAGCCAGATTGACGGACTGGAAGTTGGTTCAGACGTAAAATTGGCAGGGGTGAGCGTAGGTCAGGTTATTCAGGAAAAGGTTGATCCAAAGAAATTTAATGCAGTTGTAACTTTTACGGTTCGGCCAGATGTAAAATTACCAGTTGATACGGCGGCAATTATTACAAGTGATAGTTTGCTAGGTGGAAAATATATTGATCTTTCTCCAGGTGGTGATGAAACAGTTCTTAAACCTGGTCAGTTTCTGACCCATACCCAAGGGGCTATCAGTTTGCAACAGCTTTTAAGCAAATTTATTTTCTCTGTTACAGATAATATGAGTAAGAATGAAAAGAAAAAGGCGGACAATTCTGCTGATCAATTTCATAATAATGAATTACATTGACTAGTTTAAGAATTTAAGGGTTGGTTAAGATGAAAACAGAAGCGCAAACATCTTCATTAAACTGGCCTCAATCTGATGGAAAACCTGTAACCTGCAAAGAAAAATTAAAAATTCTGGAAGAAAATAAAACCGAGTTAACACAATTTATGCAGGATGTATTTGAGGACGCATTGCTGATTGGAGTAAACGAAGAATTCATGCGGGATTTTCTAAAAGATATGGTTGATCAATTACGGAGTCCGGTAAAATGAAAAAATATTTTTGCTGTTTAGCTGTTGCCATACTGGGAATAGGTAATATTTCAAACAGTTTGGCTGAAACCAGTAAATCAGCAAAACAAAATTCCAATGTTGCTGAACAGTGGATAAGACAATCCGAAGCTGTTGTTCGAATTTTGAATAAACTTGAAGCTCATACTGAAATTTTAAATATACCGGTTGGACAATCAGTGCGATACCAGACCCTGACAATCGAGGCTCTTAATTGTGTAATACGTCCTCCCTCAACACCTTTTGATAGTGCCGCCTTTCTTCAAGTAACAGATACAAAATTAACATCTATTCATTTTGCCTCATGGATGTTTTTATCTGAACCTGGAATAGCTGTTTTTGAGCATCCTCTATATAATATAAGTGTTGTTGGTTGTGCGGGTACTCCAATGAATGATCCCAAAAAGGTTGAAAAAAAAGAGGAAAAAAATATACAGCACCCTGTTGAGCAATCTTCAGAATCAATTGAAAATTCGTTAGAGAAGTCTTTGCAATCGCAACATTAAAAAAAATATGGTAAACTCGCTTTTTTATAAAGTTTATTTCATATTTAACCGTTTATTATTCATATATAAACCAGTCTAGGTATCAGTCGTGACCAATTATAATAAATATTATATGAAAACGATTACCGCAATTTTCTTTATATTGGCAGGCGCATTCGCTATTGGTGCGGCATGGTTTTTACAGCATGTTTTGCATATGGTTCCCTGTGGTTTATGTTTATTGGAAAGATGGCCATATCGTTTTCTGATTATTTTGGGTGTTTTGGGTATTTTTATTCCAACACGATATTTGACCTTGATTTTATGGGTTGGATTTATGGTTTTGTTAATGAGTATTGGTATTTCCTGTTTACATATTGGGGTAGAACAGGGATGGTGGGTCAGTCCGTTACCTGAGTGTAACGCCAATCTTATCGCAACGGACAATCTTGCCGATCGACTTGGCGCTATGCCGGATCGTCCAGGCAAACCCTGTGATATCGCTTCTTATCCTTTTTCTTGGCTGCCAGTTTCATTGACAATGCTAAACGGATTATATTCCCTCTTTCTATTTGCTATATTGATTTGGCGGTTGGTTGAAGAAAGACATAATCGTAGAATATATTTCTAGATCCTTAAATTATATTTAGTATGTGAGATTCTTCTTGAAAAATTTTTACTCGTTGTATGAACATAACCTTGCCCGGGTGGGACTATGCAATTTTACAGTCTGTTTGGCAGATCCTTATTCGAACAGCGAGAAAATAATTCAACTGGCTTTAAAGGCCCATCAGGAATGCGTTGCACTTTGTGTTTTTCCTGAATTGTCTCTGACGGGATATTCAATTGAGGATCTCAGGTTACAGGACAGCCTGTCAAATGCTGTTAAGGAAACTATTGAACTGATATGTGATGCAAGCCAATCACTTATGCCTGTTCTCATATTTGGAGCTCCTGTTGTTTTTAAGGGTGCTTTGTATAATTGTGCGGTTGTTATTCATAAAGGTAAGATTCTGGGAGTTGTTCCCAAATCCTATTTACCTGGTTACCGGGAATTTTATGAGGCCAGGCAATTTGTTGATGGGCAATTAATTGTCAATGAGTCCATAGTTTTTAACAAACAGAATGTTCCTTTTGGTGTTGATCTGCTTTTTAAAGCAGAGGATTATCCCGATTTGCTTATAGGGACGGAGATTTGCGAAGATTTGTGGGTACCAATTCCTCCAAGTAGTTATGCCTGTATGGCTGGTGCCACCGTGATTGCTAATCTTTCGGCAAGTAACATAACTGTAGGTAAAGCGGATCAGCGTTCTTTGTTGTGTCAAACGCAATCTTCACGTGGAATTTGCGCTTATCTATATACTGCTGCAGGAAATGGTGAATCTACAACGGATCTTGCCTGGGACGGACAACTGTCAATTTTTGAAAATGGTGAACTTCTGGCGCAAACAGAACGTTTTCCAAAAGGCGATAATTTTCTATATGCAGATATTGATCTTGATTTGATACGTCAGGAACGGTTGCAACGAGGAACATTTCATCAGTACTATGCAAAACACCCACCTTATCGTTTGATTGCATTCAAATTGCAACCTTCAAATGACACCATAGGGCTTCAACGTCCCTTGGAACGTTTTCCCTTTGTCCCTTCGGAAGTCCATCGGTTGGAACAGGACTGTTATGAAGCCTACATGATTCAGGTTTCAGCGTTGAAACAACGTATTCAAGCCAGCAAAGCCCAGCGAATGATCATTGGTGTTTCTGGAGGACTTGATTCGACGCAGGCTTTGCTGGTTGCTGTACAGGCTGCTGACGATCTCGAAATGGATCGACAGTCTATTTATGGGTATACAATGCCGGCATTCGGAACAGGCAAAGAGACGAAAAATAATGCCGAATCATTGATGAAAAGCCTTGGTATTCATTGGGAATGCTTGGATATTTCTGATACAGCCAGACAAATGTTAAAAGATATAGGACATCCTTATGCAGAAAATAAGCCTGTATACGATATCACCTTTGAAAATGTCCAGGCGGGATTAAGAACAGATTATCTGTTTCGTTTGGCCAATCTGCATAATGGTATTGTTGTTGGGACCGGGGATCTATCAGAACTGGCGCTGGGATGGTGTACTTATGGTGTAGGGGATCAAATGTCCCATTATCATGTCAATGCTGGATTACCCAAAACATTAATTCAACATTTGATACGATGGGTTGTTCAATCCAGATTTTTTTCAGAGGAAACTGGCAGGGTTTTGCAGGAAATCTTGAATACTGAAATCTCGCCAGAACTCATTCCTGCAAAAGATGCAAAATCCATTCAAAGTACTGAATCGATAATTGGACCATACGCATTGCAAGATTTTAATTTATATTATTTTCTAAGATATGGTCTAAAACCTTCAAAAATTGCTTTTTTGGCCTATCATATATGGTCAAATTCATGCAAGGGGAGCTGGCCTGCAGGTTATCCTGATACAAAAAAAACCGATTATAATTTATGTGAAATTAGGCATTGGCTGGAAATATTCATTAAACGGTTTTTTGCTTTTAGCCAATTCAAACGATCAGCCATGCCAAATGGTCCCAAGATTCTTGCAGGAGGAAGTCTTTCTCCACGGGGAGATTGGCGTGCCCCTTCAGATGGAAATGCGAATATATGGTTAAGAGAACTTGAAAATGTTCCTTTCGATTGATTTTGTTCAAAAGGTTTAAAAAGTAAAAAAACTAGTATTTTTGGAAATACTAGTTTTTTGGTTATTTTTTAAAGATTAAGCGATATTGTTATTTAGTGATTATAATTATGATGCTCATTATCAGTAGTTTGATTTTCTAGTTTTCTGCAAACGGTTCTTTGCCCCAATAATCCACAAGCGGTACTAACCAGTGCACCAACTAGCAAGGCGATAAAAGACCAGAATGAAAGACGTGCGATGGCTTTGACAGTCATATCCGCTTTTTCTTTAGCCTGTTCTTTCCATGTGTTTAATTGTTCTTTTGCTTCCTGAAGATTGTTTTGCAAATCATTCAATTTATTGTTTGCTTCTTGTACTGCCTGGTTATGCATGGCAATAATATTGTCAACCGAACGTTCTGCCTCTTTAGGGGTTAAATTAGTATTATTGGCAATTGCCTTTTCTACATCATTACGATCAATGGACTGATAGATGTTTTCGGTACGGGTTTTAAGGTGGCTTATTAAATCAGAAAGAATCTTGTCGGAATTATTTGGGTTGATGCTAATTTCCTTGATAGCATTTTTGGCTTCTTTTTTAACTTCCTTAAATTGTGAGGATAGATAGTCTGGATGTAAAGCTGGAATATCACTTTTTTTCAAAGCCTCTATCACATTTTGATTAAGTTGTTGATTATTCGCATTTGATTTGAAATCAAAATTTTTCAGAGTGTTTTTGCTAAGATCAAAAATTCCTGAAATACCATTTTGTGATGCAGAACCAATGCCGCTTAATAGGGAACCTGTAGATGAGGTCACTGTTCCGATTGTTCCCCCGATCATGGTAAGGATGGAACTTAAAATCATGCATCCAATAATAATGGATAAAATAAGCGAAGTGGCCCAAACAAGGAATCCATGAATGAGGCCATTTACGCCAGCCAAGCGTCCAGTCACAAAAGCGCCACATGCAAGGCTGAGGATAATTGAAACTACAGTCCAGATTAAAACTGTTGTTCCTGCACCATTAATAATATCATCGGATTTAGGAGACAGCATTGAAACACCCAGGCTGCTTCCCAAAATAAAAAGAAGAAAAAATACTGCCATAACTGTAAAAATACCAGCAATAATACTTCCCCAGCATATTCTTTTTTTATTTATATTATTATTTTGATAATCCATTATTACGCTCCTTAATAGTTATTTATTAAAAACAATATTAGCGTAAATAAAAATCTTATCTATTCAATAATTTTATTTTTTTTATTTGTTGTTTTAAAATCACTAAAATGTAATATTTTATTTTAGTGATTTTATATTAAAATATTATAAAGTAATTTAATGTAGTTACTAACTATTTATTAATAATATTAAATGAGTTTAAGAAATTATTGTTTTTTATTCCAGGGTGAAATTTCGGGATAAACCAGGTCAAGCCAAGGATGTCTATTTTCAAGATGAGAAACAACCTTGGGTTTGTGGGTATTTTGTTCAGTGAGTACATTGGTCATTGATGCAAAATGTGCCCTATATTCAGCAATAGTATTGGTTACCTGTTTTCCGCTGATACCCATTTCAGCAAGGGAGCACCACATATCAAAATCCTCCCACCCCATTGCATCCCGTTTTACATAAAATCCACCAGCTGCAGCCCAGGCCCATTTGGCAATAAGAACCATTGCGTCAATATAGTTTCCAACGGTGAGGCGTAGGGGATTAAAGGGAACGTGCCCTCCAATGGCCTCTCCTGCGCCAAAATGCTGTATTTCTGGATAGGCATAACCAATATTCGTATTCTGTATGGCCTGTAATAATTTTTCGCATGTGTCAGGCATTAAACGATTATCCGCATCCAATTGCATGGAATACAGTGTTTCACTGGCTGCAATACCAATATTTCGTGCGCCTCCCAAACCGACATTATTTACTGATTGATGGATTTGCAATCGATTGAATCGATGCTTGTGATTTATTGACCATTCAAGAATTAGGGTGATTGATTCGTCAGACGAACCATCATCAACAATAATCAAATCAATATCCTTTAATGTCTGAATAAAAACGGACTCGAGTGCCTCCAGTATATATTGCTCATAGTTATAGGAAGTAATGACAACCGTTACCTCAGATTCCCGCAAGTTATCATGTTCAAAAAGAATGTTGCTGTGTGGAATGACGGGTAAATTGCGAAGGTTATAGTTTTTGCGTGAAATAATAGTTTCCGCTGCCTGTGCTGCGCCTTTTTCATTAACCAAACTTAAAAGCATTGTATCGCAAAGTTTGGATTGACGTTGCAAACTGAAATTCCATAAAACGGCATGATATGCATTTTGCGCCATTTCTTTTCTAAGTGTTTTATTGTCAATAAGCGATAGTAAATATTCTTCCCATTCTTTCGCGGTAGATGCCAGATATCCAGTAACACCGTGTTGAATGCATCGTTTCAATGGTTGGGTTGGTGAAACGATTGAACAGACATTTGCCAATGCAGCTTCAAAATATTTAAGCTCACTTTTTGCATTGCAGAAAACATTGTCAATTTCCAATGGGGCAATTGAGATATCAAATCTTGCCAACTCTTGGGGAAGTTTTTCCAGGGGTACGGTATCGCGCCACTCGATGAAATTTTCATAATTTTTCAGTTCTGGAAATTCATTCATATGCAAAATGGGACGGTGATTTATGGGTTCCCTGAATAAAACAAGGCGTACATTGGAACGTTGTTGAAAAATTGAAATGAGTGCAGGTATGACAAGGGCAAAATCACGCTGATGTGTTCGGGTGCCGCTTGCATAGCCAATCCGGATGTAATCATCATTTTTTGTTGCTTGAACAATACGGGCGGCAAATCGTGATAATTTTACGCATTCATCATCAAAAATATTGGGTAGGGTATATACTAATGGGCCGGCATGTCTAGGAATAAGTTCCTGCGCCATATGTTCACGCATTTCCTTTGTAGTTGCAATCGCAAAGTCTGAACGCATGAGGGTTTGACGCATGTTGTGAAATGTATGGGCCGTTTTTGCCTCGGTTGTACCAATGGTACGTATACCATCTATGATCTCAATATGGGCAAAATGGGGTTTAAAGACAATATCGTCGACATCAAAGGCGGTTAATTTATTATATTCCTTGCTTAGTTTCAGAATTCCATCAATGTGACCGCTAAACTCAACACGCCATAAAATGATGATATCAGCCCATTGTATATCGTTAACGCTAACATCAGCTGCGTTTGAAACCTTAGCTTCATGACCGGCCATAATGCAAGCTTTGGCATTACGATAACAACGATAAATTACACCCGGTGTATCGGGTTCTCCAGCAACAAAAAGAATTTTTCTTATGGGATTATAGGAATTGTAATCAGGCCTGGCAAAGTAATTCAGGCTATCCATTGAATGTAAAGAATTAGAACTTTGAGGGGAATTTCCGATAATGTTATCTTCTTTATAAAATTTTCTTTTAATTACATTTATAAAATTAGGAGCATCTATATACATTTTTATTTTGTTTTTGATATATTTTTTGACGAATACAGGAGTTTTTCTTTTTAATTGTCTATAGATTATTTCCGATATACTTTTTGGATATAAATTTTTAATAGATATTAATTTTTTATTACATCCATTTTTGGCAACCTGATTGGTTAAATCTTTTAATATCTTGTTTTTTTCCCTGATTTTTTGGGTTTGATTTGCAATTTCCTTTTCAGAATATTGAAGTTTTCTGCCCAATAAATTTTGTTCAATTTTTGATTCCAGAAATAGAGATGGCGTTGATGCTTCGTTTTTTTTATCCAATGAGTTATACATCGACCAATATTGGTCAAAAAAAGCACATTTTTTTTGGAATCGTTGTGCCAGAACAGGTGAGTAACTGAGGTCAAAGAGATTTTTTAACGAAAAAGGAACCGCTGTACCAGTGTAGAGAATGGTCAGTCCAGAATAATGATAAAAATCAAAATGGGGATATTGTGTCTGCCATGCTGTTATGATCGAGGAGTTTTCCTTGGCAATTGAATGATCGCTAAAGATATTATCAATAACAATCGTGGTATTCTCAGGAAGTTTTTCATATAGCGAATTTATAATGGGTGCTTTTTTAAGGGATTGGTTCAGACTGTTGATGAAAATACAATCGTAATCGGAAATATCAGGTTTGATGGGTAGCAAGGTGTTCGGATATGAATAGGGGCTTTCTTTCTTTTGTTTTTCACTGAAACATTGACTGGATAGTTCAAAACTATCAATAATTTCGCATATATTCTTATGAATGATTCTTTCAATATCATTATCAAATATTGCAATTTTTTTTGGTTTTAGGTTTGTTATCAACCATACGAGAATAGAATAATGGTGATGAATTTCATTTTTTAGAAAGGGAATATGAAAAAACAGATTCTCATTATCGTTTTTTAAGAGATCTTTTAATGAACTCGTCTCTTTTTCTTGTAAAGGTTGATTTTTTATCATGATATATAAGCCTGGAATTGATTAACTATATGAATTATGTTATAATAATATTGTATATTTGAAGTATACAAAGTATGATTTTAAGGTCATAATCCTATCATAAAATTGAATAAACGATTTGTTTTTAAGTTTGATTTAACATTAGTGTTTTGTTACAACATACAATGTTGCAAGTAAAAAATAAATTTGACAATTTTTAAGTAATATTTTACTTTTTTAACAAAGTAGAATTAATTTTGATAAATTATAATAATTTGGATATTTTAGAGTAAAGTAGAGATGGCAATTATAACGGTTCCAGGTGGTTCAGATTCTTCTATAGCTGTGACTGTAGATGGTTCTCAGGCCTTAGCACTGGCTAATCAAATCAGAGATGATATTGTAAGTCATTATTATAAAACTGACAGAGATATTGATGTTACTAATTTTTATAACGGGGATGATATTTCTCCATTAGCATCACGATCAAATCTTTTATTTGACGGCGTTATCAGGAACGGAGGTGTTTATAACGTTAAGGATGGCGTTAATTTCATTACCGTTGGAACGCTAATCAAGGACGGACAGAAACTTGATGCCAATGATAAATTTGATGCAAATAACTTTAGATTCCTAAATGAACCCGTAACGGTAAATTCAGCAATGAGCGCCAATCAGTACGTTCGTGTATTGGCGGGGATTGATGCTCAAGTCACTTATAAGGCGGGCAAGGAAAGTGGGCAATTTGCTGGCGGATCCAAGGATCATCCAATCAATTTTATCGGTAACGATCAAGAGGGTGGTAGATGGCAAATAGCAACTGGTGACGGAGATGATACCATTGCCTCCGGTTCAGGAAATAATGTCATAAATGCGGGTGCCGGCAAGAATAAGATAACTTTGGGAACAGGTAATAACCAGGTTACTTCGGATGGACAGGATACAATCACCGCGCCTAATGGTGGTTTTAATTCTATTACCATTCGTGGCGGTCATTCATTGATCAATATTGGTGACAACAGTCTTATCAATGATGTAAGTAGCAATAACGTTATCACTGTTGGGGGTGGAAGTACCGTTATTGGTGGTAATGCAGGCAATGTTACATTTAATGCCGCTTCTAATGATGGCCATAATAACAATCATAACCGCAACGAATTTTTGGGTGGTCAAAATAACACGATTACAGCTTCTACGGATAATTTTGATGTAATTCATGGTGTTAACAATACATTCAATATCAATGGTAGTTTCAAGTTCTTCAATGGTACAGGCAATACGAATGTTACCCTAACTGGTGGGCAGAATATAACTACACAAACTCAAATATTTGGTGCGGATGGATTAAACTTCCACCTGACAGCAAAAGATGTTAATGATCCAAACAATCCAGTTCTACTTGTCGCTGGTGGTGGTGGAAACCAGACATTGGATGGTTCGACATCTTCTTCGAATCTCTTGATTTACTCTGATTCAACCAAGGGTGCTACAACACAACTGCTCGGTGTTGGTGGTGCTGGTAATGATACTTTGGTTGGTGGTGTTGGCTCAAATACATTGACTGGTGGTGAAGGTAACAACTTGTTTATCTTTACTAAAGATACAGATCAGGGTGGTAAGACATTAATTACTGACTTCTCCAAATCCAAAAATAATATGGTTGAATTCCTCAACTACGGATTTAATAGAAGTGATGTTGATCGTATTCTTCAGAATGCGCATCAGGATGATAAAGGAAATGCTGTTCTTGATCTTGGTAACCATCAATTGATTCTGCAAGGTGTTTCAGTTAAGGATCTTAATGGAACACAGTTTACTTATATCAATGATCCAGTAAAAAAATAAAAGACTAAATCTATATTTGGTCTTTTCGAAAAGCTTGCTATTTTATAAATAGTAAGCTTTTCTGTTATAATGATCATTATTTTCACTAGCCAGTTGTAATTTATGTATAAAAAAGAAAATGATATTGAATATCTAAAGGCTGAAATTAAAAAAAAAAACCGGCTTATTGATGAATATCATTTAACCTTCAGGATATTGAATTTACAAATTGCTCAATTACAGCATTATAAAAATCGTATTTCAAATTTACATGCTCGTATAGAATATTATAGGAAAGTCATAGATCGGCTGGAAAATATTATTCCAGTAAAAAAGTTTATAAAGATCGTTTATTTTGGAATTGATCGTTGTGTAAATATATTTGAAAAAATTTTTAAAAAAATTAATTGTAGACAATTTATAATAAATGAAAAAAATAATTTTATTTTTCATTACAAATTTTTTGAGAACCAACAGTTTAATCAATCACATTTAATTTTAATTGTTGCGGAAGTCACGTTACCACAATGCTATAAATATCGCGTACAGCAAAAAAAAGAATATTTTGAAAAACTGGGATGGCAATGCAGAATTGTTGACTGGAGAAATCAAAGTGAGGTTTTATCAGTCTTACAAATTTGTAAAGAAGTGATTTTTTATAGGGTTCCTGCTTTTCAAAATGTTTTGGATCAGATTTCTGAGGCTAAACGATTGGGTTTAAAAACCTGGTGGGAAGTTGATGATTTAATATTTGACAAAAAATTATATTTACAATGCGGGTTTATGAAGTATTTACCCAAAGGGGAGTTGGATTTATTACTTTTTGGATCAGGATTATTCCGTAAAGCGTTATTGGCTTGTGATCATGCAATTGCTTCTACATCCGCTTTGGCACAAAATATACGACAGGTTGGAGTTTATGAAGTTAAGGTTATAGAAAATGCCTTGGATCAAAATACTTTACGAATTGCTTCAGACCTTTATCCACGTAAATTGGAAATAGATGGTGATCTTAAGAAAAAAGATGAAATAATTGTTCTTTATGGATCAGGGACTAAAACTCATAATGCTGATTTTCTGATTGCGGCCGATGGAATTATTTCGGCACTTATTCATGAAAAAAAATTAAGATTGTGGATAATAGGGGAACTTGAATTACCAAATCAATTTGGGGATTTCAAAAATCAGGTCTGTTATTTTTCTTTTCGGTCCTATGATCAATACATGAAATTATTGGCACATGCTGATATAGCTATAGCACCGTTGGAAGATATTGCCTTTAATGATGCCAAAAGCAATATTAAATTTTTAGAGGCATCCATTTTAGGTATTGTCTCTGTTTGTTCTCCCCGAAAAAATTTCAAAGAAATAATTCGGGATGG
Organism: Commensalibacter melissae; assembly: GCF_009734185.1. NCBI lineage: Bacteria > Pseudomonadati > Pseudomonadota > Alphaproteobacteria > Acetobacterales > Acetobacteraceae > Commensalibacter > Commensalibacter melissae. Next base: position 1,631,778 of record NZ_CP046393.1, on the reverse strand, counting down.
TGAAAATGGCTTTATTGCTAATTCGACATCTGAATGGAAGGAAAAAATATGTTTACTGGCAGGGAACTCCCAGTTACGTCAACGTTTAGGACGACAGGCTTATTATGATGTCTTAAAGGATTATTCTCCCGATACAATTTTAAAAAAACAGGTTGAACCTATTTTTGGAATACCGAATAAACAAGTCAGGGATAAATTAAAGATTTTGGTGGTTAATCTTTATTATGCACCATATTCTTACGGTGGTGCCACCATGGTTGCAGAGGAAATGTCCCGTCGGATACAAAAAAAAGATAATACTGAAATAACAATTTTTACCTCCCGACCTTTTTCACAACATAAAGGATTAAGGCGTTATTGTGATAATGGATTCTTGGTCTATTCAGTAGAGATTTCACCGCAATCATATCCATCGGAAGAATTCAATAATACAGAAATTGTGGATCCATTTGAAATGGTTTTACAGGCTGTTCAACCAGATATTGTACATTTTCATGCAATTCAAAATCTTGGACTGCATTTGATTGCTTCATGTCAACTGAAAGATATTCCTTATATTATTACTCTTCATGACACGTGGTGGCTTTGTGACCGTACATTTATGGTCAAAAATAATCATAAATATTGTTTTCAGGAAAAAATAGACCTGAATATTTGTCAGGCATGTGAACCCCAGGTTTTCTATTTAAGAGAACGAATGAAAATGATGAAAAAATCACTCGAAGGAGCCTCGTTATTATTAAGTCCAAGTGAAACACATCGTCAGCTTTATATAGTGAATGATGTTGATCCCGATAAAATTATAGTAAATCGTAACGGAGTTTCCCGTCCAAGAAAATTGCGTAAAAAGCGTATGGCAGGTTCTGTCTTGAGGTTTGGTTTCGTTGCCGGAAATGAGATAATAAAAGGCTATAATCTCATTTTTGACGTATTTACATCATTAAAACATGAAAACTGGAAATTGACGATTGTAGATAGCAAAAGCAATCTTGGATATTCATCATTTGATATAGATTCCTGGAAGGGGCAGGATAAGGTTATCATTATTCCACCCTATGATGAAAATTCAAAGGATGATTTCTTTAATGAAATAGATATATTGCTTTTTCCTTCCCAATGGAAAGAAAGCTATGGGCTGACAGTCAGGGAAGCTTTGCTACGAGATGTTTGGGTTGTGTGTACCCATCCTGGTGGTCAGTCAGAGGATGTTATAGATGGTATAAATGGTACCTATATTTCATTATATGATGGTTCGGAAGAATTAAAAAAGGTTATTGAAGGATTTCTGAAACAACCATCCTTTTTGGATGCCTATCTTAATCCATATAAGGATCATATTATGACTTATGAACAACAGGCTGATGAATTATTTGAAATCTATAACAGTGTTAAAGTGGCGGAGAACAAGAAACACCCTGTTTTATGAAATATGTCCAGGCAAGTTTTGTATCATAAGTTATGGCAAGATATTTCAACCGTTTCCACCATACGGTATGGGGGATCATCGGTCGGTTAATATGGTCGTTTAAATAGGTGTCAATATAGTTTAATTTGAAAAATTGATTGTGTTTCAGAAGTGTACGGTAATAGTCCAGCCAGAAAATTCCAAAGTGATTATCACGGATGAGCTCTTTTTTAATAAAAGGGACGTTATCAGAATGCAGGATAGTATACCAATCCAGGTGCATGGGATTGACGTTTTTTTTATTTCTAAAAAGTCTTGTTTTTGTTGGTGACCAGGCTGCCTTGCATTTAATTTCCGGATTTGATTGCAAAATGCGTCCTAGCTTTAATTCACCTTGCTGGATAATGGCCTGTCTGTCCATTTGTTTGAATGGTTGCATAAATAAGTCTTGAATTGCTGGATTAAAAAATGTGGTATGGTTAAAACACAGAAACCATGATTGGAAATGCCAGTTCACTTCAAAACTATCAACCATCCCCCATATATCCAAGTTTTTGGTAAACATTTTTTTAAAAACAGGCTGTAGGGGATATATGGGGCCAAAAATGCTGTCATTAGTTAGTAGGATATAATCAGCATGATCGGTAACTTTTTTTATTATTAAATCTTGCCATGCTCCAAAATCCAGTCCCTGATTAGGACGAGAATGGGGTGTTATTAAATGTTTTTGGCAAAAATCGTGTATATCCTTTGAAATTTTTTCTTTCCCGGAAAGGGCTAAATGTGTTTCCCATCCGCATAAATAAAGTTGCCTTAAAAAATGTTTTGTGTCGGGAAGAAGTTCATCTGTTAAATTATAAGAGGCAAAAAGACATATTCTGTTTGACATATTTAGTGATGATATTTGATTTATAGTGAAAATTTACCGTTAGAATTCATAAATTTAAAATATTTATTATTAAATTCTAAATATGAAATGTGAAAAAAACAAGAATTAATATTAAACTAGCTGTAAATAAAATACATTGATTTAAAATTAAAATACATACCAAGTATTTTATATTGAAAAATAATATTTATTTATTATTAAATGTAATAAAAAATAAATAAATTATGGGAAAACATGAAAGAAATATTTAATAAAGATATTTTATTATCAAAAATATTTAAATTATTATGTTTTTCTTTAATTGTTATTTTTATACAATTAGAAAATAATAATTTAATTGTTCATGCTCAAAATTCACAAACAGATTCTTTGGAACAAAATCGAAAATATGATGATGAGTTAACGGATTGGCACATGATTCCGGCTGGTAGTAGTGGTGGATGGAGAACAGCTGTTAGTCGTGCAGAAAGTAACCGTATTGATATCCAAAGAATGCAGAAAGAGAGAACAAATCCCTATTTGCCCCAACCGGAACATTTGCTTGGAAATTGGTGGGGATTGCATTCGTGGTTGTATAACCGGGGCATTAATATCAATTTTGACAACCAAAATGAATTTGCAGGAAATATTTCAGGATATCATCAAAAGAAATCAACCAATACAGGTGCAGTGGATGCAAATATAGATATTGATTGGGAAGTATTGATTGGGGATAACTGGATCACGAATGGTCTGGTTGGACATATGACAGTCATTGGTCGTTATGGAAGCAATCTGAGTGCAGGGCTTGGGGAAAATATAACACAGGTGCAGGAATTATATGGTGCTGGTGGGAATGTTGTTGCAAAACTAGTAAATCTGTATCTGGATAAACATCTTTTGGAAGATCGCATGATCATGTCCTTTGGAAGGATGGATGTCGGGGCAAGCTTTGCAACCAGCCCTATTCAGTGTTATTTCATGAATAATGGAATTTGCGGTAATCCAAAACCCTTAAGTGGACAGGCGGCAGGTTTTTCAGCATGGCCGGATTCAGAATGGGGAATTAATATTCTGTTTCAGGCCACTCCTCAATATTTTATACGTGTAGGCATGTATCAGGTAAGTCGGGCGGCTTATAGCAATAGGGCCGGCCATCGGGCAGGCTGGGCCGCTGTGGTTAGAACAGGTGAAGATGCCGGTGGGGAATTTCCTATAGAAATGATCTATCAACCAAAATGGGGAAAACATGAATTAACGGGACATTATAAAATTGGATTTGCCTATGATACATCACCTTATCCTGTTTGGGGCCGTTCCATTTACGGGGGGCATATCACTTCGGCTAATGGAATAGATCAGAAATGGAAAAGGGGACGGGATGAGGAATGGGTTTTACTGGATCAGATGATTCAGCGAAATGGGCCGGGTGATTTGGACGGGTTGATAGGATATCTTGGTTTTGTTCACAGTAATCCAAAAACATTTCAAAGACAAAATCAATTTCTGGCGGCCATTATCAATACCGGATTTTGGAAATCACGGCCTATGGATGGAATAGGTGTTCTATTTGTTCATCAAATTATGAGTCGGGAAGCACGCAAGGCACAACGATATAACATAATGTCAGGTTTTCCCATCGGGGATATTGTTTCAGGAGCATCTGGAATACAATCAGCAGAAATAACGGTAGAGCTTACTTATTTAATTCATATTTATGATGGAGTTATGTTTCAACCTGATTTTCAATACGAGATTCATCCAAATGCACAAAAAAATATTCCTAACGCAGCCTTTCTCGGATTCAAAAGTCGTGTAGACTTTTAAATATCTTTCAGTAATTTACATTAGATAGATGATAAAAAAAGGATATGGTTATCCATATCCTGTTTTTTAAGTTATGAAATTATTAATTACATTGCTGATTTAAAGATTGCCGCAACTTCTTCAGCATTTCCCTGACGGGGATTGGTCAAGGCGCAAGCATCCTTAAGCGCATTGGCAGTCAAGGTGGGAATATCTTTTTCCTGAACCTTGAGTTCTGTCAGATTGGCAGGAATGTTAATATCTTTTGAGAGGCTGCGGATAGCCGCGATACAGGCTTTGGCGCCTTCCTCATCATTCATGCTACTGACATCAATATTCATTGCCTTTGCAATATCTTTTAAACGAGCGGCACATTTGGGGAGGTTGTATTCTTGAACGTGAGGCAACAGTACTGCATTACAAACCCCATGTGGCAAACCATAAAAACCACCAAGCTGATGTGCCATTGCGTGGACATATCCCAAGGATGCGTTATTGAATGCCATTCCTGCGAGCAGTTCTGCATAGGCCATATTCTCACGAGCTTGCATGTCCTGGCCATTTTTAACTGCATTGCGCAGATTTTCTTCGATTAGGGTTACGGCCTTCAAGGCACACGCATCTGTGATGGGTGTGGCGGCAGTGGAAACATAGGCTTCAACTGCATGAGTCAGAGCATCCATACCTGTCGCAGCAGTCAGTCCAGGAGGCATACCCGCCATTAAAGCGGGATCATTGACAGACAAAATAGGTGTTACATGAGGTGTAATGATAGCCATTTTAACATGGCGTGTTTCATCCGTGATAATGCAAAAACGGGTTATTTCACTGGCTGTTCCAGCAGTTGTGTTGATCGCGATTAATGGAAGTTGAGGTTTATTGGATTTGTCAATTCCCTCATAATTTTTGATTTCACCACCATTGGTGGCAAGCAGGGCAATCCCTTTGGCACAATCATGCGGAGAACCACCCCCAAGGGAAATAACGAAATCACAATTATTTTCTTTGAGTATTTTTAATCCGTCATTAACATTTGTTACGGTAGGATTGGGATGGGTGCCATCAAAAACATTTGTTTTAATTCCTTGCTGATCAAGCATATCAGCAATTTTTTTGACTACTCCGTTTTTGCTTAGAAATGAATCTGTAACGATAAGGCCATGCTTGAGACCATGTCCCTGAATGTGGGAAATAGCGTCTTGTAAGGCGTTTTTACCAATAATATTTACAGGTGGAAGAAAGAATGTAGTACTCATAATATTGTATATCCTTTATCACCATTATAGTTTCTTAGAGATATATAAGAGTAATTTAATAAAATTAAAGTCTTTACTCTAAGTAAATAAGGGGAAGAGTCGCGCTCTTTTTATTAAGTATGTTTGTAAATTTTACAAAATTATAATCCCCCGATTATGGGTTTTAATCAAGGGATTACTTTAAAAAACCAAATATTAATTTCTATATTTGAAAAATCGGATAATTATTTTATCATTTTAGACCCGTCGCTACTTTTTGTTCCAGTTCCGGATCAATTTTCTGGAAGTGTTCCAACACGCGTTTTTGAATATCCTTTCGAACCATTTGTAAGGATTCAACAAAATTATTGATCAATAGACTTTTTTGTTCTGGTTTCATCAAATGAAACAAGGCCCTTGGATAACTGTAATAGTCCTGGTCAACGCGGTTGTCGTACCTTCCCCCTTCACCGGATGTATAATCTGGGAAATAGTTTTCAGGAGTGTTCGTTTGTTTTGGAGCATTTGGATCGCTGTTTGGTTCATAGTTTGTCATTCCGCCTCCATTATCATCAAAACGCATATATCCATCTCTTTGGTAATTGTTTACAGGGCTTTTTGCAGCATTGATGGGCAGCAGCTGATGATTTGTTCCAACCCGGTACCGTGCGGCATCAGCATAGGCAAATATACGTCCTTGCAACATTTTGTCCGGGGAAACGCCTATGCCGGGAACAACGTTGCCAGGGGAAAAAGCCGCCTGTTCTACCTCGGCAAAATAATTTCCTGGATTACGATCCAATTCAAAATATCCAACTTCATGCAATGGGAATTCTTTTTGTGACCAAACTTTGGTAACGTCGAAAGGATTATCCTTGTGATTCTTTGCTTGTTCAATCGACATAACCTGTATATAGGCTTTCCATCTTGGGAAATGGCCCTCCTTGATTGCATTGAATAAATCCTCGGTAAGGTAATCCGGATTGGAACCGGCTAATTCTCCAGCTTTTTTAGGATCAAGATTTTTAACACCCTGTTCTGTTCTGAAATGCCATTTTACCCAAGTGCGGACATTATCCTTATTGATTAGACTGAAAGTGTGGCTTCCATAACCATGCATGCATCGATAGCTGGCGGGAATACCCCGGTCAGAGAAAAGGATCATGACCTGATGCAGGGCCTCGGGAGATAAAGACCAAAAGTCCCATTGAAAATTGGGATCTTTTAGATTGGATTGAGGATCCCTTTTCTGGGTACGGATGAAATCGGGGAATTTCAGGGGGTCACGAATAAAAAACACGGGAGTGTTGTTTCCGACAAGATCCCAGTTTCCATCTTCAGTGTAGAATTTCAAGGCAAAACCGCGTGGATCCCTTACCGTATCGGCTGATCCCCTTTCGCCTGCAACTTGTGAGAAGCGTGCAAACATCGGGGTTTCTTTACCTATTTCGCTAAATATTTTGGCACAGCTATATCTGGTTATATCTTGGGTAACTACAAATTTTCCGTGAGCGGCCGCCCCTTTGGCATGAACACGCCGTTCGGGTATAACTTCACGGTTAAAATGAGCAAGTTTCTCAACCAGATGAAAATCATCCAATAGAATTGGACCACGAGGTCCAGAGGTTCTGGAATTCTGGTTATCGGGAACAGGAATACCTTCAGCTGTAGTAAAAACCTTTTTACTCATTTGTAGCTCCTTATTTTATTTTTGTTTCATAAGCCAATTGTTATTTTCTTGACCCAATAATTGTATCATACAATCAATAATTCAAAAGTAACTATTTGAGTTTTAAATATATTATTGGATTATTACTTGCCTGTTTTATGTTTTTATTAAGGATAATTAATAGTTATTTATTTATTTGTTAATATTTTATATTGATATTGGCAAATAACGTAATCTTCTGTAAAAGGTTGGTAAGATCAGTATGTTTTGTAATTATTGTTTCGGTTATCTATATGAAGATATATTATATTGTTAGCAGTTTTGATGGGGGTGGGGCTGAATTCGTAATTCCTGATCTGATAAATTTATTCAAGAAACTGGGGCATTCCGTTGAATTGTTCGGCTGTATACCGAGAAATATGGAAACTGTTGATTTATTTAAAAAAAGTAATATTTCTTACCGTTTATTATCAGGAAATAATGAAAATAGATATAAATCCACTTTTCATTTCAACCAAATTGTAAAACGTTCTCCTCCCGATGTTATATGGACGTCATTGACACGTGCGACGGTGGACGGCCAATTGGTGGGGTTATGGAACCGGATTCCGGTTGTCAGTTGGAAACATAGTGCAAACAGCTATTCTTTGAGATTAATCAAAACAATTCTGATGCAGCGATTAAGTCGGCTTTGGATTGCTGACTCAACAGGAGTTGCCAATTTTTTGAAATCGAAAATGAAAGTTCCTGAAGATCGTATAAAAATCTGGTCTTTATTTAAAATTCCACACAATCTACCTATGGGTTCAGTATGGAATGGCAAAGGAATATTTCATATTGGTTCAGTTGGGCGTTTACATACCGTAAAAAATTTTCCCTTAATGATCAGGGCGATGGCTTACATCAACCATCATTATCCCGAGGTTGGAAAACGGATAAAATTATCCATTGCTGGATCGGGAAAAGAGGAACAGCATTTGAAAAACCTTATTCATTTATTAAAAGTGGATAATGTCGAATTGATAGGTTTTTCAGATGATGTCATGAATTTTTTATCAAAACTTCATTTATATTTGCAAACTTCTGTTTATGAAGGCTTATGTATTGCCGTTCATGAAGCTTTGGCTGTCGGTATTCCGGTTATTTCAACAAATGTTGGGGAGATGCGGAGTGCTTTCAGGAATAATTCAATAGGAACATTAATTGATAAAAATTCTCCAGAACTTTTAGCTAGACAAATTCTGGAATATTATCATAATCCAAGCAAAACACAGAATTATGCTGCGAATGCACGTCAATATATGCAACAGCATTACAGTGAGGAAAGTTTCGAAGCTTCCGGAAGGTTTGTTTTAAATCATATTGAAGAGAATATTTTACCAAAATATTTGAAATAAACCTTGTTTGACCATTATATTTTTTCAGATCCAATCAATTCATTCCATTCTTGTTCATCGAGACATTGCAAACCAAGTTCTTTTGCTTTTCGTGCTTTACTGCCACCATCTGTGCCCTCGATCACGAAATCGGTTTTTTGTGAAACGGAACTTGTTACTTTTGCACCCAGCCTTTCAGCAATATTTTTAGCTTCGGAACGTGTCATGGAAGATAGGGTTCCTGTAAAAACAATTGTTTTACCGGCAAGTTTTCCTGTTTGCTGATACTGCACATCCTGAATGGTCAGTTCCTTTTCAAGATCCTGCAGGGTTGTCAAATTATGCATTTCGGTAAAGAACGCAACAATTTCATCCGCGATTGCAGGACCAATTCCCTCAATGGAACCCAATACCAATCTTTCTTCAGAGCCAGTTTGCCGGGCGGCCAGCATTTGTTCCTTCCAGTTGGTATATGATGTATAGTATCTGGCCAGAATTTTAGCTGTTGTAAGTCCTATCCTTCGAATTCCAAGGGAATAAATAAAATGATCCAGTGAAATCCTTCTATGCTGGTCAATGGCGGTTAAAAGGTTTTTTAAAGAAAGCTCTCCCCAGCCTTCAAGTCTTAGTATGGTTTGTTGATGTTGATATAAACGAAAGATGTCCGCAGGTTGCTTGATTAAATCCATACGGAAAAAATCGAGAACGGTTTTTTCCCCCATACCTTCAATATTGAAAGCATCCTTAGAGCAAAAATGAATTAATCGTTCCTCAATCTGGGCTTTACAAGACAGTCCACCTGTGCAACGACTTACAGCTTCGTTTTTTGGTTTTTCTGCAATGGCTCCACAAACAGGGCAATGTGTGGGGAATTTAAAAGGCGCTGCACGATTTTGAGAATTGCAGGATATATCAACTCGCAAAATTTGGGGAATTACATCACCAGCACGTTGTATAATGACCTGGTCATGTTCCCTGATATCCTTACGGATTATTTCATCTTCATTATGAAGGGTGGCTCTTGTTACGATTACGCCACCAACATTTATGGGTTCAAGGAGGGCCACAGGCGTTAAAGCGCCCGTACGTCCAACCTGAATCTCGATTTTTTTTATGCGGGTTATTGCCTGTTCCGCCGGGAATTTCCATGCAGTTGCCCAGCGTGGGGATCGTCCGATAAATCCCAATCGGTTTTGTAAGGTGACAGAATTGATTTTATAAACCACTCCATCAATATCGTAGGGCAATCCGGAACGCTGATGAATAATGGACTGTTGAAATTCTTCCGCTTCCCGGGCATTTTTAACAACCTTGAATAAGGGATTAACGGTGAAGCCCCATTGCTGTAAGCGTTCTAAAAAATGTTCATGTGTATCCGCGATTGATTTATCTGAATAACCCTGTGCATACACAAATAGGGAAAGGGGTCTTGAGCGTGTAATTTCAGGGTCAAGTTGTCTGAGAGAGCCGGCTGCGGCATTTCTTGGATTGGCAAAAAGACGTTTGTTATTTTTTTCCTGTTCTTTATTTAAATTGAAAAAATCTTGCTTGGAGATGTAAACCTCTCCCCGAATTTCAATTGTGTCTGGATAATTTTCTGGAAGTGTCAAGGGTAGGTTCCGCAATGTTTTGACATTTTCGGTAACATCCTCTCCCGTTGTTCCATCACCACGTGTGCTGGCTTGGATTAGTTTACCATGTTTATAGGTAAGGTTAATGGATAATCCATCAATTTTTGGTTCTGCAACAAAATGAAGATTATCAAGTTCATCTGGTTTGAGATCAAGATAACGCTGGATTCGTTTTATGAAATCTTCAAATTCTCTAATATCAAATACATTATCAAGGGAAAGCATGGGTATTAGATGTTTACATTTCTGTAATCCTCCCGTCGGTTTGATTCCAACCTTTTGGCTAATACTGTCTTTTTGTCTGAATTGTGGGAAAAGGAGTTCGATCTTGTTATATCTTTGGCGCAATTTATCGTAGGTAGCATCTTCCACCAAAGGTTCGTCTTGATTGTAATATGCGTGATCCAATGATTTTAATAAATTGGCAAGTTGTGACAATTCTTTTTGAGCCTGTTCGGAAGATAGTTCAGATATGGAAATCTGGTGAAAATCAGTTTGAAATTTTTGCATAATTTTGAGTACTTAATTTTTTTTTATTATTTATTTAGTAAGCTATCTGCGGCGGAACGGGCAGCGTCAGTAATCTGGTTCCCAGCAAGCATACGGGCGATTTCCTCTTTACGCTCGTTTGAATTTAGACATTTTGTTGTGGTATAGGTTACGCCATTTTTAATTAATTTGCTAATTTGAAATTGCGTATCTCCACTGGCAGCAACTTGAGGGCTGTGTGTGACTGCAAATACCTGCATAGTTTGAGCGACATGATGTAATTTTTCACCGATTGCCGAAGCGGTCGCCCCGCCAACACCGGAATCAATTTCATCAAAAATCAGCGCTGATAAGGTAGACTTTTGGCTTAAAACAACTTTTAAAGCCAATAAAAGTCTGGAAAGTTCTCCGCCGGAAGCGGACTTGTTCAAAGGGGCAGGAGGGACACCGGGATTGGCTGCAATCAAAAACTCGATTTGTTCCTTACCGTTTTGATTCCATGCGTCTCTGTTAAGGGGCTTCAAAGATACGAGAAATTTTGCGCGTTCCAGTTTTAAGGGTTTTAATTCGGTAGTAACAGCTTGTTCCAACTTTTTGGCAATTTTCTGTCTATGTTGTGATAGTGCTTCGGCGGCTTCCTCAAATTTTTGGCGGTGTTGATTAACTTCTATTTCGAGGGTCTTGATTTGTGTTGTTCCAATATCTAGTTGATTGAGTTTTATTTCAAATTCTTGAAGCAGATGGGACAATTCATCAATAGTCACGCCATATTTCCGGCTTGCGCCGCGTAGGGAGAATAATCGTTCCTCTATTTCATCAATTTGTTGAGGATCAATTTCAATCGTGTTTACAAGCTGTGAAAGTGTTGTTTCCGCTTCCGCTAAAGATTCTTCTGCTTGAGTGATCGCTTCCAATGCTGCTTGAATGGATTTATTAGATTCGGAAAATGAAGTATTTTCAGAATTGGATAAGAGACGTTGAAGAGTTTTACTTGCATTTAGCAAGACTTGGGAAGGCTGGTTATTTTTACGGTCCTGGGGAGCAAGCTGATTAAGAGCAGAAACCAGTAATTCCAGATGTCTTTCATTTTGTTGTAATGATCGTCTTTTATGAACAAGCTCTTGTTCCTCTTCAGCTTGTGGAGAAAGATTTTTTAATTCCTCAACTGATTCTCGTAACCATTTTTCTTCATGTAATGTTTCTTCAAGATTTTTTTTAAGAGCGGCAAGTTTTGCTGTTGTTTCAGTCCATTGATAATAGGTTTTGCGAGTTTCATTCAATAAGTTTAGTGGAGTGCCAAAATTATCGAGAAGAGAAAGATGATTTCGCATATCCATTAGACCAATCTGCGAGTGCTGTCCCTGTATTTCGATAAGTAGTTGACCAATTTCTCGTAAAAAATTAAGACTGATAAGCTGATCATTAACATAGGCGCGTGAACGGCCATCCTGTGAAATAGTACGACGAATGACCAATGGCTGATCGGTTATTTCTGAAATTTCATAACCTTGTAATTGTAATTGCTGATAGACAGGATGCGTTTTCTCGATTTCAAAACAAGCTGTGACCGAAGCCTGATTTGATCCAGTCCTGATCAAGGAAGAGCTTGCTCTTTCACCTAATGTTAAGGCAAGGCTATCTAGTAAAATAGATTTGCCTGCCCCTGTTTCTCCAGTAAAAACCGTAAGTCCCTGATCGAAGGTTAAATCCAGCTTTTCAATTAAAACAACATTACGTATAGAGAGTTGTATTAACATTGGGGCTTCAGTATATAAAACAGGGATGTTTTATTAAAAAATAGAAGTGAGTGAATACCACATTCGTTTGAAGAATCCAGGTTTTTTACTGGTTGGTTTGGCTGTTTGTTCTGAAACAAGGTGATATTTTCTTAAATCATTATATGTATAGCGATACCAGTGACTGTTGGGATAGTTATATCCCAATACAGATGCTGTCTTACGGGCTTGATCTGTAAGTCCCAATTTTAAGGAGACTTCAACGAGACGATGTAATGCTTCTGCTACATGGTTGGTCGTTTGATAGTCTAAAATAACCCGTTGATAACGGGTAACAGCGGCTTCATAGTTTTTTTGCTGTTCATAAAAGCGTCCGATGAGCATTTCTTTACCGGCGAGATGGTCACGGCATAAGTCAATCTTGAGCTGTGCATCACGGGCATAGGAGGTTCCGGGGAAACGGCTTACTACATCATTCAAGGCACTAAGCGCTTCCATTGTGCCTTGCTGATCTCTTGTGACATCTGAAATGCGTTCGTAATAACATAAGGCGCGAAGATAAAAGGCATAGGGTGCATCAGGGCTATTTGGATGAAGCTGTAAATAGGTTTCCAATTGTTTTACCGCTTCCGGATACTTATTTTGCAGATAATAAGCATATCCTTCCATTAGTTGGGCATTAGGGGTATAGCCTGAATAAGGGAAATTCTCCTGTAATAACTCGAATTGTTTAGTGGCTAATTTGTATTTCCTAATCTTGATGCCATCTATACCGTTGTTGTACAGTTGTTCAGGAGTATTTTCCTGATATGTTGCTGCTGAATTATCATTCAACTTCTTTTGATCTTTATGACCGCCACCACATGCAACAAGACTCGTCGCAAGTAATAATGGGAAAAAATGTCGTATTGGATAAAAATAACGTTTTTGATTCACTGTATCCACAGTTTTAACGACTTTCTATTCTATAAAATGGCACAAAATAAAAATAATGTTTCTTTTATAACATGGAAGAAAGAAAGAGGAAGATTTTAATTTAGTAAAATTAAATTTTGTTTTGCAGGTGAGGTTTTTATGTTTCTTGTCTGAGAGGATATCTGTCTAGGGAAATGACCTGGGAATCATGGTAAATCCTGCCTGATAATTGATGGGAAAATTGAAAGCGCCATGCATCTGTTTGTTTCATCAAGGCGTGAAGTAACATATTGTTTAGTTTATGTCCTGATTTATATCCAATAAATTTTCCATACAGTCGGTGGCCTGCCAAAGATAAATCGCCTATGGCATCAAGCATTTTATGTTTGACAAATTCATTTGGACAATATAATCCTTCCGGATTTAGAATTTTTCCATTATCAACAACAATGGCATTTTGTAGGCTACCCCCTTTTGCCAAACCCATTTTATGAAGTGTATCTATTTCTTTTTTAAAGGTGAATGTTCTGCAGAAGGCTATTTCTCTTTGAAAATTCAGGGGGGTTAGATCCATGTCAAAGGTTTGTTTTCCAATCAGAGAATTTGGAAAATCAATCGTTAATGACAATGATAGTTGATTTTCGGATGATGGATGAAGTTCAGCAAAAGCGTCGTTATACTCTACCCGAACAGGTTTCATAATTTGTATGGCGGGTTTGTCTGCATAAAGAGATTGTCGGCCAGCCTTATGTAGAAGCGTGGTGAATTTGGCAGCTGATCCATCCAAAACGGGCATTTCAGGCCCATTGCATTCGATAAAAAGATTGTTAATTTGATAGCCTGCCAGCGCAGACATAATATGTTCAACCGTTCCTATTCTGATATTTGGGTTATTCGGAGAGGCAATTACCGTGCTAAGACTTGTATCAATAACGTTATTATAATGGGCTGGAATTGGTCTGTCATCAAGATCTGTTCTAAAAAATACAATTCCTGTTCCTACGGGGGCTGGAATCAATTTTACATGAACTAACTTGCCTGTGTGCAATCCCATTCCTGAGAAATTAACAGGAGAGGCAAGGGTATATTGCAAGGATAAGTTTATATCATTTGTAAATTTGGAAGATAGCAATGAATTATATGCGATGTTTACCTTTTTTGAAGCGGGTATAACCTGCGGATAATTCATAGTTTTCTCCTCTAAATAATTACCAAGATTTAATAACTCACATGAATTTCATTATAATTTTTAGTAAGGGAATACTAGTCAAAGATTATTGCATAGTGTTACGCATTTGATATTTTATTAGAGGCTTCAAAACTTTTGAAGTCTCTAATAAATAATATTATCTTGATTTTCTACGAAGAAAAGCTGGTATATCCAGGCTTGCCTCTTCAGCTGAAGATTGACTTTTCTGGTCATTTTTGTTGGAATTCTCACTATTGGAGACAGAGGGTTCATTCTTTTTTTGATGATAGGAAGGTGAACCATTATTGCTTCTTCCTCGTAAGGCACCGGTAACAATACCAAAAAGACTGCGTGTGGGAGCAGTGTTAGTTTCGGGTTCCTGATGACGTGAATCTGAAAATAAACCTGAACGTGGTGATGTTTTTGACACACGTTCTGGGACAGAATCAGGGGAGGGAGGGGTTGGATCATCAGAAAAATTTGTTTGATTCTTTTCTTTCGATTGATCAAATGATGCATTGGCCTCAGAAGATACATTTAAAGAAGATTCATCCGATTTTTTTTCTGTATCAAACTGTGTCTGATTATTTTCAGAAGATGTATCTGTTTGTGCGTTATTTGAATCTTTTGATTGTGCGGTATCGTTTGAAGATATCTGCTGCTCTTGTTGTACAGTTTGAGATTGCTTTTCATATTGCACCGGGCTGTCTATGCCGGTTGCTACCACTGATACACGAATTTTTCCTGTCAGGTTCTCATCAATGGCGGACCCAAAAATAATATTGGCATCTTCGGCAACTTCTTCACGAATACGGTTGGCTGCTTGATCGACTTCAAACAGAGTCAGATCATCACCGCCCGTAATGTTAATCAATAATCCTTTTGCCCCAGCCATAGACGTATCTTCAAGCAATGGATTGGAAATGGCTTCCTCTGCTGCACGGATAGCCCGATTTTCACCTTCCACCTCTCCTGTTCCCATCATAGCCTTACCCATTTCAGCCATGACTGTTCTGATATCGGCAAAATCAAGATTGACAAGTCCTGGCGACATCATAAGATCTGTCACCCCTTTAACCCCCATATATAACACTTCATCCGCCATTTTGAAAGCATCTTTCCATGTTGTATTTTCAGTTGCTGTACGGAAGAGGTTTTGGTTTGGGATTACGATCAGCGTATCAACAAATTGTTGAAGTTCGGCAATACCGGCTTCCGCCAATCGAGCCCTGCGAATTCCTTCAAAGGTAAAGGGTTTAGTGACAACTCCGACGGTCAGAATTCCACGTTCACGTGCCATTCTTGCAATGACTGGTGCGGCACCGGTTCCTGTTCCACCACCCATTCCAGCAGTGATAAAAACCATGTGAATATTGTCAAGATGCCGGGCTATTTCATCAGCGGCTTCCTCTGCAGCTGCGCGACCAATATCTGGTTTTGCACCAGCTCCCAGCCCTTGGGTTAGATGGGGACCTAATTGAATACGATTATCAGCATGACTGTTCATCAATTGTTGCGCATCGGTATTGGCAACAACAAATTCTACGCCTTTCAAATGCAATAAAATCATGTTATCCACAGCGTTGGTTCCCCCTCCACCAACACCAATAACAGTAATACGAGGGGTGAAATCTTCATAAGCGGGCTGTGGAATCGTTAAATTGAGTGTCATGAATGTCCTCGAACCGATATTTCGTAAACTATGTGTAAGGTTACAATGGAAAGTTACTATTATACAAAGAAAATATTTATATGTGTATCCTTATAAACTCAATTATTTTTTTAAGGAAACCATTGTTTTTTTTATTCGAGAAATCGAGATCTGCAAGGGTTCTTCCCTCGCCAGCCGCCCAGCAGAGTAAACCGGCAGCAGTAGAAAAGGCAGCCGAGGTTGTACTATCATTGGGTAATCCTATAATATTGTTGGGTTTTCCCAAGCGGATTTGACGGTTCAGGATACGGGCTGCTAAGGGACCGAGTCCTTCAAGTAAAGAACCCCCTCCCGTTAATACAACCCTGCCATTTGCTGCTTTGCCAATATTTGAATTATCCAGGCGGTCTCGAATCAATTCAAGTGTTTCTTCTATCCGTGGCCTGATAATAGAAATAACTCTTGATAGCGGAACTTTTGTCATAATTTCGTAATCATCGTCACCGATCATTTGAATGGGCAATTGCTGATATTCGTCGTTATAGGAATATTCAGCACTGCCATATTTAGTTTTAAGCCATTCCGCTGTATCAATTGAGGTTGAAAGAATACCTGCTATATCCCTGGTAATATGGGATCCACCAATCGGAATTTGTGAAGTGTAGAGAAGTTGATTGTCGCCGAAAATGCCAATAGAGGTTGTTCCGCCACCCATATCCACAATAGTGGCGCCCAAATCCCTTTCGTCTGGTGCCATTACTGCCAGTCCAGCAGCTAGAGGGGTGGATATGATGCTTTCAATTTCCAATTCAGAACGCATTAAGACGGTTGCCAGATTTTTAAGGGATGTGGCGGAAGTGCTGATGATATGTAATGTTGTGCTCAGTATTTCACATTGATGTCCTCTGGGATCTTCAACCCCAGCGGTCTCATCAACATTAAAACTTAGAGGCAAGGCATGAATAATTTCACGACCTTCAACTTGGGCTCTCAAAATTCCTTCGTTAACCAGTCGATATATGTCATGATTGGTGATTTCTCTTCCGCCAATTGGCCATTCGATATTGTAAAGCTGGCTGTCAGGTTTACCGCCAGAAAGATTTACATAAATTTTGTTTAACCGACGCTCGGCTGCTTCTTCTGCCTGTCCAACGGCTGAACGGATTGCACGTTCAGCACTTTTAAGATTAATGATACCACCTTGTTTTACGCCATGAGAGCGTCTCCATCCATATCCCAGAACTTTTAGTTTTCCGTTGGATTTACCCTGTCCAATTAGACAGGTGATTTTTGTACTGCCAATATCCAATACACCGAAAACACCGGGTAAAAATTGTTTTTGCGCGGGTAAGTCGTCAGGGGGAAATATATTACTCTTTACTAATTGCCTGGATCGGGCAATAGCGATGGTCTGCTTTGCATGATTGGGGGAATTTCCTTGACTTGTTTTATAATTTAGTTGTTTCATGCACTTAACCATTTCCTCAAGAGTTACATTATACCAGAAAAGATTTGATCAAGGTGTTTTTTCGTCATTGTCATTAGAGGGTTCCGGATTATCATTTACAGGATTGGGTGGTGTCGGTTCTTTATCTTTTAGTATGATTAAGCGGTCGGGAAGACGCAAATCAATATGTTTCAGGGGACGATCCAGTAACTGGAACTGTTTTTCATATTGAATCAGTCGTTGAATGGCAGCAATTTCCTGATTTTCGGGAAGTAAAATGATTGTACCATTTTTCAAATTTAGGTTCCAGCGTCTATTCCCGATTCTTACGGCTGCCACCATACGATTTTTGATATCTGGATAAACGGATAAAATGTCGATCAAATCGGAAGCTGCTGTATTTGCACCAATACCGACAACCAAGGGAAGTTTTAAAAAAGCCTGTCCATCTTTTCCATTCATTCCCTGATCGTTGACAATGTTTCCTTTTTTATCAATAAGTTTGAATTTTCCTTGGTTTTGCCAAACGGCAAAGGGACTTCGTTCAATAATGTGGACAATTAAAGTATCTGGTAATTGACGTTTGATAACGGCATAATTGACAAAAGTTAGGCCATTTAGGCGTTTCTGGGCATCATTGATGGAAAAATTAAGAATCGGATCACCAATATTGATACCAAGGGCCTGTTTTATTTCATATTCAGTGGTCAGTTTACAGCCATCAATAATGATATTAGCCAGTTTCATCGGAACAAGTTTGGCTGTTTTTGTTCTGAAAAGTGAAAATTCCTGTTCCGATGCGAACTTATAAATGGCCCATCCACCCCCGATAAAAAGCCCAAGGATGATAAGAAGAAAGAAAAAGGGACGAAGCATTCGCTTCAAACGGCGATAGGCTATTTTTTGTTTTGAGGGACGATCATCCTGATGATTAGGTCGCCTTTTCAAGTACGACATTTTGCTTTTTCCACAAGATGTGAACATAGTTCGGGATAGGTTATCCCACAAAAGGCGGCTTGTTCTGGCAGCAGAGAAGTTTTGGTCATGCCGGGTTGTGTATTTACTTCCAGAATATACAAATCACCAGGTTGGTCTTGTGTTTCATTGTGATTATCGTACCGAAAATCAGTGCGGGAAACAGAATCACATCCTAGAATCTTATGAGCTTTTTGCGCATAGTCTAACGCTGTCTGAAAAGCTTGCGGATGTATAACCGCGGGGACAGTATGGGTTGATTGTCCAGCTTGATATTTTGCGTTATAATCGTAAAAAATATTTGTTCCAGATGATATATCGGTTACGGTAAGGGCTTTGTCATCAAGCACGCAGACTGTTAGTTCTTTTCCTGGAATAAATTGTTCAATCAGGGCCTCTTGACCAAAGATCCATTCCTTTATGATTTTTTCACGTTGTTTCTGTCGGATACTGGCATCGTTTGATTGGATGATATGAACACCTACAGATGATCCTTCTTGAATGGGTTTTACCACATATGGAACAGGAAAGGGATCCCCTGAATCCAACAGCGTGATAGGAACAGATTTACCTTTAGCTATCGGAAGACCGGCTTCATGAAGTAAAATACGGGTAATCTTTTTATTCATCGCGATTGCTGAGGAACATATATTTCCATGGGTGTAGGGTATATTCAACCATTCCAAAACACCCTGAATGGCTCCATCTTCGCCAAAGTTTCCATGCAGAGCATTAAAAACAACATCGGGACGGTTTTTGGTCAGTGAATTGACAATTTCATTTAAATTATCGTTAGCGATTAAATCCGTTACTTCATAGCCTGCCGTATTCAATGCCTCGATTATATTCTCACCACTGGCCAGACTGACTTCTCGTTCAGATGATAATCCTCCCCGCAGAACGGTTACTCGTTTAGCTAACATACTTATTTTCCCTTTGAGCATAAGGTATTCCGATACGTTTTATTTCCCATTCAAGTTCAATACCAAAATCGTTGAAAACCCGTTTTCTTAATTCCTCGCCTAAATTTTCAAGATCGCCAGCTGTCGCTTCCCCTGTATTGATTAAGAAATTACAATGTTTTTCACTGACTTTTGCCCCTCCCATGATAAGCCCTCTGCCTTTAACCATATCGATAAGTTCCCAGGCCTTGTAAGAGGAAATATTCGGTGAGGGGTTGCGAAAAGTGGAACCACCTGTTCTTGAATGAATTGGCTGTGAATTTTCGCGTTGAGCTTTTATTTCGTCCATTGTTTTGTGTATGGTATCTTTGTTGCCGGGTTTACCCCGCAATCTTACACGAGTGACAATACCATCGGGTGGTAAAATAGAATGACGATAGCTTAATTTTAGGTCAGATGAGGAAAGACGGAATAAATCTCCGTTTCGAGTAAGTATTTCTGCCCAGTCCATAATTGTTGCAATATCGGAACCATGGGCTCCTGCATTCATTTTGACTGCCCCTCCAATACTACCGGGAATACCACTCAAGAATTCCATACCTGTTAAACCAAGCTGGGCGGCATATTCCGCGATTGTCATATCCAAACAAGCTGCACCTGCAACAAGTCCTTCACGGTCGGGAATAATTTCATGAAATCCCTTGCGTAATTGAAAACTTATTCCTTGAAGCCCACCGTCACGAATAAGAAGATTAGAGGTGGCCCCTATGGTAAAATAAGGCCACTCCAAAGGCATTGTTTTAAGAATATAGGCAAGATCTTCCGTGTCTGCGGGGTTGATAAGGATTTCGGCATTACCTCCTACACGAAACCAGCTTCTGTTTTTCAACGGGGCATTGTAGGTTACGCGTCCCCTCAGTTCGGGTAATAAATCGGAAATTGCTTCTTTGGTGAAAAGCCCCGTAGACATTAATTTTATCCTTTATTTCATTTTTTTTGTAAGGCTTTTAATTGTTCGGGTAAAGCATGGGCCCAATTTGTAATGGAACCTGCTCCCAAACAGATAACGAAGTCTCCAGGTTCGGCAATTGCATTAATCATTTCTGCCAATTGATCCTGTTGGGGCAATGCAACGACAGATTGATGTCCATGCGCTCGCAATCCTTCAACAAGCGCCTCTTTATTGATACCTGGAATAGGAATTTCTCCTGCTGGATAGACATCAGCAACAATGACAGTGCTGGCATCATTCATGCAGGAGCAGAATTCGGCAAATAAATTCTGTAATCTTGAATAACGGTGTGGTTGAATGACTGCAATGACATTATGAGTGGTTGCCTGTCTGGCAGCTTTCAAAACCGCTGCAATTTCGACGGGATGATGTCCGTAATCGTCAATAATGGTAATTTTGTTGACTTCCCCGACACGAGTGAAACGACGTTGCACTCCCTTGAAACCGGCAAAGGCAGAACGAATGTTGTCTTCACTGATATCCATTTCCAAGGCTACGGCAATAGCGGCAAGGGCATTTTGTACATTATGCTGCCCGAGCATTGGAATACGGAACGGACCAAGATGTCGATTGATCTGTTTTTGCCGATCTGTAAAAACAACGTTAAATGTTGTTCCTAACTTATCCATAATAACCTTTTCCGCCCGCACATCAGCTTGTGGGGAAAAACCATAAGTAATGAGACGACGGTCTGAAAGTCGGGGTAACATTTTTTGGACGCTGGGATGATCAATACATAAGACAGCAAAACCGTAAAAGGGGATATGGGAAACAAATTGCTGATAGGCATCTTCCATGGCCTCGACTGTTCCCCAATGATCCATATGTTCTGGATCCATGTTGGTAACAACTGCTATAACAACGGGGAGGCGAAGAAAGGAGCCATCACTTTCATCTGCCTCAACAACCATCCAGTCTCCAGATCCCATTCTTGTATTGGTACCGTATGCTTCAATTATTCCGCCATTGATAACTGTTGGATCAAGTTTGGCATATTCGAGCAATGTTGCGATAAGGCTTGTAGTTGTTGTTTTTCCATGAGTTCCGCCCACAGCAATTGACCAGCGTAACCGCATAAGTTCCGCAAGCATTTCCGCTCTTTGTACAACAGGTATAAAATGAGCCCTGGCTTCTATAACCTCTGGATTATCTTTATTAATGGCAGAAGAGACAACAACAACCTGAGCTTTTCCAAGGTTTTCCGCCCTATGACCAATTTTGATCGAAATGCCTAATTTACGCAGTCTTTCCACATTAGCGTTTTCCGCAATATCAGAACCCTGAATATGATAGCCTAGATAATGTAGAGTTTCAGCAATACCGGACATGCCAATACCACCAATACCGACAAAATGAATGATACCAATTGAAAGAGGAAGGGATCTCATGAAAATGCTCTTGTTAAATGAAGTTAGAATGATAGATTTGCAACAGATCGCTCTATTAAATCAGCCAGATTTTTTGCCGCATTGGGATAGGCAGTTTTATGGGATAAGGCAGCTTTTTGCAATTTTTCTGGATGGCTGAACAAATCATTAATTAATTGCGTTAGGTTTGCAATAGTAAAATCAGGTTGATTAATCAACCATGCCGCTCCTTCTTTCTCAAGAATTTGGGCATTATAATACTGTTCTTTGTTGGCGGCATGGGGATAGGGAACTAAAATAGCCGGACGGTTAGTCAGGGCAAGTTCTGCCGTGGATGATCCTCCTGATCGGCCAATTACTAGGTGGGCTTTTTGCAAAAGATCTCCAATGTTCGTTAAAAAAGGTGATAGCTTTGCTTTTATTTCGTTTTTCTGATAATATCGGGTTATTGTTTCAATATCTTCTTGACGTAACTGTTGCGTGATGCGCAGTTTTTTACGTAAGGATAGAGAGAGATTTCCCAAAGCGTAAGGAACAATTTCACCAAAAATTCTTGCTCCTAAAGATCCTCCCCAGATTAATAGATGAATTGTTTCTTTAGGAGGTTCATAAACGGATGGATAAAGGGAGGTGATATCAGGTCGCACGGGAAGACCGGTTACTACTATTTTATCAGAATTGGAAAGCCCTTTCGTGACAGGAAAAGATGTCGCTATTTTGGTGGCGAAAGGTGCAAGAAAGGCATTGGCCTTGCCAATAATTGCGTTACCTTCATGAAGAATGATGATAGGTCTATTTTTTTTGGACAATAATCGTGTGGCAAAAAGAGGCGGAATGGAAGGATATCCACCAAACCCGACAATTGCAGAAACGTGATTCTGAACTAGGATCTTTCTTGCCTCGATAATCCCCTTCATCAAGGAAAAGGTATTACCTATTTTTTTCATTATTGTTTTTTTGTTGATGCCAGCACTATCAATAACGAATTGACGAATGTCATGCCATGAAGCCAATTCTCGATCTTCAATCCTTTTATCCGTCATAAAAACCACAGGATAATCTCGTCTGGTGAGCTGTAGGGCAAGGGATTTGGCTGGGAAGAAATGACCACCTGTTCCCCCTGCGGCAATGGCTATAGCAGGTTTGTTCATTGAACTAAATTTCTCTTACTGAATGGCTGGAAATCATTTTTTGAAAATTTGGGGGCCTCTATCCTGTGTCTTGTCAAAGCAAGCACCATACCAATGGCCAATGCAACAGACATGGCGGATGAACCACCGTATGAGATGAAAGGTAAGGTCATGCCTTTTGTTGGAATAAGGTGAAGGGTAGAGGCCATGTTGATAAAAGCTTGTAATCCAAAACCGGTAATGATGCCTGTTGTTGCCAAAATGATGAAAGGATTGTCTTCCTTGATCATTTTTAACAAAGAACGTACAACAATGAAACAGAATATTAAAATAATAATCATGCAAACAATCATTCCGTATTCTTCACCCGCAACAGCAAACACAAAATCAGCATGTGCATCGGGCAAGAGATCTTTCACGCGTCCTTCACCCGGTCCACGTCCCATCATTCCACCATTTCCAAACGCACGCAGAGCGGTGTCAATCTGATAATGATCACCAACATTGGGATGAAGAAAGCGTTCAACACGAGAACGTACATGTGGAAAAACGGTATAGGCACCGATAAAAGCGGCAACCATGGCCCCAAAAGCAGAAAATACCCAAAATAGGTTGAGACCATTTACGAAAAGCTGGGTTAGCAAAACAGCGGTAATTACGACAAGCATGCCGATATCGGGTTGAGATTTTAAAAGGAAAAGGATAACTCCATAAAAAATAAAAGTTATGAGAAGATTAGGAATATAAAATCGTTTGTTCCATCGAGTTAAAAACCAAGCCGTTAAAACCGCAAAGCAGGGTTTTAAAAATTCAGAAGGCTGGACAGACATCATTGGTAAGGCAATCCATCTACGGGCCCCCTTGATTTCCATACCATGAACAAGGGTATAGGCGGTTGCCAGTATGGCAATAAAACTTCCAATAATTCCAAGTCTTTTTATCCCCTCCACAGACAGCATTGAGGTAACCATGATAATCAGGGCTGCAATGCTCAGGAACATGATCTGTTTAAAGATAAACATGTCTCGTGATGCTCCTATTCTCTGTGCAACGGCAGGGCTGGCGGCTAGCATTAAAATATAGCCAAACCCGATCAACAAACCGACACTTCCCAACATCCAATGATCGATATTTCGCCACCATCGTGCCAGTAATGAATTATCGAGACGGGAAATATTGGACATGATAAATTTCCTAATCGTTTAGGGTTTGACGGAATGATGTTTCTAGTTGCTTGACAAGTTGAATAAACACATTCCCTCTTTCCTCAAAGTTATCAAACTGGTCAAAGCTGGCACAGGCAGGAGAGAGTATTACAGTATGAATATGATGTTGTTTGGCAAATGCAAAAGCGAGAGGGACTGCTTGATCAAGTGTGTGAACAATCTGGTAATGGACGTGATATCTATCTAGGGTTTTTGCTAGCAGTGGTGCATCTTTACCAATCAATAAAGCGAATTTTATTTTAGAAAAATAGGGTGCAAGATCGTCTATTCCTTTAGCCTTGGCCAATCCACCAGCAATCCATACGATTTTATTATAGCAGGTAAGTGCCTTCGAGGTCGCATCTGCATTGGTGGCTTTACTATCATTGATAAAAGTCACTGAATTAATGGTTGCGACAGGTCGCTGTCGATGGGCAAGTCCATTAAAAGAATTAAGACTTTCCGCTATCTGTTGCCGTGCAACGCCCAAAGCGAGGGCCATTGCCGTAGCAGCCGCAGCATTCTGTGCATTGTGTTGCCCAGGAAGAAGACTTGCTTGATTTAAATCAGCAATAATGCCTTTCTTGTCTTGCAGAAGATGCTGATCAACCCAAAAATCGGCATTGATATCTTTTTTCCCAGATATTTTTTTAACCGGAATATCATTTTGGACAAGTCGTTTCGTAATAGATTTACAGTAATCATCCTCTATTCCAATAACTGCCATATCCTGTTGATTTTGATGATCAAAAATATGATATTTGGCTTGAACATATCCTTTCATGTCTCCATGCCGTTCAATATGATCTGGTGTAATATTTAATAAGCATGCGATATCTGCTTTGAAACTGGATAAGCGCTCAAGCATATAGGAGGACATTTCAAGAATGTAAACACCATCGTCCTCCAAATATGGAAGGGATAGGGATGCCGGTCCCAGATTACCTCCTGCTACAGATGTTATTTTAGCTTCTGTTAGAATATGGTTTAGTAAAACAGTGGTCGTTGATTTACCATTTGTTCCAGTTATAGCCACGAAACGTGCTCGAGACCCCGATTTTTTGATAGCTTGATATAAAATCTCTGCATCTGAAAAAATAGGAATTGAATTCAGTCGGGCAAGTTCTGCAACAGGATGTGGTTTTGGTAAAAAATGCGGAATACCAGGAGATAAAATTAAGGCATTGAAATTTTCCAAGTTTTTAAAAGGTGCAAGATGGGGCTTTAACTTTTCAGGGATTTGCTGACGAGCTTTGGGTTGATCATCCCAGACCTGTATTGTTGCACCCATCTGTAAGAGACGTTGGGAAGCGGCAATGCCATTTTTACCTAACCCTAAAATGGCGTAATGATTATTTTTGAATAAATCTTTTGGGAAATCCATTTTAACGCAGTTTCAATGTTGCTAAACCAATAATGCCTAAAATAATGGAAATAATCCAGAAACGAATGACAATTTTTGATTCGGCCCATCCTTTTTTTTCAAAATGGTGATGTAAAGGTGCCATGAGAAAGATTCTTGTTTTAGTTTTTTTATACCATGCGACTTGAATAATGACGGATAGCGTTTCAATTACAAATAAACCGCCGACGATACACAAGACCAGCTCATGTTTTACGGCAACGGCAACAGATCCAATGGCGCCACCCAATGAAAGAGAGCCTGTGTCCCCCATAAAAACAGAAGCCGGAGGGGCGTTAAACCATAAAAATCCTAGTCCTGCCCCTATGACAGCAGCACAGAATATGGCCAATTCCCCAGTTTTAGGAATAAAATGCAATTGTAGATAATCGGCAAAAACACTATTTCCGACAATATAGGCAATCAGCGCAAAAACAAAAAAGGAGATAACAACTGGAACAATGGCAAGCCCGTCAAGTCCATCCGTGAAATTAACCGCATTACCAAAACCACTTATGACAATCATCCCAAAAAGAGGGAAAAAATAGCCTAATGGAATAAGGACATTTTTAAGAAAAGGAAGCGCTAGGTCATTGGCCATTCCTGAAGGGGTCAGTTGTTGTAAAAAATAAGTTGCAACCAGTGAGATTAAAAATTCCCCGCCCAAACGTGTGCGTTTACTTAATCCATCACTGTTATGTTTTGCCAGTTTTTTATAATCATCAAAAAAACCTATTAGGCCAAATCCAAAGGTGACAAATAGTACGATCCAGATAAATCCGTTGGTCAGGTCAGCCCATAAAAGCGTTGAAATTAATAAAGTGGATAAAATTAAAATTCCTCCCATAGTAGGAGTTCCTGCTTTTTCTTTCAAATGCCGTTCCGGGCCAAGGGCACGAATGGGCTGACCTTCACGCTGAATCTGGTGAAGTTTGGCTATTATATAGGGACCCAACCAAATGCTAAGGAAAAAAGCCGTGAAACAGGCGGCAACAGCACGAAATGTTATATAACGAAAAAGATTAAGTAAAAAGGCATAGGCCAGCCCATGATGCATAATCAGATCATATAGCATTAATTTTTCCTTTGATTCATTTTTTGAGTTAACGCCCTAACAATTTTTTCCATATGCATTCCATGACTTCCTTTTACCAGAACAGTGTCTCGATCTTGCAATTGCTGATGAATGAAAGGGATTAGCTCTTCTGCATTTTTACACCATTTCCCTTGTATAGATCGGGGAAGTTGATCAAATACAATTTTCATTGAGGAGCCGCAAGTAAAAACAAGATCAGAATTCTGTATAATACTGGGAATCAAGGAGAGATGCTCCTTTTCGCTATGTTCATCCAGTTCGAATATATCCCCTAAAACTGCGATACGTCGTTTGGGACTCAATAATGTTAGGGTTTTTAATGCGGCCTGAATTGAAAGGGTTGATGCATTATAGCTTTCATCTAGAAGAATTCCTGTTTTATCTATCAAAGGTAAGATTTCTCCTCGTCCTGACCCAGCTGTAAATTGATGCAGGGCGGTAATTGCCTGTTGCAAATCGAGTTTCAAGGAGAATATGGCACCGAGTACAAGGGAGGCATCATGAATGAGATGTTGCCCGGGAGACGCAAGAGAGACGGAAAAGATTTCATTAACTGTTTTAAATTTGAAGATTGAATAATCTGCACCAAGATTTATGGACTGGATTTGAAAATCAGCCTTTTCTGATAAACCTGTTCTGTAAAGATGAACATGATATTGCATTGCTCGTTTTTCAAATAAAGTGAAATCATAAACTGTTTCAGGCAGAATAAAGATGCCGTTTTTTGACAGAGCGGTGATAATCTGGCTTTTTTCCTCGGCAATTGCATCCAGGGTTTTCATCAATCCAAGATGGGAGGATGATACCGTAGTAATAATTGCTATGTCAGGTTTAACCATGGCAGCAAGGGGGGCTATTTCGCCACTGTGGTTCATGCCAATTTCACTGATACAATAGTCGGCATCAGAGGGAAGTCTTGCCAAAGTGAGAGGAACGCCCAGATGGTTGTTATATGAACCTTCGGCAGCATGAATTTTTCCAAAAGGCTGCAAAGCGTTTTTAAGCATTTCCTTTGTTGTGGTTTTACCGACACTTCCAGTGATCGCTATGGCTTTTCCATGAAAACGCTGTCTAGCATAAATCCCCATTTTTGTAAGGGCATGTAACGTATCCGAGACAATTAAAAAGGGTAATTGACTGTTGAATTGGGAAGGAATATGCGTGACAATGACACAAGATGCTCCATTGGCAAGAGCCTGTTGAATATAGTCATGACCATCGCTATTTTCACCTGGAATGGCAATAAAGATATCCCCGGGTCGCAAGGTTCTGGTATCAATGGAGACACCCGTTCCATGTATGGCCTGATGAATGGATAAGGTACCTCCAGTGGCCTGGATAAGATCAGTTTCGTTCCAAAGGAATGTCATAAATATCTCATATATTTCTGTACTATTTTTACATCATCAAAAGGATGGATAGTATTCCCGATAATCTGGCCTTGTTCATGCCCCTTACCAGCAATAACTAAAATATCGCCAGGTTGAAGTTTTTTAACTGTTTGTGCAATGGCCTCTTCTCTGCCAGCGATTTCAACGGCCCGTGGAAAACCTTTTTTAATTTCATTACGGATCAGTGCGGGATTTTCATGCCGGGGATTATCATCCGTAATAATGACATGGTCTGCATATTTCCCCGCCTCAAGAGCCATCAGAGGGCGTTTGCCTTTGTCTCGGTTCCCACCTGCCCCAAATATAATATATAACTCATGATGAACATGTGGACGCAAAGATTGTAAAAGATGGGTCAATGCATCAGGTGTATGGGCATAGTCAACATAAACAGTTGCCCCATTTGGTAAGATGGCAGCCTGTTCCATGCGTCCTTTCACGCCTTTTAGTTTGGGAAGTAGAGGAACAAGGGATTCAAGATGTTCAGAATCTTTTGCGATAAGTGCCATAGAAAGTAGAATATTATCTATCTGGTAACGTCCAAGTAAAGAAAGGGTTGTTGTAACACGGTTTCCTGAAGCTGTTTTATAGGTTATTTCCTGACCATGGGGTAAGGGTTTAACATGATTTAGACGCAAAAAATTTCCTTTGATGCCAACCAGTCTCAATTGTTGTTTTCTTTTTTTTATTATATTTAATAATGTTTCAAGAACGGATGCATTCATATCACTGTTCAATGCGGCAATGGCATTTGATGGTAATATATCTGTAAATAATCTTTGTTTTGCCTGAAAATATGCTTCAAAACTGTGATGGTAATCCAGATGATCCCGGGTTAGATTTGTAAAAGCTGCCGCTTCTAGTTCAATATTGTCAAGCCGGTATTGAGCCAATCCATGTGAAGATGCTTCCATGGCAACATGTGTTACATGTTTTTTGGAAAGATTTTGCATAATTTCATGTAAAATAATAGTGTCAGGTGTGGTTAATACCGGTCCTGTATAATGATAGCCAGCATTATTGAGAACGCCCAAAGTGCCAATTGAAGCGGATTTCAGATTTTCCAGTTCCCATAACTGTCTGGCAAAATCGACGGTGCTTGTTTTACCATTTGTACCTGTAACCGCTATTTTATGATGGGGTAACTTCGGGTAAAATAAGGAAGTTATTTTTGCTATCACTTGACGGGGATTATCACAGTAAATGGGAACGCACTGGCTCGGCAAATCCATGTTTGACCCATTGGTCAAGAGAATCGTATTGGCTCCATTTTCAATGGCCTGTTGAATGAATGCTTGTCCATCAAGCTGATTTCCAGGCAAAGCGGCAAAAAGAAAATCTTTTTGCACTTTCCGGCTGTCCAGTGCAATTCCTCTTATTTCATGATTAGGGAAATAATAGGGAATATTGATATAGGATCGTAATGTATCAAGTGAAATCATGGTAAAATGAAACTGA
Source organism: Commensalibacter melissae (assembly GCF_009734185.1). Lineage (NCBI taxonomy): Bacteria > Pseudomonadati > Pseudomonadota > Alphaproteobacteria > Acetobacterales > Acetobacteraceae > Commensalibacter > Commensalibacter melissae. The sequence goes on along the minus strand of NZ_CP046393.1, from coordinate 1,602,423 downwards.
TTATTCTGAGGGGGAAGAGGATGATATATTTTTGTGTCTAGATTTTGTTTTTAATGCGGATTTTGTTTGTCGATTAAGACGAGGATCGCCCGGATCATTTCCTGGACCGAGAGCTTTTACTCCTCTAGGAACTGCAGGACGTAGAGGAATGGATAACTCATTATCTATCCTTCCGGCATTCTTTATATCTGGAAATAATCCAAGCATGGGTCCAATACGTGCAATGATTTTGGATACAGTTGGTGCCGCATTCCATCCGGCTGTTGTCCAGCCATGAGTAAATTTGGTTGGCTTTGGACTATCCAGCATGACATAGACAGCATATCGGGGATTGTTCATCGGAAAAACAGCAGTGAAGGCTGATACATTGACATGTTTTAAATAACCCCCACCTTTTCCCACTTTTTCACTGGTACCAGTTTTCCCTCCTACAAAATAACCTGGAACCTCTGCGTTTTTGCCTGTTCCCTGTGTAACATCTAAACGAAGTATTTTCCTTAGAATAAGGGAATTTTTATCGGAAATAACTTTTTCTCCATCAGGTATGTCAGTTCTAGATGAGGTTGGATCAATAATTACCGGAGGCATTGTCTCATCCTGTCTTGATAATAGAGTGGGCCTGATCAGGTAACCGTCATTCACTGTTGCCGCGGTTCCACGAACAATGGCTAAAGGGGATTGTGCGATACCGTGACCAAATGCGACAGTCATGATGGTGGATATCCCCCAATTTCTGGCAGAGGGCACCAAAGGACGACCTGCTTCGGGTAGTTCAATTGGAACGCGTGCTAAAAAACCCATTCTTTGTAACCAGGCACGCTGTTTTTCTCCCCCAACATCAAGGGCGATGTGTGCAGATGCAGGGTTTGAGGAATATGCCAATACTTCAGGTAAGGAAAGATAGGGAGCAAAATGATCTGTTTTCAAGTCGTGAATGGTAAAGCGACCCACTCTGACTGGTGCTGTTGCAAAACGGTCCCAAATATGTATACCGCCAACTTCCAAAGCCATAGCTGCGTTTTGAAGTTTAAAGGTTGATCCAGGTTCGTACATCCCGTTTGTGGCGCGATTGAATCTTTGATTTGGGGGGGCTTTATTGAAAAAATTTGCATCATAATCGGGTAAACTCACCATTGCCAGAATTTCCCCGGTATGAACATCCATGATAATACCGCATGCAGCTTCTGCCTGAAAAGTTTGCATCGCTGCCTCCACTTCTTCCTGTACTGCGGTTTGAACATGCGTATCAATGGATAATCGTAAAGAGGAATGATCATTCATCAAGCGCTGGTCAAGATATTTTTCAATACCTGCAATACCGTGATCATCAATATCCACGCTGCCGAGAATATGGGCTGCCAATCGTCCTAGTGGATAATGTCTGCGTTCGCCACTTTCAAAATAAATTCCTGGAATGCCAAGGTTATTGATATCAATCTCCTGTTTTGGAGAAATATCGCGAGCTATATAAACAAACTGTTTTTTAGACGAGAGTCTTTGAGTGGTTTTTTCAAGATTAAGATTGGGAAGAATAGATTTCAGTTTTTGAGCAACATCGTTAGGGTCAATAATTTCGATAGGATTTGCATATAACTGTGCCACGGGGAGAGAAATGGCCAAAATCTGTCCATTTCTGTCAATAATAGAGGCTCTGTGGATTTGAGGTAACGAAAAATCTCCAGCAATGGTTCCTTTTGGATCGCTAATTGGAATTGGGGGAACCTGGGGAGCGATTTGTTGTTTTTGAGGGGGCAAAGGTGCTATGATGGTTGCGAAAATTAATTTTAGCATAACCGCACCATAAATGACGCAGAAGCCACATGCTGTGATAAATAAGCGAAGTCTGGTTTTATCTATTTGATAGGTATTAATTTTTTTTTTTTGATTTTTTTTTCTTTTTTCAAAAGATTGTCTATAAAGTTGACCCTTTTGTGAACCTTTTCCATAATTTATCATTTATTTTAACTTTATAGAATTCATTGAGAAAAAGGAACAGGTGCGGGTAGGGAATCATCAGCGTCGTCCCCAAAGGCTGATTCAGAATGATAATGCTGTTTTTGTTTGCTGTTTTGGGCGATTTTTACCGGCGTCGCATGTTTTGGTTTTGCACTGGTTATTACGACGGTGTGTATTTCCTTTTTACCAATGGTGCCATTGTTATTCTTTTCTTTTACAATTGACATCGGCTCAGAACTGTCAGCAATTGAAAATGCAGGTCGAACTGCAGGTTTATGAGCGGATTTTTTGATTAAGGCTGTTGTTTTGATATTTTTTTTATCAATTCGTGGGATATCAGGGAAATCTTTGGTTGCTAGATTTTCTTCATCATCCCTAACATTTTGAACAGGTTTGGTTCTGATAGGAGGTTTTTTTATGTTTTTATTTGAAATATCATCAGAGGAATCAATTGTATTGTTCGTTTTTTTAGCAGTGTAGATTTCGGGTTTTCTGGAAGGGGAATTGAAGGATGCAGATTGGTTTTCTTCATCCGAAGTGCTCGGTTTTGTTGGGGAGTCATGATGTTGTCTGGTCGTATTACTTGAAACAATAGCAGGTTCGGGCTTGTCATCAGGGTTATTCAAGGTTTGTCCATGATTATTAGCGACTGCAAGGAGCAGCTGTTTGCGTGTTTTATCCTCAATCTGTTCCTTTTGAATGGGAGGAAGCACATTGAGCAAGGATGACATTTGTACAAATTGAGTGGGAGCCAAAGGGTGCAATTTTGGCAAAAAGTTGTTGGCCAGAGTTTTTAAACGGTCAGGCTGATTAAGTAAAGTCCATTCTGTCCGTAACATTGCCGTCCGGGCTTTTAGCCGTTCCGTATCATGCACAATTTTGGCGATTTGATGATCCAGTACGGTGGTTTTATGTTTTTGAGTGTACAGGATCATTCCAGATAGGCCGGCAAGTACTGAGCAAAATAACGTTAATGGACGGATTATCATCAGGATATACTCCTTATTTTCTGCCCTGCAAGACGTTTAATGGCTCGTAATTTCGCACTTCGTGAACGGGGATTTAAAAGGACTTCATGTTTTGAAGGGCGAAGAGGCTTATGGGTTAGGGCTTCAAACTTAATCAGTTCGGATTTTTGATGTAGGGATTGAGGATGATGTCTTGAAGGACTTGCAATATTGCCAGTTGCCTGATTCATGATTTCTTTGACAATACGGTCTTCCAGGGAATGAAATGAGACAACAATCAGTTTTCCATCTGGTTTAAGAAGGGAAAGTGCACTTGTTAAGACTTGCCTGATTTGTGTCAATTCATCATTGACGGCAATTCTTAGCGCCTGAAAAGATCGAGTTGCGGGATTAATTTCATTTTTTTTGGACGGAACAATCCTTTTAATCAGGTTTGCCAGTTGTTGTGTTGTTTCAAAAGGTTTTTCAAGTCTATCCTGAATGATGGCTCGAGCGATACGACGTGAGAAACGTTCCTCACCATAATACCATAGAATATCTGCCAATTCGGTTTCGGACAACTGGTTAACAAGATCAGCCGCAGTTTTTCCAGATTTACTCATTCTCATATCCAGCGGTCCATCAAACCGGAATGAAAAACCTCTTTCTGCCTCTTCCAACTGAAAAGAGGAAACTCCCAGATCAAGAACAATACCATCCAGAGATTGGATGTTATTTTCATGAGCAAGCGTTTCAAGTTGAGCAAAATCCCCTTGTAAAAGACGAAGCGTGGGATAGTCGTCAACAATTTTTTGTCCTCGCCTGATGGCATCGGGATCACGATCAATTCCCCATACATTGCAATTGGCTGCGGAAAGAATGGCCTTGCTGTACCCACCTCCACCAAAGGTTGCGTCAATATAAACCGCTTCGGATTTTGGTTGTAAAAGGTCAATTACTTCGTTAAGCATGACGGGGAAATGACCATTGATATCAATTGCTGAATAATTGTCGGCCATGATTATTGGTTCGCTTGCTCAGTTTTAGCCTTGGCGGCGTGTGGCAGAATGACCATTTTTGTTCGTTTAAGCACGGATTCATAATGTTTTTGTGCGGCTACAGGTTCCCAAATTTGGAAAATTGTCCCAAGTCCCATAAAAGTGACCTTATTGGTCAAGTTGGCATGTTGTTTTAGAATGTCAGGAAGGATAATTCTTCCCTCACGGTCAACTTCAATAGGCCAGGCCTGAGCGTAAATAAGGGTTGCGAGGTCATTATGTTCCGTTGAAAGAATGTTGACATCATCCAATACGGCGGTCAGTTTGTTGAAAATGGCAAATGGCCATCCTTCGATACAGGGTAAAGTATGAGAGGGGCGAAGAATAAAGGAAAGTTCTTCCTTGGTGGTTTTTTCTTTTCGTAAATTTAAACGGAAATTTGCTGGAATAGATACTCTTCCTTTGGCATCCAGTCGATTTTGATGTGATCCAAGGAACAAATTCATTACAGGCTATCCCAGATTTAATTTGAATTGATTATTGATCTTTGCTTTTGTTTTACATTATAGCCTTTGGGATATCATGGGTAAATATGGGAGGTCAAATAATTACGTTGGAAATCACTTTTATTTCATAAAATCATGATTGAGATGTATATGAAGTATCGTTAAAATGCCGTAAAAATTATAGTTTTGCATCTTAATGGAAATTTATGGATAAAATTAAAATCAGATAGCGTGTAAGCCGGGTTCTGTTTTTATGAAACATAAATGACGATCATTCATCTTGAATACGATTCGCACCGTATTTCATGCAACCAACCCAGGTAACAGGGCGGAAAAACCCTGATTTAACTGTAAATCTGTTACCTCTATTAGGTTTTGCTCCCGGTGGGGTTTACCATGCCATTCCTGTTGCCAGTCATGCGGTGTGCTTTTACCACGCCTTTTCACCCTTACTTGCATTTATAAATAAATTGGCAAGCGGTTTGTTTTCTGCGGCACTTTCCCTAAGGTCGCCCTCGCCAGTCGTTAACTGGCACCGTTTTTCCGTGGAGCCCGGACTTTCCTCTATTTACGATGCAGATCATGTAAATAGCGATCATCTGGCTATCTGATGGTGTTAAGATGTCGCTATTTCGTGCAAAAAGCAAGATGATTTTATAAAATATCCAACAGGTAAATGATTTTAAAGCTGCATTATGGATGTGAAACTAAAATTTTCCCCTTCTGGGTTTTCACCAATACGAAGAATTCCGGGTTTTAAAATTTTATAGGGGGGAACGGGAAGGTTATAAGGTGCTGGAACATTGTTATATACTCTTCCCGCCAAATCAAATTTAGATCCATGACACGCACAATTATAATATCCGCCAAGTGAATTTCCCAAATTAAGGCTTGGAATACATCCGAGATGCGTGCATACACCAATCAAAACCGCAATTTCTGGCTGAATTGACCGGTGCCAGTTTCTTGTATAGGGAGGTTGTTGCAACTCTTTACTGCTTGGATCACGTAAACGGATCAAAAGTTCTTTGTCTTGTAAAAGTGCAAGTGTTTTGGCTGGACGATGAAGAATAAATACAGCATGTCCCTGCCACATAACGGTAATTTGCTGACCCTCTTTAAGCGAGGAAATATCAACATCCGTGTAATTATGAGTGATGGTGGTATTTTGAGTGTTTAAACTGTTTATAAAAGGCCATGTGCAAACCACACCTCCTACCGTTACTGAACTTGCGGTAAGCAGGGTTAGGAAACTACGACGTGGTACAGTAGGGGGAGAGGAAGATTGATTCATTATGAAAGTTGATATAATGATTATTTAATGAAGCGGATAAAAATGATTGGGTGTATTTTTATCAATTTGTATACTACCATTTTGCCTATTAACACGAAAGGTGAAAATTGTCGGAAAATTCTTTCTTGTATTCAGACATTCCTGATTGTGTTTTTCATGAATTTCAACATTCAAAATTGTTGATCCATCATCATTGTTGATCACGGGAATTAAGCATCTAAGAGGGATTTCTGTTAGATTTTTATCTGTGATGGTCTGTTTTAGATATTTTATTACAGATTGATTATTAGACCAGTCGATTTTCTGTCTTACAAACTGATCGGTCAATTGATTTAACCAACCCATTTCTTGGCAAAAAATAATACCGCCAGATAAGAGTAGCGCAACAATCACGCGTTGTATTATCCTTTTCTTTAAAGAGTTTCTTGATGGAGAAAATGCAAATCTATCGGATTTTGTCATCAGTTTTTCAGATTGATTAAATAATGGAATTATATAATTAAGTTAAAAAATGGAACTGGATAATCAATATTAAGACTTTATTTAATTCAAAATGAAGTCGTTGCAAAGATCATCAAATTAGAATGGAAAAGATAAAAACAAAAGCTATGAATTCATTCTATAAATAATTTTTAGGTAGTTATTAATAAGTAAAAATTCATTAACATCTATCCATCTTATGGATTAAATTTTTTATCTTTAAATGCAGTTTTTTAACCACCATGACTTGAATTGATAAAATCATGGTGATCAACAATCACTATTCTGTCATATTTTCGTGCCAAACATGATTTGCCCGATCTAATAGGTCAAGAGCTTCTTGTGGTCCCCAGCTACCAGCCTTATAATATGTCAGTGGGGTTAGATTTTTTGCCCAACCATCAAGAATGGGTTCTATCCAGCGCCATGAAGCTTCGACTTCATCACGACGGATGAAAAGAATGGGATCCCCTTTGACGACATCCATCAAAAGCCCTTCATAGGAATCGGGGTAGCGGATATGAAAGGCTGTAGGAAATTCAATATTGATTGAGGTGCTGCGTAAATTCGTATAGGTTTTTTGTGGATCCTTGATTTGCAGGGATAATGAAACACCCTCGTCTGGTTGAATACGAATCACAAGACGGTTCGCTTTTGGTGGCGTGGCAAAAAGATTCCAGGCGGAGGGTTTGAACTGAATAATGATTTCACTGACTTTTTTTGCAAGCCTCTTTCCTGTTCTCAGGTAAAATGGTACACCTCCCCAACGGGCGGTATTGATTTCGGCTTTTAAAGTAATGAAAGTTTCTGTATTGCTTTGATCCTTACCAAGATCCTCAAGATATCCGGGTATTTTTTCATTTTTGTAAACGCATGATGTATATTGGCCGCGAACAGTATTATTCTTGATATCCTGTTCCGTCATGGGTTTTAAAGAACGAAGGACTTTTAACTTTTCATTTCTCAGGTCATCGGCATTTAATGAAATGGGAGGATCCATGGCCACCATACATAAAACCTGTAAAAGATGGTTCTGAACCATATCCCTTAATGCGCCAGCTCCATCATAATATCCACCCCGTTTACCCACTCCTACGGTTTCAGCAGCGGTGATCTGGACGTAGTCAATGGCATCCGAATTCCAAAGCCGTTCAAAAACTGGATTGGCGAAACGAAGGGCAATAACATTCTGAACAGTTTCCTTGCCAAGATAATGATCAATACGGTAGATATTATTTTCAGGGAAATGCTTGCCAACACGCTGGTTGATCTCTTCGGCAGTTTTTAACGAGGTTCCAATGGGTTTTTCAAGGATTATACGGGTTGTCGGAGTGATCAGTTTTTTCAATGCAAGATTGTCACAAATATCACCATACAATCTTGGTGCAGTCGCAAAATAAAAAATGCGAATATCATTAGCCTTGTTATGTTCGAATTTCGCTTGCAGTTCTGGCCAGTTGCTATCAGCTTCTGCACCATTTAAGCTGACGTAGGAAATAAGATTTAAAAAATTTCTAATATTTTCTGGATCTTGATAGGATTCTTGAACAAATTCAACCAATCCGTCATGAATGCGTTTTTTAAAATCGTCGTCTGTCAAAGGTGATCTTGCTGTACCGATAATACGAGTTTGGGGTGGAATTTGTTTGTCCAGATAACGATAATACAATGCGGGTAATAATTTCCTTGCAGTTAGGTCGCCTGTTGCCCCAAAAATGATAATATCAAAAGGTGCATAGGCTTGTGTCTGTTCCATAAATTTGGTCTCTCTACATTCTATAAAGTTTAATTTTTGAATATTATTTTGAATCGTATATATTTTGTGAATCTACTCTGTAATATTTTTTTTGATAGTAACATGGTTTTCAAAACAGGAAAAAATATTCTTTAAATTTTCAAAGGATTAAAATTTTCATATTCTGTGGCTATTGGCGATTGACCTGGCATGCAGGGTTACGTAATGAATAGAAACAGCTTTAAATATATTTTAAAAAAATCAAAATAGGAAAAGTGGATGAATGAATTTGATAATAAACCCGAAGTCGGAGGGATCGCCGTTGATCGTCTTCGGACAATTGTTGAACGTATTGAGCGTTTGGAAGAGGAGCGAAAAGGGTTGGCAAATGATATCAAAGATATTTATGCTGAGGCAAAATCGGCGGGATTTGACGTTCCTGTAATCAGAAGGATAATTCGGGCACGTAAACAGGAGCCTGCTGAAGTGGAAGAACAGGAAACTCTTTTTGATGTTTATCGTCGTGCATTGGGTATGTAGTAGAATATAGATTTAATAAAATTGTTGAAATAATATCATGAATTTAACTTTTCCAGAGTGGATCCCTTCTTGGGCGCAGTTTGTTATCCTAATATTGACTGTTACTTTTGGAATTTGTTTTTTGTTTATGCCTTTTGCTGTTTTTGGGCTAAAAGGACGTTTAAATTATTTAAGTCAACAAATGGAGGATATTCAGGCTCAATTACGTATCTTGTTAAAGCGCACGGCTGATTTGCGGCCTCGTTTGGAAACTAAAATACAAGTGGTTGCCAATCATCGAGATGATACAGAAAAAGCAGGTAAAATAGAAAATTCAGAAAAAAAATTGTATGAGCCTGAAAATTATGTTTATCCCTTACCTGCCTTGAAAAAGCGTTTTGCAGCTTCTGATATTTCAAATCAGAATTCATGTGATGTATCGCGGTCATCCCTGAATAAATTTGGTGAGAATATTGGTAAGGTAGAGGTTAAGAAACCGGAAAATAACTTTGATAAGCAGGCTCAGAAAATTTATGTAGAAAATGGGGAGGGGGGATTATATGACCCTCCCTCTTCTCATGATGAAAAAAAGGAGGTTATTAATTTAAAAAAACGTAAAGAACCTATTTTACGCTGGCCGCCGCTGTGAGTGGGGGAACAATCACCATATCATCATGATGGATAACCTCATTGGGGCCGTCCCAGCCCAGTTGGGAATTAATTTTATCAGTTTGAAGACCTATAATTTGAGTGATTTCTGAAGAATCATAAGCAGAAATACCATTTCCGACAATTTTTCCATTCTTGTTGGCAATTTTAATGATATCTCCCCGTTGGAAATGGCCTTCAACTTTGATAATACCGGCAGGCAATAAAGATTTTCCGTTTTTCAATGCTTTTTCCGCGCCATTATCAATAAAAATAGTGCCTTTGGTCGAGATGCTTCCAGCAATCCAGCGTTTACGGGCAGGATAGGGTTTGCGATTGGGAAGAAACCATGAACATCTTGCTCCTTCTTGAAGGGCCTTGAGAGGATGAAGCAGTTTTCCATAAGCGATTGCCATGGCACATCCTGCAGTTGTGGCTATTTTTGCGGCTGCCAGTTTTGTTGCCATGCCACCTGATGAATATCCAGTTGGCGCCTTGCCTCCCATGGCGTAAATTTGTGGAGTAAGTTCAGGAATTGAGGCAAGATGCTTGGCTGATGGATTGGTTTTGGGATCTGCGGTATATAACCCGTCAATATCCGAGAAAAGGATAAGCCGATCAGCTTTGACCATTTCTGCAACTCTTGCTGCCAACCGGTCATTATCTCCAAAACGAATTTCGGAAGTGGCAACGGTATCATTTTCGTTAATGATGGGAATGCAGTTTAATTTCAAAAGTGTTTCAATGGCTGAACGGGCATTGCTATATTGTAACCGCGTTTCCGTATCATCCAGAGTCAATAAAATTTGTGCAGTTGTGATTTTATGGGCAGCGAAAGCCTCATGCCAGGTCTGAGCCAGTTTGATTTGACCTATTGCGGCGGCAGCCTGTTTTTCATCGAGGCGAAGCTTATATCGATTTAATTTTAACTTGTAACGTGCCAAAGCGATCGCACCTGAAGATACAATTAAAATCTGGCAATTTTGCTGACGTAAATGGATTATATCCTCTATCAGGCTTTCTAGCCATGATTGACGAACGCAAGCATTTTTCCCGTCAATTAATAAGGCGCTGCCAATTTTTATGACAATTCTGCGGGCTTGGTTAAGATGTAGATTTTTCATTATATAGGACTGAAATGTTTTGATTTTAAAATTATATCCTGTTTATATTTTGTTATGTAGTTCTGTAAATAAAATAAAATTTCTTTCACCCCATTATGGGTAGCCCCTGAAAGAAGGAAAACCTTATGTCCACTTGCTTGTTCCAGCTCTTTTTGTTTTTGCAGAATTTCTTCAGGGGTAAGCAGATCAGTTTTATTAAGTCCAATCACTTCCCGTTTATTGGCAAGTTCCGTTTGATAGGATTCCAATTCATTGCGAATAATTTTCCAGTTGTTGACAACATCATCAGCTGTTGCATCGATAAGGTGCAATAGCATACTGCATCGTTCAACATGCCCTAGGAAACGATCACCTAATCCATTGCCTTCATGGGCTCCCTCAATGAGACCGGGTATATCTGTTAGGACAAATTCCTCAGTTGGTGACAATCTTACCATTCCTAGTTGTGGATGCAGGGTTGTAAACGGATAATCGGCAATTTTTGGCCGGGCAGCAGAGGCAACAGAAAGAAAGGTTGATTTTCCTGCGTTGGGTAAGCCTACTAATCCTACATCGGCAATAAGCTTTAATCGCAACCAGACCCAACGTTCTTCTCCAGGCCAACCTTTATCAGCATGACGGGGTGCCCGGTTTGTGCTGGATTTAAAACGTGTATTGCCAAATCCTCCATCTCCCCCCCGACAAAGAACTATCTTTTTCCCTTTTTGATTTAGGTCTGCAAGCAAGGTTTCCTTATCTTCGGCAAATATTTGTGTGCCTATGGGAACTTTAATACAGATATTTTCTGCATTTGCACCAGTTTTATTGGCTCCGGATCCATTTTGACCCTTTTTGGCACGGAAATGTTGGGTATAGCGAAAATCTATCAAAGTATTTAAATTGTCAACTGCCTCAAAAATGATATCACCACCACGTCCGCCATCGCCCCCGTCCGGACCACCAAATTCAATATATTTCTCTCTTCTAAAGGCGACCGCACCATCGCCTCCATTTCCTGATTTAACATAGATCTTAGCTTGATCCAGAAATTTCATGTTTTAAAACCTTTAAAATAAAAGGGCCGATTCTTATTGAATCGACCCTTCGTATAATAGTCAATACTTAAAATTGTTTAAGTATATTTTGATCTATTCTGCAGCGTTGCTGATTGCATCCACAGAAACATGCACGTTACCTTTTGAACGGCTTTCAAATCGTACATTTCCATCAATAAGGGCAAAAATGGTATGATCACGACCTAAACCGACATTTTGACCTGGTTTGATTTTTGTACCGCGTTGTCTAACGATAATGTTTCCAGCAACAACATGCTGTCCACCAAATTTCTTAACGCCAAGACGACGTCCAATGGTATCGCGTCCGTTTCTGGATGAACCTCCGGCTTTTTTATGGGCCATTTTTTTCTCCTATTCTAAAAATATCAATATGGTCTGTTTAGGCTAGAACTAAGCAGCGTTGATTTCAGTGATTCGTAAAACTGTTACAGGTTGACGGTGTCCGTTTTTACGACGGCTGTTTTGACGGCGACGTTTTTTGAAAATAATGACTTTTTTAAGACGATCTTGCGCAACAACTGTTGCCTTAACGCTGGCACCTTCAACAACAGGTGTTCCGATTGTGCAGTTTCCTTCATTACCGACACTTAAAACTTCGGTGAATGTGACTGTATTACCTGCCTCGGTATCCAGTTTTTCAACTTTTAGAACCATATTAGGTGTAACGCGATATTGTTTTCCACCTGTGCGGATGATTGCGAACATAATAAACCCTTTAATTTTTCAAACTCTTGTTAGAAAATCTAACTTAGTTTCTTTTTATCAATATCCCATAAAACAGGAATATATTTATTGTGAAGTCTTGTTTATATTGATTTTTAAAGTAAAAAGTCAATAAGCTATTTAAATAAATACAAATTGTTTAATAAATTTCTTTTCATAATTCCGTTAAGTTTGAATATTTTATCTGGTTTTCTTTGAAGGAATAGATTATATATTCGTTGGTTTTATAAAAAATCATGGTTGTTTCTGTTTGTGGAGAGATGCCAGAGCGGTCGAATGGGGCGGTCTCGAAAACCGTTGTGCAATTCTATTGTACCGTGGGTTCGAATCCCACTTTCTCCGCCATGTTTGAATAAATAAATGAATATCAAAAATGATATTTTCCTGCTATCGTGGTTAAATATTTATAATTCGTAATATTATAGATTTTATTATTATGGTTGAACCCCATTATTGATTCCTATATAGGGACCAGTAGAATTATGAGGTGTATTATTTTTACAATTTGTTGTGCATAACAATATTGTTATCAAAGATAAAATTAAAATTCTTTTAATTCCAAAGTTACTCATTGTTTTTGCAAATAGTGTTATTCAATATATTGTACAGCAATATCATAATTATTGATCATAAGTAAGTTACTATTAACATTTATACATTATTTTATTAATTATCTTCTTTAATTTTCAAAAAATAATGCTAAGTATTATTCGACATTAAATTATTTTAACATGAAGTATTTGATATACTTTATTTATTTTAGAATTTAAAAAATTATTGGTGAATAAAATGGAATTAGAAGACAAGAAAATATCATTATTACAATTGACATCCAAGATTGTGTCATCACATATATCTAATAATTCAGTGGAGACCGAACAATTGCCTGAACTTATTCGTCAGGTATATCAAACGCTTTCCTCAATTGAAAAAAATGGTCATGAGGCAGAAAAATTACAGCCTGTTGTTCCTGTAAAACGGTCTGTATTTCCGGATTACATCATTTGTCTCGAAGATGGTAAAAAATTGAAAATGTTGAAACGGCATATTCAGAGTGCCTATGGTTTAACTCCTGAACAATACCGTGAACGTTGGAATTTGCCTCCTGATTATCCAATGGTTGCCCCCAACTATGCTGAACGTCGTTCCAGTCTGGCTCGAGAAATCGGTCTTGGTCGTAAAAATACCATCAGTGATATTCGCAGTGTAAGGAGAGGGAGAAGAGAGGCCTCTTAAGACAAAATAGAACCCTATTAAGTAATTTTTATATAATGTTTTGACTGTTTGCTTCGTGATCGTTATAAATTTTAGATTGATAGATTTGATGCTTTTATTAAAAAGTGGAGAATGAATTTACGTGGATAATGATTTATTAATGGAACGGCAAAAGATGAAACGCAAATTGGTTTTATGGCGTTTATTTGCTGTCTGTCTGTTTGTTTTATCGATAATGGCAGGTTCTGCCAAATTAATAACGAAGAGGCTTGGTAATCATGACGCGCATTTGGTGAAATTGAAAGTTGAGGGTGTTATTGGAAATGATGTTTCCAAACAGGTAACCCTGATCAATACTGCTTTAAAGGATAAATCTGTCAAGGGAATGATCCTTTATGTAAACAGTCCTGGTGGGGCGGTTACCGGCGGGGAACAGTTACATGATGCGCTGGTAAAATTCTCAAAAACCAAACCTGTTGTTGTTTCAATGGGAGGTGTGGCAGCTTCAGCAGGCTATATGATTTCAGTACCTGCAAAACGTATTTTTGCATTTAATTCTACCTTAACCGGATCAATTGGCGTCATTATGGAATCTCCTGATTTTTCTGGGTTGTTAGACAAGGTCGGTATTTCATTTGATCAGCTTGTTTCAGGTCCTTTAAAGGGTCAGCCGTCAATGGTCAAACCCTTGTCTCCAGCCGGTCAAAAAATGCTGCAGGGATTGATTGGCAATTTTTATGATCAGTTTACGAATATGGTTGCTGAAGGGCGACATATAGATATCGCCCGTGTCAAGGAATTGGGGGATGGGCGACCTTATAGTGGTCAGCAAGCCGTTAGATTGGGACTGGTCGATCAGATTGGTAATGAAGAGGATGCGAAACAATGGATGATCAAAACATATCATCTTCCAACAGACATTGAAGTTGTTACATTAAAAAAAGATAAAAGTGAAAACTGGTTTGGGCTTGGCGGCAAATCAATCATGAATTTTTCGTTAAAAACAATTGCCAATCAAATTTTTTATAAGGAAAATGAAAATTTTGGTGGTATTTTAGCTATTTGGCACCCATAAAAGAATCATTATAAGCTATAATAACATTTGAGTGAGTTAATGACTAAATCTGAACTAATATTAGAAATTGCATCCGAACATCCTAATTTAATGTTGAAATATATTGAGGAAATTGTTTCAACAGTTTTTGATGAAATAGAGACAACGCTGGCGAGGGGTGATCGGGTTGAGCTTCGTGGTTTTGGTGCCTTTTTTGTAAAAAATCGTAAAGCCCGTACGGGAAGAAATCCTCGGACAGGGGAAACTGTAACTGTGGAGGAAAAATATGTTCCCTTTTTTAAAACGGGGAAGGAATTAAGGGAAAGGATAAATCAGCAATAAAATTTTAAAACATTATAAAGGGAAACAGCAATGCAGGATACATCCATAATGAAAATTGTTCCTGTTATTTTGTCAGGAGGCACGGGTAGTCGGTTATGGCCCCTGTCTCGTGCCAGTTTCCCTAAACAGTTATGGCCCCTTATTACTGAAAAATCCATGTTTCAAGACACGGTTGTACGCGGTAAAGGGGATATTTTTTTAGAGCCAATCGTTATTTGCAATCAGGATCATCGTTTCTTGATTGCAGAGCAATTGAGAGAAATTGGCGTTGAAAATGCCCGTATTGTTTTGGAACCGGTTGGACGAAATTCAGCACCAGCCATAGCAACTGCAAGTTTGTTGGCGAATGAACTGGATGCTCAGACAATTTTATGGGTAATGGCGGCAGACGCATATATTCAAGATGTTCCAAAACTGGTGAAATTGGTAGAAGAGACAGCCGCTTTTGCACAAAACGGGAAAATTGTAACTTTCGGCATTCAACCTACACGTTTAGAAACAGGATATGGATATATTGAGAAAGGTTCAGTTATTGATAAGATCAAGAATATTTATGCCGTAAAGGCTTTTACTGAAAAACCTGATATTCGACAGGCTCAGCTAATGGTTGAGACGGGAGGATATTTATGGAATTCGGGCATGTTCATGTTTTCTGCACAAACGATGTTGCAGGAAATGAAACGTTATACCCCAACATTACTATCCTTGGTTAAAAAGGCTGTTGACAATAGACAGTCAGATTTATATTTCGAGCGTATATTATATGATGATTTCATAAAGGTCCCTGATCTTTCAATAGATTATGCCATTGCCGAAAAAACAAAAGCCATGGTCGTAGTATCTGCCGATCTTGTCTGGTCAGACATCGGAAGCTGGAATGGATTATGGAATGTAAGCCAGAAGGATCGGTCAGGGAATGTGGTTATAGGGAATGTATTCCTAGAAAACACGCATAATAGCTATATTCGTTCTGAAGAAATGGTAGCGGCTGTTAATGATATAGATAATGTTGTTGTAATTGTGACAAAAGATGCCGTTTTGGTTTCTGATCGAAACAAATCGCAAAATGTTAAGAAAATTGTTCAAAAATTGAATGCTGTAAAACAACAGGAGGCTGTTTGGCATAACCAATGTTATCGACCCTGGGGGCATTATGAAACGTTGGCACATGGAGAACGGTTTCTTGTCAAACAGCTTATTGTAAAAACTGGAGCGCAGCTTTCTCTGCAAAAACATCATCATCGTTCAGAACATTGGGTTATTGTTTCCGGTATTGCTGAGGTAACCCGTGGAGATGAAGTTATATTTCTGCATGAAAACGAAAGTGTTTACATTCCTCTGGGAATGGTGCACCGATTGAAAAATGCGGGTGATATACCTTTAATTGTCATTGAAGTACAATCTGGTTCTTATCTTGATGAAAGTGATATTGTAAGACTGGATGATCAGTATCATCGTATTGTATGAATACGATACGACTATTCAGAAAATCCAGATATTTGACCTCTATTTTTCGATATTCATCCTTCTGAAGCGGAAAGGAAACGTTCAGCTTCAAGTGCAGCCATGCAACCTGAGCCTGCTGCGGTGATCGCTTGACGGTAGATTTTGTCTTGAACATCTCCAGCGGCAAATATGCCAGGAACAGATGTTTTTGTTGTTCCCGGTGTTGTTTGTATATAGCCTTCCTCATCAAGATCAATTTGATTTTTGAAAAGTTCTGTATTTGGTGTGTGACCGATTGCTATAAAAACACCATTAACAGGCAATTGGCTTATTTCTTTTGTAAGTGTATTTTTTAATGTAAGTCCTGTAACAGAAGGAGGATTACTTTCCGCCAAAATATCTTCTATAACGCTATTCCAGATAATCGTAACTTTTGGATTTTTCATGAGGCGTGTTTGTTGGATTTTTTCCGCCCGTAAACTGTTGCGACGATGAATGAGGAAAACATGAGCTGCATGATGGGTTAAATAAAGAGCTTCTTCAACAGCGGTATTTCCTCCACCAATTACCGCAACTTGTTTACCACGATAAAAAAATCCATCACAGGTTGCACAGGCGGAAACACCAAATCCCTGCAGTTTTTTTTCAGCCTCAAGACCTAGCCAACGGGCTTGGGCACCTGTAGCAATGATGACGGTTTTTGCTTTGTAGGTATTTCCCATATCGGTTTGAAATATGAAATAATTATTTTCTTTTTGTTTATGTTGAAGGGAGCACCTTGTTACGCTGTCATTGATAATCTTGGCGCCAACATTTATGGCTTGTTGAGTCATCTGTTCCATCAACCAGGGGCCTTGTATGGGATCAGCAAAACCAGGGAAATTCTCGATTTCATTGGTAATGGTCAACTGACCACCGGGCTGTAATCCAGTTAGGAGAGTTGGACTTAGATTTGCTCTGGCTCCATAGATTGCCGCTGTGTATCCTGCTGGGCCTGCCCCAATAATTAATAAATCCGTAAGAAATGTTTCACCCATATTATTCGTCCTATTATTACAAAGATTTTTTATATATAAGTCATCTATAGTATAATAAGAAACTATTGTTTAAAGAATAAATTGTTAAATTATACAAAGTGAAAGTTTTGGTAGGATAATCGATTTATGAATCAGGCAGCGGATCTTGATAAAATTGACTGGCTCATTTTAGATGAGCTTCAAAAAGATGGGCGAATAACAAATATTGAATTGGCACAAAGAGTTGGTATTTCTGCTCCACCCTGCTTAAGGCGGGTAAGACGTCTGGAAACGATGGGGGTTATTCAAAGTTATCATGCGGATATCGATATGAAATCTGTAGGATGGTGCCTATCAGTATTTGTGCTGGTTGGTCTTGATAGCCAGAAAGAGGCCATATTAAAAGAATTTGAAAAGGAAATGGCGGATATTCCCGAGGTAAGGGAATGTCATATGGTGCGTGGTGGCGTTGATTTCTTAATTCGTTTTATTGCGCGAAATACCGAAGATGAAAATAGAATAACGCATGAATTGATAACGCATCCTCACATTGCCAGGGTTCAGACATTACAAGTTATTCATACCAGCTTTAATCGACATGGCGTTCCATTGGAATACGATCATCCAGATATATCTAAATAAATACTGGATGATCAAATGTAAACTTTTATTGAAAAATGAAATATTTATCCGCTTCAGAAAAAGCGATAGGCGCGGAAGTTAGTATTATTGTTCCGTGTTATAATGAAAAAAATAATGTCCTTCCTCTTTTTAGAGCTTTAGAAACGGCTTTGGTAGGGTGGCGATGGGAGGCTATTTATGTCGATGATAATTCTCCGGATGGTACAATTGAAGAGATTAGAAAACTTGCCAGACAAGATATAAGGGCACGTGGAATACTTAGAGTTAACAAAAGAGGCTTGTCGTCTGCAGTGATTGATGGTGTCTTATCCTCTTCTGCTGATTATATAGCGGTAATTGATGGAGATATGCAGCATGATGAGACACGATTGCCAGATATGCTTGAGGCTGTAATTCATAGAAATTTTGATTTTGCAGTTGGCAGCCGTCATGTATCGGGTGGCAGTAATCAGGGATTGGCAAATTACTGGAGGAGATTTTTATCGGATCGTGGCATTGCATTATCACAAAAAATTTTACCTGTTCCATTAAAGGATCCAATGAGCGGTTTTTTTGTATTGAAAAGAAAGCTGTTTTTAAATCTTATGCCGACATTAACAGGAACCGGTTTTAAAATATTACTTGATTTGATATTATCCTGTCCTTCTACAATACGTGTTATCGAAATTCCCTTTCAGTTTCGAAAACGTTTTTCAGGACAAAGTAAACTTGGTTTAAAAATAATGATGCAATTTATTGTAATGCTGCTTCAAAAAAAATTAAAAAGATATCCTAGATAATTCAAATTTAACGATGACAATCTGATAAATCCATTTTGCTGCTTTGAGGAATTTATCAAAAAAACTGACGAAAATTAAAATATTTATATACTGTGTCATCCAATCATTCTTGATAACGAATTATAATTTAAAATATGTAAAACAGATGATCTCATGAATTTTGGTTATTGGTATGTTTTCTGTAAAAGCTGATTTTGAATGGGTAAAAAAGTTAACGGTAAAACCTTGTTTATTATGGTTTTGGTTTGGTTTATCTATCGTGACACTCATTCGTTTATGGGTTGCTGCCGCCAGCCCGCTTACGCCAGATGAAGCATATTATTGGTTATGGTCAAATCATTTAGATTACAGTTTTTATGATCATCCACCAATGGTGGCGTTGTGGATAAAATTGGGATGCTGGATTGGTAATAAAACCGCTCTGGGTGTCCGTTTTCTTGCCCCTTTTGCCGGTTTGATAGGAAGTGTTTTTATATATTTTAGTGTTATGGATTTTTGTCATACCAGTCATGATAAAGAAAAAAATGCGATTACTGCGGTTTTGACATTAAATACAACCCTCGCTATTAGCGTCGGTAGTGTAACAATAACTCCCGATACTCCATTAATTTTCTTTATTTGTATTTTTATATGGGGATGTGGACGTTTACTTGCCACTCAAAAATTGGGATGGTGGCTGGTTATTGGTATAGCTGCAGGATGCGCATTGCTCAGTAAGTATACTGCGTTGTTAATGATTGCGGGATTAGGAGTTTGGTGCATTCTGACAGTTTTGGGTCGATCTTCTTTAAAATCCTGGAAATTATGGGGAGGGCTGTTTTTAACGATACTTATTTTCTTACCCGTGATTATTTGGAATTCAAGACATCAATGGATCAGTTTTTTAAAACAGGGTGGAAGAACAGCGGATTGGCATCCCAGTCGTGCGGTTCAGTTTTTGTCTGAATTAATGATCGGCCAGATCGGATTGGCTACTCCCATTCTTTTTGTTTGTTTTTGTTGGGCCATGATTAAACTGACAAAAATTGTTTGGGAGAGTAAAGCGGAGAATGATTTTTTATTGTGGTTATGGGTTATTATTCCAGTTTGTGTATTTGTTCAGCATGCCTTTGGGGATCGTGTACAGGCCAACTGGATGGGAATATTATATCCGGTCCTGTCTGTCATAACGGCAATTTATTTTCATCGTTTTATCAAGTCAGCCTGTATCCTCGGGAATATAATGGTTGGTTTGATTTACATTCAATCGGTTTTTGCATATTTTCCAATTCCGGCAAAATATGATCTCATGTTAAAACGATTGGGGGGGTGGGCTGAATTAGCTAAAGTGGTTTCATGTCAAATTCCTGATTCAGTTCCAATAATTGTCGATGAATATGGCATAGCTGCAGAATTGGCATTTTATGAGGTGCATCATCCAATTATTCTGGTTGATAGACGCTGGAAATATTTTGCTTTAGCTGATTACCATGGGAAAAATGGCTATTTAATTCGTACACAGCGTCGCAAAGATATGCCACCTTCAGTTTATTTTTTAAATTCAGAAAAACAGGGGATTGTCGTAAGAAGAATCAAACAGAGAATTGCGGAAACCTATAATATCTATAAAGTAGAGTTAAATTATTCAAATGCTAACCAGCATGAAATCGTTTATCTGCCCTAATGAAAATTTCAATTAGGAAGCGAGTTCTATCAATTCATCTGATAAAGGGTTGGAAACGGTTTCTTCCACTTTTTTAATTAAATTCTTTATCCTGAATGGTTTTTCAATACGTGGAAATGGTAAATCATTAATACGCTGGTTGATTTGAAAATTTCCACTCATCAAAAGTACCCTGCATTTTTTTTGCAACATTTTAAGAATCAGCGGATATGGATCCCCGTCAGGTAAATAAACATCGACAATCATGAGGGTAAATGAAGTTTCTTTGATTAGTTCAGCAGCTTCAGCAAGAGAATGTGCCAGTTGAATTGTCGGAATTCGATTGGCAAAGCTTAACTTAATAAGATCGCATATCTCAGGCTGATCTTCTATAATAAGAAGAGACGTATTAGAAAGCATTTAGAAATCTATCAAAAAAATTACTTTTTTATCTTTATACCAAAAAAAAACGTATAAATAAAGTATAATTTAATATGTATAAAGGAGTAGTTAAATAATATTAATAAAGCTTATTTTAACTTTTTAATCAGGTTTTCAATCTAGTTATGAAATTGACCTCTAATTTAAGTGGCGCACCCGACAGGAATCGAACCCATAACCCCCAGATTCGTAGTCTGGTGCTCTATCCAGTTGAGCTACGGGTGCGTCTTGCCCTAGGCTTTTAACCGATCTTTTTCCCCTCTGCAAGTGTTTTTTTAACTTTTTGTGATTTTAATGTGCAATAGCGTTTGATAAGCCGTAATGATGTGGACGATAAAAGGTAATTGTCGCCCGACAGTCAGGAGTTCCATAGGTTCCAATTATATTTTTATCCTTGGCTTTCCCTTCAAAAATGAGATCGTAGGGTTTATGATCCATATCCGTACGGTGGAGGACAGCGACAAGATGCCTTGGATGTTCCTTTTTGTGATAGATACCTGTCAAGACCAATGCCCCATTATCAGGTGAAAACAATATTTTCTTTTTATCGATTCTCAGGGCGGCCATACGATCATGTGGACAAATTCCCTGTTGTGTTTCCATTTTGCCTAACCATATTCCTGTGGGGTGGTCTTCGGCTAAATGACTGCAGGCAGCAGTCAACACTAATATAAAAATAGGGATAATCCGTATTTTGCGATGGACTAATTTCAGGCGATACTTGATCACGGAATGCTCCAGAGTGAAAAAATATGAAAAGGAATTTATTTCTATATAAAGGAGAAATAGTTTTTTTTCAGATAAATTGTTTAATTTACATTTTTTTTATCTATTTGTGATATGAAAACGTATTTTACTGAAAGAGGAAGTGATTGATAAAAATGACCCAGGTAAGCGAATTGGAACAATCTTTACATCAAGAAAAGATTCTTATTCTTGATTTTGGCAGTCAGGTAACCCAGTTGATTGCACGCAGAATAAGAGAAAGTGGCGTTTATTGCGAAATATGGCCTTATACGAGTGATGATGAAAAGATTCGTTCATTTGCACCAAAAGGGATTATTTTATCTGGCGGCCCTTCCAGCGTCACTCAAATGGATGCCCCAAGGATTCCGAATGAAGTTTTTACATTAAAGGTTCCCGTATTGGGAATTTGTTATGGTGAACAGGCAATGTGTCATCAATTGGGTGGACAGGTGGAATCCGGTGACCACCGTGAATTTGGCCGTGCGTATGTTAAAATTCTTGAGGATAGTGCGTTATGTCAGGGTGTATGGTCAAAGGGGAACCGTGAACAAGTATGGATGAGTCATGGTGATCGAGTTACAAAAATCCCCCCCGGATTCAAGGTGGTAGGGGTTAGTGAGGGTGCACCCTATGCCATGATTGCTGATGAGGATCGTCACTATTATGGTGTTCAGTTTCATCCTGAAGTTGTTCATACACCTCACGGTGCCGCATTATTAAAGAATTTCACGCATAATATTGCCGGGTGTCAGGGTAATTGGACCATGGCCGGTTTTCGTAATTTGGAAATTGAACGTATTCGTCAAAAGGTTGGTGACAAAAAAGTCATCTGCGGTTTATCAGGTGGGGTTGATTCCGCAGTGGCAGCTGTATTGATTCATGAAGCTATTGGAGATCAGCTAACCTGTATTTTTGTCGATCACGGCATGCTGCGTCAAAATGAAGCGGACGAGGTTGTTAAAACATTCAAAGAGAAATTTAATATTCATTTGATTGCTAAAGACGCGTCTGACTTGTTTCTGAAAGAATTGACTGGAGTAACCGATCCAGAGGTTAAACGTAAAACCATTGGCCGTTTGTTTATCGAGGTATTTGAACAGGAGGCGCAAAAACTGGGTGGGGCTGATTTTCTGGCTCAGGGTACCCTTTATCCGGATGTTATTGAAAGCGTCAGTGTCACGGGAAAATCAGTAACTATTAAGTCTCATCATAATGTGGGTGGATTGCCTGAACGGATGAATATGAAGCTTGTCGAACCTTTACGTGAACTTTTCAAGGATGAAGTCAGGGATTTGGGTCGGGAATTGGGTATTCCAGAAAATATTGTTGGTCGTCATCCATTTCCAGGACCAGGTCTTGCCATACGAATTTTAGGGGACATTACGCGTGAACGGCTTGATTTGTTGCGTCGTGTTGATGCCGTGTATTTGGATGAAATTCGCAAGGCTGGGTTATATGACAAAATTTGGCAAGCGTTTGCTGTTTTGTTGCCTATTCGTACGGTTGGCGTTATGGGGGATAGCCGAACATATGATCAGGCTTGTGCATTGCGGGCTGTTACAAGTGTGGATGGTATGACTGCCGATGTTTATTCTTTTGATATGGAATTCCTTACCAGAGTGGCGGGGCGGATTGTTAATGAAGTCAAAGGCATTAATCGTGTAACTTATGATATTACATCAAAACCACCCGGAACAATTGAATGGGAATAAGATTGCAAGATAATCAATATCTTGAGAAAGTGTCACCTCAATTATTTCATAGGTTTAATTGGGGTGCTATCTATTGTTCAGGTTACGCATTGACAAGTTATAGACTTGTTTTTTATATAAGGAATTTATGACAATATAATTGTATAGCCATTCTATTTTTAAAACTCGATAAATATACAGAGGTATCTGGCTAATATATTTAAAAAAAATTTTAAAATTAAATATATTGTTAAACCAATAAAGTCTGACCTATATTATACCATATTGTTATCATTTCTGATCTTTTTCGATTGTAAAATTAAAGTTTTTGTTTTTATCAAAATCTTGCATGTCAAGCCTAATGTTATGTTGATTTTATATCATCATATAGGTATGTATGTTTTTTTATATACTATATATAGAAATTTACCATTACATTTAAAATTTTATAATGGTATAGTAAGGATGTAAAATCCTTAAAGGTTTGTTGTTTTGCGAGGATATGGTTGTGACCCCAGTTGATCTGCTTGAAAAAAAGCCTGTTGCCAATGCTGGAAAAGGTAAAACAGATAATGGTTCTCTTTTTACAGATGCCTTGGCAGGAAAAATACAGTTGTATGGGCGTTATCAGGTTAAATTAGATCATTCTCGTGATGCTTTATTGACAGATTTTGGTAAAGCGACGCTTGATGACCGTTATCTTATTGAAGGTGAAAGCTACCAGGAGCTGTTTGCAAGGGTGGCTTCCTACTACGGGGATGATGCGGAACATGCCCAGCGTTTATATGACTATATGTCTCAGCATTGGTTTATGCCGGCCACTCCAGTACTGTCAAATGGTGGGACGGCCAGAGGGTTGCCTATTTCCTGTTTTTTGAATGAAGCGGAAGACAGCCTGAAGGGAATTGTTGAACTGTGGAATGAAAATGTCTGGCTTGCCTCTCGTGGCGGGGGAATTGGATCTTATTGGGGAAATTTGCGTTCTATTGGTGAAAATGTTAGTCGGAATGGCAAAACTTCAGGTGTCATTCCATTCATAAGGGTGATGGACAGCCTGACCCTGGCAATTAGTCAGGGATCTTTGAGACGGGGTTCAGCAGCTGTTTATTTGCCTATCTGGCATCCTGAAATTGAGGAATTTATTGAATTACGCAGACCAACGGGTGGAGATCCCAATCGTAAAGCCTTGAATCTACATCATGGTGTTCTAATTTCTGACGCTTTTATGCGTGCAGTTGAAAATAATGAGGAATGGGCGCTTGTCTCCCCAAAAGATCAGTCAGTCATTAGGAAAATTTCTGCCCGTTCTTTGTGGATCAGACTGCTGACGACACGAATTGAACAGGGTGAGCCTTATATTGTCTTTTCCGATACGGTGAATAATGCCCGTCCTGAACATCATAAACTGGCTGGACTGGAAGTAAAAACCTCTAATCTTTGTGCTGAAATTACGTTACCTACAGGAATAGATCATAAAGGAAAGGAACGGACGGCTGTTTGTTGTCTTTCCTCTTTAAATCTTGAATATTGGGATCAATGGTCAAGAAACCCACAATTTATCCAGGATGTCATGTTGTTTCTTGATAATGTTTTGCAGGATTTCATTGATCATGCTCCTGACGAAATGGAACGTGCAAGATATGCCGCTGCACGTGAACGTTCCGTTGGTATGGGTGTAATGGGTTTTCATTCTTTTCTTCAAGCTCATAAAATTCCGTTTGAAAGCGTTATGGCAAAAGTATGGAACAAGAAAATGTTTCAGCATATACGTCAGGAAGCAGACAAGGCATCCGTTACCCTGGCGAATTTGCGTGGACCTTGTCCGGATGCTGCCGATTACGGCATTAATGAGCGCTTTTCAAACAAGATTGCGATTGCGCCAACGGCTTCCATTTCGATTATTGCGGGAAATGCAAGTCCCGGTATTGAACCAATTACGGCCAATGTATTTTTGCAGAAAACCTTGTCAGGCTCCTTTACCGTAAGAAATAGGCATTTACGTAAGGTATTACAGGAAAAAGGCCAGGATACTGAGGCAGTCTGGTCTTCTATCACTTTAAACAAAGGGAGTGTTCAACATCTTGATTTTCTGACTCAGGATGAAAAGGATATTTACAAAACAGCATTTGAATTGGATCAACGTTGGATCATTGAACATGCTGCTGACCGTTCACCTTTTATTTGTCAGTCTCAATCAGTTAATTTATTTGTTCCAGCCAATGTTCACAAGCGTGATTTACATATGATGCATTATCAGGCATGGAAAAAAGGAATGAAATCCCTATATTATTGCCGTTCTCTTTCTATCCAGCGTGCAGATACTGTTAGCAATTTGGCAGTTAAAGAGGATATTCTAAATAAAGGTGATCAGATACAGGCTGATACCTCGACAAGTTATGAAGAATGTCTATCTTGTCAATAATATTGTTTTGAAGGATTTTTTAGAGGAAAAGGTCTTTTTTGTTAACTGGGCAAAAGTCTGATCTAAACGGATTTTATTCTTTCTATATCCCTAATATTTTAAGATTTAGGAAGATTTTTGGCCGATATAGGTGATATTCATTTATAAACAAGATAATATTGCTTTTTAAACAGACATCTATTTATGATATCAATCGAAATATTGATTTTGTCTTTAATATTTTTTGTAAAAAGGACACATATTGAATGTCATCTATCCCTCAAATTAAATTAAATGATGGGACGAATATTCCTGCTGTTGGATTTGGCACTTACAAACTTAACGGTAGGGAAGGGGTAAAATCTATCATCAGTGCCATTCATAATGGTTACCGTTTGTTGGATTCAGCTTTTAATTATGAAAATGAAGGTGCTGTTGGTGAAGCGGTCCGACAATGTGGAATTTCCCGTGATCAGTTGCGAATCACTTCCAAATTACCAGGACGTCGTCATCAATATGATCAGGCATTGTTAACGATTGAGGAATCTTTATATCGTGCACAGCTTGATTATTATGATATATATTTGATTCATTGGCCCAACCCGATAACAGGAAAATATCTTGAAGCCTGGGAAGCTCTGGTCGAGGCGAAAAAAAGAGGGATGATTAAATCCATAGGTGTTTCAAATTTCCTGCCTGAGCATCTTGATTGTATTATTAAGGAAACAGGGGTGACACCAAGTATTAACCAAGTGGAATTGCATCCATATTTCTCCCAGGCAAAACAGCGTGCCTATGATAAAAAATTGGGAATTGTTACAGAGGCCTGGAGTCCGCTGGGCCGTGCCAATGATCTGTTGACACACCCGATCCTGAAAGAAATTGCCAAAAATTATCATAAGTCGGTAGGACAACTAATTTTGCGCTGGCATGTCCAGCTTGGTGTTGTTCCCATTCCAAAAGCAACATCAGATCAAAGGCAAAAGGAAAATCTTGACATATTTGATTTTGATATTACGACAGAAGATATGCAAAAAATTGATGCATTATCAAAACCAGATGGTCGTTTAAAAGGACAGGATCCCTCAAAATATGAAGAATTTTAATTCTTAATATTATTCCCTCAGGATTAATATCTATTTGACCCTGAGGAATAACAGGGAATTCCTAAACTGTCATGCTTTCAAAAGCTTCTTCCCAGGTTCCTTCTGTGGCGGCTCGGCTATATTCGGTGGCACGATTTTCAAAGAAATTGGTATGTTCAACAGCATTGAGCATTTCATCCATCCAGGGTAACGGATTTTTATCAATATCGTAAATTGTATCCAAGCCTAACTGTGTTAAGCGACGATTGGCAATGAAACAAATATAATTTTTGACATCCTGTGCGGTTAATCCTTCGACAGAACCCATTTCGAAAGCTAGGTCAATAAAGGCAAATTCATGTTCAACGATAGTTTTACATATATGGATCAGCTCTTGTTGAAATTTTTCCGTCCACAAATGGGGATTTTCTTGAATGAACGTACGGAAAAGCTTGATAATGGATAGGCAATGTAATGTTTCATCTCTTACCGACCACGAAATAATCTGCCCCATTCCTTTTAGTTTATTAAAACGTGGAAAGTTCATAAGGATGGCAAAGGATGAGAATAATTGTAATCCTTCAGTGAATGCTCCGAAAACCGCCATTGTTTTGGCAATTTCGAGTGGATTATCAATTGAAAAATTCTGCATGTAGTCGTATTTATCTTTCATTTCCTTATATTTGAGGAAAGCAGAATATTCGACTTCCGGCATACCAATAGTATCAAGAAGATAACTATATGCCGCGATATGAATCGTCTCGATATTGGAGAATGCTGACAGCATCATAAGAACCTCAATAGGTTTGAATACTTGGCTGTAATATTTCATATAGGCATTATTTACCTCGACATCTGATTGCGTAAAGAATCGAAAAATTTGGGTGATCAAATTCCGTTCGGGTTCGGTCAATTTTTTATGCCAGTCCTTGACATCTTCCGCCAATGGAACCTCTTCAGGTAACCAATGTAGTCTCTGTTGGGTTAGCCATACATCATAGGCCCAAGGATAATGAAAGGGTTTGTAAACTGGGTTATACGTCATCAGATTATGTGTTTGTGCTGTTTTTGAATCTTGCTTTTCCACAGTTTTAACTCCTTGGGTGATTTATGATTTAATTATGCTCTTTTATCAATATATAGTCATATAAATAAATTTAATATCGATATATAGTGTTTTATAAAAATAAACTTCTTGACTTAGATTCATCCCATATAAACGCTTATATCAAGATAACAAGGTTAGTTTTTTTCCCTGACGCAAGATTCGATTTGTTTCATTGGTAAATTCTCCATTGTCATTATGTAGTATCAGGCCTGGTGCAATCTGACTCCCTCCGGTCGATCCCATTCGTCCTTGTAAAAGTATAATTCGGGGTGGTCGGTTTAGTTTTGGCCATAAAGGAAATAGAATAATCGATCCCAGTTTATATTGATACATAAGGGCACTTGCTTCACTATACAGGCTGGCTGAAAGGGCCAGAGTTAATGTTCCTCCTTGTCGTAATGGACGGCTTAAAGCATAAATCCATTCAGCAAGCAAGCCTCGGGGAAGTTTTTTTGCCAGATTTTTTTCTGGGTCTGGTGAAGGACAGCTATTATGTTGATGCCAGGGAGGGTTGGCGAAGACATGATCAACAAGTTCCTGACCATTAGGTAAAAATGTAAAAGGACGTTTTGGAAGTTTTGGTAATGTGACCTGCATTGCCTTTAGATTGGACATCGCATTAAGTTGAAAATTTTCATTTGCTAGTTCAACCATCTCTGGATGTTGCTCAAAACCTATTCCAGTAATCAAGGGAATACGATAGGCAAGACACATCAATCCTGCACCGGCTCCACATCCACCCTCAATAATTATCTGTTTTTTTTTGGCTGGAATACTGGCTGCCATCAATATGGGCTCGAGGGCTGTCCTGTATCCTTTTTGGAATTGTTTATAAAATATCTTTCCTTCTAATAACGTTCCATTGGATGTATTTTTTGATTTATGGTGTATATAAGGTGACGTAAAAGAAAGCGACTGCATAAATCATTAACCAAATAAATATGTTAGACAAATAAAATGTATTCTAGCGTAACCGATAATGAAATGTTAATGATAATGATCAATTCTGTTTTTATTTTTACAACTTGAATAAATTTTTATAAGTTTTATATAGGGTCGGTTGGATCAACATATGCCAATGAGACAGAAGGTAGAAAGTAAAATGCCTGTTCTGATGGGGAAAGAAGAACCTTTACAAGCATTAGTGGATTATTTAGCTGTTGACATGCAAGCTTGTAATCATGTCATTATGGATCGGATGCAAAGCTCCGTACCGTTAGTTTCACAATTGGCAGCACATCTAATTGTGGCAGGAGGAAAGCGTTTAAGACCTTTACTAACCTTGGCCTCAGCACGATTATGTGGATACGAAAAAGATTCTGCAGATCACATTACACGTCATGTCCGGTTGGCTGCCTGTATTGAATTCCTTCATACCGCGACCCTGTTGCATGATGATGTGGTTGATGAAAGTATGTTGCGACGGGGGACGGAAAGTGCAAATGCTGTTTTTGGTAATTCAGCGTCTGTATTGGTGGGAGATTTTCTTTTTTCCCGTGCATTTCAGATCATGACAGAAGATGGTTCCTTAGAAGTTATGCGAATCATTTCAAAGGCTTCGGCAACCATTGCTGAAGGTGAAATTTTGCAAATGACCGTACAGAATGATTTGTCAACTTCAATATCACGCTATTTTGAAGTTATTCATGGAAAGACTGCGGCATTATTTGCAGCTTCTTGTCGAGTTGGGGCTATTGTAGCCAATCAATCAAGACAGCATGAATTGGCGTTGGAATCTTTTGGTACAAATTTGGGAATGGCTTTTCAGCTGGTTGATGATGCATTGGATTATTCAGCGAAACAGGAAGAATTGGGTAAAACGATTGGCGATGATTTTCGTGAGGGTAAAATAACCTATCCAATTTTGATTGCCTATGAAAAGTCCACTCCAGTGGAAAAGGAATTTTGGCAACGGGTAATACAGGATGGCAAGCAGGAAAAAGGCGATTTAAAACAGGCCCTAATCCTTATTCGAAAGTACAATGTAATTGAAGAAACCCTTAAAGAAGCTATGGTTTTTGCAAATAAAGCCAGTTCAGCGCTCGATGTTTTTCCAGAGAGTGAATTACATACTATCTTAAAAAATATTGCTAATTACACCGTGCATAGACATTTTTAAAATTGGTTTATTGCAATATAAATGTTTTGATTTGTGTAAATTTCATCAGGGCAAGCCGACTTAAAAGAGGTTTGTCCTTAGTTAATGGTGCAGTAGAATAAAAACAGTTATTTACGTTATTATCAGTATGTGAAAATTTCTCTTGCCGTAAAATGTCAATAGTGTGCTTGGCTACAGCAGCTGCAGGATCCAGCCATTGAATGGATGGGGATGTGTTCTGACGTAAAAGATCAAGAATAAAGCTGTAATGGGTACATCCTATACATATTGCATCCATTTGATCAGAATATGGATGATTAAACATATTATCAAGTTCTTGCTGGATTAGATGTATATCGCAAGACTTTGTCCGGAAATAATTCTCTGCCAGTTTTGCAAGTACAGGAGAACCATAAGCGATAAGTTTGCAATCCGAGGCAAATTGTTCTTTTAAATGACATAAATAGGGTCGTGCAATGGTCGCACGTGTTGCCAATAATCCAATTATTTTGCTTTGACTCACGCGGGCGGCCCATCGAACAGGTGGAACACAGCCAACAAATGGAATGAAAGGATATATTTTCCTCAGCTTGTCGAGTGCAATAGTACTGGCGGTATTACAGGCAATGATAACAAGGTTTGGTTTAATTGATTGAATCGCCTGTCCGATAAGATTGATAATTCGTTTAACCAGAAAATTATCTTCTTGCTCACCATAAGGGAAAACAAGGTTGTCGGCAAGATAGTCAATTGAAACCTGTAAATCAGTTGTTTTCAATTGTGTTTGGAGGTTTTGAACGATGCCTAAACCTCCAATACCAGAATCGAATGCTAAAACACGATAAGGCATAGGGTATAAAAGATTATAAACGGGATTGTTTATAAGCTAGAGCCTCCTGTTCATTGCTGACTCCGCCATGCTTGGCAGACCATGCGCAAGGATCTTCAAGGAAACGTCTGATTTCTGAGGTATCTCCATTTGAAAAGGCTGGGTATTCTGAACTGACTTCTAAAATATCCCACCAAGTGCAAAGGGAATGCAGACTGATACCAATATCATTTAGTGTCTGATAAGCGCTTGAAAAAACTCCATAAAAGAAAACAACAAAAGCATGATCAACAATTGCACCAGCCTTGCGTAAAGCTTTGGCAAACCCAACCTTGGAAATACCATCTGTAGTTAAGTCTTCCACCAAAAGAGTACGCATATTTTCAGGTACATCCCCTTCGATCTGTGCATTTTTACCAAATCCTTTAGGTTTTTTGCGGACATAGGCCATTGGAGTCATCATTCGGTCTGCGAACCATGCAGCAAATGGAATTCCAGCTGTTTCACCACCCACGACGGCATCAAAAGATTCATATCCAACGTGACGATAAATTTTTTCAACCCCTAATTCAATAATCTTTGCCCGGGCACGAGGATAAAAAATAATTTTACGACAATCAATATAAACAGGGGATTTCCAACCGGCGGTAAGTAGATACGGATCATCAGGACGAAAATTTACAGCCTGGATTTCCAAAAGAAGCCGAGCGGTAATAAGAGCGGCGTCACGATCCCATTCAGTTACACGAGGTGAGCGTGGTTGTTTTTTATTAAAAAGTGAAGTATGAGTTTGTGACATAGAGTGATTGCCTTATTCGTAAAGTAGAGAAAGCAGGTAAATAAGGTTTTCTTATATACTTTTTAGAAAAAAAGTGCAGTAATTAAATTTTTTTATAAAAAAAATTGATAAAAACTAAATTAATAATATATTTCTATCAATAGATACTGATTTTGGGATATACTACCAAAGTCAAAGTAAATCGTTGGTATTAAGTAGAAAAAGTATGGCTATTCAATTAGACCACATTCATCGTCGGTGTGAAAAATCGGTTATTACTGCCTATCAAGAGTTAAAAGCTGTTGGTGTAGGGGAAATGCAAATTTTTCAGAGCTGCGTTCTTTTATATCAAATTTATCATCCGGAATCTTCAGTAAATGAGGCTCGTCTTCTCGTGTCTGAATGGATTGACTATCATATTTATGATAAAAAACAGAATGGCAAAACCACTGGATGCGATTGCAATTAGAGGAAAAACCAGGTAAGGAAATTGTTATTTGAATTTCCTTACCTGAAAAGTTTTCTTATCTAAATTAGTTTATTTATTTAAGTCTCTACGCTGATGGCCTGTATATAGCTGACGAGGACGATAAATTCTTCGTAATGGATCATTAAAGGCCTCTTTCCATTGACTTACCCATCCTACGGTGCGTGCAACAGCAAAAAACGCGGTAAACATTGATTTGGGTATTCCCATTGCCTTGAAAATGATTCCAGAGTAGAAATCTACATTTGGATAAAGTTTACGTTGAACGAAATAATCGTCATTCAGTGCATATTTTTCTAGTTCAATAGCGAGTTCCAGTAATGGATCGTGTTTAATACCCAATTCCTCAAGGACTTCATAACAGGTCTGTTGCATGATTTTTGCCCGTGGATCGAAATTTTTGTAAACGCGATGCCCAAATCCCATTAACCTGACATTACTGTTTTTATCCTTCACCTTTGCAATAAAATCAGGGATATTTTCTTTTGAGCCTATTTTTCCAAGCATTTGTAAAACCGCTTCATTTGCACCACCATGCGCGGGTCCCCAAAGAGCGGCAATACCTGCGGCAACACAGGCAAACGGATGTGATCCTGTTGATCCTGTCAATCGTACTGTGGATGTTGAGGCATTTTGTTCATGATCAGCATGTAAAATCAAAATACGGTCCAATGCATTGCTGAGGATTGGATTGACCTTATAGGGTCTATCCGCACGGGCAAACAGCATGTTAATAAAATTTTCTGAATATGAATAATCCGCTCTTGGATAAACAAAAGGTTCGCCTCGGGAATATTTGTAAGCCCATGCCGCAAGAGTGGGCATTTTTGCAATCAGACGAACAGCGGAAA
Source organism: Commensalibacter melissae (assembly GCF_009734185.1). Taxonomy (NCBI): domain Bacteria; kingdom Pseudomonadati; phylum Pseudomonadota; class Alphaproteobacteria; order Acetobacterales; family Acetobacteraceae; genus Commensalibacter; species Commensalibacter melissae. The sequence continues at coordinate 1,569,786 of NZ_CP046393.1, read as the reverse complement.
GATCACGACTTTCTTCATTAGATATGTCAATGCCTTCGGGATAGAAGGCTGATAACCCACCAACTGTTCCACATAACATGGCCATTGGATGTGCATCGCGACGATAGCCGTTAAAGAAATTTCGAATTTGCTCATGAAGAAGAGAATGATTAAGTAACCGTTCTTTAAAATCCTCGTGCTCTTCTTTGGATGGAAGTTCTCCGTACAAAAGAAGATATGCCACCTCTGCGAAACTTGATTTTGCAGCAAGCTGTTCGATTGGATACCCGCGATATAAAAGGATACCTTTTTCACCATCAATGAATGTGATCTTGCTTTCACAAGCGGCAGTACTGCCCAATCCAGGATCAAAGGTAAATAAGCCCAATTCTTTGGTCAAACTGCGAATATCAACGACACTATTTCCACTTGCCCCTGATAGAACTGGTAATGTAGCTGTTTTCCCCTGAAAAGTAATGGAAACGGTTCCGTCATCTTGAGGAGGTGAGAAAGACATAGCTTCCGTGTCTGACTGTTTCATACTATATTCAACCTTATTGTGATTTAACAATGTCTTTAAATTTAATGCATAAAAATGCTCAATCTTCACCATACCAGAATACACAGAGAAGTTTTTTCACGTCTCTGAGAGCTTGGCATTTAAATAAATTATATTTAAAATTGTTTTGCTAAGTCTTAATATAAAGAATTGCATGCACAATCAAAAATAAAAAATAAGAGATGATTTAATTTTTCTTATCAATTTTTTGTTTGGCAATTGCTTTATGATGTTGAATAACTTCCGTAATGATGAAATGAAGAAATTTTTCGGCGAAATTGGGATCCAGATGGGCGGATTTGGCCATTTCTCTCAATCGTGCAATTTGTTCAGATTCTCTTTGAGGATCAGAGGGGGGTAATTGATAGGTTGCTTTCAATACACCCACTTTTTGGGTCAAACAAAATCGTTCAGCCAGAATATGGATTAACGCATTATCAATATTATCAATGCTTTGGCGCAACTTTAATAATTCTTGTTTAGCTTTTTCTGGGGAAAGTGGTGGTTGTTTAATCATACAATCTACCTTCTTATATAAATTTTGGATAATAATTTTGTTGTTTGAATTAAATTGGAATATCGATCCACGATAAATGACCGCCTTTACCCGCTCCAGTATCCATAAAAACGGCTGTCCCTCCGGCATACCCCTTGCGGATCCAGGGACGTCCGTCCGTGGATCTGCAATCATGTCCGCAATATAGGGTATAACCTGATGGAATATGATTAACCCAGTTTAGTCTGCGGATCGGATAACCATTTGCAAGGGTTTTATTGGTTGTTTCCCCATACAATGTGCGGGATAACAAGGCGTTAATCGGTGTCAATGGATTGGCTGGCGGGGGTTCAACCAGCATTCTGGTATGAAATCCGCCATGAACAAAAATAAAATTCTTAAAAATTAACCAGGCAGGAGCTTTTTCCAAAGCTTGCAAGATTTTATCAGTTAGTTTTTTATCAGGATGTTGGTTGATTTGATCAAGGGTTCTGGTCAGGATATTATCTTTTCTTACCCTGAATCCCTTGAGAAACAATCCCAGTTTTCGGTCATGATTGCCAATCAAGAAAATTCCTCTTTTTTCATCCTGAACCTGTAACATTAACGCCATTACAGCACCACTATCCGGTCCGTAATCGACCAAGTCCCCCAGTTGAATGATGAAGTGATCTGTTTCAACAGCATGTCGAAAACCGTTAATATCACCATGGACATCCCCGATAATTCTGAAATTTTTGAAACGAGTGGATAATGTGGCAAACATTGCTATAGTATAAACCATAAAGTTTTTTATTTTGCATCTATATATTGCAAAAATGTTTTTTTTATTGAATATCTCACTTTTTTTTGTTGGGAGAATTGAATTTTATGATCTTAATTAAAAGAAAAAAAAATATATAGTTTTATTTAAGTTAAGATTTTAAAGGATTAGTCATGTCTCAAAATAATCGTATTCAACATCAGGGATTAAAACGAAAAGTCTGCTCGGCTGAAGAGGCCGCGCAATTTATTCATGCGGGTGATTTGATAGGTACAAGTGGATTTACGGGGTCAGGATATCCGAAGGCAGTTCCTCAGGCTTTGGCTAATAGAATTAAGGAAGCTCATGCGTTAGGTAAGGAATTTAAAGTCAAATTGATAACTGGAGCGTCAACAGGACCAGAACTTGACGGTGCATTGGCGGAGGTTAACGGAGTTTCTTACCGTTCCGCGTTTAATACTGATCCAATTATGCGTAAACGGATCAATAGTGGGGATACTGATTATCTTGATATGCATTTGGGACAGGTTGCCCCCTTATATCGTACAGGTGTTTTGGGTGAAATGGATGTCGCCATTATCGAGGTCGTACGTATTTGCGAAGATGGTCGGTTGGTTGCCTCTTCGGCTTTGGCCAACAATCAGCTTTGGTTGAATAGTGCAAAAAAAATTATCCTTGAAGTCAATCAATGGCAAAGTGCAGGTCTGGAGGGTATGCATGATGCATGGGAGGTTTCAACCTCTTTTCCACATCAAATTATTCCATTGTCCTCCCCTTGTGATCGTATAGGTCAACCATATATGACTGTTGATCTGAATAAAGTGGTGGCTGTTGTGGAAACGAACGCTCCAGATCGAAATGCCCCTTTTAGTCCCAGTGATGAAAACGCAAAATTGATTGCTGGACATTTAATGGAATTTTTCAGATATGAAGTGAAAAGAGGTAAAGTGCCGCCTCAACTTTTTCCGTTACAATCCGGGGTTGGCAATGTTGCCAATGCGGTTATGGAGGCTTTGGGCGAAGGGGATTTTGACAATCTGACCGCATTTACGGAGGTGATTCAGGACGGTATGTTGAATATGCTTGAAACTGGGAAAATGAAGGTTGCTTCGGCGACATCCTTTTCTCTAAGTCCTGAAAAAGCAGAGTATTTTAACGATAACACTGATTTTTTCCGTGACAAAATCATTTTAAGGCCTTCTGAAATCAGTAATCATGTTGGTGTTATTCGCCGGTTAGGATGCATTTCCATGAACGGCGCCATCGAAGCGGATATTTTCGGCAATGTCAATTCCACCCATATTATGGGTTCAAGAATGATGAATGGAATTGGTGGTTCTGGGGATTATGCAAGAAACGCCTATGTATCGATTTTCATGACTCCATCCTTGGCCAAAGGAGGAAAGATTTCCTCAATTGTTCCGATGGTGTCTCATGTGGATCATATTTATCAGGATGTTCAGGTTATTGTAACCGAGCAGGGATTGGCAGATTTACGGGGACTGTCACCGCGTCAAAGAGCAAAACTTGTTATTGAAAATTGTACGCATCCCACTTTTAGACCTCTATTGAGGGAATATTATCAAATGGCCCTAAAAAATAATATGGCTCATACTCCTATTTTGCTTAAGGAAGCCCTGTCATGGCATGAACGGTACATCGATACAGGTACAATGATCCCCTGATTTTTCATACAATTGTTAATTTGCTTAAATTAGATTTTTTAAGCAAATTATAATGGATAGTTTAATAGGAATTATATTGAACAGATCCAAAATGGTGACGATTATATTCAAGCTGGTTTGGAGATAGTTGAAAGCCAACAGTAAGTTCATATCCATCAGGGGTACGGGCAGTTGTGGCGGGAACTTTGAACATCAATTTTTTGGATTCAAGCTTTACTTGATCAATATTATTGGGGAAACTAACTTCCGCAATCATTTCCTGTTTATCAACGACTTTTCCATTATGAATGGTTGCAATGAAATATGGGATTTTGAAAGAATGAGTTTGGGCTGCTGGTCCTCGCTGAATCTGAAGGGTCACACTCAGTTGTGTATCAATGTAGTCTTGATAGCTTAAATTTCTCTTTCTTCGTTCTTTATTTTTTTCATTTTTTGGATCATCAGTACAATTGCCTGATATTTCTATGATGCTGGCTTTAGTTATAAGATGAGGGAGACTATCCTGATTATTTTCAAAAACAAAATAATCTGATGCTGCAGGAAGAATACTAACTTTGGGACAGGCAGGAGGAAAATCATATGTTACTTTTTCTGCACATCCCCACAGAAAAAATGTGAAGGGTAAAAAGGCGAGGGGTGTTTTTATCGTCTTTTTTGTCAAAACACTTGAAAGGATCATCGCTTTCCTGCCATTTATTAGAGAAGAGGTTGTTAATAAATAATAAAATATATACCATAAAACAAATTGTTTTAATGTGAAATATATTCTTTATAATTAATTTTAAGTTCTGATGTTTAATAACAGCTTGTTTACCTGATAAAATCCAAATATAAAGTTTATAGATTTTTAATAACTTGGAAAAATTATGTCTGACCAACATTTAAAGAATTCAGAAAATCAAACTCGTGCGTTAAAAGTATTATTGGCTGGCCCTCGTGGGTTTTGTGCCGGGGTTGATCGAGCTATTCGTGTTGTAGAAGAAGCTTTGCGACGGTACGGGGCACCGGTATACGTTCGTCACGAAATCGTTCATAATCGGACAGTTGTTGAAAATTTAGAAAAAAAGGGGGCTATTTTTGTGGAGGAACTGGATGAGGTTCCAGCAGATGCACATGTGGTTTTTTCAGCGCATGGTGTTCCTAAAACTGTGCCCCTAGAAGCCCAAAGACGTAACCTGTTATATCTTGATGCTACATGTCCCTTGGTTTCCAAGGTTCACAGAGAGGCGGAACGGCATTTTGCCAATGGCGGTGAAGAAAGCCGTCATATCTTGATGATTGGTCATGCAGGTCATCCCGAAGTTGTTGGAACGATGGGGCAATTGCCACCAGGTGCGGTAACCCTTATTAAGGATGCAGAGGAAGCCCGTACTGTACAACCTGAAAATCCAGATCGTTTGGCATTTATAACACAAACTACGCTTTCTGTGGATGATACCGCAGAAATTGTTGCCATTTTAAGGCAACGATTTCCCAAGATCGAGGGGCCAAAGCGTGAGGATATATGTTATGCAACTACAAATAGACAGGAAGCCGTAAAAAGAATTGCGGCAGAGTGTGATTTGATGTTCGTGATCGGTTCCCCAAACTCTTCCAATTCACAACGGTTGCGTGAGGTTGCTGAACGTTCGGGAGCGCCACGGGCAATTTTGATACCGAAACTGGAAAACATGGATTGGAAAGATCTGGAAGGCGTGAATGTATTGGGGATCACGGCAGGAGCCTCTGCACCTGAATCCCTTGTGCAAGAAATACTTGAAGCCTTGTCCAAACATTTTACGCTCGATATCGAAGAACGGATTGTCAAAGAGGAACATGTTACATTCAGTCTGCCAGCTCCCCTAGGATAAAATAGAGAAACATAGAGTTAATACATGGCTGTTTATACAAATGTTTCTGAACAACAAGTATCATCTTGTCTTCAAAATTATCCTATCGGTCAACTTGTTCGGTTAAAGGGTATTGCCCAGGGGGTCGAGAATAGCAATTTTCTTCTTGATACCACCCAGGGGAAATATATTCTTACCCTTTATGAAAAACGTATAAAAAGAGAAGAACTTCCATGGTATATGGATTTGATGCAGTTTTTTGCGCAACATCATATCCGTTGCCCCTTACCTGTCAGAACAAAAGAGGGTGAATGCCTGATTGAGCTGAATGAACGTCCGGCAGCAATTTTTACTTTTTTGGATGGAAAAGAAGTTTCGGAAATTTTGCCGGAACACTGTTTTGCCTTGGGCGTCTCGATGGCTCGGATGCATCTGGTTGGTCTGGAATTCAAGCAGAATAAAAAAAATCATGTGGGGCCGGACAGCTGGAATGCGTTACTTGAAAAATCGGTTAATCACGGGCATGATGATTTAATAAGGGAAATCGATCCTGTCCTAAGAAAAATCATTCAATCCTGGCCTACTCGACAAGAGGGTTTGCCAGTGGGTCAGATACATGCAGATTTATTTCCTGATAATGTTTTTTTTCAAGATAATTATCTAAGTGGATTTATAGATTTTTATTTTGCTTGTACTGATTTTCTTGCTTATGATCTTGCAATTGCTTTAAATGCATGGTGTTTTAAAGAAACGGGTGAGTATCTTGTCAAACGGGCAAGGGCTTTGGTTGCAGGTTATCAGTCTGTTCGTATTCTGACTGAGAAAGAAAGATTGTTGTTACCCATTTTTAAAATGGGGGCGGCATTGCGCTTTTTACTGACGCGCCTACATGATCTGGTTTATACGCCTTCAACAGCTTTGGTTACTCCTAAAGATCCGCAGCCTTATTTATACAGGCTAAGATATCATCAACTTAACAAAGTTGAAACATATGAATTTTGATCGAAGCAATTTTCAAAAAGGTTTTGTTGAAATCTGGACAGATGGAGGATGCAGTCCCAATCCAGGTCCTGGCGGATGGGGAGTGTTATTACGCTTCAAGGGAATTGAACGTGAGTTAAGTGGTGGGGAAATGGAAACGACAAATAATCGTATGGAACTGACTGCCGCGGCTGTGGCTTTGGAGACATTGACCCGTTCTTGCCATGTGGATTTGTATACGGATAGTCAATATGTCCGCCGTGGAATTACTGAATGGTTTGAAGGCTGGAAAAAAAACGGTTGGAAAACAGCGGGGAAAAAACCGGTTGCGAATACTGATTTATGGCAGCGATTGGAAAGTGCTGCTGCCAGGCATCAAATTCAATGGCATTGGGTAAAAGGACATAATGGATGTCCTGAAAATGAACGGGTTGATCAGTTGGCCACGTCAGCCAGAAAAAAAATAACAGAAACAGGTTAACTAGCTAGCGCACTTTGTTTTGTTGTAAAATTGCACTGCGATTGCCTCCTGGTTGCCCGGCAAATGTATCATAGGATGCACTTGCATTATAGGGAGGTTGTACAGGTGCGTTAAAATACGCCCGAATTCCTGTCCCGGGAATATTGACTGAAGGACCGTTATAGGGTCTGACAGGCGATTGGCTTGGAGTGGACCCTGGCAATCCCTCACCTTTTTGAGAAGTTATTGAATCTGACTGTGTGGTTGTCATTGAATTATCATAGCTGACAGGTTTATATTCTGACATGCCAGGTCTTGAAGGGGGCGGAGGTAATGGATTTGGATCCTGGTTTTTCGTATTATTTGAAACTGCACCAGAAATTTGAGCCTGAACAACCATAGGAATGATGCCTGTCAATAAACAAATGGTTAAAATCAGACCGGTTCGAAAATGAGAAACAGATTTCATTTTGTTATATGCCATTATTTTTAAATCTTACTTACATATATAAAAATAATCTATTTTTAAAAGTAATCAATTGGCAACTTTTTCTTTTCTAAAAAAGATGACTTTTTTGTCATATTATTTCCCTTAAAAGGAATTATGGTTAATGATATCAAATTATAACCAATTTATCATCATTGGAATAGGTATTGACAAATGAATACAGAAAATAATCAGACGATTGTTCCTTATTCTTTAAATGACCAAGAGGTTCAGGATCTTACAGTTGCGCTGGAACAGCTGGAAGCAGGACGCGGCGTGTTATTGCGATTGGCTGATATTATGGGAGGAGCTGTAGGACAAGCCATAAAATTAGGTGAAAGAGGACTGAGTCTTTCACCAAGGATACAGAAAAAAATAGAGAAATTCACCAATGTTTCCATTCAGCGCGCTTTTGAAATTGCCATTTTAGGATTGAACAGAAAAACAGAGAAAACGGATTCAGATTTATCAAAAGCTGTCTGGCGTGATCGAATAATGAAAGCCATGGTTGTTACGTCAGGTGCAGTTGGAGGGTTCACTGGATTGGGTGGTATGTTGCCTGATATCAGTCTGACTACCCTTGCCCTTATGCGTGAAATTGCTCATGTTGCGCAAGAGGAAGGGGAAAACCTTCAAAATGAAGATACTAAACGCGCCTGTCTAGAGGTATTTGCATTACGGTCTTTTGCTAATTTGGGTATAGATAAAGATAATCAGCTGGGTTTTTTTTCAGCCAGATTAATGTTGCGTGGCCGTCCGATGATTTTGCTCATGGCTGACGTTTCTTACCAATATGGATTGAGTCTTTCCCAAAAACTGAGTATGCAGATGATGCCTGTTGTTAGCGCATTATGTGGTGCCTCATTAAATATGGCCTTTTTAAATCATTATCGTTCTTTGGCAAGACTACATTTTGTTATACGTCGATTGGAACGTGAACATGGAATGTTAGCTCGGGAAACAATTGAGTATATTTGTAAAAATCATATAAATTCCGATAATTTTTTTTAATGACATGATCAGATCATGTTCATGTTATCATGATTTAATCATTACAATAGAATTGGACGTGCAAAGTTTATTCAAGATTAAGGCATTATAGATTTTTAGTTAACGAGATATCAATTAAGTTTAGTTTTAGGGGGATTGAAACGGAATTGATTCCGTTTATAATTCGGTATTTGTAAAGTCAATATATTAAGGATAAAGTGATGTTGTATAATTTTAGGGCGCTATGCTCTTCTTTTTATAAAAAAAAGAGTTATACGGGATCAATTCTTATTGGTACCACTTTTTTTGTCGCCCTATCGGCTTATGCCCAAGAAAAGCATCCTTTATTTATGCCGAAACGAGATGTAACGGTTGTTTATGCCGTGCAGCCGGAAAATTCATCATTGGCCCAAAAACGCAAGATATATTTTTCTGGAAATGGAACTCTATTTCGAATTGATGGTCCCAACAATATTGGGTTCACCCTTATTGATTCAGCTAAGCAAACGGCAACGGTTGTTTCCAATAAGTCGCGAGTTTATACGGTGATTCCAAGTAAATCGGGCAAGGGTGGTCTTTTTTTGGATGAAAGTCTACATTTCAGAAAAAAGGGAACAGATCGTATATTGGGTATTTTGTGTCATCATTGGTCAGTTCAAGGAACAAAAGGACATTCTGATGTTTGTGTAACTGATGAAGGCATATTATTACGGCAGGAAGGAATGGATATTGATGGTATTGATGGTAAAACAGAAGCCCTTTCAGTGCAATTTGATGCTTTGTCTCCCTCCACATTTCAAGTTCCGGTAGGATATCAGCAGGTTAGACTTCCCCAGCAAAAGGGGGAAAGTCCCACTTTGGTTTCACCCAATGCCAACGCTCAGCCTCTTTCACCTATCCAGGCTAAAAAATCGGAAAATGGGAATAAGGTGGATGCCAGCCAAAATCCTTTTATTACTCCTCAAAGGGATGTTGATGTGGTTTATGCAATCGCTGGTCCCATGCCTGGTTTACCTCCATTTCATCAGAGAATGCGCTGGTCCGTGGAACAATGGAAACAAAGAATTGATTCCCAGGGGATTGATACATACATGATAACTGATTATCGCACGCAGCGATTAACCGTTTTAAACCCCCAGTTAAAGAAAAAAACCGAACTTGTCGCGCCGGGTGCATCTATTCAGGGCGCGGGAAAAAGGGCGGAGGGAGATTATGTCAAGGTTGGTGAGGCCACGGTTGCTGGACAATTTTGTAATGAATGGGAGGTGGCAGATACAGAGGGCAATATTAATGATGTATGTTATACAAATGATGGAGTTATGTTACGCGTTGTACGTAATAACATTCCATTAGTTGTGGCCTTAAAAGTTGTTTACGCACATCAAGATGCCGGTTTGTATAAAATACCTTCTGATCTGAAGATGTTGGCACCGGCACATCCGTAAGGTTCACAGAAGATTATCGATCAGATGCATTGAGAGTTTTCAAAATTTCGTTTACATGGTTGGTAACTTTGACTTTATGCCAGATTTTAAGGATTCTACCCTTTTCATCTATTAAAAAGGTCGATCGTTCAATCCCCATGTATTTTCGGCCATACATTGATTTTTCTACCCAAACGCCATAGGCTTCTGTCATTTCACCTTTTTCGTCGGATGCCAATGGAAAGGTGAGGTTGTGTTTTTGGGCAAAATCCTTCAGTTTTTTAACTGGATCACGGGATACACCAATAACAGGGATATCGAGCTTTTTGAATGCGGTCAGGTTTTCTTCAAAAGCACAGGCCTCTTTCGTGCATCCAGATGTATTGGCTTTTGGATAAAAATAAAGAACAAATTTTTTTCCTTTTAATGCAGTCAGGGAAATTGAACTTTCAAGTTGGGTGGGAAGATCAAAATTGGGTGCCAGGGAACCTTCGTTTAGTTGGGTCATATAACTTACTTTTCTAGATGGATATAATGAAAATTGAATGTTTTTTTCAAGTTAATAATATAGTTATTAGGTGACAGGGCCAAGAAGTTTTATAAAGAGATCACGAACCTGTTCACTGGTTTGATGTATTTTCTCCATAATCAGAGAAAATGAATCTTTTGTGTGAAAAATCTTTCCCAGAAGTTTTTCGGTCATGATTTCAATAATGATTGGAGTTGCATCCATTTCCAAATGTTCGGGAGGATATTTACCGAAGAATAATCTTAAAAGACTTTGCAAATTTCGCCAGAAATAATCAGCTTGAATCAAATATCTTGCCTCTTCAATAGAAAGATAGCCATTTTGAGCCAATTTTCTGAACGCTATTCTTGTGCAAGGATGTCTTGCTTTATTATTATGCGAGATTAATTGCAGAGTTTGAGCAATAAATTCCACTTCTATAAGTCCACCTTTAAGATATTTGACATCCCATTGTGTGGTGGGGGGCATATCATTTTCCAGCCTTTTGCGCATGTGAACGGCGTCTTGTAAAATGATTTTATTGGTCACGCCAGAGGGGGAAAAATCCAAGGCCTTGTTAATGGCATTATTGATCCGGTCCTGCAAGATTTTAGGTCCACCTATAACCCTAGCCCGCGTTAAAGCCATCCGTTCCCATGTCCAGGCTTCTTTTTCATGATATCGCTGGAATGAGTTCAGGGATACGGCAACGGGCCCTTTGCTGCCAGATGGACGTAAACGCATGTCAATTTCATATAATGGACCTGTATAGCTTGTATTGGTCAAGGCAGTGATAAAACTTTGTGTTAATCGTATATAATAAGGATTGATGGCTAACGAACGGAATGCTTTATTGGCCAATCCTGTTTCTGCGACACTGGCAGCAATTTCAGGTGGATGGTCATAGACCAGCATCATATCAAGATCGGAACCCACCGTCATTTCCCATGATCCGGCTTTCCCCAAGATAATGATGCATATGCCTCCATCCGGAATAATCCCATATTTTTGTTCATGATCTTTGATTACTCTTGCCAGAAGTTCGTTTAAAATGATATCTGCCATTCGTGTACGCTGGATTTGACTTTTATTTAGAGAAAGGCGGTTTTCCATATAGGAAACGGAAAGCCTGAATTCCTCGCTTTGAATAATGTTATGAAGAATGGGCAGAATTTCTTCCAGAGACTGGGTGCTGTTTAGATGCTCATGGATCGTTTTTTGCAGCAGATTTGTTTTTGTTTTTAATATATCGACATGAATTAACGCATCAAGTGCTGCAGGATTATTGGTAATATAATCAGCCATGAATTGTGAGGAACCCAATATTGACGCCAATTTTTCGATTAAAATGGGATTACGTTCGAAAAGGGACAAAAGCTGTATCCCCGCATGATGTCGTGCCAGCAAACTGTCAAAACGCTGTAGGATCAAAAGAGGGTTTTTCTGTTCTGCAAAAGCCTGTAAAATATTAGGTAAAATATTTTTTAGAATCATTCTGGCCCGTGCGGTTCTTAAAGTACGGGGGCCGCTATTGCTCCATGATTGTAAAATAGATGCGGCTTCATCGGGGAAACCTTTTTCATTCAGATAATTGATTAATTCATTTTTAGGTAAATCAAGAATAAAATTTTCTTCATTATCCGGAGACGTAAAAAATCCCTCGAATATATGTCGGACCTTTTGCATAAGCGGGAATAAATCTTCAACAAATTTGTCTGTTGATTCATATCCCATGAAAATGCAAAATGCATCAAAAGCCTGTTGTGTATTGGGAAGGGAATGGGTCTGATAATCGGATTGCATTTGCAGGCGGTGTTCTATTTTACGAAGGAAATAGTAGGTTTTAATTAGGATTGTTGCGGATTCATCGGAAATTAACTCTTTTCTGGTCAATTGCTGTATGGCTTTGATTGTTTGGGGTGTACGCAGTTTTGGAAAACGTCCTCCCCAGATCAATTGCAAGGTTTGGGGTAAAAATTCGATTTCACGAATACCACCATAGCCTAACTTCACATTTTGACCGATTAACCAGTGCAGGGCATCTTGTCCAATTTTTTTTTCAAAGAGTATTGGCGGGTTGGGTTTGCCTGAATTTTTATGACAATCAATCCTGTTTTTCATGGCATAAATGTCCTCGACAACAGCAAAATCCAGATGCCTGCGCCATATAAAGGGTTGAACAGCCTCCAGGAAAGAATATCCTCCTGCAAGATCTCCCGCGACAGGTCGTGCCTTACTCATGGCACTTCGTTCCCAGGTTTGTCCCAAGCTTTCATAATATGAAATGGCGGCGGGTAACGAAACGGCGAGTGGGGAAGAAGAGGGATCAGGCCGTAATCTCAGATCAACACGAAAAACATAACCATTTTCATCTCGATCCTCCATGAGGGATACGAGTTGTCGTGTGATCCGGATAAAAAGTGTAGCAAGATCGGGATGATTCGGATATTTGTCTGGATCATAAAGAATAATAAGATCAATATCAGAAGAGTAATTAAGTTCCCTACCACCAAGTTTGCCCATTCCCAAAATAATAAATCCTGAGTTTTCCTGAGGATTTTCTGGGTGGGAAAGTGTAATTTTTTTATTTTGATGTGCTTGTAATAAAAGATAATTGATTGCAAAATGAAGGGTGATTTCTGCAAGATAACTGAGCGTGTGGGTTATTTTTTTTAAAGTCCATACATTTCCAACATCTGCAATTGCACAGGCAATGGCAATTTTTTGTTTGGTAATCCGTAATATTTTGGCGATACTGGATCTGGATTCTTGTATTGATGAATTTTGTAGGCAAGTAAAGGCTTTATTGCAGGCCTTATCAGGTCCATTTAATATAAGGTATTCAAAGAAATGAATGTTTTTTATAATCAAATCAGCAAGAAAGGGGCTGTTCCCACCAATGGCATGGATAAGGCGGACAATACCGGGTTGCTGAATTAATACTGGATCCTTGTTATTTTTAACCCATGCTTCTTTAACTGCATTTGAAAAAAGGTCTGCTGAACGTTGATCCGCCGCTTTTGGCCAATTCTGATCAAACCAAGGGATAGAAGACAGGTTTTTGTGAGACATGATACATGATTTCTGTTATTTGGTTTTTTTCAGTTTACAAATATTAAGATGAAAATGCCCATAAAGAAAGAGCAAGAATTTCATAAAGATTCAAAAATAAAACACAGACGAAACTGGTTGCGTAAATTTTTACTGGCAGGCTGTTCGGTAATTGTATTGCTGGTCGTGATGGTGTCAGCTTTTATATTATTCATATTAAGCGCACCTACCAACCTTACCTTTATCGCCCGATATTGGCTTCCTTTAACGGTTATAGAAGGTATGGAGAAGGATAAACCTGCTGGAAGACTGACGTTTGACAAGTTGGTTATGAAATGGCCTGTTCTAAAGAAAGGCTTTAATACACCAGTCACTTTCGAACTGGAAGGATTAAAGTTACTGGATGTCTATAATCAGGTAAGGGATCATTTGGACTTTGCAAAATTAACGTTGGATACATCATCATTACGACATAAAAAAATTGTTCCTTTGTATATCAAGTTGTCAGGTGCACAATTACATTTAAGAAGATATAAAGACAATCATGTTAATCTGGATTTGTCAGGATTGGGTTTGTCGAGACAATCCAGGCTGGATATCGACTTTCATCGTTTGTATCATGTCAAAATTGAGAAAACCGTTTTATCTTTTAAAGATGACATTGATCATAATTTGATTCAATCAAGACAGATTGATGTTGATGTGCATCCTTTTTATGCTGACAAAACATTGACCATTATTGGAAAAGTCTATTTCAATTTTGATATTAATGGTCATAAGGTTCAAATTAAAGGTCAAAGCTCTGTTCAGTCCATAACTTCATCAGATATTGTTAATTTGCAAAAAACGGGAAAGCTCCAATGGCATATGGAGATCTATCAGGTCAATCCCGCTAATATTGCAGAAATGATACCGGAATTGCGTTATTTGCAATCTGTTAATATGCCTATTTCAGCTGAGGCGAATATAGGTTTTTCTATCCAGAATAAAGCTTTCATGCAACCTTATATGGCAGATATTAAAATAAATTCAGCTCAGGGGAATGTAAGGGTTGGAAATATGGAATATTTCCCATCTTCTTTCAATGCTCGTATAAGCGCTTTTTTTGGTGAAGATGCCAAATATCCTGCAAAGATTGATTTTTCCGACATTTGTCTGCAATTGAGATCTCCGTCAAATTTGGAAAATGCGAAAAGCGGGCCTTTTTTTCATTTCAAGGGTTGGTTGAAATTATCCTCACTGTTAAATCCAAAAGTGGTTGATGCAGATTTTTCCGCGGGTAGTCCGTTGCTAGATTTTTCAACATTAAAAGAATATTGGCCTCGTCACATAGCCAAAGGAGCCAATAAATGGGTTACGGGCAATATTACAAGAGGGCAAGCGCGAGATTTTTCAATTCATGCAAGGCTTATGGGGCATGAGGGATGGCATCATTTGAGACTGGTTCACTTGGAGGGTGGAATTGCTCAGGCAACAGATTTGGAGGTTCACTGGTTAAGGCCCATCCCACCTTTACAGAAAATGAATGCACAAATGTTATTTGTAGATCCTGATCGGATATTGATTAAATATCGAGGAGGTTATCAAATTGTCAGGTCAGGAAATGGAACCACCTCGAAATTACGCAAGTTGAATATACCTTCTGGAAATATGTGGATTACAGGATTAAGCAATCATCGGGATTTGGGTATTATAACGCTTTTGATAAAAGGTAAGTTGCAAGATTTATTAACTTTATTATCTGAACAACGATTGCATTTGCTATCTCGTCATCCTGTCCCTTTTAAAAATCCTTCCGGGGATTTGTCTACGCATTTACATTTGGAAATCCCCCTTAAGAAAAAGGTGAAAATCGAACAGATTGATATTCAGGGACATAATGAGATTAAAAATGTCTATCTAAAAGATATTGCGTTAGGACAGGATTTGAGACAGGGGAATTTAGTGGTGGACGTGAATGCCCGTCAACTTGATTTACATGGGTATGGTCTTTTATCTTATTTTCCTGCACGTATTGAGTATAGACAAAATTTTACGCATCAATATCTTGGGTCGCTTGTTGAAAAAGCAAAAGTTGGCTTGACCATTACGTCAGAGACCTTGAAACAAACAGGTTTTGATATGGCTAAGGATATAGGGGGCCAAGCCTATCTAGATTTAAACTATTCAAAATTTTACGATAAAAAAGCGATAATCAATTTAAATTTGGATCTATCAAGAACTGAATTGAAACTCCCAATTTGGCACAAGCTAATTGCAAAACCCGCGAAGGCTTCGGGAACGATAATATTGAATGACAACAAACTGGTCGGTATTCAAGACTTGCATGCTCAGGGAAGTGACTTGTTGGTGCATGCCAATATGAATATCGAAAATAGAATTCCAACCCAATTAAATATTCAATATTTTAAAACTGGACGGTCAGAAGGAAAAGCGACCATTAATTTTCCAATGACGGATGAAGCGTTTCATAACCCTTTAAAAGGTGATGTACGTATTTCTGTCAAGGCAGATACATTGGATCTTTCCCCATTTATTCAGGATTATCTTGGATCATCCAGGAAAAAACATGCTGTTTCCAAGAAATCACAGAATTATAATATTCCTGTTGCAGCTACAGGAAAGTACAAAGGACTTAAGGGAAGACGTTGGATCTTTAACCTTCAGGCCAAGAAAATCTTTTATGATAAGAATAAGAATCTGGGCGAAGTGACAGCCTATATTGAATATAATGGATTACGGTTGATGCGTCTTTCTTATGGAATGCGCCAACCAACTTTGGTAACTGCGTCATTATTTCCCAAGGATTCAAATCGACAATTTTATCTGGATGCTCAGAATCTTGGCAATTTATTGGATATTGTTGGAATATCAAATAGAATTTCAGGAGGGCATTGTGTTCTGAGTGGTAATTTTGATGACAATGATCCTGAGGCCCCGTTTACCGGCAAGATACAAATCGAGCCTTTTGTTGTTGATCATGTTCCCACCGCCTTAAAACGGATCAGTAATCTTTCTGTTTATGGTTGGTTCAAAAGGCAAAAGGCGGATGCGTTGAATATTGATGCTCTCAAAGGAAATATCTTTTTGAATAAGGGGATTCTGAAAATAAAAAATGGTCGTGTTTTCAATGATGAACTTGGAGCGACTTTGAAGGGCGATATCAATCTTGATAAAGCGGTTTTGGATTTGCAGGGAACAATAGTGCCGATTTATGCGGTGAATAAACTATTTAGTCATGTCCCGGGGGTGGGAAAATTATTTGTTCCAGAAAAAGGGGGTGGGTTTATTGCCGTTCCCTTTGTCATTAACGGAAAATTCAAAGACCCTCATATGGAGGTATATCCTTCAATGTTGCTAACTCCGGGCTTTTTACGAAATCTATTTTAATAATTGTATAGACAATTGAAGTTGAGACGATAGATCAATGATAAGTAATTATACGGAATATTTTTTTATTTTCATTATTGTATTGATTGGCTTTGGTTTGGCTGCTGTTTTTATATTGAAACAATCAATAAAAAAAAATGATCGGCAGGAGGATATTTTAAAAAGAATAACATTTTTAATCGAGAAGGAATCTTCCGCACGAATACAGAATCAAGACCGTCAGCAGCAGCATCTTGATAAAATTGAGAAGGAATTGTTCGACCGTTTACAGAATGGTCAAAACCAACTGGCTGAGCGATTGCATGTCATGAACGAAAGTTTGATGAAGGAACAATCCACGTTACGGTTGGATCAGGCAAGGGCGATGCAGCTTTTAACAGAGCAAAGTTCACAGAATTTAACAGAGTTGCGCCAATCTGTAACGGAAAGACTGAACAAGGCTGTTGAAACTCAAATGCAGTCATCTTTTCAGCGTGTGGTTGAACAGTTTTCCGAGATTCAAAAATTGATGGGTGAGGTTAACTCTGTAACAGCGCAGATGAGCGATTTAAAGCGATTGTTTACAAATGTTAAGACGCGTGGCGGCTGGGGTGAGGCGCAGCTACAATCAATATTAGATGATATTTTACCAACTGGAACTTATGAACGGAATGTGCGTTTAAAGGATAACAGCATGGAAATTGTCGAATTCGCCGTTCATATGCCTGCACAAGGTTCCCATAAACCTTTAATGGCCATTGATTCTAAATTCCCAACGGAAGCTTATGAACGATTAATACAAGCTATTGAAGAAGGAAATAGTGGCGCGGAACAGGCTGCCCGTAAAGCTCTGGAAAGTTGTGTCAAGCAGGAGGCGAAAAAGATCGCTTCAAAATATATTGTACCGCCAAAAACGGTTGAATTCGCTGTTTTATATGTTCCAACTGATGGACTTTATACGGAAATCGCTCGAATTCCCGGTCTTATCGACGAAATCGGCAGAGTTTATCATATTTTAATTATGTCCCCCGCCTTAATGCCGCCTTTATTACGGACTATTCATCTCGGTTATGTTTCATTGGCATTGAGTGAGAAAACGGAATTTGTTTCAAGTTTATTGGGCAAGACCAGACAAGAAATGATAAAAATTGACATGATTTTTGAAAAATTGACCCGTTATATAGAAAATACGGCCACTTCCGTCACTGATGCCCGTCGTAAAACCCAAAAACTTATTCAATCGCTGGAAAAAATTGGGGAAAAGGAAACTGAATAACCAGAATGGATAAGATTATTTTAACGAGAGATGGGTATGTTTTAAGATAGTTTAATAGCATTTTATCAAGGAACGAGCAAATCATATGGTTAATTAAAGAAAGACGGATGGGATCTTAATAAGGTGAATGCAATTGTAATTACGGCATTAAAGCGTCCATATACATTTGTTGTTCTGGCTATTTTAATTCTTGTTTTTGGGGTGTTGGCTATATTCCGGACACCAACGGATATATTTCCTGATATTAAAATTCCAGTGGTAGCTGTTGTCTGGAATTATACAGGTTTGATGCCAGAGGATATGTCGGGGCGGATTGTTTACTATTATGAACGGGCCTTGACATCCACGGTTGATAATATTGAGCATATTGAAAGCAATTCTTACTATGGGCGTGGAATTGTGAAGATTTTTTTTCAACCCGGTACTGATATTGCAGAGGCCCAGACACAAATTACCTCGGTTTCCCAAACTGTTTTAAAACAGATGCCCAAAGGTACGACGCCCCCCCTGGTCATTAAATACAGTGCTTCATCCATCCCTGTCATGATGTTAAAGGTCTCATCCAAAACTATTACCGGGTCCCAGCTTTATGATATGGCATCTAATCTGATACGACCGGCCTTGATTTCTGTTGCGGGGGCGGCATTACCCTCACCTTATGGAGGTGTTTCCAATTATGTTCAAGTTGATTTGAATCAAGCTCGCTTACTGGCTTACGGGTTAACGGCAACGGATGTAGGTAATGCCCTTGGCAAGCAAAATATTGTCTTGCCAGCTGGAGACCAGAAAGTCGGTTCCATTGATTTTATGGTTCAAACCAATGCCAGTCCCAGAGCTGTTGACGAATTTAACAATATTCCAATTAAAAAAGTCGGCAATGCAACGGTTTTTTTAAGGGACGTTGCCTGGGTACATCGAGGTGGCCCGCCGCAAACCAATCTTGTCTTGGTGAAGGGGCACAAGGCAATTTTGATGGTCGTTATGAAAACAGGGGATATTTCCACCCTTCAGGTAGTGGCTGGTATCAAAAGGTTATTGCCACAAGTGCAAAAGACACTGCCACCAGGGGTTGATGTTAGCATTCTATCAGATGCCTCAGTTTTTGTTAAGGATTCCGTTCATGATGTTGTAAGGGAAATGGTCACGGCTGCATTTCTGACCAGTATTGTGGTAATTCTATTTCTGGGTTCATGGCGATCAACCCTGATTATAGCAACCTCCATCCCCTTGGCGATTTTATCCGCCCTGATTGGTCTAGAGGCAATGCATCAGACAATCAATGTCATGACATTGGGAGGTCTGGCTCTGGCTGTCGGGATTTTGGTGGATGATGCCACCGTCATGATTGAGAATATTGACACGCATCTTGAAATGGGTAAACCCTTGTATGATGCAATTGTGGATGCGGCCAATCAAATTGTGATTCCAACTTTTGTTTCAACGCTCTGTATTTGTGTCGTCTGGTTTCCGTTGTTCCAACTGACCGGGGTGGGAGGATGGTTATTCATGCCTATGGCTGAAGCGATCATTTTTGCAATGATAGCATCCTTTATTTTATCCAGAACTTTTGTTCCCACCATGGCTTATTATCTGTTGCGTGGACAAGTGGAAAATCATGGCGTCAATAAAAAAAAAGAAACTTTTTTCGCACGATTCCAGCATGATTTTGATCAGGGATTTGAGAAATTTAGAAGATACTATCGGATTTTTTTGCATAAAATTCTTTTTGTTAAGAAAAAATTTATCCTAATTTTTTTAAGTTTTTCTTTTTTGTCTGTAGGTTTATTATTTTTTGTCGGACAGGATTTCTTTCCAGAAATTAAATCTGGTGAACTAGATTTACACATGCGTGCTCCTCTGGGTTCAAGAATTGAGGAAACAGGTAAAATTTCTTATCTAGTCAATTCAGAAATCAGTGATTTGTTACCTGGGCAAGTTTATGAAATTGTCAATAATTGTGGTTTGCCCTTTAGCAGTATCAACCAGGCTTATGTTGCAACTCCGACAATAGGGTCACAGGATTGTGACATGACAATCTCATTAAGGAATTCTGAATCTCCTGTTGCAGCATATCGCCAGATTCTCAGACATGGATTAAGAAAAAAATTTCCAGGAACAGACTTTGCCTTCACGCCGGGTGATATCACCGCCAAAATTTTAAATTTTGGTTTACCTGCCCCGATCAATGTGCAGATCATAGGTCGAAACTTGGCAGGTAACTATGAGTATGCAAAACATATTGCCGCAAAATTAAAGCGTATTCCTGGTATTGCGGATGTAAGGGTTCAACAAACGGTTTCTACACCAACCCTGATGATTAATACCCGTCGTGATTTTGCTCTTAGTACAGGATTAACTGAGGCGGATATTGCAAATAATGCTCTTGCAACCTTATCGGGAAGCGGACAGGTCGCACCCACTTATTGGCTGGATATCAAGACAGGGGTGTCTCATTTGGTGAATATTCAAACCCCACAATCTGATTTACAGAATATGAATGATCTGGAAACCATTCCTGTCAATGGTTCCGAAAGAGGGGAAAAGAAAATCAAGTCGCAGATTTTGGGATCCTTGAGCCGTATTGATCATACAGGATCAGGTGGTGAAATATCCCATTACAATATCATGCCCGTATTTGAGATTTATGCTAGTAATGAAGGGCGAGATCTGGGGGCTGTCAGCAGGGATATCAAAAAAGTTATCAAAAGGGAAAAGGCGACAATACCCCGTGGCTCTACAATAGCCATTCGGGGGCAGGCTACAACAATGTATAATGCTTATATGCAATTACTGGGAGGATTGGCATTATCTATATTGTTTGTCTATCTGATTATCGTTGTCAATTTTCAATCCTGGCTAGATCCATTTATTATCATCACTGCATTGCCGGGTGCCCTGGCAGGGATTTCTTGGAGTTTGTTTATCAGTCATAATGCATTGTCTGTTCCCGCGTTGACAGGGGCAATTATGTGCATGGGAACGGCCACTGCTAATTCCATTCTTGTTGTTTCTTTCGCTCGGGAACGGCTTGCTGAGCATGGAGATGCGGTAAAAGCCGCAGTTGAGGCCGGATATGGTCGTATCAGGCCTGTTTTAATGACGGCTTCGGCAATGATAATTGGCATGATACCGATGTCATTCAGTAACACACAAAATGCCCCTTTAGGTAAAGCCGTTATGGGGGGGCTAACTCTGGCTACATTTGCAACCTTGTTGTTTGTTCCATGTGTGTTTGCATTGGTTTATAACCGTCATGGCCGGATAAAGGAATAGTGGATGTCCAACTTTTCAAAAAAAACCAAGGCTATTTTTTTAATGATTGGAATTTGCGCTTGTATTTACGCAATTTTTGGAATTGTTGAGCGACAGCACGATGTTGTCAAACTGACAGAACAGGCCAGGAAAGATTCATTTCCCATTGTTCAATGTATCCAGCCACAAAAAGGTCCAGCGATAAGAAGTCTTACTTTGCCTGGAGATGTATCGGCATGGTATCAGGCGCCAATCTATGCACAGGTATCAGGATATGTCCAACATTGGTATAAGGATTATGGTGCGACTGTAAAAGCGGGTGAATTACTGGCAACAATTGATACTCCTGGTCTGGACGCGCAGTATGAGGCTGCAAAAGCAAATTTGAAAGTTGCCCAGACACGCTACCAATTGGCGGCAGTTACGGCAAAACGTTGGCAGGCCTTGTCAGGAACCAGAGCGGTATCTCAGCAGGAGGTTGATGTTCAGGTCGCCAATGCTAAAGTTCAAAAGGCTGAAGTGGATGCAGCGGGCCATGAAGTGGCCCGGTATGAGGCTTTACAGGCATTCAAAAAAATCAAGTCTCCCTTTAGTGGCGTTGTTACATCGCGATTAACGGATGTAGGGGATTTTGTGAATAATAATGGAGATTTAAGCCGTCAAGGTAAGGCTACCGAGTTGTTTACGGTTTCTGATATTCATAAACTCCGTATTTTTGTAGATGTGCCGCAGGATTATGCATCAATCCTGAAAAAAGGGTTAAAGGCTGAATTGACAACAATTCAATATCCAGGAAAAACCTTTCAGGCGGATTTTTTGACATCTGCAAGGGCGTTTAATATGGCCAGCCGTACAGTGACAACTGAATTGACCGTTGAAAACGCCTCTCATATATTATGGCCCGGAACTTTTGTACAGGTTCATTTTATAACCCCAGCAGATCCAGATATTTTGATCATTCCAGAACAGGCTTTAATTTTTCGTAGTGAGGGTATGCAAGTTGCCGTTGTCGGGAATGATCATCGGGTTCGGATGCAGAAGGTAAAATTAGGAAATAATCTTGGTAAATCAATTCAGGTATTGGCAGGGATAAAAAAAACGGATTGGATTGTGAATAATCCATCAGCTGGGTTATTAAATGGGCAACAGGTTAAAATTGTAGATAGCACACCAGGATATAACGATAATTTTCAAAATAGCGAATCTGTAACAAAAAAATATGATAATGATTCGTTCAAGAAAAATGCGGCTGAATCCAATGTGGAATAAGAAGGCAGATAAAGCCAATATACCATATGGTTATTTGTTAATGGCATGTCTTGTTTTTCTGAATGGATGTGATTTAGCCCCGCATTACAAACCTGTTCATTATGTTCTGCCTGAAAATTGGCATGGAACAGCCCCTTTTCATATTGCTCAACCTGAGGATCAGATTCCTAAAGGTGCATGGTGGGAGATATTCCATGATCCTGTGTTAAATCAACTGGAAAGCGATCTGGAAAAAAATAATCCTGATTTGCAAGCGGCAGCAGAAACCTATATGCAAAGTCGCGCTGTTCTTGGAGAGGTTAGATCGAATTTGTACCCACAATTAAATCTTGAAGCTGGTGGTGGAAGATATAAACAATCCCATCACCGGTTATTCCGAAGTAAAACCAGTCATGCTCCAATTGAAGAAACAAATATTCAATATCAGGCTTCTGTTTTATGGGAAGCAGACTTATGGGGTAAAATTAGAAATGAAATAAGGATGCAAAGAAACCTGGTTCAAGCGAAAGCTGCTGATTATGAATCTGCAAAACTATCTCTGGAAGGGGATCTGGCAGGCAGTTATATGCTTTTACGTGGGTATGATGCTCAGAATGAGGTTTTAAGCCAATCCATACAATATTATGAAGCTGCGGTTGATATCACGCGTATGCGTCAGGCAGGTGCCATTTCGGCTGGGATAGACGTTTCACGTGCCGAAAATCAATTGGCAATTACAAAGGCACAACAAACAGAGATACAGGCCAGACGGGATTTGACCGAACATGCGATCGCTGTTTTGGTTAATCAATTCCCCGCAGATTTTCATATAAAATCGGTAAAAACAAATCTAAATGATTATATACCGAATATACCGGTGGAATTTCCATCATCTCTATTACAACGTCGACCTGATATAGCCAGTGCTGAGCGACAGATGGCCGCTGCCAATCGCCATATAGGCATATCAAAAGCTGCATTTTATCCTGATATCACGATTAACGCGGCAAGTGGTTTTCAGGACAAGGGATTTGGCTTGGCAAATATGGCCAACAGCATGTGGTCTGCGGCAATTCAGGGGGCTTTACCCTTGTTTCAGGGGGGATTACGTCGGGCAAGTTTACAAAAGGGCTGGTCAGTCTACCGACAAACACGGGATCAATATCGCTCCACTGTTTTGGATGCGTTTCGCGAGGTTGAGGATAATCTTACCTTAACGCAAAAGATGCGGCTGGAATTAGAACAAAATAAGGAGGCCTCTGAAGCGGCCTTACGGACACAGGGAATGGCAATGTCATTATATACAGGAGGATTAACCACTTATCTAGACGTTGTTACAGCCCAGAATGCCGCATTAGCCGCCCAATTGGCTGAAGTCCGAAGCAAGATAAAATTGATGCAGGCATCTGTAAAACTAATTATTGCATTGGGAGGAGGATGGGATATGAAGTGGCTTCCCGAAAAAAATTTAACATCATTCGGTGTTTTTCAATATGAACATTTGAATTTAAAATAAAACAAAAAATTAATTGTTATTAATAATTTTCATATTTATATAATGTTTATTACAATTTTTTAAATATTATTACAATTTTTTAATTAAAGGTACATAATGAATTTTGAGAAAAAAATATTTTACTTTTGTAGAGTTGATGGGGTTATTATTGCAAATAACGTTATATTACAAAATGATCATACAATAAAAGGTATTAATTGTATTAATGAAAGTCGGTGGGAGATAAGAGAAAATAATTTAGTTTTTTTAAATTTGAATGGTCAGGTAACAACAAAATTTCATATTAAAATCAATTTAGA
The DNA here is from genome assembly GCF_009734185.1 of Commensalibacter melissae. Classification (NCBI taxonomy): domain Bacteria; kingdom Pseudomonadati; phylum Pseudomonadota; class Alphaproteobacteria; order Acetobacterales; family Acetobacteraceae; genus Commensalibacter; species Commensalibacter melissae. The sequence goes on along the minus strand of NZ_CP046393.1, from coordinate 1,545,614 downwards.
AGGAAAACTAATTTTTTTAGGCAGTTATTGTGATAAGCCGACACGCGAAGTCCATCATTTATTACTAGAAAAAAATATTACAGAAACAATTGGTTTACATTCTGCATTAAGAAAAATAGAACAAAAAATAAATCTAAAATCTACAGATCTTGATAATAATATATTTTCTTTATCAAGACAAGTTGCCCGTTTGGAAAGAACCAATCGTAAAATTAAGGTTGTTTTTTTAGTTCATAATATTGCGACTTGGGATAGTTTGGCAAGTGTTTATGAAAGGATGTGTAAAGATGATCAAATAAAAGTTATGATTGTTACGATACCTCGTCGTTTTCCTGGTGAAACACAATTTGGTCATGAAGAAGAAAATCATAACTTTTTTGAAATAAGGAAAATTCCTCATCTTCGTTTTTCGCGTCCTAATGCGTATGAGAATTTGCAAATTTTGAAATATATCAATCCGAATGCAATTTTTCGTCAGTCCCCGTGGGAAACTGATATACCGGAGATTTATTCTACTGCTTCCTTAAGTTTTACAAATATATTTTATGTACCTTATTACGGATTTAATTTAGTTGATAATTTTACGGCTAATCCGAATGAAAGAGATTTTCAAGCGGATTCACATTTTCATCATAATTGTGCGCAGATTTTTTGTGAATCAGAAATTACTAAGCGTATGATGTCCAAAAAAAATATACGAGGTGGTGATAATTTTATCGTTACAGGACATCCAAAATTGGAAAAATTACTTGATAGTAGTAATAAACCAAAATGGCCTATTATTAATGTTTACACTAAGCGTAAAAAGCGTATTATTTGGGCACCACACCACAGTTTCACGGGGTCTGGTTGGTTATCATTTGGTCTTTTTAAAGAAGTATATATGGATATGCTTGCTTTAGCAAAGTCAAAAGATGACATAGAAATTGTGTTAAAGCCTCATCCCGCTTTATTTAGTAATATAGTAAAACATGATCTTGTGACGCGGCAAGCATTAGATGAATTTCTTAAAGAATGGAATAGTCTTCCTCATACTACTATTGTCGAAGGGGGAGATTATGGGCCGTTGATGGCAGCTTCGGATATTATGTTAACAGATGGAATTAGCTTTTTAGCAGAATATTTGATGTTTTGGGAAAAACCTTTGATTTTCTTAAGAAACCCAAGTCATAGTCCTTTTAATGAAATTGGAAAATTAGTGGAAAAAGCTACTTATATCGTTGAAAATATTCAAGAAATACAAATACTTCTTGAAAAATTAGATCAAAATGATTATGATAATAAACATCGAGAAATAAGAAAAAAAGTAGCAGAGCAGCTGATGCCTTTTAGAAAAGGGGCTGCTCAAAGAATTGTTAAAAGCGTAAAATCTTATTTTAATTTAAGAAATTAGCAGAATTGATATTTAAATAATAAATCGGTACTTTAGTAAAGTAGTTAAAATTAGGATTTGATAGTTTATAAATTTAATAATTTTCTTGACAATTTTTTAAAAAAAATTAAAAGGTAAAGCTTCTTATCAGAACGCGGGAGATTACTTTAGCAACAAGGAAAAGATAATTTTTCTTTGGGTTTTCGTGTGAACCGCGGTCTGGGTAGATTAATGTTAAGGAGACCCGGATATGGCCAAAAAGATTGTTGGCTACATTAAATTGCAAATTCCAGCTGGAAAGGCGAATCCATCCCCACCTGTTGGGCCTGCCCTAGGTCAGCGCGGCTTAAATATTATGCAATTTTGTAAAGAGTTTAATGCTGCAACACAAAGCCTGGAACCAGGAATGCCTATTCCTGTCGTGATCACAGCTTATGCAGATCGTACATTTAGCTTCATTACTAAAACACCCCCTAATACTTATTTTTTGTTGAAAGCTGCAAAAATTTCCAAAGGTGCCTCCGTTATTGGTAAGGGTGCAACTGTTGGTACAGTAAAAATCAGCCAATTGCGTGAAATCGCTGAGCAAAAGATGAAAGATATGAATGCAAATGACGTTGATGGTGCCGTTCGTATGTTGATAGGATCTGCACGTTCCATGGGCTTGAAGGTTGAGGAGGCTTAAGAGATGGCAAAGAATAAACGTATTGCTGCAGCTTATGCTTCAATTGAAAGAAATAAGCTTTACGCATTGAAAGATGCTGTTGCATTGATTCGTGATAATGCGAAGGCTAAATTTGACGAAACAGTTGAAATTGCCATTAATCTAGGTGTTGATCCTCGTTATGCAGATCAGATGGTTCGAGGCTTAATGTCACTGCCACATGGAACAGGAAAAACTTTGCGTGTTGCTGTTTTTGCACGGGGTGAAAGAGCCGAAGAGGCTAAAGCGGCTGGCGCAGATATTGTTGGTGATGAAGATCTTGCGGAAAAAGTGCAGGCGGGTCAGGTTGATTTTGACCGTTGTATCGCAACCCCTGACATGATGGCGCTGGTTGGGCGTCTTGGCAAAATTCTTGGTCCACGTGGTTTGATGCCTAATCCCAAATTGGGAACGGTTACAATGGATGTTAAGTCTGCTGTAACAGCTGCAAAATCAGGTCAGGTTGAATACCGTGCCGAAAAGGGCGGTGTCATTCATGCTGGTGTGGGTAAGGCATCATTTAGTGCTGAAAATCTTCTTGAAAATATCCGAGCTTTTGTTGATACTGTGCAAAAAGCACGCCCAACAGGGGTTAAAGGTACCTATATGAAAAAGATTTATCTTTCTTCAACAATGGGTCCTGGCATTGAAGTGGATATTGCTAGCGTTAACGCTGGTTAATAAAAAAAGTTTTATTATCCCTTTTTGATAAGGGGATAGTATTGTCGAGACATTTTAAAATGTCTCAAACCTGTCCAAGACCGTACGTAATTTAAGATTTTAAAGGTTTAGAACCGCGCATGGAAGACGGGGCTGGTATTATAGATTGAAAAATTATTTATATGCTAGTGATTCCGTTAAGGACAGGCGAACCGGATCAATAAAATTCATTTTATTGATCTAAATGGTAACCTGAACAGTTATAAATTTAACTGATCAAAATGGAGACGGGATTTGGACCGCACGGAAAAACAAGCTTTTGTTGCTTCCATGGCATCTGTTTTCGCAAACACTTCAATGGTCGTTGTTACGCGCAATGCGGGATTAACGGTTGCTGATGTTACGGATTTGCGTCGTCGTATGCGTGCTGCTGGGGCAACTTATAAAGTTGGGAAAAACCGCTTGGTCACCCTCGCCGCAAAAGGTACCCCATTCGAAGGCATTACGCCAATGCTAACTGGGCCTACAGCTCTTGCTTGGGCAGAGGATCCAGTTGCTGTTGCGAAAGTAGCCGTCGAGTTCGCCAAAACCAATGAAAAACTTGTTGTGCTTGGTGGAGCGTTAAGTGGCCAATTACTTGATTTGAATCAGGTCAAGGCCCTTGCAGAGCTTCCATCCTTGGATGCGCTTCGTGCACAACTGGTTGGGCTTATTTCTACACCTGCCACACGTATTGCTGGTGTATTACAAGCTCCTGCTGGTCAATTGGCACGGGTTTTTGGTGCTTATGCGGACAAAGGTGATGTGCAAGCGGCTTAATAAAATTTAAGTCTTTAAAAAGTTACTGAATAATCAGTGGACTTATCTCAAATCACTTATTAGTATATGAATAGGAAGAATGTAAATGGCTGATCTAGCTAAACTTGTTGATGAATTATCTGCTTTAACCGTATTAGAAGCTGCTGAGCTTTCTAAAATGTTGGAAGAAAAATGGGGTGTTTCTGCTGCTGCTCCTGTTGCTGTTGCTGCTGCTCCAGCTGCTGGTGGTGCTGCTCCAGCTGAAGAAAAAACTGAATTCGATGTAATTCTTACTAAATCTGGTGATAAGAAGATCAATGTTATTAAAGAAGTGCGCACCATCACAGGTCTTGGTTTGAAAGAAGCTAAAGATTTGGTTGAGGGGGCTCCTAAAACGCTTAAAGAAGGCGTAAGTAAGGATGAAGCTGAAAAAATTAAAAAGACCCTTGAAGAACAAGGCGCTTCAGTCGAAATTAAATAAGGCTATGAAGCAAACGGTAGAAAATTTTCTTTCTGCTGTTAGACTTTAAAATAAGGTAAGGCGGAACTCGTGAGTAGGGGTTTCCGCCTGCTTGGTCGTTAAAAGGAAAAATATTTAACGATTGTAAAATAGTATTCCCTTTATATATTAGGGATTAGTGAGAGTGTGATCCCTTATTGGGATCATGAGTTTATAATTATCCAGATGGTTTGTGTGACAAATTTATCCGGAAGCAGGCGATAGGGCACAATACACGATGAACGCGGTAAGCAAATCGTTCACTGGGCGCAAGCGCATTCGTAAAAATTTTGGGCGGATTCCTGAAATTGCTCCGATGCCAAATTTAATTGATGTGCAACGGGCAAGTTATGAGGCTTTTTTACAGCGAGATGTAAAGCCGGAAAACCGTTCATTAACTGGTTTGGAAGAGGTTTTTCGATCTATTTTTCCAATCAGCGATTTTGCAGGTAATGGTCGTCTTGAATTTGTAAATTATGAATTTGAAGAACCTAAATATGATGTTGAGGAATGTCTTCAGCGGGGATTGACTTATGCGGCACCATTAAAGGTTGTTCTTCGTTTGATCGTTTGGGATATTGACGAAGATACGGGGTCTCGTTCTATTCGTGATATTAAGGAACAACCTGTCTATATGGGTGATATGCCTTTGATGACAGAAAATGGCACCTTTATTATTAACGGTACTGAACGTGTTATCGTATCTCAAATGCATCGCAGTCCAGGGGTGTTTTTTGATCATGATGGCGGGAAAACCCATTCATCAGGCAAATTTTTGTTTACGGCAAGAATAATTCCCTATCGTGGTTCATGGCTAGATTTTGAATTTGATAGTAAAGATTTAATTTACGTCCGAATAGATCGAAAGAGAAAAATTCCTGTCACAACCTTTTTGTATGCTCTTGAGGGTGAAAATTCGATCGCTTTGCGAGAGGCGAAAATTAAAGAGGGTGGGGATGTGGATTCCATTCTTGTTCATGGAATGGATGATGATGAAATTCTTTCATATTTTTATAATACAGTAGTTTTCAAAAAAGTTGCTGATGGTTGGTCTCGCACCTTTGAGCAAGATGCTTTTCGCAATTTAAAATTACTGTCTCCTTTGGTTGATGCGGATACTGGTGAGATTGTAGCTGAAGCAAATGTCAAGTTGACTGCAAGGCTTATTCGCAAGATTGCTGAAAAAACGAAAAACGTGCTTGTTAAACGGGAAGATTTGCTTGGACGTTATTTTGCTCATGATCTGGTCAATGAAGAAACCGGTGAAATTTATGCCGAGGCTGGTGTAGAGATTACCGAAGCTATACTGGATGCGCTGGAAGAGCTTGGTTTAAAAGAAATACCAACGCTGGCGATTGACAATAATGTCGGTCCCTGGATCAGAAATACATTGATTGTTGATAAAAATACGTCCAGAGATGATGCGCTGGTTGATATTTATCGTGTCATGCGCCCTGGTGAACCTCCAACGGCTGAAACGGCAGAGGCGTTGTTCCACGGGTTATTCTTTGATGCTGATCGTTATGATCTTTCTGCTGTTGGACGTGTAAAAATGAATATGCGTCTTGGTGTGGAAGGGGATGACACTATTCGTACACTTCGTAAAATTGATATTTTGCGGACGATTAAAATCATGTGCGAATTAAAAGATGGACAAGGAAGTGTCGATGATATCGATAATCTTGGAAATCGTCGTGTACGTTCTGTGGGTGAATTGATGGAAAATCAATATCGTCTTGGTTTGTTAAGAATGGAACGTGCCATTCGTGAAAGAATGAGTTCTGTTGATATTGATACAGTCATGCCGCATGACCTTATTAATGCAAAACCAGCTGTTGCCGCCGTTCGTGAATTTTTTGGTTCATCACAGTTATCGCAATTTATGGATCAAACGAACCCATTGTCAGAAGTTACACATAAACGTCGTTTATCCGCTTTGGGACCGGGCGGGCTGACCCGTGAACGTGCCGGATTTGAAGTTCGGGACGTTCATCCGACACATTATGGACGTATTTGTCCGATTGAAACGCCCGAAGGTCCAAATATTGGTTTGATCAATTCTTTAGCAACGTATGCAAAAGTAAACAAATACGGGTTTATTGAAACACCTTATCGTTTGGTCAAGGATGGTCAATTGCAAGATGGGTGGAAATATCTTACCGCCATGGAAGAGGAAAAGCTTATCGTCGCACAGGCAGATGCCAAACAGGATAGTCATGGACATTTGACAGGAGATCTTATTTCTGTAAGACAAAATGGCGATTTTCAACTGGTAAAACCAGAAGAGGTTACTGCTTGTGATGTTTCGCCAAAGCAATTGGTTTCTGTTGCTGCTGCCTTGATTCCGTTCCTTGAAAACGATGATGCAAACCGTGCCTTGATGGGATCAAACATGCAGCGTCAAGCTGTTCCATTAATTCGGTCAGATGCGCCATTAGTTGGAACAGGAATGGAAGTCGCAGTTGCAAGAGATTCAGGAGCAACGATTGTGGCTCGTCGCGGTGGTATTGTTGATCAGATTGATGGAGCTCGTATTGTTGTCCGTGCAACGGATGAAAATGGTGCAACGCAAGGTGTTGATATTTACCGTTTACGGAAATACACGCGTTCTAATCAGTCAACTTGTATCAATCAGCGTCCATTGGTTTATGTTGGCGATTATATTAAGGCTGGCGATATTATCGCTGATGGCCCTTCAACAGAGCTTGGTGAATTGGCACTTGGCCGTAACGTTCTTGTTGCCTTCATGCCGTGGAACGGTTACAATTTCGAAGATTCAATACTGATTTCAGAACGTATTGCGCGGGATGATGTGTTTACTTCTATTCATATTGAAGAATTTGAGGTGATGGCACGCGACACAAAATTGGGCCAAGAGGAAATAACTCGGGATATCCCCAATGTCGGGGAGGAAGCGCTGCGTAATCTGGATGAAGCTGGTATCGTATATATTGGTGCTGAAGTAAATCCTGGTGATATCTTGGTGGGTAAAATCACCCCCAAGGGTGAAAGCCCGATGACGCCTGAAGAAAAGCTTTTACGTTCTATTTTTGGTGAAAAGGCTTCTGATGTTCGTGATACATCATTGAAATTACCGCCTGGAACAAGTGGGACTGTTGTCGATGTTCGTGTTTTCTCTCGTCGTGGTATTGATAAAGATGAGCGTGCAATGGCAATTGAACGTGCTGAAATTGAACGGTTAAGCAAGGATCGTGATGATGAGTTGGCCATTCAAGAACGTGCGTTTTATAACAGGTTGAAAGAGAATCTTCTCAATCAGAAAGCTGGGGCAGGATTCAAGGGAATTAGATCAGGAACGGATTTAACGGAAGATGTGTTGGCCGAACATCCCCGTGGAACATGGCGTCATATCATTGTTGCCGATGATGATGTAATGGCTAATATTGAACAGATTAAACGTGACTTTGATCGTGAGGTTTCCAATATTCAGGCGCGTTTCAACAACAAGGTTGATAAGATCCAGCGTGGTGACGAGCTTCCTCCTGGTGTTATGAAAATGGTTAAGGTTTTCATTGCTGTTAAAAGAAAATTACAGCCTGGGGATAAAATGGCCGGTCGTCACGGAAATAAGGGTGTTGTTTCCCGTGTTGTGCCAGTTGAGGACATGCCATTTCTTGAGGATGGAACCTCTGTTGATATCGTGTTGAATCCGTTGGGTGTGCCTTCCCGTATGAATGTCGGTCAGATCCTTGAAACCCACTTGGGATGGGCCTGTGCAAATCTGGGTAGGCAAGTCAGCCAAGTTGTTGATCAGTATATGAAGACTGGTGAAAAGAAACAGGAACTTTTGGATCGCCTTAGATTGATTTATGGCGAAAAAACGTTTAAGGAAAAAATAGCCAATCTTTCAGAGGCTGAATTGCTTAATTTCTGTAATGATCTTCGTAAGGGTGTCTCGATTATGACTCCGGTGTTTGATGGAGCAAGCATTCCTGATATCGAAAACATGTTGAAAGAGGCGGGGCTTAATCCTTCGGCGCAAAGTACATTGATTGATGGACGTACGGGAGATCCTTTTGAGCGCCAAGTGACGGTTGGTTATATTTACATGCTTAAGTTGCATCACCTGGTTGATGACAAAATCCATGCGCGTTCTATTGGTCCTTACTCATTGGTGACGCAACAACCATTGGGTGGTAAAGCCCAATTTGGTGGCCAGCGTTTCGGGGAAATGGAAGTATGGGCCTTGGAGGCTTATGGGGCTGCCTATACCTTGCAGGAAATGCTTACTGTTAAATCAGATGACGTTTCAGGCCGTACTAAGGTTTATGAAGCGATCGTTAAAGATCAGGACGATTTTGAGGCTGGTATACCTGAAAGCTTTAATGTGCTAGTGAAGGAATTAAAATCCCTTGGCTTAAATGTTGAACTTGAACAAAGTGCTGAATAAAGTAGATTGTTAGGTTTTTTAAATATTATCAATGAGGTATTCAGTTTATGTATATCTCAACCCCCCAAAAGGTTTTTGGCGAATGAATGAACTTATGAAAATTCTTGGTCAGACTGGCCAAGCAATGACGTTTGATCAGATTAAAATTCAATTGGCCTCGTCTGAACAGATACGGTCTTGGTCTTATGGTGAAGTGAAAAAGCCAGAGACAATTAATTATCGTACTTTTAAACCAGAACGGGATGGATTGTTTTGTGCGCGCATTTTCGGTCCGATCAAGGATTATGAATGTCTTTGTGGTAAATATAAACGGATGAAATTCCGTGGCATAGTATGTGAAAAATGCGGTGTTGAAGTTACGCTTGCCAAAGTGCGTCGTGAACGTATGGGGCATATTGAGCTTGCAAGCCCGGTTGCACATATTTGGTTTTTGAAATCTCTTCCAAGTCGTATCGGATTAATGATCGATATGACTTTGAAAGATCTCGAGAGGGTTTTGTATTTTGAAAATTATGTTGTTTTAGAACCCGGGACATCGCCATTAAAACAATATAGCCTGCTGACTGAGGATCAATATCTTGATGCTATGGAAGAATATGGGCATGAGGGTATTGAAATAGGGATTGGTGCGGAAGCGATTAAGAAAATTCTGGTCAATATCGATTGTGATGTTGAAAAGGTAGAATTACGCGCCGAATTAAAAGAAACGACCTCTGAAGTCAAACGTAAGAAGCTTGTAAAACGTTTAAAACTAGTGGAAGCTTTTGCAGAAAGTGGTTGTCGTCCTGAATGGATGATCATGAGTGTTGTACCAGTCATTCCACCTGAATTAAGACCGCTTGTCCCATTGGACGGGGGCCGTTTTGCTACATCAGATCTCAATGATTTGTACCGTCGTGTCATCAACCGTAATAACCGGTTGAAACGGTTAATGGAATTGCGTGCACCGGATATTATCATTCGTAACGAAAAACGTATGTTGCAGGAATCTGTTGATGCGTTGTTTGATAATGGACGTAGAGGACGGGCAATTACAGGGGCGAATAAACGACCATTAAAATCCTTGGCGGATATGCTTAAAGGAAAACAGGGACGTTTCCGTCAAAACTTGCTTGGTAAACGTGTGGATTATTCTGGACGTTCAGTGATTGTGGTTGGTCCTGAACTGAAATTGCATCAATGCGGTTTGCCTAAAAAAATGGCATTGGAATTGTTCAAGCCATTTATATATTCCAAGCTTGAAAAATATGGGCATGCGACGACCATTAAGGCAGCTAAGCGTATGGTTGAGAAAGAACGCCCAGAAGTTTGGGATATTATTGAAGAGGTTATTCGTGAACATCCTGTCATGCTTAACCGTGCACCAACTTTACACCGCTTGGGTATTCAAGCTTTCGAACCTGTTTTGATTGAGGGTAAAGCGATTCAGTTGCATCCATTGGTATGTACTGCCTTCAATGCAGATTTTGACGGTGATCAGATGGCGGTTCATGTGCCATTGAGTTTGGAAGCGCAGCTCGAGGCACGTGTTTTGATGATGTCCACAAATAATATTCTTAGTCCTGCTAGTGGTAAGCCTATTATTGTTCCATCTCAGGATATTGTATTGGGGCTGTATTATCTGAGTCTGGAAATTCCTGAATTTAAATTAACTCCAGATCAATCCGAATATGATTCTGAAGGTCATCTTATTAAAAAGGGTGCACCTCTTTTTGCGAATATTGGTGAGATTGAACATGCATTGTCATCCAGAACCTTGAAGCTTCACGATAAAATTCGTTGTCGTTTTCAAACAAAGAATGCGGATGGTGAGCTAGTTTATCAAAAGGTAGTGACAACCGCAGGTAGAATGTTGATTTCACAGATTCTTCCAAAACATCCAGCAATCAATTTTTCATTGATCAATCAACAATTAACGAAAAAGACAATTTCAGATATTATCGATATTGTCTATCGTCATTGTGGTCAGAAGGAATGTGTGATTTTTGCGGATCGTATGATGGGACTAGGATTCTCTTACGCTGCTAAAGCTGGTATTTCATTTGGTAAGGATGATATGATCATTCCTGATGCGAAAAAGGAACTGGTCGCCAAGACAACCGAAGAGGTTAAGGAGTTTGAACAGCAATATCAGGACGGTTTGATTACAGCAGGAGAGCGTTATAACAAGGTTGTTGATGCCTGGTCACGTTGTACGGATGAGGTTCAGGCAGCGATGATGAAAAAGATTTCACATGTAGAGCCTGGCCAACCCATCAATTCTGTCTGGATGATGAGTCATTCTGGAGCTCGTGGGTCCCCAGCCCAGATGAAGCAGTTGGCCGGTATGCGTGGTCTGATGGCGAAACCGTCAGGTGAAATTATTGAACAACCTATTATTGCCAATTTCAAGGAAGGTCTTTCTGTTCTTGATTATTTTACGTCGACTCATGGTGCACGTAAAGGATTGGCTGATACGGCCCTGAAAACCGCAAACTCTGGATATCTTACTCGTCGTCTGGTTGACGTTGCTCAGGATTGCATTATTGTTGAGCCAGATTGTGGAACAGAACGCGGATTGGTTGTTCGTGCGGTAATGGATGGTGGTGAGGTTATTTCTTCACTAGCAGAACGTATTCTTGGACGTACATTGGCAGCAGATGTAACGGATCCAGCAACTGGTAAAATTCTTTATCCTCGTAACACGCTTTTGGAGGAGGCCGAGGTTGAGGCAATCGAAAAGGCCAATGTTGAAAGTGTGATGATTCGTTCTGTTTTAACCTGTGACAGTCAGGTTGGCGTATGCGCTCATTGTTATGGTCGTGATCTTGCTCGCGGAACTCCTGTTAATATAGGAGAGGCTGTCGGTGTTATTGCTGCTCAATCAATTGGTGAGCCTGGGACTCAGTTGACAATGCGTACATTTCATATTGGTGGTGCAGCACAAAAAGGTGCAGAACAATCTATGGTTGAATCCTCCCGCGATGGCAAGGTCAAGATTATAAATCTGAATGTTGTTCAAAACAGTCAGGGATTTGACATTGTCATGTCCAGAAACTGTGAAATTATCTTGTTGGATGATAATGGAATTGAACGCGCTCATTACCGTATTCCCTATGGTGCACGTTTGCTTGTTAAAAATGGATCGAATGTCAAGCGCCATCAGAAAATGGCAGAATGGGATCCATATACTTTACCTATTATTACTGAAAAATCAGGTACAATTGAGTATCAGGATCTGATTGAAGGTATTACACTGGTTGAACGGATGGATGAAGTCACGGGTCTTTCTTCAAAAGTTGTTGTTGACTATAAGCAAACAAGTAAATCTCGTGATTTGAGACCACGCTTGCAGTTAAAGGATTCAAATGGGGAAGTCATGAAGTTGGGGAACGGTAACGACGCACGTTACTTCTTGTCTCCAGATTCCCTGCTTTCTGTGGAAAATGGGGCGCAGGTTAATGCCGGTGATGTCTTGGCTCGTATTCCAAGAGAAGGTTCCAAGACGCGTGATATTACCGGGGGTCTTCCACGGGTGGCTGAACTTTTCGAGGCACGTCGTCCGAAAGATCATGCGATTATTGCCGAAAATGATGGTGTGGTTGAATTCGGAAAAGACTATAAGGCAAAACGTCGGATCGTTGTACGTAATGAGGATGCTGGTGAAGAAACAGAATATTTGATTCCTAAAGGAAAACATATTTCTGTACAGGAAGGTGATTTTGTCCGTAAGGGCGATCCTCTTGTTGATGGACCACGTGTTCCTCATGATATTTTAAAGGTTCTTGGAATTGAAGCCTTGTCGGATTATCTGATTGATGAAATTCAGAGTGTTTATCGTCTTCAGGGTGTGAAGATCAATGATAAACATATTGAAGTGATCGTTCGTCAAATGCTGCAGAAGATTGAGGTGACGGATCCAGGTGATACGACTTATTTAATTGGTGAAACTGTAGATCGCTTGGAATTTGAACAAGAAAATATCAAACGGATGAACGCCAACGAGCGTCCGGCAACTGGTTCACCAGTTTTACAGGGTATCACCAAAGCTGCGTTACAAACCAAATCCTTTATTTCAGCGGCTTCCTTCCAGGAAACAACTCGTGTATTGACAGAGGCCGCATCTGCGGGGAAGGTTGATACCTTGATGGGATTAAAGGAGAATGTAATCGTCGGACGTCTTGTTCCTGCAGGAACGGGTAGTGTTATGAACAGATTCCGTGCCATGGCCTATTCAAGAGATAGACAACGAATTCTGGATGCAAATAAGATGAATGGTGAAGCGGAAATTGAACTTTCTTCTGTTACATCAGAAAATAATGAAATAAAGGACGTGACTCAGGTCACTGAATAAGGTATAGGTATATAACTTTATTCGTTTTCAGTTTTATTAAATGGGTATTATTACCCATTTAATAAGTTAAAATACGGGTCATTTTTGTCTTTTGGCAAAAATAAAATGTTTTTTTGCAAGGTTACCTAGTTCAATTTTAAGCTGTTTTAAAAATAGCTTGCAATTTAACAAGGGTCTTGTTAAAAAGCATCGTTATCTGTTGAATAAATTTATGGCACATTAGATAAAACATCGTTTATAAGGTATATGGTTTTATTTTTATGCCAACTTTAGTGGCATTTATTTAATTAAATGTTAATTGTTGTAATGACCGTCGAGTAACGATATTGCGTTGCTTGACCTAGAAATAGTAAGGATCGGGAAAGGCGAATGCCGACCATTAACCAATTAATCGCTAAAGGCCGCGAACCTGCTGCCAAGCGCAATAAGGTTCCTGCTTTGCAGGGATGCCCGCAAAAACGAGGGGTATGTACTCGTGTTTATACAACAACACCTAAAAAGCCAAACTCAGCATTGCGTAAAGTTGCAAAGGTACGTCTGACGAACGGTTATGAAGTGGTGAGTTATATTCCTGGTGAAGGTCATAACTTGCAAGAACATAGTGTGGTCTTAATACGTGGTGGACGTGTTAAGGATTTGCCAGGCGTGCGTTATCATATTTTACGTGGTGTTCTGGATACACAAGGAATTGCAAAGCGACGTCAACGTCGTTCTTTGTATGGTGCTAAACGTCCAAAATAAGAGGAATTAAAAGGCATGAGTCGCCGACACCGCGCAGTAAAGCGTGAGATACTTCCCGATCCTAAGTTTGGTGATGTGGTCATCACGCGTTTCATGAATGCGTTGATGTATGATGGTAAAAAATCTATTGCTGAAAAAATCGTTTATGGTGCATTGGAATCTCTACGTGCCCGTGGCGGTGAATTAGCGGACCCTGTAAACCTGTTTCACGAAGCTTTGGATAATGTTAAGCCAGCCGTTGAAGTTCGTTCACGCCGTGTAGGCGGTGCAACGTACCAGGTGCCTGTAGAAGTTCGTGCTGACCGTCGTCAGGCATTAGCAATTCGCTGGTTAATTGACGCTTCCCGTAAACGTGGCGAAAATACTATGCAAGAAAGATTGTCAAACGAATTGCATGACGCTATCAATAATCGTGGAGCGGCTGTTAAAAAGCGCGAGGATACTCACCGTATGGCTGAAGCAAATAAGGCATTCAGTCATTATCGCTGGTAAGTATAAGTTTGAACTTAATTTTTTTAACCGAATTTCTTGGTAAAAACCGAGTTAACGGAGAGAGACAATGGCAAAGGCTAAATTTGAGCGGAATAAACCGCACTGTAACATTGGAACTATTGGTCACGTTGATCATGGTAAAACAACATTAACAGCTGCTATAACAAAAGTTTTGGCAGAAAAAGGCGGTGCGGATTTTACTGCCTATGATATGATTGATAAGGCGCCTGAAGAACGTGCCCGTGGTATTACTATTTCAACGGCGCATGTTGAGTATGAAACAGATAAACGTCACTATGCTCATGTTGACTGTCCTGGTCACGCTGACTATGTTAAAAATATGATCACAGGTGCGGCACAGATGGATGGTGCTATCCTGGTTGTTTCAGCTGCTGATGGTCCTATGCCACAGACTCGTGAACACATTCTTTTGGCTCGTCAGGTTGGTGTTCCAGCATTGGTCGTATTCATGAATAAATGTGATCAAGTTGATGACCCTGAACTTCTTGAGCTTGTTGAAATGGAAATTCGCGAATTACTTTCTTCGTATGAATTTCCTGGAGATGATATTCCTATTATTAAAGGATCAGCTTTGGTTGCTCTTGAAGATGGTGATCCAGAATTGGGTAAAAACCGTATTCTTGACCTGATGAATGCTGTTGATGAATATATCCCGCAGCCAGAACGTCCAATTGATCGTCCATTCTTGATGCCAATTGAGGATGTTTTCTCTATTTCTGGACGTGGTACGGTTGTCACCGGACGTGTGGAGCGTGGTGAAATCACTGTTGGTGAAGAAGTTGAAATTGTTGGTATTCATCCAACAACCAAAACAACAGTTACCGGTGTTGAAATGTTCCGCAAGTTACTTGACCGTGGTGAAGCGGGTGACAATATCGGTGCGCTTCTTCGTGGAACAAAACGTGAAGATGTTGAACGTGGTCAAGTTCTGGCTAAACCAGGAACCATTAAGCCACATAACAAATTTAAGGCGGAAGCTTATATTCTTACAAAAGAAGAAGGTGGGCGTCATACTCCATTCTTCACCAATTACCGTCCACAATTCTATTTCCGTACAACTGATGTAACTGGTGTTGTACATCTTCCAGAAGGTGTGGAAATGGTGATGCCTGGTGATAATGCGGCAATGGATGTTGAATTGATTGCTCCTATTGCCATGGATGAAGGTCTGCGATTCGCTATTCGCGAAGGTGGACGTACTGTTGGGGCTGGTGTAGTTTCCAAAATTACCGAATAGTCTCGGCTAATTAGTTTGGATTCCCAGCTGTTTTTGCAGCTGGGAATCTTGTTGTTCTTGGATCCGAAAAGGATTCGTTTTTGTAGGCAGAAATAAATGGAAAGCCAAAACATCCGTATTCGCCTTAAAGCTTACGATTATCGTGTGTTGGATAATAGCACTCGTGAAATCGTAAATACAGCGAAGCGTACGGGGGCACAGGTAAGGGGACCAATCCCGTTGCCAACGCACATTGAGCGGTTTACAGTTAACCGCTCACCCCATATTGATAAGAAGAGTCGTGAGCAGTTCGAAATCAGAACGCACCGGCGTTTGTTAGATATTGTTGAGCCCAACCCGCAGACCGTGGACGCTCTCATGAAACTTGACCTCGCCGCTGGCGTTGATGTCGAGATTAAGCTATAAGGTCCAGACGATGCGTACAGGATTGATCGCAAAAAAGTTGGGAATGACCCGGCTATTTAAAGAGGACGGCACTCATGTGCCAGTCACTGTATTGTACTTGGATGAAGTACAAGTAGTTGATGCTCGTACAAATGAACGTGATGGATACACAGCCCTTCAATTGGGGTATGGTAAAGCTAAGGTAAAAAATGTTAGCAAGCCTAATCGTGGTCATTTTGCACGGGTAAAAGTTGAACCAAAACAGAAACTTGTAGAATTTCGTGTTACGGAAGACGCTGTTGTTGAGGCGGGGGCAAGATTGACTGCCGCTCATTTTGTTGTAGGACAAAAGGTGGACGTAACTGGGACCAGTAAAGGTAAGGGATTTGCAGGTGGAATGAAACGTTGGAATTTCAAGGGGTTGGAAGCAACTCATGGTGTTTCAATTAGTCATCGTTCGCATGGTTCCACAGGGAATAGACAAGACCCTGGTAAAACATTTAAAAATAAGAAGATGGCAGGCCATTTAGGTAGTGAGCGTGTAACGACGCAGAATCTTGAGGTTGCTGCTGTAGATGTAGAGAAAAATTTGATCATGATTAAAGGTGCAGTGCCTGGTGCGAAAAACGGGTTTGTTCTCTTGCGTGATGCGATCAAAAAGCCTCGTCATGCTGATGCACCATTTCCGGCAGCATTGGCAACGGTTGCTGAGGAAGGTTGAACACTATGGATGTAGAAATCAAAACCTTCGATAATGGAAGTGCTGGCAATATTACGCTTCCAGATGAAATTTTCGGAATTGAACCCCGTCAAGATATTATGGCAAGAGTTGTGCATTGGCAGCTTGCCAAACGTCGTTCTGGCAATCATAAGATTAAGGGGCGTGGTGAAGTTTCTGGAACAACAAAAAAACCTTATCGGCAAAAAGGTACAGGTAATGCGCGTCAAGGTTCGTTACGTGGACCGCAGTTTCGTACCGGTGGCATTGTTCATGGTCCAGTAGTGCGTGATCATGGGTATGATTTGCCAAAGAAAGTAAGGCGTCTTGGTCTTATTTCTGCTTTATCACAGAAATTGGCAGAAGGTAAGTTGGTCGTTATTGACGAAGCCAATAATACTGCAAAAACATCTGAATTAGCTGCAAAATTAAAAGTGTTGGGCTGGAATTCAACTTTAATTATTGATGCAAATATTGATGAGAATTTTGGACGTGCAGTAAGAAATATCGCTTCAGTAGATATTCTTCCAACAATTGGTGCAAATGTTTATGACATTTTAAATCATGACATTTTGGCTATTACGCGCGCAGCAGTTGATGGGTTAAAGGAGCGCCTAGTATGACGAATATACTTTCAATTCGCCAAAAGGCGGAAAAAATGTCTCGTGAAGCGATGTTTAACATTATTCGCGCGCCCTTGATTACTGAAAAGGCAACTTTTTTGTCAGAAAAAAATCAAATTGCGTTTAAAGTTGCATCAAACGCTACTAAGCTTCAAATCAAAGTTGCGATTGAAACTTTGTTCGGTGTGAAAGTGTTGGGTGTTAATACGCTGATTTTAAAAGGTAAGACAAAAAGATTTCGAGGTCGGTTAGGGCGTCGTTCTGATGTTAAAAAAGCTTTTGTTCAACTTGCTGAAGGTCAGTCAATTGATTTGACAACCAAGTTGTCATAAGTGTGAGGTAGGAATTAATGGCACTTAAGCACTTTAAACCAGTTACTCCAAGTCTTCGTGGCACGGTTCTAATTGACCGTAAGGAGCTTTGGAAAGGTAAACCTGTCAAGACGCTTACCGAAGGTAAGAACAAGACGGGTGGACGTAATAATAATGGTCGAATTACCTCTCGTTTTATTGGGGGTGGGCATAAACAGTCATACCGTTATGTCGATTTTAAAAGACGTAAATATGATATGCCTGCAACTGTTGAACGGTTAGAATATGATCCCAATCGAACTGCTTTTATCGCGTTGATCAAATATGAAGACGGTGAGTTATCTTATATTCTGGCACCTCAAAGATTAAAAGCTGGAGATGTTGTAATCGCAGGTCAGCGTGTAGATGTTAAACCTGGAAATGCAATGCCTTTAGCAGCTATCCCTGTAGGAACCATTATTCACAATATTGAATTAAAAGAAGGAGCCGGCGGAAAACTGGTTCGTTCAGCTGGAACTTACGCTCAGTTGGTTGGTAAGGATGCTGGATATGCACAAATCAAACTGCAGTCGAATGAATTGCGTTTGGTACGTGGTGAATGTATGGCAACAGTTGGTGCCGTATCCAATCCAGATAACATGAATCAGCATTTTGGTAAGGCGGGACGTAGCCGTTGGTTAGGCCGTCGTCCACACAACCGTGGTGTTGTCATGAACCCGGTTGATCATCCTCATGGTGGTGGTGAAGGTCGTACTTCTGGTGGTCGTCATCCTGTGACACCATGGGGTAAACCAACTAAAGGTTATAAAACAAGAGTCAATAAGCGTACGGACAGCTTGATTATCCGTCGCCGTAAGACAGGCAAATAAAAGGGGCAAATAGAGATGGCAAGATCCGTCTGGAAAGGCCCGTTTGTAGACGGGTATTTACTTAAGAAAGCTGAAACCGCACGCGCTTCAGGTCGTAACGATGTGATCAAAATTTGGTCACGCCGTTCCACCATTTTGCCGCAGTTTGTTGGTTTGGTTTTTGGTGTTTACAACGGCCATAAATTTTTACCAGTGCAGGTCAGTGAAAATATGGTGGGTCATAAATTCGGTGAATTTTCGCCAACCCGTACATTCAATGGTCATGCAGCAGACAAAAAAGTTAAGCGGGGCTAGGATATGAGTAAACCAAAACATGATCGTGCACTCGCTGAAACCGAAGCACAGGCAATTGGACGTAATATTCGTGTAAGTCCACGAAAACTAAATCTTGTTGCTGGATTGATTCGTAATCAACCTGCATCCACTGCTTTGGCAAAATTAACCTTTTCTAAAAGAAGAATTGCTAAAGAAGTTAAAACAATTCTGGAAAGCGCGATTGCAAATGCGGAAAACAATCATCAACTTGATGTAGACCGTTTGATTGTATCCAAGGCAGAGGTGGGTAAAGCGATGGTTATGCGTCGTTTTCATGCGAGGGGTCGTGGACGTTCAGCGCAAATTCAGAAATTCTTTAGTCATTTGAAGATTGTCGTTGCTGAGCGTGACGAAAACGATTCTTCTGAAGGAAAGGCAGCATAATATGGGTCAAAAAGTTAATCCAATTGGGTTGCGTTTGGGTATCAATCGTACTTGGGATAGTCGTTGGTATGCAGATAATGATTATACCAAATTATTATTTGAAGATTTCAAACTTCGTGACCATTTACGCAAGAAACTTGCAGGTGCGGGTGTTTCCAGGGTTGTTATTGAACGACCAGCTAAAAAGCCTCGTGTAACGATTTATGCGGCGCGCCCCGGAATCGTTATTGGTAAAAAAGGTCAGGATATTGATAGCTTACGTAAAGAATTAACATCAATGGCCGGTGCAGAGGTTGCATTGAATATTGTTGAAATACGTAAACCAGAAATTGATGCGACACTTGTTGCTGAAAATATTGCCCAGCAGCTGGAAAGACGTGTGGCGTTTCGTCGTGCGATGAAAAGAGCAGTGCAGTCAGCAATGCGTTTAGGTGCACAGGGAATTCGTATCAATTGCAGTGGTCGTCTTGGCGGTGCTGAAATTGCACGCGTCGAATGGTATCGTGAAGGACGTGTTCCCTTGCATACTTTAAGAGCAGATATTGATTATGGTGTTGCCGCAGCTCATACAACCTATGGGAAATGTGGTGTAAAGGTTTGGATCTTTAAGGGCGAAATCATGGCCCATGATCCATTGGCCCAGGATCGCCGTGCTGCTGATCAGGCACCACAAAGGTAATTGATTAATTGGAGCATAATAGTTATTAATAAAGCTATTACAACGCATGAGGATTTTAAATAATGCTATCTCCGCGGCGGACTAAATTCCGCAAAGCTCATAAAGGCCGTATTCACGGAATGGCTAAAGGTGGGACAGAGCTTAATTTTGGAACCTATGGTTTGAAAGCACTGCAGCCAGAACGTATTACAGCCCGTCAAATTGAAGCGTCTCGTCGTGCGATTACACGTGCGATGAAACGTATGGGACGTGTGTGGATTAGAGTTTTTCCAGACCTTCCTGTCTCTAGTAAACCAGCAGAAGTTCGTATGGGATCTGGAAAAGGGTCTCCTGAATATTGGGTTGCTCGTATCAAACCAGGTCGTATTCTATTTGAGATTGAAGGTGTAAGTCCCGAAATTGCAAAAGAGGCGTTAACGCTCGGTGCTGCGAAGCTGCCAATTAAAACGAAATTTGTAACCCGTATAGGAGAGGCCTAGAATGGCAAAGGCAAATAAGCCAGCTGATCTGCGCGCTAAAACGGTAGACGAATTAAAGACGTTGTTAATTGATTTGCGACGTGAACAATTTAATTTACGTTTCCAACGTGCGACTGGTCAAAATGAGGGTGTGGGTCGAATTGGGGTAATCCGTCGAGATATTGCACGGATTAAGACCATTATGACTGAAGTTAACAAAAACGCCGCAGGTGCTGCCGCATCTGCCGGCAAGTCCTGAGGAGTTAATGGGCGATGCCAAGGCGCGTTCTAACCGGTCGGGTGACAAGCGATAAAATGGACAAAACAGTTTCTGTTTTGGTTGTTCGTCGCGTTATGCACCCGCTTTATAAAAAATTCATTCGTCGTTCGAAAAAATATGCGGCGCATGATGAATTAAATGAGTGTCAAATTGGAGATATGGTTCGTATCATTGAATCTCCTCCGATTTCAAAAAGGAAAACATGGACTGTGATTTCTCGCAACGGTGCACCTCTTGGTGCGGCTGAGCAAGTATCCAGCATAGAAGCTTAAGGGAGGCTTAACTATGATCCATCCCGAGACCAACCTAACTGTGGCTGATAATTCAGGTGCAAGAGAGGTGCAGTGCATTAAGGTACTGGGCGGTTCAAAGCGGAAAACCGCTTCGGTCGGCGACGTGATCGTCGTTTCTGTCAAAGAGGCTATTCCTCGTGGCAAAGTAAAAAAAGGTGATGTCCATCAAGCTGTGATTGTCAGAACAAGCTATCCTGTTCGTCGTCCTGATGGAACCTCAATACGTTTTGATAAAAATGCTGCTGTATTGATAAATAAACAAAACGAACCAATTGGCACACGTATTTTCGGCCCGGTAGTAAGGGAGTTGCGTGCACGTCAATTCATGAAAATTATCTCCTTAGCTCCGGAGGTTTTATAATGGCTGCACGTATTAAAAAAGGCGATCAAGTAATCGTTATTACAGGGCCTCAGAAAGGTGTGCAGGGTGAAGTCCTGTCAATTTCTCCTGTTGAAAATAAGGCAGTGGTTCGTGGTGTGGCGGTTGCCAAACATCATAAGAAACCAACCCGCATGGGTGATGCTGGTGGCATTATTGAGCGTGAAAAGGCTATTCACTTGTCAAATCTTAAATTGGTAGATCCAAAATCAGGGAAACCTACTCGTGTTGGATTTAGAGTTTTGGAAGACGGTCGTAAGGTTCGTGTTGCCAAAGCCACCGGTGAAGTGATCGAAGGTTAAGAGAGGTGGATATGTCAGAAAATAGTCAAGTTCGCTCTGAAGCGCGCCTTTACACGCTTTACAAAAATGAATTGCGTCAAAAGTTACGTGAACAATTCAATTACAAAAACGAAATGCAGATTCCGCGTCTTGAAAAAATTGTTTTAAACATGGGTGTTGGAGAAGCGGCAGGCGATCAAAAGAAACTGGATGCTGCCACGGAAGAAATGACCTTGATTGCCGGTCAAAAAGCCGTTAAAACACTTACTAAGAAAGCGATTGCTGGATTTAAAATTCGTGCTGGTTTACCCATTGGATGTAAAGTTACATTACGTAAAAACCGTATGTATGAATTTCTGGATCGTTTGGTTACAATCGCTTTGCCACGTGTTCGTGATTTTAGAGGGTTGCCAGCAAACAAAGGATTTGATGGTCGTGGAAATTTTGCAATGGGTTTGAAAGAACAGATTGTATTTCCTGAAATCGTTTACGATAAAGTAGACGAAGTACGTGGTATGGATATTGTGTTTGTAACAACAGCCAAGACCAATAACGAAGCCAAGGCTTTGTTAAAAGCATTTTCCCTTCCATTTATTGGATAGGAAATTGTTCTTTCGCTGCAAGGTGATACATTACCTTGCAAATTTGTTTTTTTTGGAAAACGGTCGATATAGTCGACAGGTTCCGGAGGGTAAAATTAAACATGGCAAAAACTTCAGCCATTTATCGTAATGCGAAGCGTGCACGTATGTCCGCACGTGATAAAGCAAAACGCATTGCGTTAAAAAATATTGTAATGGATAGAAGTTTACCAGTTGAAGATCGTTTTGATGCATCTTTAAAATTGGCTAAACTTCCTCGTAATGGTTCACGAGTAAGAGTGCGTTTGCGTTGTAAACTAACTGGTCGCTCTCGTGGGAATTACCGTAAATTTGAACTTTGCCGTATCGCATTGCGTGAATTGGCATCTACCGGGCAAATCCCTGGTATGGTTAAATCAAGCTGGTAAGGGATATATAGATGTCATTATCTGATCCATTGGGTGATATGCTCACCCGTATACGTAATGCACAATCAGCTCGTCATTCATTTTGTGTGGTTCCCGCTTCTAATTTGAGAGTTAATGTTTTGGAAGCATTAAAGCGTGAAGGTTATATTCGCGGATATAAAAAAGAAGAGCTTCGCAAGGGAATAAGTCAGCTTCGCATTGAATTGAAGTATTCTGAAGGTGCTCCTGTTATAAAAGAAATTCAGAGAGTATCTAAACCAGGTCGTCGCGTTTATTCTAAAATTAAAGAATTACCACGTGTCTATGGTGGCCTTGGGGTATCCATTTTGTCAACACCTCAGGGTGTTTTATCTGATATTGAAGCACGTGCCGCCAATGTTGGTGGTGAAGTGCTCTGTCGTGTATTCTAAGAGGAGGGATCAATGTCACGTGTAGGCAAAAATCCCGTGCAGATTCCGCAAGGGGTACAAGTTTCTCTGAAAGACGGTAAAATTGTTGTCAAAGGTAAAAGAGGCGAATTGTCTCTGCCTGTATCTGAACATATTGAAACTGTTATTGAAGATAATCAGGTTACTGTTAAGCCAAAAGATGATGGTGTTGCCGCAAGAACAATGTGGGGCACTACCAGAGCATTAATTGCGAATATGGTCAAAGGTGTTTCCGAAGGTTATACCAAGGCCCTGGAAATCACGGGAACTGGGTTTCGTGCCGCTGTTCAAGGTTCAAATCTTGTTATGAATCTTGGTTATTCACACGATGTTGTTTATCCAATTCCATCTGATATTAAAATTACAACGCCACGTCCAACGGCAATTGTTGTTGAAGGTAATGATAAACAACGTGTTGGTCAAATCGCACTTGATATACGTAATTTTAGAAAACCTGAACCTTATAAAGGTAAAGGTGTTCGTTATGAAGATGAGATTATACGTCGCAAAGAAGGCAAGAAAAAATAATGGGTATGCAACGTGAATTACAAACGCGCCGTCGCAGACGGTTGCGTTATCAGCTTCGTCAGAAAGGAAACGGGCGTCCACGTCTTTCGGTTTTCCGTTCAAGCAAAAATATTTATGCTCAAGTTATTGACGATATGGCTGGTAAGACTTTAGTTGCTGCTTCAACTTTGGATGCAGCGGCTAAAGAACAAATTAAAACTGGAGCTGATATTAATGCTGCTCGTGTTGTAGGCAAGTTGATTGCTGAGCGTGCAAAGGCAGCAGGATTGGAACAGGTCGTATTTGATCGTGGCTCCTATATTTATCATGGGCGTGTAAAAGCGCTTGCTGAGGCTGCCCGTGAGGGCGGGCTCTCGTTCTAAAAGGAGTCGCGAATGGCACGTGAAGTGAAAGAAGGCGGTCGCGGTGGACGTGAACGTGAAAATGAAGATTTGATCGACAAATTGGTATCGATTAATCGTGTTGCTAAAGTTGTAAAAGGTGGTCGACGCTTTGCCTTTGCTGCATTAGTCGTCGTTGGTGATCAGCGTGGACGTGTAGGATATGGTGCCGGTAAAGCCAGAGAGGTGCCTGAAGCAATCCGCAAGGCAACTGAGCAGGCTAAAAAATCAATGATACGTGTTCCCATGAAAGAAGGCAGAACATTGCATCATGATGTGCAAGGTTTTTATGGCGCCGGTAAGGTCGTGTTAAGATCTGCCGATTCGGGAACTGGTATCATTGCTGGCGGTCCAATGCGTGCGGTTTTTGAAAGCCTTGGAATTAATGATGTTGTTGCGAAATCAACAGGTTCACGTAATCCACATAATATGGTAAAGGCAACTTTTGATGCATTGCGTAGATGTGCGAGTCCAAGAGTTGTTGCAGCAAGACGTGGAAAGAAGGTGTCTGAAATTCTTGGTCGCCGTGATTCTGGCCATGCGTCTCAAAATGCGGAGGCTGTAAATGGCTAGTGATACGGTAAAAGTAACTCAGATAGCATCTGCAATTGGTCGTAAGAAAGATCAAAAGCAAACATTGACTGGTCTTGGTTTGAATCGTGTTGGTGCAACCCGTGAGTTGGAAAATACACCAGCTGTCCAGGGAATGATCAATAAGATTCGCCACCTCGTTAAGGTGGAGGGATAAATGAATCTAAATGAACTTCGTGATAATGCTGGAGCGAGATACCGTAAAAAACGTCTTGGACGAGGTATTGGTTCTGGTAAAGGAAAAACATCAGGTAAAGGCGTGAAAGGTCAGTTGGCACGTTCAGGTGTGGCAATCAATGGCTTTGAAGGTGGACAGCTTCCACTTTACCGTCGTATGCCAAAAAGAGGGTTTAAGAATATTTTTCGCAAAAATTATGTAGAAATTAATCTTCGGACCCTTTCATCCGCTATTGAGCAGGGCAAATTGAATGCATCATCTTTAATTGATGAAAAAGCATTGCGTGAGGCCGGTTTATTTAAGGGAAAAAAATACTCTGGCGTTTGTTTGCTTGCCAATGGAAATCTAAATCAGGCCATCAACTTGGAAGTGTCAAGAGCATCAGCGGCAGCTGTTGAAGCGGTTAAAAAAGCTGGTGGTTCTCTAAAGCTTTTATCGTCATCTGGGGATGTTTCTGCAGATGCCTAGGAAATGAAGAGGTAATATAATTTAAGTTTGATCAATTTTTAGATCAAAACATTATGTTACATTCTAATTTTAAGGTAAAATTACAGCGTCCCGTTTCGTTACGGTGACGCTGTTTTTTTTGAAAGGATAAAATTATGGCCTCTATGGCCGAACAACTAGCGGCGAATATTAATGTCAGTGCGTTTTCTAAAGCAACTGAATTAAAAAAGCGTATTTGGTTTACATTGGGTGCGTTAATTATTTACCGTCTAGGAACCTATATCCCAGTTCCGGGAGTGGATGCTACGGTAATGTCACAATTGCTGGCTAAACACCAGGGTGGTATTCTTGGTATGTTTGACATGTTCAGTGGTGGCGCCTTGGGTCGTATGACCATTTTTGCCCTAAACATCATGCCCTATATTAGTGCATCTATTATCATTCAGTTGATGTCCTCTGCGATGCCATCTCTTGAAGCCTTGAAAAAGGAAGGGGAGCAAGGACGTAAAAAGCTTAATCAATATACACGTTACCTGACGGTTTTCATTGCTTTATTCCAGGCTTATGGAATTGCCATTGGGTTGGAAAGTATGAAAAGTCCCGCAGGTTCTGCCGTTACTAATCCGGGAATGCTTTTCTTGTTAACCTGCGTCATCACGCTGGTTGGGGGAACGATGTTTTTGATGTGGTTGGGGGAACAAATCACGGCACGCGGGGTCGGTAATGGAATATCATTGATTATTTTTGCCGGTATTGTCGCTAATTTACCAACGGCTTTGGCAAGTTTATTTCAACTGGGTTACACTGGCGCTTTGTCTCCATTTTTTGTCGTTGCATTTCTTGTATTGGCAGCGGTTACAATCGCCTTTATCGTGTTTATGGAACAGGCGCAAAGAAGAGTTGTCATACAATATCCCAAACGGCAGGTTGGGCAACGCATGTATGGTGGTGATTCAACACATATGCCATTAAAAGTTAATACCGCTGGGGTTATACCGCCTATTTTTGCGTCTTCAGTTTTATTGATACCTGTAACAATAGCTGGATTTCTATCAAATGAATCGACACCTGGATGGTTGGCATATCTAGGACAGGAATTCGGTCAGGGTCATATTTTATATATGGTCTTTTATGCTGCCATGATTATTTTCTTCTCATATTTTTATGCAGCTGTATCCTTTAATCCCAAAGAAACGGCAGATAATTTACGAAAACAGGGTGGATTTATTCCCGGTATTCGTCCAGGTGCAAATACAGCAACCTATTTTGATAATATCCTGACACGGTTAACAACAATTGGAGCGCTATATCTTGTTGTTGTCTGTTTATTGCCACAATTTTTAATCAATCATTACAATGTTCCCTTCTATTTTGGTGGAACCAGTTTGATAATCATAGTTTCTGTGACAATAGATACGGTAACGCAGGTTCAATCCCATTTGGTTGCGCATCAATATCAGGGTCTATTACGCAAATCCAGGTTTGGAAAAGGAAAAAAACGGTGAAGCTAATATTTTTGGGCCCACCAGGGGCGGGTAAAGGGACGCAGGCTCAACGTTTGTCAGAAAAATATCATATCGCGCAAATCTCCACAGGAGATATGCTGAGGGCTGAGGTGAGGTCAGGGTCAGAAATCGGGAAAAAAGCCAAGGATATTATGGATAAGGGGTTATTGTTTCCTGATGATCTGATGGTTGAAATGATTGCAAAAAGAATTAAAAAGGATGATTGTAAAAACGGTTTTATTCTTGATGGTTTCCCTCGCAATGTGGATCAAGCAAAAGCGTTGGATAAAATGTTTGTCTCTGAACATCTGAAACTTGATGCTGTATTATTATTAAAAGTGGATGAAGAAAAACTTGCAGAGCGAATTTCCAACCGGTTTAGTTGTGCAAAATGTGGTGCCAGTTATAATAAACTTTCTAAAAAACCAAAAAAAGACGGAGTCTGTGATGCATGTGGTTCAACGGAATTTGTCTCAAGAGATGATGATAATAAAGATACCGTTCTGGAACGTTTAAAAGTCTATCGCGAACAGACCGCTCCCTTATTGCCATATTATGAAGAAAAAAAATGTTTGTATTCCATTGATGGTATGAAAAATGTGGATGAGGTGACAAAAGATATTGATTTAATTTTAAAAAAAAATAAAATGTAAGTTTATATTTTTGTGAAAAAATTATCATACTATATTGACTCTGTTAGTATGAAAGTTATATTGATGCTTTTAAAAGTATTTCAAACATGTTAGTTATTAATGAAACAGTTATTGATCTCGTAACTGTTGCTTTTTTAGTGGCTAGCTGTTAAGAATAGACCTAAATTATTAAGGCTAATTAAGGAGTATTGGGCGTGGCGCGTATTGCCGGCGTAAACATCCCGACGAATAAGCGGGTAACCATTGGTCTGCGTTATATATACGGCATTGGGCCGACAAAAGCGCAGGAAATTTGTAATAAATTGTCAATTCCTGACGAACGTAGGGTGAACGAACTTTCAGACGATGAGGTTCTGAAAATTCGTGAGTTAATTGATAGCGAGTATCAGGTTGAGGGTGATCTTCGTCGTGAAATCTCAATGAATATCAAGCGTTTGATGGACTTGGGATGTTACCGTGGATTGCGTCATCGTCGTGGTTTGCCTGTAAGAGGTCAGAGAACTCACACAAATGCTCGTACACGTAAGGGTAAGGCGGTTGCTATTGCTGGTAAGAAAAAAGTAACACGTTAACCCTTGGTTTGTTTTAATTTTTTATAACTAAACGGACAGGATAATAAAAGCCATGGCGAAACCCGCCACACCGCGTCTTAGAAAAAAAGAACGCAAAAACATTACTTCTGGCGTAGCGCATGTTTTGTCTACGTTTAATAATACGATGATCACTATCTCTGATGTTCAAGGAAATGCAATTTCATGGTCTTCAGCGGGTGCTCAGGGATTTAAAGGTTCACGCAAATCTACACCTTATGCAGCACAGGTTGCTGCTGAGGATGCAGGACGTAAAGCTCGTGAACATGGTATGGAAACTCTTGAAATTGAAGTGTCTGGCCCGGGATCTGGACGTGAAAGCGCACTGCGTGCTTTACAGGCGGTAGGTTTTACGGTTACTTCAATCCGGGATACCACACCAGTGCCACATAACGGATGTCGTCCACGTAAACGTCGTCGCGTTTAATCGTTCGTATATTATTTTCAATCAATAATGAATGGAAATAATATCCAAGTAACAAAAGCTGACTTTGAAGTTAAGATTTTGTTACTTTTTTGGTAATAATTTGAATTGAAAGGCCACCACCTTGGTCCTCCAGAAAAACTGGCAATCTCTTATTAAGCCGGAGAAGCTGGAAGTCGAACCGGGCTCGGCGTCACAAAATGTGGCGACCGTGGTGGCGGAGCCGCTTGAACGTGGCTTCGGCATGACGCTCGGTAATGCGCTTCGGCGAGTACTTTTATCTTCTCTTCAAGGGGCTGCTGTTACAGCTGTTCGTATTGATGGCGTTCTTCACGAATTTTCATCAGTTAATGGTGTGCGGGAAGATGTCACGGATATTGTCCTGAATGTTAAGCAACTGGCCATACGTATGCATAGTGATGGTCCAAAACGGATGATTTTGTCCGCGGTAGGTCCAGGCCAAGTTACAGCCGGACAAATTCAGACAGATCATGATATTGAAATCATGAACCCTGACCTTGTGATTTGCACACTTGATGATGGAATAAAGTTGGGTATGGAATTTACCGTTGAAATGGGTAAAGGTTATGTACCTGCCTCTACTAACCGTCAAGAGGATGCTCCAATTGGGATGATTCCAATTGACGCGATATATTCCCCTGTTCGTCGCGTTTCCTATAAAGTTGAGCCAACCCGTGTTGGGCAGGTAACAGATTATGACAAGCTGTTATTGACTTTAGAAACAGATGGTTCTGTAACGCCTGAAAATGCCGTAGCTTTGGCTGCGCGTATTTTGCAAGATCAGTTCCAGCTTTTTATCAATTTTGATGAGCCTAAACCAGTCGTGACGGAAGAGCCTAAGGAAGAGCTTCCATTCAATCGTAATTTATTACGCAAAGTTGATGAGCTTGAATTGTCAGTTCGTAGCGCCAACTGTCTCAAGAATGATAACATTGTGTATATTGGCGATCTGGTGCAGCGGACAGAGCAAGAAATGTTACGCACTCCTAATTTTGGTCGCAAGTCATTGAATGAAATCAAGGAAGTTCTTTCTTCAATGGGATTGTCATTGGGAATGAATGTGCCTGCTTGGCCACCAGAAAATATTGAAGAGTTAGCTAAACGGCTGGATGAGCTGTTTTAAGCATAGTATGATAGAAGAGGATTGAAATTATGCGTCACGGTATATCCGGCCGTAAATTGGGTGTGACTTCATCGCATCGCCTTGCAATGTTCAGAAATATGGCCGTTGCATTAATTAAGCATGAACAGATTACAACGACTTTGCCAAAAGCTAAGGAATTACGTCCAGTTGTCGAGAAACTTGTGACATTGGGAAAACGTGGTGATTTGCATGCACGTAGACAGGCTTATGCCATGTTGCGTGACGAGACTATTGTTGTTAAATTATTTTCTGTTATTGCTGATCGTTACAAATCGCGTCAAGGTGGATATTTGCGTGTGTTGAAAGCTGGTGTCCGTTATGGTGATGCTGCTGATATGGCAGTTATCGAATTTATTGAACGTGATGTAAATGCAAAAGGGCTTGACAGTGGACCAAAGCCCACTGATGAAGATTCAAACGAGTTAGCTGCATAATATTAAAATACCCTTTTGATTTTTAAAAAGAGATAGGTTTCTATCTCTTTTTTTGTTTGTAATGAACAAAATTGGGATTATAATTAAGTTGTAAAAAAAATATATGTTAACGCGTTAGGCTTTTGGAAGAATCTTGGGATAGATTGAAAAGGAGAGCCGGGATATGCTTAAAATTGCATTTATTTGTCTTTTAATTGCTTTATTGGCTTGGCTTCTTGGTTTTACAAGTGTGGCAATTATAGCAGCAGGTATTGCTAAGATTATATTTTTTATTGCACTGTTATTCGCTTTTTTATTTTTTATTCTTGCGTTTTTGGTTGGAAGAAAATTACTTAATAATTAATTTCTTGAGATGTTGAGTTGTAAATTAATTTTAGTGATATGTTAAAATAATTGATTTGTTTGTCATTTTTTAGGGACATGAAACAAAGACAGGGAATGAGTTCGCAGTATTAAGCTTAAAATATCATTGATTTAAAAATGTATTAAATATTGGCTTTTTATAAGAAACCAATTTTATTTTGTGAATTTTTTTTATGATAGTTTAATATATTTTACGTTTGATTTTAAATCAAATATTTTAAGATTTTGGATATTGTTCAAAATTAAAAAACCTTGTTTCTGAAAAAATGAAATCACTAACAAATTATTATTTATTAAAATAATTTCATTTTTTGTATAATAGAGCTAGTTTTTGTTTTGCTGTAATACAGAAGGTATAAAAGGTATATTGGAGGTTAAAGAGGATTTGCTTGGCAATCGATCATCCTTCCAGCCACCTCCAAGGTTTTCGATCAACAAGACGCTATCCACCATTTGCTGTTGCTGTATTCCAAGAGCTGTTTGTTGATTATTTAATAAAGCGACTTGTTGAGTTACAACAGTGGTATAATCGTGAGTGCCGCTCATATATTGTGCCAGGGCTACTTTAAGGGTTTTGTCAGCGTATTCAACCGCTGCTTGTTGCTGGATTTTTTGATCGTTCAGGATATTAAGGTTAGATAGTTGATCCTCAACGGATTGCAAGGCTGTAAGAATGGTTTGCCTATATTGAGCCACAGAAGCATCATATTGTGCCTCTGCCTGTTTGACCATTGAACTTCTTACCCCGCCATCAAACAAGTTTTCTGAAGCGGATGCTCCCAAAGACCAGATGCGGTTGGCAACTTGAACAAGGCTGCCCACCGGATTACCACTATAGGATAAATTGGCTGATAAGGTTACATCGGGGAAAAATGCTGCAATAGCAGCTCCTATCTGGGCATTTTTTTCTTGCATATGGCGTTCGGCTGAAGCTATATCAGGCCTTCTTTGTAATAAAATGGATGGAACACCTACTGGAATTTGAGGTATGTTGTCATTTAAAATACCGTGAGGAATTGATAAATTTGCTGGGGGCTTTCCAATTAGAGTGGCAATAGCATGTTCGTATTGGGATCGAGAAATACCTGCAGCAGTCAATTGTGCCTTTGTTTGCTCAAGCTGTGTCTGTGCCTGTAATAATGCCGTGGGTTCAATAACACCGGCATTATGTTGATCCTGGGTTACTTTTAAGGATTGCTCATAGGCTTTAACGGTTTTTTGCAATAAATCTATTAATGAATCTTGATATCTCAAGTTAAAATAGGTCTGGGCCAACTGGCTTTGATAAGATAGTCTTGCATTGGCAAGATCTGCGGCACTGGCTTGTGCAGCTGCTACTTGGCTTTCCGTGTTACGTCGTATTTTTCCCCAAAGATCGAGATCCCAGCTTGCAGAGGTTTGTAATGCATAAGTATTTCTTGTCATTCCGGATGAATAATTAATATTTCCGCCCCCATTACCGATGCTTCTTGCACCACCTCCGTTACCTTGACGGTCAAAATTCGTGCCAAGATTTAATGTTGGGTATAAAGCTGCCTTAGTTTGGTCAATCAAAGCACGCGCATAACGATAATTTGCTTCTGCCTGTTTTAAATTCTGATTGGAAATATCAACCTGTTCTTCCAGCTGATTAAGAACAGGATCATTATAGATAGTCCACCATTCACCTTTAGGAAAGGCGGCGGCACTGGGATTGGCTGTCTGCCATCCGTTAACTGGTTTCAATTCCTTGAACCGATGTGAAATGACTGGAGCGGGGCGATGATAATTTGGTCCAACCATACAGCCGCTTAGAAAAAAAAAGAAAGTGATCCCCACATATCGTAAGGAGAACAGGTTGATGCCCCTATTATGCACGTTGTTGTCCCCCATGAAAAAATAGTCTCTTTAACAGACGGTTATGTCGTAATCGATCCATATAGATATAAATTACTGGGGTTGTATACAAGGTCAGAGCCTGACTGACCACTAAACCCCCTACAATCGCGATTCCAAGTGGACGTCTGATCTCGCAACCATATCCATTGGAAAGAATAAGAGGAACTGCACCAAATGCAGCTGCAACGGTAGTCATGAGAATGGGACGAAAGCGTAATTTACATGCTAGTAAAATTGCTGATTTTGTATCCATGTTTTCTGACTCTTCTGCCTTGATAGCGAAATCAACCAAAAGAATGGCATTTTTTTTGACAATCCCAATAAGTAGGATAATGCCAATCATGGTTATAATAGTAAATTCTTCCCCGAACAGATCAAGCGCCAGTAATGCGCCAACACCTGCCGAGGGAAGGGTGGATAGAATTGTTAAAGGATGGATGTAGCTTTCATATAATATACCCAGTGTAATGTAAACGGCGGCAATTGCGGCAAATATGATAATGATATTATTTTTGATGCTACTCTGGAACTGGGCTGCATTGCCAGAAAAACTTCCTGCTATATTTTTTGGTAAATGAATTTTGACGGTTTCTGTTTTGATGAGCTGAATGGCATCGCTCAGTGATTTTCCTTTTGCCAAGTTAAATGATAAAGTCGCGGCAACGAACATACCCTGATGATTGACTGATAATGAGGTCAATGCTTTGTTCTGGTTAGTGACAAAAGATAATGGGATCATGGTTTCATGATTGGTGGAGACAGCTGAACCATTGGATGCACCATTACCCCCGGCAAGTCTATTCGCGATCTGGTTTCTAAAGTTATCCTGCTCGATTTTATCCTCTTGACTTAAAAATGCATTCGATTTGACACGGATTGTATTTGATACGGTTCCGCCACCGGGTGATCCTCCTGCAACACTGACCCATACCTGATTCAAGGCACCGGTATGAGGGGCGTAACGCGGATCCGTTTCCATAATGACCCGATATTGGTTTAACGGATTATAAATAATTGAAGCGGCACGCTGTCCAAAAGAATCAAACAACGTATTTGAAATAAGTTGTGGTGTTAAGTTAACTCGTGCGGCTGTATCCCGAAGAATATCAATATTGATTGCCTCACCTCCCTGTTGGACATCGGAAGAGACATCTGTGATGATACCGGGATGTTTTTTTAGTGCTTCAACAAGTTTGGGCATCCATTTATATAATTCGCTAGAGGAATCTGATTGTAAAGTATATTGATAGTTTGCGTTACTTGAACGCCCGCCTACATGTAATATATTGGGAGGGAAAATATAGAATTTCGCGCCAACCATATTTTGTAATTTTTTAGAAAGTCGCGCTTGAGTTTCAAAAATATTGTTTTTTCGTAATTTTTTATCTTTTAAGGAAATAAAGATATTTCCCTGATTGACCGCTTTGCCTCCAGTAAAGGAGGAAATGGATGCAATATCCGGATCATTTATAAGTATTTTCTGAACAAACTGGATTTTTTCTTTCATGTTTTGAAAGGAAATGGATTGATCGCCCTGAAGATGGCATAACAAAACCCCGATATCCTCATTAGGCATGAAACCTTTAGGCATGGTTATAAAAAGGAAAATCATAAGGATAATCGTTGCAGGAATTGATAGGGCAACGAGAAGGGGATATTTAAGGATGTGCGAAAGAGTGCTTTGATAAAGTTGATCACAATAATCAAATAATTTTATAAAATAATGATTAATTTTATATCCCCGTTTATTATTGTTTCCTTGGTGTCGCATAAGAATAAAAGCACACATCATGGGAGTTAGAGTCAGGGAAAGGATCATCGAAATAATCAGGGTTATAGAAAGGGTCATGGCAAATTCATGAAACAATTTTCCTATCAAACCACCCATCAGCAATATCGGCAGGAACACGGCAATCAAAGATATAGTGATCGAGATTACCGTAAACGAGACTTCCTTTGCACCATATAAAGCGGCAGCTTTGGGAGATATACCATTCTCCAAATGCCGGTTTATATTTTCCAGCACAACAATGGCATCATCCACGACAAAGCCGGTTGCGATGGTTAGCGCCATTAAGGAAAACGTATCAAGTGAATAACCCAATAATTTAAGAATGGCAAATGTGGAGATAATGGAGGCTGGCAAAACAACGGCAGGAATAATAATGGCTCGAATGTTTCTTAGAAAAACCAGAACAACCGTTATGACTAGAACAATAGATATGACCAATGTCATTTGGGTATCAAACAGGGTTGCCCTGATTGTGGTTGAACGATCAATGGCAATGTGCAGATTCACATCGGCTGGTAAGGCTGCCTTTATCAATGATAACTTTTTATGAATCAAACTGGTTGTCTTGATGACATTACTACCAGCTTGAGGAAAAATAACCAGAATGATGGAGCGTTTATCGTTATAATATCCCGCATGATGTAAGTCTTCAACGTCGTCTTTTACTGTTGAGATGTTCTCTAACATGACAGGTGCATGATTTCTATATGCAATTACGAGGTTTCGATAGGCTTCAGCCTTTGTTGCCTGATCATTGGTTGCTAATTGATAGCGTTTGTCACCTTCCTCAATAAAACCTTTGGGTGTATGAGCGTTGGTTGATGCCAGTGCCGCCCTGACATCTTCAAATCCAATACCGTATTTGTAAAGAGCATGCGGGTTTAGTTCAATTCTGACTGCCGGTAGTGAACTTCCCCCCAGTTCAACTTGCCCGACCCCTTTGATACTTGAGAGCTGGTGTTGCAAAACAGTTGTCGCATAATCATAAAGCTGTGGCAAGGTTTTGGTCTTGGATGTCATGGCCAAGATCATGATGGGAGAGGTGGAGGGATTCATCTTGAAATAGGATGGATTGGAACGCATCGAAGAGGGAAGGTCGGCACGTGCGGCTTGTAAGGCGGCTTCTACATCCCTTGCCGCATTATTGATATCTTTGGAAAGATCGAATTGTAAAATGATCCTGACCTGGTTTTGGGTTGATTGTGAAGTCATTTCATTGGTGCCAGGTATCTGTCCCAGCCTTCTCTCCAATGGTGCAGCAATAGAGCTGGCAATTTCCTCTGGTGTGCCGCCCGCTTGTTGGGCACGTATCATGATTACAGGAAAATCCACGTTGGGAAGATCAGAAACCGGTAATAGTTCGTAACCCAGTATACCTGTTAGAAATAATGTAACTGTGAGTAAAATTGTTGCAACAGGCCGTTGTATAAAGGGTTTTGCTATATTCATGATTCAGGTTTTTCATCAATTGGTTGGTGATTGGATAATGATGAAAAAAAATGATGCCCCCAGTTTTTAAATCTTTCCATATATAGATAAATAATGGGAGTTGTAAAAAGAGTGAGCAATTGGCTGGCAAGAAGCCCCCAAAAAATGCTGATACCCAAAGGATGCCTTAGTTCAGATCCGGTTCCTGTTCCCAGCATCATGGGAATAGCCGCTAACATGGCCGCCAGGGTTGTCATCAGAATGGGCCTGAATCGTAGAAGTGCTGCCTGATGAATTGCCTCCAGTGAGGATTTCTTGTCTTTCCTTTCAGCCTCCAGCGCAAAATCAATCATCATAATGGCATTTTTTTTGACAATTCCAATTAATAGAATGATGCCAATAATTCCCATAATATCTAAGTTGCATCCATCAATCCATAGTGCAAATAGTGCACCAATCGTGGCCGAGGGAAGGGTTGACAAAATAGTTATGGGATGAATGAAGCTTTCATAAAGAATGCCAAGGATAATATAAACAGCAATAATGGCCGCTATAACAAGAAACAATTCATTTTTAAGGCTCTTTTCAAATGCAGCCGCTATTCCTTGAAAACTGACTTGGAAGCTTGAGGGAAGATTCAGTTCCTTGTGGATGGAATTAATGATTTGTGTTGCCTCCCCCAGGGAATGACCCTTGTTGATGTTAAAGGAAATCGATATGGCTGGAAACTGACCGAAGTGGGTGACTAGAAGGGGTGCGGTGTCATGAGTGATTCTTGTTACCTGGGATAAAGGAACCAGACCGGAGGTTGGATTTCTTGTTGGACCAGAAGTTGAAGCGGAATTGTTGCCATTTATTCCGGGAAGATAAAGCTGGTTCAAAGAGGTCAAATGTTTTTGAAATTTTGGATCGGCTTCCAGAATGATCCTGTATTGGTTTGATTCTGTAAAAATAGTGGAAATTTGGCGTTGGCCAAAAGAGTCATATAAAACATTATCAATTGTTTGAGGTGTGATGGAATAACGAGCACCTGTGGCACGGTCAAGGGTGATATTGGCAACCAATCCCTGTGATTGCAGGTTTGAGGAGACATCGGAAAGGGCAGGTTCTTTTTGCAGACGGTTAACAATTTTAGGTATCCAGAGTTCAAGTTGCCTGTAATCCGGATTTTCGATCAAAAGTTGGTATTGGGTGGCTGAAAAAGTTGTTTCTAGCGAGAGATCTTGTATGGGTCGAAGATAAAGTTGTGTTCCAACAACCTGTTTTGATGCCCGGGTTATTCTTTTGATTGTTTTTTCAATAGATGTTTTACGTTCCTTTCGGTTTTTCAAATTGATCAAGAAACGTCCCTGATTAAGGGTCATATTCTGTCCGTCAATGCCGATAAATGATGAAAGGTTATCCACGTCTGGATCGTTTAAAATTGTGTTTGCCAGAGCTTTTTGCTTGTTTGCGACCGCTTTCAGCGAGGCATTTTGAGGCATGATGGATATGCCTTGTGCCATACCGTTATCTTGAACGGGAAAGAAACCCTTGGGGATGTAGTAAGCCATTATGAGGGTTATGACAAAGGTGCAACAGGTGATAAATAAGGTTAGAGGCTGGTGTTTGAAGACAAATTGTAGTCCGGTATTGTAAAATTCTATTATTCTGTCTATCACACGATCAAAAAAATAGTTGTTCTGTTTTTTTTCGATTTCGGTCAGAATATGCGCACACAACATTGGAACCAGGGTTAGAGAAACAATGGCGGATATGATGATTGTAATAGACAGGGTAACTGCAAATTCGTAAAATAAACGACCAATAATATCCCCCATGAATAATAGAGGGATAAGGACAGCGATTAAAGAAATCGTAAGCGATATGATTGTAAACCCTATTTCTTCTGACCCTTTTAAAGCGGCTTGAATTCGGTTTTCGCCCATTTCGATATATCGTGTAATGTTCTCTATCATAACAATTGCATCATCCACAACGAAACCGGTCGCTATTGTCAATGCCATCAAGGATAAATTATCTAGTGAGAAATTAAAAAGATACATTACCGCCAAGGTTCCGATCAAGGATAGGGGAACGGAAAGACTGGGAATAATTGTTGCAGAAATATTTCTTAAAAAGATAAAGATGACCAAAATAACCAAGATAATTGACAGAATGAGCTCAAATTTTACATCATGAATTGAAGCGCGAATGGATGTCGTGCGGTCAGTCAATGGCGTTAATGTTATACCAGAAGGCAATGATTTTTTTAATTGTGGTAATATTTCATTGATATTGTTAACAACCGAGATGATATTGGCCTTGGGTTGCCGTTGTACATTTAAAATCAAGGCTGGTGTTTTATTTGCCCATGCCATCAATTGACTATTTTCTGGACCGTTTATGACGGTGGCCACATCACGTAATCGAACAGGCCCATTATTGTTATAGGCGATAATTTGGTTAAGTAACTGTTCCGGATTTTTTATTTGTCCATTGGTCTGGATGGTGACGGCGCGTTTTGGGCCATCCAAATTTCCGGTGGGGGAATTGACATTAACGTTACCGATTGTTGTTCTGATACTGTCCAGATCAATTCCATATGAAGTTATTTTAGGAATATTGATTTGTACACGGATTGCCTTACGTTGTCCTCCTGATAGGGTAACCAGTCCTACCCCATTAATCTGGCTTATTTTTGTGGCCAACCTGTTATTAACGTAATCCTCAACCTCGGTCAGGGGTAGAGATTTTGAAGTAATGCCAAGCGTAAGGATAGGTGTATCAGCAGGATTTACTTTTGCATAAACAGGAGGTGCAGGCAAATCAGTGGGCAAAAGGGAGTTGGCCTGATTGATAGCTTCTTGCACTTCCTGGGCTGCGACATCCATGGAGACTGAAAGATTGAATTGTAACGTGATGACTGAAGCCCCTCCAGAGGATTGGGAAATCATTTGATTTAATCCAGGGATGGATCCCAATTCACTTTCCAATGGTGCTGTGACCGAGGTCATCATGACATCCGGACTTGCGCCCGGATAAAATGTTGAAACGGTTATTGTTGGATAGTCAACATCAGGTAACGCGGACAGGGGTAAGAAACGATAGCCTAATATTCCGCAGATCATGATGGCAATCATAAGAAGGGTTGTTGCCACGGGGCGCAAAATAAAAAGGCGTGATGGATTCATAAAAATCTCTATTTATTTATAAACTTGACAAAATTGGGAAACTGTTATGATTTTCAAGTTAATTATTATTCAGAAGATTGCGTATTTTCGGGAATGATGACTTTTGAACCTTCATGTAAAGTATCAATTCCGTCAGTAACTATTTTTTCATTCTCAACTAAACCAGCGGTTATAACCGTATGTTCACCATCATTATATCCTGTTTTGATTGTCTGTATTTTAACCGTTGAATCTTTTTGAATAACATACACAAAGGAACCATTTGGTCCTGTTTGAATAGCATTATTTGGTAAAATCAAAGCATCTTTAATAACCTTGACTAGTAAATGGGCATTTACAAATTGGTTTGGAAAAAGTTCCCAGTTTTTATTTTCAAAAATGGCTCTCAACCGAACGGTTCCTGTTGATGTGTCAATCTGA
The DNA here is from genome assembly GCF_009734185.1 of Commensalibacter melissae. Lineage (NCBI taxonomy): Bacteria > Pseudomonadati > Pseudomonadota > Alphaproteobacteria > Acetobacterales > Acetobacteraceae > Commensalibacter > Commensalibacter melissae. The sequence goes on along the minus strand of NZ_CP046393.1, from coordinate 1,506,987 downwards.
CTGTCTATCACGCTTGTTTTTCCTGTGGCAAGTTTGGTCGTATTATCGGTGTTCCAAGCCTCAACGGTTAGTTCTTTTTTATTTTTCAAAGCTTCCAAGACAATGCCCAATTGATTTTCAGGTAAGGTAAAAATAACCGACATGGGGGTCATTTGGGTTAAAGTGGCCAATCCTCCGCTTTGGCCTTCGGTAATATAATTTCCCGCATCAACCTGTCTGATCCCGATGCGACCGTCAACAGGTGCACGGATGTGACAGTAGATAAGATTTAATTCTTGCTGTTTGATTAGGGCCTGATCTGTTTTGACCTGTCCTTCAAGCTGGGCAACCTTATATTGCTGATCTTGAGCCGTCATGGGGGCGATACTGTTTTGTTTTAGAAGGGTTTGATAGCGCTTATTATCCAATTTTGCCTGTTGCAGTAAGGCCGTGTCGGCTTTTAAATTGCCTTCATATTGTGCCTTCAAAGCTTCTGAGGGACGTGGGTCAATAAGGGCAAGTAAATCATTTTTCTTAACCAATTGCCCTTCCGTGAAAAATACTTGTTGTAAATAGCCGGAAATTCGTGTTTGTACGGTAACATTGGAAATGGGAACGACTGTTCCAAGTTCAGTTAGAATAACAGGTAGATGGCTTTTCTTTACAATTGTTGCTGCAACTGGTTGTTCAACAACATAATGGGAATGCTCGGAAGTTGATGAAAATACACCATAAAAACGATATGCCACCCCAATAATGACAGCTATTAGACCGATATATAAAAATATTTTTAACCATGGATGAAAACGTGAGTGAGATTTATCAGAATTTGTTGTATTTTGGGGTAAAGTCATATGCAAGAAACTTATTTTTAATGGCAATATCTAAATTTATATAATTAAAAATCAAAATAACAAAACTAATTGTGACAAAATAAATCATTGCAGAATTTAATCAATATTTAAGTTGATCACTTCATTTTTTAATATTCCTTAACCCTAGAAATTTTATATCTCTAAAAAGCGGTATTGTAATATAAGTGATTGATAATTTTATAGACTTTTTGGTTTGGAGTTGTCATAATTACCAATAGTCTATGAATTGTTATTATAAAAGGTGCATAATATGAGTAATGTAAAAGATTTTATTAAAAATACTGCTGAAAAAATTGAAAATACATTAACGGATGGAAAGGCAAAATTAAAGGACGCGGTTGACCATGCCAAACAAAATTATGAATCGGTGAAAAACGAAGCAAAAGATACACTTAAAAACATAAAAAAATGATAAGATTGCAATCCTTTTTTAAAGGAGGGAACAATGTCAAAGAATATGGAAGATACTTTAAGGGAAGTTGGTGCAAAAATTGGCAGCTCGATTGATGATGCCAAAGATAAAGCACAGGATGCCTTTTCTCGTGCCCAGGATAAAAAACAGGATACTATTGATCAATTAAAAGACAAGGTTCAAAACGTCGCGGACCAGGCCAGAGAAAAAGGCCAGGATTTAAGAAATAAAGCATCTGATCAAAAAGGAAAACGTTTTGAGGATTTTGCGGGTGTTGCCGATAATGAATTTTCGCGTCTATATGGTTCTGAGGGAAAAATGGAATGCTTGATGAATTTCATTCGGAACCGTCCTGTTGCAGCATTGGTTATCGCTTTGATTGCCGGAACATTTTTATCAAGGATGTTTAAATGTTGTTGTAAACATCGTAAATGTAAATAAGTTAATAATTAAATTTAAAATTTAGGCTTAAAAAAGCTGTTAATCAGAAGTTATTAACAGCTTTTTTTATTTTTTTCATTTTAGGGCTATTCATTTGCGACTCGTTGAGTATAGTAGGTTATTGGTTTAGAAACGAATTATTTGAGTAGAATGCATCATAAAGTATCAATTGCAGGCGTGGATGAAGTGGGAATGGGTTGTCTTGCTGGTCCTGTTGTTGCTGCCGCTGTAATGTTTCAGGAAAATATTCCTGAGGATATTTCAGAATTGCTTGATGATTCAAAGAAAATCAAATCTGCATTGAGACAAGAAATTTATGCGGTTTTAAATCAAATGCCGCATGTCAAGATTGGTGTGGCCGCGGCATCAGTTGATGAAATTTTCCATTTAAATATCAGGAAATCTGCCAGCTTGGCAATGCAAAGGGCTGTATCAAAACTAAATATTCTTCCTGATCTTGTATTGGTTGATGGAACGATCGCTCCTGATTTTGGATGTGCCACGCAAACCATTATCAAGGGGGATGGATTTTCATATTCAATTGCTGCGGCATCAATTATCGCAAAGGTTTTGCGTGATAAGCTGATGGTCGGTCTGGCACGGAAATGGGATCGGTATGGATGGGAGCATAATGTGGGGTACCCAACGGTTATGCATCGTGAGGCCTTGAGGAAATATGGTTGTTCTCCACATCATCGCCAAGGATATATCACCGTAAGACAATTTTCGTTTTCAATGGATGTAGAGCAAAAAGAGCAAGTAAAAGGTCAAGGATTTTATGAGTGAAGCAGTAAAATTAAATATACCTTTGGATCAGATTTTGAATGGTGAATGTATTCAGGTCATGAAAACCATACCTTCTGCGTCAATTGACTGTATTTTTGCCGATCCCCCATATAATTTGCAATTACAGGGAGAATTGCGTCGTCCAGATGATACAATCGTGGATGGGGTTAATGAAGATTGGGATAAATTTAAGAGTTTCCAACTATATGATCAATTTTGTCGAAGCTGGTTGAAGGAATGTCATCGTTTATTGAGAAAAAATGGAACAATTTGGGTTATTGGTTCCTATCATAATATTTTCAGAATTGGAGCAATTTTACAGGATCTTGGTTTCTGGATCTTGAATGATATTGTTTGGCGGAAATCCAATCCCATGCCAAATTTTAAGGGAAGACGATTTACCAATGCGCATGAGACATTAATATGGGCAGCCAAAGATGCTGATAGTAAATATTGTTTCAATTATCAGGCCATGAAAACCTTAAATGATGATATTCAGATGCGTTCTGATTGGTTTCTGCCTTTATGTACTGGACATGAAAGACTTCGAAATGAACATGGACTAAAATTACATCCGACCCAAAAACCAGAAAGCCTGCTATATCGCGTTATCTTGTCCTCTACAAATATTGAAGATGTTGTATTGGATCCTTTTGCTGGAACTGGAACAACCCTTGCTGTGGCAAAAAAACTTCAGCGACGTTATATCGGGATTGAACGTCATCCAGACTATATGAAAGCCGCCCTTCGACGTGTGAACAATGAAAAGCCGTTATCGATTGAAGATATTAAAGTCACCCCTTCCAAACGAGAGATTCCTCGTGTTCCTTTTGGAAACCTGATTGAACAGGGATTTATTCAGCCAGGAACAATCTTGATGGATCGAAATAAACGCGTTTTTGCTACAGTAACATCCGATAGCACTGTTATCAGTGGAAACAAAAGAGGTTCCATTCATAAAATTGGGGCCCTTGTAACAAATTCACCTTCTTGTAATGGATGGACCTTTTGGCATTTCGAAAGAAATGGAGGATTATATGCTCTTGATATATTGCGTAATGAATATAATGCAATGACTAAATTGGCCAAATCTTAAATTCGAATGTAAAACCTAGCTTTTGTTAAAACCGAGAAAGCCGATTTCAGGTTTGGAAATATTGTTATAATGTGAATATGTGTTTGATTGGTTGAGATTTGAAACAGTTTTACGTTGATTTTGACCTTTAATGGATAAATGTCCTTTTTCACTTTTAACCGAAACCGTTGATATTTCTCTATCACCATTTAGTTTTTGAGGTGAGTTATTATAGCCACGCATTGACAAAAGCAAAAAGGTGATGCGATCGCGATTAAGATCAATGGACATTTCCAGAGGTGTTTGACCCAAGACGTTGGTTGCATGTAAATCGGCACCACGGTTTAAAGCATCTTGTGCAGCGTAAAGGTTTCCGACATTGATCGCTTCAAAGAGGGATTGTGTTGGATTTTTGCTATCATCATCATTTGAATCATCATCAGTTGGATCATCATCGTCATCATTTGTTGATGTTTTGTTTGCTTGACTATTTTGCTTGTTGTTTTTGGATGAAGAAGTTACTTTTGATGTTTTTTGTTCAGGGTTGTTTTTTGCTGTCTGGGCAACGCCAGACAGGACAGGTAATGTAAAATATCCGCTGAACGCAAGGCAGAATAGCAAAGATAATAAACGAGATTGATAATTCATGTGATTATTCTCTTGATAGAAACCAAAATCCTGAAGCTAATATTTCTTTTATCAAATCAATCATGAATAAGAAACACTTTCTTTATATCATATTTCAAAAGATATTTTGCATATTAAGTTCATGGATATGCATTTACAGTTTATTTGTTATGACATAATGATAAAATTCAGAATAGGAATGATGTGGATATGATAGATTTATAACATAACCATTATTCATCAAGAAAGAATTGAAATGGGAATGATATAAATTTTCAAGAAAATAATTTTAATTTTGTATTGTTTACTGACAGGTTTGCAAAGCCGCAAAGAATTATTGATGGGTCTGTTGTTGAATTAATCTCTAAGGAATAGGATGGGTCGTTTCAATAGAATGATTATAAAAGTGACTGTTTCATGAATATTTTGGATAAATTACCTGATCAATCCAAAAAGGATTTAAAAAAATTATGGGATATTTTTCCTAATGCACGCTTAGTTGGCGGTGTGGTTCGGGATTTGCTTGTTCAGAAACCAATTTCTGATATTGATATCGCAACCATGGATCTCCCTGACCGTATAATTGAAAAATTAAGTCGGGCAGGGATAAAGGGGATACCTACAGGTATTGAACATGGAACAGTTACGGCAATAATAAATCATCATTCATATGAGATAACGACATTACGTAAGGATATTAAGACTGATGGGCGACATGCCAAGGTTGTTTGGACACAGGACTGGCGAGAGGATGCTGCCAGACGTGATTTTACAATTAATGCTTTATATTGTGATAAAAATGGAAAATTATGGGATTATTTCCATGGACAGGAAGATCTTTCATTAGGTCATGTTCGTTTTGTAGGAACGGCACATGAACGTATTGCAGAAGACTTTTTAAGGATTTTAAGATATTTTCGTTTTTATGCACGCTATGGCAAAACTCAACCGGATTTAGATGCTGTGAATGCCATTCAGTTTTATGCGACACAGCTTGATACTTTGTCGGCAGAGCGAGTTTGGTCAGAATTAAGAAAGATTATCACGGGTCCAAGAGCGGGGGATGTATTAAATTTGATGGATAGATATGGGGTTTTAACCATTTTAATGCCTTTTGGGTATCGTATTGATCCGTTTCTTAAACTTATCGCGGCAGGAGTGCCTGATAATGCAATTATTCGCTTGTCTGCCTTAATTAAGGGGTCTGCCACATTAGTTGCAAAAAAGTTTAAATTGTCCAATAAAGATGCTAAATTCTTATCAAGATTGGAAAAACCGTTATCCTTAAAAGCCGATGCATCGGATAAGCGGCTTGTTCAATTAAAGGCATTATATTCTCTTGACGTTCTTATTGGCCAAAGCTGGCTAGAACAGATTAAACACCAGGATGATGATTTCATTCTATGGGATAAATGGCGTAAACGGGTTATTGATATACCGACACCAGTTTTCCCCGTAAAAGGTAAGGATTTAATTGAACTGGGAGTTGAAAAAGGTCCAATAATGGGGAAAATTCTTGAATCGGTTAAAATATGGTGGATTGATGGTGGATGTTATGCTTCCGCCTTGGATTGTATAGAGTGGTTAAAAAGACACAGTTTGAAAAATACAGATTAAATATTCGATTTAATATTTTAATTTGGGTTAAAAAGCTTTCATATCATTTGCTCCATGTAAAAGTATCAAAGTGTGAATCAAGAACAAAAAAACAATAAGAAACAAACTAAAAGAAAGATGTTTTTATCCCTGATACTGGGGGAAGATAAAAGTTGGCCTTTTCTTCAACGTTTATGGAGAGAGCAAATACGTTTTTATCCGAAACGTATTTTATTGATTGTTATCTCGACAATTTTTATGGCCGGATTGACAGCTTTATACCCTTTGGTGATAAAGCGCGCATTGGATATGTTTAAGGATAATGATCCTCGAATTTTGTATCAGATCCCTGCCCTGGTTGTTATGGTGACGGCCGCAAAGGCCGCGTCACAATATATTCAGACGCTTTCCGTACAAGATTTGGTTTTACAGATTATACGGGGGCTGCAGAAAAAAATGTTCTTGCATCTGGTTCATGCAGATATCTCGTTAGTTGAAAAGGAAGCCCCCGCACAGCTTTCCGCCCGTTTTACCACTGATGCATTATCCATACGTGAAGCCATGATAAGAATGGTTAATGCGTTTGGAGATGCAATTACGGTTATTAGTTTGATTGTTTCGATGTTCTATATGGATTGGGAGTTGAGTTTAATCGCGGCTCTATTATATCCAATCGCTGCTGTACCTATTCAAAAATTGGGAAAGCGAGTGCGCAAAGCATCCGGAAATATGCAGGAACAGGTTGGAAAAACCGCAGCGTTATTGAATGAGACTTTTTCACAGGCTAGAACCGTTCGTGTCTATGGAATGGAAAAGCGTGAAATCAGACGGTTGGGTCAATCATTTGATCAATTATATGATGCTACTCTAAAAATTATTCGAGGTCGTGCAAAAGTTGATCCAATTATGGAGGTTTTGGGAGGAAGTGCCGTTGCGGCGGTTTTAGGATTTGCTGGCTGGCGTGCCGCGATGGGCGGTGCAACCTTGGGGGATTTTTCAGGCTTTGTAGCGGCTTTGCTTTTGGCGGCAAGACCGTTGCGGGCCCTGGGATCTTTAAATGCGGCAATGCAGGAAGGCATATCTGGTCTAAACCGTATTTTTAATATTATTGATCAACCTATCAAAATAAAAGATAAAATGAATGCACTGCCTTTACCTAATGGAAAAGGGAAAATTCAATTTCAAAATGTGCATTTTATTTATCCAGATCGTGAAGTCGGATTGCATGGTTTGAATTTTGAAATTGAACCGGGCCAGACTGTTGCCCTGGTTGGTCCCTCGGGTGCGGGAAAATCAACGGCGTTGACTTTGATCCCTCGTCTACACGATATACAGCAGGGACAGATCATTTTTGACGGAGTTGACTTGCGGAACATCAAAATTCATGAATTGCGTTCAGCAATCGCCTATGTTCCACAAGATCCGTTGTTATTTGATATGTCTATTATCGATAACATTCGGATCGGTAATCCGTATGCAAGCAAAGAGGAGATCGAAAAAGTCTTGGAAGGGGCAGCTATCAATCGTTTTCTTGGAGATTTACCAAAAGGCCTGGATACAAATGTTGGTCATGGTGGACAATGTCTTTCAGGAGGTCAGCGTCAGAGAATTGCCCTTGCACGTGCGTTAATAAGAAACCCTCGTTTATTGTTATTGGATGAAGCGACAAGTGCATTGGATACGGAAAGTGAACATGTCATACAAAAAGCCTTGGCTAAACTGCGAAGGGATTGCACGACTTTAATTGTGGCCCACCGTTTGTCTACTATACGAACAGCCCATGTCATTATCGTTGTTTCGGATGGAAAAGTTGTAGAACAGGGAAATCATGATTATTTAATGAAACAGCAGGGCATGTATGCCAGATTGATACAGACTCAGAATCTGGATTATTAATAATTTTATCATTGTGGATGGACATTTATGACAGCGGATACAACTGACTCGAAACAGGATCTTGATTCATCTGAAGAAAAAAAATCCACCAATCCCAAAAATAAAAAAAAGGCAATCCGGTATCTAATGTTTTTCATTATGATCATTGTTGTCATTTTAATTGGTTTATATTGGTGGTTTACACGTAATGATGTTAGTACGGATGATGCGTTTACCGCCGGGCGTGCCATTACGATCGCACCGCATGTCAATGGTTACGTGACTGAATTATTGGTCAATGATAATCAGTTTGTCCATAAGGGTCAGGTTTTGTTGAGGATTGATGCAAGGGATTACAAAGCATCTCTTTTACAGGCGCAAGGTAATTTGGAAAGGGCAAAAGCTCAGTATCTTGCCTCACAATATTTATTGGAAGTTGCAAAAAAGAATTATCCAGGTCAGCTAAAAGTTGCCGAGGGACAACTGGAAGCCGCGAAAGCGCAATTATTCAAAGCCAAAACGGATTATGTTCGTCAACATAATATTGCGCGTCCTGCTACAACCCAGCAGGCGATTGATTATGCCACTTCCGCTTTTAACCAGGCAAAAGCGGAAGTGGACAGAGCTGAAGGTAATTATTTAATTGCCACTCCAGTCGAAGCCAATATTGGCAATGTCAAAAGTAAGGTTTCTGATCAGGGTGGGGCTGTTAAGGCAGCAGAAGCACAATTGGAAACGGCCGCTTTAAATGTTGGATGGACTGAAATCAGGGCACCGCATGATGGATGGATTTCCAAACGTAACGTTGAGCAGGGCAGTTATGTAACCGTTGGTCAATCCCTTTTATCCATAGTTGAACCAGAGGTTTGGGTAATTGGAAACTACAAGGAAACACAGATTACCAATGTTCGTCCGGGTCAAAAGGTTAAAATTGAGGTGGATGCATATCCATTTATGAATCTAAAGGGCCATGTTGATTCAATCCAGGCAGGAACGGGATCTGTCTTTAGTGCTTTTCCACCAGAAAATGCTACGGGTAACTATGTTAAGATTGTACAGCGTGTTCCTGTTAAAATATTGATTGATGAAGGACTGGATCCCAAGGTTCCCTTGGCCATAGGTCTTTCAGTCGTGCCAACGGTTTACACGAAATGAGTCAATCCGCTACCTTAAATACCGTAAAAGAGGAATGGAAGCCAAAACATAATCCATGGTTAATTGCCATTGTCGTAACTCTTGCCGCTTTTATGGAAATTCTGGACACGACAATTGTCAATGTATCTTTGCCCCATATTGCCGGCAGTTTATCAACAACCTATGATAATGCGACTTGGTCATTGACCTCCTATCTGGCGGCTAACGGAATTGTTTTAACAATTTCGGGATGGTTAGGAAGGATCCTTGGACGAAAACGTTATTTTCTTATTTGTATATTCATGTTTGCCGTATCTTCTTTTTTATGTGGTATCGCGAATAGCTTGGCTCAGCTCGTTTTATTCCGTCTAATGCAAGGATTTTTTGGAGGGGGGCTTCAACCAAACCAGCAATCGATAATTCTCGATACCTTCCCTCCAGATAAACGGGGGGCAGCTTTCGGACTAACGGCAATTGCCACTGTGGTTGCACCTGTATTGGGTCCATCCTTGGGCGGTTGGATCACGGATAGTTATTCCTGGCGGTGGATTTTTTTTCTTAACGTTCCTGTCGGTATTATAACAGTGTTTGCAGTGGCCATGCTTGTTGATGATCCGCCATGGGCCAGAAAGCGTAGTGAACGAATTGATTATATTGGAGTCAGCTTAATAACGCTGGGACTTGGTTGCCTGGAAATCATGGTGGATCGTGGGGAAAATGCTGACTGGTTTGGTTCGGGTTTCATCTGTTGGTTGGGTTTTTTTTCCGTAATTGGTATCATAGGCGCAATAATATGGCTTCTTTATACTGAAAATCCTGTTGTTGATCTAAAAGTATTCAAAGATCGTAATTTTGCAATAAGCTCAATTTTAATGGCTGGATTGGGTGGATGTCTATATGCATCAGCTGTAATTGTTCCACAATTTACGCAGCAGATTATTGGATACACGGCTTTTCTTTCGGGATTGGTTCTGACACCAGGTGGGATTGCCATCATCATTTTAATTCCTGTTATTGGCAAAGTGATCAATGTTGTTCAAATACGTTATGTAATAGCGATGGGTTTTTTCCTATTCGGCTGCGCGTTGTTTTATTCAGCCAACTTGGTGCCAAATTCGGATTTTTTGCATTTGGTCATGTACAGGATATCACAATCGGTTTGTCTCGCTTTCCTATTTGTTCCTCTCTCAACTATTGCCTTTATGACAATTGAAGAAAAATATAATGCAGATGCTTCGGCATTGTTTAGTATGACAAGAAACGTATTGGGGGCCTTATGTATTTCTGGAGCAACAGCTTTAATCACTGAAAGAAGGCAGGTAAATCAGGCACACATGGTACATTGGATGTCTCCTTTCCATCAGCCTTTTAATGATTATTTGGCACATATGCGTGCAGTGGCTCAGCAATTGGGATATGCAACACAGGATCAGGCAGAAACAGCCATGAAGTATCTTTATCAGGATTTCATTAAACAGGTGGCAATTTTGGCCTTTAACGATGTATTTATGATTTTAGGTTGTTTGGCTTTTCTTCTCGTACCATTTTGTTTTTTTCTGGATGGCTATACAGCAAAGAAAAAAAAGGCAGATAGCTAATTACATGTATTTATGAAAATATTCGGCTATTTTTTGATAAAGATCATGTTTGAACCCGGTGTTGATTTTCGCCAATTCGGAAAATGAAATCCATTTCCATTCATTGAACTCTTTTTCATTATGGGTATTTAGATCAATATCGCTATCTTTCCCCAGAAATCTAACAGCAAACCATTTTTGGCTTTGTCCTTTATACTTACGTTTAAGAGGATTGCCAATTATATTGGATGGGAAATCATAGGATAACCATTCGGGATATTCCTCCAGAATTTCTATGTTACTTGTACCAATCTCTTCCAACAATTCACGTTTAAGCGCTTCTTGCGGGGTTTCATTTTTGTCGATCCCACCTTGGGGAAAGGCCCATATCCCATCTTTTGCCAGATCATGGCGTAATGCAATGAAAATTTCCCCTTTTTTGTTAAGGATAAAAGCTGCAACATTACGACGATAAGGTAGGGCTTTCATGATAAAATCCTTATTTGGAATGGATAGCAGGATGATCAGGAACAGACTTGTCCTGATGATTGGGCTGCTTTTGTTCTTGTTTTGAAGAATTGGCTTTGTTATCGTTGGAAGGTTTTTGCTGAACGGTGTTTTTACCTTTACTGTCCAAAGAGGCCGATTTTTTTAATGGGATAGGAAAAGGTTTATCATTGGATAATCCGGCCATGGATCTTATAACTTTTAGACCCTGTTGTAGCTGGAAATCAGTTGAGGGGTTCGTATAATCAAATTTTGCCCAATCTTTAGGAGGCTGGGCCGGTATTGATTTCGCAATTGCAGGTAGATCATTTCTGATGGGAGCTTTGGTTTGGTTTCCGCCTTCATTTTTGATAATATGATTTAGGTCAGCTTCACGAATGCTAAATTCTGGTGCATCGTAACTATCTTGCACCTTGATATCGGGGCTGATACCCAACCCCTGGATTGAACGGCCAGATGGTGTGTAATATCGCGCTATCGTTAGGCGGATTGCACCATTTCCAGGAATAGGCATGACAGATTGAACAGATCCCTTACCAAAGGTTTTTTCCCCTACGAGGACAGCACGATGATGATCTTGCAGGGCTCCAGACACGATTTCACTTGCCGATGCTGAACCTCCATTAATAAGAACGACAATAGGCAATCCATTGGTAATATCTTTCCCCTTGGCATTCCATCTTTGATTATCCTTAGGATTGCGTGCTTTGGTTGAAACAATGGCACCTTCCTTAATGAAATCCCGGCTGACAGAAATAGCCTGATCAAGTAGCCCGCCTGGATCATTACGAAGGTCAATGACCAGACCTGCAAGTTTATGGTTGCTTTCTTTTTGTAGTTTATCAAAGGCCTGACGCATATTTTTCTCTGTTTCTTCGTTAAACTGAGAAATTCGAATATAGCCTATACGATCATAAAGAGCTGACTTTATTACTTGAATGTGAATGATTTCACGGATCAGGGTTACTTTAATAGGTTTCGGTTCTTTCAGACGGATCAAAGTCAGGGTGATTTGTGTTTTAGGTTTGCCACGCATTTTATCGACGGCTGCATTAAGGGTCATTCCGTCAATATTTTTGCCATCAATCGCAATGATATAATCCCCGGGTTTTATACCGGCCCGTGCGGCAGGTGTTCCATCAATTGGTGAAACTACCTTAATATGCCCATCATCTTCTTGTACCTCCAAGCCAAGGCCACCAAATTCACCTTTGGTTTGAATCTGCATGTTGGCAAATTGTTTTTCCGTCATATATGAACTGTGGGGATCAAGTCCTGTCAACATTCCATTCAACGCATTGGTGATCAAGTCCTTGTCCGCAACAGGCTCAACATAGCCGGCTCGAACGCGTTCAAACACATCTCCAAATAAGGTGAGTAAGCGATAGGTTTCAGCACTGTTATTTTGTACCTGATCTTTTTTTACATCTTCGGCCAATGCTTGAATGGTCAGTTGGTTATCCGACCGTATCCAATTTTGAATCTGTGGTCCCAATCCAATGCCAGCGATAAAAAGTGTCGTACCTAGCAATAATCCTGTACGGAACTTCATGCTGATTTTCTCCTAATACTTGATCCTAAAGTGGAAATGTTAACCTGTCTTTTATAAATAAAATCATGTTATATGTTAAGAAATATCTTTACCATTATAAAATTAAATGAAATTATCTTATAAAAAAGGAGATGGATTGATTGCTCTCTCGCCCCGTCGTAATTGCACAAAAAGGGTGGGACGTCCGGTTTTTCCGCCTGACCAGGCCGGCATTTGACCGATCATAATCCCTTTTTGGATCGATTGTCCAATGGCTACGGATAAACTATCCATACCAGCCAACACGAACCGGTAGCCTTTTCCACAATTCAGAATGATCATGTGCCCATACCCTCTAAAAGGTCCAGCGAACTCGATTAATCCGCTGCAAGGGGAACGGACTGTTGCTTGAGATTGGGGGGCATAGGTAATTCCCTGCGCTGGACCAGTTTCTGTTTTACTTCCCCATAATGAGACAATGGGTCCGATGACGGGTGCATTGGCCTTGGATGTGGTTCTTGAATTGAGACCAGGACCGTTGTTGGCTGATGAGATCATGGCTGACTCTTTTCGTGCTTTCTGCAATCGTGCCATATTATGTGCTCTTTGCGCGCGGATAATTTCAGCTTTTAAAGCGCGTTGTGCCCTGATTTTTGTTAGATTGATCTGTCGAATTGCATCATTAAGACTTTGCGCCTTCTGAGCTGCATTAGCGGCATTCTGGGAAATCTCAAAAACCGTTTTGGCAGATTCCTGTTGAGTGATGCGGGCCTGCTTTAAAGCCTTGGTTAATTGATTTTGTTCATTTTCCTGTTTTTTGTGAAGTTGGGCAAGATTCGTGATCTGAATTGTAAATTGATTTTGTAGCTGATTGATTTCCTCTTTATGTTGCTTAAGAACTTTTGCCTGATTTTCCAGCTGCTTGGATAGGTTCTGTATGATGGACAAACCTATTGTTGTATGAGAGGATGGCGAAGGCGCCGCGAGTAATGTATCTGAGGGATATAGGGATAACCGTTCAATTAAGGGGAGGAATTTGGAAAAATTTTTTGATTCGTTTTGCAACTGTATATTCAAGGTTACAATCTTAGATTTCAGATTTGTTATTTCCTTGTTAATTTCCTGAATTCGGGTTTCGGTTGTCTGTAGTTTTTCAGTTGCCTGAACCATATTGTTATTGATTTGATGCGTTCGCTTTTTATCTTGCCGGGCTTTTAAAATTGCACGTTGTTTTTCTTTTTGAATAGTTTCCAAATTTGAATTTATTTTTTCTTTTTCTTTCAAAAGCTTTTTTTGTGTTTGTTCGCTTTTATTCAGAATTTGCTGTAATCTCGTTTGCTTTTGCTCTTGAGCACAGGCATGATGGGGTAATCCGGTAAGGAAAATACTTATCTGGATTATAAATATAAAAACATGAAATTTAAAAAATGAAGATAAATGACAGAGTTTCAGAACGGCCTCGATAAATTCAATTTATGTAAAAATATTCAATCATTGATATATTAAAATTTTACAGTGATAAAATGAAGATCATAAAAAACCTTTAGAATGAATTATTCTAAAGGTTCGTTAATGACATGCAAAACTCGGTTGATAAATATTTTATTCTTTGATCAGCACTTTACCTGTCATTTCCTTGGGCTGTGGTAAATTCATCAATTTTAAAATCGTTGGTGCCAGATCTGCCAAACGACCGTCATGCAGTTGAACATTTTCAACACCGTCAAGGATAACGGGAACTCTGTCAAGCGTATGTTGAGTATGAGGTTCACCAGTTTTTTCATCAACCATCATTTCACAGTTTCCATGGTCAGCCGTAATAATTAGGGCTCCATGTTGTTTCCTGATGGCTGGAACAATTTTTCCTATAGCTTTGTCAACCGCTTCAACCGCTTTAATGGCAGCATCAATCTTACCTGTATGACCCACCATGTCAGGATTTGCGAAATTGACAACGATCAGGTCATATTTTTCACTGTTGATGGCATTTACAACTTTTTCAGTTAATTCGGGTGCCGACATTTCAGGTTGAAGGTCATAAGTTGCAACTTTTGGAGAGTTGACCAGAATACGATCCTCGCCAGGGAAGGGGTCTTCACGACCACCATTCAAGAAATAAGTGACATGAGGATATTTTTCCGTTTCCGCAGCCCTGAGCTGTTTCAATCCAGCGTTGGAAACGATTTCACCCAGAACATTGGTTAATGTTTCTGGTGGGAATAGCACGCCCATTTTCTTGATTAATGTATCGCTATATTGTGTCATCCCCAACACTTTAGAAAATTGGACGGTTTTGGTACGTTTAAAACCTGTAAAATCAGGTTCCAATAACGCATCCATTAACTGACGGATACGATCAGCTCTGAAATTAAAGGATAAAACGGCATCTTGATCCTCCATTCCCTTATAATCACCAATAACTGTTGGCACGATGAATTCATCGGTAACTTTTTGATTATATGATTCAGAGATTGCAGCTAACGCATCCGTTTTGTGAGGACCCTTGCCCTCTACAATAACATCATAGGCTTTTTCAACACGATCCCAACGTTTATCACGATCCATTGCATAATAACGTCCTGAAACAGTGGCAATCTTTACATCCTTTGGTAGTTCATTTAAAGCCGTCTCAATATAGCCCCTCGCAGATTCAGGAGGAGTGTCACGTCCATCAGTAAAGACATGTAGTGCAACTTTAATGCCATAATCGTGTAAGGCCTTGGCCAGACCAATGGCATGTTCCTGATGGGCGTGCACGCCTCCTGGTGAGAAAAGTCCGAGTAAATGGCAAGTCTTGCCATTTTTCTTCAGGGTTTCAACAAAATCCTTAAACAATGGTTTTTTCAGAATGTCTCCAGTTTTAATGGCATGGGTAATTTTTGGAAGTTCTTGCATAATGACACGGCCAGCGCCGATATTCATATGTCCGACTTCAGAATTTCCCATTTGTCCATGAGGCAATCCAACATCTTCATTACTTGCATCAAGAAGAGCATGTGGAGAATTTTTAAAAAGTGCATCAATATTGGGAATACTGGCATTGGCAATAGCATTATCTTTTTTATTTGGGTTATACCCAAATCCGTCAAGGATTGTCAGCATAACGGGGCGATATTTTTTTTGAGTCATTTTTATGTCCTGTTTATTTGTTCATGGATCGTTTTGATTTTCGTTTTTGATGAACGTTATATAGTTAAAAGTTAGTTAAGTAGATGAATGAATGCAATCAGAATTTAAATTTTATCAATGATTGACTATGATCTTATAAACTAACCATATTTTGGAAAATCATAATATTATGATTCATAATCTGATTTCATGGGGATATTTATTTAATGCTTGAAATAATATCAGTAATTTTAACGAAATTATATAAAAATAATTAATAAATATAAGTATAATTGTTTAAATAAATTAAAATTATTTATTATTATTGAAATAATTTGTAAATAATAGATTTTTTTATAAAAAATTAAAAATATAAAGGTTTTAAAAATGAAAAAAGAGAATTCATGGATGATGAATCTAACTCCAGAGCAATTACACGTTATCAGAGATCATGGTACTGAAGCACCCGGCAGCAGTCCTTTGAATTATGAATGGAGAGAAGGGGTGTATCAATGTATTGCCTGTCATGCACCCCTGTTCAAGGCAAATATGAAATTTGAAAGTGGTTGTGGCTGGCCATCTTTTTTTTCTGTAATAAATGGTGCGATCGAAACGGAAGTAGATACAAGTCATCATATGAAAAGGATTGAGGTTCATTGTGCCAGATGTAAGGCACATTTGGGTCATTTGTTTCAGGATGGACCTGCGCCAAATGGGGAAAGGTATTGTATCAACGGGATCGCACTCAATTTTGAAAGACAAATAAAATAGTTCATTTAGCCAAAAGATACGTCTTTAGTAAAAACCAACCAGAAAACCAGGGCACAAAGGGCAATCAGTGAAAGCGTGAGAAAAGCCTGATCATAACCATGGTATTTTGCTATTGTTCCTGCAAGATAATGACTGCATGATGCGCATAATCCCTGACATGTGAAGATAATGCCTAGTCCCGTATTAAATCGTCCTGATCCTTGCATTATCTTGGCAACGATTCCAGGGATGGCAACACCGATCAGACCAGCACCAACACCGTCAAGAATTTCGGCAGGAAGCAAAACAAGGGGATGTTGAATTGTTCCAATCAGTAATCCTCTTGCAGGTAGTGCAACAAGGGCTAAAATAAGCAGAATTCTATATTCATGCCGTTTTGCAAAAAACGCGGCAAAAATGGCCATTGGGATCATTGTTGTCTGAGCAATTATGATCGTCATGGCGGTATAGGATCCCGGTTTATTGATAATATTTTTTGCGACCATTGATTGACTTAAAAGTGGAAGCATCGCTGCATTGGCAAGATGGAACAAACCGATCGTAACAGCAAGAATAAAAAGTTTTTTATTTTTTAAGAGTTTGAAAAAGGGTTGGGGACTGGTTTGGTTGACATTTAATCCCCGTGCAATTTTATTGTCAATTTGTCTGGATGGGATTAATGCAAGGGCTGTAATAGCCAGGAATGCTGAACAGCTCATTAAAATAAAAATAGCCTTTAATCCAAAATAATAACTTGCTATTCCGGCTATAAGGGCTGCACAAGCATTTCCTGCATGGTTAAATGATTCATTATACCCAATTTGTTTATCAAAGAGATCGGGTCCCACCAATCCCATTGTTATGCTGACTGTTGCTGAAATAAGGGTTGCTCCGGCAATGGCAATTAACATTTGAGAAATGATTGTCATTGGCAGATTGGGATAATGATAGATAAAATAGCAGCCGATAATGATACTGATTGTGGCAATAATACCTATATTTTTTTTGTAACGAATATGATCAATCAGCATACTTACGGGTGTGGTGATGATTATGCTGGTTAACCCAGCCAATGTCATGACAAAACCGATTTTATTAACTTGCCAATGATTTTGCTGCAGAAACACACCTAGGAAAGGTCCTAAACCGTCCCGAACATCGGCTACAAGAAAATTAAACAGATTAAGAAAATAAAGTGGCATAAAATCTTGAAATTGTCATTGTTATGAAGAATTGATTATATATGATTTATTTTCTTTAAAAAGCGGCTTAAAAGAAATAATTAAGTTTAAAATTACTTTATTTGGTGAATACTCAATATTTTATAAATAATTTGATGAATAATAAAAGTAATTTAAAAGTGTTATAATTAATAGTATTAATTTTTTATATAAAAGTTTAAATATGACTATGAATTTATCAAAAAATATTTTTGAATGTTTAATTCAACAGCTTTAAATAAATTTTAAAATAAATGTTTATACAGGATTTAAAATCATTGAATTAATTAAGGTGATTGAATACGAATTGGTTGAAATATATCCGTATTCAATCAATTCAGACTAAATTCTTTCGACAGTATATTTTTCTCGAAGACTTTGTATAATTTCCTCTGCATGTTCTGCACTGCGTGCTTCCGCCATAATTTCGAGAATGGCCGATTGAACGCTTGAGGTCGAGAATAACCGTTGATGTGATACCTCTATGATATTTCCACCCTTTTCAGTTCCAATAATGTGGGAAATGTCAGCCAATACACCTGGACGATCAGGAATTGAGAATCTTAGACGTAATAGTCTTCCTTCCCGTAGGAGGGTTCGAAGTAGGGTGTTGGCCAATATACGTGTATCAATATTTCCCCCGCTGATGGGAAAGGCAATATTTTTACCCTTGAACCGTTCTGGATAGGTTAGAATGGCAGCCAGACCACTTGCCCCCGCTCCTTCGGTAATTTGCTTGGCATGTTCCGCTACAAGGGTTATAGAATCCTCAATGGCCTCCTCTGGGACGGAAACGATATCTTCCACATATTTTTCTATGACTTCAAAAGGATAAAAACCTAGTTTGCGAACGGCTATACCTTCCGCAATGGTTGCACCGCCAGGTGGTTTTAACGCTTTATGAGTGGCAAAGGAATATGAAAAATAACGATCGCTTTGAACTCCAATTATTTTTGTGTAGGGTCTTAAAGCGGCAGTTACAACAGCACATCCTGAAATCAGTCCACCCCCGCCAACGGGAACAATCAGGTAATCAAGATCTGATTTTGTATCCTCGAAAATTTCCAGTGCCAATGTTCCCTGTCCAGCCATGACTGCGGGATCATCATAAGGATGAATGAAAACACGTCCATCTTCCTTGGCGAGTTGATTGGCATATTGGGTGGCCTCGGTAAAATCTTCACCTTCCAAAACAATCTTGGCACCCCAGGCCGCAGTTCGGTTGATTTTTGTCACAGGTGTGAATTTCGGCATGACAATAATCGCATCAATGCCTAATAATTGTGCATGGCGTGCAACGCCTTGGGCATGGTTGCCGGCTGAAACGGTGATAACCCCCCGTTTTTTTTCCTCTTCAGTCAGCAGGGCAAGTCGGTTGGCAGCGCCACGTTCCTTGAAAGAGCCAACGGCTTGAAGATTTTCAAGTTTCAAGGTGATATCTGCATTTACTCTTTTTGACAGGGACTGACAAAATAGGGTGGGAGTGCGGATAATATTTTTATTTATCCGTTGCGCCGCATCATGGACGTCGTTAATTGAAATCATAATAGTATAAATCAGGGGTTAAGCGTAGATAACATCAAGGATTTCATAAGATCGATCTCCCCCAGGTGCAGGGACAGAGATCGTTGCTCCTTTTTCCTTACCGATCAGAGCTTTGGCCAAAGGGGATGAAATTGACAATAGACCTAATTTGATATCGGCTTCATGAAGTCCAACAATTTGAAAGGTGGACTCTTTTTCTGTTTCTTCATCAATCAAAACAACTTTTGCGCCAAATTTAACAGTGTTTCCTGATAAGCTTGATGGATCGATAACCTGAGCCGATGAAATTATCTGTTCAAGTTCCAGTATGCGTCCTTCAGTAAAAGACTGGCGTTCACGCGCCGCTTCATATTCTGCATTTTCAGAAAGGTCGCCATGACTGCGTGCCTCAGCGATCGCACGTATAATTTCTGGCCTTTCTTTATCTTTAAGTCTGCGTAGCTCTTCTTCCAGACGTCGTAGCCCTTGAGCCGTCATTGGAAATTTTTGCAAAGTTGAATGTCCTTTAAGAAACAAATTAAGAATATTATATAAATACAATTGTTATTATAAACATATTTTTCTATAAAGAAAATTTTTGTAGCATATTACATTATTTTATTTCTAAATCAATTCTCAATCTCTATATTTGATTTCATGTATCATAAAAAGTTATGCTGGGCAGATCACTCCCGATGGAAATCCCGTCTTTCAAAACATGAAGATGAATGGCTGTTTAATTCGGAATCTTTGACAAAACGGTTAATTCGTTTAAGTCAAAATCAATTTTCATTAAAGCGTCTGTCTGAACAAAAACAAAAAATCAGGGAAGATGAATGCGGGATATTAGAGGTTGGTTATCCAAGTCTGAAACAGGTCAGGCAGGTTGTTTTGGAGGGACAAGGTCAAGCCTGGGTATATGCCCGTAGCATTATCCTGTCCAAAGGGGAGGATTGCAGGGGAAACCTTTTTCAGGCAATTGGCAATAAACCGCTCGGATCTATATTATTTCAAAAAGATCTTTTTGAAAGATCAAAAATTGAAATAACAAAATATCCTAGAGAATTCTTGCCAATAGATTATCGCCATGTTGATTTATGGGCAAGAAGATCGGTATTCATTTGTTCCAGTCAATCAGTACTTGTGCAAGAAGTATTTTTACCGGATTTATGGAAACATATAGTTAATAAAAAAAAGCAGGTTTATAATAATCACCTGCTTTAATTAAGAAAATAACCTTAGAATTTTAATGATTAAAATAAGATTGCAGCGGGGCCACGTCCAGTTTGCCTTCACGCAAAGCTGCAATGGCATGGACGGCGGCGGCGGCACCTGCCATAGTTGTATAGTGGGGTATATTATGGGTCAGCGCGGAATGGCGTATGTCGAAACTATCGGCGGTTGCCTGTGCACCCTGAACAGTATTGATAATTAGCTGGACTTCTCCGGAAAGGATCGCGTCGACACAGTGTGGACGACCCTCCAATACCTTATTAACCACCTTGGCTTCAATACCAGCATTCTTTAAGGTTTCGGCTGTTCCACGTGTGGCCAGAATTTTAAATCCCATTTCTATCAGTTTTCTGCCCAGAGGCAATAGAGAGGGGCGATCACTATGACGTACCGAAAGGAAAACATTGCCTGTTAAGGGTAAGGTTACACCGGCACCCAATTGAGATTTTGCAAAGGCACGTTCAAATGACGTGTCAATACCCATGACTTCACCTGTAGATCGCATTTCAGGGCCGAGAATGATATCTATATTGGGAAACCGTGCAAAGGGGAACACCGCTTCTTTAACGGCGACATGACCACTAACAGAACGCTGTTTCAACGAAAAGGATCTCAATTTTTCCCCGGCCATGATTCTTGCCCCAATCTTGGCAATGGGTACCCCGGTTGCCTTTGCAACAAATGGAACAGTTCTTGAGGCGCGTGGATTGACTTCCAATATGAATATTTCATTATTCTTGATTGCATATTGTACATTCATCAATCCAACAATCCCCAAAGCTTTTGCCAGGGTCGTGGTTTGTGCCTGCAATTCTGTTACCAGGGCGGGTGAAAGGGTGTAAGGTGGAATAGAGCAGGCACTGTCACCAGAATGAATGCCGGCTTGCTCGATATGTTCCATTACGCCGGCGACATAGACATCCTCTCCATCGGCCAGACAGTCTACATCGGTTTCAATGGCATCATTAAGATATTGGTCAATCAATAATGGGCCGGAAGATACATCGACACCAGCAGAGGAAAGAACCTCATTCAGATAACGATGCAGACTATTTCTATCATGGACAATTTCCATGGCTCGTCCGCCCAGCACATATGAGGGGCGAATAACCACTGGATAACCGATTTTTTCCGCAATTATTTCGGCATCTTCGGCATTATGAGCAATTCCATTTGACGGTTGCCGTAAACCAAGTTTTTGTAACAGGGCCTGAAAACGTTCCCGATCTTCTGCAAGATCAATAGCATCCGCTGGAGTACCCAATAGGGGGATGTTAGCTTCTTCCAGTGCTTTGGAAAGTTTAAGTGGCGTTTGTCCACCATATTGCACGATACATCCCTTTAAGACCCCTTTTTCCTGTTCGCGACGAATAAGCGCAATGACATCTTCTGCCGTTAGAGGTTCAAAATAAAGACGGTCAGACGTGTCATAATCGGTTGAGACAGTTTCAGGGTTGCAATTGACCATAATGGTTTCATATCCTGCTTCCCTTAAAGCATATGAAGCATGAACACAGCAATAATCAAACTCAATGCCCTGTCCAATACGATTGGGGCCACCCCCCAAAATGACGATTTTTTCACGATCAGTTGGATGGCTCTCGCAAATTGGTGTATTAAAACCACCCTCATAGGTTGAGTACATATAAGAAGTGGAAGAGGCAAATTCACCAGCGCAGGTGTCAATTCGTCTGTAAATTGGATTAACGTTGAGTTTTTGACGATATTGCGCGATTTCCTTTTCTGATTTTTGTGTCAATTCTGCAAGCTGTTTGTCAGAAAATCCCATAGCCTTGATATTTCTTAGTTCAAATGGATCAGAGGGCAATCCGTTTTTCTCGATCTGATTTTCAACAAGAATAATCTGTTGAAGTTGTTGTAAAAACCATGGATCAAAATGGCAGGCTTCATGGATATTTTCCAGTGAGATTCCTGCACGGATGGCTTGAGCGGCCACTAGAATTCGATTGGGTCTTGGTTGGGAAAGAGCTGCACGGAAAGAATCTTCGTCACCATCTCCGGGAATGGTTACCGGATTAAGTCCCGTCAAACCGATTTCCATAGAACGCAGACCTTTTTGAAGTGCTTCCGGGAAGCTACGTCCGATAGCCATCGCCTCACCAACAGATTTCATGCTTGTATTGAGCAGGGCTGGGGTACCAGGAAATTTTTCAAAGGTAAAGCGGGGAATCTTAACTACAATATAATCAATGGTTGGCTCAAAAGAAGCAGGTGTTGTTTTGGTAATATCGTTTTTGAGTTCGTCAAGGGTGTAACCTACCGCCAATTTGGCCGCAATTTTGGCGATGGGGAAACCGGTGGCCTTTGAAGCCAGAGCGGATGAACGCGAAACCCGGGGATTCATTTCAATAATGACCATACGTCCATTTTTTGGATTCAGACCGAACTGAACATTTGATCCACCTGTATCAACCCCAATCGCTCTCAGGCATGCAATCGAGGCATCCCGCATGCGTTGATATTCTTTATCGGTGAGAGTCAGTGCCGGTGCGACGGTGATTGAATCCCCGGTATGAATTCCCATGGGGTCAATATTTTCGATGGAACAGATGATGATACAGTTATCCGCCTTATCACGGACCACCTCCATTTCATATTCTTTCCATCCAACAATACTTTCCTCAATCAGGACTTCTGTTGTTGGAGAGGCATCCAAACCCGCACTGATGATATTTTCAAATTCATCCGTGTTGTATGCAATACCGCCCCCAGATCCACCCAGAGTAAAAGATGGACGGATGACCACAGGTAATCCAATTTTCTTTAAGGATTCTCTTGCCTCTTCCATAGAATGAGCAATGGCGCTGCGAGGGCTTTCAATACCAATGGCATCCATGGTCTCACGAAATTTCAAACGATCTTCCGCCCGGTCGATAACATCGGCTTTTGCGCCAATCAGCTCAACATTATTTTTTTCTAGAAAACCTGATTTTGCAAGGGAAATGGCGGTATTTAAAGCTGTCTGTCCCCCCATGGTTGGTAAAATGGCATCGGGTTTTTCTTTCAGAATAATGCGTTCTACCGTTTCAGGAGTAATTGGCTCGATATAGGTTGCATCAGCCATATCAGGATCTGTCATGATTGTCGCTGGATTCGAATTCAATAAAATTACGCGATACCCTTCTTCCTTCAGGGCCTTACAGGCTTGGGCACCCGAATAGTCGAATTCGCAGGCCTGGCCAATAACAATTGGACCAGCACCAATAATCATGATTGATGATATATCAGTTCTTTTAGGCATATTGGTTACTCTATGATCTTTTATGGGAAGAGGAATGCTGATCCATCAATTCAACAAAGCGTTTGAAAAGATAATGGCTATCGGTTGGGCCGGGGCTTGCTTCTGGATGATATTGTACGGAAAAGGCCGGATAAATCTTTGAGGCAATCCCTTCGTTGGAATGGTCGAACAAATTGATATGCGTTTCGTGTACGGTATCGGGTAAGCTTTTTGGGTCAACAGCAAAACCGTGATTTTGGCTGGTAATTTCAACCTTGCCCGTCTTTAAATCTTTAACAGGTTGATTTGCCCCGCGATGTCCCTGATCCAGTTTGTAAGTTTTACCGCCCAAGGCATGAGCCAAAAGCTGATGGCCAAGACAAATTCCGAAAATTGGAATATTTCTTTTTAGCAAATCCCTTAAAACTGGAACTGTATAATGAGCTGTTGCCGCTGGGTCGGCAGGCCCATTCGAAAGGAAAACACCATCAGGGCTATAGCTCAATATTTCCTCAGTTGATACTGTAGCGGGAACAACGACAAGGTCACATCCGACATTGACAAGATTACGAAAAATATTATATTTTGCACCGTAATCAATGGCCACGACTTTATAGGCAGGCTTGTTTTGATTTTTTTTATCGCTTTTCCAGCACCAGACATCTTTTTTCCAGGAATGGGATTTTGGACAAGTAACCTCTTTTGCGAGATCCATTCCCTTTAATCCAGGCCATCTTTTAATTTCTTTCCGTAAAAATTCCAGATCAAAATTTCCGTCTTCAGGCCAAAAGATCAAAGCATTTTGTGGACCTTTTTCACGGATAAGGAGGGTAAGGGCACGAGTGTCAATTCCATAAATTCCTGTCACATTTTGCTTTTTAAGCCAGCTGTTTAAATGACTGGTCGATCTCCAGTTGGAAGGTTCAGTAATTTTTTCTTTGATGATCAGTCCTTTTGCAACAATTGTATCTGCCTCGTTATCATCGTCGTTAGTACCTACATTTCCAATGTGTGGAAAGGTAAAGGTAATAAGCTGGCCAGCAAAAGATGGATCTGTGAGGGTTTCTTGATATCCCGTCATTCCGGTAGAAAAGCAGATTTCTCCAAGGGCAAGGTTGTTTTTTGAAGAATGGGCACCAAATCCCATTCCCCACAAGACGGTTCCATCCTCCAGTAAAAGGATGGCATTTGCTTTTGATGGGCGTTGGGTCTTTAAGCTGATAGAATTATCGTTATAATTATTTTTTTCAGGTTGCAAATCTTTTAAAGTTAATCCTGTTGCTTGTATTATTGTAGCCCAGTGTTTAGAAGGAATGGCATGAGCCTGCTTCCATTTGCGAATTGCTTCGGTAGAGACTCTGGCAATCTTGGCCGCCTTTTCAATACCGCCGAGCTTGGAAATAACTGTGTTAATATCTGTCATGTCCCTAGACCTTATGTTGGACGAATATAATTATTAATATATGTATATAGGATTGGGAAAAAAAATCCCAGCACTGAATGTAAATAAATATGATGGGAATTTTTTTCCTTATCAAAAAATGCTATACTTTAAGAATGGAGAAAAAAATGAGTTTGCGTGAACGTTTTAAAGAAGAATTGAAAACCGCCATGAAGGCTAAAGAGACAGGCAAAGTCGCCACATTACGGATGATTGGGGCCAAATTGAAGGATCTGGATATTAATGCTCGTCCAAAGGGCATTGATCAGGTTGGCGAAGATGAAATTATCACAATGCTTAAAAGTATGGTAAAGTCCCGTCGTGAATCTATGGAAATGTACCAAAAGGCAAATCGTCAGGATTTGGTTGAAAAGGAGCAGGGGGAAATCACGATTATTGAAACGTTTTTGCCTGCGCAACTAAATGAAGATCAAATGCGGGACGTTGTAGATGAGGCAGTGGAAAAGACAGGAGTCTCGTCTATTAAGGAAATGGGCAAGGTTATGGGTTACCTAAAGGAAAATTATGGTTCTGTTCTTGATTTTTCTAAGGTAAACGGATTGGTAAAGGCTAAACTCTCTTAATTTATTTAGGGTGATTTGTGGCGTTTGATCAAAGATTTCTGGAAGAATTGCGGCAACGTATCCCGATTCATACCGTTATCGGACGGAAAGTAAAACTTACTCGTTCAGGGCGTTTCTGGAAAGCGTGTTGTCCTTTTCATGGGGAGAAAACACCTTCATTTTATATTTATGAGGATCATTTTCATTGTTATGGATGTGGTGTCCATGGTGATGTTATTTCCTTTGTTATGCAAAGTGAGGGAAGAACCTTTGGTGAGGCAATTAAAGAGCTTGCCGCGCTGGCAGGATTGGATATTCCTGAACAGACATATCAGGACAGGCAAAGGATTGAAAAACAGCATAGTTTATACGATGTTATGCTTGCCGCACAGGATTATTATCGTTTGGCCCTAGATACACCTTTGGCTAAGACAGGTAAGCAATATCTACTTGAACGTGGAATTCTGAAAGAAACTTTTGAAACGTTTAAACTGGGATGGTCTGGAGATGGTCGTGGAGGTCTTATCCATTTCTTAAAGGAAAAAGGATATGATCTTGAACTTATTGGAGAGGCTGGACTTCTACGAAAAAAATCTGATACTGAATGGGGTGGGGAGCTATTTTTTAATCGAGTAATTTATCCCATTCATGATCGTAAGGGTCGACCTATCGCTTTTGGCGGAAGAATTATTGGCGATGGACAGCCGAAATATTTAAATAGTCCAGAAACCCCTTTATTTTCAAAGCGTCGTACTTTATTTGGGCTAAATCATTTATCATCACTTTTTGTGAGAAAGGAGGTGGATCCATTATATAATACAGTTCTCGTTGTTGAAGGGTACATGGATGTCATTGCGTTATATCAGGCAGGATTTCATGGAGCGGTTGCACCATTGGGTACGGCTTTGACAAAAGATCAGATGGGTTTGTTATGGCGTGTAACCCCCGAACCCGTTCTCTGTTTTGATGGGGATAGGGCTGGGCACAAGGCCATGTTGCATGCAGCTGAGGAATCTTTACCGATTTTAACTTCTGAACATACATTGAATTTTTTGACACTTCCCGAAGGTGAGGATCCTGACAGTTTTGTTAAGAATCAGGGTGGAGAGGCATTTTTAAAGCTTATTCCTAAAAAACAATCCTTATGTGATGCCATATACGGGATTGTATCGGCTTATGTGGATATAAAATCTCCTGAACAACGGGCTGCGTTGAAAACGCGACTAATTTCAATTGCTCAGCATATTGATGACAAGATTCTGTCAAAGGAATATCGCCGTATTTTATTGGATCGCTTTTATCAGCAATTCTATCCAAAAGCCGACCGATATGGAACATTTGCAAAAAAAACTGATGTAAATTTGTCAAATCGGATTCAAAAAATTGATAAGGAACAGATTGATTATAAAAGGATTTGCATTTTATTCGCTATCTTGCTGCATTATCCAGAACTTCTTTTTTCTGTGGAGTCCGCTTTTTGTCAGCTATACTTGCCTACAAAATTTATTAAGTTGAGAGAATTTTTTGTTGGAATTCCTTTTGAAGGAACGACCTTAGATGATAGAATAAATTTCCTTGAAAAAGAGGGTTTTTCTGATTTAATTAATGCAATTAATGATGAATTTTCTATTTCTTCTTCAGATCAATTATCGCAAAAATTTGATTTACATTTAATTGAAAAACAATGGTGGCATTTCTATGGGTTATTGAATATTCAGGAACTTGAAAACCAGGTTGAGCTGGCTCGCAAAGCATGGGTTGAATCTCCAGATGAACAGCATCAGAATATTTTTGTCGCACGTGTAAAAGCCCTTGAAATTGCCAGGACAGGTTCAAATAACGAACAGGAGGATGATTTCTTATAATAATTGTTAGCTAGGGATATGATAAAGACTTGATTTATCTTTCCGTAGATATCATGTCTAATATATGTTGCTTTAGATTTGGCTGTAAATGTTGTTTAGTAATTCTGTATAGTATTCATCGTGCGAAAGTCAGTTTTGTGAGCCAATGTTAATATTAGCAAGCATATAAATTTTATAAATAATTTAAAGCATACCTTAAAGGTAAGTTTGAAGTTAAGGTTTAGGTAGAATTAGGAAGCTTTTTTGAGGCAAAAATGGCAGTCACAACACCATCTAAAATTGAAGAAAATTCAAGTGATAACGATACAAATGTTTTGGATACACAATCCGCTGTTGTAAAACGTTTGATAAGTAAAGGGAAAGAGCGCGGTTACGTAACTTTAGATGAATTGAATGCTATCTTGCCCCAAGATAAAATGTCTTCTGAACAGATTGAAGATGTTATGGCTATTTTTTCAGAAATGAACATCCAGATTATAGAGAATGAAGAAGAGGATGCGGATGGTGAAGAATCCGAAAATGAGTCAGATAAAGATGATTCGGAAGAAACGGTTGCAACTGAAACGAATACAGGTCGAACTGATGATCCCGTTAGGATGTATTTGCGTGAAATGGGGGCGGTAGAGCTTCTTTCGCGTGAGGGGGAAATTGCCATTGCCAAGCGGATTGAGGCTGGACGGAACCAGATGATTGGGGGATTATGCGAAAGCCCCCTGACTTTTAGGGCAATCATTGGGTGGTATGAACAGTTAAAAACTGAAGAGGTGCTGTTAAGGGATATTGTTGATCTGGAAGCAACTGAGAATGAATATGACCAGGTTGAGTTGTCAAATATGGATGATTCTTTGTCCGCTTCGCTTGATCATGATACTTCTGACGACAGTGAGGAGGAAAATGAGGATGGTGAGGAAACGGAGAGTGGCGCGGATGAAGAAAATAATCTTTCTCTTGCTGCTCTAGAGGAAAAGCACAAGGACGAGATCCTCAAACATTTCAGTGAAATTGAAAAGAACTATCCCAAATTGTATGAGTTACAGGCTCAGCGCTTGGAAACGATTCAGGCCGGTGAAAAACTTACCAGTAAATTTGAGACAAAATATGAGGCTTTAAGGGATAAGCTTATTGAAGAGGTTCAGCAAATTCATTTGCAAAGTAATAAAATCGAATTTCTTGTTGAACAGTTGAAAACGGTTTCCAAAAAGCTTGCCAGCTTAGAGGGAAGTATGTTGCGTGCAGCGGAAAAATGCAAAATTTCCCGTGATGACTTTTTATCAAAATATCATGGTCATGAATTGAATCCTGACTGGCTTGAAGCGGTTGGAAATTTACCTGGCAAATACTGGAAACTTTACGTTGAAAAATACGGTAAAGAAATTGGTCAATATCGTGATCAAATTGCCGAGCTTTCTCAAAAGGTGGGATTGCCGGTAACAGAATTTAGACGGGTTTTTTCTACAGTTTCGTATGGTGAGCGAGATGCGTCTCGTGCCAAGAAAGAAATGATCGAAGCGAATTTGCGCTTGGTCATTTCAATTGCAAAGAAATATACGAATTGTGGATTGCAATTTTTGGATTTGATTCAAGAAGGCAATATTGGTTTAATGAAAGCGGTTGATAAATTTGAATATCGTCGGGGATATAAATTTTCAACCTATGCAACTTGGTGGATTCGTCAGGCAATTACCCGTTCAATTGCCGATCAGGCTCGAACAATCCGTATTCCTGTTCATATGATTGAAACAATAAATAAATTAGTGCGGACTTCACGACAGATGCTGCATGAAATTGGCAGGGAACCAATGCCGGAAGAGTTGGCGGAAAAACTCGGGATGCCTCTGGAAAAGGTAAGAAAAGTATTAAAAATTGCTAAGGAACCTATTTCACTGGAAATTCCAGTGGGTGATGAAGAGGATAGCCATTTAGGGGACTTCATTGAGGATAAAAGTGCTGTTATTCCATTGGATGCGGCAATCCAGACAAATTTGCGAGAGGCGACGACACGTGTTCTGGCTTCCTTGACCCCAAGGGAAGAACGCGTTTTGAGAATGCGTTTTGGTATTGGGATGAATACAGATCATACGCTGGAGGAGGTTGGACAGCAGTTTAATGTCACACGTGAACGTATTCGCCAGATTGAGGCAAAAGCCTTGCGTAAATTAAAACATCCAAGTCGTAGCCGCAAATTACGGTCATTTTTGGATGATAATTAAGATCCAATAAGATTTTTTCAATTTGATACAACTCTTAAAATTGTAGTCTTCTATATAGATATTTTCTAATAAACAATAAGGAAACTAATTATTTATGGAAGATTATAGTTTATAGGACTTGCATTTTTTTATTTTTTATGGTTTCTAGAAATCTTCTTTCCTGCCAAGGTTTAACGGCTATGCCTTGGCTATACCCACTAAATGAAAGAATATATGCCAATAATTTTTTGGTAATTGGGTTGAAGTCAGCCGAAGGGAGATATTATGCCATTATATGAATGCGTGTTTATTGCACGTAATGATGTGACTCAACAACAAGTTGAAGACATTGCTAATGGAATTGCTTCTTTGATTGAAAATGAAGAAGGTTCCGTTAAAAAACGCGAATATTGGGGATTACGCAACCTTGCTTATAGAGTCAAGAAAAACCGTAAAGGTCACTATATGCTCTTGGGCATTGATGCTAAACCAGAAACCATCAAGGAAATTGAACGTCAATTTAATCTGAATGAAGATGTTTTACGTTTTCTGACCCTAAGGGTGGAAGAAATTGATGATACACCTTCTCCAACACTTTCACGTAAAGGGGATGAAAAGGAACGTAATTCAAATCGTTCTGTATCAAAAGCATCCGGTCGCTTTGACAGCGGTCGTAAACATGCTTCAGAAGATGAAGATGCTTCCGATCTGGTTGACGAAGAAGTGGTTGTTTCTTCAATCGAAGTTGAAGAGGATAGAGAGGCTTAATTCATGTCAGAAGAAATTCAGGTAAATATAGCTGCACGTCGTATTGCTGTTGGTGCTCGTCGTCCTTTTCATCGCAGACGCAAAACATGTCCTTTTTCATCAGCAAATGCACCAAAGATCGACTATAAGGATATTCGTTTGTTATCTCGTTTTCTATCAGAAAGCGGTAAAATCGTTCCAAGCCGTATTACAGCCGTATCCGCAAAAAAACAGCGTGAATTGGCACAGGCAATTAAACGTGCCCGTTTCCTCGCTTTATTGCCATTTGTTCAGGATTGAGGAGGAACATTAATATGTCTGCAACTGAAGTTATCCTACTTCAAAGAATAGCAAAATTGGGGCAAATGGGGGACGTTGTTAAAGTTAAGCCTGGTTATGCCCGTAACTATTTGCTTCCTCAAGGTAAGGCCATTCGTGCAACAGCGATAAATCGTGAACGTTTTGAGAGGGAACGTAGCCAGCTTGAAGCACAAAACATTAAACATCGTGAAGAAGCTGAACGCCTCTTGGAACGTTTGGAGGGACTTTCTGTAACGATTATTCGTCAGGCAGGCGAAAGCGGAAACCTTTATGGATCTGTTTCCGCACGGGATATTAGTGAAGGTGTTTCCAAGGAAGGGTTAACGATTTCCCGTCAACAGGTTGAAATTCACCATCCAATTAAGATGTTGGGATTATATCAGGTGAGAGTTCAACTTCATCCTGAAATCCATTTGGATGTTAAAGTTAATGTTGCCCGTTCCGTCGAAGAGGCTGAACGTCAGGCACAAGGTGAAGCAACCGCTGTGGAAGTTTTTGAAAATACACCACAGGATGACCCAACTGAAGCGGTTTCAGAGGAAAAAGCTGTTTCTGAATAAAACATTTTGAATATATTTTTTTTTCAAGGAATTTTGATAAAACGAGAGGTTTATCCTCTCGTTTTTTTTATCTGTTAATGAATAATTTTTTGCGATATCATTGATTTACAAATAGAAATAAATTTTCTCATATGATTATTCTATTTTTTCAAAATGATAAGAAATAAGCAAGATATGATGAAATTAATGGATTCAATTTTTAAGCATTTGATAAAAAAAGGATATTTGGAGGTTATTTATCCTGATAAGCATAGTAAATTTTATGGACATGCACAAAGTAAGCATTATGCTTGTGTTGAATTGCTAACACTTGAAATATGCAAACGATTACTTATGAATCCTGGGTTGGCTTTTGGTGAGGGTTATATGAGTGGCGAAATCCGTCCTGTCAATTGTTCAATTTACGATGTTCTGAATATTTTAATGAGTAATGATTTATCTCATGATCATATCGGTGAAAAAATTGCTTCCATATGGCGATATAGCAAACGGTTCTGGTCACAACTAAATCGTATTCAGCAATCCCAGAAAAACGTTGCACATCATTACGATTTAAGAAAAAATTTATATGAGCTTTTTCTGGATCAAGATTTGCAGTATTCATGTGCTTATTTTAAAAATGGAAATGAAAATCTGGCGGAGGCTCAGAAAGCAAAGAAAATACATATTGCCAATAAGCTTTTGTTAAATAAACCCAATCTAAAAATTTTAGATATCGGTTGTGGTTGGGGCGGCATGGCTTTATTCCTTGCCAGAGAATATGATGTGGAAGTAACAGGGATAACACTTTCCCAGGAACAATTGCAAGTTGCCAGGAATCGAGCCAAAGAGGAAAAGTTACAAGATAAAGTTCAATTTTATTTAACGGATTATCGGCTAGTTAAGGGATCTTTCGATCGAATTGTATCAATTGGTATGTTTGAACATGTGGGTATACATTACTATACGGATTTTTTTAAGGAAATTAAAAATATATTGATGCCTGACGGAGTTATGCTTCTTCATTCCATAGGTCGATCAGATGGTCCAGGCTCGACAAATGCATGGATTAATAAATATATATTTCCTGGCGGTTATTCTCCTTCGTTAAGTGAGACATTTGCTGCTATTGAAAAAAACGGCTTATGGGTAACTGATTGTGAAATTCTGCGTTTACATTATGCAAAAACCATTCATTTTTGGTTAGGGAATTTTAAAAACCATCAACAGGATATAATTGCTATGTACGATGAAAAATTCTATAGAATGTTTGAATTTTATTTATCAGCGGCAGAATTGTCTTTTTATTACCATAATCATATGAATTTTCAGTTGCAAATTTCTCCTTCCTTAACCGCCGTACCTTTGACACGAAATTATATGTTTGAAAAATAAGTGTCCAAGTTGAATTTTATGAATGTTGCTTATCAAGATAAAGACGGGCTAGCAGGTCGAATTCATTAATACTCAAAGTTTCCGCTCTTCTTGTTTCATCAATACTGGCTTTTGCAAGTAGGGTTTTTCCGTTAATTGATTTAAGAGAACTTCGCAACATTTTTCGACGTTGGCCAAAGGCGGCGGCAGTAATGGTCTCCATTGCTTTAAATAAGGCAGGGGAAGGTTGTTTTTTATATGGAATAATTTGTATCACGGATGAATAAACTTTTGGAGGAGGAAAAAAAGCACCCGGTGGAATTTGCTTAAGAATGGTACAGGACGCAATCCATTGAGAAATAACGGATAACCGACCATAAAATTCAGTATTCGGTGCCGAACAAATTCGATAGGCAACTTCTTGCTGAAACATCAAAGTAAAGCGTTCCCAGTGATTTGCCTGTTTTAACCAATTTAGTAAAAGAGCGGTTCCAACATTATAAGGTAAATTTGAGATAATTTGTCTTGGTGCTTGACATAAAGTGCTTAAATCAAACTCCAAAGCATTTCGTTCAACAATTTTAAATCGTTGCGGGTAATATTTTTTTAATTCTTGTAATAGGATAACGGCACGATTATCAATTTCTACACCTGTGACCGTTTCGGCATTACTTGATAAAATAGCACGTGTGAGTCCCCCTGGGCCTGGGCCAACCTCGATAATGTTCTTATTTTCAAGATCTCCAGCAAGATCAATAATCTGTTCGTTGATTTTTGGATCAAGCAAAAAATGTTGTCCCAGTGATTTTTTAGCCAAGAGATTATGTTCATGAATTGTTTCCTTTAGAGGGGGAAGAATGTTGTTTTGTTTGTTTTTTGTCGGAGTCATTATTTTGTACAGGGGTGTGATATTCGATAATAGCTTGTCTATGTAAATCGCGATCTAATTGTTGAGAGGCTTGTTCAACACGTTGATTCAATAACTGATTGGCAATTTCACTTGCAGAAATGTCGGAAAGATTTTTGCGTTCCTTTGAACAGACCATAAGCAATGAAATACCGTCAAGGGAAACTAAAGGTTTGCTGATTTGACCCGGTTGCAAATCTTTAAGTATGTTAGCCATTTCAGGATTTAAGCGTTCAAGTTGAAGTTCTCCAGGATCGGAAGGTCTTATGTTTCCAGCCTTTTTATTGGCATCTTCCATTTGTTGGCATGAATGTAAGGTGCTTTTATATTTTGTTGTTTGGTTTAATGTGGCAACCTGTTGCGGGGTTGGTTGTTGAGGGTTCAGTTTGGAACTAAAAGGTAGGAAAACCTGTCGTATTTTCATCAGGGTTCCCATCTCATTACCAATGGTTCTGCGTCCGCTAAGCATTGCGATAATATAGCCGCCTGCTACCTTAATAGGATTTGAGATTGCACCAATAGGCATTTTTCTTGCAATAGCTACCACTTCTGGATCCAGATTGTCTTCTTGAACCCATCCCAATGCACCACCCTGTAAAGCACTCTGGGATTGTGAAAATTGGGCAGCTACAATTGGAAAAGCAGCACCATTACGTAATTGCTGAATAATGGTTTCAGTAAATTGCAATTCTTGTTCAGGGTGACGAGCATTTTCAACCGGTACGAAGATTTCGTTGATAAGATATTCAGGTTGTCCCACTTCTTGTTTAAGGGCTTTTTCACGTTGTTCAACTTCTTTCGCAGTAATTCGCGATTGGGTGCCCAATTCTTGTTGTACCACTTTTCCCCAACCAATTTGTAATCTGATTTGATCAATTAAAGTGGTTAAAGAAACTCCATCCTCAGCCAATTTATCTCTTAAGGCGTGTTCAGGCATATTATTTTGTTTTTCAATTCCTGAAATTGCCTTGGCAATCTGTTCAGGGGAAATGTTGACGCTGCGTCTTAGCATTTCTTGAATATGCAGGCGCTCGGTAATCATCTGTTTAATCAGTTGTGGACGCATATGTTGCATCACTTCAGGACTTAAATGAATTCCGGCTGTTAATTCAAAGAGTTTCTCACGATTTGCTATATCGCGCTGTGTCAATAATTGACCATTAATAATGGCGATAATTTTGTTTTCATCATCAGATGAGGTTGCTGTAGATGAGAGATCTCCACCATCATGCAAAGTTGTTGGAGGTATTGGGGAATTGGAAATGGCGTGATGTTTTATATTTGCCATGGTATGTGCAATACCGTGACCTGTAAAAACGTAACCAGCCAATAGGAATGATATGATATATTTTTTATATTTTAATACAGTTTCTGAAAGCATAAACATAATAATTGTCATCATCCGTTAATTCCAAATACGCCAATTGTCTTGAAGTTTAGCATAAATAGGACCATGTCACTATTTTCTTCACCGTTAATCATTGTTTTTTGTTTGAAATAAATTACATCGGCACTAAAACAGTCATTTCGATAACCAACAGTACCTCCATAGGCAACTGTTTCCTTTCGTGAAATGCTTCTTCTTCCAAAGGCGGAGGCATGCCAATGATCCCAATCGGTTGAAACACCCAATGTCAATTCGTTTGTTTTCTGCCAATATAATTTGGAGGCGCCCTCATGATCATATGGATTTCTATAGAAGTAATAATAAGGGGTTACAGGTTCATATATATATCCACCATTAATGCCAAAATGAGAGAATCCAAAATTGAATAAAGCGTCTGCAAAATTGACTTTACCGTCATAAGGGTCAACACGAGTTCTTCCTGTTGCGGTTAACCATTGGACAGGGGATATACGCAGGCGAGAGACTACATCAGACATATGATGATCGAGACCTGAACGTGCTGGCATGTGTCCTTGAATATGTTCCTGATAGCTTTGCCCGACAAGAAAATCGACTTGATGGCCATTCCAGGTCCAATTCCCATGTACACCAACATTGGCACGGGCGCCGCCATCCAAACGATCAGTGCCTTGAAAACGGTTTAAGGCAAAAAGGGTTGTATCTGTGAATTCATAATTCCAGCTGTCTTCATTGGGCATATAGAAATTGCGGCCACCTTTTGAATGAGGAGCGGCAATTAATTGAACAATAGGTTCTATGATTTGAGTTCCTGTTGAGTCACCTATGTGAAACTCTCTCAGGAAGGGCCAATTCATTTTAACGGCAAATGTAGGAAGTGCTTGTCCTGTAAATTGACTTTTTCTGGTTCTGTAAAACCCGGGCTGTTCATTTAGATGTGTTCCTCGATATATATTTGAATCAACATGTAGTGTAATAAGCCATTTTCTACCTGCACTATCATCAAAAGGTCTATCCCAATTCAAGGCAACTTCACCACGTTGGTCATTAACACCACGTGGACGATAAAGAACAAAATCAGTGGTGTTTAATGAAAATCTTCCGCCTAGTGCATCAGGTTGTCCAAAATAGCTATAAGTATATCGAGGTAAAGAAAAAGGAAGATCGGAATTGTTGATAACCCCGCGATTTAATCCTTGAAAGGCTTGTACGCTAACTTTTGAATAGGATCCTTCACCAAACCCTTCAAGATACAAATCAGATTCTAAAGTATCTTGTCCATAACCGTTAATACGGTAATCACGCATGTAATTTGCAGAACTTGCGACATTGATATTTCCACCATAACGCCAGTGATCGTTCAATGCCCATTCTGTTTTTAGGAATAAATAGCCTTGTGCACCTTTTTTAAATTTATCTACAGATCGGTCGGCATAGGAATTGTACCAGGCATGTTGACCAACGGTATCATCGGCAATGCCACCTTCCACTCTTAACATTCCCTTGTTGAAACGGGCGCGATAGACTGTGGAAAGCTGTGGCCCTGTTTTGGTCGCAAAAAGAGGAATAAAGGTTAGGTCAGACCATTTATTTATAGCCCAATAATAGGGAATGGTTGTGTAGGCCCCGATATATTTACTGCTCCAATTGATACTGGGAATTAGGAAACCACTACGCCGTTTTACAGATGGATCCGTAATTGAAAAGAAAGGCATGTAAAATACTGGAATTCCCCAGAAATCAATGAAAGTATCTGAGAAATCAATGCGTTGATTTTCCATATCACGGATAGCCTGATAGGATCGAAACTGCCAAAAAGGTGATTTTTTGGGGTTTTTCGCGCAAATGGGGCAGGCGGTATAAACTGATCGACTAAAATCATGGACTTTTCCTCCTGTCCGACGTGCCCCGTTGGCAGCAAGTTTACCTCCATCAGCAAGCAGGGCATAGACCTGATCCATAATTCCCTCCTGCATATTATTTCCCAGTTGTGTATGCTGGGTAAACAAGATTTCACCATCGGGTTCGACCATGGCGACATTACCTGATGCAGTAGCGATGTTTGTTGTTTTGTTAAAAGTAACCTTATCAGCCCTCAAGGTGTGATCATTTTGCCAAATATGCACGTCACCTTCCCAAACAACCTCTCCAGCCTTGGAATCATAGGAAACTTTGTCAGCCTGAAATGTTATGGGGTCTTTTCCACTGAAAGGTGCCGCATTGGTTTTTCCAATATTACTATGAGCCATTTGCATTTGTTGTTGGGCATTGGTGACAGAACAAAAAATCCATAAATTAGCGATAAAAGAACTGCTTAAAATACTGAATGCAAGAAAAGAGTAATATTGATTTTGAAGAATTCTTGCTTTCATAATTTTTTGAATAAGTAAGGAGGATATGGATCTAGACATTAGCCGTCTTCCAGATGAATAAGTAGAGATATTGCGAGACACAAGCCGGCTACGGTCGGAGCCCATGCCGCGATAAAAGTTGGCAAGGCACCTGATTCTCCAAAACGTTCAGCTATTTTGGAAATAGTGAATAAGGCAAATCCCGCTGCAATACCAGAGCCTATCATTCTTGCAACACCTCCGCGTCGAGTTGATCGAGTGGCAAACCCCGCCGCAACCAAAGCCATTGTACTTGCAAGTAAAGGTTGGGCTAAAAGCGCTTGAAAATGAAGCCTGTGGCTAATGGATGAAAAACCTGATTTGTCTAGCAATTTAATAAATCCTGGTAACGCCCAAAATGATAAGGTCTCTGGAGATGAAAAACTATCTTCGATATTATGTAAAGTTAAATCAGTTGGTATTTTAATAGTTCCTAATTTAATCGGGAACTTATTCGGTTTTATAGAATAAGCATTGTATAATACCCAGTAAAGATTATGTTGCAAATACCCTGATGGTGATTCAATACGATCCAGTAAATGATTCGCTTCATCTAATCTTAGAACACTAACATCGCTTAAATGTAAATTGCGGTTGATAACATGTACTTGTTGGGCATGCAAAATTGCCACACCTCGAGAGGTTAATTCTTTATCAGATTGTCTTATCCATAAAGAGCCACCTGACATATTCGTGAGTTTTCCACCACCGGTTGTTAAATAGGTTTGATCCAGAATTTCTGCCTGTCTGTAAAGGGTGGAAGAAATGGGGGATATGATTAGTGTGGAAAATAACCCTATTATAAAGGCACAGGCAGTAGGTGCCATTAGGAACTGCCATACGGAAATTCCTGCTGCTCTGGTAACAATAAGTTCAGAAGATCGTGTAAGCTTCCAAAAACAGATTATTCCCCCCAAAAGAATTCCAAAGGGGAGGATTTGCATGCAGAAGTTGGGAATATGATCTAGGGCAATATACGCAACAATACTTGTTGAAACTCCTGGTCTTGTGGCAATGCGACGTAAAAGGTCAATAAAGTCGAATAATGATACCAATCCTGTCAAGGCCAGAATCATGGAAATGGAAGCCGAAAAAAATTGTCGAGCGATATAGATCGAGATTGTATAAGCGGTGAGCATAATCTATAACTTTCGGCTGTATGAGGAAGGATGGAATGATGCATTATGATATAATTTAGCCATCATTTCAGATCCGAATAAAGTTACACCAGCGATTATTCCTGGAAGTATGGCAATAATCCACATTAAAAAAATCAGGTTGGTATTGCGACTGGCCAAATTTTGCATAATCAGCGAGGCGGCGAGCAAACCCACAATCGTAAAAATTGCTGCCAGAGGTCTTAGAATATTGCCAAACCGAGCAAAACTTCCTTTTAAAACACTGACAAGAGCAATGAGTGTAAAAGATATAATTGTCAGAGGTGAGGTTAATCGTCGGTGAGCCTCTACGGCAAGTTTCCCGTAATCTTTATTGGCAACCTCTTCTGGATCGGGATGTAATAACTCGTAAATTGACATTTCTGTTGCATCACGGGATCGTGCGGCATCGTTACGATTAGAGGACAAATCAATGGTATTACGTTCGAAATTTAGAATATTCAAACGGCCGGTTTTGTGATCAATGACCTCTCTGGATCCGTTAAATAACACAACTTGAGGTTGATCATTTAGAATGACCAGATTTCCTCTTTCTGCCAGAATGGTTGCCTTATTATTGGGTTGGCGATCATCTTCAATTAGTATTCCTTGTAGATTTCCGTTACTGTCTTTGGATTTAATATAAACGGTTAAATTATCAGAAGCGTTAGTGAATACTCCTTCCTCCAGCATGAATGCCGCCATTTTATTGCGAATTTTGTATTCAAATTTCCGGAAAGTGTGATAGGAGGTTGGAACAATCCAAACATTTAATAAATAACAGAAAATCATTGAAATAATAGAGCATATCAAACCTGGTCTCGCCAGGGAAAAAGAGGATATGCCAGCCGCGCGCATAACAATGATTTCACGATCACCATCCAGTCGCTGATAAATGAATTGGACAACGACAAATGTTGTTATCGGTAAAATAACGGCGACAAAAGATGGGATTAACAAGCCGGTTAATTGTAGGAAAACTTTAAGAGACAGTCCTCTTTCAACAACCAAAGAGACAAAACGTAAAGACTGGGTTAACCAGATTAGAGCTGCCAATCCACCCGTGGTGGCAATCAGGGCAATTAGTAATTGCCGTAAAATATAACGGTCAATCATAGGTAGACGCAAGAATGTAAAAAATTGCATTAGTTAATATCCTGCTTTATACCTAAAAGGCTTTCTCTAATTAAATACAAAAGTAAAATTAATTATAATAACGAATGATAATAGCAATATTTTATTCTAGGCAGATATTGCAAGAATAAAATATTACTAATTTATTTTTTTCTGAATAAGTTGCAGATGATTTTATTAGTGATCTTTAAGATTTGGGGAATATTTTTCCAGGATTTAAAAGATTATCGGGGTCAAGTGCCTTTTTGATTTTTTTCATCAAATCAAGTTCAGTTTCGCTTTTCCATTCGGACATCATATAATTTTTAAGTTGTCCCACACCGTGTTCTGCTGAAAAAGAACCGTGTAGATCAAACACGATTTTGGATACAATATTCATTAAATTGTGACTTTTTTGCATAAATTTATCAGGATCTTCATGTTCAGGCTGAACAAGGTTAAAATGGATATTTCCATCCCCCAAATGACCAAATGGAGCAACGCGGATACCTGGATACGTTTCCTGGCAAGCTTGGGTGGCACGAACAATAAATTCAGGAATGGCTGAAATTGGAACGGAAACGTCATTTTTGATATTTGCACCAGCCCTTTTTTGGGATTCGGCTTGTTCCTCTCTCAATTTCCATAGGTTTTGCCGTTGAGTTTCACTTTCGGCCAGAACTGCATCCAATACAATTCCCTTTTCAAAAGCCTCTTCAAGAACGGTTTCCAGTAATGCTTTTAATTTATCTCCTTTTTCAGGCAGAGCCAGTTCAACCAAAATATAAGTTGATGTTTCTGTTTCAAGGGGAAAATAGATGTCCTCGATATTAGAACGAACTAATTGCATTCCTGTTGATGAAATATATTCAAAAGCTTGTAGTGCAGCAGGATTATAATTGTGAAAAAGTCTTAAAAGTTTCAAGGCTTGATGGATGTCTGCAAGGGCGCATAACGCAACTTCAGTTGATTTTGGTTTCGCATGCAGCTGGATAACTGCCGCCGTTATAATGCCAAGCGTTCCCTCTGATCCTATAAATAATTGTTTAAGATCATAACCCGTATTGTCTTTTCTCAAATGCCGCAAAATATTTAAAATTTCACCTTTTGCTGTAACTACTTCCAATCCTAGAATGAATTCACGTGTATTACCGTAACGTAAGGTGTTGTTACCACCTGCATTAGTGGCGATAATTCCGCCTATTTGGGCTGATCCTTGTGATGATATCATGATTGGGAGATATAAATCAGATTTAAGAGCAATATTTTGCGCCTCTTCAAGAACAAGACCCGCTTCGACGGTCATAGTGTAGTCAATTGTATTGATATCCCTGATTTTATTCATACGATTGAGGCTAAGCACGATTTGCTTTTTATTTGGAGTGGGGGAGGCTCCTCCCACCAGACTTGTATTTCCGCCCTGAGGTACAATTGCAATTTGGTAGTCATTGCATAATTTTACAATTTCAGCAACCTGCTCTGTTGTTTTTGGACGGACAACGGCAAGACTGTTAGCGTGAAAAATTTCGCGCCAATCCGTATCATAGGAAATTTTTTCCTTAGGATCTGTAATTATTCCTTGTGTGTCAAGAATAAAGGTCAGGTTATTGATAAAATCAGAATTATCCATAAAAACTCACATTAATTTAAATAAATTGAATTATTTGGAGGGGGTGTTGAAGAAACAGAGTGATAAATAGCGGTAGTGGCAATGCCAATTAATAAACCACAAATGAAAAAAATGATGCCAAGAATTTTTTTAAAGGGTTCTTTGGCCTGATTACTATAAAGTACTGATTGAATTTCTGCCCGTGATTGTTGCGTCAACAATAATTCGGAACGTAATGATTCGTTTTGAACCCGTAAGCTGCGAATGACAGTATCCAATCGATTAATATCTTGAGTAAGGCTGGTAATCTGTGATCGTGCTTTGATAAGATCAGCATTGTTAGTAGTGCTTTTACGACTGCGGGATGATGGTTTTGTTTCAGGTTTTGGTGGATTTTCTGCAATGGAATAAAAAATGTTTTTTATTGCTCCACCAGTAACCATATTCTTTTTTGCCCTTTTTTTCAGGGTTTCAAGGGCATTTGCTGATTGACCTGGTTCATTTTCAAGAACCAAAGCCAGGATATCGGCCAGTATTTTCAGCTCTTTTTTATCAATGTTTTCGGTCATGATTCCAACTATGGTCTAGGTGCAGCAGCACGTTGAAGTCTATCACAAATAGCCCGACCGATGCCATAATCGGGAATAGGCATAACGGCAATTTTTTGCAATCCGAGTTTTTTCCCTTCTGTATCAAGAAATCTCAAATTTGCAAATAAATTCCTCGCAGCTTCTTCAAGATTTGAAGTCGGACTTAGGTTAACCGAAAGAGGGGCCTGTAAGGTGGTTTTACCGAAGGCAAGCAATGCTTCATTTGCCAAAACATGTGTGCAATTCAGACGAACCGTTAAAGAAGGTGCATAATGCGAACTTAATTGCCCGGGTGCGGTGATTTTTGTTTCTACAGAATCTTTAAAAGATAGCGGTCCGCAAATGGAACTCAGAGATTCAGCAGAAATTCCGCCAGGTCGAAGTAATTTGGGATAATCACCGCTTACATCCAAAATTGTACTTTCGACACCAATTTGACACGGACCAGAATCAAAAACAGCATCGATTTTTCCATTAAGTTCCTGATAGACATGTTGAGCTGTTGTAGGACTGACGTGGCCCGAAACATTGGCGGAAGGTGCGGCAATCGGCTTTTGACTGTATTCAATAAGCTGACGGGCTGTTAACGAATTTGGAATACGGACGGCCATTGTTGACAGATGAGCTGTTGCAGCTTGGCTGATTTGTGTGTTTTTTTGTTTATTTAAAATAAGAGTTAATGGACCAGGCCAAAATTTAAGACCCAATTCATATGCCAGATCATTCTTTTCAACAAATTGGAAAATATGCTCAAGTTGTGCAAAATGGATAATAAGCGGATTAAAATTTGGACGTCCTTTTGCCTGATAAATTTTTGCGATAGCGTGGTTATTGGTGGCATCGGCGCCCAATCCGTAAACTGTTTCAGTTCCAAAGGAAACCAATCCGCCATCATGTAAAATCGAGGCGGCTTTGTGGATATTGAATGGCGTGTTGGTAAGTAAAAGTGTCATTGAAATTAAAAGTCTGTATTTTTTAAATAAGAATCAATCGGTATGCTTGAACAGTAGAAATTGTGATTTCTCCAATTTTTTTTACCATATTGCAATGGCTGATTATTGAAATCGTGAATAATTCCACCTGCAGCCTCGAGAATTGCCTGAGGTGCAGCGGTGTCCCATTCCATGGTTGGACTGAAACGAGGGTGTAAATCTGCCTTTCCCTCTGCAATGCGCAGGATTTTTAAGGTTGAACCAAAACGTTCAACAGATGAAGTGTTAAATAATTTCAAAAATTTTTCAAAGGATGGATTTTTTATGCATCGAGGTGAAAAAAGAACACGAAACTGTTGATTGGGTGGTGAAAGAACATGAATGGGTATAATTCGGCCAGTTTTATCAATTTTCCAAGCCCCTTTATTCACAACACCAAAAAAATATTCGTGATAAGCAGGACAGGCCACAACACCAAGAACAGGTTTATGATCCCTTATCAGACCGATATTAATCGTGAAATTGTCACTATGTTGAATGAAGCCTTTTGTTCCATCCAGGGGATCAACCAACCAGAATTCGGATTTTACCGGAATTTGTATCCCTGAAGCTATTTCCTCTTCAGCGATAACGGGAATAGAGGGAGTATATTTTTTCAGCCCCTGAATAATTATTACTTCTGAAGCTTTATCAGCCTCGGTAACAGGGCTTGAATCGTCTTTGATTTTTATGTCAAAATTCGTTTTACGAATAGAATTGATCTCGTCAGCAGCCTGTTGAGCAATGGAGATAACTCTCGATACAAGTTCTGTATCAGAAAAATGGGTCATTAAATAAAATCCAACACTAGGGTCAATTGATCTGATAAGATAGGCAGAAAGCTGAGAAAAATACTTTAAAATCAGTGACAGATTGATTTTCGGTATCTTTTTTTCAAAAAATGGACGTAATTTATAGTCATAAATACTACGATCAATGATAAATTTGAATAGAATATAGTAACTTTATTTTAGGGGAGATAATTTCGTGACACTCGATATTCAGTTTACGAACCTGCATAAACCAGAAAAAGGTAATATTGTGTTATTCTCGTTTGAGAATGATGAGGGTGGTGATTCTGTAAAGGTTATTAATAAGATTATTTATAATGCCCTGGATCGGGCGATGAAGGCAGATAATTATACGGGTAAGTTTGGACAGGTTTGCAAACTTGTTTCTCCTGATGAAAATCATGATTATATCTTGGTCGTTGGTCTGGGAGTGAAGGATAAGTTTTCCGTCAGTAAAGCCAAAGAAGCAGGTGGAATTGCGCTTCAGGCCTTGCAAAGGAAAGTGGAATCTTTTCATATTATGGCGGACTGGGATTTCACGGAATATGCGGGGTATCTTGTTTTAGGCGCCGTTTTGAAAAATTATGAATTTAAAAAATATTGCCTTGATAAAAGTAAAAAAGATGAATTCAGGCAATTAAAAGCGATA
The DNA here is from genome assembly GCF_009734185.1 of Commensalibacter melissae. NCBI lineage: Bacteria > Pseudomonadati > Pseudomonadota > Alphaproteobacteria > Acetobacterales > Acetobacteraceae > Commensalibacter > Commensalibacter melissae. The sequence continues at coordinate 1,462,914 of NZ_CP046393.1, read as the reverse complement.
AAAATTATGGCTTCTGACTATGAAGGGGCGCAAAAACAATGGACGGGCTTGTCTGCGGTGGCTGACGGGGTTTATTTGACCAGGGATCTTGTTAATGAACCCGCTAATCAGTTAAATCCTGCCGAATTTGTAAATCGTATCAAAAAACTTGAATCATTGGGTTTGACGGTTGAAGTAATCAATAAAGAGAAAATGCAAGAATTAGGTTTTGGTGCTCTTTTGGGTGTGGCTCAAGGTAGTAACAACGAACCTTATACGGTTGTAATGCAATGGAAAGGAAATCCTGATGATAAAGATCCGCCTCTCGCCTTTCTTGGAAAGGGTGTCACTTTCGATTCCGGAGGGATTTCCTTAAAACCAGCGAATGGCATGGAAGACATGAAAATGGATATGGCTGGCGCCGCGACTGTAACAGGATTGATGTCTGTTCTGGCCAAGCGTAAAGCCAAGGTGAATGTCATTGGTGTTGTAGGTCTGGTTGAAAACATGGTATCTGGTCATGCACAACGTCCCGGAGATATAGTTCGCAGTGCCTCTGGACAGACAATCGAGGTTCTGAATACGGATGCAGAGGGACGATTGGTACTGGCAGATTTACTTTGGTATACGCAGGATCGTTTCAAACCGCGTTTCATGGTCAATCTTGCAACATTAACCGGAGCCATGGTTGTTGCACTTGGATATGAATATGCCGGTCTTTTTTCAAATGATGATGAACTAGCAGGTAAATTGTCGACAACCGGTCATGATTCCGGAGAAAAATTATGGCGTATGCCAATGGGCGATGCTTATGATAGAGCGATCAATTCTGACTTTGCGGATATGAAAAATATTGGTGGGCGTGATGGAGGATCCATTACCGCCGCACAATTTTTAAAACGATTCGTTAATGATACTCCATGGGCTCATTTGGATATCGCCGGAACAGCCTACACGGCAAAACCCAATTATTGCGGTCCAAAAGGGGCGACAGCTTTCGGTGTAAATCTGTTAAACCATTTTGTTGAAACTTATTACGAAAAATAAGGGAATTCGATGACCTCTGTTGGTTTTTATCATTTGACCCGAACAAGTATGGAGCAGGCGCTTCCCTCTTTGCTGATACGCACAAGACAACAAAAACAAAAAGGGATTGTTCTATGCAAGGATGATGAACAGTTGAAAAAACTGACAGAGATTTTATGGAATATTATAAACCCTATTTGGTTACCACATGGTTGTCATGCAAAAGACTATCGGGATGAATATCCTGAATGGCAACCAATTTGGTTGACGACTTTTGAGGAAAATCCAAATCAGGCAGCCTATCTGTTTGTTGTTCATGGTCAATCAGTGAATGATATCAGTCAATTTGAACGGGTGTTTGATTTATTTGATGGAAAAGAGGAACAGTTTGTATTGGCGGCTCGTGAACGGTGGCGTAAACTGAAAAAGGCTGGGCATGATTTGACTTATTGGAAACAAACAGAAAAAGGGTGGGAAAAAGGTTGATACAGTTGATCAAGCGATTATGAAATATTATTCGTAAAATCATATTATTTGAAATTACTATGAGTTTTTAGGGGTAAAATTCTGTCAACATTAATTTTGTGTTTGATCATATTAGGAATCGTTTTATTGTTTTATCAAACAAGTATACTCTATCTTGTTAACGTTGGGTTTATAAAATCTGAAAGATATTACTTTCCTAAGTTATTTTTTAGTTTTCCACTTTATGGATCTATCACTGGGGCTTTTCTTGCCTTTCTTGCACTGGTATTTCATTCCGACCCATTATCATTTTATCCTTTTATTCTAAGTGACGTATATAAAATCAGTTTCTATTTAGATGGGCTATCTTGTTTTTTCCTTTTGTTGTTGTTTACGACTGCCTTTTTATTCTTATATTATCAACCGTTGTTGTCTAAAAATTGCTATTTCCTCTTTTTAAATATTATCGCCATATCCTTTTTTGTTGCAGGAAATTTCTTTTTTCTGATTTTTCTTTTATCATTGGTTTTATTGATTATTTATCAGGCAGATCAGAAGAAAAATTTGGTTTATTGGATTGTTTTTGCATGTTTGTTGGGGGTCATGAGCTTTTTACCTGTTATGAGTGATAACCAGTTTAGTCCAAAAGATATTGATTTTTCTAGGATTATGCAATCCAATAATATAGATTGTCTGTTTTTTTTATCACTTTTGCCTATATGTTTTCTGCTTGGATTATTTGATTTTTTTCATAACGAAAAATCTGATGAGAAACTTAATAGAATTGGTGATATTTCTTTCTATTTGATTTGTTTAAAAAGCTTGATTGGATTTTATGTATTATTAAGATTTATCATCAGTGTTAATGATTACAAATTTTCCCTTATCTTGATTTTATTTACTGGATTTCTAGGCTTAACATCTGCATTGCGTTTGGGTTGGTCCAGTTTAAAAAGTGTAACTGTATACGATCGGTTACGATATTTATATTCTTTGAGCAATGCATTATGGCTTGAGCTTGTTTGCATCCTTTTATTTTCAATTCATTTTCAAAAATTAGCCATACTGTCTTTGACGTATGATTTTCTTTTCTTTGGATTACTAATTCAGAATTTAGGATTTGCACTGGCTTTTCTATTAACATCTTTTTTGAAAAGACAAATCAATACGGCACTTTCAATTTGTACCTTTTTTTGCCTCGCAATGTTGTTGTCTGGTTTTCCTCCATTTCCCGGATTTACGCTGTTATGGGGGAATTTGCAACTAGGCATGAATGTCATATTCAGTCATTATTTATTTAATATGATATTTGCATTATTTTTTATAGGATGTAATTCTGTTATTTTTCTTTTTTTGGTTCTGGGATGGATCAACTTACTTATAAATCTTTATAAAAAAAATCGGCATCAATTTAATCTATCGTCAAAATTATCATTTAATTTTTTACAAAAAAAAGGAAAAGGGATCAGGATTTATTTATCCGGTCTATTTCTTTTGTCCTTTTGCCCGGGAATAATATCGTTTCTAATCTATCCAATAAAAAAAAATCTAATTCACACGGAAAAATTATACTGGTTTGCATTCAAAAATGATGAATTGCAATTTTCGTTTTCCCCTGTTTTTCCAATGATATATTTATTAATCTTGGCGGGTTTATTTTATCTTGTGAAAGAGAAAATTAAATTTAAAGCGTTGATAAATCAAACAAAAAAATATGTTGTTTCAGAACAGGGTGTCTATGAGGGTCATGTTGATAAAACCAGTTTCGGTTTTGGTGAAAAAACATTCATCTATACATTGGCTGATATTTTACTTTTTAAAAAATATTTGGTTATAAAACGTAAAGGATATGTAGAAAGTGTAAAATTTTATCGTTGCTTTTCTAATTATAGAAATTATTTTAATTTATTGATTTGGGAAAATGAGCAGAAAGTTTTTATATCTATAATTATTATCTCTTTGTTATTAATAGGATTTTTTGTTAGATGATATTTCTGTATTGGCTGATGTCCCTATTAATGATCCTATTTCATGTATTATTGATTTTAGGTATGGCACCTTTAATTATGGTGTTTATGGAAAGGTTGAATGGAAAAATTCAGGGAAAACCTTTGGAATCATCCCAATATGTATTACAAAATATCAAAATTATATATTCACGAATTTTAAATTTTCTTTTTAAAAAAATATTGTCTGTCAATACCCTGATTTATTTAATAACTATTGGATTATTAGTAACTGTGGCAATATCTATTCCGATATTTTCAACAAATACCCTGGTTAACAATAATTCCGATTTTATCTTTGTTACGATATTGTTAATATTTGTACCTTTTTTGATATTTTTTCTTGTTTTTCAAGATTGCTCACTGTTATGTTTCAAAAATTCGCAGCGGATTATGTTCCAAACCTTCATGTATATTCCTGCAATTTTACTGATCGCTATGGTTTGCCGTTTAAATACAAAAAGTACAGAGCTTTCGCATATTGTCCTTTTTTTTCATAATTCCACAAGTTTGATAAATTTGGCCCTATGCCCTCTTTTTATATGTGCATGTTCTCTATTTTTTCTTGTTTTAGATATACCGGATTTTTTGAATTTTATTGAGAAAGATGGGTTTGATGGAGACGAGAAGGCAATCTTGTTTTATATTTCCAGTCTCCAGTTTCTGATCTGGCTATCCCTGATTGCGTTTTTAATATGGCCCCAGAGTATTGCCATCTTTGATTTACAGACAAAATCCTTGATGTATTGGTTGTTAACCGCTTTTTTTGGATTATTGGCATGGAGTAGTAAAATTGTCATAGAATGTATTGTAATTTCTATAATGAGAAATTTCTTATTTTTGTCCAAGGGTTATTACAAAATTGGTATCGCAACAGTATTGAATTTTGTGGCCGTTGTCATTTATTTTGCAGGTTTAGGCGGAATATAGAATGGTATTTGCCTTTTTTATGAGTCTGCTATTACTGATTACGATAAGCGGCATTTCCTCGTCTTCGTTACAGGCAGTTATTCATTCTATACTGACGGGATGCTGTCTTTTATCTGGTTGGCAGAATGCACTTAACAGTAAAATTACGTTATTGAGTTTTTTTATGCTTTTCATTGTGGCAATTTTTTTTACGGTCATTTTGAAAGGACAATATTTCCAGTATACTTTGAAAACCTTATTTACAGGATTATTCTTGACCATTCTTGCTGTTTCCCTTGTTGTCCATGTATTGCCGCCTTCATTGTTCCGCTTGGAATATGGAATAGTTTTATCTATAATTCTGGTTGGGGTATTTTATAGCATGAGCAGTCAAGCAATCGGAGGACAAATTGCTGGTATGCTATGTGTATTGAATGCTTTAACCCTTGTCGTTGGATTGAATAGTCAATTCTATGCATTTTTTACTCTTTTTGCTTTTTATGTTGTGTTTTTGCTAGCTTCTATTTTTATCATGCAACGTTTTGGACAGGTTGACTGTGTTCGGAAATGGTGATTTAGCAAAAATTTTGTATTGGAGTTGTGTTCTCTGGCCCGTGGCAGGAATCATAGGAATTTATGCCTGTCATCATCAGCGTGCAAAAATCCGATGTCATTTTATTGTAACAATAATCCTTTTTTTTATTACGGTTGCATCGGCATTTATTCATGATGATTTTTATCTTTCCGTTATTTGGAAACATGACGAGTTAACAAGTTTTTTAAGGGTTATGATCGCTATAGGTAGCATTATTGCATCAATAGTTTTGAAATTCATGGTTCCTGGCCAATTAAGTTCATCTGGAAAGCAAAAAAAATTATCCTATAGTCTCGGCCTCTATCAATTAATTATCTGTACCGCCATGATGGCTGTAGCTATTAATAATTTTTTTATAGCGCAGATTTGTTTGCATAGCATGATTTTCCTGTCTTTTTTGGCTTGTTTTATTCATGGTGGGGGAGAACAGATACAGGCGGCCTGGGAATACTTCCGCTATATGCTTTTTTTTATGATAATGGCTTTGATGGGTGTTTTCATTCTTGAGTTATCTGTTGGACAAACCTATCCCTTGTTACCCCGTTTTGGCAGTTTTATCTTGGCGTTTAGTATTGTTCAAATGATCGGGTTGTTTCCCGTATTCATTACTTTTCTACGTTTTGTCAATCATTTGCCCACTTTAATTGGCAGTATTATCTTTTTTATCATCCCAGTTGCTTTTCTCTCCTTATTCATAAGATTATTTCAAATCTCATCTTATCAAAACCCTCAATCATTTCTCATGATATTAGGGTTGATCAGTTTCATTATCATTATTATAAAGGAGAATGATGATCCTTTTTTGTATTCCCCGTTTTTGATCACTATTTTGGCAGCTTTGGCTGGTATTTTTTCCAATGAATTTCAGGGTTTATACAGTTTTTGCCTTTTCATAACCGTTCTGGTTATTTATGCACCGTTAGGGTATATTCTTCGAAAAAGTCCTTTTGCTGTGGATTCTAGAGGTTGGTTTGTCATTGCCATATCTGCATTTCCGCCATTTGGCATATTTTTTGCATGTGCAATTTTGATTGCGAGTTTGTTTGCACAGTTTCCCTGGTTGGGATCATGCTTGTTTTTATTGTTTTTTGTAAGAGGGTTTTTTCTGTTTAAAAAAAATAATATTCAATTATTTTCTCGAAATATTTTTACAAAAGAGGGTGGATGTTTATTGAGCCTGATTTTTTTACCCTCTTTGGTTATTCCTATCATTGCCAAATATTGGCTATTTCAAATTGCAATGCAGTTTATACAAAAGTGATTGTTTCTGAAAAATGGTTGATAAAAAAACATTTGTTCAGCGTTCCCTAAAATTAATAGATTGTCTTAAAAATCATCAAACAGATAGTAGGTTTTTCATTTCTCTTGATGAACAAGAATGGACGGAGATGCTTGCAGCATTAAAAACTGATCGGCTTATGTTCCTAACGATGTGGTGTAAGGGGGATACTGTTTTTGTTTTATTTCTTGAGAATGGATACAAGCCCATTGGCGTTCGTATTTCCGCATCAATGAACCGTTATCTGGCCTTGTCTTCTGTAAGACCCGCTGCCATTATATATGAAAGAATGATCTGGGAGTTATGGGGTAAGGAAGCAATGAATGCTGTTGATTTACGCCCATGGTTGGATCGGGGTTTATGGAATAACTGCTGGCCATTGTCAGAAAAACCAGGGCCTGTCTTATGGCCTCCAGAAAGACAAGAAAATCCATCTGTCTCTCATTTACTGAATAATGGAGGGGAGATAACGGTTATTGATCCCTCCAATGCGACAGAAAAATTGCCTGTGCTGTGGCGTTTTCTTAATATGGGTGAGCGGATTATCCGAGCTGAATCAGTGTACGGATATACGCATAGAGGAATTCTATCCAATCTGTATAATAGAAATAGTTTGGAAATATTACCTTTAATAAGCCGTATTAACGCACTTGATTCCGTTGCGCATCAGATTGCCTTTTCTCATGCGATTGAAGATATTGCAAATTTTGTCCCTTCCTTGCCTGTTTTGAGAAAACGTATCTTATATTCTGAATTATCCAGAATTGCAGCCTATCTACTTTATTTAACACGTTTATTTCGCGTGTTAGAAGTAGAGTTGGTTGCCAGCCGGTGTGATCTGGCGCGTGAACTCCTTATGCGTTGGAATATACATTATTTTGGGCATCGCTGGTTAATGGATTGTGTTTTTCCTGGTGCTGTTTTTTTAGGGCAAGAAAATGATAAAAAAAGACATTTTCCTAAAAAAATTAAATATTTGATTGATCAGGCATTTAATTTGGCTATAACCTTGCCTGGCCTGGGTGACTATCTTCAAAATATGGGAATTTTATCTTTAAAAAAAGCAATTGATTTCAATATAGGTGGAATTGTTGGGCGGGCTTCCGGACGGGATGTGGATTTGCGTCGGTATATGTCTGAATACCGATTGGAATGGCTGCCACCTCCGAATTTTACAAAAGGGGATGTTGATGCACGTATGCAATTATGGTTTGTTGAAATAAAAACATCGTTAAATATAATTGATATACTTCTAAGGGAAGAAAATAATGAGGAAGCGTTCAAATCCTCTCAAGAAATTATTATTGAAAAATTAAATGGGGAAGGGGTTGGTGTTTGTGAAGGGGTACAAGGGGATTTATGGTATTATGTGAGACTAGAAGCGGGGGTTATAAAAGACGTATTTATACGTGATCCTGGTGCCAATCAGGCCTATGTCTTGCAAGATGTATTAAAAAATGAACATTTTGATAATCATGTATTGATAAAGGCGTCATTTGGTCATTTGGTAACAGGCGTAGATCTATAAAAGGAAAACTAGTGGTTTTTATTAAATCGTTAATCGATTCATTAACTGGAAAAATAAAACCTGTTCAAAAATTTGCCGGTCAAAAAAAACAGGATATGCATGTATTTCATATTGGATGCGGAGACTGTAATGGATGCACGTTTGAACTGCAGGCCTTAAACGGGACCGCATATGATATAAAAGATGCGGGGATAAAATTTGTTGGACATCCTGCTGATGCAGACTTGTTGTTAATATCAGGGCTGATTACTCGTGCTATGCTTCCTTATATTGAAAAAAGCTGGAAATTGATTTCTAAATCAAAAGCGATTGTAACAATTGGATCATGTGCAATTAACCGACATATTTTTGCAAGTAATTATGCGATCTTGGGTGAAAATGTTGGTGACGAGGAATGTATTTTGCAAATTGAAGGATGTCCGCCTTTACCTTCCACAATTATGGATTGTTTAATGAAATTGAAACGGAATACGTCTTCTAATTTTTATTCAAAAAGTCCTCCCCCTTTTTCGTCTTCACAAGAATTGTCTGGGCATCAGCTTTTAGACGATGGTAACTGCGATAACTCAGCGGAATTAGACTCAGATATAAAATCCCGCTTAAAGCCAAGGTTCCCCAAGGATCTGCTACCAAAATAGTTGCGAAGATGCAGGTGCTTAAAAATATAGGCATGACGTAAGGTGTGGGAATTTTAAAATTTTTGAATGACCAGATCGGTAAGGTAGAAATCAGCAAAAAAGATGTTATGACTAAAATTGTAATTGTCAGGATTTCGGAATGGGCGATGGAATTAAGAAAATCAATTTGATAATGCTTGCTTTCCAAGCCAAGAAAAACAGGAAATAAAACTATTCCAGCACCTGCCGGGGCAGGGACACCCGTAAAAAAATTGCTGGCATATTGAGGCTTGTTATCATCAAGTGCGGCATTAAACCGTGCCAGACGTAAAGCCATGCATACCGTAAATATTGCACAGGGAATAAAAGAATAATCCCCTCCATTTTTAAGGGACCATAAATATAAGACAAGACTTGGAGCAACCCCGAAGGACAAAAAATCGACAAGGCTGTCCAATTCTGCACCAAATCGACTTGTACCACGTAATAAACGGGCAATTCGCCCATCCAACCCGTCAAAACAGGCAGCAATTAATATGGCGATAACAGCCTCATTGAACCTTCCATGAATTGCACTGCGAATACTGATCAGACCGGCACACAATCCAAGAATTGTCAATAAGTTTGGAATAATCCGATTAAAGGAAATTCCCTTGACTCGGGGACGAATTTTTTGTCGTAACATTAATTTATGTTCTGGGTTAAAAGAGCGTTTATAATTTTGCAACAATCGTTTCGCCGCCGATCATTGTTTGCCCAACCTCAATGCAGGGTTGACACCCATCGGGCAGGTAAAGATCCACTCTGGAGCCAAATCGGATCAACCCATAAATATCACCCATATTAAATTGTTGATTTATATCGGCATTACATACAATTCTTCTGGCAATCAATCCGGCAATCTGAACAACAACCACCTTTTTTCCATCTGGTAAAGTTATGCAAATTGCGTTGCGTTCATTATGTTCTGATGCTTTATCCAGCGAAGCGTTAAAAAATTTTCCCTTGATATATGATCGTGCGGTAATTTTTCCAGCGACAGGGATGCGTTGTAAGTGGACGTTGAAAATGGAAAGAAAAATAGAAATGCGCCAGACCGGTTTGTCACCCAAACCTAAATCAACAGGAGGGGGAATATAGTTTATGGCTGAAACAGTTCCATCTGCTGGGGAAATAAGAATATCATTTTTATGGGGGATAATTCGCTTGGGATTACGAAAAAAATACCAGCAAAACCCAAAAAATAAGCTTCCTATAAGACCAATTAAATGTCCGATCCGAGCATGAATGCGATAGCCAATAAAACTTATCAAAGCAGAGATGCAGAGAAAAGGATATCCAGCTTTGTGCGGTTTACTAATATTTGTTCGGATTGAATGTAAAATAGACATCAGGGAATTCCTTAGGGGATGGTCGTTTGTTATTTTTACAATTTTCTTTTGCGATTCCAGTTGGGTTTCGGTAATTTTTGATTTAAAATTCTTTTTTTTGAAGCGGAAAAGATTGTAATCGGGGCATAGAGATTTTTTCGGATTTCAATCAGATGGTATTCTCCTCCAAAGGGAATGAAAAAATGACCTAAAAATTCTAACAGCTTATTTCCATATAGGGAAAAGGAATTCATTATTTTAGATGGAAAATAAATAATTTTTTCATAATAAACAAGTTGAAACATATGGTCTTTTAATATTTTTTTTAATTGATAAATGTAAAAACTTTTTTTTTGATACTCAAAAAAATTAGATAAATTAAATATTCCCCACCATTTTAATTTATTAGGAAGTAAAAGCAAAATTTTGCCATCATCTTTTAAAATTTCCCAACAAGACCTTAAAGTTTTATGAATGTTATAGATGCCGATCGGAAAGAATGGATAAAAAATGATTCGGTCAAAACTGCATTTTGCGAAAGGAAAACGATTGTATGTAAAACAACATGTTTTTACTGATGGAAAATTTTCTAAATTGGATAATTCATTTAGGTTCTCTGCAAGATTACCCTGAATATGATTATGGGGTGAAGATTGCAGAATGAAATCTTGAGGAATAGTACCAAGGGTGAGCAAAGAAAGCCCTCGTAGATCTGGCCACAGGTGCAGAAACTTATCAGTAAGATAGATTACTGATCCTGGTTGAGTATTATTTGGTATAATACTAGAATTAGCCTTAGGATTCATTATTGATTTCCAGAAGAATCGTTTTGTTATACAAGAATAAAATATTGAAATAAAGAAAGAGAATGTCTGTTCTTATTAAGCCTATTCCTTTTTATGAAACCAATTATGCGTGGCTATTATATGATAAAAAAACCAGAAATGCAGCTATTGTCGATCCTGGTAATTTTACTCCCGTTTTTAATACTATAAAAGATAAAAAGCTGAATTTGCAATCGGTACTTGTCACGCATCATCATTCAGATCATACAGGGGGCATTCGCCAATTGAAAGACAAATTTAATTGTCAGATATATGCGCCTGATAAAGAAAGAAACAGTATTGTGGATGCTACGGATTATGTACAGGATCATGAACATATCGACCTGGGTTTCGGTTTTTTTGAAGTTATAAATACGCCAGGTCATACTCTGGGATCTGTTTGTTATTATTCATATGATTTAGGTATAATTTTTACAGGAGATACTCTATTTAGCCTTGGTTGTGGTCGTTTATTCGAAGGTAGTCCAGAACAGATGTTTCAAAGTTTCAAACGGATAAAGTCCCTGCCTGATGAAATTATGGTCTATGCCGCTCATGAATATACTGAAGATAATGGTCGTTTTGCCCTGACAGTGGATTCAAACAATGAAGATTTGTTAAATCGTTTGAAGCAAGTGCAGCAATTGCGTTCGGAAAATAAACCATCCTTGCCTGTCATGCTGGCAATTGAAAAGAGAACCAATCCTTTTTTGATGGCCTTGACCGTTGAGGAGTTTGCACGCTTACGTAAGGCAAAAGATCAATTTTGATAGGCTTAAAAAGGAATGATTTCAATTTTTAATGTGTGGATATTAAGTAAGCAAGCATGATTTAGCAAGATTTAATTTTGCGATAATAATTATGGAGAATTATTAATTATCGGTAAATTATCCACATTTTGTCAAAGCATGTGTTAAATCGAAAAGGAATCGTAAAGAATGGCTTGTAGGCGCAAATTATTATCTTTTCGTTGTGTTCTTTTTTTTAAAGTTATTTTATTTTCAATAAATAGATCCACCAACTTATCCACAATTCATAAAAAATGTTACATGATATTATTATCCCAGCTTTTTTCTATGGCAAATAACACTTTCTTGCGATTTGACAGGTCTGTAATGACTGGATGCAAATTAATATAAATTGTTCCAGGTTTTTTTATGAAAGAGTGGCGCCCCCAATGTAACCCTGAATTGGTGCTAACTGGAACAATTTTAAGGTCAAGTTGACTTGCAATAGCTGCAACACCGGCTTGCAGTTTAACTTTTTTACCATATTGTGAACGTGTACCCTCAGGAAAGATAATAATTTGTCGTTGATCTTTTATAGCGTTTTTACAATTCATGACAAGTTTTTTCAAAGCCCTTGCACCTCCTTGACGGTCAAGGGGAATCATTCCGGATAAGAGAAGCATTGGCCCGACAAGTGGAAGATGTATCAACTCTTTTTTCATTATATAGGCAGGACGCGGTAAAAGATTCATCCATATCAGGGTATCAAAGGCGGATTGATGCTGAGACGCTATTATAAAAGATGAGTCATTGGGTAAGAATTCTTTGCCTTTTATATCAATCTCTATTTTACAGATTTTTGTAAGACCCTTGATTGAAAGCTCAGTCCATAATTGTGCATAGGCCAAGGCATGTTTTTTTGCAAAATAACGGATATAAAAAGCAAAAAGACCCATGAACAGGGTTAGGGTAAAAAAATATATTGAGAAAAGTAGTGATCGAATAAAAGTCATAAAGGTCATGAAATCCGTTAATGTTTAATATTGATTAAATCATGCTTTGGTTTTGTCGTGTGAATTAATCCTGTATAGGCCATAAGTAGCTTATTGTATTCGATAAATAATAATCGAATAGAAGATATTTTTAAAACATTATCTTTATTGATGGTGTTGATTGAGAAGGGATAAAGAGGAATATCGTATATAAGGTTTCTAAGTTCAAGAATGGCTCGACGCATATGATAATTTGAAGTTATTACCGTCAGGGATTGCAAACGGTAATAATGAACCCATGCCGCTGTTTCAATGGCATTACCCATGGTGGACGTTGCATTATGTCCCAGTAAAATATGGTCTTGACATGAAATTGCAGGAAAATTCGTAATTGAATTCTTTAAATCTTGCAGGGTTGTTGTTGCTCCAACTCCAGATATAAGCAGATATTGAGAACAATCTTTTTCAAGAAATCTAATGGCTGTATGGATTCTTCCGGTTCCACCGGTCAATACGACGATACCGTCCGTTAAAGGGGGGATAGATGAGAAACTTAACAAATCATATATAAAAACAACAAAACCACTTAACCATAAAAAAATGATGATTCCAATAATCTTGATCAAAAAATTCTGAGAGATTTTTTTTTTCATTTTATGTCAAATGTCTTAACCAATAATAAACAATGAGTGTTGTTGAAATCCAGCCTATAAAATAATTGCATAAAGGTAAAATGATAATTAAAATCAATAGATTAAATGGTAACAAGGTTAAAATGCTAAACCACCCCTGATAAACTGTTTCCCAGTTCGGATTGCTGCTGAAGGGCAGACTCAGATAGGTTAAAAAAAACAATAAGGGAATTGAGAAAATTAAGCCGATGCCACCTCCGATAAGAGAAAGAAATGCATTCCTTCGTGCAAAGCGTATGGATATATAGTGATCTGACGCGCCTAGATTATGAAGTATTTCGATTGTTTGTTTACATTGTATCAAACCAGTTCGGGTGGCGATGGCTATTACAATGGCTGCGACAAAAATCACGGTAAGAAAAGCAAGAAATGCACAGGTTTGCAAACTATTTGCAAGAACATTTAAGCGTTGACCCCAGAAGTTACTTTCTTCAATAACGATATTGGGTTCGATTTTGCGTAAGGAAGTTTCAAGCTGGCCTGAAATTTTTGTATTATTTTTTAAATGTAATTCGATGATTGCGGGAATGGCAAGGGCAAGATTGTCAAAATCTTCATGCAGCCAAGGGGCTAATAATTCATTTATTTCATTATCATCAAGTTTGTGAAAAGAGACAAGTTCCCTGGAGGTCGAGAGAAGGGTGATAATTTGCCGGATTGATGCATTATTGTCGGAATTCTCTTGTTTTGTATTTTGAGACGAAATCTGGAGGTTATTTTGGGGAATTTGTAGAATTACTGTGGACGCTGCCCCTGTATTCCAACGATTTGCTAGATTTTGACCAGCATAGGTTCCCGCAATCATCAGGGTGGCCAAAAAGGTCATTGCAGCAACAAGGGGAATTAAAAATTGCCCGGGTAAAGCTAGATTGACTTTCAATCCATCAGTGGTTTTATGTTTTAAAAGCATCATCAATTCGTATTTGTCCATTATTTAATTTTAGTCTAGGGGCAGGGAATTGATGGATGAGATTATCATTATGGGTGGCGATAATGATTGTGCACCCCAAATCATTAAGATCAAAAAAAAGATCCATTAAACGTAATACCTGTTCCTCATCCAGCGCATTGGTGGGTTCATCAGCCAACAAAATATCAGGTCTGTGAATGACAGCTCGGGCAATTGCAACGCGTTGTTGCTCCCCTCCAGAAAGGGTTCGAGGGTATAGTTCAGCCTTATTTTGCAAATTCATCCATTGGAGAATTCGATTTGTCCAACGACTTACTATGGATTCATCCGTATTCTGCAGTCGAAGGGGTAGAGCGATGTTATTATAAATGCTTAAATTGGGAATAAGTTTAAAATCTTGATAAATGATGCCTATTCTTTGTTTTAAGTGGCAAATAGTTAAACGACGGTTTTTATGTATGTTTGTTTCCAAAATTTGTAATTGCCCAGCATTAGGCATTATTTCAAGATGGAACATCTGGAGCAAGGTTGATTTTCCAATTCCTGATGGTCCTGTTAACCAGCAAAAACTACCTTGGGGAATATGGAGTGTGACATTTGATAAAATCGGACAGTCTTGTCTGTAATAAAGGCTTACCTTGTCAAGTTGAATCATTGCAGAAAGGTTTCATGGCAGATAAGGAAATGGATTATAATTTACGTCCCAAATAAACAGTTACGGTCGCACATAATGCGGTTAACATAATAAGTAAAACGCCATCGAAAATTAATTTTCCTGCAGTTAAACTATGTCCTGCAATCATAATTGAATGGGGAATCAGGTTGCCTCCATGTTTCACAAGCTCACCTGTTTGAGGATCTGATGAGGAGATAATGGCTATTAATGAAGAAGTGATGGCAGGCAATAATTTCCATATGATACCAATAACCAAGAATAACGGGGCGAAAATTTCGGCGACTTGCTGGATCAAGTAAAAGCAGAAATGACAAGCGAACCAGAGAATATTTAAAAATGGATTGGACACTTTGGATGAATTTCTTGAATCGGTATATTCTTGGCTGATGTGGCCTAGCCGTTCTTCTGATCGTGTATTATTAGAGAAAAATTTATTCACGAAACTATCCTTAAACTGAATAAAAAGAAGATACACTGTAGCATATTGATATAAATCTTATAATAAAACTCTTTATATAAATCTTTAATTTTTTGAATTAAAATAATTAATGAACCGAAACATATTAATTTTCAGTGAATTTACTTGCCATATCAGATATTCTGAGAAAAATAAGTGGAATGGTATTTTTGTAGATCCTGTTTAATTATTGATCTAGGCAAACCATATATATCAATAAATACTTTTTAGAGAATTGGGTATGGGTAACAATACGCAGCCTTCGATATTAATCATTGATAATGATTCCAGGATTTTAAAGGAATTCAAACAAATTCTGGGTCAGGATTACTCTTTATATCTTACAGAATCTTCCTATCATGCCTTGGATATGATTAAAAAGGGGGCTCATTTTTCCACCATTATCTATAATAATTTCATGCCCTGCATGTTCGGAAATATTTTTTTTGCCCGTGTTCGTAATCTTATTGTTGCTACACGTATTCTTTTGGGACCAAAAAGCCGAACGGATATTCTGATCAAGGCGTTGAATGAAGGGGGAATATCGTTTTTTATTCCAAAACCGCTGGATCCTTTCATGGTAAAGGAAATTGTAAAACGGGCCGTTAAAAGATCAGAATTTCAAAGAAAACTAATGCATGAACGTTTATTGTTAAAAGGGTTGTTGGATAATCTGCCCTATGGCCTTGCTTTCAAAGATGAAGAGGGTCGTTTCACCCGTATGAACCAGTTGGCGGCCAATCGACGGGGATTGACCATTGCCGAATGCCTTGGAAAAACAGAAGAGGAAACTGAACCGTCCTTTACGTCGCAAGAATTGTCAAGATTTAACCAGCGTTTAAAAAAAGAGGAGCGCTTTGTGGAAATATTGGAGGTTCCCTCGAATAATTCCAAACAATCGTCACAATGGTTTATGATTACCCGTTTATTGCTGGATAGAGCAAAGGGTGAAATTACGCATCCTTCTGTACTGATGGAGCTGGATATTACTAAACAGAAAGAATTGGAAATGCAGTTGCGGCAGTCGGAAAAATTGAAGGCTCTTGGCACAATGGCTGGGGGAATTGCTCATGATTTCAACAATTTGTTGACAACAATGATCGGTTCGTTGGAATTATCCGAAGAGCTGTTGGAGGTTTCGGGTAATTCTGAAATCATGGATACAATTAAGCAGTTGCAGAATAACGCCTTGGAGGCGGCAAAAAAAGGCAGCACATTGACAGAGCGACTCTTGAGTTTCAGCAGAAGAAAGAAATTATCTTTGCAGGAAGTGGATCTCACCAAGATTATTCGTAAAAATTTTGATCTATTGTCCCAAACTCTTCAGATGCGTTATGAAAGAAGGTTCAAAGAGCAGATTGAAGCCAACCAATCAAATAGAATTCATCTTGAATTTAAAAATAATGTATCGGGTATTTTGACGGTTAAGACAGATCCATCACAATTTGAATTGGCTGTCATGAATTTGTGTATCAATTCAGTAGATGCCATGAAAAATGGAGGTGTAATAACTATCATTTTGGATAAGAAAGATATTAGTCCGGATGAAGGCAAACGGCTTCATTTAAATCCGGGTTCTTATGCAATCACCATCATTCAGGATGAAGGCGAGGGAATGAGTGCTGAAACCATTGCTCATATTTTTGAACCTTTTTTCACAACAAAAAAAATGGGGTTGGGAACAGGACTGGGAATGGCAATGGTTTATGGATTTGCACAACAGTCGGGGGGACAGGTTAATGTGCAAAGTCAATTGGGAGCAGGAACAAATATAAGTATATATTTACCCATATATAGTGAAATGGAAAGATAGATATTTAATAAATTTCCATCAACATATTTGAATATTAATATAAATTAATTAAATAGAAATCAAAAATTAATATTATATTATGTCACCAATCTAATATGATTTTTATATAAAACGTAGATGCATATTTTTATTCTTTAATCGCTTTTTAATATTTTTTTTAAATGATAATATAGATAACGAAGTGAATATATAGTTTTAAAATGATTATAGAGTCTGAACACTATATTTTTCCTTTTGACGTAAAGGCATAAGGAAATGTTGATTGAAGCACAAAAACAAAAAACAAAAAAAATAATTTTGGTTGCTGAGGATGACTCCATTTTACGCCCATTATTGGTGGAATTGCTGGATGAAATGCAGTTTGAGGTAATTGCCGCTGAAGATGGCACAAAGGCAATGGCATTATTACAAGATTTGGATTGTAATCATATGCATGTCGATTTACTATTAACCGACATCGGGTTGCCAGGAGTAAATGGAAACAAACTTGCTGAATTTGCGCGTAAGATCTGGCCGAATTTATCAATATTATTTATTACTGGTTATGCACATGGTATAAATACCATGACATTTGACAATAAAATACAATTGTTAACCAAACCTTTTTCACTTGGGGTCTTGACAAAGCGTATAGAAGAATTGATTTCTTAACCAGTTCGGATAATTATTATCATATAATTTTATGTAAGGTTAACCCTAGATATGCAAAATAACACTTCATCTACGTATGATCCTATTCAGTGGCATGGTACGACTATTTTATGTGTCCGTTACGGAAAGCAGGTGACAATAGCAGGTGATGGCCAGGTAACACTGGGTAATACAGTTGTAAAAGGTAATGCGAGGAAAGTCAGGAGAATAGGACAAAACGGTTCTATATTGGCTGGTTTTGCAGGGGCGACAGCGGATGCTTTTACCTTGCTGGAACGTTTGGAAAAGAAATTGGAGCGTTATCCCAATCAGTTGGAAAGGGCTTGTGTCGAGTTGGCTCAGGATTGGCGAACGGATCGTTACTTAAGAAGACTTGAGGCAATGCTGCTTGTGGCTGATCATGTTCATTCATACACGTTAACAGGTAATGGTGATGTACTGGAACCAGAAGACGGGGTGGTAGCCATTGGTTCCGGTGGTAATTATGCTCTGGCGGCCGCAAGGGCGCTTTTGACTGTTGATGGACTAACATCGGAAGAAATCGCACGTCGAGCCATGAAAATTGCTGGGGATATTTGTATTTATACCAATCACTCCCTTGTTGTAGAGACTTTGAACGCAGAAAGTAAATAATATATGCAAATCCCGACCTATACTCCGAAAAAAATTGTTGCAGAACTTGATCGTTATATTGTTGGTCAACATGAAGCAAAAAAGGCTGTATCTATCGCTTTGCGCAATCGATGGAGAAGAGCTCAGTTATCTGACCGGATGCGGGAAGAAATCGTTCCTAAGAATATTTTGATGATTGGACCAACGGGTTGTGGTAAGACGGAAATTGCTCGTCGATTAGCCCGTTTGTCACAAGCTCCATTTTTAAAAGTTGAGGCAACTAAGTTTACCGAAGTCGGTTATGTCGGTCGTGATGTGGA
Source organism: Commensalibacter melissae (assembly GCF_009734185.1). NCBI lineage: Bacteria > Pseudomonadati > Pseudomonadota > Alphaproteobacteria > Acetobacterales > Acetobacteraceae > Commensalibacter > Commensalibacter melissae. Next base: position 1,444,465 of record NZ_CP046393.1, on the reverse strand, counting down.
AAGCATTATTCGCGATTTGGTTGAAGCATCTTTGGTCATGTTGCGTGATGTAAAACGTCGCAATGTCGTTGAAAAGGCAAAAGATGCCGCAAATCAAAGAATAGTAACGGCGTTGGTGGGAGATGGAGCGACAGCAGAAACACGTAATAAATTCCTGCAGATGCTGGTTAATGGAGATTTAGAGGACAAGGAAATAGAGATTAAAGTGGCGGATATATCCTCTCCTGTTAATCAAATGGATATACCGGGGATGCCATCGGCCCAGATTATCAATTTTACCGATATGATGAAAGGGTTCATGAACCGTTCTGAAAAATCACGCCGTATGACGGTTGCAAAAGCCCGGGAGGCATTAATTCGTGAAGAATCTGATAAGCTTCTGGATAATGATGCGCTTGTGCAAGAAGCTATACAGCGTGCACAAAATCATGGAATTGTCTTTCTGGATGAAATTGACAAGGTTTGTGCCCGTTCTTATGAAGGAGGTGGTGGGCGTGGTGGTGCCGATATTTCCCGTGAAGGGGTACAGCGTGACTTACTGCCATTAATAGAGGGAACGACTGTCTCAACAAAATATGGTCTGGTTAAAACCGATCATATACTTTTTATTGCCTCTGGTGCTTTTCATTTGGCTAAACCTTCTGACTTATTGCCGGAACTACAGGGGCGTCTACCGATTCGTGTTGAATTATCGGCTTTAACCTGTGAAGATATGCGTCGGATTTTAACAGAACCCGAACAGTCACTTTTAAAACAGTATATCGCTTTGATGGAAACGGAAAAAGTCAAGTTACAGTTTACGGATGATGCAATTGATTCAATTGCCCAATTGGCAACAGATATTAATGAAAGAGTTGAGAATATCGGTGCGCGTCGTCTGGCAACCGTTATGGAAAAGCTTCTCGAAGAAGTTTCTTTTACAGCTTCTGAACGTTCAGGTGAGGAGATTCAGATAACGGCAAAGGATGTAACGGAAAAAGTTGCTTCCTTGGCGAGTAAAAGTGATTTAAGTCGTTTTATTCTTTAATTTGTAATTTGTCTGGCTGTACGAGATTTATCTATGTCAATTTCAGGTTCTTTTATTTTACCCGAAGAACAAAGCGCGGTAGAGGCGATTGATGCCATTAGGGATGAGTTTGATCTTTTTGATGATTGGACGCAGCGATATCGTTATTTGATTGAACTTGGAAATAATTTGCCTGCTTTTCCTGTTGAATGGCAAAATGATAAATTTCGTGTGGTTGGTTGTCAAAGTCAGGTTTGGTTAAATTACTCCCGGGAAGGAAATAAATATTATTTTGCTGGATCGTCTGATGCCGTGATAGTTAAAGGTCTGATCGCTTTGTTACTAAGGATTTATTCTGGAAGAACAGCAGAGGAAATTTTGAAAATCGATCCTGAATTTGTTAAGGATCTGGGACTTGCAGGGGCGTTGTCAGCAAATCGAAGTAATGGGGTTATGTCGATGGTTAAAGCCATACAGCATATTGCCTCACGATAGTGTTAATTTTTTTTGAAATATTTATTTCGTATAATTTGAGATTCTTCAATTGAGATAACAGTCTCTAAATTTAAGACTATTTTAAGAAATACATTGTAAAATTAGGAGATAATATATGAAAAAAACAATTGGGGATTTCTTATTGGATAGATTATCTCAAATTGGGATCAACACAATTTTTGGTGTGCCTGGGGATTATAATCTTCAATTTTTGATGCAGGCAGAAAAAAGAAAAGATATAAAATTTGTTGGAAATCGTAATGAGTTGAACGCGGCCTATACTGCGGATGGTTATGCACGTTTAAATGGAATTTCTGCAATACTAACAACATATGGTGTTGGTGACCTGAGTGCCCTTAATGGTGTTGCAGGAGCATATGCCGAATACGTGCCAATGGTTTGTCTTTCTGGAGCGCCACCTTTACACAGTATAAATCAAAGATCCTTTTTGCATCATACCACGGCGGAGGGTAATTATGAAGATGTCATGAATTGTTACCGCTCCTATACTGTCGCTCAGGCGCGCCTTACGCCACAAAATGCAGTGGGGGAAATTGATCGTGTATTGAAAGTTTGCAAACGGGAAAAAAGACCTGTTTATATTCAAATCCCATCGGATATAACGTTTTTCGAGATTGATGTCCCTGATGACAAACTGGTCTGTTCATTACAAATGAGTGATTCCTTACAACTTTCAAATCTTTTGCATGGCATTAAAGAACGTCTGCGACATGCTGAACGCCCGGCTATGCTGCTGGGTAATGCCATAGATCGATTTGGACTTAGAGAACTTACGCAAGAACTTATCGAAAAATTGAATATTCCATTTGCCACCCAATCAGCGGCACAGGCAATTTTGGATCAGGGTTTATTGCAATGGGTTGGTGAATATAATGGCGGGGCTTCTGTCAGATCCGTTTTAGATATCATTGAAAATTCTGATTGCTTAATAGGAATTAACGTAAAATTTACAGACAGTAATTCTGGGTATTTTACGCAGAATATTCCAGAAAATATGATCAATATCATGCCCTTCAGCACTATCGTTGGTAAAAAAGTGTTTGAGGATGTCTGTGCTGTAGACCTATTGAAAAGCCTAATAAAAAATGACTTGTCCCGACAGTCAAATTTATTCTCTTCCATTCATAAAAATAAAAAACATTCATGGACAGTTGAAAAGGGCAAGGCATTAATCCTCAATCGTTTTTGGACAAAAATGGATCATTTCATTCAGGAAAATGATGTCATTGTTACGGATGCAGGCACCTCGATGAGAGGTGTCAGGGGATTGGCTCTTCCTGCCGGAATTACCATCATTAATCAGCCTTTGTGGTTATCAATCGGGTATTCATTGCCTGCCTTGTTTGGTTCATTAATGGCAGCACCTAAACGGCGCCAAATATTATTTGTCGGGGATGGGTCATTCCAATTAACAGCGCAGGAAGTATCAGCTTTTTTTGCGCATGATCTTAATCCAATCATTTTTTTGGTGAATAATAAAGGTTATACAATCGAACGCAGCATTATGGGGTTATATTCCTCGTTTAATGATATTCCTGAATGGAACTATCATAAACTATTTGATGCTTTGAGTGATAATAAACCCTATTCATACTATCAAGTCAGAACTGAGGATGAATTGGAAACAAGCCTGGAAAAACTGGAAAATGATACTTTAGTACCGCGTATTGTTGAAATTATGATTGATCCTTTTGACATACCCAAAAAAGTTCAGGATTCAGCAGACCGTATTGCATCCTTCAATTATGGAAAAAGAGGTTTGAAAGAGCTTGATAAAAAAGTTCATTTCTAAATAAATGTTGAGGAGTTTTATTCTAGATCAATAACAAGCTCCTCAAATACATAATAAAAGTCTATCGATATTATCAAGTATAAATCAAAATTTTTTTTGACGTTGTTGGGGAACCTCAATATCAATAGCCAATGTTGAACAGGCAGATCTTTGATCAATTTTGACCTGAATTTTTTCTTGATCAATGGAGATATGCTTTTGGATAACCGCCATAATTTCTTTTTGTAATTTTTGCAATAAATCTGAATCATTTTGATTGCTGGAAGAAGAACGTTCATGAGCCAGCAGGATCTGTAAACGATCCTTGGCAACGGGCGCTGAACTTTTTTTATTAAAGAAATTTGAAAATAAAAAACTCATCATCTATTCCTCTTTAACAACCAGTCAAAAAACCCTTTTTTGTCAGTCGGAATGGTAATGTCTATTTTTTCTCCTTGCAAGCGTTTAACTGCATCTACATAGGCACGGGCAGGAGCAGAGTTGGGTGCAGAAAGTGTTATCGGAGTACCTATATTTGAAGCCTTGAGAATTTCCTCACTTTCAGGAATGATACCAATCAAGGGAATGGAAAGAATATCAAGTATATCATCTGTGTTAAGCATGTCGCCATGGGCTGCCCTGTTTGTTGCATAACGTGTAATTAACAGGTGTTTGTTAATTTTTTCACCTTTTTGGGCTTTATCAGTTGTACTGTCAAGGATGCCTATGATACGATCACTGTCACGAACCGAGGATACTTCGGGATTGGTAATGACAATAGCCTCATCAGCAAAATGCATGGCCATTTTAGCACCGCGTTCAATTCCGGCCGGACTGTCACAAATTATCCAGTCAAACTTCTCTTTTAATTCCTCAATAACCTTTTTGACACCCTCTTCAGTCAAGGCGTCTTTGTCCCGTGTTTGGGAGGCGGCTAGAATGAAAAGGGTTTCGATACGTTTATCTTTAATCAATGCTTGAGAAAGCGTGGCTTCACCTTGTATTACATTGATAAAATCAAACACCACACGTCTTTCTGATCCCATTACAAGGTCAAGATTTCTTAAACCGACATCAAAATCAATGACGACAACCTTTTGTCCTGTCTGGGCGAGGGCCGCTCCAATCGCTGCGGTTGTTGTCGTTTTACCAACCCCGCCTTTACCTGAGGTAATAACGATTACCTTCGACATACTTGTTCCTTTATGATAATCCATTTTCAATATGTTAAAAATATCATTTTACGGCAAATAAAACACTAAAAATATCAGAATATAATATTATTTACCTTGTTTTTGTTAGATTAGTTACAGTAATAACATTCTCTTTTAAAAAAACCTGTGCAGATTTATTGTTAAAAGCCTCTGGAATTTCTTCTGCTGTCATGTAATATCCATCAATAGCCAATAGTTCTGCTGCCATATGACTGGTGAATATTCTGGCATTGGGTTGTCCACTTATACCGGCAATAGCGCGTCCCCGCAGGGCGCCGTAAACATGAATGGATCCACCGGCGCTAATTTCCGCTCCCGATGCAACAGAATTAACAACAATTATATCCCCTTCCGGAAAAAAAATGCTTTGTCCTGATCGAACGGGATCATCAGTAATATAGCAAGGAACGGATTGATTTTTAGCTGGAGAATCGATCGGGGGATTTAAATTGTCGATATTCTTTCCTCCTGTAAGAATGAAATTTCTAGGCCAGTCCTTTAATGCAGAAGGGTTGGATGGCAATCCTTCCATACTGATAATCTGAATATTTCTGCCTAAAAGTTCATGATAAAGTTTTTCCAATCCTTCTTCATCGCCCGTCAAGAGTTCAAGATTGAGAATAACAGGTTTGCCATAGAAAAATTGTGAAGAACGTTTAATTTGTTCGTCTAGGCTTTGTAACCAATTTACAAGAGGGGCTTTTGGTGAAAGAACCAGTGCCAAAAACGAACGGCCTCGGATCCGTAAGGGGGGCAGTGAATGCGAAGAATGATGCACCACGAGTGTATTTCCTGTTTGACAGATCAATAAATTAATGACGTCTAAATTATTACGTTTTGATAAAGTTGAAAAATAAAATAATAATATACGAAAAAATAAATATCTTGTAATTTTTTAAAAGATGAATTTAAGCCTTTATAATTGATTAAAAGTTAAGCTATATGGTTAAACTGTAGTGATAAACTGATTTTAAAATATTTTCAGTAAAAAAACATATTATGTTACACTAAAGAGATTTTGTGGAATAATGGCAAGGCTTTATGCGAATATTGTATCATCTTCCCCTTTGTCCTTTCAGTCGTAAAATTCGGCTGATAATGGCAGAAAAACGGTTATCTTTTGAATTGATGACCGAAGCTGTATGGAAAAAACGGGATGAATTCCTGTCGATGAATCCTGCTGGTACCGTTCCTGTCCTGGTAGAAGAAACGGGTCTGGCTATTTGTGATTCCTATGCGATCAGCGAATATTTGGAAGAAGCCTATCCTGACACGTTATTAATGGGTCGCACTTTGGCGGAAAGAGTGGAGGTGCGACGATTGGTTGCCTGGTTTGATGACAAATTCAATCGAGAAATCACTCGAAATTTACTGTTTGAGAAAATGTTCAAACGTCTTTTTGGAAATAGCAATCCCAATGCTCAAGCATTGAGAGAAGGCTACCAGAATATAAAATTTCATCTTGATTATATTGCCTATCTAGCTGAAAACAGGGTTTGGCTGGCAGGAAATAATTTGTCAATTGCTGATTTTGCCGCTGCAGCCCATCTTTCCAGCTTGGATTATATTGGTGATATTAACTGGGATAAATATCCAATGGTAAAGGATTGGTATGTTCGGATAAAATCCCGTCCCAGTTTTCGTGCCTTGTTAAATGATCGGGTAAGTGGTGTAGTCCCTCCCAAATATTATGCCGATTTAGATTTTTAATGAAATTTTAGTCGGAATGGAAAATAAACCGGTCATATTGCAAGTTCTACCAGCATTGGGTACAGGTGGGGTAGAGCGGGGAACTGTTGATATGGCAAAAGCAATCATACAGGCGGGTGGCATTGCAATTGTAGCCAGTGAAGATGGAATATGGCAGCATTATCTCGAAAAAATTGGGGCAATTTACATTCATTTACCGCTAAGCTCAAAAAATCCGTGGATAATCTGGAAAAATCATTATGCGTTAATTAAGATTATCCAGTATTATAAAGTAGATATTGTTCATGCACGTTCAAGAGCGCCGGCATGGTCTGCATGGTTGGCAGTAAAAAAATGTCATATCCGTTTTGTCACAACCTGGCACGGAGTTTTTCAGGCCAAATGGTTCGGAAAACGTTGGTACAACCAGGTAATGACCAAAGGGGAAAAGGTGATAGCGATCAGTCATTATATTGCTAATCATTTACAACAAGAATATCATGTCAACCAGCAAAAACTATGTATCATTCCACGCGGGGTTGATCTAACTATTTTTGATCCGAGTTTGCCGTTAGGTAACCGAATAAGTTCATTGGCACAGAGTTGGGGAATTTCTGAAGAGCAAAAGATCCTGTTATTGCCGGGAAGAATTACGGAGTGGAAGGGACATAAATTATTATTGCAGGCTTTTGCTGAATTAAAATTCAATCATCCGAACTGGATCTGCATTTTTGTCGGTCCCGCCAAAGAAAAAGATCATTTTTTAAAAGAGTTGCTTGCCTTAGCCGATTATCTAAAAATAAAAAATTCGATTTATTTTGTGGGAAATAGCCAGGATATGCCTGCGGTCTATGCACTGGCAAATATCGTTGTAGTACCTTCCCTTAAACCTGAACCTTTTGGACGTGTCGTAATTGAGGCCCAGGCTATGGAGAAACCTGTGGTTGTTGCCAATCATGGTGGGGCGGCAGAAACAGTTGAAGAAAATGTTACAGGTTACCTTTTTAAGCCCGGCAGTGTTAATAATTTGGTATTTGTTTTGGATCAGTTGATGGAAAAAACAGATGCAGATTTAAATTGGATCGGTCGGCTTGCCCGGGAGGCGGTTCAAAAAAAATATACTTTGCAACAGATGCAATGCAAAACCCTTTCTGTTTATAACGAGATATTACCTGCTGAAAACAAATTAAAGATCAATGATGTCAGTTAAAAGAATCTTGATTATACGTTTGGGTGCTTTGGGGGATTTTATCCAAAGTTTTTACCCGTTTGCGGCCATTCGTCAGTATTATCCCAATGCAGAGATCACCTTGTTAACATCTGCACCATTTGTTGATCTGGCTAAAAGATCACCTTGGTTTGATCGTGTTATTGTTGATGATAAACCTTCCTGGTTCAATATTGCGGGATTGATTAGGCTAGTGAAAAAACTACGGGGATATGATTATATCTTTGATTTACAAACTTCTCATCGATCGACACGTTACTTTAGGTTTACAGGACAGAGACAAGGATCGGCGATTGCAAAAACAGCATCGCATAGACATGACAATGAGGAGCGTAATCGCTTGCATACATTTGATCGCCAGAAAGATCAGTTAAGCAAGGTTGGTATAACTGATTATCCCGAGCTTGATTTATCCTGGTTTTTATCCGAAATGATTGATTTTTCCATGGATCGACCCTATGTTGTGTTAGTTCCTGGTTGCTCGGCACGACGTATGGAGAAAAGATGGCCTATTCAGTATTATGGTGAGATTGCGAATATATGTCTTGAAAAAGGGTTGATCCCTATAATTGCTGGAGGAAAAGAAGAGAAAGAGATTTCCCGACAGATTTTGCAATTATGTCCGAAGGCAATGAACTTGATTGGTAAAACAAGTTTGTTTCAGTTGGGGCACTTAATGAAAAATGCACAATTTTCGCTCGGAAATGATACAGGACCAATGCATATTGCCGCATTGGTGGGGGGGTGTTCTGTTGTTTTGTTTTCATCATCAAGTAATCCTGCGCTGACCGCACCACGTGGAAAACATGTCAAAATATTGTATGAGGCGGATTTAAGAAATCTTTCCGTAAAAAAGGTTGCACAAGAATTGAACTGGGTTCATTAAAGTTTATTATTAGGTTTATTATAGCGTTCTGGAGTTTTAAGTATGCCATCTATTACCTTGCCTGATGGATCTGTTCGTGAATATGAAGGATCGGTTACGGGTTTAAGTATTGCACAATCTATTGGGGCAGGTTTGGCCCGTGCAGCTTTAGCAATGGAGCTGAATGGAAAATTAGTCGATTTATTAACTGAAATATATGAAGATTCGTCAGTAAAATTCATTACAAAAAAAGATGCGGCGGCGTTAGAGTTAATCCGTCATGATGCTGCCCATGTACTTGCCCAGGCAGTACAGGAACTATATCCGGGAACCCAGGTTACTATTGGTCCAGCTATTGAGGACGGTTTTTATTATGATTTTGCCCGTGAAGAACCTTTCAAGCCAGAGGATCTTGGTAAAATTGAACAGAAAATGCATGAGATTATTGCGCGTAATGAACCTTTTGTCAGAGAGGTTCTGCCTCGGCAGAAAGCAATTGAATATTTTGAAACCAATGGGGAGCATTATAAAGCCCAGCTCATTCGGGATTTGCCAGAAACAGAAACGATCACAGTTTATAGACAGGGGGAGTGGCTTGACCTTTGCCGTGGACCGCATTTAAGAACGACCGGGGATGTCGGTAAAGCTTTTAAACTGATGAAGGTTGCTGGTGCATATTGGCGTGGGGATTCAAAAAATGCCATGCTGTCACGTATATATGGAACGGCATGGCGTGATCAAAAAGAGCTTGATGCCTATCTGACGCAATTGGAAGAAGCGACAAAACGCGATCACAGACGGATTGGAAAAGAGATGGATCTTTTCCATCTGCAGGATGAAGCCGTAGGTTCCGTATTCTGGCATCCCAAAGGATGGCAAATTTATACCGAATTACAGGCTTATATGCAGCGTGTCCAACGTCGTTATGGATATGAGGAGGTGCGAACCCCCCAACTTGTTGACCGTTCATTATGGGAGGCATCAGGGCATTGGGACAAATTCAAGGAAAATATGTTTATTGCTTCCGTTGAGGATGAAGATCGCATTTACGCTTTGAAACCCATGAACTGTCCATGTCATATCCAAATATTCAATCATACATTGCGTTCCTATCGTGAGCTTCCCCTTCGGATGGCGGAATTTGGAGCCTGTCACCGTTACGAACCTTCTGGAGCACTACATGGGATTATGCGTGTTCGGTCATTTGTTCAGGATGATGCGCATATTTTTTGTACAGAAGATCAAATTACTTCTGAAACAGCCTTGTTTGTCCAAATGTTGTCAGAAGTATACAAAGATCTTGGTTTCGAGAGTTTTCGCATCAAATTTTCTGATCGTCCAGAAAAAAGAGCGGGAGATGATGCGATTTGGGATCGTGCTGAAAATAGCTTGAAGGAAGCCTGTAAACAGGTTGGTGTAGAATTTGAGCTTAATAAAGGGGAAGGCGCTTTTTATGGCCCCAAACTGGAATTTGTTTTACGTGATGCGATAGGAAGGGATTGGCAATGTGGCACGTTGCAAGTTGACTATGTTCTGCCAGAACGGCTTAAGACGGCTTATATTGGAGAAGATAGCGCAAGACATCGCCCAGTTATGCTTCATCGGGCAATTTTAGGATCATTTGAACGGTTTATTGGTATTTTGATAGAACAATATGCAGGTCATTTCCCTTTGTGGCTGGCACCTGTCCAAGTAGTTGTGGCAACGATTGTAAATGATGTGGAGAATTATGCCCGAGAAGTCGTTGCCCTGCTGAAAGCCCAGGGAATTCGTGTGGAATTGGATGATAGAAACGAAAAGATCAATGCAAAGATTCGTGAACATAGTCTGCAACATGTTCCTGTCATTTTGGTTATTGGGCGCAAGGAGGCGGAAGAACGTCAATTGGCAGTACGTCGATTGGGTGGAAAATCACAAGAGATCATGGCTTTGAATGAAGCCATGGATCAACTGTCTCGAGAGGCATCACCGCCAGATAAAGGACGAGTTCCCTTTGCGCAGCGAAAGGCTAAATTTTATTGTGAAGACTAGATAGTTTTTTTAAAATCTATTATAGTGTTTTAAGAAGTTGTTTATTATTAAATCTAGGAAATGGGTTATTTACAAGATTGATTTTTTTGATAAGTTCAATTTTCTAATTTTTGAGTAAGTAATCCCCTTTTCAATGATTTATTTATAGAAGGAGCTTAACCATAGTAAAAACATCGATAACCCCTGCGACTAATCGTGAAGGACCCTTGGTTGATGATGAGATCCGTGCTGCACAGGTTCGCCTGGTTGGTGCTGATGGTGAAATGTTAGGTATTGTGCCAACACGTGAAGCTTTGAAAATGGCTTATGCTGTTGGACTGAATTTATTGGAAGTCAGTCCAAATGCTGATCCGCCAGTAGCGAAAATTGTTGATTACGGCAAATTCAAATATGAACAGCAGAAAAAAAAGAATGAGGCACGTAAAAAACAAAAAGTCATTGATATTAAGGAAATTAAGGTAAGACCAAATATTGATGAAAATGACTATCAGGTAAAACTAAACGCGGCAAAGCGTTTTATTGCTGGTGGTGACAAGGTTAAAATCACGTTACGTTTCCGTGGACGTGAAATGGCCCATCAAGAACTGGGTGTTCAATTGTTGGATCGATTCCGTGTTGATATGGAAGATGTTGCAAAGCCAGAACAAACTTCCAAGATCGAAAATCGTCAAATGATTATGGTTTTAGTAGCCCGTTGATGTGATAAAATATTAAATGAAGTTCAATAAAGGTATGTAAATTTTACATACCTTTTTTTATAATGATATTTATTTTTGAAAAATTATAATTTTTTGCAAGAAATAGTAAATTTAAGTTAACTAAAAGGATGGGGTTCATGAATGCTCAATCTCGCTGTACGGGTTTCTGTCAAAGAGTTGAAGAGGGAGTATTTGTGGGATGGGCAATTAACGTAGTTAAACCTGAAAAACCTACAATTGTTTCTGCTTTTATCGATGATGTAAAGATTTCTGAAATTAAATGCGATATTGAAAATAAAACTCTCCAGCAAAAGCTGAATTTCTTTCGCGGCGATATCGGTTTTCAATTTTCCATACCAGAAAGATACAGGGATAATAAGAAGCATAAACTATCATTTCAATTTATTGATGAAACACCTTTTATAATCTCTGATTCAAAACAGAATAATAAGCAAGTATCCTATGTATATTTTCAATTATTAAGAAATAACGATTCTGTTGAATATGAATCTTTTATTGATGGATGGAAGAATGGTTCAATTGTTGGATGGGTTTTGAAAAAGGATTTGAAAACAGGAGAATATATAGGAAACTGTTCAATTCTTGTTGTCATGAATGGGATTGAATTACAAATGGTTCAGGCCAATAGATATCGTCCTGATGTGGCAAATGCTTATAATGGTGAGCCAAGATGCGGTTTTGCGGTTGTTATACCCAAAGTGCTTCGAAAATGTTTTAAGGCGGAATTTCGCGTGTATGTAATGCCTGATTATATAGAAGTGAAAAACAGCCCCTATCAAACAAGCCTTGTTGATGATTTGTTGGAACAAAAACTATTAATAATGAATCAGCATATAGATAGTCTATATAATGAAATTAATTCCCTAAAAAGTGAAATTAAAAATTTAATCGCTTATCCGGAATATGTAATTGATGAATATCATCTATGGGCACAAAAATATTTCTCGAGTTTACCAAAATTACTTGATAAAAAAAGACAAAATTTGAAAGATTTAAAGATAAAACTTAAATCTCCCAAAATTTCAATTATATGTCCTGTTTACAAACCTGATTTATCTCATTTTAGGGAGGCTGTTGATTCTGTTTTATGTCAAACTTATAAAAATTGGGAATTGATTTTGATTGATGATGGAGGAAAATCAGCATCAATACAGAGAGAAATCAAAAAATATGTTTTGTATGATAACAGGATCAAGGCAATTACACTGACATGTAATATGGGTATTTCCGAAGCTACCAATGAAGGATTGAAACAGGTAAAAGGTCAATGGATTGCTTTTTTTGATCATGATGACCTGCTGGTTCCTGAAGCATTGGAAATGATGATAATGGAGGCGCAGTGTCATAATGCCTATTTTGTTTATTCAGATGAGGATAAGCTTGATAACAATGGTGAATTTACCGAACCCAATTTAAAACCTGATTTTAATTACCGTTATTTGTTAGGGTGTAATTATATTTGTCATTTTGTCATGATTCATGTTGATTATGTTAGAAAAGTCGGTTTTCTGTCATCGCAATATAATGGTGCACAGGATCATGATTTTATTTTGCGATTGACAGAATATTTAAAATCATCGCAAATTCATCATGTTCAGGAGATTTTGTATCACTGGCGTATTACTCCGAATTCAACAGCGGAAACAACCGCCAATAAACAATATGCGGTAAAAGCGGGTATAGCCTGTGTAAGTGATCATTTGAAACGTAAGGGTCAAGAAACTATGGTAAGCTCGATAGAGAATGCTACGATGTATAAGGTTGCATGGAATAAGATACCGCAATCAACTGTTACAATTATTATCCCTTTCAAAGATCAGATTGAAATTACCAAAAAATGCGTTGACCGTATTTTGGACCAAACCAATTATAGCCACTATAATATATTATTGGTTGATAATGGGTCAAAAAAACCAGAAACTCTGGAGTTTATAAAAAACTATTCACGAAAAAAGACTGTAAATTTTTTAACAGTACAAGAAGAATTTAATTTTTCACGTTTGAATAACCTGGCTGCTCAAAAAATAAAATCCGATTTTTATTTATTCTTAAATAATGATGTATTTATTGAAAATGAGGATTGGCTGGAAATCATGTTGAATGAGGCGGAATTTGCTGATGATATTGCAATTGTGGGAGCCAAACTGTTATATCCGAATGGAAGAATACAACATGGAGGCATTATTGTTGGTCCTGGGGAAGTTGCCCAACATATGAATAGGGGGATGATCAAGAATGATTTTGGTTATGTCGGACGTTCTGTATTATCACAGGAATTGACTGCAGTAACAGCGGCCATGATGTTGGTAAAGGCATCAGTTTTTCATGAGGTAGATGGATTTGATGAAATTAATTTAAAAATTGCATATAACGATGTCGATCTATGTTTGAAAGTAAGAGAGGCAGGTTATCGAATTATTATGTGCATGGATGTGATTGCCATTCATCATGAAAGCTATTCAAGAGGTAGTGATGATAGACCTGAACACCAAGAACGCTTCACATATGAAATGGAATTTATGGAAAAAAAATGGGGTGAAAAGGCGGTTTATAAAAATGATTCAGCCTATTCACCTCATTTTAAAGTCAAGCCCCAGCTGTTTTATGAATTAACAGACCCAGCTAAAATCTAATATAACTATTTTTCAATTTGGCTAAAATCAGCAATAAGGTTAGCCACATTATCAATTTGATTGAGAAGTTTAAGTCGATTATGACGAATGATTTCATTTGGATCATTAATAATAGTTTTATCAAAAAAGATGTCCAGTTCAGAGCGTAAGGAAGCTATAGTATTCATTGCAAATTCAAACTTCTTATGATCAAGTGCTGATTCAATCATTTGTGTAGCTTGCTTTAAATGACTGTACAGATTTGTTTCTTCATCAGTATGGAAAAGAGACGGATCGGGTTCACCGTGATGAGGGCCGTCTTTCTTGTTTTCAATTCTGAGAATGTTGCTTGCTCTTTTGACAGCGGCCAGAAGATTTTTTCCTTCGGATGATTCAAGAATTTGATTTATGGCATTAACTTTTTTAAGAAGTTCGGAAATATCAGTTAAATGATTTTTTTGTGAAACTGCTGATAAAATATCATGTCGTAAACCCTCACTTCGTAACTGAATAATAAGTCGTTCATTCATGAAATTTGCCAAAAATTTCAGATCTGAAGCTTGTTGTAAATCTTTCGGAAGTGTTGAAATGGAGAATTCAAATACTTTTTCTAAATCAAGAGAGAGATTGTTTTCACGGATGATTCTGATAATCCCCAAGGCAGCCCGTCTTAATGCAAAAGGATCACCAGATCCTTTGGGTTTTTCACCTATGGCAAAAAATGCGGTTAGCAAATCGATTTTATCCGCGAGTGCAACGATAACAGAGCATGATTCAGTGGGTGTCTGGTCTTTTGGACCACAAGGTTTGTAATGTTCCTTGATTGCAAGTGCTACGGCAGGATTTTCGTTATCATGTTGAGCATAATATCCCCCCATAATACCTTGGAGTTCCGGGAATTCACCAACCATTCCTGTTGCAAGATCAGCCTTGCAAAGTAAAGCAGCACGTTGTGCATGAACCACATCGGCGCAAAGTTCGTTTGCAAGAAAGCCTGCAACTTTGACAATACGTTGCACACGTTCGTATTGGCTGCCGAGTCTGGCATGAAAAATAACATCATTTAATGAGTTGTTATATGATACAAGTTGTGTTTTACGGTCCTGTTCCCAAAAATAACGGGCATCGGCAAAACGTGCCCTCAAAACACGCTCATTTCCGGCAATGATTAAGGAACCATCATCGTCTGGTCTAATATTCGCTATAAAAATAAAACGTGCTGCTGGTGAGCCATCTTGATTTTTCAGTGCAAAATAACGTTGATTCACTCGCATTGAAACTTGCATTACTTCTTGTGGCAAATCCATGAAAATGGAATCAATTTTACCCATATACGCGACGGGCCATTCAACAAGTCCCGTAACTTCGTTTAAAAGTCCTTCATCAGAAACGAGTTGAAGTTTGTTATTTTCTGCAAGCTTGGATATGTCTGCAAGAATTTTATTGCGACGCTGTTCAGAATCGGCAATAACATAATGGGAAAACAATGTTTCCTGCCATTGTTTTGTATTGTGGATGGTAAAGGGGGAAGGAAAAAGAAAACGATGGCCTTCAGTGATTTGATCGCTGGATAATCCATGCGCATCATCATTTTCTTTTGCCAAGGTAAAAGGAACAACCTCACCATTTAGAATACAGGTGATGCGATGCAATGGGCGAACCCATGTAAATTGGCTGCCATTTCCCCAACGCTGTGATTTAGGCCAGGGGAATTGCCATAAAAGTTGCGGAATTTTTTCTTGAATAAATTGGCTGGCTGATTGTTCAGGCTTAATTTTTTTCAAAACCCAAAAACCGTTCTCTTCAATCAAATCTTTTTTTTGAGCCGCATGTTTGCGTAAAAAACCCTCTAACGCTTTTTCTGGGGCTGTAATTCGTGGTCCTCTTTCCTCCAGCTCTTGTGCCGGAATGGTAGCGTCAATCTGCATAGAAACAGCGATACGTCTTGGTGTGGAGAATGTTTTAGCATCAGTGGGATTAAGATTGATCAGCGCATTATTCAGTAAACGGTTAAGATTTTCCATGGCTTGCTTTTGCATGCGTGCGGGAATTTCTTCCGATAATAGTTCAATAAACAATTCCGACATATTATTTTTCCTCTGCCAGCCAAGTTTCACAACATTGTTTTGCCAAATTACGAATGCGACCAATATAGGAAGCGCGTTCATTCACGCTGATGACTCCACGGGCATCAAGCAGGTTGAATAAGTGGCTTGCTTTCAAACACTGATCGTAGGCTGGCTGAGCAAGTTTCTGTTGGACCAACGCATTGGATTCTTTTTCTGCATCCTTGAAATGATTGAATAAAAGGGTCGTGTCTGCACATTCAAAATTGTAACGGGAATAATCCTTTTCAGCCCTGAGAAAAACCTCTCCATAGGTCAGACCGTGATCATTGAAGGCCAAATCATAGACATTCTCAACGCCCTGAATATACATGGCCAATCGTTCAAGGCCGTATGTAAGTTCAGTTGAAGGAATAGAGGTTGTTATCCCGCCAACCTGCTGGAAATAGGTGAATTGAGTGACCTCCATACCGTCACACCAAACCTCCCATCCAAGTCCCCACGCGCCAATTGTGGGATTTTCCCAGTCATCTTCAACAAAACGAATATCGTGCTCTTTTGGATTGATACCGATGGCTTTATAACTTTCAAGCAATAGTTCCTGACTATTCTCAGGGGATGGCTTCAGTAGAACCTGATATTGATAATAATGTTGTAAACGGTTGGGGTTTTCACCATATCGTCCATCTGTTGGACGCCGACAGGGTTGAACATAGGCCGCTTTCCAAGGTTTGTCGCCCAACGCTCGTAATGTCGTGTGTGGTGATAATGTTCCCGCGCCGATTTCAAGATCATAAGGTTGTAATAATGCACAACCTTGAGAATTCCAGAATTCATGTAACTTTAAGATCAGTCCCTGGAATGATAACGTTTTTTTTGTTGAAGCTGGTTGAAAGGGTGTATGCGATGGCATGAATTATATAATTCCAAAAGAATGCAAAAATAACGAATAATAAGTGTTAATTATTTTTTAGTCTATCGATGGTTACGAATAAGATTAAATAAATAATACGATCTTGATGATATGACAAGAAAAGTGAATCATCTTCAAAAATTTGTCTTATAATTAAAATACAAAGAGAAATCCAAAGATAATTTTAAAGGTTAATCAAAGATGAATAATGACGAACAGCAATTGATCAATCAATTTTTTGAACGTGTCAGTGGGAAAAAAACAGCTTCTCCAAATACGGTTGGAACAGCCAGTCCGTTACCCCCTATTGATTCTGAAGCCAATCAACTGATTAACAGTAATTTGCAGAAATATCCTGAAGCGGGTTATCGTATGACACAAATGGCCATTGTTCAGGAAGCCGCCTTGGTTGAATCTCAGAATCGTATTCGTCAGCTGGAATGGCAATTACAGCAGATGCAACAACAGATTCAACAGCTGAAACAGGCTCAGGCCCAATCAAGCCAACCTCGTTCAGGAGGATTTCTGGGAGGGCTTTTTGGTGGCGGAAACCGGTCGCAAACTCAAATGTCGCCTCAATCCCAACAAATGCCGCCAGGGTGGGGAGGAAATCCTAATCGGCCACAACCACAAACAAATCAGTCTATGAATACTCCTTATGGACAGCAACAACCTCCGGCTGTGAATTATCCCCCAGGTTATCAACGAGGAATGTTTAATCGGGGTGGAAATGGATTTTTAGGCAGTGCATTGTCAACGGCAGCTGGTGTTGCCGGGGGTATGATGGCTTATAATGCATTGAGTGGATTGTTTGGTGGCCATCATGCAGTTAATGGTGCTGCACCAATGTCTGCTGCAGATCCGAATGATCCGCTTGCAGGAACAGCAGCTGGCAGTGATCCCTTTACGGGTGAGGGTACCGCAGTTGATCCGAATTTTGATGCTGGTAACAATTCTGGTGCCGGATTTGATAATTATGCTGATGATGGTTTCAGTAACAGCGGAAATGATACAAATTGGGGTAATTCTGGAGATTCTGCTGATTGGGGCTCTGATGATGGTGGTGACTGGGGTGATGATGATGGAGGCTGGGGAGACGATAGTTTTTAATATTAACTGATTTCATTGTCTAAATCATAAAAGGGTTAACCTTTCTTGCGAGATTGATCCTTTTAAAAATTAGGTGATAAAAGGCTTTTATTATTGAGGAAATTTAAAAAATCTTAGGTGAAAAAAGAACAAATCATTTTTTGTTATAAAGACAAATTTAAAGAGACAGGACAATGATCTGACAGATCAGCATGCATCATATATTGTTTTTCTTTGTATACCAATACTTTTAACGTATTAGGAATAGTGGATTCACTTAAGATTGGATCCAAAATAAATCCATCGAGAAAATAATTGCCTCCCCAGCATGGTGAAGCAAGTTGAGATGTTGGGATTGATAAACTAGATTCTGTTGACAAGGATTGAAAAAATTCATCATTAAATGACACTATACGGTTAAAATCTCCTAAAATAATGAAAGCCTGTTTGTCTTTTATTCTGTCTGCAATCCATTTTTGGATAATTATTTTCTGTTGATTCAAGATATTACATGCTTTTTGTTGGGAATAAAGAGATCTTTCAGGGCAATGAGCCTTTAAATGTACAACCAGAATTCGAATATTTATGCGATGATCGTATAGGGTAAGATCAAGACCACTTCGTAAAATATGGGTTTTGTCATTCTTACTCAAAGCGGTAAGATCAGGGTTTTTTATAATATTGTAAGAAAGTTTTTTTCGAATGGCCAAAACAGGATGTTGGGCGATATTATCCTGAGTTATATAAAAATCATATTGGTCTTCAGGAAGGATTCGTCTTGCGGTTTCGACTGATCCCACTTCCTGTAAGGCAATTATATCGCTGTTCAATTTTCTTGCATATAAAGACAATCTTGTGAAATTCTTGGAGTGTCTTGCTTGAATATCATTTGGTATTTCATATTTATCAAAATCTGATTTTGATAATAACCACTCTGTGTTCCAGGTGGTTATCTTGATTGTTCTGGCATGCAGCGTAAAAGATGCAAAAAAAGCAAACCAGCAGCTCAATACAGCAATAGTTTTCTTAAGATTTGGTATTTTGGTTGATACGATTCTGCAACATAAAAATAGCTTCATCGACGGTCATATCATTTCTTGTTTCTTCATCTAACACATAAATCTTACCTTTTGGAATATCATAATACCATCCTTGAAGTATGATTTCTTTTTTTGCCAAGGCACCCGCAACTGAAGGATGAGTTCTTAAATGTGCAAGTTGAAGCAGGACATTGTGTTCCGTTAAACTTTGGATGCTTTCGGGGCCGACATCAGTGGCAGAAAGTGCATCCGTAATGGCATGGGCTGTTTCGGCATATTGCAACCATTTTCTTACGGCTGGCATTGAATTCAATTTTTCAGGATGTATAAGGGCACTCATCGCGCCACAATCAGAATGTCCACAAATAATAATTGTAGAAACCTTTAGGGCGGAAACTGCATATTCAACTGCGGATGTTACTCCTCCGAAGCTGTTACCATAAGCAGGTACAATATTGCCAATATTACGCAAGACAAATAAATTTCCGGGAGGTTGCTGGGTCAGGGATTCAGGACTTATTCGACTGTCTGCACAAGTTATGAAAAGTGTTTTAGGGGATTGTCCATTGGCAAGTTGACAATATAATTCTTTACGTTCCGGATAAATATCCGTTCGAAATTTCTTTACACCTTTTAAAATATCAAAGAGGGTTAGTTGAGGGTTGTTTTCCGACATATTGTGATCTTTCATTTCGGAATGAATTGAACAGCTAACTGTATGATATTATGTACAATTTTACGGCGAAAGTATGATCATGCAGGATAAATAACCAATAATTATAATGAAAAAGCAGGCCATGATGAGCCTGCCTTGAATTCAGTATCATAAAGAATTGATATGGCTTTTTATTTTCTCAAAAATATCATTTGCCTTATTAATATCAGGTCCTCCAGCTTGCGCCATATCTGGTCTTCCACCACCACCTTTACCGCCCGCAATCGAACTCGCCATTCTAACCAAATCAATTGCACTTACAATTTTGCTTAATTCAGCAGTTACGGCAACAACGATGGATGCTTTGTGACCAAAGGATGACAATACGACAGCTATTCCATTTTGAAGCTGTTTAACAAGACTTTCAGCCAAAGGTTTTAATTCTTTTGGCGGGATTTCACCAACATCACGGAAAATAAGTTCAATGCCATTGATTGTTTCAATGTCATTTTGCATGTCTTTGCCGATTGTCAATTGGTGCTGCAATTTGGATATTTGCTGTTTTAGCTCTTTTCTTTCGTTTAATAAGAACTGCACTCTATCGGTAAGTTGTACAGAGGCAGTATTAAGAAGAAAGGCTATTTCATTTAATATATTTAAATTCTGTTTGAAATAATTTTCCGCGGCCAAACCAGCAACGGCTTCAATGCGTCTTATTCCGGCAGCCACCCCGCTTTCAGAAATTATATGAAATAAACCTATATCTCCGGTGCGATTGACATGGGTTCCACCGCAAAGTTCAATGGACCATGCCGTTTGTGGATTGGCAATATCATTTCCATTTCCCATTGAAACCACACGGACTTCCTCACCATATTTTTCATTGAACAATGCTATTGCACCAAGTCTACTAGCTTGTTCCGGCGTCATGATTTGCGTTCTGACCGGTAAATTTTTCCGGATTTGTGCATTAACCTTAGCTTCGACAATATCCAGTTCATTGCGTGTAATCGGTTTGGAGAGACTGAAATCAAATCTTAAGCGTTCTGCTGTATTCAGACTTCCTTTTTGGGTGACATGTGTCCCGAATTGTTCTCTCAATGCACGATGTAACAGATGGGTGGCAGAATGATGTGCCTGAATTGTCTGTCTGTAAGCAGTATCAATTTCAGCCGTGACCGTATCATTGATTTTAATCTGGCCTTTTTTTACAATTCCATGATGAAGGATCAGTTCGCCAAGTTTCTTCTGCGTATCTTTAATCTCGATAATACTGCTTTTATTGAAAATGATTCCTTGATCCCCAGCCTGACCACCACTTTCACCATAAAAGGGGGTCTGGTTTAACAAGATACTGATTTCTTTACCTTTTTCTGCTTGGTTTACCAATTGACCATCAATGATAATTGCCTGAATTTCAGCATCAGCCCTATTATTCTTGTATCCAAGAAATTCAGATGATCCAAATTTATCCTTGAGTTCAAACCATATTGTTTCAGTTGCATTATCACCGGAACCAACCCATGCGGCTCTGGCTCGGTTACGTTGTTCGGCCATGGCTTTATCAAAACCTTCGTGATCAACGGTCAATCCTTTTTCACGAAGCGCGTCAGCTGTTAAATCCAGAGGGAAACCATAAGTATCATACAGTTTGAAAGCAATATCACCAGACAATTTACCATGTGACGGTAATTTGCCGCTTTCCTCATTCAAAAGGGAAAGACCCCGATCCAGCATTGATTTGAAACGTTGTTCTTCATTGTATAAGGTTTCAGAAATCAAAGTTTCATAATGTATCAGTTCAGGATAGGCGCTTCCCATTTCCTCGATTAATGCAGGTAAAAGCTTGTAAAATACCGGTTGTTGAGTGCCGATCATGTGTAAATGACGCATGGCTCTGCGCATAATACGACGTAATACATAACCTCGTCCGTCTTTGGACGGTAAGACACCATCAGCAATAAGGAAAGCCGAAGAGCGAAGATGATCTGCAACGACACGATGACTGACTTTATGGGGACCAAATGGATCTGTATTAGTAACTTCAGCAGATGCCCTGATCAAGACCTGAAAAGTATCAATATCAAAATTGTCTCTTTTCCCTTGCATAATTGCGGCAAATCGTTCCAATCCCATTCCTGTATCAATTGATGGACGGGGTAAGGGATTTCGTGTACCTGGTGGATATTCAAAATATTGCATGAAAACCAAATTCCATATTTCTACGAAACGGTCTCCATCTTCGTTCTTGGATCCTGGGGGGCCTCCAAATACATCTTCGCCATGGTCATAGAAAATTTCTGAACATGGTCCACATGGGCCTGTATCTCCCATACGCCAGAAGTTATCTGAACTGTTAATACGGATAATACGGTCATCGGAAAAGCCAGCTATTTTTTTCCATAAATTAGCTGCTTCATTATCATCCGAATAAACGGTGACAAGGAGTTTTTCCCTGGGTAATTTAAATTCGCCAGTGATTAGGTTCCATGCCAGATAGATTGCTTTTTCCTTAAAATAATCTCCGAAAGAGAAATTTCCGAGCATTTCAAAAAAAGTATGATGACGAGCGGTATATCCAACATTATCAAGATCATTGTGCTTGCCACCAGCCCGAACAACCTTTTGTGCAGTTGTGGCACGTGAATAGGGACGTTGTTCCTGTCCGGTAAACACATTTTTGAATTGTACCATTCCTGCATTTGTAAAAAGCAGAGTAGGGTCATTCTGGGGAACCAAAGATGAGGATGGTACAATTTGATGATCATTTTTAGAAAAATAATTCAAAAAGTGCGACCGTATTTCATTTGTGCTTGGCATTGTTGTGGACATGGTAGAATGAACAATCCTGATATGTTAAAATAATATTTTAAACGAACTGGATAAGAGTAATATGGAAATTAATCTAACCGTATATATTATTATTCAAAATGTTTTTTATAGTACAGCTATTTAAGCTTTTGTCATGAAAGTCAAGATTTAATGTTTGATAATGATAAAAATACGTATTCTTTATTTTCTGAAGGATTATTTGGTCGGTTACGACAGGATTGCCAGAAGGAATGGCAACAATTTATCCATCATCCGTTTGTCAAGGCGCTGGGTAAGGGAAGCTTGCCGGCAGAGGAATTTAGAAAATATCTAGTTCAGGATTATTTATATCTTCTTGATTACAGTCGTGTTGAGGCCCTAGCGATTTATAAAAGTAATTCATTATGGGAAATGCAATATTTTTTATCATTATTGAAAGGGCTTATCGAAATAGAGCTTCCATTGCATTTATCATATTGCAAGCAATGGGGAATAGAAATTGATTTTATTGAAAATGAAAGGAAATCAATCGAGCTTATTGCATACAGTCAATATTTGCTTACAAAAAGTATGCAGGGTGATTTGTTAGATATCGTAATTCTAATACTACCATGTTTGATAGGGTATGGTGAAATCGGTTTGAATTTATTAAATGATCAAGAATTTGATAAAAGGGACCATCCGTATTTATCTTGGTTGGAAACGTACGGAAGTGATAGCTATTACAGTCTTGTAAAGAAAAGTATTATGTTTCTGGATCAAATTGCTTTTCAGTATGGGGCGGAACAACGTTATCCAATGATTCTACGTAAGTTTAAGGATGTTGTTCAATTGGAAACTGCCTTTTGGAACGTTGGAAAAAATAATTTACCTTTTTGATATAGAATCATTATAAACCAATTTGCGCGATAAATGGAAATTCGCTAGCATTCCAGTCATTGCACCAATAATTAAAGGTATAAAAGCATAGTACCTAAAAAACGAATTTAGGAAAAATAAAAAGAAAACAACTCCTCTATTGCAACAAAAACCAAGAATATTGGTCATAATAAATCGTATCCATTGTGTAAAAATAGAATGACGATGATTAATATTTCCAAATGTCCAGAGTCTGTTTATGAACCAGTTAGAACTTGCGGCTATA
The DNA here is from genome assembly GCF_009734185.1 of Commensalibacter melissae. Taxonomy (NCBI): domain Bacteria; kingdom Pseudomonadati; phylum Pseudomonadota; class Alphaproteobacteria; order Acetobacterales; family Acetobacteraceae; genus Commensalibacter; species Commensalibacter melissae. The sequence continues at coordinate 1,421,096 of NZ_CP046393.1, read as the reverse complement.
AAATAAGCAGCAAGGGTTGCCATGGTTAATCCAGTTAAGGGTCGTAACAAGTATACAGCTAGAATATCAATTCCCAGACCGGATGATCCAACAATACCAAATTTGATAAATTGAAAAAATTGTTGTTTATGACCGATTGATATCAAAAAGAACCTTCAAAAATAAATTGGCCTGATTGTTTTTCAAAATAAAAAGAGATACTTAATTCTAAGTATCTCTTTTACATTATTCAGATAATTTCTTGAAAATTATTTAAGAATAATTTCTACGCGACGGTTTTGTGGTTCACGTGTATTTGGTCCTGTTGGAACCAATGGATGAGATTCACCATAACCGTGAATATCAATTGCTGTTGCTGGAACACCGTCACGGATTAATTCAGCTTTCACGCTTTTAGCACGTCTAATTGAAAGACCCATGTTATAGCGTTGACCACGAGGACCTGGATGTGCAGAAGAGTTATCTGTATATCCGTTAACTTCGATACGTGTTGTTTGAACACGTGTTGAAGCCTGAGCAGCTTCTCTTACGATTTCACGTGCACGAGGTGTCAATGCTGATTTGTCGAAATCGAAGAATACTAGGTAGGTGCGAGCTACAGATGGTTGTGGTGGAGCAACTACAGTTGGTGGAGCTGGAGGAGGTGCTGGTGGTGCGGTGTCAAATGCATAACGCAGACCCAGAATAAATTGATGATTGAAGCGGTGATCCATTTTAACGCCTCTGTGGCTGTTATAATGATTTCCGCCAACCCATGCACTTGAATTGTATGAACGATGATCATCCAATTGACCCATCATACGGTATTCAGTTGTAACTGCCAATCCTGGAACGCCTGGGATATCATAGGCGGCACCGACGATACCTTGATAGGCAAAGCTTCCACCTGTTCCACCGATACGGTTTTTATTGCCATTACGGTAAACTGTATCTAATGGAGCCATATTTTGCCAGAGATAACCGGCACCAATACCCACGAATGGGGTGACAGGGACGTCAATGCCGAATTGACGCAAGTCAATATCATAAAGAACATTGATCAATCCGCCATAACCTTGGTCATGTCCTTTGGTTTTGTATGCGGAAACAGGGGTTCCATGACGTCCGCTGATGTTGGAGTAGTTATAGACACCTTCAACTTCCACGCGGAGACCGTTACCAAATCCCCAACCAAAAGAACCCATGGTTGTGAAACCGGTATTATGGCGCAGTTTTGATGAGGTTCCCTTACCGTTATCAAGCCTGCCACCGGCATTGGTACCATTTTTGAAATGGGCATGTTGTGTTTGAACAAGGTTATAACCGCCACCTAAGCTAACATAAGGGCCAGTAATTGTGCTAGCCATCGCTGCGGCGGGAGTAGCAACCGCGAAAGTCGTTGCAAGCAATGCAGTGCGAAGACGCATCTTGACACATCCTTCTTTTATAAGTTTCGAGCGATAGACCGCCAATTAAGGCGGAAGCTCTTTAAATTTATACTCTATAATTTACTATAATCTATATCTTTGAAAAATTAGAAGAATTTTAATGCGGTGATTATAGTTATTAATGTAATGTAACTAAAAAAACACAGAAAAGGTCTTTACCTTCTAATTTCTATAAAGATTTTCAGATATTCGGCAATTTATAAAAGATTTTATTGAATGACAATCTTTCATATATACTTTATTGATTAGAATTAATTCATGTGTTTTATATGCAACAATTTTAGTCCTGTATACAACCGTCCTCGATTAGGAGATTGTACAGCTGTTTTTCACTAACATCTTGTGATGTGAAAGCTTTTCCTATCCCATTGACAAGTATAAACGTTATTTTATTGTTTTGGCTTTTTTTATCATGTTTCAAATGATTAAGAAGATTTGAGGCCCGTATGGGTTGGGGAAGCCTTTTTATTGTAACAGGTAGGTTTACAGATTCGAAATGATGAATGACACGTTGTGTGTCTTTCTCCGGACATATTCCCATTTGAGTGCATAATTTGAAAATCAGGCAGCAACCCAGTGCAACGGCTTCTCCGTGCAGTAAACGACCATCATAACCCAGTTCCGCTTCCAGGGTATGTCCCAAGCTGTGACCGAGATTCAGGAGGTTTCTGCCTGTCGATTGCTGTTCATATTCATCATTTTGAATAACCCTTGCTTTAAATTGACAAGCCATTTCGATGGCCTTGGCCAGACAAGCATGTTCTTTACTTATGATTTTTTTACCGTTTTTTTCACACCATTTGAATAATTCTGGATCATTGATCAAACCAGCTTTAACAATTTCTGCATAACCTGCCTGTAATTCTCTTTGAGGGAGTGTGTCCAAAATCTTTGTATCTGCGAGAACGGCTTCTGGTTGGTAAAAGGCCCCAAGCAGATTCTTACCCACCGATGTATTGATACCGGTTTTTCCGCCTACGGAAGAATCGACTTGAGAAAGCAGGGTGGTGGGGATTTGAATGAATGGCACTCCACGTAACACGGTGGCAGCTGAAAATCCTGCCAAATCTCCTGTAACACCACCACCGAATGCCAAAATCGTTGAATTTCGCTCAACCCCTTTTTCTAACAATGTTTGCGTGACTTTTTCATAATATTGAAAGGATTTTGTTTTTTCCCCAGGAGGAAGCAGGATAACTTCATAATTTACGTGTACTAAATCAAGACTATGGATAAGTTTGTCCAGATGAAGGTCGGCAACTGTCTGATCCGCCAGAATAAAAACTTTCTTTTGCTTTAATAAAGGTAAAATCAGTGTTCCACATTGCTGTAATATATCAGAACCAATGATTACGTCGTAATGATTTTTTGACAGGGTTATGGGTAAAATATGCATTTTACTTGAATTTTCTAGAGCTGAGATAACAAGATTAATTGTTGTATCAATGTCTTTATCCTTACATTCAACGACAATATCTGCCTCGGCATAGACAGGGTAACGTTTTTCCATAAGGGAGGAGAGTATTTCTTTTTTATTATTGACATTCAATAAGGGGCGGTTGGTATTTTTGGAAACGCGCTTGAAAAGTGTTTCCAGATCACAATGTAGCCAAAGGGTGGTTGCTTTTTCCTTTAAGGTTTTTCTTGTCTTCGGATGCATGTAAGCTCCACCACCTGTTGCGAGAATCAAGGGGGCTTGATCCAATAAACGTTGGATAACCTGGTTTTCCACACGACGGAATTCCTCTTCTCCATATTGTTCGAAAATATCGGCGATACTGCATCCAGCCGTAATTTCTATTTCTTTATCCGAATCGATGAAGGGTATGGAAAGCAAGTCTGCAATTTTTTTACCAATCGTTGTTTTTCCAGCCCCCATCAGACCGATTAAAACAAGTGGTCGATTTAGTAATTTGCTAGGTATATCAGTCATGTGGTCGATCAAATACAGGAATAAAAATTGATAAATTGAGATTTTATTTAATTTTTGAAAGAATTTATAAAATCCAGACTATTAAAAATTAATTGTAGTATGGTATGAAATCAAGCTGTTATTATTAAAACATCAACGAGTAATTTTACATCAGGAAGCCATAATGCGTCGATTATTTGTTATTCTCTTTGGATTAATAGTTATATTGCTTGTGGCAGGGGTAGTGTTTTTTGGCTTGCAAACACCCGAAACGCCGATCAGAGAAGTTCACAAGGTTATTTCCATTCCCAAAGCCCAGCAACATACAACCTTGCCATCTGTACCTGTTGTCCCTGGCGCTCCCCCCATTATCGTTCCCTACAACAATGCAAACGCTCATAATGCTTCAGCGCCTGCTCCTATGAACACTCCAACAATTCCCCAGCCTGGAAAAGTTCCTGGAAATGCGTTGAATACAATGCCCAATCAATAGATTTTGAATAAATCATGAACAGGGATCTGATTGATTTCTTTTTGGAAATGCTGGTGGCAGAGAGAGGGGTTACCGCAAATACATATCAGGCGTATCAAACTGATTTAAAAGATTTTATGGATTATTTGCAAGCCAGAGATCTAGAAATAGACAGGGTTTCTAAACGTGATATTCATCAATATTTTGAATTTTTGGGTCGAGAGGGAAAAACAGCGCGAACAGCAATAAGAAGGTTATCATGTCTGCGTCAGTTTTATGGTTTTTTGGTTCAGGAGAATATTCGCTCCGATGATCCCACTTATTTAATGCAATCCCCCTCTTTGCCACAATCATTACCCAAATATCTGAGCGAACAGGAAGTTTTTAACCTGTTATCAGCAAGTGAATTCCTTGACGATTACAGACGGTCACTTGTTGCCAAGGCAGCTTTGGAAATTCTGTATAGTTCGGGATTACGCATATCTGAGTTGTTATCTCTGCGCAAGGACCAGATTCAGCAAGCAACAAAAATTTTGCGAATATACGGAAAAGGCAGACGTGAAAGGTTAATACCTGTTTCAGATGCAGCGGTAAAAGCGGCATTGGTGCTTAAAAAAAATGATGCGAGTTTAAAGAGTGTCTTTCTGTTTCCTGGACGAAACCCGCAAAATCATTTAACGCGGCAGGGATTTGATAAAATATTGTTCGAAGTCGCATTAAAGGCCAATCTTGATCCTTGCAGGCTGTCTCCCCATGTTTTACGTCATTCATTTGCCAGTCATATGTTGGCACATGGGGCAGATTTGCGTTCATTGCAGATGATGTTGGGGCATGCTGATATTTCGACGACACAAATTTATACCCATTTACAGACTGAACACCTAAAAAAAATAGTGCAGGATTTTCATCCCCTGAGTATGAAAAAATAATTTTATTAAAAAAATATTGTAATTTATACAATTAAAAATTTATTTGATTGATAATATACATTACACTGATCTGTTATTAACGTTTAATTGGTAATCTTTTATAATCATGCGTCAATTTTTGGACTTTGAAAAATCCGTTGCAGAACTCGAAAATAAAATTTATGAATTGCAACGTGTTGAAACCGCCACAGAAATTAATATTGCCGAAGAATTGCAAACGCTTACGGAAAAGGCTGAAAAACAGCTGCGAGTTATATATAACAAACTAACACCCTGGCAAAAAGTTCAGGTGTCACGACATGCGCAACGTCCGCATGCTTTGGATTATATTAAAGGTATGATTGAAAACTTCATGCCATTGGCAGGGGACCGTCTTTATGCAGAAGATCATGCCATTATCGGTGGATTGGGAAGATTCAAAGGGCAATCTGTTATTGTGATCGGGATAGAGCGAGGTTCCGATCTTGATACAAGACTAAAGCATAATTTTGGGATGGCCAGGCCTGAAGGATATAGAAAAGCTCAACGTTTAATTAAACTGGCAGGACAATTTAATTTACCGATTATCATGTTGATTGACACGCCAGGAGCATGGCCTGGGATTGATGCGGAACAACATGGTCAGGCTGAGGCCATTGCAAAATCAATTGAGACATGCCTTAGGGCAACAACTCCCATTGTCTCCGTTATCATTGGTGAAGGTGGATCGGGAGGGGCAATTGCTCTGGCAACGGCTGACAAAATTCTGATGCTTGAACATGCGATTTATTCAGTTATTTCTCCTGAGGCTTGTTCCTCCATATTATGGCGGGATGCATCACAAGCGGCTCAGGCGGCAGGCGCATTACGTTTGACGGCTCAGGATTTGTTGAAATTCAAATTAATTGATCAAATTATCGAGGAACCGGTTGGTGGAGCGCAACGAGATCCAGAAACTGCGATCAGTAATGTTCAAAAGGCGATTGAAGCTGCATTTGGCGAACTCGCCTTAGTTCCAGAACAGGTTCTTCAGGCTAAACGTAGAAATAAGTTCCTCGCTATGGGGCGTGAGGAAATAAACTAATTAAACCTGGGTTTAAATGGGCTCACCCTCTTGCGGGTCGTATCCCATCCGGATAAACAACTGATGGATTTGTTGAGCGGCACGCTGAATAGCATCTTGATCCTGACCTTTGACAACTAATGCTATTCCATTTTGATCTTCATTTTTGTAAAATGGATAGGATCCAATATCAAGGTTATGAAACTGATCCTGTATATGTGCTAGATCATGCGCAATTTTACCTTCAGAGGCATGAAGAGCGTACCAGCTTTTTGAAACAATTGGCTTGCCATGGTGTAAGGTGGGCAATATTTGATCAAACATTGCACGCATGATTTGGGGAACGCCAGCCATAACATATACATTGTTGATTACATATCCCGGCGCTACGGATACAGGATTAGGAATGGGTGTAGCCCCTAATGGGAAACGAGCCATTTTTCTATGGGCGTCATTATATTTTTCCTTGCCAATATGTTCTTCCAATAATCGGGATATTTCTGGATGAATTGGATTGGGTACACCAAACGCTTCTGCTATAGCCTCGGAAGTTATATCATCATGGGTAGGACCGATTCCCCCTGTAGAAAACACATAATCATATGCAGCACGTAATTCATTAACTGTTTTGATGATTATTTTTTGATCATCAGGAATGATACGGGTTTCTATGAGTTTAATTCCGGAACAGGTTAATCCTTTCGCAATATAATTTATATTCACGTCTTGGGTACGGCCTGAAAGAATTTCATTTCCGATAACCATAATTGAAGCAGTTGGATTTAGAGTCATTTTACAAAAGTCCAATTGTTAAAACAGTTACAATATTTAAGTATTGAAAAATTACAGAGAATTATATTTAAAATTAAGAATTGTTTAAGAAAATTCCAAAGTAAATGTTTAGTATAAACAGTTTTATGTTAAAATAATTATTATTGCAAATATTGAATTTCTTTTTGTTTAATTTAAAAAGCCTTTCAAAAAGGGGTTTATAATGATTACAATTAATTCGTCATGTCCATCCGCCATTTGGGAAATCCAATCAGAATTGGGGGAGGGGGTTATGTGGAATGCCTCTGAAAAAGCGGTTTATTTTGTTGATATTGAGGGCAAAAAAATTCATCAATACCGCTTAAATGACAATCAGAAGAAAAGCTGGAATACTCACAAGAAACCTACATTTTTTTTTCCAACCAATCGATCTGTTTATTTATGCGGTATGGAAGACGGTTTATATTGGTTTAGCCTATTTAATGGCAGTGTGACGTTATTTTATCCCTTAGAGGAAAAATTTCCAAATAATCGAATTAATGATGGATATATTGATGCCAAAGGTCAACTTTGGTTTGGATCAATGGATGAAAAAGAAAAAAAATTAACAGGATCGCTCTATTTGTTAAAATGGGATCAGGCTAAACCTTATGTAATAAGGCAGGATAGGGAATATGCGGTACTTAATGGGCCTGTAATTGATGAAGACAAACAGATCCTATATTGCAGTCATTCCAATGCACATGAAATTTTTTCGTTTGATATTGAAGATGGGCAAAAACTTGCAAACAAACGACTTTTTTTAAAAGAAATGGAAGGATATCCTGATGGCATGGCGCTTGATTGCGAGAACAATCTGTGGGTTTGTCTTTATCAAGGACATAAAATAAATGTCTATTCCTCTGATGGACAAAAATTGAAATCAATAGATTTTCCTTGTCCGAATTTAACCAAAATAGCTTTTGGTGGTAATGATTTAAAAACGGCTTTTGTTACATCGGCACGTGCCAAAATATCAAAAAAAGATCTTGAAAAATATCCAAAAGCTGGTGTCTTATTCACTTTTGACAATAATATTGCTGGAAAAAGGCAGAATATTTTTCATATTCCTGACGAGGTAAGATTAGAAGAGTAAATCCTTCAAGAGTGGAATAAATGGTTTGTCAGCCTCCAAGACAAGATAACGGTCAAGCTCATTGGCGGTAACCCATGCAAGTTGCTGTTTTTCTCTTGGTATGGGGTCATTTTTCCAACGATGACATACATATAATGGCATCAATAAATGAAAATCCTGATATTCATGGGATGCGAATGTGAATGGGGCGAGACAGCTTTTAGAAATATCGACATTTATTTCTTCTTTCAATTCTCGAATCAATGCTGTTTCAGGTGTTTCCCCAGGTTCAACTTTTCCGCCCGGAAATTCCCACATTCCTGCCATTGATTTTCCCTCCGGACGACGGGCGAGTAAAAGCCTACCTTCAATATCAATAAGTGCGGCGGCTACAACTAATAATATTTTTTTTTCTTTTGATGTATAAATATTTTGATTGGGTGTGAGATTGTTGGGACAAATATCTTCCCGTTGTAAAAGGAAATATGAGACGGGTTGTTCAACAGCACGAGCTAAAAATTTCTCCTTGCCCTGACCATAGGGTTGAAAATCACATTTTTTCAAAACCGTTATAGAGGCAATATTGTCATCAGCGGCAGTGGCATGAATGTAATTGATATTTAGATTGGCTAACGCCCAATTTGTTAAGCGTTTCAAGGCTCGGGTAGCGATATTATTGCCCCAGTATCTCTGAGCAACCCAATATCCTATTTTGGCAGATTGTTCTGCCATATTCAGGGTTAAACCTATACAACCTACAACTGTGTCCGGATTGGTTTGTGTATCGATAATTGAAAAGTGATAGGATTGTCCTGCCTTGATTTGCTGAAGGGTGGTTTCAAACCATTTTTCCAATAATTCTTGTGAGTAAGGAAATGGCACGTCACTCAGCATTTTTGCAATATTCCAATCATTAATATGATTATGTATGCTTTTGATATCCTTTTTTTGGATCAATCGTAAAAGATATTGATCAAATTGTAAGGTTGGAATGGATAAATGCTGATGTATAACCATTTATAAACACTTTGATTCAAAAAATTAACTTTAAATAATATAAGGGAAAAGTTGTTTTATGATTTACGGGGATTCTTTACGTGCGGCTATTAGAAATTCCTTATTGCCTTCAGGGCCGGTAATGGGACTAGTCTCAATTCCCAATACTTGCCAGTTGGGCAGATTTTGCCACCAATTATTAATGTCCTGGCAAATTTTTGTATGAATCTCAGAATCGCGGACAACTCCTTTTGATCCAATATGTTCGCGTCCAGCTTCAAATTGTGGTTTGATCAACGCTATTGCCCATCCGCCAGTTTGACACAGGGATAAGGCGGCAGGTAAAATTGTTTTTAGACTAATAAAGCTTGCATCACAGACGATGACTTGAACGGGATCCGGAATTATTTCCGATGTAAGATAGCGGGCATTACATTTTTCTTTCACGATCACGCGTGTATTCTGACGTATTTTCCATGCCAATTGTCCATGCCCAACATCGACTGCGTATACCTTATTCGCTTCATTCGTTAATAAAACATCGGTAAACCCTCCTGTGGAGGCCCCGATATCAAGGCAATTTAACCCCCTGGGGGATAAATTGAAAGATTTCAATCCATGATCCAGTTTTAAACCACCACGCGATACCCAAGGATGTTCTTGATTTTTAATAGTAAGTTCAATGGTTTCAGATACGATATCCCCTGCCTTATGAATTCGACGATCTTTCGTAAAAACCAGCCCCGCCATAATCAAGGCCTGCGCTTTTGTACGACTTTCAACCATGCCTCTTTCAAAGAGAAGTATATCGACGCGTTTTTTAGTGTTAGCCATTATTGAATGAGTATTTGTTTATTGTAAATCAATTTCTTCTGGTAATAACATAATTTGCCAAAGCGCGTAAATTATCGGCGGCGGATCCGAAAGGTTCTAAATGACGGATGGCTTTACTGATAAGTCTGTTTGCTTCCTTTTTTGCATCTTCAATTCCAAGCAAAGAAACGAATGTTGATTTTCCAGAGGCATTATCCTTACCGGCTGTTTTACCAAGTTCCTCTGCACTTGCCGTGGCATCAAGAATGTCATCAGCGATCTGGAAAGCTGTTCCCAAATCTCGACCATAGCTGATGATATGATTGCGCAAGTCGGTATTTGCCTGGCCTAAAATGGCTCCAGCTTCAGCGGAATAACAAATTAGGCGGCCTGTTTTCATGGCATGCAAGTTGATTACCTCAGGAAGGGTCAGATGACGATTTTCACCTTCCATATCAATAACTTGTCCACCGACCATCCCATTGGATCCACTTGCTTCAGCAAGGGACTTAACCAGTTCAATACGAATATCCGGGTTTTCGCTGACATCTTCCCATGTTAAAATTTCGAAGGCTTTGGTTTGTAAAGCATCACCGGCAAGAATGGCAATCGCCTCACCGAATTTAATATGGGTGGAGGGTTTTCCCCGACGCAGATCATCATCATCCATTGCCGGTAAATCATCATGAATTAATGAATAGGCATGAAGCATTTCAACAGAAGCGCCCACATAAAGCGCGCTTTTCATTGGGATATTGAAGAGAGAAGCGACTTCTGTAACAAGATAACCCCTTAATCTTTTCCCCCCCCCAAGTACAGCGTAGCGCATTGCCTCAATCAGATTTGCCTCGCCCCCCTTCATTCTGGGAAGGAATTTATCAAGTGTTGTTTCAAGGCTTTGGGCACGTGATGAAAGCGATTGATTAAGAGACTGATTTTGTGCTTCAACAGAAGTCATGGTAATTAACCCTAAATTTATTCAATAGTTTCAGTATCAAGGCTTTGGTTATCTTTTTCGACAATCATTTTTACCCGAGCCTCGGCTTCATTCAATTTTTTTTCACAATAACGTCGAAGTAAGGCACCGCGTTCATAAGATACGATGGCTTCTTCAAGTTTTTGTTGTCCAGTTTCCAAATTATGAACGATTTTTTCCAATTCATTTAATGCATCCTCAAATGAAAGGGAAGAGAGATCATCTGTCATGTTGAACTTCCAACAAGTTTATATCTGATAAATATTATTTCTTTATACCTCTTTTGAAAAAAGAAACCAATTTATAGATTTAAAAATTGTTTTGTGCAATTTTACTTTTTTTTAATTAGAAAAGATAAATTATTTCCCTGTTCTGAAAAAGCAATCAGTGAATGACCAGTTTTACGACAGAATTCATGAAAATCCTTGATTGTATGACGATCTGTCGCCAAGACACGTAAACAATCCCCAGGTTCAAGAGTTTGTAAAACCCGATTAGCCTTCAAAATAGGTAAGGGGCATCGCAAATCTTTGAGATCTAAAATAATTTCACCCATATCAAACCCTGTAACTATAAATTAAAAATTATTATCAGAATTATAAATATGAGCAAATTGATGAATTTTAAACCACAGATTTGATTTTATTGTATCGACACATAATGATTCGACAGATACTTATCAAAATTAAGGTAAGGCAGCTGAGTGTAATTTGATTTCGACTGTCATGATTAAAAAACATGGCAAGAATCACCATGGCAAACGACATGATTGTAAACCAGGATAGATAAGGGAAAAACCACATCTTAAATGTTAGTTTTTGTTTGGTTCGTTCCAATTTTGAGCGAATTACGATTTCAGATAAACCTATTGCAATATAGACAAACAGGATAATGGATCCAGCGCAGCTTAAAATATAAGTGAAAAAAACTTTTGGCGAAATTACCGAGAAAATCGAAATTATTATACCGATGATGGAGGCGGTAATAATTGCTCTTTTGGGAACGCCATTTTTATTGGTATGAATTAGCCATCTGGGTGCATCATTAAATTCTGCCAGTTCAAAGAGTGTACGGGAGGTTGCGTAAATAGATGAGTTTAAGCAAGAGAGAATAGCAATCAGGATGGTCATTGCCATAATATCCGAGGCATATGGAATTTCAAGCTTTTGCAAAACCATTAGAAAAGGTGATATCCCCGGGATTACATAATTCCAGGGCAGGATAGAGACAATAATTCCAATTGAAATAACGTAAAAGGTGATAACTCGGAAAATAATTGTTTTACTGGCATAAGCGACATTCTCCGCAGGTTTATCGGATTCAGCTGCCGCTATGGTAGCCACTTCGGATCCAGTAACTGTAAATAGGATGGTTGGAATGATTGTGAAAACGGCAAGAATGCCTTTTGGAAAAAAGCTTTGGAAATGCCATATATTATTAATTTTTGTTGTGTAATATCCACCCAAATGGCTTATTGCTATACCGCCAAGAATAATAAAGGCCGTAATAGCTAGGATTTTAAGCAGGGCAAACCAGAATTCAAATTCACCATATCCCTTGACAGAAAATAGATTGGTTATCATCATGATAATAACCAATAAAGGTCCCAGAACCATGGTTGCCAGAAATGTGTATTGTTCGGGAATATGCATGTAATGTAGTAAAATAATACCACCGGCTATGGCCTCGGCAGCAATGGCAGAAATCCAGAAAAGCCAGTACCCCCATCCTAATATAAAGGTAACATGATCGCCAAGTCCACGGCGGATATGATTGAGAAAGGAACCTGCCTCTGGTTTTTCAATAACCAATTCGCCAAGCATTCGCATAACAAAAAAAATGAGAAATCCAGTAATGACATAGGACAAAAGAACAGCAGGTCCCGTTTGCTTAATTGAGGCAGAGGCACCTACAAAAAGACCGGCCCCAATAATACCACCGATAGAGATCATGATAATATGGCGGCGTTGGAGGGTGTGTGCTAATTGCCCATCGGAATATGAAAGGGCTGTTTTTTCTTGATGTTTTTTTTCTTGCAATGCCATTTTCCCATATTAAAATTTGTAGATTAATTTTGTAATAATAAAATGTATGTAATATTTAATCCTGAAATAGGAGGTATAAAGGAATTTTAATTATCTTTAAAGATAGATAATTGTTATTATATTTCGCAATTTGAGTTTTTAAAGGTTGAGTATTGTAAAGAATTAATCACGATAATGTTAGTTATGTAATTTTGTTATAGATAAATTTCATTATTGATACCAAAATTTAGAATGCCTAAAATTTTTCAATAAAGTATCATTTCGAGATTTTCAACAATTTAATTGTTTCTAGCCACTCTATAAAATATATTGGAGTGGCTGAAATTATCATTTATTTTTTATCTGTTTCAACAGTTTCATTAGATTTTTTTACTGCCACTTTTGGTACACTGATTGCCAAGGACAATTCTTTTAATCGTTCTGCAGAAATCGGGGCAGGCGCTTCCATCATTAAATCCTCACCTTGTTGATTTAATGGGAATAGAATAACCTCACGAATATTGGGTTCATCCATCAGAAGCATGACCATGCGATCAATACCAGGTGCGGCACCTCCATGAGGCGGAGCTCCATAACGGAATGCGTTTAGCATACCACCAAAACGCTTTTCGACTTCTTCCTCTGGATATCCGGCAATTTCAAAGGCTTTGATCATGATGTCAGGTCGATGATTTCGAATTGCACCTGAAGAAAGTTCAATACCATTGCAGACGATATCATATTGATATGCATTAATTTCCAAAGGATTCTTGTTTATCAGTGCTTCAAGTCCACCCTGAGGCATGGAGAAGGGATTGTGAGAGAAATCAATCAATCCGGTTTCTTCATTGATTTCATACATAGGGAAATCAACAATCCAACAGAAACGGAAGGCATTTTTCTCAATTAGATCAAGTTCTGTTGCAATTTTTGTTCGAACAGAACCGGAAAATTTAACCATATCAGGGCCCTGTCCAGCTACAAAGAAAACAGCATCGCCACTTTTTAAATGACAGGCCTGGCGGATCATTTCACAACGTTCTTCATCCAAATTTTTGGCAATTGGTCCTTTTGCCCCATTGTCTTCAAAGATGATGTATCCCAAACCACCCGCTTTCTCTTCTCTGGCCCATTTATTCAACTTATCGAAAAAAGAGCGGGGAAATGATCCTGCACCAGGAGCGGGAACAGCACGAACTTCTCCTCCTGCCTCAACAATTTTTGCAAAGAGACCAAAACTAGAATTTTTGAACGCTTCGGAAACATCAACAAGTTTTAAGGGGTTTCTTAAATCTGGTTTATCACTGCCATATTCTTTCATGGCTTGTTTATAGGGAATACGTTCAAAGGGTGCTGAACTTACAGTATGTGTAGGTGCAAATTCCTTGAAAATGCCCTCCATAACAGGTTCCAGCGTTTCAAAAACATCTTCTTGAGTGACAAAAGACATTTCAAAATCAAGTTGATAAAATTCTCCTGGAGAACGATCCGCACGTGCAGCCTCGTCACGGAAACAGGGGGCTATTTGGAAATAGCGGTCAAAACCAGCCACCATTGCAAGCTGTTTGAATTGTTGCGGTGCCTGTGGCAATGCATAAAATTTTCCAGGATGTAGACGGGCAGGAACCAGAAAATCCCTGGCACCTTCAGGTGAAGAAGCTGTCAGGATAGGAGTTTGAAATTCAGTGAAACCCTGTTTAATCATTCTATGGCGAAGGCTTGCAATAATGTTTGACCTTAACATCAGATTGCGATGAACCCGTTCTCGACGCAGATCGATATAACGATATTTTAAACGTAAATCTTCCGGATAGTTTTCGTTGCCAGTCACTTGAAAAGGCAATACGTCAGCTTCGGAAATAATTTCAAGATTTTCAGCCTGAATTTCAATTTGTCCTGTTGGCAGTTTTGGATTAACGGTTTCTCCTTCACGAGCGACAACCTTACCTGTAATGCAAATAACGCTTTCCACTCTCAATCTTTCCGCAGTGTTCATCAAAGGTGAATTGGCGGGAATAACAATCTGGGTAATACCAAAATGGTCGCGCAAATCGATAAAAAGTAAACCCCCATGATCTCTTTTACTATGAATCCATCCAGAAAGCTTGACAGTTGATCCAACATCCTGGGATCTTAGAGCGGCACAATTATGAGTGCGGTAGCGATGCATTGATATATCCTGTTTAAATTAAAATAATTAATTTTTTGATTATAAAGCGATTAATCAATTGCTTTACACGTTTTTAAAAAATTATAAAAGGACATCATATAATTCTGTTGATTAATATGATAAAAAAAGTGAGTATTTTAGCTTTAGGTTTTCAGACTAGTTCAATATATTTCAAAATTGCTTCAAGCTGTTTTGGATTTTTAAAAAGATCGTTTAAAGAATATTGATTGAGTGTTTTATAAAAATTATTCATTGCCTCGATTAAAAATGCAGGTAGGTTGCAAGTGCATTGAATAAGGCATTGATCGCATTTGACATAGGTTTCATCTTCCTCTGTGTTGCGAATAATGTCTCCAAGTTTGATACTGCCAGCATCTTTGTTTAAAGTTAATCCTCCATTTCTTCCACGCAATGTTTTGATAAACCCTTGTTTACCCAATCTATGGACAATTTTCATTAGATGGTTTTGTGAAATCGAATAACAAGTCGCAATTTCATGGATAGAACAAAGCCGATCATGATGAACATGTAAATAGATCAGGGTTCTTAACGCATAATCTGTATATCGGGAAAGTTGCATAATATGTTGATAACTTTTATTGTTTCGAATATGTATATTATATATACATTTATAAAAAGTTTGAATGATTTTTTGTTTTGGCATAATAATAAAGGCTTAAAAGTAATTCTTTTAAGCCTTTATAAAAAAACGAAAATTACCGTTTCCACCAGCCGGAACGTGGCGTTTTGGTCGGTGTATCATCTATGACAATGGGCTGAATTAAGGGTTGTTCGTTATTTTCATCAGCTTCCTTGGTTTTTTTGGGTTTTCGAAGCGTTGTTTTTTTGGCTGTAGTTGTTTTACGTGCTCTGGTAGTTTTTTTAATCTTCGTTTCCTTTTCCTCTTTATTATCCGATTTTTCCTCGGTTTCGTTTTCTTTTGACTCTTTTTTGCTTGATGCTCTTTTACGTGTCGTTTTGGTGGTGCCTGTGGATTTGGTGGTTTTAGTGGCCCGTCGACGTTTTGGAGCAGGTTTTTCCTCTTTTATTTCCAGATTATCTGAAGTTTCATCCTCTTTATTTACAGCGTCAGAATTATCAATAACTTGATTTATCAAAGATTCAGTTTCTTCATGCTGATTCTGGCTTTTATCGGCATCAATTTCAATTGAAACAAAGGTTGGAGTCACAGTTATTTCTTCAGGTTTTTCATTGATGACAGGTTCTGGTATAGGTTCAGCCTCAAGAATGGGAGTAAAGTCATTATTTTTTTGAGCCTTACCTTGTCCTCTTTTATAACGGTTACGACGGGAATGATGGGGTTGTTTTTTATCCTTGGAGTTACTGTATGTTTTTTTGTTTTCCTTATATTGTTCCGAATAAGAATCGAGATTTGTATCGTCTTGTTTATGCTCTATGGAGACAGAATTTTGACGTAATACTTTTGATTCAGGTTTTAGATCAATAACTTTATTCTCTATCTCATCTTGTCTATAATCTGTTTTTGAATTTGTCTGATATTCAAGATAGGATTGGATTGGTATTTCCCTGACAAAAAGATTCTCCTGAACTACATTTGGTGTAGATTGAAGTATTTCATCATCAGGTTCCATATCAAGTGAGGAATCAGTTTTGCTTGAAAAACGGACATTATGAGAGGACAGGGTTGAATCAATTGTAAATTCAATCTTGATTTTATATTTCTTTTCAATATCCGCCAGCCATCTGCGTTTTTGGTTGAGAATATTCAAGGCAATTTCACCGGATGAAATGGAAACGGTTAAAATTCCTGGTTTGATTTTACGAGCTTCTTCATCAATCTGTCTGATGATTTGTAAAGAAATATTGGCGTCACTTCGAATAATACCTGTTCCATTACAAGCGGAACATGCAGTGAAGGCAAATTCAGCAATAGAGGGACGTAATCTTTGACGGGTCATTTCCAGTAAGCCAAAGGAGGAGATGGAACCGATCTGAATTCGTGCACGGTCTTTGTGAAGTAGAGATTTCAAACGACGTTCAACAATATGATTATGCTTCTTGTTTTCCATATCAATGAAATCGATAACGATTAATCCAGCCAGATCTCTTAACCTTAACTGGCGTGCAATTTCATTGGCGGCTTCCTGATTGGTTCTCAATGCAGTTTCTTCAAGATCTTTTTCCTTGATTGAACGGCCTGAATTTACATCAATAGCAACCAAAGCCTCTGTTTGATTAATGACTAAATATCCCCCTGATTTTAGTTGGACAATCGGGGAAAGCATTTGATCAATCAAATTTTCAACCTTGTAATAAGAAAAAAGAGATTGTTTTTGATCTCTCCACAGATGAAGCTTATGTACATTTTGCGGCATCAATGCACGCATATAATCTCTCGCTTGAGACCAAGCATCCTCGCCATCTATCAAAATCTCATTAATATCTTGTGTATAATTATCACGTAATGTCAATTTCAATAAGTTGGAATCTTCATAAATAAGAGCTGGCGCAATCGACTTCATGGTTAGATTGCGTATTTCATCCCATAAGTGAAGCAGATATTCCCCATCTTTTAGGGTATCTGCTTTTGGGCATTGGGCTCCTGCAGTACGGATAATCATTCCCATATGTGATGGGATATTCAGTTCAGTGATAATATCCTTCAACCGTTTTCTTTCAGATGGTGAAGTGATTTTTCTAGAAATTCCGCCATTCCGTAAGGAATTTGGCATTAAAACACAATAGCGTCCTGCCAAAGATAGATAGGTTGTTAATGCCGCGCCTTTATTTCCACGTTCCTCTTTTACCACTTGAACGAGGATAATTTGTCTTTTATGAATAACTTCCTGAATTTTATAGTTCTTGATTATGCTATTATGGGAATGAACCATGTCTTCATAATAGGAAGGCTGATCAGGATCCAATTCTTGATTCGGATTTGGTTCTTCCTCCATTTTATTTAATTCTTGGATTTCCAGCAGTTTTTTTCGGTCTGCAACGGGAATTTGATAATAATCAGGGTGAATTTCATTAAAAGCTAAAAAACCATGGCGATTTCCACCATAATCAACAAAAGCAGCCTGTAGACTGGGTTCAATTCTGATTACTTTGGCTAGGTAGATATTACCTTTTATTTGTTTCTTTGCGGAATTTTCAATATCATATCCCTCGATGTAATTGCCATCAAGGATCACGACGCGTGTTTCTTCTTTATAGCTGGCATCAATCAGCATTTTTTTATTCATGTTTTACTAATACTCCGGTGATTGTAGTCACAATCCATAGTTTTTTGAAGAAATGCTTTTTGTTGGAAACATGTTTTTAATTATCGTCTTAAGGGAAATGTAACCATGAAGCATTTTTAATTAGGAATTTCGATCATTTTTTTGTTTATTTCTGAATTGTTATAAGATTTAAAATAATTTTAAATTCTAGATTGCTTTCATTAAATTTTTGTAAACATTAAATGGACATATTTTGCTATCAAAAATAAACAATAATTTATAGGACTTTATTAGGTTATTGATTTGTTATTAAAAATAAAGACCTAATAATTATTTTAATATCTCAAAACGCGCTATGAAAGCAAAGGTTTTTTGTTGCTAAAAACGTGATTTATGGCTTTTGATCAAAAAAAATGTAGAATTATTGCAATAATGTCGAATTATACGCTGAATCCTATTTTGGGTATACAGATTTTTAGACATGAATTAACATTATTAATATACATTTTGATAAGGTAATATAGATTGAAATGGCTTTAAATTTTTCCAGACGAAATACGTTATTAATGTCAATAGGAGTTTTGTTTCCTTCCTTTTCATTTGCAATGAAACAAAAAAGGCAAAAAAGAATTGGAATAACTGGAAAAGGTCGTAATCAAGTTAAATCCACTTCCAAGGTGAGGACATTCAAAGGTAAAACCAAGACGCCAGCTATCATTGGCAAAGCCAGACCTGCTTTACCATTAATTGTGCTGGATCCTGGTCATGGTGGAAAAGATCCTGGAGCCATAGGATATTCTGGAACCTATGAAAAACATGTTGCATACGCTACGGCTGTGGAACTTGCCAATCAGTTGAGACGCTCCGGACGATATCAAGTTTATCTGACAAGAAGCTCAGATCATTTTATTCCCTTGAATGGACGTGTAGATTTTGCCCAGAAAAAAGGGGCGAACCTTTTCATATCGATGCATGCGGATGCCTTGCGGAATTCATCTGTGCGAGGTGCAAGTGTCTATACTTTATCCAATCATGCATCTGATGCACAATCTGCTGCATTGGCTTCAGTTGAAAATCAAGCTGATCGTTATGGTGGCCCCAATATTCATGTAACTTCTCCAGCGGTGGAAAAGATATTGGCCAGTCTGGTTAAAATGGAAACAAAAAAAGAATCAGCAGCAATGGCACAAAATGTTGTCTTATCGTTTAATTCCCGTGTTGGTTTGTTGCCTAATCCCAAAAGACATGCCGCTTTTGTGGTTTTGAAATCGGTAAACATTCCATCAATTCTTGTTGAAATGGGGTTTATGTCTAATCGTAGAGATGAGGCCGCTTTACGTCAGTCTTCATATAGACAGTTAATAGCCATGTCCATGAAAAATGCTGTTGATCGGTATTTTACAATTGGTGGAAGTGTAACACATTTAACGGGCTAAAAAATAGGACTTGCTTTTTTTGGGGAAAAGTGATGTCATATCAGCATGAAATTTATGGTATTCTCTCTTATGGAAAAAAATTTTTTCTATTTTAAAAATAGAGAACGGATATCTGTGTTTTGTTTGATCTTTCAACTTAGCAGCCCCTAGGTAAGATAACCTTGTAAAATAGGTTATCTTATTTAGGGGTTTTTTTTGTAATTTCCTTTAAAAATTTATTTTTTCATAGGCAAATTGAGGGCGTTAGCTGCGTCCAGAATATGCCTGTAAACGATTATGAAGGTTCATCGGATATGAATATAAATCATCCATCATTTGGAAAAATTGACAAAAATAGAGTTATTTTTTTTGATACAACGTTACGTGATGGTGAACAGTCCCCTGGTTTTTCAATGAATTTGGATGAAAAACTGAGAATGGCTAGAATATTGACTGAATTAGGAGTTGATGTAATCGAGGCAGGATTTCCCGTTGCGTCAACAGGAGATTTTGAAAGTGTTTACAGAATTGCTGAGCTAATCAAAGACTCAGTTATTTGTAGCTTGGCACGTTCAGGTGGTAAAAATGATATTGAAAAGGCAGGGGAAGCTTTAAAACCGGCCAAGCGTAAACGTATTCATAATTTCATTTCGACTTCTCCACTGCATATGAAATATAAATTGCGCATGGAACCTGAAACCGTTTTGGAAATTATTGCCGATGGAAATAAAAAGGCCAGACAATTTACAGATGACGTTCAATGGTCAGCGGAGGATGGATCACGCACAGACCCAGATTTTTTATGTCGCTGTGTTGAAGTGGCCATTAAAAATGGAGCGACAACAATTAACATTCCTGATACGGTTGGTTATTCAACTCCTGAAGATATGCGTCGTATATTTAAAGATTTGTTGGAACGGGTTCCAGGTGCTGATCAGGTCATTTTTTCTTGTCATAACCATAATGATTTGGGATTAGGGGTGGCTAATACTATCGCATCACTGCAAGGTGGAGCAAGGCAAGTTGAGTGTACGATCAATGGAATTGGTGAACGGGCCGGGAATGCTGCCCTGGAGGAAATAACAATGATTTTACGGACACGTCATGATGAATTTCCTTATGATAACAGGATAATTTCTAAGAAATTATTAAATGCCTCACGGACTTTATCAACGATTACCGGGTTCGATGTGCAACCGAATAAGGCAATTGTAGGTAGAAACGCATTTGCACATGAAAGTGGTATCCATCAAGATGGAATGTTGAAAAATGCAGAAACCTACGAGATCATGACACCTGAAAGTGTAGGCTGGAACCGTTCTTCTTTTGTTTTGGGTAAACATTCGGGTCGTGCTGCTTTTAGGGACAAATTAAAATCATTGGGATATGATGAATTTTCTGATGAGAAATTAAACGAGGCGTTTCAGCGATTCAAGACGTTGGCTGATCAAAAGAAGACGGTTTACGATGATGATATTTCGGCTTTGGTTGATGATGAAGTCAGAGATCATGAATTTATCCGGTTTATTGATATGTCAATTAAAAGTGGGATAAGAGCTTCTGAGGTTTTATTGACTCTTGAAGTTGACAAACAAAATAAAAAAGTCGAATTTACGGGAAATAGCGGGTCGGTTGACGCAGCTTTCAATGCGATTAGGAAAATTTTCCCTCATCCTGAAGCAACATTATCCCTATTTTCGATCGGGGCTGTTACGCAGGGAACGGATGCACAGGCAAAAACAACTGTAAGGTTGGAAGAAAATGGCAAAACAGTTGATGGTCAAGGAACAGATGTTGATACCGTGGTTTCTGCTGTTAAGGCCTATGTCCATGCTTTAAATAAATTGTTAACAAAGCGTCAGCGACAGAAACCAGAAAACGTTTCTTAAAAATGGAACGGCGTTTTGACGCCGTTTTTGATTAACGACGGGATGAATTGTAATTATTAACTGGTTGCTGACGATATTGTTGGTTTTGATAGTACTGATTATTATAATTGGGTCCTGGACGATTAGGTGTTGTCAAAGCGCCAACACCTGCCCCTAACGCGCCACCAGATAAAGCTCCAATAGCGGCTCCTCTTCCCCCTCCTGCAAGGGCCCCGATGGCTGCTCCGGTTCCACCACCAATAAGTGCACCAGTTCCTGCCCTTCCACCAGCACTATAGCCATTATCACAGGCAGTTAAAAAAGAAACAGATAATATAACGGTTGAAAACCCCAAAAAAGTTTGTTTGCTAACTCTAAACATTTATAAATTCTCCTTGTTATTTATTTATATAAAACATGTTTTTTGTCATTTTTATGAAAATTTGATTTTTGATTATTAAAATAAATTTCTAAAAAGACATAAAAAAGTCAGAATAAAACGTATAAACAGTGAAACATAAATAATATGCAAAGGGGGTATAAATAATTATATTTTCGATTCGTTTTTATTTTTAAAATGATTTTTTATTTAAATGAGAAAAATATTAGTCAAAATAGGGTAATTACATTGTAGGAAATGATTTTTTTACATTTTTTTTTAGTGAACGATACTTTAAGGTAAAAATAATATATAAGGCTATATAGCATTTGCCAGATAACGCTTGCTCCATTGGTTGTAAATGAGTAAGTCGAAAGGAAATACTGTGAAAAGTAGGGGTTGGTAATTTCTATCAAATTGTGATGATAGAAATTTAAGACAAATTTTTTGTTAGAATTATAAGTTTGTTGTCGGGAGTTTTGGATGTTTTCTCGTCTGTTTGGTTTTATGTCTGCAGACATGGCAATTGATCTTGGAACGGCTAATACACTAGTCTATGTCAAAGGTCGTGGAATAGTATTGAATGAACCATCAGTTGTTGCCATTGCTGATGTTCGTGGGAAAAAGCAGGTTTTGGCTGTTGGGGAAGAGGCCAAAAATATGGTGGGAAGAACGCCTGGTAATATAACTGCTATACGGCCAATGCGGGATGGTGTCATTGCGGATTTTGAAGTTGCGGAAGAGATGATTAAGCATTTCATACATAAAGTGCATAATCGTCGTATGTTTGCCAGCCCGCAAATCGTAATTTGTGTTCCATCAGGATCAACGGCCGTTGAAAGGCGAGCTATTCAGGAAAGCGCAGAAAGTGCAGGTGCTCGACGGGTTCAGCTGATTGAAGAACCTATGGCTGCTGCAATTGGGGCCGGTTTGCCAGTTACGGAACCCTCTGGCAGCATGATTGTTGATATCGGAGGAGGTACGACCGAGGTTGCAGTAATTTCCCTGGGGGGAATTGTTTATGCGCGTTCCGTTCGAGTTGGTGGTGACCGAATGGATGATGCCATCATTGCCTATATACGTCGTAATCATAATCTTTTAATTGGAGAGAGTTCAGCGGAAAAATTGAAAATGGAACTGGGAGCCGCTATTCCCGATTCCTCCAAGGAGGATGGCGGTCCTTGGCGTGAAGTAAAAGGCCGAGATTTGATGAATGGAGTGCCCAGGGAAGTTTTGGTTTCCCAGGAGCAAATTGCCGATAGTTTGGCTGAACCGGTTTCTCAAATTGTCGAGGCAGTATCCGTTGCTTTAGAGAATACCCCTCCGGAACTGGCTGCTGATATTGTTGATAAAGGGATTATGTTGACAGGTGGGGGCAGTCAATTGCTTCGACTGGATGATGTTTTGCGACAGGCGACAGGGTTACCTATTATTGTTGCAGAAAATCCATTGGACTGTGTGGCTTTGGGAACAGGACGTGCATTGGAGGAAATGAAAAAGCTTAGGAATGTTTTAACAACTATGTATTAGTTGTTACGTCAACACAATTGAGAAAATATAAAAAATAGCGTTAATATTAATAAGCAATATACAGTTTGGTATATTGCTCATCTTATATATTAAGTAGCTGGTTTAAAATGAAAAATAACGTAAAAATATTACGATAATGATTCCTATATCCATTCAAATCAAGCAAGCGTTGGCAAAATTAATCTTACCATTCTTATTTGTAATGGCGAGTTTAATCATGTTGCTTGGCCAGGCAAAACCCAAATTAATAGAAGATATACGGTTAAAAGTTATTGATTTTCTTTTGCCTGCCTATGTTTTGGTGGAGAGACCGTTTGATATTGTTCATGGTTTTTTTCTGAATGTTAATACAGTTAAAAATATTTCTCAGGAAAAAAAGAAACTTGAAGAGGAAAATGCGCAACTTAAGGGATGGTATCATGTTGCAATAGGATTGGCAGAGGAAAATGTTGAATTGAAAAATCAATTGCATTGGATACCCGATCCGACAATATCCTATATTACCGCACATGTTGCCGCAGATGGAAGCGGAATTTATCATAAGGCAGTTTTGGTGATGCTACAACCGGGGCATGGCGTGCACGCCGGTGAAATTGCCTTGAGTGGTTTCGGTTTGATAGGTAGAGTGACAGAAATTGGTGATCGTTCTGCCAGGATACTCTTAATCAATGATCTTGCCAGTCGAATTCCTGTTAATTTGATGAGTTCACATGTACAGGCGATTATGGCTGGTGATAACAGTCTTTATCCCAAATTGATTTTTTACCCGGAAGATAAACCTCCAACTGAA
Source organism: Commensalibacter melissae (assembly GCF_009734185.1). Lineage (NCBI taxonomy): Bacteria > Pseudomonadati > Pseudomonadota > Alphaproteobacteria > Acetobacterales > Acetobacteraceae > Commensalibacter > Commensalibacter melissae. The sequence goes on along the minus strand of NZ_CP046393.1, from coordinate 1,397,262 downwards.
GGGGAGAAAGTTTTGACTGACAATAAAGGAAACGCTTTTCCGACTGGAATCCCTGTTGGTTTCGTACATTATCTTGAACCTGGACATCCCGTTGTTGTGCCTTACACTTCATTGGAAAGTCTGAGAATTGTTCGAATTTTTGATTTTAAAAATTATGATATCATTCCACCTGATGCACCGGGACGTGTAAATCTGGCTAAAAAGAAGATGAAAACCAGGCCCGTCGCCAATCCTGAATTACTAGGCCATGATTAGGAATGATTAAAAAAGAAAAATCATCTGAAAGTAAAACACATAAAAGGCATCCAGGGATACGTCCTTCTTTAACGAGGTGTCAAAAAATTGATGCTGTCATTCGTTGGATGGTTCCTATGGGATTTAATCTGTTTGTAATTTTAATCTTTTCAGTTCCCTTGAATATTCCTGGCCGTAATGAACTTTTATTGGCTATTGTGATATCATCGGTTTATTTTTGGTCAATTTATCGTCCAACTTCCATGCCGGCAATTGGTGTTTTTTTTCTGGGGTTTCTTATTGATCTCCTAAACTTTTCCTCACCTGGTGTTGTGATTTTCATTTTACTTATTGTTTATGGAATGGCAATCACGCAGCGTTTTCGTCTGGCAAGATATAATTTTTTAATAGTCTGGTTAATTTTTTCAATAATTGCATTGAGTGTTTTTTTTATACAATGGCTGTTGATTTCTTTGTTAAGTTTAAAGCTGGTTTCAGTTTCATACTTTATATTTGAGATGGTTTTTGCTATAGGATTTTATCCGCTCTTATCAATCATGTTTACCTGGGCCCATCGTACCATAGCTGATCCCGAACAGGTGTAGAACAACTTGTAAAATGAAGAAAAGATTACCCTATCGTATCAGAAATGTATTGTCAGATACGAATTCGCGACGTGTATTTACGCGGCGGGCAATTTTGATTCTAGCGGCTCAAACAGGGATCTTGTCTTTATTGGCTAATCGTCTTTATAAATTGCAGGTTGTAAATGGCGATCGATATATAAAAATGGCCAAGAAAAACCTTATAAGCAAAAGGTTATTGTCTCCACCTCGTGGACGTATCCTTGATCGTTTCGGGGCCATTCTTGCCAATAACAAGATAAATTGGAGGGCCATGCTTATACCTGAAGAAACAGACAATGTTTCTGATGTGATAGAACGGTTTGCTGATTTAATTTCCTTGGATGAGCATGATTACGCCCGTATACAATGGAATTTGGATCATCAACGTCGTTTTATACCCATTATGTTGAAAGATTTTCTGTCTCGTGACGAAATGACGATTATCGAGGTGAATTCGCCTTCCCTACCAGGTATTGTCATTGATGTGGGTACTAAAAGACTTTATCCATTGGAAGGTTTGTTGGCTCATATTGTTGGTTATGTAGCGCCCCCAAATGATAAAGACATTGCACAGAATACCATTTTGGCTTTGCCAGGTATGCGAGTGGGTCGGTCCGGGATCGAGCAGACTCAGGAAAATGATCTATGTGGAAAGGCCGGTGAGGTTCAGGTTGAAGTAGATTCCGTGGGACATATCATTACAGAATTAGGCCATGTTGATAGTATCCAGGGCCAGGATGTGGCCTTGACCATTGATGTTGAATTGCAAAAGGAAATTTCCTCAATCGTCGCGGACCAATCCGCCAGTGCAGTTGTTTTAGATTGTCGGAATGGGGAAGTGATGGCAATGGTCAGTAATCCATCTTTTGATCCTTCCTTATTTGACAGTGGTGTCAGTCATGCACAATGGAAGACCTGGATTCAAGATGAAAGGAGTCCCTTAACAAACAAGGCAGTGGCAGGTTCCTATCCTCCCGGTTCAACCTTTAAACCTGCTGTTGCGCTAGCTGCGCTTGAAGCTTCAACGATTACGGAAAATACGCGTATTCATTGCCCGGGTTATTATGATTATGGGGGAAGCCGGTTTCATTGCTGGAATAAATATGGACATGGGTCACTGGATTTGCATGGTGCCCTAAAATATTCTTGTGATGTATATTTTTACGAGGTTGCCCGCAGGACGGGAATGGAAGCAATTCATGCCACATGTGATAAGCTCGGTTTGGGAGTGGAGTTGCCGATTGAGTTGACTCATGTGCGTTCCGGGTTAATTCCCACTCCTAAATGGCGTGAGTCCCGAGGACATCACTGGAATGTAGGTGATACAATCGTCAGCGGTATTGGACAGGGATTTGTTCATGTAACCCCATTGCAGCTTGCCACTTATGTGGCGAGAATTGCCACGGGTAAAAAAATTGATCCGCATCTTATTAGGAAGCGCAATAATATTTTGGTTCCGCAAGCAGATCCAAACTATTGGCAAAAACTGGATATCAAGCCTGATTTTCTAAAAATGATCAGGTTTGGAATGTATGCTGTTGTCAATGAAAACAAAGGTTCGGGTGCAAAAGCAAAAATGGACTATCATGGTATGTTACTGGCTGGAAAAACGGGTACGGCACAGGTAAAGAGTGTTTCCCGTGCATTGAGAGAAAGTGGCCATTTCAACTCTGCTAATTTGCCATGGAAATATCGTCCTCATGCGCTGTTTATTTGTTTTGCACCTTATGATGATCCACAATATGCTATCTCTTTAATTGTAGAACATGGTAATGCTGCGGCTTCTGTTGCGGCGCCTTTGGCACGTGAGATGATGGTTGCAACATTAAAGTGTGATCCTGCAAAAAGTTGGAAAAAAGATCAGTCTAAAAATACAAGAACGGAAACAGGTGATTCAAAACCATCTGAAGTTGAATGAAGTATAGACATAATGGTTTTTGAGAAACGTTTATTAAGAGCAGAACCAAATTTTAGAATTCTGGGCAAGCTTTGGCGAGTTAACTGGCTGTTTGTTGGATTGATCTGCCTTCTTGCAATGGTTGGTTATTTTGCCCAATATTCCGCTGGGGGAGGATCTTCCCATCCTTATGCTCATTCACAATTTGTTAAATTTTGCGTGGGTTTTATAATCATGATAGGGTTGGCGTTAACTCCTCCGCAAATATTGGTAAAACTGGCTTGGCCTCTTTATGGACTGGCTGTAATGTTATTGGTTGCAGTATTGCATATGGGGCATGTGGGTAAAGGAGCAGAGCGCTGGATTATAATTGGCGGTATTGCCTTGCAACCTTCTGAATTAATGAAAATTGCCTTGGTTCTTTTATTGTCCAGCTGGTTTTACAAAATTAGCTGGAAGCAGATGGCAAATCCATTACGCCTGATTATTCCTGCAATCCTTGTATTATTACCTGTTGTTCTTGTATTAAAAGAACCGAACTTGGGCACAGCGGTTATTATAGGTTGTATAGGGGCTGTTATTTTTTTTGCGGCAGGTATGCGCTGGTATTTGATTCTTTTGTTACTAACACCGATCCCGTTTGTCATAAAGTTGGTTTATAATCATTTGCATGATTATCAGAAAGCGAGGATTACCACTTTCATGCATCCTGAAAATGATCCATTAGGAGCGGGATATAATATCATCCAGTCAAAAATAGCATTGGGATCTGGTGGAATGTGGGGACAGGGATATTTGCATGGTACACAGGGGCAATTGAATTTCTTACCAGAAAAACAAACTGATTTCATCTTTACGATGATTGCAGAGGAATGGGGTTTTGTGGGGGGAATCTGTGTTATAGGGTTATTACTGTTAATCATTGTGGGTGGCATGGTTATCGCCATGCGGTCACGTAATCAGTTTGGTCGCTTGCTTGCATTGGGGATCACGATGAATTTCTTTTTTTATTGTGCAGTTAATCTTTCAATGGTTATGGGTGCCATACCCGTGGGGGGTGTGCCGTTACCAATGGTATCCTATGGAGGGTCAGCCCTGCTGACGGTAATGTTTGGATTTGGTCTTTTATTATCTGTACAAGTTCATAAAAATTCAACATTTGGTGAGGATCAATCTTATAAAAAGATATAATAATGACTGGAATATTACCTGCGACAAATAAAATTAGATCTAACTATATTAAAAGTATATATCAGGCTGGAACTGTTAAAATCAGAATAGGGCACTATCCTTTAAATTTACCAAAACGCTATAAAAGTGAGAAACTGGTTATGATGAGTGCCTGTAATCCGGGAGGAAGAATAAAGGCCAAGGGATGGAACAAGCGCATGATGCAAAAACTTTCCTTGTATTTGTCAGGCTATGATTACAGAAAAGGGACAGGAACTTTAAGAAATTTTTCAGAGCCATTATTTATGGTTGTCATGGATCCTAGAAAGGCGATCGTATTAGCAAGAAAGTTTCGTCAAAACGCGATTGTTGTTATACAAGATCAACGATTATCGCGTTTGGTATTTCTGAATTGATTGAATTAGAAAACAAAGTTCACCGCCATTTGAGGCTGAACAAAATTATTTGCATTATGCCCGTCCACGGTTAAAGCCGTTCCAACAATAATACCTATGCGGGTGGAGGGATTATATTCGATTGCTGGTGCAACCTGAATGTCATGGGAGGCACCATTTACTTTACGTTGATAGGAATGGGGTTTATCAAGATATCCTCCTTTTATTCGAGTGCCCTTTGCCCAATCATAAACAAGGTCAAAAGCCATTAACCATTTTTTATCCAGACCGTACTCCAGGGAAAAACCAGTATTGCCAAAAAGTTTTGATCTTGCTTTTCCACGAAATCCAGTATCAGTACCGTAACTGCTAATATTGCGGAGATTAACGGAATTCAGAGGTTCCCTGCCCATACCCCAAACACGAACTCGAATGGCTTTATCAAATACCTGATATGCGGCTTGGGACTGCAATCCAAATCTCAGCGTATAATTGCCTGTTCCTGCACCGTCCAAATGACGACCAAGATTGTTATAATTGCCTGTTGGAAAGATCATGCCAAGGACAGTAGTTAGGCTAGGTTGGTAATGGGCATCTTCTTGATCAATCCAACGATATTGAATCTCAAAAGGTAAATCTGAGAAATGAACTGTACTAGCTGTTGTGTGACCGTTCCAGGTATAGCGGATCTGGGGCACAATCTGAACTGACAGGCGATCGGTTGCTGCATATTTAACTAATGTATAATTCAGGGTATTATCAGTTCTATGTTTGGAATTCTTGGTTTTTCCATTTGCCTGATAGGCACCACGGCTTATTGTGTTTTGCAAATACGGTTCGATAACAAAAGTCCCGGCATTGACCAATGCCCCGGATGGTGCCAACAAGGAACCTGTATATCTTTGTTCCTGTAAAATTTTGGAACCTGTATCTTCCTTGTTTTCCTCTTGTGTAGCTTCAAGCGCAATGTCGTTCGGGACAGCGTATACGTTTACAGAAGGGTTGAGTAAACTGAAAAAAACAAAACAAAAATAACTAATTTTAATTCTGTTTTTAAGCATACGAAATAGAATACAGGAATTGCTGAAAATTTGAGTCATAAAATGGCTCCTAGTCAGGGATAATTCATAATGCTTCTATAAAATGACCTTATAATTGTTATAAATTATAAGGTTATCAGATAGTTGCTTATTCTATATAGTTCAATCGCTTACGGTTGCAATATTGATGAAAAGTTAAATTTTATCAGATTAAAAAACGATGTTCACGGCACATTGAGGTTGAATGAAATCATTGGTATTATGGCCGTCAACGGTCAATGCCGCACCAGCGATAAGTCCAACGGCCGGTGTAAAATTATATTCTATACCAGGAGCGATTTGAAAATCATGAGAGGCACCTGTGATATGGCGTAAATAACGCTGGTGATTATAATTTCCCTTAATATGTGTCCCCTGAGCCCAATCATACTGAAAGTCAAAGGCCAATACCCATGCTTTGGTTATTCCAAATTCAAATGAAAATCCGGCGTTGCCAAATAAGCCACCTCTGACTGTGCCTGCAAAACCCTGATCTGTACCATAGTTGCTTATCCCCTTGATATTTCGGTGACCAATAGGTTTTCGACCTACACCCCACCAGCGGAAGCGTATGGCGCGATGAAATATTTCATAGGCAGCTTGGGAATGAAGACCAAAACGTAGGGTATATTGTCCACTTCCAAAAGCATCAAGGGAACGGTTCAACTGATCAAAATTGCCGGTAGGAAAATTCATGCCCAGGAAAGTCGTGAAGCTGGGTCGATAATGTGCGTTATCCTGGTCAATCCAGCGATATTGAAATTCTACAGGCAAGTCAGAAATATGTACACTGCTGGATGTGGTTTTACCGTTCCAGGCATAATTAACCTGTGGGGTTGCCTGAATGGTCAGATTATCGGTAATGGCGTATTTGATCAAAAGGAAACTGTCCGCTGAATCTGTTCTGTGTTTGCTATTTTTGACACTGCCATCGGATTGATAGGCCCCACGGCTGATTGTAGATTGGAGATACGGTTCCAAAGCAAGGATACCTGCCTTGGTAATGGCACCTGAAGGGGAAAGAAGGGAACCCGTATATCGTTGTTCATCCAATACATTGACACTGTCGGATATATTATTGATTGATGAATTGTTTATATCGGATTTAGATGCATTGCTTGCATATGTGTAATGTGAAGTAAATATCACAGAGATGCAAATTAACGAAAAATTTATTTTAGTATTATTGCAAAACAATAAAAATTGAGATACAGGGGTTTGTATGAAACGACGATGCATCAAAAAATTCCTCAATCAAAGTTATGGGGAAAACATAAATTATAACGATTTTTTATGATTAAATAATTTCAAGTGATCAATTAATAGTATTTATAACCATTTGTAATTAGTAAAGATTAAATATTATATTTGTTAAACGGATTAAAATATTCATTTAATTGTTATCTTAAGATAAAATTGATCACCAATGTAATAAAATTATTCGTATTCATGATATCAATCTATAAAAAAATTTTATTTTAGCAAGAGATAAAAAAAATTTGTTATTCTACATCATCTTTTGGTCGATGACCAACCGTAACATCAAGTTTGATGGTTTTCTTGTTGCGCCTTATTGTCAGTTGTAAATTTGATCCAGGATGTGCAATGGCCACTGTTTTAATAAAAGTACGAATTGTGTCTACATGCTGATCGTCAATTAATTCAACGCGGTCATTAATTTTGATTTTTGCCTTGTAGGCCGGGCCATCCAGATCAAGATCAATGATTTTCACTCCATTGTGTCCAGAATCCTCTTCAAGGGTAACACCAAGCCATCCTCGGTCAATAAATCCTGTTTTACATAGTTGAGTAACAATGGGGGCGGCGATTTCAGAGGGGATACCAAAACCAATTCCAACAGAACTTCCGGTAGGGGAAACAATTGCGGTATTCAAGGCGACAACTTGTCCGGCAAGGTTAAAGGATGGTCCTCCAGAATTTCCCGGATTCATTGGAGCATCCAATTGAAAAAAATCGTCAAAAGGGCTGGAACCAATATCGCGACCACGAGCTGATACAATTCCGGCAGTGACGGAAGAACCAAGGCCAAAAGGGTTTCCTGCAGCAAGAATCCAGTCACCAACCTCCACTTTGCGACTGTCACCCCATTGTACATAGGGAAGGGGATGATCGCTATCAATTTTGATGACTGCTATGTCTGTGAGAGAATCATTACCGATAACTTTTGCTGTGAAACGTTTTCCATTCGCAAGATATACTGTTATGTTGTTGAAAGTCCCGATTACATGCGTATTGGTTACTATGATCCCATGGGGATCAATGATAAAACCAGACCCAGCTTCTGTAACCCTACGGTTGCGGGTATGTTGACGTTGCCTGAATTCTTTTTCAAATGGTGTTCCCTTTAAGGAGGGTGGTATATGAATGTTTCTGGATTGTTTTGTATATATATTTTGGGAAACCGAAATGTTAACAACGGCTGGTACAACTTTTTTCACTAGCGGGGAGAAGGTCAGAGGCCCATTTTCTACAAGTGGTGTTGCGGAGGCCGTAAATGTGTCGGATGGAATGACTGTTTTTGATGGTTCGATATCTTTTTTATTTATATCCTGGGCATAGACGGGAAAATTGAATAAAACAATAATGAGATAAGTCTTGAGATTGAGACCTAGCTTTTTTTTTATCCGGTTTGAATATTCAATTGGTACAAACATTATTAATCTATTCAAAAAATTTAAGTTATTAAATAAACTATTATTCGTCATTCATGGGATTTTCTGGCCAGTGATGTTTGGGATAACGCCCCTTCATATCTTTTCTCATATCTTTCCAACCCTCTTTCCAAAAATTTTTCAAATCACTGGTTACTGCTTGAGGTCTATTGGCTGGGGACAGAAGGCAGCATTGTAATCGAATTTGTCCTTTTGCAATAGAAGGAGTATCTTTTATACCATAAAATTTTTGTGCATGTGCTGAAATAATGGGTGCGGGTTGTGTATAATCAATATAAAATTTATTATGATTCAATATAATAAATTCAGGAAATAACCGGTTTAGTTTTTGGCAAATATCATAACCAAGATAGGCTTCGAGAATATTTTTTAAGTCTATTTTTTTTAGATCTTTCAAATTATTGATTTGTGTGATCCAGGGGGATAACCATTTTTCAATATGCACTTCAAGCTTGTCATCAGTTAAATCCGGAATTTTTTCTTCTGTTAAATATTGTCTTGCCCATGAAGCACGTGACTGTAATTGTTTTGTAGCCTCGTTCCAGTTCAAAGCCTTATAAAAATTGTTTTTAACATAACCAAGCAAGACCGGATAAGCCTTTTCAGCTGGGACTATATCGTTTCTGTCTTGTAAAATAAGCCGCCCAAATTTTACTTGTTTTCGGGCAATGACTTTTCCATTGGTTGGGTCAATAGAAATATTTTCTACCTGACGGGACTGATTAAGGATAAAATCGGGAAGAATATCGGAATTCATGCGTGCTGCCAGACAGATTCTGGCTTTTTTCTGAGTATGGATATTTGCAACAATTAATAGTTTTTCCTTTGCCAATATATCTTGTTGAGAAAGATATGCACTGCCACCGCCTGCCAATCGGAATGATCCAATTTCATCACGTTTTTGTGCCAATCGGTCGGGAAAAGCGGCGCATAATAATTTGGCAGGATTTCCAAGAGATTTTTGGGTGAGTGGTATTTTTAATCTTTTGCGATATTCCTGGCCTATATGGTGGATACGGTGCCATAATTCCTTATCATGTTGATTATGAGGTAGGGTTTGTAGCCAGTTCAGACGAGTTTGGATATCGCAGGATTGGTCATGATTTTTACGAAAAGGATCACGCTCTTCCAGTAATGCAGCCAGATCGGCCGCCAATACCTTTTCTTCATTTGAGTTTGCTCTTAACATCATTGACGCCAAACGTGGATGCGCACCGAATTGAATAATTTTTTTACCAAAATCAGTGATGAGCCCTTTTTCATTTAACGCACCTAATAAAGTCAGTAAATTGCTGGCCGCCTCAAGAAGGCCATTGGAAGGAAAATCAGGAAAGACCAATTCCTTTATTGAGGTTCCCATAAGGTCTGTCCATGTTTTGCAAATCAATAAGAATTCACTTAATTCACTGGATAATATTTCAGGAGAATCATGCGGGATAAAACTTCGTTCCATCGCTTGGGTCCATAGACGATAGACAATTCCCTCAGCTTCACGTCCAGCCCTTCCGGCCCTTTGATCAGCTGCTGCCCTAGATATTCTTCGTGTTAAAAGTCGTGTTAGTCCAGTGTCTCCGTCCAATTGAGGAGCACGACGAAAACCTCCATCAATGACAATCCTTACGCCAGGAACGGTTAGGGAAGTTTCAGCAATGGAAGTGGTCAAAACTATCCGCCTTTTATCTTTGGCACTGACAGATCGCAAGGCCTTGTCCTGTTCTGTGGAATGTAATTCGCCATACAGAGGAAGAACTTCAGCATCTGGCAATGCAAGTATATTCATTGTGCGATGAATTTCGGTAACGCCTGGTAAAAATACCAGTATATTACCCTGATTTTTGTAATAAACATTCTCTATTTCCGCAGCGGTTATTTTGGGCAAATCTTTTATTGCATGAATATCTCTTTGTCGATGATGTATTGTTACAGGATGTATTCTTGATTTATTTTCAATAATCTGACAGTTTAATATTTTTTGTAGTTGAGACAAGGATGGTGTAGCCGACATTGCGATGAGCCTTAAATCCGGTCTCAGGTTTTTTTGAAGATCACGACACAAGGCAAGACAGAGGTCAGACTCAAGGGAACGTTCATGAATTTCATCAAAAATAATGGCGGCAACTTGGTCAAGAAATGGATTGTTCAAAAGATGTCTCAAGAACAGTCCATGTGTAACAACCTCTATACGGGTTTTTGAACTGGCCACTTTTTCCATGCGGGTTCTGTAACCTATCGTTTGGCCAATGGTTTCATGATATAGACAGGCCATCTGTTTTGCTGCGGCTCGGGCGGCAATGCGTCGTGGTTCCAGCATGATGATCCTATGTCCGTTTCGCCATGGAGCCTGTAATAATGACAAGGGTACAAGGCTTGTTTTTCCTGACCCTGGTGAAGCTACAAGAATACAGTTCTGATAGGTAAGTAGATGATCATGGAGTTCTGGTAAGGTATTCTGTATTGGTAGGGAAATGGGATCAGGTTTAAACATAAGTTGAGACTAGTCGATAAAATGCCTTGGTGACATGAATGATTATTAATTTTGTTTATCTCATCTTTAAGATAAAAATGGAATATTATTGACAGGGACAGGATTAAATCAAGTGCGATTCTGGATTACTATATTATTGGTTGTAATAGGGTTTAACACGCATGTTATTTGGGGTAAAGAAAGCGATAAAATCTTTAAAGCGCATGTTGAGGCAAGTATCATCAGTGCAAGCGATTTCAATGATGATGTTGATCGGTCTTTACTAGCCCTTAAAATCAAACTGGAGCAAGGGTGGCACACTTATTGGCTGAATCCGGGAGATGCGGGAGATCCTGCTTCGTTACAAGTTTCAATCAACCATGATAGAAAAATTATATTTCCAAAAATAGAATGGCCTGTTCCCAAACGGTTGTTTGAAAAAGGTTTATTGTCTTACATATATGATGGGGAAGTTATTTTACCTTTTTATCTTCATATTCCAGAATCCTATCGTGCCAAAGATCTGCATCTTCATATCAAGGCGACGTGGTTGATTTGTGCCAATATCTGTGTTCCCGTGCAGGCCGAATTTACAATTGATCTACCAAAAGGAAAAATCAATCAGGCAAATGAAGCGATCTTAATTCAAAAATCACTGAATAATAAACCCATGCCTTTGCAACATAATTTATTCATTACACCAAATGGAAAATTGTGGGGCAATAAAACAGATTCTCTGTTTGATCAAGTGCAGGATGCTTGGTTTATGCCAGAAAGATTGGGATTGATTGATCAAGATCAAAAACAGCATTTTAAAATCAATCCAGAATATTTTGAATTGAAATTGCCCCTATTATCTAAAAAACCGCTTGATCAGTCCTTGGCTGGTATCTTGGCATTGAAGGATTACAATGGCAAGATTCATTACTGGTCAATTCATCCCATAATTAAAAAGAAACCTGTCTCACATATTCTGAATCTATTTTTATTGATCAGCAGTGCCTTTCTTGGTGGGTGCCTGTTAAATTTCATGCCTTGCGTTTTTCCTGTCATTGCCATGAAATTATTATCCTTAAGTCGTTTGGGAAATAAAAACCGTGCCTATCAATACCGGTCATGTCTGTCATACACGGCAGGGATCTTAAGCAGTTTTACGGGTATATCGCTCATATTTATAAGTCTGCGCTGGATGGGAAAACAGATAACATGGGGTTTCCAGTTTCAATCGGTTTCATTTTTGATAATTCTATGCTGGTTATTATTTATCATTGCCTTAAATCTTCTGGATGCCTTCACAATAAATTTTTCATTTTATTCAAGAACAAATTCATCCTCTTACCTTTCTGATTTTCTTACAGGTATTCTTGCTGTCTTGGTTGCAACACCTTGCACCGCACCATTTATGGGTATAGCTGTAGCAGCCGCCTTAAATAGTTCAGCCGAAAAAACTTTTTTTATATTTATAGGAATGGGATTAGGTCTATCCTTTCCCTATTTGCTATTGGTTTTTATTCCAAAATTGACCCGTTTTTTACCGAGGCCAGGAATATGGATGGAAATATTGAAGCAATTTTTGGCATTTCCCCTATTACTTAGCTGTGTGTGGCTGGTATGGGTAATTTATCAGCATGATCAGTCCATATCTTTATTAACTGTTTTGTTAGGCTGTGTTTTAATTGGATTTGGAGCATGGTTATTGGGTAAAAATCAGCTATTGCGATATAAAACTGCTACACGTGTATTTCAAAGGGTTTCCAGTATCACGCTTATTCTGATTTTCATTTTGTTAGGGGGTATGATCACGGAAATGAATCTTGTACAATCCTCTAATGAAACAGTGGAAAATAGGGAATATATGGTATTTTCATTAAAGAATGTTCAGCAATTGCAGATTGATCATAAAGCTGTATTTGTTAACATGACGGCAAGTTGGTGTCTAACATGTCTCGTTAATGATAAGGTTGCCTTATCCAACCGAAAAGTAAGAGACTATTTCCATCGTCATCATATTCAATATGTGATTGGTGATTGGACACATCACAATAATGAAATCAGTCGTTTTCTAAAACAGTTTGGACGGGAAGGGGTTCCACTTTATATCTATTATCCTGCCTATGGAAACCCCAGGGTGTTGCCCCAAATCCTGACCCCGGATTTGGTGATAAAAAATATTGAAAATGTTAAAAATTAAAAATCGAAATAATAATTACAAGTAGTGAAACAACTCATAAAGTGATAAATTGCCATTGAAAATATAATAATTATAAATGGATATCAAGGTTTGCACAAATGAAGGTAGGGTTATTCATTCCATGTTATATGGATGCATTGGAACCTGAAGTTGGTATTTCAACTTTAAAGTTATTGGAACGTTTTGATCTGGATATTACATATCCTTTTGATCAAACCTGTTGTGGTCAACCCATGACTAATACGGGGTGTCATAAAGAGGCTGCCGCGACTGAAACCCTGTTTGTGAGGAATTTCTCGCAATTTGATTATATTGTCATGCCATCGGGAAGCTGTACGCATCAGGTTCGTTCCAATTTTGATGCCATCGAACAGACTGATGAGGTAAAACATGTCAGAACGCATACTTATGATCTGGTTGAGTTTCTGCATGATATTCTCAAGATTGATTCTTTTCCCTGGGCGTTTTTTCCCTACAAGGTTGCCATTCATAATAATTGCAATGCATTGAGAGGATTAAGACATGCGAGCATGTCAGAATTGAGGGAACCATATTTCTCAAAACCCAGGGATTTGCTTGAAAAGGTAAGAGGAATTGAATTTGTTGAATTGACACGTCCTGATGAGTGTTGTGGTTTTGGGGGGACTTTTTCAGTTTTTGAGGAGGGTGTTTCAGCAAAAATGGGTCAGGATAAGGTTATGGACCAATATAATAGCGGTGCAGAATACGTAATTTCCGCAGACAGCTCTTGTCTCATGCATCAGCAGGGATGCGCGCAACGGATGAAAATTCCCGTGAAATATGCCCATATTGCACGCGTTCTGAATGGAGATCTACAATGAATGTCAATATTAATTCAGACGTGAATGATGTGGCGCTTCAACATGAAGTTGGCGCAAGGGGTGCGGTTGTCAAAGGTAATAAACCCATAGATCAGCTTGAAGCCGCCAATCGCTTTATCGCTGCGCAGGCCCACGAGAAAATGCATGATAATCGTTTATGGGATTTACGTAAAAAGCGTGATGCGCAAATGCATCTTATCCCAGAATGGGAGGAACTTAGACAGTTGGCTTCGGATATCAAGGAGCACACGCTTGATCATCTTGCTCATTATCTCGAAATGTTTGAAAAAAATGCCAAAGATAATGGTATTCATGTTCATTGGGCGCAAAATGCTGAAGAGTGTAATTCGATTGCCATCGAGTTGATGAAAAAACGCCAGACCAAAATTTTAGTGAAAAGCAAATCCATGCTTGGGGAAGAATGTGGTTTGCGAAAGGCTGTGGAAAAGGAGGGGATCAACGTAATTGAAACGGATCTGGGTGAACGGATCCAGCAATTGGACAATGAGGATCCAAGTCATGTTGTTGTTCCGGCTGTTCACAAATCCCGTACGGATGTTTCCAAGGTTTTTACCAAAACTCTCGGGGCACAGGCGGGCAATAATGATATACATTATCTTGCCGAAACCCAGCGCGAAACAAATCGTCCCTTGATCCTGAAAGCCGAAGCTGGCATGACAGGAGGAAATTTTTTGGTTGCTGAAACGGGTGCGGTGGTTGTTTGCACGAATGAAGGGAATGCCGATCTTTCTGCCAATACACCCGGGATGCATATTGTAACGGTCGGAATTGAAAAAATAGTTCCAGGGCTTGAACATCTGGCAGTATTCATTCGTTTATTGTCACGTAGTGCGCTAGGTTCCCCAATAACACAATATACATCTTATTTCCGGGGGCCCAGACATCATGGCGGGGAAATGCATGTCATACTGGTCGATAATACGCGTTCCACCCGTTTAGCTGACAAGAAATTCAAGGCAGGCTTGAAATGTATACGCTGTGGTGCCTGTATGAACACATGTCCCGTGTTTCGTCGTAGTGGTGGATTAAGTTATGGAAGTACCTATGCAGGGCCAATTGGTTTGATACTTAGTCCGGGATACAATGCCCATAAATTTCGCAACCTTCCCTTTGCCTCAACCTTGAATGGCAGTTGTTCTAATGTCTGTCCTGTTAAAATCAATATTCATGAACAAATTTTTGAGTGGCGAGAGACATTGGCAGAAAAGGGTGAATTGTCCCTTGCAAAAAGAATATTGATGCAGGCCGCCGGGAAAATTTTGGGCAATCCAGCCCTGTACAGGGCCGCGATAAAAAATGCCGATCGGGCATTGAAATATCTCCCACATTTTATTGTTTACAATAACCTCAATAAATGGGGAAAGCAGAGAGACTTGCCACCTGCACCCAAGGAGACCTTTCATGGCTGGTATGAAAAGAATTATCTGAAAAAGGAAAGTGTTAATGAATAGTCGTGATATCATTTTAGGCAAAATCCGCAAGGCCTGTGTTGATGAATATGTTAAGCCTCCTTCTGTTCCCTTGTTTCACCAGAATGATCTTGATTTGATAAAAAAATTTAAGAAAGTTTTTGAGCAGATGGGGGGTGAATTACTGGAAAATCATGCCGATAATCCTTTTGAGTCGATTTATGAAAAACTTTCAAACGCAAAGAATATCTGTTCTGTTGTTAAGGAAATAAAGGGTGATTATAATATAACGGATCAAACGCCTCCGAATAGTTTGCATGATATTGACTATGCAGTTGTCAGGGCAAGTTTTGGTGTGGCTGAAACAGGATCTGTTTGTCTTACCGAAAAAGATCTGGTTGTAAATACTTTGGGTTATTTACCGCAACATCTGGTCGTTTTATTGAACAGCTCTGAAATCGTGGAAAACCTGCATGATGCGTATGCACGTCCGGAATGGAGGCGAAATCATTATGCAGCACTACATACAGGTCCCTCGGCCACCGCAGATATTGAAGGGGTATTGATCCATGGCGCCCAGGGTGTACGTTCATTTTCCTTGTTATTGCTTTAGAATCTAGTATTTTTTGGAAATGGCTGATTGAGGCAGTGTTCCCAATACCCCAACAGGATATTTACCTTTAGTTGAAGAAACAGGTTGTGTATCATGGACTGGGGGTGCGGCAGATTCATTGTTGGGAATGCCATCAGGGAAAACAGCATTTAAATCTGCGTTTGAAGCTGGAGGTTTGTTGGTGGCAGGTGCTATAATCCTGTGATCTGGAGGGGACATATCATGTTTTACAGCGGTTGAAGATGCCTTATCATTCAAATCCTGTGTTTTAATTGAGTCTGAAATTGGTGTGCCTGTGGCATCAACAATCCAGGGCTCCAAATGATTGCGAATTTGATATTCTAGTTCCACATTGACATCTTGCATCATTTTTTGGGTAATATCATATAAATTTGCTCGGCTATCTAAGTCTCCCTTATTATGATCAGTCTGGTATGTATGATTTGTACTGACCTGAATTGAGCCAACTTTTCTATTATTGTTGTTATAAATATCAAGACTAATATCAATTTGCCCGTAAACGGCATCATCATTGTTTTCTTGCAAAGAAGCTCGGCTGATTGTAAATATAGCCTTTCCGGATGTGCCTCTTGCTTTAAGACGATTATTAACCATGTTATTCAAGGCCATGGCGGGAGGGGTCGGGCTTAAATTGGAAATATCCCTTGGATATTGATTTGCGTTAGAATGATCCTGTATGCTTATTTGTCCAACATTCAGGAATATAGGGGTTAGATAATCATATGTTAGTGGTGCATATTGAGTGGTATCTTTATGTGCACAAGCTGATAATATCACGACCGGACTAATCCATAAAAATGCAGATAAATAAAATTTAAATCGATATGATAACGATTTGCGTAATTCGAATGACATGACAACCCCTTGATATTTATAAATTCATTAATTGCTGGTTACGTTAAAACAGGTTAATTATACGTATATATTTAACCTGTTTATCATGATATAATCCTATTCCAAAATTTAGTCATGATAACAAATCTTTTGAAAAAATTATATCATATTACTATTCCAATTTTATGAATGATATAATTTGTTTAGAATAAAATATGACAATGATTATGATAATAGAGAGTTAAAAGCTTATTTGTTTGAAACAATACGAAGAAATTATAATTTTATTAGGTGTTATTTATTAAAACAGTTTTTTATCTGTTTTTTGGTCATTTAAAAATTAAAAAGTGAATATTATAATTAGTAAAAATTCTATAAAATTCACATTTGTTTATATTCAACAAATAGAAAATTTTAACATTATTTTGAATTTGCTTATTAATCGATATTATTTTTATTAGATTTCTTTACGAGAAAAAATAAAATCGTAACAGCAAAATTCGCATGTCATGATAATTTTTCCATTTTCTGCCATGCTATCAAGTTCATCTTTGGAAAAATTGTTCAAGACCTCTTGTAACCTTGATCGGGAACAACGACAACCATAAGCGACATTTTTCGGCTTGCCAACAGAAAATTCCAAACTGTTGAAAAGACGATAAAGTAATTTTTCTGAAGCAAGATTTTTATCAAATAACTCTGAAGCTTTTAAAGTGTTGGCTAAAATACATATTGTTTCCCATTCTTTTTCATCATTTTCAGCGGCTGGTTTCAAAACGATTGAATTTTCATGGGCAATTTTTTCAAGAATTAGGCCGCCAGCTTGCCATTTATTTTGATAGCATTCGCAATATAATTGAATTGAATAGGGAAACTGCTCACTATTTTCAAAATAGTGACTGGCCATTTCTGCAAGCGTTTCTCCTGTCAGTTCAACCATCCCCTGATAATTGTCTTTTTTGTCTTGTTGGTCTATGGTCAGAACGAATAATCCTTTTTTCAAAAGGGTTTTTGCTGATGCATTTTCAGTAAAATCATTTATTTTGTTTTTGTCATAACGAATATAGAAGCGTAGCTCGCCTTTATGGGTACAATCAGCAACCAACATTGACACGACTCCCTTTCCCTTGATTTGCAGGGAAAATGATCCCTCAAATTTTAATGATGAAGCCAGGCCAGCAACTAATGACAAAGCTTCACCTCCCAGTTTGGTGATACAGTCTGGGTAGTTATGGCGTTCAAGAATGGAATGAGCTACAGGTCCCAAACGAATGAGCCTTCCTCTTGCCGAAGGGAAGAAAAAAGGCGTAATTCCTTTGCCGTAGGTAATATCTGGAACATTGGGTCGATCATTATTGGAATGATGAAGGTTTTTCATGGTTATCTTCTCAAGAAAAAAGCGAATAGCCGAGAAATCTTTTTTGAAAAGATAGGCTAAATATTGTCTATTTCAAGAATGGAATTAACGGGAGCCGTAATCACGCCAATTATCACCCATCAAAGCCCAAATCAGAATGGCTTTATGTGCGTGAAGACGATTTTCAGCTTCATCGAAAACAACTGATTGTTTACTTTCAAAAACCTCAGCGGTTACCTCTTCACCGATATGGGCAGGCAAGCAATGCATGAAAATGGCATCATGGGCGGCTAGTTTCATTAAATCGAGATTAACTTGATAAGGATGCAATAATTTCAAGCGTTGTTGTTTTTCAGAATCATTATCAGACATGCTAACCCAGGTATCGGTAACAATACAATCTGCTTCTTTAACTGCCTTTTTTGGATCTGTAGTCAGCTGAATGTCTGCCCCCATTTCTTTGGCCCATGACAGTATGGTTTTTGAGGGCAATAAATCGGGTGGGGTGGCTAATTTAAGAGTAAAATCAAATTGTGCGGCAGCTTCAATGAAAGAATTTGCAACATTGTTACCATCGCCAATCCAGGCAATTACACGTCCCTTGATAGGACCTTTATGTTCTTCAAAGGTCATGACATCAGCCATGACTTGTCCCGGATGCGAGGCGGGAGTCAGTCCGTTAATAACGGGGACTGAACTTAATTGTGCCAATTCGGTCAAATGTTCGGTACAGCCTGTTCGAAGAACTATGCCATCCACAAATCTTGAAAGAACGCGGGCAGTGTCGGCAATGGTTTCGCCCCGGTCAATCTGCATTGTACTGGTTGATAAAACAATCGGATTACCGCCTAGTTGATGAATTCCAACCTCAAAAGATACGCGCGTACGGGTTGAAGGTTTGGAAAAGATAAGTGCGATTGAACGTCCTTTCAGAGGTTGGGCAGGATGTGAGGGATATTTTCTATCTTCCTGCATTCCTTTGATTTGAGAGGCGAGGGTGATAATATCTCTTAAATTTTGTTTACTAATATCTTTGAGTTCTAAAAAGTGTTTTATTTTTTTTGATTGAGAAATAATTGGGTTATTCATAGAAATTACTCATTGAACAGATTTCAGGTTTTTACGTAATTGCTCGGCAGCATTTCTTAACCGGTGAATACCATCCAAGCATTCCTCCTTGGTTATAATTAGGGGAGGAATTATGCGAATGACATTATTTCCTGCCAATACGGTCAGTAGATTTTGCTCTAGGGCTGCATTTTGAATTTCGTTTGCAGGAATGGCTCCCTTTAATCCCAATAAAAGACCCTTTCCGCGAACTTCAGCGTAAACATCTGGATAAATCTCGGTTAATTGTTGCAGTTGTTCCTTTAGATACAGTCCTGTTTCTCGTATATTTTTCAGGAATCCAGGTTTCAATATGATATCCATAACTGCATTTCCAGCCGCACATGCAAGAGGGTTTCCTCCAAAGGTTGATCCATGCGTTCCAAAGGTCATGTGTTTGGCGATTTTTTCCTTGGCAAGAAAAGCGCCCATAGGTACGCCCCCGGCGATACCCTTTGCCAATGAAAGAATATCAGGTTCAATATCTGTCCATTGATAGGCAAAAAATTTACCTGTTCTGCCAACTCCGCACTGAACTTCGTCAAATCCTAGGAAAAGATCATTCTCATCACAGATTTGTCGCAATGCCTTTAGAAAATCAGGAGAAATAACAGTGATTCCACTTTCGCCTTGTATGGGTTCGATCAGAAATCCTGCCGTATTCTGGTTAATGGCTTCTTTCACCAGGTCAATATCATGTATTGGAATATGTTTGATTCCAGGTATTTTAGGCCCGAAACCTTCCAGATATTTTTGATTGCCTGTCGCATTCAAAGTTGCAATAGTTCTTCCATGAAAAGCGTGATTAAAACAGATGATATCTGTTCTTTCTGGATGGTTGTTTTTATATTGGGCGCGACGAATAGCCTTTATGACTCCTTCGTTTGCCTCTGCCCCAGAGTTGCAAAAAAACACACTGTCGGCAAAACTTATTGCTATTAATCTTTCGGCTAATTTTATTGCCTGAGGAATTTGGTATAAATTGGAAACATGAATGACTTTTTTTGCCTGTTCCGAAATAGCTTTACATAAAAGGGGATGATTATGACCTAGAGATGATGTTGCAATTCCAGCCCCGAAGTCCAGAAATCGTCGCCCATCAACCGTAAAAAGCCACACGCCGTTTCCATGGTCAAAGGCAAGGTTTGCACGATTATAGGTGGGCATCAAAGCGGAAATCATAATCTCTCTTGTCGATTTTATTGAAGGAAACAGACATAATTAATGATTGAGAAAAAAAAGTCAATTTATTCCTAATATAATCAAGGGTAATTGATTGGATAATGTTTAAAGGGAAGTGATGCAAATCATGTCAAACAGGATACAGCTTCCTGACTTAAAAGAGTATGCACTGAATTATCTTGCCCGTTATAATAATACCGAGGCAGGATTGGTTAAACTTTTAAGGCAGAAAGTCAATCGTTGGATTAAACAAATTCAAAAGGAGGACGATCAAGATTACGATGAAATTCTCAAGAAGGCATACGATAAGATTGATCAGATTGTCAATGAATTGAAGCAAAATGGCGGTATTAATGATGACAGATTTATTTTTTCCAAAATGCCATCCTTGATCCGTGCGGGTTGTTCCAAAAAACAAATTCAGGGACGTTTTATACAAAAGGGAATCAATCCCTCCTTAATTCAGTCCTCCTTGCAAGAATATCATGATGATCATCTTGAGCTGCTATCCGCTTTGGCCTATGCACGGAAAAGGAAGATTGGACCATTTCGTAAGCGTTTGTTAAAAAAAACAGCTGAACTGAAGGATCGTGAACAAATGATCCTTGCAAGGCGTGGATTTTCGTTTACAATCTCAAAAGAAGTTTTATCGATGACCCATGCAGAGGCAGAAGAATGTATCAATAAAATACGTTCTTTATAGGGGAAAATGAAATCAGGATTTTTTGTTCGCGTCTTAATCATGTTTTTTGGAATTCTACCCTTGCTGGCTGCCTGTGGAGGGGGAAGAAGCTATCATGGCTCCTTGCAATGTGCACCCTATGCCCGCAAGATCACTGGTGTTGAACTTCAGGGGGCAGCCTATAGTTGGTGGTATCAATCAAGAGGGAAATATTATAGAACCAAAAGGCCAGAACCGGGGGCAATATTGGTTTTTCGTAAAACTTCCAGATTGCCTTATGGGCATGTTTCTGTCGTAAAAAAACTTCAGGATTCACGCACGATTATTGTTGATCATGCCAATTGGGAAGCGCAGAGAATTGATCACAAGGCGCCAATTATAGATGTTTCATCACGTAATGACTGGTCTTTGGTAAGGGTTTGGTGGGCACCTACGGGAAAAATCGGGATCAAGCGATATGCGACTTATGGTTTTATTATTCCCAACAAGTCGTGATCAAGGTAACAAAAAACCGCGTGATTTGCAATTTGGTGTTAAAAGTAAAATATAGTATGATAATTTTAATTAAATTATGATATTTCCTGTGTTTAAGTTAGAAAAAGTCGATTGAATTTTCCGAAAATTGTCTGCATGTGTAAGTTGTGTAAGGAATAAATATATTATGGGCAGTATGAGTATTTGGCATTGGCTGATTGTATTGATTGTGGTTTTGCTGGTTTTTGGATCAGGAAAGATTTCAACATTAATGGGGGATCTGGCCAGGGGTATCAAGATTTTCAAGAAAAATATTGCCGACGATGAAACCTCTTCTCCACAAAGCAAGACAATTTTGCCAGATGTCGACAACAAAGGGGATACCTCTGTTTCCTTTAACGATAATAAGGAAAAAACCCCTGTATCATCCGAAACACAGAAATAAGGTTTTGTTGTTTCAGAAGAGGTTTTAGATTAATAACGAAAGAAAATTTGCCGTTTATGACGACTATCTATACAAACGGACAGGCAATTCCGCTATCAGCCCGGGGTTCTGTAACAGCTTTGGGCAATTTTGACGGTGTGCATCGTGGGCACGCTTATTTATTGGAGACTTTAAAAAAACAGTTTCCAAACCGTTCTTTATCTGTAGTAACTTTTGAACCTCATCCAAGACAGCTTTTCGAAGGCAGGGAAATTTCATTTCGATTGACGAATGCAGATGAGCGAAATGCAGCCTTGTCTGCTCTGGGTGTTGAAAATATTTTTCAGATAACATTTGATCAAGAATTTGCTGCGCTAGATGCAAAGAATTTTATTCATCAAATTCTTTATAAATCATTCGGGATTTTTCATGTAGCTTGTGGTGAGGGTTTTGTATTCGGGCACAATCGTCAAGGAAATACCGATTTTTTGATTTCTGAAGCGGATAAACTGGGTATTGGCGTTACGATTGTAAAACCTTTGCGGGAAGAGGGAACGGTGATTTCTTCCAGCCTTATCCGTTCCTGTCTGAAAAATGGAAATCCTGAAAAGGCTGCCCATTATTTGGGTAGGATCTGGTGCATTCAGAATATAGTGGAGCATGGGGATAAAAGGGGCAGGACAATTGGTTTTCCAACTGCGAATTTACAGTTGGGGGAACAGGTAGAGCCCAAATGCGGGGTTTATGCGATTAAAATTCGGTTGGCCAATGGGAGAATGCACGAAGGAGTGGCCAATCTCGGATACCGTCCAACAATTGGAAAACAGACCAGAGCCTGTCTGGAAGCTCATTTGTTTGATTTTAACCAGGATATTTATGGTCAAAAGATTACGGTTTATTTGTATCATTTTATTCGTGATGAAAAACGTTTTAGTGATTTGAATGAATTGAAAAAACAAATAGCCCGGGATGCAAATAATGCGAAAGAATTTTTTAAAATAAAAAATGAATCTGTTAATTCCTTGTAAAAAAGAATTATTAATAATGATAAATTTTATTTTTTAGAAATTGGTTTTATTTTATAAAATCAAATATTGTCTTAATCTACTTTAATTTTACAGTTAGAACGAAATCATGGCTGAATCCAAATCTACCGACCTGTATAGAGATACAGTTTTTTTACCTTCAACCTCATTCCCAATGCGTGGGCGGTTACCTCAACGGGAACCTGAAATTTTGGAACGTTGGAAAAAAATAGGATTGGATGAGGCTATTATCCGGCAATCGGATCAACGGATTTTGGAAGGGAAAAAGGTCTTTACCCTGCACGATGGCCCTCCCTATGCCAATGGACATTTGCATATCGGACATGCGCTTAACAAGATTATCAAGGATGTGATTAATCGCTCCCATCGTATGAATGGAGAGGTTGTTCGATATATTCCCGGTTGGGATTGTCATGGTTTGCCCATTGAGTGGAAGGTAGAAGAGAAATATCGCAAGGCAGGTAAAAACAAGGATGATATCCCAGTATTGCAATTTCGGGCAGAATGTCGCAGCTATGCCCAAAACTGGTTGTCAATTCAATCATCCGAATTTCAGAGACTTGGGGTTCAGGCAGAGTGGGATCACCGATATGCAACAATGGATTTCAGTTCAGAGGCAGCCATTGTTGAAGAAATTGGTCGTTTTCTATTAAATGGCAGTTTATATCGTGGCCTGCGTCCGGTTATGTGGAGCCCGGTTGAAAAAACAGCTCTGGCTGAGGCTGAGATTGAATATCACGATCATACATCGACAACTATATTTGTAGCTTTTCCTTTTGTCAAAGATCCAACCCCCCAGCATTTATTGGAAAATGTCTCGGCTGTTATCTGGACAACGACTCCATGGACAATTCCTGCGAACCGAGCCATAGCTTACAATAACGATATAACCTATCAAATTATCAGTGTTAAAGCTGTTAACGCTGATTCCCACGTGTCCATTGGAGCTAATTTTCTTATTGCACAGGATTTGCTGACCTCATTTTGTGAACAGGCAGGTATTACGGAATTCAAGGAAGAGGCATCGCTTGAAGGAAACGCGTTGGCAGGTGCAGTTGCAGCGCATCCCTTGCGGGGAAAAGGCTATGATTTTGATGTCCCTTTATTAGCAGGCGAGTTCGTCACGACTGAAGCGGGAACAGGATTGGTTCATTGTGCTCCCGCACATGGTGAAGATGATTTTTATTTATGTCAGCAACATCAAATTGGTGTAACGGAATATGTTGAAGATGATGGGCGTTACGCTTCGGATGTCCCTCTATTTGCCGGTATCCATGTTTTCAAGGCGGCTGAACCTGTCTGTGAAGAGTTAAACTTATCCAGAGATGAGGCAAGGAATGCAAACAAACCATTTACTGGTCTTGTTGCCCAATCCTCCATCGTGCATTCTTATCCTCATTCCTGGCGATCACGGGCCCCGATTATTTACCGGGCTACCCCGCAATGGTTCATAGCAATGGATGATAATAGAAAAATTCGTGAGAATGCATTGTCAGTTCTAGAGGATGTGATATTTGTTCCCGCACAAATCCGTAACCGTTTGACCAGCATGATTGCCTCGCGTCCCGACTGGTGTATTAGCCGGCAACGTGCCTGGGGTGTGCCAATCGCCGTTTTTGTCAATAAGGCAACCCGTGAGGTTTTAAGGGATGCTGAAGTTATGCAACGGATTGTAGAAGCTTTCAAAAAAGAAGGTGCAGATGCATGGTATAATTCTTCTCCCTCGCGTTTTCTTGGTGAAAATTACAATAGTGAAGAATATGAACAGGTGTTTGATATTGTGGATGTTTGGTTTGAAAGTGGTTCAACGCATGCTTTTGTCCTGGGTAGGGACAAACTTGATTTTCCTGCGGATTTGTATTTGGAAGGTTCCGACCAGCATCGTGGTTGGTTCCAGTCATCGTTGCTCGAATGTGTGGGAACACGTGGAGTTGCACCTTACAAGGCCATTGTCACTAATGGATTTGTAATGGATGAACAGGGACGTAAAATGTCAAAATCCCTCGGTAATGTTATTGCACCCCAGAATGTCAATGATGAACTTGGTGCAGACATTTTGCGTTTATGGGTAATGAACTCTGATACGAATGAAGATCTTCGAATTGGAAAAGAGATTTTAAAACAGCAAGGTGAATTATACCGACGTTTAAGAAATACGTTACGTTGGGTTCTTGGAGGTTTGGAAGGGTTTTCAGATAAGGAAAAACTTGATTATGAAGATCTTCCTGAACTTGAGCAATGGGTTCTGCATCGTATTTATGAAATGAATCAGGTTATTCAAAAAGCTATTCATACTCATGAATGGGTTGGGGTTTATCCTGCTTTACACTATTTTTGTACAAGTGATTTGTCGGCTTTCTATTTCGATATCCGCAAGGATTCACTTTATTGTGATAAAAAAGAGAATATACGTCGTAGGGCGGTTCGAACCGTATTGAATGTTTTGCATAGATGTTTATGCACTTGGTTGGCACCGGTGTTATGCTTTACTGCAGAGGATGCATGGACTGCTCGCTTTGGTGAGAATGCGACTGTTCATTTGGAAGAATTTCCTCTCATACCTGTGAAATGGTTGAATGATGATCTGGCAAAACGTTGGATTCAATTACGTTCTATTCGTCGTATCATTACGACGGAAATTGAAAATATGCGTCGGGAAGGGATTATCAAGTCTTCGCTTCAAGCTGCTGTAGAATTGAATTTTTCAGAGGAAGAAGCCGCCTTGTTCGGTCATTATGACTGGGCTGAACTGGTTATTGTGTCCCGGGTTGATATCAATATTATACCGGGTTCGGCATCTTTATATTCAGTGGAAACCAAACAGGGTGGAGAGGGTCATGCCGCACCTCGTATTCGGGTAGCAACAGGACATAAATGTGCACGTTGCTGGAAAGTTCTCGATGAAGTGGGAGGCAATTCAAGTTATCCAGAATTGTGCTTGCGTTGCATTGATGTTGTTTCGTAATATTTGGTTTAGGGATTTTCATGAATAAAAGTTCCGTTGTCATGCAAGTTAATCATTTGAAAAAATGGTATTGGGGATTGGGAATGCTGTTTCTGATATTCTTGCTGGACCAGATCAGCAAATACTGTATTCTCAATATAGTAAATTTGCCCCAAAAAGGTTCTATTCCCGTGATTCCATTTTTCAACTTCACTATGGTATGGAACAGGGCAATTACTTTTGGCATGTTGGGTCAGTTTGGTTCATGGGGATCCGTTATTTTTTCTGTTTCCGCCTTTGTGATTGCGGCAAGTTTATTCATATGGATGATTCGTGCCCGTAAAATCTGGGTTATCATGAGTCTGGGTGCCATTGTTGGCGGAGCGTTGGGAAATATCTTAGACCGTTTGCGCTTTGGCGCAGTGGTTGATTTTATTCACTTTCATGTTGCAGGGTGGTCATGGTATGTTTTCAATGTTGCAGATAGCGCAATTGTTTGTGGTGTGATTATCTTGTTAATGGATGCTTTTTTTGGTTGGGAAGAATAGTTTAATATGATACGAAATAGATTCATATTATTAACTATTATTGCTTTTACGGATTTTGTTAAGGAATAAGACGGATGATAATGCGTAAATCAGGTTTGAAATTTTTATTGCCTATGGGATCCCTAATCGGTATTGTTGTTTTGCTTTCTGCCTGTTCCGGTCAGGATGTTTCCCGTGCATTTGGTATCAAAAGATCAATGCCTGATGAATATACCGTTACGACTCGCGCACCTTTATCAATGCCACCTAATGATAGTTTGATGAAGCCTGATGAAAATGGAGTCAGACCTCAAGAACAGTCCATACGTCAGCAGGCATTGGAAATTCTTTCTCCCGATGTTGCCTTGGAAGGCATGAAAGATGTTCCAAGCCAGGGTCAAACCCGGTTGATTCAGGATGCCAATCAATCAGCTGATCAGGAGCGTCATAATGAGTTGGTCACGCAGAATGGTTTTGTTGACCAGGTCATGTTCTGGAAAAATGGCAAGCCTTCAGATTTGGCTGTTGACAGTGCGGCTGAAAATAAACGATTACATAATAATTTGAGTTTGGGTTTGCGTCCTGATGACGGGGCAACACCAACAACGACGCAAAAATAGGTTTTTTGACAAAAGAGGGTTATAAAAAAATTTGCAATTCTCCAAGTCATTATTAGAATAATGATTATTCGCCCTTTATCCGAACATACAGTTAATTTAATTGCTGCAGGAGAAGTTATTGAGCGTCCTGCCGCCGTTGTTAAAGAACTTGTGGAAAACGCGCTTGATGCAGGGGCAGGCAGAATTGAGATCAATCTTGATAACGGTGGTATTGATCATATTCAGGTCATTGACAATGGTTGTGGAATAGAGGCTGCCGACCTGCCTCTTGCAGTTTCAAGACATTGTACTTCAAAATTGTTTGAAGATGATCTTGTAAATATTAAAACATTGGGATTTAGGGGGGAAGCTCTGCCTTCCATTGGGGCCGCCGCCCGATTGAAAATTATTTCGCGTGTCAAATCGGCGGAAAGTGCGTGGCAGATCTCGGTTGAAGGTGGAAAAATTATAAATCCCAGTCCGGCCGCTGGTCAAATGGGAACACAAGTTGTTGTAGAAGATTTATTTTATGCGCTTCCTGCACGACGTAAATTCTTGAAAACCGCTCGAGTTGAATATAATCGGTGTGAAATGATTATACAGCGTTTGGCCATCTCTCACCCCGATGTTTCATTCACTCTTATAAAAGATGGTAAGACCGTTTTGAATCTACCGATTCAATCGCAAAAAGATCGTATTTTGGCAGTGTTTTCTGATATTCATGACGAAGAACTGATTATGTTGAATTTCGATCGGGGGGATTTGAAATTATCTGGTTTCATCAGTGCTCCATCTGTAAATCGGGCAACAACAAATGGTCAAATTATGGTTGTTAATGATCGGCCTGTTGCTGATCCAGTAATGCAAATGGCTATTCGTGTTGGTTATCGTCAAGTTCTTGAAAAAGGACGTTATCCTGTCGCCGTACTTTTTCTGCAGCTACCCTTGGATCAGGTAGATGTGAATGTACACCCTGCCAAAACTGAATTGCGTTTTGCTGATGAAGCTGCAGTTCGAGCCTTGATAATTGGTAGCATTCAAAAGAGTCTGGCTATTGGTGCGGGAGTTGCAAATGTTAATCCTGAATCTTTGCATGTTTTTCCCACCACACAATATCATCCCATAAAAGCTTCTATTCAATATCCCGCGTATCAGCAAAGAATGGGTATAAACAATAAAGAATTTATTCAAGAAGAAGATGCATGTGCCGGGGACAGTTTTGAATTGGAAGCAGGATTATCTTTCAAGGATGTTGGCGATACGTTATCAAGATTTCCTGGTAAAAAATATCAAAAAACTACTGCAACCTTGCCTTTGGGATATGCCGTGGCACAAATTTTCAAAACGTATATTGTTGCGGTAACAGAACATGAAGAATTTGTCATTGTTGATCAGCATGCAGCTCATGAACGTTTAACTCATGAGGCATTACGTCAACAGTATTTAGAGGCTGGAATACAAACACAGCCTTTACTCATACCGGAAGCAATTGAATTTTCTGCTGTTCATTATTGTTGTCTTATGGGTTTTAAGGACAGTTTGGCCGATTTGGGAATAGAAATAGAATCTTTTGGTGAAAAAACGATTCTGGTCAGGGCTCTGCCACAACTTTTGGGAAGCATTTCCGCACAGTCGCTTTTGATTGATCTTGCTGAAGAATTGCAGGATAAAGAACAGATGTCGGTTAATGATATTGAATCTGTCCATACCCAACTTGATGCTATTCTTGCCAGAATGGCATGTCATAACAGTGTAAGGGCAGGCCGCTCTTTAAATGAGGAAGAGATGAATGCCCTTTTACGTCAGATGGAGGCCACTCCAAGGGCAGGAACCTGTTCACATGGAAGACCGACATGGCTGAAATGGAGCAAAAAAGATATGGAAAAATTATTTCATCGCTCCTAATAAATTGATATTAAGGAAAAATTAATTTTAAGTAATATTGACAAAAATAAAAACTTTCTGGGCAATATGGTCAGAAAGTTGTATATAATCGAACAATTGTTACGTTTAAATAGATTAAAAAAGAGAATACCGTGCATTCAGTACTGCTTACATTAGTAACGTATTTGCCTTTGCTTGGGGCTTTGGTCATCTTTCTTATGCGTGGATCCTTTGAAGAGGTTGCACGTACTTCCCGTTGGATTGCTTTATGGACAAGTATCATAACATTTGGTCTGTCAATTGTTATGTGGAGTGAATTTCATCCTCGACATGATGGATATCAATTTGAAATTCAAAATTCATGGATTTCGGGATTTGGTGTTTCCTATCATGTTGGCGTGGATGGGATCAGTTTATTTTTTATTATCCTATCAACTTTATTGACCCTGATTGGAATAATGGCCGCATGGCAGATGATCACGGATCGTATCCGTGATTATATGGTTGCTATTCTGGTGTTGGAAACGACATTGATTGGCCTGTTTTCCGCCCTAGATATGGTTGTATTTTACTGTTTTTATGAAGCGACCCTGCTGCCAAGCAGCATGTTAATTGGAATCTGGGGAGGTCCGAAACGGATTTTTGCCTCTTTGCAATTCTTTCTATTCACGTTTGCTGGTTCTTTATTTATGATGATTGGGATTTTGTGGATATGGGTGAATACAGGTACCACGGATATTCCCGTTTTAATGCACGCATCTTTCTCACCTGCTGTCCAGGGGTGGTTATTGCTGGGTTTTATCCTCGCGTTTGGAGTCAAATTGCCTCTCTTTCCTCTGCATGCTTGGTTACCAGCCGCGTATGTTGAGGGTCCGGCGTCGACCACCTTGCTGGTTTCTGGCGTCATGTCTAAGGCAGGCGCCTATGGATTATTAAGATTTTGTGTTTTAATGTTGCCTGAGGCATCTCACCGTTATGCAATGCTGATTATGGGATTGGGTATATGTGCAATTATTTATGGTGCAATAATCGCTTATAAACAAACAGATATTAAACGGATTATAGCCTATTCATCATTTTCTCATATGGGTCTTATTGCCATAGGATTTTTCTCTCTGACACCAGAGGGAATTGATGGCGCCCTATTACAGGTTCTTACTCATGGGGTAACAATTGCGGCACTTTTTTTATGTGTTGCCGCTGTCACCTATCGTATTGGTACAAGAGATATCGAGGCGTTTGGAGGTATCGCTAGTAAAATGCCCAAACTGGCCTTGCTTGGAATGATCTTTATCATGGCCAATGTTGGACTGCCTGGTACGGGTTCGTTTGTGGGTGAATTGCTGGTCATGATTGGAGTTTTACATATATCATTCTGGGTTGCTTTCCTGGGAGGATCAAGCATGATATTAGGTGCTGTTTATATGCTGGTCATGTATCGCAATGTCATATTTGGAAAAATTGTTAATCCGGTTATCAATTCAATTCGGGATCTAAACGCAAGAGAAATGACAATCTTGGTACCATTAGCTGTAATTATCCTGTGGATGGGGATTTATCCAAACAGTTTCTTATCGGTTTTTAATCCGGTAGTGACTGCCTTTACAAATTCAGACCGTATAGCAGAATTGATGAATCATGGTCATATTGTGGCCGATAATATTAATAATATGCACAGTATTTTTGTTCGCTAAGATTTGATAGTCTAAGCGAATATATTTGATTAATACCCACGTTGCCTCTCTTGGCTTATGCGTGGGTTTTTTTTATGATTTATAATGATTATTTTAATAATTTTTTTAAAAGGTAAATTATGATCAAATCTGTTTCTGGCGAAGTGGCAATTGGAATTGATAAAAAAGGATTGCGTCAAGAAAGTGATTCAATGGGAAAAATAGAGGTCCCTGCGGATCGTTATTGGGGAGCACAGACTGAACGTTCCTTGCATCATTTCAATATTGGTGGGGATGTCATGCCGCGTGAGGTCTATCATGCCTACGGTATTGTTAAACATGCCGCCGCAGAGGTGAATTGTGAAGCGGGCCGTTTGGATGAAACGAAGGCAAAAGCAATCATTCAGGCTGCTGAAGAGGCAGCCGAGGGTGCGCTTGATGATCATTTCCCTCTTTGTGTCTGGCAAACGGGTTCAGGTACACAAACCAATATGAATGTAAATGAGGTGCTTGCCAATCGGGCCATTCAGCTTTTAGGGGGGGAGATCGGTTCCAAAAAACCTGTTCATCCCAATGATCATGTGAATATGGGACAGTCTTCCAATGATAGTTTCCCGACAGCTATGCATGTCGCTATGGTAATGGAATTGGAAAGGCATCTTTTTCCAGAATTACAAAAATTACATAATGCCATTGAGCATAAAGCTAAGGAATGGATGGATGTTGTAAAGATCGGTCGTACCCATTTACAGGATGCAGTTCCTTTAACCGTTGGTCAAGAATGGTCTGGTTGGGCTGCTCAATTAAAGGAAAGTTTACATCGTTTAAAATCAGTAGAGAAAGAATTGTTTGAACTGGCTGCAGGTGGAACAGCTGTTGGAACAGGATTGAATGCGCCAAAAGGTTTCTCCAGGGCGATTGCTAAAAAAATCGCTCAAATCACCAGCTATCCTTTTGTAACAGCGCCCAACAAGTTTGCCTCCTTGGGTGGACTTGACGCTATGGTGGCCACGATGTCTGCGTTACGTGGCGTTGCGGTTGTTCTATTAAAAATAGCAAATGATACTCGTTGGCTCGCTTCAGGACCACGATGTGGACTTGGAGAACTTCATTTGCCTGAAAATGAACCGGGGTCGTCAATTATGCCTGGAAAGGTCAATCCGACTCAATGTGAGGCAATGATCATGGTTTGCATGCAGGTCATGGGTCTTGATGCTGCCGTTGCCTTTGCTGGCTCACAGGGTAATTTGCAGTTAAATGTAACGCGTCCGCTGGTTATCATGAATACGCTACACGCCAGCCGATTGTTAAGGGATGCAGCTAAAGCCTTTCGTGAATTTTCAGTTGAAGGGACAACATTAAATAATGCGCGTATTCAAAAATATATTGATAATTCATTAATGCTTGTTACAGCTCTGGCACCTGTCGTTGGATATGATGGGGCGGCTAGAATTGCACATATGGGGGATGTTGAAGGATTAAGTCTTAAAGAGGCGGCTTTAAAATCGGGATTGATTGATGAAAAGCGGTTTGACGAGCATGTAAAACCTCGGTTGATGGCTGGACATGGTGTTGAAGGTGCCTAAATAAAAAGATTTAATTTTCTAGGCATCGATAAAATGTTTTAACAACGAATAGAAAGGAATTTAATAATTCCTTTCCATGGCAGATAAAACGAATATTTATAATATAATTGAATTAAATATCCAGTAAATCAACAGAACCGGCATGCTCCTGTATGAATTGGAAGCGCATTTCTGATTTTCTTCCCATTAAATCAGAAACACGTGTTTCCGTGATTTCTTTTTCATCATGAGGAATGATGACTTTCAATAGGATACGGTGTTTGGGATCCATTGTCGTTTCCTTTAAATCCTTGGGTGGCATTTCACCCAAACCTTTAAAACGAGAAACTTCAATTTTACCTTTTTTTTTGTTCAACCTTGATAAATTACGGTCTTTATCCTTATCATCCATGGCATAAATAATTTTATCTCCTTGGCTAAGACGGTATAAGGGTGGTTGAGCCAGATAAATTTTTTCTTGAAGAATAAGCTCTGGAAGTTCTTGATAGAAAAAAGTCATCAATAAAGAAGCAATATGCGCACCATCAACATCCGCATCTGTCATGATAATGATGCGACCATAGCGTAGTTTATCGATATCAAATGCGGAACCTATGCCACAACCCAAGGCTTCTATTAAATCTTTTAATTCCTGATTATTATTTAATTTTTGATTGGAAGCACTTGCAACATTGAGAATTTTACCTCTCAAAGGTAAAATTGCCTGAGTTTCGCGATTACGGGCTTGTTTGGCCGATCCTCCAGCAGAATCTCCCTCTACGATAAAGATTTCTGTTTGATTGGTATTAGAACTTGTGCAATCGGTCAGCTTACCTGGTAATCTTAAACGTTTTGTTGCGCTTTTTCTAACTGTTTCCCGGTTTTCTTTACGTTGTAAACGTTCTTCAGCTTTATCAAGAAGGAAAGAGAAAAGTTGATCTGCCTGATTTGGATCGGCTGCCAACCAGTGATCAAAACGATCCCGTAGTGCGGTTTCAACAAGTTTGGTTGTATTTTTTGAGCTTAGTTTCTCTTTTGTTTGTCCCTGGAATTCTGGATCCCGAATAAAGATGGATAATTTTGCCGCAAGAGATCCCAGCATATCATCAGAAGTGATGATTGAGGATCTTCTATTGGACCGGTTTTCCCCCCATGTCCGAATTCCTTTTAACAGGGCATTTTTGAAGCCCTGTTCATGGGTTCCACCCAATGGCGTCGGTATGGTATTACAAAACGATGCCAAACCGCTTTCACCTTTTTCCAGCCATGCCAAAGACCATTCAATTTTGCCTGTATTTTCACCTTTTGAATCATTGGGTAAATTGACGTCACCGGACCATATAGGACAGATCAACTGGTCCGAGTCGGTTTCTTCTTTCAAACTGTCTTCAAGTCCATTAGCAAAATGCAGGATTGTTTCCCTTGGAATATCAGTGTTATTCACTAATTCAGGATCACACGACCAGTTTAGGGTGACACCTTTATAAAGAAACGCCTTGGAGCGACACAGTTTATACAACTGTTTCGGTGAAAATTGCAGTTTGCCAAATATCTCGATGTCAGGAATAAAACTGATTTGGGTTCCTCTGCGATTTTGTATATAACCACATTCAATTAATGGAGTAATCGGTAATCCGCGTTCATAGGTTTGTTTCCACAGCATCTTATCACGGGCAATTTCGATTTCCATCCAAGAAGATAGGGCATTGACAACAGAAGATCCAACTCCATGAAGACCCCCAGCAGTATTATAGACTTTATTGGAAAATTTCCCTCCTGCATGAAGCGTGGTTAGAATTACTTCCAGGGCGGATTTATTTTTAAATTTTGGATGAGGGTCAACAGGAATTCCGCGTCCATTATCGCGAATGGTCAATTTGTTATCCTGTTCAAGTTTTATGTGAATGGTGTTTGCAAAACCGCCAACGACCTCATCCATGGCATTATCCAATATTTCAGCTGCCATGTGGTGCAGGGCGTTTTCATCCGTACCACCAATATACATACCAGGTCGCTTTCTGACAGGCTCCAAACCTTCAAGAACCTCTATGTCTTTGGCGTTATAATCGCTGGTAACAGATTTTATCCCTTTTACATTTTTCTTGTCTGCAAAATGGGTTTTAGAAGAATTGTTTGAAGAAAATAAATCGCTCATATAAGTGTATTTCGCATAAAAACACGTTTTTACAAAATGTTTTCTTCATGACTCTTAAATTTTGAGATTATTTTTTGTGAACAGCCGCTTTGCGTGTGATTCGTCTTTTTCTAACGACTTTGCCTTTTTTATGTGTTGCAGGTGCCTGACAGATTTCATAAGATGCTGGTTGGAGAATATCTTTTGCCTCTGCATATTGAGACAATTCACTTGCCGTTTTCAATGGTTTGATTTCATCAAACATGGACATTCTTTGAATGCAGAAAATTGTTCCCGCTTTAAGTCCCTGAGAGGATTGTACGTTGGCTAGCTGTGTGATGTAATCATCATATGCTTTTTGATATGCCTTTCCTGAGCGTTTTCCGTAACTTGACCGGAA
Source organism: Commensalibacter melissae (assembly GCF_009734185.1). Taxonomy (NCBI): domain Bacteria; kingdom Pseudomonadati; phylum Pseudomonadota; class Alphaproteobacteria; order Acetobacterales; family Acetobacteraceae; genus Commensalibacter; species Commensalibacter melissae. The sequence continues at coordinate 1,362,775 of NZ_CP046393.1, read as the reverse complement.
ATAACCCTTCAATTTAACTTCCTCACTGCTAACAATCGGGCGGAATTGATTGATAAAGGCGTTATATTGATTTTGAGCCTGACATGAAAGGGCTGTCACCATTAATTCGCTTTTCAAGCCTTCTATGTTAAAAGCTTCGTGAGAAGGGGAATTATTGCAAGTGGCTGTTGAAGCCCATGATGGATTCGAAAACATTCCCGCAGCGATTAATCCTGAGAAGAGAAAACGTTTAACTAATAGAGACATTGAGTGCTCCAAATCGGATATGAACTAAAAAGATTGGTTGGGTAGTTAAAAGAATATTGGATTTATTCTATAAAAGTTTATTGCAGTTGTATATGACATTATTAAATCGGATATAACAGGAATTGTACATAATGCAATAGTTTATATTCACATTTTGCAATAATAAACGAAAATAAAAAAGTTAAAATTCATCTAAAATATCATAAAGTTATTGGTGATTTTGTTTTTATCTGGTAGTGATCTTTGTAAGTGGATGTGTAATTGATACAAAAGGTAGGAATAAATTCTTACATCTTTTTTACCAATCCGGGTTTAAACTAATATTCTCATCAAGTTTGTAATTGTAAACTGCCAAGTTATAGGTAGGATTTAATAAATGGAGGCTAGTTTCGTGCGTTTGCGTTCATCTTTTATTTTGGTTTCATTGGGAATTGCTTTGGCAGCTTGTCAACATAATCAGCAACCAGTGGCCCAACCCGATAGGGAGGCTGCCAATCCTTTTAAATATTCAAAAAAATCATCTGTTTGTCAAATAACACCTATAGTTAAAGAAGCGGATGGAAGTTGGAAAACGACGATGACAGTCCGCAGCGATGATGGTCAATGTGAATTCAATGTTGTGCAACCTGACTCCAAAAACAACTTCATCTCTTTTGGTATTGCAACTGTTCCTGAACATGGCAAGACATTTGTTTATAATTATGATAAAAGAACCTATATAAGATATACGCCATCTTTGGCATATGCAGGAACAGATAGATTCATTGTGAATCTTTTACATCAGGATGGGAGCAATAAAACGGTTTTGTCAGTAGATGTAACAGTAGACAATACAGGTGTTCAGATTCCTAAACCCGCTATAGAACCCGCGAACAAAAATACGACTTCTCGAAAAAAGGTAACACGTCATAGAGCTGTCTCCCATCATCGAAAAACCGTAAGAAAAGCTAAATGATGATTTGAATTTACCATTACGTTAAATAGTAAAATTAATAGCTGTGGGACGAGGACGCTTCATTCCTTTTTCCTCAGCTTTTCTGATCAGATCTTGCATCGTTATTGAAGCTATTTCCTTCATGATTTTTTGATCAATAGATTGCCATAATGGTTTGATAACTTGTTGAAAAAGTGGAAACGTAAATTCTTCATATTTTTCTTTTTCATCAACCGAAATGGCCTTAATGATATCAGCGATTGAAAGTAGTCTTTTTGGTTTAGCCAGATGATACCCACCTCGTGGTCCACGAGTACTTTCCAAGATTGAAGCTCTGGATAAAAGTTGTAAAATCGGTTCAATACTTCTTTTGGGTAGTTTTGTCCTTGAAGAAATGTCAGAAGCACTTACGGTATTATTGTGACTTGAGTAAAAGGCGATATCTGTTACAATAAGAATAGCGATAATGGCACGATCTTGTCTTAAGAGCATTAAATATTTTTCCTAAGGTTTTAAAGAAATATTTAGTTAATTTAAAATTTATATCCTAATATTAATAGTATATAATAATTATTTAAGATGAAAAATAGTATTTTTTATAAATAAAATCTGTGATGTGGAAATATTTTGCATAAATAGGTTATTTATAGCGATTATTATCCTTAATCAACGAGTAATGGGAATTGTTATGACAAAAAATAATCGTTTTGGGTTGGCACAACCTAGAGGTAAAATTTATAATTCTTTGATTGATACAATTGGTGGGACACCGCTTGTAAGGCCAGGAAATCTAATAAAGCAGGATAATATCGAAGCTGATATTTTATTAAAGCTAGAATTTTTTAACCCTTTATCTTCAGTCAAGGATCGAATTGCCGCCGCAATGGTATATCAGGCGGAAGAAGAAGGGATTATTAGTCCTCATAAAAGTGTATTAGTTGAACCAACATCAGGCAATACAGGAATTGGCTTGGCATTTATAGCCGCAGCGAAAGGTTATCGGCTGATCGTTACAATGCCTGAAAAGGCATCGATTGAGCGTCGAAAAATGATGCGTTTTCTTGATGCGCAGGTTGAACTGACCCCAGGTCATCTGGGAATGGCTGGGGCAATTGCTCGAGCAAAAGAAATTGTAGAAAATACACCTCATGCCTGGATGCCAAAACAATTTGAAAATCCCGTGAATCCACTTGTCCATGAGTATACCACTGCGGAAGAAATCTGGCAGGATACGCAAGGAAAAGTCGATATTGTTGTTGCCGGTATCGGAACAGGTGGAACCATTACAGGAATTGCCAGAGGATTGAAGAAACATAATCCAAAGGTGGAGATATTTGGTGTTGAACCTGCAGAAAGTGCTGTTCTTAACGGAGAAGAGCCTGGTCCTCATGGTATTCAGGGAATAGGGGCAGGATTTAAACCAGGTATTTTGGATACCGATTTACTTAAACAGGTTCTGATGGTTTCAGAAAGTGACGCTCTTGCCACGTCAAGACGCGTTGCTCGATTGGATGGTATTCCTGTGGGTATTTCTTCAGGTGCAGCTCTGTTTGCGAGTATTCAGTTGGCAGCCCGTAAAGAAAACAAAGGTAAAGTCATTGTAACGATTGTTCCTTCATTTGCGGAACGTTATCTATCAACACCTTTGTTCAATGGATTGGTTTAAATCCTTATTTAAAACTGTATCGTAAGGGAAATCCGGAATATGTGATATTCCCTCCACGATGAAACTATTTAGCGTAAAATTATTTCCACACGTCTGTTACGTGCCTCCCTTACATTGGATCCTGTTTGTACTCGCAAATTTTGTGATCCATATCCATGTATATCAATATTGCCGGCCGGAACACCATTTCGTATCAATTCGGATCTGATTTCCTTGGCTCTTTTTAGGGAAAGTTCGATATTGTATTTTTTTCCCTTAATGTCAGGACTAGCAGATGTATCTGTATAACCATCCGCTTCAATACGGGTGTTTTCCACGTTATTGTATGCTTGGGCAGCCTCTCGGACAATAAGTCGCGCTCGATTACTCAGGCTGTAACTATTCCAGTTAAAAAACACAAGATATAATCTTGATTTTCTAGCCTTAGGAACTACAGGGGTTTCATCAACAGGTGCTGCAGGAGGAGGGGCAGGGTTAAATTCATAACGTAACCCGAGTAAAATGGAATGGTTAAAATAGGTGGTTGTATCCCGATTGCCTTTAGTATGACCATAAGGATGGGTAATGTTTCTTCCTCCTTGGGTACCCCATACATCGGCGGTATGACTTTGGGGTGCCAGCATTGTCCAGAATCGATATTCTGTAATGAAGGACAATCCAACAATCCAAGGGGTTGGAAATGATAGCCCTCCAATTCCCTGGTAAGCGAATTGTCCGAATGTACCTCCCATGTGTTCAGTAAGACGATGATCCGAGGTGCGAAGTTTTACTCCATTCATTGTAGACCATCCATAACCAATCCCCGCACCGAAATATGGAAATATATAAGGGCTTCCCACATCCATATCAAAAAGGGCGTTAACCATAAATCCATAAGTTTGTTGGCGGCCCTCACCACGGGCTTTATAGGAACCGAGATTTTGATATTTCAAGGGATTGTTGCGATAATTTCCCTCCACTTCAACTCGAAAACCGTTTCCAAGACCATATCCTAGACTCGTTACTGCAGTGGCCCCTGGTGTATATTTATCGCGACCATCAGGCATAATGGGATTTTGACGCACAACTTGATCTTGATTGATACTAAGCCCGCCAGCACCTGTTACATACAAACCTTTAACCGGTTGTGCTTTTATCGTGGTTGAGGGCATGAGAAAAGTGGTTAAACATAAAAGGGTAGAAATATTAAATATAGATGCAGCAAATAGAGGGAATTTCAAACTCATCTTAATTTTTCACTCCTTAAATCTAGCTATCAGCTGCAAATTGTTTTAGTAAAATATTCTTCGAACTGAAATACCCTTTTTTTAGTGAAGAAAGAAGTAAAAAAAATTTTTTGTTCGAAAAATATATCAAATGTCATTGAAACATCACATAATTTAAATTTACTTGAATAGAAGCAATATACTATTTTCAAACTTAAATAAATACAAGAGAGCAATTTTTAATTGTTATCATTTAGCAATGTAATAATCAAAAAAATATTAATACCGTGAAAAATCCAATTTGGTTGTCTATACAACTTAATCATTCGGGATCATATCAAGTGCTTTTTGGTAAAGCTTTGGGTTAAGAAGCAAATCATCGGCAATCTCAAGATCAATATCTGAACCGATGGCAGGGGGACAGGCATTTCTAATTTGAAGAATGTCCTTTGCTTCAACCGGAAAACGTGATTGTCTAGAAAAGATAACATCACGTGCATAGGAAGATTGATCATTAATTAATTCATTCATTTGTTTTTGAGTGAAATTAACTCCACGACTTGTGCATATTTGCGGAATGATGCCCAAGCCCTGGATTGGCCATCCCAAGGGGGCAATAACCCTGCTCCATGTAACGAAGAGCTCTCCTCCATCAGGTAATTGTGCAATGGTTTGTACAAGACCTTTACCCAGAGTTGTGCTGCCGATTACGACGGCTCTCTTATGATCGGATAACGCAGCGGTTAAAATTTCGGCAGCACTTGCAGTTCTGCCATCAACCAAAATAACAATGGGAACATTATTGGTTATATCTCCTCCCTGTACTGCCCATACGTGATTGGACTCTTGATCTCGTCCTTGTGTCGTTGCTGCAATACCATGATCCAGCAATAATGCAGAGCTTGTTATGGCCTGTTGCAAAACACCTCCTCTATTTCCTCTGAGATCAAGAATCAGGCCCTTTAATTTCATATCTTGAACAGCTTGATCAAGATACTGATTGATTTCTTCCGCAGTGAAAGTTGAAAAGGAGGTTATTTTCAAAATAATTATGTTATCATTTGTAAATGCAAATACGGTCGCTGGTGGAACAATTTCTCTTTTCAAATGTACGATTCTTGTTTTTTTTCTACCGTGTGAGCCCAAGACAAGAGTCAAAGATGAATTGTTGCTGCCCTTTAGCCAGTTATTAATTGTATCAACAGATTGTTTATAGGTACGTTTGCTATCTATTTTATAGATACGTTCACCTACGTTAAGTCCTGCTGACCAAGCGGGACCATTGGTATTGATAGAGCTGATAACGATATAGTTTTTATCTTTGGAGATGGTAATTCCGATATTTGCCTCACCATCTCCTCGTTGATTACGATCCGTGGATGCAAAATTGGGAGCGACATATCTTGAATAGGGATCCATATGATCAAATAATTCATCAAAAAAAGCTTGGGTAAGACCTTGATTGTTTGCCAATTGAATTAAATTGGAATTTTCCCATCCCTTGGTAGAAATATCCGTTATGGTCTTTGCCCATTGGGGTATATCGTTATCTGCCGGCAAGGGATAGTTAGCTAGAATTTTTTGAGACTGTTGAAGAACAAGCTTATCTTCGATTTCATGAATTGATAAAGAGGGGTCAACGGCATTTAAGCCATTCAGTCCCCATAAAGACAATTCTTTTATCGTATGTTCTTCCAGTATTCTGGGTTGTAGAAAAGTCAATGCGGTGGCGATGACATTTTCGTAGCTATGTTGATTAAACGGGGCGATATCTTTTGGTTTTGTGGATGTAGTGGATTGTGCGTATATAGGGGTATAGGTATTAAATGCAAGAATTATATACAGACAATAAAATAAAGGTTTGTATTTTTGCAAAATGAAACATAGAAAACATATCGCATTTTGCGTCAGTCTAAAGAAACAGAAATGTCGTATTAGGAGGAAAATGATTGTTCTCCAAAGACAATAAAATATTTTAAATATAAGGTTAGCCAATATTAAAAAAGCTATAGCAACTTTAAGATTATTAAAACCTAAATATAAAAATAACAAAATCTGTCACGTAAAAAACACAATAATCTAGTTAAAAATCATATTATTTTTTTGTTTTTTTTACTGTTTTTTTCTTTTTTGTTGGCGTTTTCTTTAACTCTTTTCCTTTTTCTTCGAGAAGTTTCAATGCGTCCTCTAGGGTTGTATTATCTCCGTTATCTCCTTTTGGTAGGGATGCAACAGATTTTTTATGCTGTATATAAAATCCGAAACGTCCTTTTCTTAATAAAACAGGTTCCTTATCTTTTGGATGAAGCCCCAGATTACGGATAGAAGCCATTTTTTTTGCAAGAACCTCCAAGGCTCGATTCAATCCTACTGATAAAATATCTTCATTTTTATCCAAGGCGGCAAAAATATTTCCCATTTTGATATAAGGGCCAAAACGTCCCAATCCGATTTCGATTTTTTCACCTGTCTCAGGATATTCTCCAAGTAATTTTGGAAAAGATAATAGGGCAATGGCCTGATCCAGGGTAAGTGTATTTCCATCAATATTATTTGGAATAGCGGCACGTTTGGGTTTGATCTTTTTATTTTCAGGATCAGCCTCACCAGATTGTATATATAATCCGTAAGGTCCTTTACGAAGTGAGATTACTTCATTATTTTCTGGATTATTTCCAAGGATTTTGCTGCCTTCTTTTAAAATCTCATTATCTTCTTGATCAGCATTATCCAGAGTTAATTTTCTAGTATATTGACATTCAGGATAGTTGGTACATCCTATAAACGCCCCATAGCGACCCAGTTTTAGATGAAGTTTGCCATTTTCACAGGCAGGACATTTTCTGGGGTCGGACCTGTCCGTTGTTTCGGAAAAGAAATGAGAGCCAAGATCATGATCAAGCGCATCAATAACATCAGAGATTTTCAGTTCTTTTGTTTGCTCGATGGCATTGGAAAAATCGTTCCAAAAATCCTGTAAAACTTTTTTCCAATCTATTTTACTATCGGAAATTTCATCAAGTTGTCCCTCTAACGTGGCGGTAAAATCGACATCAACGTAACGTTTAAAGAAAGATGTTAGAAAAGCAGTAACCAAACGTCCACGATCCTGAGGAATAAAATAACGATTTTCAAGAGTAACATAACCTCTGTCACGTAAAACCCCGAGAATGGATGCATAAGTAGATGGACGACCAATACCCAGTTCCTCCATCTTTTTAACAAGTGAAGCTTCACTATAGCGTGGAGGAGGTTGAGTAAAATGCTGACTAGGCAAAATTTCTTTGGTTTGAAGAGTCTCTTTTTCTCTTAAGGGGGGTAGGAGTGACCCTTTGTTGTTTTTATTTTCCGCCTCATCTTTATCTGTATCATCAAAACTTTCTGTATAAACTTTTAAGAAACCCTCAAATGTTATTGTTGATCCCGTTGTTTTAAAGCAATTTTCCTGCTTTTCATCTGTTATTGTTATGGAAATTTGATCAAGTTCTGCGGATTCCATCTGACTGGCAAGAGCTCTTTTCCAGATAAGATCATAAAGTTGTTTCTGATCAGCTGTTAAATAAGAACTGATTTGTTCAGGAGTGAAATTGATATGTGTAGGTCGTATGGCTTCATGTGCCTCTTGGGCGTTTTTTGCCTTACTTGTGTATTTGCGTGGTGATTTTGGTACAAATTTTTCGCCATATTCGGTATTGATATGATTACGAATGGCCTGAATTGCTTCATTGGCCATTTGTACTCCATCGGTTCTCATATAGGTAATCAAACCAACGGTTTCCCCCTTGACTTCAATTCCTTCATAAAGTTGTTGTGCGGTACGCATCGTGTTTTGTGCGCTCATTCTTAATTTTCTTGATGCTTCCTGCTGTAATGTCGAGGTGGTAAAGGGGGGGGATGGATTCCTTCTTGTTTTTTTTCGCTCTATGGTACGAACGCTAAACTGTTGATTATTTAAATATGTACAAGCCTCTTTTGCCAGATTTTTCGTATTTAGATCAAATTGTTCAAGTTTTTTGTTTTTTAAATGGGTAAGTTTTGCCGTGAAATCCTTATTGGATGAAGAGATAAAAGTGCCATGAATGGTCCAATATTCTTTGGATTGAAAAATCTCGATTTCAGCTTCACGTTCGCATACAAGACGCAAGGCAACAGATTGGACTCGTCCTGCACTTCGGGATCCAGGTAATTTCCGCCATAAAATTGGTGATAATGTAAAGCCTACCAGATAATCAAGTGCACGTCGTGCAAGATATGCTTCAATCAAAGGTTGGTCCAGTTTCCGGGGATGTTGAATAGCGTATTGAACTGCCTGTTTGGTAATTTCATTGAAGGTAATACGCTCGACATTAATATTTTTAAGTAATTTCTTTTCATTCAGAATGGATTGGACATGCCAGGAAATTGCTTCCCCCTCACGATCGGGGTCAGTGGCAAGATAAAGTGTTTTGGCATTTTTTAAGGCCTGGGCAATCGCCTTGATCTGCTTGTTTCCACGTTCATCCGTTTCCCAATCCATGGCAAAATTTTCAGTCGGCCTAACACTTCCATCCTTCGGAGAAAGATCTCGGACATGCCCGAAAGAGGCGAGAACAGTGTATTTGTTTCCAAGATATTTATTTATGGTTTTGGCCTTGGCAGGCGATTCAACAACGATGACGTCTGTCATTTTCTCTCCAGACGGATTAGTAAAAATGATTTCTTCAATTAGAAACAGAATACTATCTTTTCTTTAGTAAGAAGCAACTGCTATTTTGGTTTTTAATTAATTTTTTAAATGGATGTGATTTACATATTAAAACGAAAATAGAAGAAAAATTCAAGAATTCGTTTGATTTCCTCATTTTAAAATATAGCCATTATGGCAAAGAAAAATTTTTTGCTGGATTTCAAGCAAGGAAAGAGCACTCTGAATTTCATTGGTAGGGTAATGAACATTTCTCAAGATTAGATCGATAGGTGTAGGGGTGGCAGAAAGTAGGAAGAGAATATCATCTTCAATTGTTCTTGAATTGTTTTTATCAGGTATATTGACCTGTGGAAGATTCTTGTTCTGGAGGGATATATTTTCAGCTGCGGAAGAATAGGTGAAAAGATCAGTATTGGAATAGGTGTTTTCTTGGATAAGGGGATGGGGGAGTTCGGATATTATATCCATGGCATTTTCTGTTAATATAGCCCCCATTCTAATCAAGTTATTGCTTCCTTTACAACGTGGGTCAATGGGAGATCCTGGTACTGCAAAAACGGGACGGTTATAATCAAGCGCTTGTTTAGCCGTGATAAGACTGCCGGAATGCTGGGCAGCCTCAATGACAATACATCCCCAGCTCAATCCAGCAATAATACGGTTTCTGCGTGGAAAATGCATGGCTTGAGGTTGGGTTCCAATAGAAAATTCAGTTAAAACAACTCCTTTTTCTGCTATTGATTTTTGAAGGTCTTTATGTTCTGTTGGATAAAAAATATCGATTCCACAACCAATTACGGCAATGGTGAAACCTGTGTATAAGGCCCCTTTATGAGCTGCTTTGTCAATACCTCTGGCTAGACCAGAGGTTATGCCAATTTGATGTGCGGACAGATCAGCCGCAAGATTTTCCGCCATTTTAATGCCATGTATAGAAGCATTACGCGCCCCGACAATAGCAACATTTCTCTTTTTTAATAACTCGATATTGCCCATGGCAATCAGAATAGGAGGGGCATCTTCAAGCATATCAAGCAAGGGCGGATATTCCAGAGTTCCACGAAGAACGAATTGTCCCCCCAATTCAAGTGTTTGATCAATTTCTCTATGAAGTATTTTATTATCAGGAACTTGAAATTTTTTTGTTGAATCTTTTGAACGTTTTAATTTTGGTAAAATTTCCAAAACAGCTTCAGGGGTTTGATAATGGTCAAGTAATTGTCGATAACGGATTCCACCGATCCCTTCCGTTCTGGCAATTTTTAAATATGGAAGTAATTGTTTTACAGATAGGGTGGAAGATAATGGTTTCTTGGACATTTAGCTTAATTTTTTTGGTTTTTTTCACCAATACGAGGTTCTGTACCGTTGCTGAGACGGTATATGTTGGTTCTATGACGAAAAAATATGAGTAAACTTATAAGAAGAGCGGGAAATAAAAGAGGGGTTTTAAGATCAAGATGATTGAAAATCATAATGAATAAAGGCCATGCAACAAATGCGGACAACCCTCCTATAGAGGAAATTCGGGACAATCTGGCGGCAAGTAACCATACAATACATGATAATAGGCCAGCAATAGGTGTTAAGGCAAGGCTGACACCCAACCCCGTAGCAACACCTTTTCCACCTTTGAAATTTATCCAAACGGGAAAACAATGGCCGACTACTACAAGAATTGCGGCAAGTGATTCGGCCTGAACTGTATAGTTAATGGCAAAAATATAGGCACACCATATTGCAAAAGAACCTTTCCCCATATCGAGTAAAAGAGTTAAAACCGCTAGTTTTTTTTTGCCTGTACGTAAAACATTTGTGGCGCCAATATTGCCTGAACCGATTTGGCGAATATCTCCCATTCCACCAATATAGCTAACCAACATTCCAAAAGGAATGCTGCCAATCAGATAGGACAAAAGGATAATGCCTGCCATTAATGTCCATGCATATTGGGGTATATGCCAAATCATAGAGTCTCTCTTTTGTAAATACAGTGTCCCATCTTCCAGGTTCCAAGGACGACACCTGGAAGGACACGATTGTCAAATGGGGTGTTTTGAGCCCGTCCTGGTAATTTTCCCGCTTCAACCTGCCAGGTTTGATCCGGATCAAATAAGCATAAATCTGCAACATTTCCTCTGGCAAGCGTTCCGATAGGTTGACGCAGGATTTTCGCAGGATTGTTACTTAAAAGTGAAATAGCCTTTGCAAGGGGCAGATTGCCATTTTTGACTTGAATAAGGGTAACACTTAAAAGGGTAACTAGCCCTGTTCCGCCCGGAGCCGCCTCTGCAAAGGGTAAACGTTTGTCATCCACATCTCTTGGAAGATGATCCGAGGCGATTGCATCAATGGTTCCATCTGCTAATCCCTGACAGATTGCAAGACGATCCGCTTCGGAACGGAGTGGTGGGGAAAGTTTGGCATAGGTTCTAAAATCACCAATTGCCTCTTCATTCAAGTCAAAATAGACTGGGGCGGTATCACAGCTGATATTAAATCCCTTTGATTTTGCCTGTCGAATTAGATTAAGTCCCTCCGCGGTGGAAATATGTCCAAAATGTAATCGACAATTTGTTTGTTCCGCCAATCGTAAATCACGGGCAATCATAATTGCTTCAGCCGCAGTTGGGACAGAAGGCAAACCAAGTCTTGTTGCCAGCTCTCCCTGGGTGGCACTGCTATTTTTGGCCAGACTGGGGTCTTCGGGATGCTGAATGATCAATCCGTCAAATCCACTTGCATAGGCCATGGTCTGCATCATCAAACGGGTATCTGCAAGCGCCTTGTCTCCGTCCGTGAAACCAATGGCGCCAGCTTCTTGAAGCAAGCCTATTTCTGCAAGTTCCTTTCCCTCACAACCAACAGTTAATGCACCATAAGGAAGAATGGATACGGATTTTGTTATTTCACCCTTGGCTTTTAGCAGGGTTACCAACGCAGGATTATCGATGGCGGGGTTACTATTGGGTAGAATTGCCATGGTGGTTATCCCACCTGCAGAAGCCGCTTCTGCTGCGGTGGCAATGGTTTCCCTATATTCAAATCCAGGTTCTCCCACGGTTACACGCATATCAACAAGACCAGGACAAAGAATGGCTCCTTTTCCATCAATGACATCGCAATCTGATGGTTGCCCTTCTGTTTCCGGAAGATCTATCCCGGCAATTTTATCATTTTTGACAAGAAGTTTTCCCGGTTGATCCAATCCTGATTGAGGATCAATTAAATGGACATTGGTGAAAAGAATTGGTTTCATGGCTGCGCCTTTATGTGAGAGAATTTTTCAAGAACTGCCATTCTTACGGCAACACCCATTTCGACTTGTTCCTGTATGACGCTTTGATGTGGATCATCGGCAACATGACTATCAATCTCTATTCCCCGGTTTAATGGTCCAGGATGCATGACCAATGCATTTGACTTTGCAAGGTTTAACCGTCTTCGATCTAGTCCAAAGAAACGAAAATATTCACGAGTACTTGGAATTAATCCAGCACTCATTCTTTCTCTTTGAAGACGTAACATCATGATAACATCAACATTTTTAACCCCCTCATCCATTGAGTAATAAGGGGTGGCACCCATTTTAGCGATTGTTGAAGGCAATAAGGTTCTTGGACCAATAACCCTGACATTGCAACCCATTGTTTTAAGAAGGATTATGTTTGAACGGGCAACTCGGCTATGAGCTATATCTCCACATATTGCAACAGTCAAACCTGTCAATTTTCCAAAGTGGCGACGAATTGTTAATGCATCGAGCAAAGCCTGAGTGGGATGTTCATGAGTTCCATCGCCTGCATTGATGACACTTGCATCGACCTTTTGGGCAAGAAGCGCAGGGGCACCAGATTGTGCATGTCGAATGACAAGCAAATCAGCTCGCATAGCGTTTAAAGTATAGGCCGTATCCAGTAATGTTTCCCCCTTGCTGACCGAAGAAGTGGAAACGGACATGTTAATGACATCAGCACCCAGACGTTTCCCCGCCAGTTCGAAAGATGTACGAGTGCGGGTACTATTTTCAAAAAACAGGGTGATTAACGTACGTTCTCTCAACAGATTGCGAGGGGTCTTGCGAGAACGGTTTAGTAAGGCATAGTTTTCTGCCCGATCCAGTAATATTTCAATTTGGTCTTCGGGAAGTCCTTCTATACCAAGAAAATGCTGTCCAAAGGAATTAACCATTAATTACAGCTCCTAATCTAGCCAAAACCTCATTTTTGCCTAATGCGAGAAGTGTATCATCAATTCCTGGCGACATGGTACTTCCTGTTACAGCCGCCCGTAAAGGCTGGGCAACTTTACCCAATTTCAGGTTTTCCTTTTCAGCAAATGCATGTAAACAGCTATTGACAGACTCTTTTGTGAATTCAGGTAGTTCATTCAGTTCCACGACAAGTTTACTCAACAAGGCACGATTATTTTCATTCAATAATTTTTGTGCCTTGTCCGTAAAATTTAATGGAATTGACATACAAAGGAAAGAAGCATTTTCAGCCAATTCATTCAGATTTTTGGCGCGTTCTTTCAATCCAGGCATCAATAATTTGATTTTCTGTTCATTATTCTGGCTTAAATCAAGGTCTTTCCGTCCCTTCAAACGAGACAATACATCTTTGGTTAGTCTTACATCATCTGCCTGTCTTAACCAGTATCCATTAACGTGTGTTAATTTGGCATAATCCATTCGAGATGGAGAACGGCCAACACCATCCAGATCAAATAACCTAATTTGATCTTTCCGACTAAGTATTTCCTCATCTCCATGACCCCAGCCTAATCTAAGCAGGTAGTTACATAAAGCCTCAGGCAAATATCCTTCATCACGAAATTCAACAACCGAACTTGCACCATGTCGTTTGGACAATTTCGCACCATCGGGACCATGAATAAGGGGAAGATGGGCAAATTTGGGAATATTCCATTCCATCGCGCGATAGATCATTAATTGTCTAAAACTATTGGTTAAATGGTCATCGCCACGAATGACATGGGTGATATTCATGTCATGATCATCACAGACAACAGCGTGTTGATATGTTGGGGTTCCATCAGCGCGTAGAATAATCATGTCATCCATTTCGATATTGGCGACGGTGACCTCTCCTTGAACAAGGTCTTGAATAACGGTTTCACCTTCTTTGGGGGCCTTGATGCGAATGGTATAAGGTGCATTGGAGGGTGCCTCGGATGGATCACGGTCACGCCAGTATCCGTTATAACGGGGAGGTTTTCCCTCAGCCAGTGCCTTGGCACGCATTTGAGCCAAATCCTCTGGTGTGCAGAAACATTTATAGGCTTTTCCTGTCTCGAGAAGATGAAGAGCGATTTCCTGGTGTCTTTTAATTCTTGTCGATTGAAAAACAGGCGGTTCGTCTGGTGTTAACCCCATCCATGCCAGTCCATCAAGAATAACATCAACAGCTTCTTGAGTGGAACGCTCTCTGTCAGTATCTTCAATCCGTAATAAGAATTCGCCATGATGATGTTTGGCATAAAGATAGTTGAATAGTGCAGCGCGAGCATTGCCAATATGAAGCAATCCCGTTGGACTTGGAGCAAAACGTGTACGAACGGTCATGGGTATCTTTCTTGCACGTAGAATGAAAAATGAATTGAAATAATGTTTATATTAATTATTAAAAATAAAGATATGAAGTCTAGAAAAAAAATATTTTTATGGAGTTTTTGAACTATTTTAGACAGCATAAAAAATGTCATTGCTCTGTTGGTAAGGGAAACCGACCATTCGAAATTATGGATGCCTGTGATATTGGGTCTTGGAAGTCTGATTTATTTCACTCTTACGAGTGAACCAGATTTATCTTATGGTTTTATATTTTCAATATTCGGTTTGATAGGAATGGCAGTCATTCGATGGCGTTATCCCCTTCAACTAAATCTCTATATTTTTCACTGTGTTGTTTTTTTATTGGGATCAGGGTTTTGTCTTGCATGGTTACAAACACATCGACAGGAACCTTTTTACCGTTTGCCAACGCATGCGGCTACAATGAAAGGAAAAATTCGTCGAATAGAGATTTTATCAAGTGGAAAAACCCGTGTTTTAGTGCATCGTGTTCATTTTTTATCATATCCAGAATCTGAACAGAAAGAATGGCATCGATATATTCAAATTACATTATTCCATACCGATCATTCCCAAATTAATGTCGGAGATTGGATAGAGGTTAAAGCGATGCTGAAGCATCCATTTCCTCCAGTTAGAATGGCGAGTTATGATTTGCAATTTCATGATTGGTTTAAAAATATTGGTGCTTATGGATATGCTATCGCTCCTATTAACGTAATTAGAAAAAGCGATAAAACCTCAATACAATTGATACGTGAAAAAATAGCCTGTCGTATCAGGATTTTATTGCCTGGTGAGACTGGTGCAATTGCGCAAATTCTATTAACCGGAATTGATGCGAATTTATCTCAAGAAAAAAGACATGTTTTTGCTGTGGCCGGACTTGCCCATTTATTGGCCATTGCTGGTCTACATCTGGGAACGGTGATGTTGATTGTTGGCGGTACAGTACGCTGGCTTTTATTGCGAAGTGAATATATTGCCTTGCATTGGCCAGTGAAAATGATTGCGTTATCAATTGGATGGATTGCAGGTTGTATCTATCTTTTTCTTACAGGATTTCATTTGCCGGCAATTCGTAGTCTGATAATGGCAAGTTTGATCGTTTTCGCTATGTCTATGGATCGTCGAAGTTTATCAATGCATAATTTGATGCTGGCAGCATTGATGATTTTGATTTTTTCACCCTCATCGATCATGAACGTATCCTTTCAAATGTCTATGGCAGCTGTGATGGCTATAATTGCAGGATATGGTTGGGGATATGACCGTTTTTTAAAAAAATCCAAGAATACTTGTGGTTTAAAAAATTTTTTTTTCTATATTTCAGAGGCTGCATGGATCAGTTTCCTGGCTGGCTTGGCAGTATGTCCAATTGTTATGGCTCATTTTCATGAACTGAATTTATATTTTATTTTGGCAAATTTGATTGCGGTTCCTGTAACAATGTTTTTGATCATGCCAACTGGATTACTATCCCTGGTAACTATTGGGACAGGAATTGATTATTATTTTTTACATTTGATGGCGTATGGAATTAATTTGGTAATTAATACAGCCCGAATTGTTAATGATTTCCCTTATGCGGTTATATGGGTTAAGGATATGCCTGGATGGGGGTTGACATGCTATTTTATTGGATTATGCATTATCTGTTTATGCGTGACTCGATTAAAAAGTACCGGCATTCTTCTGATTACGATAGGGATTATATCCTGTTTATGGGGTAAAAATCCTGATCTGGTAACCTCTGCGGATGGACAAATGATTGCCATTCGACGAACTGGGTTTATATGGGTAATTTGTCAGCATGGATGCAATAAATATACGATTGAGGGATGGAAACAATACTTGGGTGTATCAAAAGTGAGAATTCAATTTTCTCACAATCATGACAGAAATATTCTTTGCAAGGATTTTTATTGCAAATTGCTGGATGAACATGTTTTGATCATATTAAAAAAACCTGAGAATTTCTTTTCCCAAGCTGAAATATGTCATGCTATGCGGTTGGAAATTTCTTTATTATGGGAACAGCGTTTATGTCCTGATATATCATTCGTTGATAAAGAAAAAAACTGGGTATATGGATCACATAGCATATGGTTGAATTCAAACAAGATCAAAAATGATTTGTCATTAAGAGGCAATCGTCCATGGGTTATGGAACCAATTCAACGTGGTATTCCGAATTTACCCGAAGCTTTGAGTGAATAAATCAAAACGGACTTATGTTTTTATCTTGGTAATGGCATATTTGCACAACAGGACAGTGCCAGCATTCAGGTTTTTTAGCCTTACAGCAATAGCGTCCATGTAAAATCAACCAATGATGTGATTTCGCAATCAATTCTCGGGGAATATTTGTTACTAGATTTTTTTCAACATCGAGGGGTGTCTTGCCGGGAGCTAGACCCGTGCGATTGCCTATTCGAAATATATGCGTATCAACTGCCATGGCAGGTTGATCAAAAGCAACACTTAATACTACATTCGCCGTTTTTCTTCCAACACCGGGTAAAGCTTCCAAAGCCTCTCTCGTTTGCGGGACTTGCCCATTATAATTTTCGATCAATTGTTTGGAAAGCGCTATAACATTTCGGGATTTGGCACGCCATAAACCGATGGAATTGATAAAGGGAACTAATTTTTCCTCACCAAGAGCAACCATTGCTTCAGGTGTAGATGCAATCTTGAACAATTTATTTGTGGCTTTATTAACAGATATGTCAGTTGCCTGAGCCGATAAAACAACGGATACTAAAAGCGTGTAGGGTGAAGAATAATTCAGTTCAGTTTTAGCGTCCGGACGTGCCTTGGCAAGAAGACGAATGAATCCCTTGATTTCTTTCTTATTCATTGCCTTTGCTAAAGGTGTTTCTTTATCTGCTTTAATAATCATGGAAAAATTTTAATTAAGCAAATGGTAACTTTTTCCCACCAAGAATATGAAAGTGAAAATGGAAAACTTCTTGGCCGGAATTCCTGCCAATATTGCTGATAATGCGATAACCATCTTTGTCAAGACCCAATAAATTGGCTACATGTGCAACAGCCTTGGTAAAAGCTACAATTTCCTCGGGGGCTGCACGTTGAGAAAAATCAGCATAGGAGGTATAAGGGTTTTTGGGAATGACCAAGGCATGAATTGGTGCCTTGGGGGCTACATCGTGAAACGCCAACACATATTCATTTTCATAAATTGTTTTTGCTGGAATTTCTTTTTTCAAAATTTTAGCAAATATATTTTGAGAATCGTAACGAACTGAAGTTGAAGCCATTGTTTCACCTGTTATTTTGAAGATTTTAAATTACGAGAAGCCTTTTCCTCGATCCCGCTTATTTTCTCTCTTTTATGAAGTTCCGCCCAAACATCTTCAGGCGATATATCTGTTATAACCCACATGGCCAACAAATGATACAAAACATCGGCACTTTCACTGATCAGGTTTTGTGGATTTTTTGTGGCACATTCAATCAGGCATTCAACAGCTTCTTCACCAAATTTCTGTGCAACCTTGTGTGACCCTTTTTTCAGTAATTTGGCGGAATAGCTTTTTTGAGGGTCATTATTTTTTCTTTCTTCAATCTTTTTATATAGACGATCAAGAATTTCACCATTTAGATTGGATTTCATACCTTGTTTCCTTTATTAAATACAGATCAGGAAAGGCGGACGGGAATGTTGTTTCCTGCCAGAGATTTTTTTACCTGCTCAATCGTAAATTGGCCAAAATGAAAAACGCTGGCTGCAAGTAATCCTGTTGCTCCTGTTTGTGCGCCTTCGGTAAAATGTTGTAATTGACCCACCCCTCCCGAAGCAATCACAGGGACACGAACATTACTGTTAATTGCTTTCAGAAGGTCAAGATCAAAACCTTTTCCCGTACCATCACGATCCATGCTGGTAATTAAAAGCTCACCAGCACCACGCCTGGTCATTTCCTTTGCCCATTGAATGACATTAATACCCGTTGGATTACGACCACCATGACTGTAGACCTCCCATGAACCTTTATTATCAGATCGTGCGTCAATAGCAACAACGATACATTGACTGCCAAATTTATTGGCTCCATCATTAACAAGATCCGGATTTTTAATGGCTGCGGAATTAATGGCGCATTTATCCGCTCCTGCTAAAAGAAGCGCACGTATATTGTCCGGTGTACGAATACCCCCGCCAACAGTCAAAGGAAGAAAAATTTTTTCCGCTGTACGATTCACCACATCAATGATGGTGTTTCTGTTTTCATTGCTTGCGGTTATATCCAGAAATGTCAATTCATCGGCACCTGCCTTATCATAAACCAATGCCTGTTCAACGGGATCACCGGCATCACGTAGGGAGACAAAATTGACTCCCTTGACCACACGTCCGTTCTTGACATCAAGACAGGGAATGACACGGGTTTTCAACATGTTTCCAACACCTTTAAAGCGTCATTGATCCGAATGCGTCCATCATAGAGGGCTCGACCAACAATTACCCCCTCTATTCCTGGCTCCTGATTGGCAATGTTTCGTAATGCCTCAATATGTGCAAGGTTACCAATGCCTCCACTGGCGATAATCGGTATCTGGAGATGATGGGCAAGATTGGCAGTTTGTTCAAGATCAAGTCCGGATAACATGCCATCTCGTTCAATTTCAGTAAAGATAATGGCAGAAGCACCGCTGTCCTGTAAACGTAAGGCGAGGTCCAGGGCTTTCATTTCAGAGGTTTCCGCCCAACCTTCGGTGGATACATATCCTTTTTTGGCATCAATACCAATCACGATTTGACCAGGAAAGGATTTGCAGGCCTGATAAACTAGTCTGGAATTTTTAACGGCGACACTACCGAGAATAACTCTTTTTATGCCCTTATAAAGCCAATATTCGATAGCATTTAGGTCCCGTATTCCACCTCCAAGTTGAACAGGCACCTGAGAATTGGCAAGAATGCTTAAAATAGCTTCTGTATTAACAGATTTTTTTGCAAAGGCACCATCAAGATCAACAACATGTAACCATTTACAACCCTGATTATTCCAGTTTCGAGCTTGTTCACCGGGATTGTCAGAATATATTGTTGCCTGATCCATTTCACCCTGACGTAATCGAACACATTGACCATTTTTCAAATCAATTGCGGGATATAATGTTAGGGGATGGATTGCTGAAGAAAAGCTGGACATAAATAAGTTACACTTCATGAAGTTAAAATTATGGTAGGTTCAAAAAGGATTTATATAAAAAATATCCCCTGAAAATTTGCCCGTTGATTTTTCGATAATAAGGGTGGGTTGCCCAATGATGATATCCATTTTTCAAATAAAACTGAAATAATTTTTTCTGACTTTCATCAATTTGCACATTAATGATCGGGAAACCTAGTTGGGCAATGGTCTGTTCGATTTTTAGAAGTAAACGTTTACTGACGCCGACATTTATGGCATAGGGTGCAACTGCAAAAATGGTGATTTTTGCAGCAATATAGGGAGATTCCTCTTCTTTTAGTGGTGTTTCAACCTCGCAAAATGCGACAATATGTCCATCCATTCGACCTGTGAAAAGAGTTTTTTCGGGAACAAGTAACGATCCCTTTATATAGCTTTCCAACAATTGTCTTGGTGGTGCCTTAACCCAGCGACAATGATAACCAGCCAGTATTGCGGCTTCCAGAGATTCACAGATTGCATGCAAATCATCATCATTATCAAGAGTGGTAATTTGTTCTAATTCGATTTTTGGAAGTAGGTTTGAGTTGATGTTATCCATTGTAATTAATAAATACTTGCTAAGCGGGGGTAGGATTCCATCTTAGGAAATTTGCCAAAATATGTAATCCAACTTGTTGACTCTTTTCGACATGAAACTGCGTGCCAATCGCATTCTTTTTGGCGATGATGGCCGGAATGGGTATGCCATAATCGGTTGTAGCGATAATATCCTTGTTATCTTCAGCGGATAAAGCATATGAATGGACAAAATATGCATGATCACCTGGATTTATTCCATTTATAACAGGATGTGCATTTACTTTAAAATTTAGTTCATTCCATCCCATATGGGGTAAAGGTAAATCTGTTGTATCGATAGGTTTTATTTTACCCTGGATCCATCCCAAACCTTTGGTTGTTTTATGTTCCAATCCTTGTTCAGCCATTATTTGCATGCCAACACAAATTCCTAGGAAAGGGGTCCCTTGCCGAACTTTGGCATTTAACGATTCAAGCAAACCGGGAATGGATTGCAATCCACTCATGCAATCTGCAAACGCTCCCTGACCAGGTAATATAAGACGGTCCGCATTTTGAATATGTTCTGGTTTGTTGCTGATTTCAACATTAACAGGCAGATTGATCATGTGGGCCGCTGCAATCAGGGCGCGTTGAGCGGAGGCAAGGTTTCCGCCGTTATAATCAATAACAATAATGCTGTCGGGTTTATGTTTCATGAATTGATATAGTTTGTTAAACGGTGTTTTTTATCAAGTAAACGAAGAAGAGCAAATTTCTTATTGGGTGCGGCAATTACGGTTTGAAGATTCCATCCTGCCCATTGCAATTCCGTTCTTTGAAAGTGGAAGGCAAAGCAACCTACTATAAAATGTACCAAAGCCATCAAGAAGAAAGATGGATGTATCCAGATAATCAGTGAAAAACAAATACTTAAAAGAATTAATCCATGAATCCAGCTTTTTTGGACAAAAAGACCAACAGGTCCAAGTATAAATACGAGCCAAGAAAAACCCTCAGGCACCAGTTTTAATTCGGAAGGTTGGTTTTGGTTTGCATAGACAGTAAAATATTTCACAACACACCTTTGGTTGATGGAATGGCATGCAAAGCACGTGGATCGAATTCACAAGCCATTCGCAAAGCACGTGCAGCTGCTTTAAATGTTGCCTCGGCAATATGATGGGAATTACGACCCGCATGCAATATTGCATGCAGGTTCAAATGGGCGCTCATCACAAACCCACGAAAAAATTCTTCAAATAATTCGGTATCCATCTTTCCTATCTTTTCTGTTGGAAAAGACACGTTCCATGCCAGGTATGGGCGACCAGAAATATCGATAACGACTTCGCTCAAGGCCTCATCCAGAGGAACAGAGGCTTGTCCAAACCGACAGATTCCTTTTTTCTCTCCAATAGCTTTCTGGAATGCTTGACCCAAAGTTATGCCGACATCTTCCACTGTATGATGAAAATCAATATGTAGATCGCCTTTGACCATTATGTCCAAGTTAAACAAGCCATGTTTGGTAAGAGCTGTCAGCATGTGGTCAAAAAAACCGATTCCCGTTTCGATATTGGACTGACCTGCTCCATCAAGATTCAGGGTGAGCTGGATATCTGTTTCCGAGGTTTTGCGATGTACGGATACCTGTCTTTGCGTATTCATAAAAGATAACTTTAAAATATAAATTATATTTGACATTCAATTAATAACTTGCTTTTGCCGGAATGCCAAGATTAAAGAGTAAGAAATGAAATTATGAAATCATGAATTTCTTATGAATAGAACTTAAATTCATAATACTTTTTACGTATTTTTGTCTCGTGGAAATTACAGTAAGTTTAGATTTGATATGAAACTTACATTATAAATGGTAAAATTATAAATAACTTTATTGTAATGGATAATTTTATGTCAAATATTGATTTTCTGCTTTCTCGTTTTTCATGTGGTTCATTAACTCAACCTGCGCCAAATGACGATGAATTGCATCAAATTTTATCAACAGCGATGCGGGCTCCTGATCATGGGCGCTTACGTCCCTGGCGTTTTGTGATTATTGGTAAAGAGTATCGAGAAAAATGGGTAAGATCATTGGAAAAGATCCTTACAAAACCGGATTCTTGTTATCCCCCCGCTTATATAACCAAAATAGTGCAAAATTTTTCGAATGCCCCTTTGATCTTGGCACTTGGATTTCGTCAATTTCATGATGACAAGACGTCTATCTCACTTGATGAACAGTTGATGGCAGCATCAGCAGCAACCATGAATATATTGAATGCTGTCCATGTTCTGGGATTTGGTGCAAAATGGATTACAGGCCCCAATGATGTCCCTGAAATTACGGAATTATTGGGACTGAAAAAACCGTATAGAATGATCGGGTTTATGTTTATCGGAACACCTGTGGAAGGATCTGAGGCACCTCCACGGGTTTCAGTGGATGATTATGTCGCCAACTGGCAGGGAAATGCAGTAAATTTCAAAATTGATTCATAAATAGTTAAAGAGATGAAACGATGTTAAAGATTAAAGATATGATGGATGTTGTTGTGATTGGCGGGGGTCCTGCAGGATTAAGTGCGGCATTGTCCCTGGAAGGGATTGGTCTGAAAGTCACTGTTATTGATCCAGCCCCAATGACAGCTTTGCAAGAACCTTCTTTTGATGGTCGTGAAATAGCTTTGACCCATCATTCCGTTTCATTGATGAAATCAATGGGGATATGGGACCGTATTCCTCAAGATGAAATTTCTTCGCTCAGGGAGGCCAGGGTTGAGAATGGGGAAGAAAACAATCCTTTGATTTTTGACACGCAGGGAAAGGGCGAAGAGGCTCTTGGTTATCTTGTTCCAAATCATCTGATCCGAAAGGCAACATTTGAAGAGGTTCAATCTCGTGAAGGGATTACTGTTTTATCCAATACACGCTGTAATAAATTAAATTGCTTTGTTGATTATGCCCGGGTTGAATATTCCAATGCAGATCAGGACGATGCAGTTTTTTCTACAAAACTGGCTGTTGTAAGTGACGGACGTTTCTCCAAAATAAGGGACAGTCTTGAAATTGGATATTTGCTGCATGATTTTCATCGACATATGATGGTATGTCGTATGAAGCATGAGTTGCGTCATCATCAAGTTGCCTTGCAATGGTTTGACAAAGGACAGACTGTTGCCTTACTGCCATTGAATAATAATGTCACTTCTGTTGTATTGTCTCTTCCTCCTGATGAAATGAATCGGGTCAGATCATTGGGAGCCGAACAATTCAATCTGGAAATAATGAAACGCATACATGGACGGCTTGGAAAAATGGAGCTTGTTTCCACCCGGCATGTTTATCCTTTGAAAACTGTATTTGCCAACCGGTTTGAAACAAGACATGCCGCCTTGGTCGGCGATACGGCTATTGGAATGCATCCTATCACAGCCCATGGTTACAATTTTGCCCTGATTGCCCAGGAAATCTTGGCAGATGAAGTTTTGGCAGGTTTAAAAAGGGGAGAGGAAATCGGTACATCGAAACAATTACGTCATTTCGAAAAACGGTTAAGAATCAAAACCATGCCGATGTTTACCCTGACAAACATTATTGCAACGCTTTATACACGTGAAGAAAAGGGGTTGTGGAAATTAAGGAGGTTAGGTATTAAAACGGCCAATTTACTAAAGCCTGTTAAGAATAAAGTCGTGGATACCCTAATTGATAAAACCACGATATTGCCTTCTCCAAAATCCATTTTATCGAAAAGATTTTGATTATAGTTAAATTTTTAATGCGAATAATAAAAAATTATTCGCCTTTTTTATATCATCGTTATAATTTTTATAATTTAATAAAATTATTATTGGATTGATTATGAAAATTAAAAGAGCAATTAAGCTTAAGAAAGTAGTAATTCATAAGTATAAATCTTTTACAGAAGAACAGGAAGTTAACATTGAAGATGATATCACAGTTTTAGTCGGTAAAAATGAATCAGGGAAAACAGCTTTTTTAGAATGTCTAGCAAAAAGTAACTATTTTCAAAGTGATAGTAAATTTACTTTTAGCTTACAACTGGATTATCCACGGAAAGAGTTAAAATCAAGAAATAAAGATCAAGATTCAATAGCAATTCGTTGTATTTATGAATTATCGGATGATATTTTTACTTCTATTGAAAAACAATTGGGTAAAAATATTTGGGCTGGCAATAGCGAGATCATTAGAGAGACGTCTTTTGAAAATGGAAATACTATTCAAGAAGTAAACGTTGATGCTCAACAATTTTTTAAAAATTTGAACATAAATATTGATGAAAATAATTTAGAAAAATTCTTAGACATTAATTCTCCAGAAGAATTGGCTGAGATTAAAAAAAAATATGCGAATTCTATAGAAAATTTAGATAAAATAGATTCATTTATTATAGATAATAAAGTTAAATGGAGCAATTTTATAGAAAAATATATCTATTTTAAAATTATACAACCACGGATTCCTAAATTTATTTACTATGACGAATATTATCAATTACCTTCTGACATTCGGTTGGAAGATTTTCAAAAAGAAAATTTAAAATTAACAGACGATTTAAAAACAGCTAAAGCTTTTCTTGAACTAGCAGATATGAATCTTAAAGAGGTTTTAGAATCTGGTGATTACGAAAAATATAGAGCCGAATTAGAATCAACTGCAATTAATATTTCGGATACATTATTCGATTATTGGAAACAAAATAATAATTTGGAAATTCTGTTAGATATAGAAGCAAAAAAAGAAAAAGCGACAAAGACATTTAATGTAAATGGGCCTTATGGTAGGACAGAAGAAAAAATAGAGTCTTATACAATCGTTGCTCATTATCTTAAATTACGGGTTAGAAATTTAAAAACTCGAATGACTTTACCTTTACATAATCGTAGCAAAGGATTTAATTGGTTTTTTTCATTCATTGTCTGGTTTGAAAAAATGCAGGAAGACCCTTCATCTTCTTATATTTTACTTTTGGATGAACCAGGGTTAAATTTGCATGCTTCTGCTCAAGCAGATTTATTAAGATTTTTTGATTACTTAAAAGATAAATATCAAATTATTTATACAACGCATTCACCCTTTATGATCGAAATGGATCGTTTAAGCAGAGTAAGAACCGTTTTCGATAATGCTTCCAAAATTGATAAGGGATCAGTTGTCCAAGATACGATACAACAAAAAGATCCAGATACGTTATTCCCTTTACAGGCTGCTTTAGGATATGATCTCGCTCAAAACCTTTTTATATCTCCTAAGAATTTATTAGTCGAAGGGGTATCAGATTTATTATATTTAGAAACGCTTTCTGAATTTTTAAAAGCACAAGATCGAGAAGGTTTAACCCAAGATATATCAATTGTTCCCACGGGTGGTTTGGACAAAGTTGCTACTTTTATTTCTTTATTACGTGGTTCTAAATTAAAAATGGTTTGTTTATTAGATTCATTTGAGGATCAAAAAGCCAAAGTAAAATTAGATAAAATGCACCAAGAAAAAATTATTCCGTTAAAGAATATAAAATTTTTTCACGAATTTTTGGAGAACAGACAAAAAGCAGATATCGAGGATATTTTTGAACCTCAGGAGTATTTACAATTATTTAACAAGACATTTCCAGTAAAAAAGATTGAAATAGAAGATTTAGATAAGAAAATAGAAGGTATTATAAAACAGGTGAATAACCTTATGCATGAAAATAGATTTAATCATTATAAACCCGCTTATCAATTTTCAACCGACCCTGCATTTTGTAATAATTTATCAAAGGAAACTTTAGATCGATTTGAAAATATTTTCAAAACAGTTAATAAATTATTCACATGAATTTAATTACAATTCAATCTTCCTGCGTTTTTGGCGAAGGACTGATTCAATCCATTCATTTAATTTCTTCGTATTTTTCTCGGCATTTTCCAGATCTGGGTAAAAATCGGGAAAACGCAAGGATAGCCAGCGCCAACTTACCAGGCGTTTATGCATTTTTTCAGCGCGTTCAAGTTCGCGTCGGGATGCCTGGACTGGATTCGGTAGTTTTCCAGATCCAGGGGCGGATATGGTTTTGCCGGCAGCATGATCCGCTGCCCAATGGGTAAGCCGTTGAATGCCATTGTCACGGTCATCGACCGGACATGTTGAATATGTCCAGCGATCTTTAAGGGAAAGACCATCCACTCCCTCCAGTGAGGATGCAATCGCGAATGTTTCCTCCATTTTTGCCAATCTATAATTGGGATCATCAGGACGTAAAACAGCCCGTTTCAAGCGTGTCAATACACCGAATAAACTTGTTGAATTGATTTCATTGGCAATTGCTTGAACAATATCACTGTCAGGTTGCACCAGGGGTCGCAAATCATTTTCCTGGATTGGAGGGGCCTCCAGATTACGATGGATGAAGGCAGGATCGCCCGCACCAGCCATAATACCTACAATTCCGTTTTCATGCTTGCCATATCGACCTGCACGTCCGCCTATTTGCTTGATTTCCTGGGATGTGAGGGAGCGCCTGTTTTGACCATCGAATTTAAAGATCGTGCTGAATATAACACGTTTGATGGATAAATTTAATCCCATACCGATAGCGTCTGTTGCGATTAAAATATCTGCCTCGCCATTATTGAAGCGTTTTGCTTCCGCCCGCCTGACTTCCGGACTCAAAGCCCCGTATATTACAGCAACGCGATGGCCTTTCTGCATTAGAAGGGAACGTAGATCCAAAACCTCTTTTCTTGAAAAGGCGATAAGTGCATCACCCGTTCTCAATTTTGATAACCTGATTGGTGAACTGGCAGTGATAAGGGTACTTTTTCTTTGTAGGATAATCTCGTCATAGGGATCATCACATAAATTGGCAATGCGTTTGACAATAGGGATACATTCTGGTGAACCCAGAACAAAAACATGGCGTGCCGGAACGCCCATAATTGCAGCCGTCCATGCTGCGCCACGATCAGGATCTGTCAGCATTTGCGCCTCATCAATCAACGCCACATCAACAGGATTGTCCATCGGACACATTTCTACAGTAGCTGCCAGAAAACGGCTTCCAGGGATAATATTGCGCTCCTCACCCGTTTTCAAGGATGCCTCAATATCACGTTCCGCCAGGGCTTCCTTGAATTCATGCGCCAATAAACGTAGTGGTGCAAGGGCAATTCCACTCTCACTTTTAGCCATTGATTCCAAGGCAGTATAAGATTTTCCACTGTTGGTTGGTCCAGTCACAATGGTGATATGTCTTTTCAGGGAGCGGGCTGTTATAAAATGCCCTGCATATCGATCCATTGCCGCTACATTGGCCAATACCTTGTTTTTGATATTGAGGTCACCAAGGTTTATATATTTACCCTTTTTTCCCTTAGGGACTTCTTCGATCCAACTTGAAATTTGATTGCGTAATTTTCTCAATTCAACAGGATCAAATTTCCAAATATCTTTTCCGTGTTTCTTTATTTTCTGGGCAATTGGAATTCTGTTCTGCCCAATCCATTTTAGGGCATCCCTGGACGAGCAATGCAATATTGCGGGTATATCCTTGAAGCTTACAAGGCTATTTTCCCATTCCCTTTGTCGTTTTATCTCCTGTTTCTTACGGGCCTTGGCTGTTTGTAGTAACTGTTCATCTTTTTCTTTATTGATCTTATAATCTGTCAAAATCTGATCAATAAAACTATCTTTATCCTGTATATCAAAAGCCATGGCAACGGTATCTGCCATAATTGTCAATTGTTCATTATCGAATGTTCTAGCTGAGACATTATTGGTTTCAAGCTGTAAATTTTGAATTGCCTCATGGGCATTGCCGCTTGATTGTTTCAAACGGTTTCCTAGGGCAAGCTGCAATGCATTTTCAAAATTAGTTTCATTGGGTTCAGGTGTGTGAATAAACGAAACCGCCCATGCAATATCTTCGGGTTGAACCCAAACATATTTTTTTTGTTGGACAAGCTGGGTTAATTTTTTGGTCCATCCCTTTCTACGAATAGTACAGAGAAGTTTTATAAAATTTGCTGGTGTAATCGTGTCAGAGTCAGTTTCAAGTTGGCGTTCAATGAGTTTTTTTAGACGATTTTCCTCTTGAGGCGTAATATCTAGCCGGGTTTCTTGTAAGACTTTGTAAAGGGCAAGTTCAGCAGGGGATGAGTTCATATGATTTAACAGATTAAAAAATTGAATTTTATTATTTAGTACATATCTAGAATACAAGATAAAAGATGATATAGGTTTTTCGCAACATATTGTACTTATAATATAAGTTTTTTTATTTTAATGCCTTATATTTATGTATAATTTGAAAAAATTGATTAAATAAGATTGAATCAAAAAATTTTATCAGTATTTTCTTATTATAGATAATTTTAAACACGGTAATTTTTTAAAAATGACGAATTGGGTTTCAATATATAAGATAAATTTCATATAAATTGACCAATATTGCAGGAGATTAGTAAATAATGACAGAATCAGTGATGATTGATGATTCTTTTCGTCTTTCCCCGCCCTCTAAAGAATATAGTCACTTAAATGCTGAAAAGGTTTTATCTGTTCATCATTGGACGGACCGTCTTTTTTCTTTCACTTGTACACGCACCTCAAGTTTAAGATTTGAAAATGGTCAATTTTGCATGATCGGAATCGAGGTAAATGGCAAACCTTTATTGCGAGCTTATAGTGTTGCAAGCGCTAATTATGAAGAACATCTTGAATTTCTGTCAATCAAGGTTCCTGATGGCCCCTTGACTTCACGTTTATGTCATATGAAGGTCGGCGATACGGTTCTTATTGGACGTAAACCAACGGGAACCCTGGTGCTTCCTAATTTGAAACCCGGTCGAAACTTATATTTCTTTTCAACGGGAACCGGATTGGCACCTTTCATGAGCCTTATTCGTGATCCAGAGGTATACGAGAATTTTGAAAAAGTGGTCCTGACCCATACTGTACGCATCAAAGGGGAACTGGCTTATCATAATTATATTTTAAATGATTTGCCAAATAATGAATTTCTGGGAGAATATGTGAAAGAAAAACTGGTTTATTATCCTACAGTTACTCGTGAGGAATTTCCTGTAAGAGATCGTATCACGACCCTGATTGAAAATGAGAAACTGTTTTCTGATATTAATTTACCTGTTATGGATCCCGAACATGATCGTGCTATGATTTGCGGTTCTCCAGAAATGTTGGCGGAAACCAAGTCAATTCTTGAAAAAAGAGGTTTTGTAGAAGGTAACGGTTCATCACCTGGTTCCTTTGTAATTGAAAAAGCATTTGCGGAGCAATAATTCATGAAATACGACTTTGACCTTATTGTTATAGGAGCAGGTTCAGGCGGTGTTCGCTGTGCCCGTATTGCAGCTTCCCATGGTGCCCGTGTTGCGGTTGTTGAAAAACAATATTGGGGTGGTACCTGCGTAAATATTGGCTGTGTACCAAAAAAGCTTATGGTTTATGCAAGCAATTTTAACAACCAGGTCAAAGATAGTCATGGATATGGATGGGATACGGTTCCCGGACACCATCATTGGCCTGAATTTATTGAGGCAAAAAACAAGGAAATAAAACGGTTAAATAATATTTATATTTCCATGTTGGAAAGGGCGGGAGTGAATCTATTTACAGGTCATGCCTCTTTCAAAGATGATCATACTCTTAAAATCTCATCTTCTGTATTATCTGATGAAAAAGCAGAAGATAAATTTATTACAGGCAAACATATTGTTATTGCAACAGGCTCATCACCCACGAAACTTGATATTGAAGGAAATGAATACGCCATTACTTCAGATGAAGCTTTTTATTTGTCAAAACGTCCGGAAAATATTGCCATCATTGGATCTGGATATATTGCACTTGAGTTTGCCGGCATATTTGCCGGACTGGGTTCATATGTGGATTTGGTCTATCGTCAACCTGTTCCCCTCAGAGGATTTGATCAGGATATACGTCAGGCTGTCTATGATGCGATTGAACAGCGTAAGGATATTATCCAACATGTCAAAGCCCATCCAAAAAAGATTATTAAACAAGGTGAGCAATATCATCTTTATCTTGATAACGGAGAAGTGGTGCAAACAGATTGTGTATTTTTTGCCACTGGTCGGCATCCCAATTTGTCAGGATTAAATCTTGAAAAAATTGGGATTGAAAAGGGGAAAAAAGGGGAAATCATTGTTAATGAAGATTTTGAAACTCGAATTCCCCATATTTATGCCATCGGTGATGTGATAGATTTTGTTAATCTTACTCCTGTAGCCATTGCTCAAGGACATGCCCTAGCTGATCGTTTATTCGGAAATAAAATTCGTAAAAGTAACTATGACTACATTCCAAAGGCTGTATTTTTTAATCCACCAATTGGAAGCATTGGTTTAACTGAAGAAGAGGCTGCACTAAGAGGAGCAGTTGATATCTATATCTCCAATTTTACGTCAATGCGCTATAGTTTAACGGAACGTAAGGTTAAAACCTTTATTAAAATGATCGTTGATCAATCGTCGCAAAAGGTTGTTGGACTTCATATTGTCGGAGATGACGCACCAGAAATGCTGCAAGGATTTTCAGTTGCAGTTGCGGCAGGTTTAACCAAGGCAGTTTTTGATGAAACAATCGGTATTCATCCAACTTCTGCGGAGGAAATTGTAACCCTTCGTCAGGTTGCAAGGGTTACAGATAAACAAAATTAAAAGTTTGATTATCGGGGGGTTAACCATCCATTTCCTGTTGAATCCCCTAATTTTCCCTGTCCCATTGGGCCACTTTCTTGATACGCGGTACCATATTTTGAAAGATTGGCACCACTTACCTTGTCTTTCGATTCAGCCAAAGCTTGTTGATGCTCGGGATCTGGTCCATTTTGCATGTTCATGGAAGGCGCATA
Organism: Commensalibacter melissae; assembly: GCF_009734185.1. Taxonomy (NCBI): domain Bacteria; kingdom Pseudomonadati; phylum Pseudomonadota; class Alphaproteobacteria; order Acetobacterales; family Acetobacteraceae; genus Commensalibacter; species Commensalibacter melissae. The sequence goes on along the minus strand of NZ_CP046393.1, from coordinate 1,331,806 downwards.
GGTATAACCGGGAGGTGGTTCACGGTGTCCTCGAACGGTAATATGTTCACCCCCTTTTTCAGCTTCCTGGGATTTCATTTGAACGGATTGTTTGGATAAGCCTGGTAAAGTTCCGCTTTCTTCTTGATTGATTGGCGTAACTTGTGCATAAGTTTTGACAGATAGTAAAGTCGTAGAAAGTAAAACTGTATACAATCCAGTTTTAAACCAATTCATTATAATTTATCCTTTATGGCTCTAAAAAATAGCTGATATAGATTTATAATTTACGTTCTTGATATAATATACCAAATTTGAAAAGTTAAGCCCGTGATGAAATGGATGGGTTTATTCTTCAATCTATAACATAAAATGAAATAAAAACATATTTGATGATTTCAGAAATATCAGTAATTTTAATTTTATCTAAGGATTAACGGTGATTATATTTTCTTGCAAGATAATCTCCCAACCATTGAATTCCTGAAATCATGAGCACCAATATAACGATTACAATTCCCATAATATCCGATCTGAATTGTTGATATCCATATTGTATAGCATAATGACCCAATCCACCTGCCCCAATGGTCCCAGCCATGGCGGATATTCCAATAATCAGGATTAGAGTCACGGTAAAACCGGAAATGAGTCCCGGTAAAGCTTCAGGCAATAGAACCTCTTTAATAATTGTAAAATTGCTTCCTCCCATCGCTTTAACTGCCTCAATAAGATTACGGTCGACTTCCTTAAGGGAAACTTCCGCTATTCTGGTAAAATAGGGAATAGTTGCAATAGTTAACGGAACAATTGCTGCAGTCGTGCCAATAGCGGTTCCAACAAGAAATCGTGTTACGGGAATTAGGGCCACTAGCAATATTATAAAAGGAATGGATCGGAATATATTAATAATGAATCCAATCGATCGATTACATATCGGTGCGGGCCTTAAACCGTCAGGTGCGGTGATAACCAGGAAAAGGGCGAGAGGTAATCCACCTGTCAAGGTTAGCAAACCACAAGCTAGAGTCATTTCCAATGTCTGGCCAATAGCAATATATAACTGCTCAAGTTGATATGTTGAAATATGAGAGTACTGACTTATGAGATTATTCATTTGATCAAGATTAAAGACGGACATAACCAACCTTTTCAACTGTCTCAACACCCATGCTTGTAAGAGCTGTTATTGTTTGTTGCCATTGATCCGCAGGAACGGCAAGAAATGTCGTGCCAATTGGTGTTTCACGTATATGGGTTATGTTTCCTTCCAACAGTACTGCGGAAATTTGATAATCTTTTTGAAGATTAGCTATTAAGGGATCTCTTACAACCTTGCCCATCATGACGACATGTAGAATGGCATGGTCATTCCTGTCAGGGTTGGGATGAATATTTTGCGATATACTTTGGGGAAGGGAAGGCTGTTCCTCTTGCAATAATTGTTGGGTTGTTTCCGATTGCGGATGAGCAAAAACTTTACCGACTGCTCCCTCCTCGATGATTTTACCTTTTTGCAGAACAAAAACTCGATCTGCTAAAAGGCGGATAACACTCATTTCATGAGTGATCAAAACAATTGTAAGTTTTAGTTTCTGATTAATTCGTAATAAAAGTTCAATTATTGAACGTGTCGTTTCTGGGTCAAGGGCAGAGGTTGCCTCATCACATAACAAAAGGGCGGGATTGGCTGCCAGGGCTCTTGCTATTCCAACACGTTGTTTTTGCCCCCCCGATAACTGGGCTGGATAATTGAGGGCCTTGTCAGGAATGCCAACCAGTTCGAGCAATTCTTTTGCTTTCTCAATTCGCTTGGCTTTAGGAATCCCTGCAATTTTCAAGGGAAGGGCAATATTATTTAAAACATTTTTAGAATTAAGTAGATTAAAATGCTGAAAAACCAGCCCAATTCGCTGTCTCAATGGAATAAGAGCCTTTTCAGGCAAATGGGCTATATCTTTTCCTTCAATCTTGACCTTGCCACTTGTTGGTTTTTCCAGCCCCGCCAAACATCGTAGCAGAGTTGTTTTTCCTGCTCCAGAGTGTCCGATAATTCCAACTATTTCTCCTTTTTGAATCGAGAAAGTAAGGTTGGATAATGCGGCATGATTGCCAAAATTTCTGCATACATTGTCAAATTCAATAACGGGTAAATCTGAAGTCATAAATTTTTATCAATTAAACTGCATTGAGGAAAAGAATGTGTCACCATGCAGGCAATATAGCGCCGTGAAATTTATCTTCCATTGCCTTTTTCACGGCATCGGATTGAAAACTCTCCAGCAACAATTTCATTTCAGGGCGGTTTTCATCCCCTTTACGTACAACCAAGATATTGTCATAAGGACTGTCTTTAATATCCTCTCTAAGTAAAGCAGATTTTGGATTGATCCCGGCCGGTATGACGAAATTCGTATTGACCGCGGCCATTGTGACATCATCTAGGGCACGGGATAATTGGGCGGCGTCAAGATCAATAAGTTGAAAATGATGTGGATTACTGATGACATCCCCAAGTCTAGGTAATGCCGGAGCATTCTGCCGTAGTTGGATGAGATTGGCTTTCACTAGAAGATTAAGAGCTCTGCCTTGATTGGAAGGATCATTGGGAATGGCGATTTTTGCTTGGTCAGGAAGATCACGGATGGATTTGATTTTATGTGAGTAAAAACCCAGTGGTTCTGCCCATGTTTTTCCAAGAACGGCCAATTTATAATTTCTTGCTTGAATTTGCGCATCCATGAAGGGAACTGTTTGGAAAGCGTTGGCATCAATATCTTTACCAACAAGCGCTTCATTTGGAATATTGTAATCGTCAAAATTGACCAGTTGAATATCAATGTTTTTTGTTTTTGCAACTTCCTTGGCGGTAAGGGCCAGTTCCTCTTCAGGACCACTAATGATACCGACACGAATAGTTTGAACGGTGGAGGCGGCTTTAGTTTCTTGCGGAATACCCGAATAAAGGATAAATGCGGTTAAGCTGGCAAGAAAAGCCCGGCGAGAGAAAATCATCATTAACTGTTGTTCCCATTCGTTCAAGGTCAAAGATATTTAAGGAAAGTTTTATATAAAAATCGTGTATCTGTATAGAGTATATTATATGAAACACCATACAATATTAAAGCTGCTGGTTAATTATTTTATAAATATGGTTAATTTTTTATATTATAAGATAAATAATATGTTTTTTTAGGAAAATGTTATTGTATGTTTGAATGTAAAATATTAGATAAAATATTTGTAATTTAAGCTTTTATTGAAACAGGATTTACAATGGATAGTAAGATATTGTCTGATGCTAATGTAAATAAGAACTGGACACCAGATTCTTGGCGTTCATTTCCAATTAAACAGGTGCCAGAATATCCAGATCAATCCGTATTGAAATTAATCGAAGATAAATTATTCCAATATCCACCTTTGGTTTTTGCAGGTGAGACGCGTAAACTGAAAAAGCAATTGGCAGCAGCAGCGGAAGGTAAGGCATTTGTATTACAGGGTGGGCCTTGCGCTGAAAATTTTGAGGAATTTACGGCTGATATCATTCGGGATATGTTCAGGGTTATTCTTCAAATGGCTGTCGTCCTGACGTTTGGAGCAAAAGTTCCTGTTGTAAAAATTGGTCGCATTGCAGGTCAATTTGCCAAACCACGCTCTTCATCACATGAAAATAAGAACGGTATGAGTCTTTTATCATACCGTGGCGAAATTATCAATGGAGCTGAATTTACGAAAGAGGCCCGTACTCCAGATCCGAGAAGAATGGAAATTGCCTATTTCCAGTCAGCTGGGACCTTGAATTTGATCCGTGCATTTGCAAATGGTGGCTATGCTAATCTAAATGAAGTCCATCGCTGGAATCTGGATTTTGTCAAGCGCCTGCCTCTGGCAAAACAATACAACAAATTGGCCAATCGAATAGATGAAACTCTAGCGTTTATGAAAGCTTGTGGCTTGACATCACAAAATACGCCGCAAATTCATGAAACAGAATTTTACACATCTCATGAAGCCTTATTATTGCCCTATGAACAGGCTTTGACACGAATTGATTCAACATCCGATGACTGGTATAATTGTTCGGCGCATTTTTTATGGATAGGTGATAGAACACGTCAACCTGATGGTGCGCACGTTGAATTTTTGCGAGGCGTTAAAAATCCGGTTGGTATCAAGGTTGGTCCATCTGCCGATTTGGAGGATTTATTAAAATTGTTGGATATTTTGAATCCAAACAATGAACCGGGACGTATTTCTCTGATCAGTCGCATGGGGGCTGCAAAAGTTAGGGATTATTTGCCCAAGATAGTTCAGGGGATTAAAGATTCTGGTCATATTGTTACATGGCTTTGCGATCCAATGCATGGGAACACGATTTCAACAAGTAACGGGGTCAAGACACGTTCATTTGATTCAATACTTGCTGAAGTTATAGGTTTTTTTGATGTAATGACTTCTTCAAACGCTATTCCGGGTGGTATTCATGTTGAAATGACCGGAACAAATGTTACGGAATGTATCGGTGGAGTCCATCATCTAAAGGAGTCTGATCTTGCAAAACGATACCAGACATTTTGTGATCCTCGTTTAAATGCTGAACAGTCTTTGGAAATCGCTTTTCTGCTTGCTGATGAGTTGACCAAAAGAAATTTTGCGGCTCATTAACAGGAATATTGTTTTGTAATATTATTGAAAGTCAAATGGATGACTGATGGATTAGAGAAAAAGAACGTGGATAAAATTCTGTCATCTACCTTGGCTGTGACAGTACCTGGTAATAATGAGGAAATATTAAATCGTACGGATATGTATTTTGTTCGTACACAGAAAATAATCGAGCAATATGGGGATACAGAAGTTGTTTATGCCGTTTTTTTACGACGTCCTGTAATTTCTGCACCTCGTATTGCTCTTGAATGGCTAGAGCATATTATCGCCAGGGAAAAAATTAATGCCAGTTATAAACTGGCATTTCCAGAAGGGGAATGGGTTGGAGCAGGGTTGCCGATACTATACTTAAAGGGATCCTTTAAACAGCTTGTCACACTGGAAACCATATTATTGCAAAAACTCGGCGCCTGTTGTGTTGCCGCCTGCAATGCGTTTCAGATGACCCAACTTTTGCCAGATACAAGCTTCATCGCGATGGATGCGCGACATTGTGCCGGTTATGAAATGCAGGAGTTGGTGGAGTATGCTGCATGGGTTGGTAGCAAGGCAGCACAAAAAAAGAACGGAGCGAAAGGATTTATCGGGACTGCGAGTACGATAACCTCAAAATTTTATGGATTACATCATGGACTTGGAACAATGCCGCACGCCTTGATCGGTTATGCCGGTTCAACCCTTAAAGCTGCTGAAATGTTTCATGGGCAGTTTCCAGATCAGGAACTTGGTGTATTGGTTGATTACTTTGGTCAAGAAATTACCGATGGATTGGCGGTTTGCAAGGCTTTTCCAGAATTGGCGGCCCAGGGTAAAGTTTTGCTGCGCTTGGATACTCATGGTGGACGATACATTGAAGGACTGAATAGACAGTCATCATATGAACTGTTAATGCGATATGCTCCTGAAACAATTCAACGCTATTGTTCCGAAAAAGAATTGACATATCTGGCAGGAACAGGTGTCTCTGCGGCTGCAATATGGTATATGCGTAAAAAACTTGATGAGGCCGGATTTGATAGGGTTAAGATCATTGCCTCATCGGGGTTTGATATCGAGAAATGTCGTATCATTTCTGAAGCAAGAGCCCCGGTTGATATTGTCGGGACCGGTTCATTCATTCCTGTTTTATGGAATGAAACATATGCAACTGCCGATATTATTGCCTATAATGGCAAACCTTTGGTTAAAAAAGGTCGGGAATTTTTGATTAATCTTGCCCGACAGTATATGCCTAACTTGGGAATATGATAATTTATAATATATGAATGGGGTAAATAATTTGCAAAATCAAGAAGATCAGAACAAAGAAGACAAGAGAGAATATAATGTACAGATCTTTGATCTTTCGAGTGAGCAAAAAAATGAGGTCACTGAAGTGGTTGCCGGTTTTTACAGTTTGGAACATGCCAATGCATTCGCCAAAACTTATGTTCGGGACAGTGTTGAAAGATGCCGTATTCCGGGAGCTTCACGACAGGAAATCTTTGATGCTTGGTCAGCTTTTGGAGAAGATGCGAAAGTTGTTGATTCACGAGAAAAAGAGAATTGGGATTCTTCGGATTCCATTATGATGTTTATTGAAAATGTTGCTACGCCAATGGAAAGGGACTGGCGTGCGCTTGATCCACGTCGTTTGGTGGAAGAGGATGATTTTCCTGAAGACGACAAATAATATAAGTTTTCTTTGTTAATTAAAATACAAGTACAGATTATGAAATTACGTTTTGCCCCAAGTCCTACTGGTTTAATGCATGTAGGAAATGCCCGTCTAGCAGTTGCTAATGCACTTTATGCCCGTCATCATGGTGGAACCTTTATGTTGCGTATTGATGATACGGATGTTGAACGCTCCAAGGAGGAATATGTTCGGGAAATATATCAGGCATTAAAATGGTTTGGGATTGGCTGGGATGAATTCATGCGTCAATCTGAACGTATGGATCGTTATCAATTGGCAATAGAAAAATTAAAACAGTCTGGGCGTCTGTATCCATGCTTTGAAACTAAACAGGAGCTTGATTTTAAGAGAGAGTTGCGTCGTCGGCAAAATAAGCCTCCTATTTATGATCGGGCAATGCTTAAGCTTACGTCTGAACAACGAAAAGAGTCAGAGGCAAACGGAAAAAAACCTCATTGGCGCTTCATGCTTTCTGGGCGTGAAATGAAATGGAAAGACTTGGTTATGGGTGACTGTCACGTCAAATTATCCTCCATTTCCGATCCAGTCATGATCAAGGCGGATGGTACCGTTTTATATACTTTGGCATCAGTTGTCGATGATCTTGAAAGTGGCATTACGCATATTATCCGGGGTGAGGATCATGTGACAAATACAGGTGTTCAACTGGATTTGATTGAGGCATTGACTGATCATCCAAATACGATCCAGTTTGCACATCTACCGTTACTGCTTGACGAGGATGGGGGTAAGCTTTCAAAACGATTGGGAAGTATCTCTTTGCGCCGATTACGCGAGGATGGATTGGAGGCAAAAGCTGTGGTTTCCTATCTGGCAAGATTGGGGACATCAAGAGATCCACAATTGTTGTCTGTTGACGAATTGGCAAAGGATTATGATTTATCCTCATATTCGCGTTCACCAGCAAGGTTCGATATTCAACAAATGTTGGCATTGAATAAAAAGTGTTTACATACAATGGAATTTTCAGAAGTCAGAGATCGATTGCCTGAAGCTGTTACAGAAGAATTCTGGAATATTGTCCGACCCAATATCGATATATTGTCTGAAACGCGATATTGGTGGGATTTGGTTCATGAGGATATTATTCCTGAAGTTGCGGATGAAGATAAATCATATCTTCATCTGGCCTTGGAATGTTTGCCAACTGAACCTTGGGGGCAAGAGACCTGGAGCCAATGGACCAATATTTTGAAAGAGGTTAGTGGTCGAAAGGGAAAATCTCTTTTTCATCCATTGCGTCTGGCATTAACACGAGAGGATAAAGGGCCGGAGATGAGAGGGCTTTTACCGCTGATTGGGCGAGAAAGAGTGGTCAGACGGTTAACGGAGGCATGTTCTCTTGCCTAGATAAATTAAATTATGAAGATAAATAATTTTATCTTCATATAGCTTTTTTAAAAGGTTGAAAAATTTCTTGGCCTTGTTAAAAAGGCTTTTTTATTTCATTAAAGTTTTACCTTGTTATGCGTCAATCTTTGAAAACAGAACTTTTAAGTCCAGCTGGTACGTTAAAGGCCATGCGATATGCATTCGCATACGGTGCAGACGCGGTCTATGCAGGACAACCACGTTACAGTCTGCGAGTTCGCAATAATGAATTCAATCACCAAAATCTTAAAATCGGTATTGATGAGGCACATGCTCAAGGAAAATCTTTCTATGTGGTGGTTAATATTGCACCTCACAATGCAAAGTTAAAGACATTTATCAAAGATTTGGAGCCTGTTGTCACCATGGAACCTGATGCTTTGATCATGTCTGACCCTGGACTAATTATGATGGTGAGGCAACATTTTCCTCAAATGGCCATACATTTATCCGTCCAGGCCAATGCTGTTAATTGGGCCACGGTTAAATTTTGGAAAGAGATGGGATTAACACGGGTTATCTTGTCACGTGAGCTTTCCCTCAAGGAAATTGAAGAAATTCATCAACATGTTCCAGATATTGAATTGGAGGTATTTGTGCATGGGGCCCTTTGCATGGCTTATTCAGGTCGGTGTCTATTGTCGGGATATATTAATCACCGTGATGCCAATCAGGGAACATGTACAAACTCTTGTCGCTGGAAATATGATGTTGAAGAGGCAACAGAAAATGAATTGGGAGAAATTGTCAATAAAAACCAATCTGAAACATGTTGTAAATCTGATGATGTTCCACCAACCTTGGGTGAAGGGGAGACAACGGATAAAGTTTTCATTCTGCGCGAAGAAAAACGCCCTGATGAGGAGATGACAGCTTTTGAGGATGAACATGGCACTTATATCATGAATTCAAAGGATCTGAGAGCAATTCAGCATGTTGAAAAGTTGGTTAATATTGGTGTTTATTCCCTTAAAATTGAAGGGAGAACAAAATCTCATTATTATTGTGCCCGTACTGCTCAAATATATCGCAAGGCAATTGACGATGCCTTGGCAGGTCGGCCATTTGATATGAATTTGATGACAAGTTTGGAATCTCTGGCTCATCGTGGATATACTGAAGGTTTTTTAAGTCGACATAAACATAATGAATATCAAAATTATGAAACAGGTTCATCAATTTCGGTTAAACAGCAATTTGCTGGTGAATTCACTGGTAATTTCAGGGATGGTCTTGCCGAAATCGCGGTTAAAAACCGTTTTGAAATTGGTGATCAACTAGAAATAATGACTCCTGGCGGAAATGTTAGCTTTACTTTAGAAAAAATGGAAAACACGAAAGGGGAAGCCATTAAAATCGCCCCAGGAAATAGTCATATTGTCTACATTCCTGTCCAGAAAAATCTTTCTCTCGAATATGCGTTGCTTATGCGATATTTGAAAACTGAATCATAATTGAGAATATTGGGTTTATTAATCATTGGGGGATTTATTAAACTGCGGAAAAGATTTTTCCTAAAGGGTGAACTGTTAAAATATTATAATATTTTTTAATTTACCTTACCTTGATTTTTGTTTGTTAATATTGCATTTAATGATCAGATGAAGGAATTCTAATTTATCAATTGATTTATCGCACTGGATAAATCATTTTCTGTTAAAGGTTGATCACTTAAATTTATGCAACCATAACGTTGCTTTTTAACTGCGGTAAGAAGATAGAAACAATTACGCAGATGATTTTGGTTATCCAGTTTTCTATTTAACTCCAATAGAGCTGTATCTTTTTTTGCAAAGACCATATTTGCTAAAGCTGCACCATGAGGGGCGATAATCAGATCAGCCTGACGAAAAAGATTGACTTGTGCAGCAAAATCCATGTTTTCAAGAAACACTTTTTCAATTGATTTCTCATTCAAAACTTTATCAATAATACGTTGTTCATCAAAACTAATTCGAGGATTTGGATGATGTTCCCTTGAAATGTAAAAACGTTTGGGTAATGAAGTATTGACAGGGAGCTGGATTGTATCGAATAAGGTATAAATTTCATCAAATGTTAGATATAATTCCGGCATCAGGGGTTTATGCCAGAAGAAATGCAGATTTTTTACAGGGTAAATACCATAATTCATAAAAGTGGCACGATTAATCAATCCACTATATTCAAGGCTTTGAACATAAGTTGTTGGGGAGAAAGCGCATTGCCGATTGTTGAATAGGCTATGTTCAGATGGTAAGGCAAGAATTGTATCAGGTGGCAATATGGAATTGGCTAATTGTGTTTTGGAGATTCCATACAATAACCAATGATAATAATTAAAGCAAGCAGCGTCAAAACCCACAAAAACATTATCTAAACTGGACTTTTGTTCAATGTCTGGAAATAAAAAGCCAGAATGATTTTCACTGGGTGGCAATTGTTGTTTTATTAAAAAACAAGAAGGTTCATCAACGATATATCCTTCGGATGTTACGATTACTCCGTCCAGTCCCGGGAAAACGATAAAATATGCGTTTTTAAGGGTAAATAGAGTCAAATACGTAAGAGGTAAAGTTATTTGATCATTTTTTTTAGGATTTGATCTTACGTTATAATAAGACAACCCACGCATGAAATCCCTTTTACCTGTTATAGTATTAAAATTTTTGGGAAGAGATAAAATGGCAGGGGATGAAATACAAATTTTTTTTTGCTTTGATATTTTTTCAAATGAACGGAAATCTTGTTTTAAAATTAAATTATTTGAAATCATTATATGAACTTTAATTTTTTTGAAATAAATGAAAATATAAAAAAGAGAAAGGAAATATTTGTCAATATGTTATAACATTATTGATTTGTGGCAAATTAAATATGAAATTATTTCAATAATTGAAAAATAAATTTATGTTAATTTAATTATCTTAAAATGATGTTTCCTCAGATTTTTTGAATTACAAATTATAATTTATTGAAAATTGTTTTGTTGCATTACTGTGATGCTATTCTGGAAATCATCCTGCTTTGATAAGGTTTTGAATATTATTTTTTTCAAATAACATGAGTAAAACTTGTATTGACGTTTTTTCATCAATAGAGGCTTGAGTTTCTTTGTTATACCAGTATTCAGCAGCTTTCCAGGCTGTATTAATCCAATGATCCAACAGGATTTCATTGACCATTTTAAAATTGGGTAAACCGGATTGTCTACGACCTGTTACCTCTCCGCCGCCTCGTATCCTGAAATCCTCATCAGCTATCAGGAAGCCATTCTCTGTGTCGCGTATGAGGGATAATCTTTTTTTTGCTATATAACTAATTTTATCATCATGTAAAAGAAGACAGTATGACTGTTTTTCTCCTCTTCCAACACGCCCACGTAATTGATGCAATTGTGCAAGACCAAAACGTTCTGCATGTTCAATAACCATGATATTAGCATTGGGAATATTGACACCAACCTCGATAACTGTGGTGGCAACTAGTATTTTGGTTTTATTCTGTGCAAATTTATCAAGTTCAGCTTGTCTTTCGCCAGTATCTTGTTGGCCATGCGTTAAGCCTACATTCTCGATACCAAAATAATGCTGTAGGCTCATGTAACGATTTTTGACTGCAGCCAGATCCATAACCTCGTTTTCTTCAACTAGAGGACAGACCCAGAATATTTGACAACCTTGTTGAATGGCTCTTTTAATACCTTCCAAAATTTTATCAATTTTGCTTAATGCATGCAGCGTGGTATGGATAGGTTTCCGATTTGCAGGTTTTTCTGTAAGGCGACTAACCTGCAATTCTCCCCATCTTGTCAGTAAAAGGGTTCTTGGAATAGGGGTTGCTGTCATTACAAGTGTATCTGTATTTTCCCCCTTTTCCCCCAGTCTAATGCGTTGTTCAACACCGAAACGATGTTGTTCGTCAATAATGACAAGCGCCAGGTTATGAAAAACAACTTGTTCCTGAAACAAGGCATGTGTACCGATAGCAATTTTTGTTTTTCCGGTTTTAATTTTATCGAGGGTTTCCTTGCGAGCTATTCCTTTTATGGAACTGCTTAAAAATGAAATTTCAACAGGAGCAAGTTTCATAAAGGTTTCATAATGTTGTCTGGCAAGAATTTCAGTGGGTGCCATAATAACACTTTGGAATCCCGCTTCAACAGCATGTAAGGCGGCCATTATAGCAATAATGGTTTTACCGGAACCGACATCTCCCTGTAATAATCTTAGCATGCGATAAGGGCGTTCCATATCTGTCTGAATTTCTTTGAATGCCTGTCTTTGGGAAAATGTCAGTGAATATCCGAATTTTTGTAAAGCGTGGCAAATAAGATGATTATCACCAATCAGGGATTTTCCTGTGGTTAACTGATTTGTATGTTTTATTTTTGTAATGGCTAATTGTTCCGCGAATAACTCATCAAATGCCAAACGGGAACGTGCCCGACTTTCAATAGCTTCATAGGTTTGATTTTCAAAAAAAGTGGGGAAATCTCCTGGAAAATGTAGCAAATGAAGCGCTTCTTTAAAACTTGGCCAATGGTGTTGATGTAAAAGGGAAGGATTGATCCATTCGGGCAATTCGGGACATAGGTTTAATGCCAGGCGTAAAGCTTTTGAAAGATTTTTTGGGAAAAGGCCTGCTGTTAAGGGCCATACAGGTTCAATTAATGGAATGACCTGTTGGTTATATATAGGTTCAATATAATGTGGATTGGTTATAATCAGTTTGTTATTTTTATTTTCTAAGAGACCTGAAACAACAAATATTGTATCAAGGGTTAGTTTTTTCGCTTGCCACGATGAAAAAAATATCATTTCAGCTTTAGCACTGCCATCGTTAACAAATATACGCCAGGGTTGTTTATGATGACGGGGTTTTTCAATATGGGTAATTTCTATTTGAAGTGTAACTATTTTTCCAGGGATTGCATTTTGCAATTTGGGGCGATATCGTCGGTCAATTATTGAAGTGGGCAAATGAAAGAGTAAATCAATAATTCGCTCACCACCAATTGCATGGGTCATTAACTTGCTCAATTTCGGACCTATACCTTTAAGACTGGATAAGGGGGACAATATAGGTTTTATGGAAAGATAAAGGGAAGGTGGAATAGAGGGGGGACTCATGATTATTTTGGTTATGAGAGTGTAGAATTGTTTAAATTTAGATATCAGTATAGGATATGTTAAATGGTAGAGCAAAAAGAAAATATAAGTTCACTTGAGGCACGAAAACGCAGACTGATTTATCGTGCAACTCATAGAGGGACCTTCGAGGCTGACTTAATCATCGGTCAGTTTGCGATGATGAATGTACCAGCAATGACAATTATTGAAATTGAGGATTTTGAAAAAATAATGGAATTGGCTGATACAGATCTGATGTTATGGTTGACAGGTTTCGAGCCTTACCCAAAAAAAATTGAGAGTCCTGTTTTTCTTTCGCTATATCATTTTGCTCAACAAAATAAACCGAATAAACATTAAGGAGAAATCGCATGGGGGGAGCCTCAAAAAAGCAATTTAAAAATTTTTTGCCGATATGGGGAGCTCCCGAGGGATATGATGCCTTTTTATTAAGTAAAATTGCTCAGGAATGTTATCAAAAAGATAACCATGTTCTGGTTCATGTCGCACGGAATGATATAGATATGAACCGGTTGGCTGATTTACTCTATTATATCGCACCTCAATTAAATGTTTTGAATTTTCCTGCCTGGGATTGTTTGCCTTATGACCGTGTATCCCCGAACAAGGCGATAACCTCGGAACAGGTAGCAACATTGACGCAATTACTTGAACCCTTGACCGGGCCAAGGATCATATTGACGACAATACCCGCACTATTACAAAAAATAGCACCCAGATCAGTCTTTGCAGGACGTGCTCTGACCCTTAAACAGGGTGAAAGTCTGGATCAGGAATTTTTAGTCGAACTTCTTGTTGCGCAGGGATACAATCGTACGGATACAGTTATGGAACCGGGTGAATTTGCCTTGAGGGGTAGTTTATTTGATATTTTCCTGGCTGGGGAAGAAGAGCCTGTCCGCTTGGATTTATTCGGAGATGAGATAGATTCAATTCGCTGTTTTGATCCGATTACGCAACGTTCAACTCGGAAAGTTACGGAACTTGTTTTAAGACCTACCGCAGCTTATTCTCTGGATGAGGAAAGCATATCAAGGTTTCGTACGAAATGGCGAGAACTGTTTGGTCAGGGATCAATGAGTGATCCAATTTATGAAGCCGTTTCGGAAGGCCGAATGGTTCAAGGACTTGAACATTGGTTACCTCTTTTTCATGATAAGATGGAAACGTTTTTTGATTATGTTTCTGATGTTAAACTGTCTTTTTCATATCAGGCCGAGGAGGCATTGCAACCAAGACTGGAAATGATTGCTGATCATTATGAAGCCCGCAAACAGCTAGTAAGAAATGGCGAAGTTGTATATCGTCCCTTACCACCTGATTTGCTATATCTTACTCAATCTGAGTGGAATCATATAGTCACGCGATATAAAGGAGTGTATTTTTATCCTTTTGCAATGCCTGACGGATCCAGTGGAATGGATGCAGGGGGAAGGCCAGGTATAGTTTTTGCTAAAAGTAATCTGACAGTTGAAGCCGATAATGTTTTTGATATGTTCAAGTCAAGATTCAGGGAATGGTATTCATCTGGACGGAAAACATTGGTTGCCGGCTGGACAAACGGATCAAGAGAGCGCATCGCTACATTATTGAAAGAACACAAAATCGCCGTTCAGAAACTGGAAGGGTGGCAAGAAGTTAAAAATTTCAGGGAAGCTTCTGTTGGATTATTGACTTTTGGTTTGGATCGCGGATTTGTTGCCGATGATTTCATTCTTGTTTCTGAAGCCGACTTGTTAGGGGAAAGAATTTCACGTCCACATAGAAAACGGAAAAAAGCCGAGCAGTTCATTTCAGAAGCTTCTGAAATTAGCGAGGGAGATCTTATTGTACATCAGGAATATGGGATTGGTCGTTATCAAGGACTGGTTAATCTGGAAATAGGTGCTGCGCCACACGATTGTCTAGCACTTGTTTATCATGGTGATGAAAAATTATTCTTACCTATCGAAAATATTGAGTTATTGAGCCGTTATGGATCTGATCAAACGGGTGTTGCTCTGGATAAACTGGGAAGTCCTGCATGGCAAAAACGTAAAGCCACAATGAAGGCTCGTATTCGGGACATGGCTGGTGAGTTATTGAAAACAGCCGCGGCCCGTTTGATGCAGGAAGCGACGATCGAGACCCCTCCTGAAGGATTGTGGGAGGAGTTCTGTGCACGGTTTCCCTTTATTGAAACGGATGATCAGGCAAGGGCTGTTGCTGATATTATTCAGGATCTTGCTTCCGGACGTCCCATGGATCGTTTGATTTGTGGTGATGTTGGTTTTGGTAAGACAGAAGTGGCATTACGTGCCACTTTTATTGTGGCCATGAATGGAGGCCAGGTGGCGGTTGTGGTACCGACAACCCTATTGGCACGTCAACATTATCAAACCTTTGTGAAACGTTTTGAGGGATTTCCGGTAAAAATTGCCCAACTTTCCAGAATGGTGACATCAAAAAATGCGGCACAGATCAAAAAGGAATTGGCAGATGGCAATGTCAATATAGTGATTGGTACACATGCTTTACTAGCCAAGACGATCAAGTTTGCAAATTTGGGTATGCTTATTATAGATGAAGAACAGCATTTTGGTGTTGCGCACAAAGAGAAATTGAAAACCTTGCGTGAAGATATTCATGTATTGACATTATCTGCCACCCCATTACCAAGGACGTTGCAATTATCATTGACTGGAATGCGAGAGATAAGTCTAATCGCAACGCCTCCAATTGATCGTTTGGCTGTTAGAACTTTTATCATGCCCTTTGATCGTATCGTTATTCGAGAGGCTATTCAAAGGGAGCGATTCAGAGGGGGGCAAATATTCTGTGTTGCACCACGTGTTCAGGATTTGCAAAACCTGCAAGATCAACTTTTGGATATAGTTCCAGATTTACGGTTGGTACAAGCTCATGGGCGGTTATCCCCTACAGAACTTGAACGGGTGATGACTGAATTCAATGAAGGTAAATATGATGTATTGCTTTCGACCAATATTGTTGAAAGTGGACTGGACATGCCAACTGTCAATACACTGATAATCTATAAGGCTGATCATTTTGGATTAGGTCAGTTATATCAATTGAGAGGTCGTGTGGGACGGGGAAAACAGCGTGGATATGCGTATTTGACATGGCCACAGCATCATTTTCTTTCCAAGAATTCTGAAAAGCGACTGGAAATAATGCAGTCACTGGATAATCTTGGGGCAGGATTCACTTTGGCATCTCACGATCTGGATTTGAGAGGGGCGGGTAATCTGCTGGGAGAAGAACAGTCTGGTCATATTCGGGAAGTTGGCGTTGAGCTATACCAGAAGATGCTTGAAGAAACAGTAGCAAGCCTCCGTGCAGAAAAAAATAATCAGTTATTGGAAAATCAGGATTGGACACCCAATATCACTTTGGGATTACCTGTTCTGATCCCGGAAACCTATGTGACGGATCTATCAGTAAGATTGGGTTTATATCGACGAATAGGCAATCTGGAAAATCATGATGATATTGAAGCCATGCAAGTGGAATTGATAGATCGTTTTGGGACCTTGCCTGAAGAAGTAAGTAATCTGCTTCATGTAATGAAACTGAAAAAACTTTGTAAAAAAGTTGGTGTTAATCGCATTGAGGCTGGACCGAAAGGGGTTGTTGTTCAGTTTTTTAACAATCAATTCAAAAATCCTGAAGGATTAGTACAATGGATAGCCGGTATTAAAGATCAGTCTGTGAGATTGCGTCCTGATGGTAAATTGATATATTTGCGAGAAACCCCGTTTGCAAAACGGATTCAGCGTTGTCAATTCTTATTAAGCAAGCTTGTTGAAATTTACCGATAATAAAACGTCATTTCCTAAATTAAGCAGACTGAATTTAGTTAGAAATGACATTTTGAAGCATTCATGAATTTATTTATTAATAAGACATAATTTATTAAAATCATTGAATATTTTTTAATCTAATGATAATGTTACGTAATTTAAATGTTTTTTAAGAAATAAATAAAGTTAAGTAGAGAAATTAGATTATGTTGCAAAAAAATGTCAATGATCTTTTGGTTTTTTTAACAATTGCTAAAGAAAGAAGTTTCACAAAAGCAGCATCAAAATTAGGTGTATCCCAATCCGCATTAAGTCATACCATGCGAAATCTTGAAAAAAATCTGGATGTGCAATTATTATCCCGTACTACACGAAGTGTAGAGCCAACCAAGCTTGGTGAGATTTTATTGAAAAATATTGCGCCGAGATTAGAGGAAATTGTTGAAGAGCTTGGCAAGATTATTGATTTGAAAAAAAGGCCTTTTGGAAATATCAATCTTTTAACAGATGAACATGCTGCAAACTTTGTTGTATGGCCTCATTTGCGAAATTTTTTGCGACATTATCCTGATATAAAATTTAATGTAGAGGTTTCCTCCAATCTTCAAAAAGAAATTCATGGAAAATATGATGCAAAAATAAGCCTTGGCGAAGTTGTAGACAAAGATTTCTTATCAATAAAAATTAGCGCACCTGTCCAAATAGCGGTTGTCGCGTCACCATTATATTTACAAGATAAAAAAATTCCAAAAACGCCGCATGATTTGCTCAAACATCAATCTATAAACTACTTTCTTTCTTTTATGCAAAATCAGTATGATTGGGAATTTGTTGTAAAGGGTAATACACAAATAATCCATATGGAAGGTCAATTTTCTTGTAATACCCTAACCCAGGTCATACAGGCCACACTGGATGGTTTTGGTTTTGCCTATATTCCCTTGAAAGAGGTTTATCACGCCATTCAGCAAAAACATCTTGTACATGTTTTATCTGAATACTGCCCCTCTTTTTCAGGATATTATCTGAGATACCCCAATCGAAACAATTTTACACAGGCATTTTCTTTGCTATTGCAAAGTTTTGAATATTAAATTTCGCTATTTATATTATTACCTTGCAAATTATAATTGCACTTTTATTTTTTTCAAATTAAATTGATGTAAAAAATATACATATTAATTAATTCAAGAGAAACAAGATGTCAGATTTAATTTTGGCGCGGGCTTTACATGTATTGGCAATTGTAATTTGGATAGGTGGAGTATGTATGGTGACAACGGTTCTTCTACCAACCATTCGTAAAAATTTTTCATCCAGCGAACGATTGTCTATATTTCATCGTATTGAAAGCCGTTTTGCTACACAGGCTCGTTTTACAACTTTGATAGCCGGATTATCCGGGTTTTACATGGTATGGCGAATGCAAATATGGAATCGATTTGAGCATATAGAATTTTGGTGGATGCATGCCATGTTTTTGGTGTGGTTAATCTTTACAACCATGTTATTTGTAATTGAACCCTTTATACTCAATAAAAAATTAGGGAATAGTGGCCAGCAACAACCTGATAAGGTATATGTTAAGGTTCAGAGATTACACTGGTTTTTATTAACCATCAGTTTCATTACAATCATTGGTGCAGTCATGGGAAGCCATGGTTTCGCTTTTTTTTGAGAAATAAATAAAATAATGAAGATGCATAATATTCGATTGGGTCGGGTGATTTCAATTTTTATATCGAATTGGTGGGATGCTATACTTCATTATTTTTATTTCAGTGGCAGGACAAGCAGATCAGGTTTTTGGTGTTTTGCAGTTTTAAATAGTCTAATTCTATATTTTTTATTTTGTATAGATGAATATTTTCATTTGATTTACAGAGTGACTTTTCATTATTATTATTATGATATTCATCTATTTTTTTTAATATATTTTTTATTAACGATCTTTCCATCATTTGTGCTGTTCATACGTCGCCTGCATGATCTTAATTTGTCAGGTTGGTGGGTTTTGTTGATGATTATTCCCTTACCCTATCTATACCTCAATTTTTTAATTCAGATTATTTTTCTTGTTATAGCAAGTTTTCCCGGTTCAGAAAATAATCGGTATGGTATCAAGCCCATTAATCAGGTTACTGTTTAATTCATATTCTTTGTTTAAATTACCATACGGGAATGGGAACATTATTAACCTTGAACAGATTTCCCTGCCAGTTTATATCCCATTCAAGATTATTGTTTCCGACAGAACGTCCGGCAAATTTAGCCAAAATCAATGCTGTCTTTAGATTATTTATACGGGTAGAACCACTGTTTGCAATCAATTTTTCCATATTGCTTACAGTGATTTTACCTTTTGCCGATTGGAAGTTGAGCTCTCGGTCAAGTAAGGCGTTTCCATACGCAGTAATATGGGTTAAATTGTTCTGCATCATTAAGTTATTGATTTTTAATGGTAATGACAGGTCATAAAATTTATCCTCATTATTGCCACTCGCGGCGGCTAAAATTAGGGGATAATATTTTGAAGGGGTATTCAGATTCAAAATGCCTTCTCTTGGAAGGAAAAGGTTTGATTTTTGAGAGGGGTTTATTTCATTCAGACCTGAAAAAAACAGTTTCAAATTTACATTGTCAGCGATATTTTGAACTTGCAACCGTATTTCATCAGCTTTGTAGGCATTGTTTAAATTTTTTATTAAAATGTTTCGCCATATAATGGTAAGTTGTTCGTTTTGTTTAAGTTGTTTTAATATAGGTGTAATAGAATCAGTATAGTAATTTTTGTTACAGGAATTGATTTGATATTTCAGAAATACGGTCAACAATCCGGTCGATGTGATATTGGTAACTCTTTGCAACTGATCTTTGGACAAGGTTTTACCGCTCTGGTTTACCATTAACTGTTTGCTATTCAGGAAAACATTGGAATTATCCGGAATTTTGACAGTATAATTAGTAACTTGTAAAGAATTGATATGATGATCAACAGTGTCTGATGATATATTTGAACAGTATGAATGCCAAGTTACAGAAGCGAAAGCTACTGCATTATTAAATAGTGAATAAATAAGCATCAGCACGAAAAAAGGCAAAGACTTTAAAAATATACTCATAACCATAGAAACATTTTTCATTTTCAAAAAAGAATTAAACTATATCGATATTAAGAAAGATATTAAAGGGTTATTTACAAAAGATTGAAAATTATAATAGTTGGATAATGATTTGGATCAAAACTAAAAGATTAAGGATTTTCAATGCCGAAATATCTGGACCCGTTTTTAATTTTACTATTAATGACCGTTGCAATGGCAAGCTTTTTTCCATGTCATGGTTCGGGTGTTCTTTTTTTTAACAATCTGGCTGTAATAGCCATTGCTCTTATGTTTTTTTTGCAAGGTGCAAGGTTATCTCGTCAAGCAGTGATTGAGGGTATTTTTCACTGGAGATTACATTTACTAATTTTTGCATGTACGTTTGTCATTTTTCCTATACTGGGATTAGGCTTGCATTATTTATTCCCAAAAATGTTATTGCCTGACTTATGGATGGGCATTCTTTTTTTATGCTGTTTACCATCTACAGTACAATCGTCAATTGCATTTACATCAATCGCAAAAGGAAATGTGCCAGCTGCAATATGTTCAGCTACTGCCTCAAATATTCTGGGAATTTTCATAACTCCTTTTTTGGTTGGATCAATATTTTCAAATCATCATCAGGCTATTTTTTCAAGAGATAATCTTAACATAGTTTACCAATTGTTATTACCCTTTATCATGGGACAGATCCTGCAGCCGTGGATAAGGGAATGGGCATTAAAAAATTCCCGTCTTTTATCCTGTTCTGATCGTGGGTCAATCCTGATCGTTGTTTATACAGCTTTTAGTCAGGCAGTGAATATAGGTTTATGGTACAAATTATCCTTGTATCAGTTTATGAAACTGATTTTAATTGACGTGGTTTTACTAGATTCAATTTTAATAATTTCTTTTTTGCTATCGAAACTTTTTAAATTTTGTTGGCAGGACCAAATCAGCATTGTATTTTGTGGATCAAAAAAATCTCTAGCTTCCGGGGTTCCAATTGCAAACGTGTTATTGCCTCCCTCAATGGTGGGAATGATAATATTGCCTTTAATGATTTTTCATCAAATTCAGCTATTTGTAATTGCGATCATTGCCCAATATTGTAATAAAATATCCGATAAAAAGAAGGTTTATAAGACATAATCAAGAAATACCTGATATGTTTGTCACTCTATCAAAGATTTGACGATTTAATGTTTTATTTTATTATTAATCTAAACAAATTAATCTTATAATGATATTTCATTTTTAAAATCAGTTTTATTAATAAAAGTAAAAAAAATGCTTGCCAAATCCACGTTAAATCATATATGAAGTTTTCATAAGTCGGAGAGGTGGCCGAGTGGTTTAAGGCAGCGGTCTTGAAAACCGCCGTGCGTGAATAGCGTACCGTGGGTTCGAATCCCACCTTCTCCGCCATTCAATAAATTTTTATCCTGTATAGTTGTATATCTTTAGAATAATTATTCAATTGAATTATATTTAAAATTAAAATCTTTCAATGCGATTTGCATTGGAATAAATGGTATATTTTTTTTAATGAATTTTTTTCCGGACAAATAAAAATCAAATTTTTTATAAAATTCAACCGCGGTTATTCTTGCATTCAGCGTCACAAATTCAATTTTCTTTTGTTTCAGATCATTAAGAACAGTTGTGAAAAGTTTTGTCCCAATACCTTTTCTTTGAAAAGAGGGGGAAGTTGCAAATTTACGAATTTGATAATTGTTTTGCAATTTTGGATAAATGGAAAAACAGCTGATAACCTGGTTATCAAGAATATATCCAACATGTTTTGAATATTGATCTTCTGGGTCAATACATTCCTCCACTGTTAATGAAGGCCATAAGACTTTCTGTCTGAGAGGAAGACAATCTTCAAGAGAAATTGGTTTAATGTTTTTCATGATCAAATTTTCTTAAAAATTCAAATTGGATGATTTATAGGAAATATAAAGTTGTTACTGAATAAGAGGCAAGTATTAATTTAGTGTGAACAAGTATTTTCGAATTATAAATAACTAATTTTACTATTGATTATCTTCGTTTTCAGAATTATTTTGGATCTAAACATTCAATTTGAATCGATAGGGTTCATATGATTTTTTTTATAATTATTCTTTTATGTACAGGTTTCATTGCATTATTTTATATAATCAATAAATCCAATAATAAAAAAAATCATCGGATACAAATTGAAACTTCACCTGCAATACGAAACAATCCTGTTGATATAGGTTTAATGTATTTTAACGGGGATGGTGTTTCACAAAATTACAAACAAGCCTTGGAATATTTTGAAAAAGCTGCTGCATCGGGATATGCGCAAGGTATTTTGTATAAGGCTATAATTTATTACGAGGGTTTGGGTGTCAAAGCTGACGTTGAAAAAGCTTTTGAATTGTTTGAAATTGCGGCCCAAAAAGGTAATACAAAGGCAATGATGATATTGGGGCAGATTTATATGGATGCCCAAATTGTAGAGCAAAATTATCAAAAGGCCAATGAATATTTTTTAATGGCCGCCCGTCAGGGTGAGGGTGAGGCTTTATTCAATCTAGGTTTAATCTATCTTGATGGTAAGGGTGTTGATAAGGATTATAGTAAAGCAAGAGTTTATTTCGAACAGGCCGCCCAAAAAGGTAATATGGAGGCAAAAACTAATCTGGCGTTCATCTATATGAATGGTCAAGGTGTTTCGAGGGATCTTGAAAAAGCACGTGAATATTTTGAACTGTCTGCTAATCAGGGAGATCGTAAAGCGGAATATAATCTAGCTTTGATGTATTGGAATGGTGAAGGTGGAGAAAAAAATACTAATAAAGCCAGAGGATATTTTGAGAAAGCCGCCTATCAGGATGACGTTGAGGCACAATATTTTGTAGCCAATCTGTACTTTACTGGAAATACGGTCGAATTAGATTATAAGAGGGCTTTCAGCTTTTATAACAAGGCCGCGATGCAGGGTTACGTCAAGGCGCAATTCATGCTTGGACAAATGTATGAGGAGGGTAAGGGTGTCCTTCAGAATATTGACAAAGCCGTGTATTGGTATGAACAGGCAGCCGATCAAAATGATATGAATGCTCAATATAATTTGGGATATCTTTATTTAACTGGAAAGACATCAAGAATAAATCTTCAAAAGGCCTATGATTATTTTAAAAAAGCTGCGGAACAAGGTTATGTTTTGGCTCAATTTAATTTGGGGGTCATGTATTATAAGGGAGATGGTGTTATCCAGGATAATCATAAGGCTGCGGCATGGTTTCAAAAAGCTGCCGATCAAAATCATAAAAAATCACAGTTAATCCTTGGAAAAATGTATCTAGAGGGAAGAGGAATACCTCACGATCATCAAAAAGGGATGGAGCTAATTCGATTAAGCGAAACATGATATCTGTAACTGGTATATTTCATTATCAGGTTTCAAGATGAGATAAAGCGGAATCCGAGCCTTTAATAAATTGATTTGTTAAGTTTATTTTATCGATTAAATTCTTTATAATTCAGCCTTAATTCATTTTCTTTTTTGTTATTGTTGGGTTTATGTCCAGATCTAAGATTGCCTTTATCGGTAAAAGTGCAGCAGTAATTTGCATAATTTTTGTGTTTTTGTGCATTTGTTTCTATAAAACGATTCGTCAGGGATTTATTGAGGCACAATTTAATCGTGCAAATCTTTATATGCAGGGTGAGGGTACGTCTCAGAACTATAAAAAAGCACGTGAATATTTTGAGCAATCAGCTGAGGCGGGAAATGTCGAGGCTCAATATATGCTGGGTGTGATGTATGAATATGGCGAAAACACCGAGCAGAATTATCAAAAAGCTATTCAGTTATATCGCAAGGCAGCCCGTCACGGATATGTAAAGGCCCAATATGTACTTGGCAATATGTACAAGAATGGCAAGGGGGTAAAAAAAGATCTTTCACGTGCAATTCGCTGGTATCAAACCGCTGCAGATAAGGGGGAGACAAATGCGCAGTATCAATTGGGTATCATTTATCTTGAGGGAAATGATAGAAATGTAACTAAAGGTATAGAACTGATCAAAAAATCTGCTGATCAGGGAAATATTCATGCCTTGTATTTTCTTGGAAATCTTTATCTGGAAGGGAAATATATTACAAAAAGTCCGAAATTGGCTCAACGATGTTTTGAACAGGCCGCCTATAAAGGTTATGCTGACGCCCAATATAAACTTGGCAATATGTATGAAAACGGGACTGGGGTTGATAAAGAATATTCCAAGGCTCTTTATTGGTATGAAAAAGCCTCGAAAAAGAATGTGACAGCTCAATACAATCTCGCAATGATGTATATGGTGGGTAAAGGGGTTAATCCAAATTCGCAATTGGCATTATCTTTATTGCAGCAGGCTGCTGAAAAAGGATATTCGGAAGCACAATATAAATTGGCGATTTTGTATGAAGAGGGAAAAATTGTTTCCCAGGATTATTCCAAGGCACTGAACTGGTTCAACATGGCGGTCAATTCCGGAAATAATGACGCCATTTATGCCCTGGGGGAATTATATCTAGAAGGAAGAGGGGTTAACAAGGATTTTCAGAAAGCCTTTGACCTTTTTAAAAAAGCGGCACAGGCAGGAGATAGTAAGGCACAATTTCAATTGGCCACTATGTATGAAAAAGGCAGCGGAATTCCGAAAGACCCGTCAGCAGCTGTTGATTGGTATAAAAAATCTGCAATACAGGGGAACGCTCAGGCGCAATTCTATCTGGGTAAATTATATGAACAGGGATTTTTCATAGAAAAAAATTATGATCAGGCCAAATTCTGGTTTGAAAAGGCTGAAGCGCAAAATAATATTCATGCGATCTATACTCTAGGTTTGATGTATGAAACAGGTCAAGGGGTGAAAAGGGATATCAATAAGGCCATTCTATACTATCAAAAGGGTGCAAATCAGGGAGATGCACAAACCCAGTTTGTTTTGGCAGAATTATATAAAAATAATGATCAGATTGACAAGAACTACTCCAAGGCCATTTATTGGTTTAAGGAGGCGGCTGAACAGGGAAAAGTAAAGGCTTATTATAATCTGGGTCAACTTTATGAAAATGGATTGGGGGTTCAAAAAGATGACAGTCAGGCTTTCCAATATTATATGCAAGGCACTGCGGCAGGAGATCTAGATTCCCAATTCATTCTTGCCAAGATGTATTATAAGGGGGTTGGTACAAAAAAGGACGTATCTGAGGCAATTAAACTATTTGATATCTTGGCTAGTAATGGAAATTCCGAAGCGGCCCGTCTTTTGGGACAGATATATCTGACTGGACAGGATGTTAAGAAGGATATTGGCAAGGCAGAATATTATTTGCAAAATTCTGTTAAGGAAGGGAATGCCCAGGCCATGTATAATCTTGGAATGGCTTTTCTGTCTGGTAAGGATTTTCCAAAGAATAAGGGAAAGGCTAAAAAACTTTTGAATGAAAGTTGCAATAAAGGATTTTCAAATTCCTGCGTCACGCTTGGAACAGTCAAATAAGTGATATTATTTTTGTATTATATTTCATTATAAAGGATGGTTATGTATATCGGGATTGACCTTGGAACATCAGGTATTAAAGGTATTTTATTGAATGATAACCATCAGATTGTCGCCAGCCATACTGAAAAACTGAAAGTTTATCGTCCCTACCCCCTTTGGTCAGAACAAAATCCAATTGATTGGTGGGAGGCGACAGACAAGGTTTTTTTGTCACTATCGAGTCAATATTCCTTGAAAGATGTAAAAGCGATAGGGTTGACGGGTCAAATGCATGGGGCAGTTTTGCTGGATAAAAATGGTAAAATATTGCGATCTGCTATTTTATGGAATGATGGGCGTAGTTATCGGGAGTGTAATGAAATTGAGGAGAATGTACAAAATTCAAGAGAGATAACAGGCAATATACTGATGCCTGGTTTTACCGCACCCAAGATAGCTTGGGTTCGCAAACATGAGCCGGAAGTATATCAACAAATTGATAAAGTCCTATTACCCAAGGATTATCTTCGCTGGTTGATAACGGGAATTTATGCATCTGATATGTCTGATGCATCTGGAACTATGTGGCTTGATGTCAAAAATCGTCAATGGAATGATGATTTATTAAAGGCATGTGGGTTGACGCGAAAAAATATGCCTCAATTGTTTGAAGGCAATCAGGCAACCGGAACGGTTAAACCTGAATTAGCGCAACGATGGGGAATGACTTCAAAAGCTTCGGTTATTGCCGGTGGTGGTGATAATGCCGTTGGAGCAATTGGGGTTGGTATCTGGCGAAAAGGTCAGGCTATGCTTTCTTTGGGAACATCCGGGGTATATTTTGTCGCGAGTGATGGGTTTTTGAATAATTGTAAACAGGCTGTTCACAGTTTCTGTCATGCATTGCCGAACACCTGGCATCTAATGTCTGTTATGCTGAGTGCTTCTTCCTGTTTGGATTGGGCTGCTCGGATTATGGGAATTCAGACAGTGCCTAAATTGTTGGAAATGGCAGGACAGGCCTCTTCAATTCCATCATCCGTTATTTTTCTTCCCTATCTTTCGGGTGAGCGAACGCCTCATAATAATCCCCAGGCAAATGGAATGTTGTTTGGCTTAACTCATCAACATGATCGGAAGGATATAGCCAAGGCAGTAATAGAGGGGGTAAGTTTTGGATTGGCGGAGGGTATGGAAGTTTTACATGCCACGGGTTTAAGGCCAGACCATATCAGTTTGATTGGCGGAGGGGCAAGAAGCTCTTTTTGGCGTCAATTGCTGGCTGATATTACAGGAGAAACGTTGCAATATCGTGAAGGTGGAGATGTGGGGCCAGCATTGGGTGCCGCAAGATTGGCAATGTTGAGTTGTCATCCAAATGTAGCATTTGGAGATTTATTGCCAGAATCTTCCATACAGGCAACCTATGTTCCCAATCAATCTGTCAGTGCGCAATATCAAGAAAAATATCAAAAATTCAAAAAATTATATCAGGCAGTTAAAGGTTTGTATTAAATCTTTTAACTGCCTGATATCTACAGTAATCTAGCAAATTTTCCATACTAAATCACTGTAGCCGTTATTTTATTCCAAAGGGGGAGGAACACGGGCCAATTCTATTGCCTTTTCTTGTTCTTGATCCAGTTTGTCAACATCAAAATCTGCAATGATTTCCTGAAATAATTGATGCCAGTTTAGTTTTGCATTTAATCTTGTAAATAAACTTCCAAGTCCTATCGCAGAACGATCAACCAGAACAAATTCTCGTGGTGGTGTCACTCCCCCAGCCTGTTGAAGCCCTTTATGTACTTTATTGGCCAATTTACGTCCCAAATCCGGATCTGTATCATCTTGTATATAACGGTCTTTATCCTGGGTAAGGGGGGCATAGAGAAAACTTGCCCATTCATTTAGAACAGTCATTGTCTCTTTGGAAATATTTTTAAATCCCCATGAGGTATAGGCCTGATAGGCTAATTCCTCATTGTTAGTTTCTACGGCACGGCAAAGATCAATAACACCCTTGACAAATTTACCCTGAAAAATTCGTATCGAACCGAAATCAAGAAGACACAGTTGATTTTGATGATTGATAAGAAAATTTCCCATATGCGGGTCACCATGAATGACACCATATTGATAAAAAGGAATATACCAGGCTTTAAAGAGTGCGCGGGCAATATTGTTCCTATGAGCCTGATCTAATTCAGGTGTGATCAGGGATCTTAGATTCTTTCCCTCTATCCAATCCATGGTTATAAGACGTTCAGTGGAAAGATTTTCAATTACATTTGGTATAACTGTTGTGTCATTATTTTTGAGCATATAGGAGAAAAGTCTTAAATTGGCCGCTTCTCTTTTATAATCCAGCTCTTCCTGTAAACGTGTAACAAGTTCTTTGTAAACCTCATCCTGTTTAATTGCATTGTCCAATCGATGGTATAAAGCAATTAATAGACGAAGTTGCTTGAGGTCTGATTCAACAGTGCTAATCATGTCGGGATATTGTAATTTACAGGCAACTTCCCTTCCATCGTGCAATTTTGCCTTGTGGACTTGACCAAGACTGGCTGCGGCGACAGCTTCATGTGAAAATTCGTCAAAAGCGGTTTCCCAGTTCGGACCCAATTCTCCCCTCATGCGACGACGGACGAAAGACCATCCCATCGGAGGGGCATTTGATTGTAACTGTGCCAATTCATCGGCATATTCATCAGGCAGGATATTGGGAATGGTACTGATTAATTGCGCCACCTTCATCATGGGGCCCTTGAGATTCCCAAGAATGTTTTTCAACTCTTCTGCATGGGAAGCTTTGTTAATCGGTATTCCCATTTTTTCACCAGCCAACCGTGCGGCAATTCCCCCCACCGCCCGGGTAGAATTGACCATACGTTTCATTCCACTGAATAAACTGGTTTTATCAAGATTATCGTTATTATGCACCATCTAAATTTGTTCCAGTTCATCTATGAAATCATTGATTACATTTAATCCTTTTTGCCAAAAGGCTGGATCAGAGGCATCCAATCCAAAAGGCGCCAAAAGTTCTTTATGACTTTTTGTTCCACCCGCCTTCAGCATTTCAATATAAAGGTCCTGGAAGTCGGGAAACCCTTCCTGATAGACATTATAGAGTGCATTTACCAAACAATCACCAAACGCATAGGCATAAACATAAAAAGGTGTATGGATGAAATGCGGTATATATGTCCAATATGTATTATAGTCTGGTGTAAATTCAAAAGCTGGACCAAGGCTTTTTTGTTGCGTTTCAAGCCAGAACTGACCAATTTGTTCAGGTAAAAGCTCGTTCTCATGTCTGGCTTCGTGAACCTTGCGTTCAAATTGATAAAATGCAATTTGTCTTACTACTGTGTTTAACATATCCTCAACCTTACGGCTTAAGAGAATATGACGATGTCTGGGATCTGTTTGATTTTTTAAAAGGCTCTGGAAAGTCAGCATTTCTCCGAATACACTGGCTGTTTCAGCAAGGGTCAGCGGTGTATCAGATAGAATATATCCCTGTTTTGCAGCAAGAATCTGGTGAATCCCGTGCCCCAGCTCATGGGCCAATGTCATGACATCTCGGCTGCGACCATGGTAATTAAGAAGAATATAGGGATGAACCGATGGAACAGTGGGATGGGCAAAGGCACCAGAGGATTTCCCGGTACGTAGTGTGGCATCAATCCATGGACTATGTAAAAACTGATCAATCATTTTGCCCAGCCGAGGATCAAATTCATGATACGCTTGATAAACGATTGTCTTCGCGTCTCTCCAGCGTATAGGTTGATCATGATCTTCCGGTAAGGGAGCATTACGATCCCAATGATGTAATTTGTCCACACCCAGCCATTTTGCTTTTAAAAGATAGTAGCGGTGTGACAGATTTTGATAATTATTGGTAACAGCGGTAACCAGCGCATCAACGACACTGTCTTCAATCTGGTTATCACAATTTCGTTGTGAGTCTGGACGGGAAAAACCACGCCATTGGTCAGAGATTTGCTTATCCTTTACCAACGTATTTGTAATAATCGAGAAAAGTCTCAGATTTTTCGAAAATACCGAACTCAATCCCTGGGCTGCATCTTTTCTTTCTTTTGCCTGTGAAGATGATAATTTATTCAAAGCCTCACCTAAAGAAACGGTTTTATCTTTTAAGGGGATTTCCAGGGTCGCCAATGTTTCGTCATATAATCTTGACCATGCATTGGCTCCCGTAACTGCTTTTTCATGGAAAAGCTTTTCGATTTCATTACTTAACTGATAAGGGCGTAATATACGGATTTTATCAAGAAACGGTTTCCACTGCAGTAATTCGTTGTCTTGCATTTTATTCTTGACATTTTCCTCGCTAAGCTGGTTCAATTCCAAGGTAAAGAAAAGAAACTGCGTGCTTAATCCAGTTATTTTTTCATGGATATCCTGATAAAATTTGGTATTTTGAAGATTGGTCGAATCAGTTGCGAAAATCAGTTGAGCATAAGATCCAATTCTTCCCAATATTTCATTGATTATTTCATAACTTTTAAGAGCCTGGTTTAATTCCTGACTTGATGTCTGGGATAAATTTCCCTTCCATTTTTCTGAAAATTGTGTGATGAGGGTTTGAGCTTTTTGCAGATCATTCTTTAATTCTTGACAATCGGGTGATGGGTACAAATCTGTCAGGTCCCAAGAAGGAAGTTGATCCGATTTTTTCTTTTCGGATTTTAGTGTATTATGATTCGGTTGATTGGTGTGACAAGATGAATTAGACATTGTATCTCTGTTTGATTTAAATGAATGATCTTTTATATAAATGGATTTTATCGAATATTTCAGGCGATGAAAACAGACATTTGTTTTTTTGATCTATGAACTGGGATTGTTCATTTTAGTAGCCCATTTATTATGCTATATAATATAGCAAATACAAAGTCTTAATCTTAAATCAAATATAGAAATCATAACAAAATCAGATAATTTCCATGAAAAAACCAAAAAGAAGCGGAACTGTCATTTTTCATCCAGAAAAGATTCCGGCAAAGCCGAAAATGAACAGGTTGGAAATTGTATCGCAATTTCAGCCCTCAGGAGATCAGCCAAACGCCATCAAACAACTTACTGATGGAATTGAGGCTGGAGATCGTGACCAGGTCTTATTGGGTGTAACAGGTTCAGGCAAAACTTTTACCATGGCCAAGGTTATTGAGGCCGTGCAAAAACCAACCTTGATTTTAGCACCCAATAAAACGCTTGCAGCGCAGCTTTATGGAGAAATGAAAGAATTTTTTCCAAATAATGCGGTTGAATATTTTGTCAGTTATTATGATTATTATCAACCGGAAGCCTATGTGCCTCGATCTGACACTTATATAGAAAAAGATAGTCAGATCAATGAACAGATTGACCGTATGCGACATGCGGCTACACAGGCTTTACTAGAACGTAATGATGTTATTATAGTTGGTTCTGTTTCCTGTATTTACGGTATTGGATCTCCAGAAACCTATTCTCATATGGTTGTGCGGGTTGAGGAAGGTGGAGTGTTAAATCGTGAGGATTTGCTAAAAGCTTTGGTAGAACAGCAATATCGTAGAAATGATATGGCCTTTCAGCGGGGAACGTTTCGTGTAAGAGGCGAAACAATAGATATTTTTCCTGTTCAAAACGCTGATCGTGCTTGGAGAATTCAGCTCTTTGGGGATGAGGTTGAATCAATTAACGAATTTGATCCTTTGACCGGGGTTAATACAGCAAATTTAAAGTCAATAACTATTTATGCCAATAGTCATTTTGTTACGCCAAGACCAACCTTGAATCAGGCAATTAAAAATATCAAGGTTGAGTTGAAGGAAAGAATTGATCAATTTGTAGCTGAAGGCAAATTGTTGGAGGCCGAACGTATTCAACAGCGTACAACTTTTGATCTTGAAATGATCGAAACAACAGGATTGTGTAAGGGTATTGAGAATTATTCCCGTTATCTTTCAGGACGCAATCCCGGTGAACCTCCACCTACTCTTTTTGAATATCTGCCAGAAGATGCCTTGCTTATCGTGGATGAAAGTCATGTAAGCGTACCTCAGATAGGAGGAATGGAACGGGGGGATTATGCACGTAAAAAAACGCTTTCGGATTTTGGTTTTCGACTCCCTTCTTGTATGGACAATAGGCCACTTAATTTTGCGGAATGGGATTGTTATCGTCCCCAGAGCATTTTTGTCAGTGCGACACCAGGTCCCTGGGAGTTAGAGAAAACAGGAGGCGTGTTTATTGAACAGGTCATACGTCCAACCGGTTTGACTGATCCTGTTACTGATATAAGACCAATTGAATTGCAAGTGGATGATTTATTATCCGAGGCAAATAAGGTCATCAAGAAGGGTGGGCGTGTTCTTGTTACAACTCTAACCAAAAAATGGGCTGAAAAATTAACTGATTATATGAGTGAAGCTGATATAAAGGTTCGTTATCTTCATTCAGATATCGATACTTTGGAGCGTATAGAGATTATAAGGGATTTGCGTTTGGGTGTGATAGATGTCCTGGTAGGGATTAATCTTCTAAGGGAGGGTCTGGATATACCAGAGTGTCAATTGGTGGCCATTCTTGATGCTGACAAAGAAGGATTTTTAAGGTCAAGAACCTCTTTGATACAGACGATTGGACGGGCAGCAAGAAATGTTGATGGGCGTGTTTTATTATATGCGGATAAAATGACGGACAGTTTAAAATATGCGATCGAAGAAACTGCAAGACGTCGTGAAAAACAGACACAATGGAATGAAGATCATAATATTACGCCAGCAACGGTAAAAAAGAAAATTGGAGAGATCATTGCTTCTGTTTATGAACAGGATTATGTAACGGTTTCCCCAACAGAATTTTCTGATATTCATTCTCTGGTAGGGAAGGACCTGAAAGGAACCATAGCAGAATTGGAAAAGGAAATGCGTAACGCTGCCACCAATCTTGAGTTTGAAGAGGCTGCTCGTATACGAGATGAAATAAAGAGATTGGAAGATTTAGATATGGGATTAATTTCTGATATTGAACCGACAATTCGTACCAGAGAAGAGGGGAGAATCCTAAAAAGCAATTTTAAACCAAGACCTCTTGGACCTGGTGGGGGAGGCTATAGTCCATCGAGGCATCAAAGATCAAAGAAACATTAAATAGGGATGCAGGATGCTAGAAATTAAGGCGGGAAATAATAGAATTGGCATATATCCTTCTTTGGGTGGAGCCATAGCATATTGGTTGAGAAAAGATTTATTGATTTTTTATCCAGTCGAGCGTTCGCCCTTGACGAGACATTCTGACCAGATTATTGCAGCCTATCCAATGTTGCCTTATTCTAATCGTATTGCAAACGGTAAATTTAAATTCAATAACAGTGTTTATCAATTAACCCCCAATGCGTCGAACGGAAAGGATTCCATTCATGGTAATGCATGGCAAAGGTCTTGGGATCTTGAATCCTTTACGGAAAATAGTGTTGTTTTAACTTTGAATTATAATCCGGATAAGGGATCTCAAAAGGAATGGCCCTATGCATATTTTGCTAGGTTGAGATATTGTGTTTATGAAAGTGGATTGTTTATACAAATGTCATGTAAAAATACTGATATTTGCAAACAACCTATCGGGATGGGCTTTCATCCCTATTTGCCAAGAAGAAATCTTGTTGAAATCGGTTTTTCGGCACCGTCTGTATGGAACAATGGTCCGGATGGATTGCCAGAGGGTCGCATGTTGAACGAAGATCAATGGAACTTTGATCAAATGCGTATTTTGAAACAAGACGATTTTCTGGATAATTGTTATGTGAACTGGGATCGCGAAGCGTTTATCCGCTGGAAATATAGTAATAGTTTCTTAACGGTTTCTGCCAGCGTTATTTTTCGGCATTTTGTTGTATATACCCCACCAGACCAATCTTTTTTTACTATGGAACCGGCAACTAACATGAATAATGCAATCAATATGCCAGAAATTTCGGATCGCGGCTTGTTTATCTTAAAACCGGGGCAAATTTTAAAAGGCAGGATATTCTATTCCTTTATGGGAATATAGGGATTATTTTATAATTTAGGTTTGTTTATATGTCTTTACCTTATATCACCCCTTGGGGTTATACACGTTTGAAAAAGGAATTATTGCAACTATTGCATGAAGAGCGTCCAAAAATAGTGGAGATTGTTTCATGGGCAGCCGGTAATGGAGATCGATCTGAAAATGGAGATTATCTTTATGGAAAAAAAAGATTGCGTGAGATTGATCGTCGGGTTCGATTTTTATCCAAACGGTTAGAGAACGCACAAATTGTAAACCCCATTGATCAACAGGGAAAAGATCGGGTTTTTTTTGGTGCTACAGTGCGCTATTTAACCGAGGATGATTGTGAGCATAGGGTTACTATTGTTGGAACAGATGAAGCAATCACGGAAAAAGGGCAAATAAGTCTAGTATCCCCTGTAGCTAGGGCATTAATGCGTGCTAGAGTAGGGGATGAAATAAGGTTGCAAACCCCTGTTGGTGAAAAATACCTTGAAATTTTAGAAATCACTTATGATGCAGAGTCAGAATAGAATGGATATTTAAAAATGTTAAAAATCGCGGTACAAATGGATCCTTTGGAAAAGATAAATATTCATGGAGATTCAACATTTGCATTGATGCTCGAGGCACAGGCTCGTGGTTATTCACTTTTTGTTTATTCTGTAAATAGCTTAAGTTTGTTCAATAATGAAAAAAGTAAGTATGTAACAGCACGAGGTCGAAAAGTTAATATTCAAAAGGTTACAGGTGATCATGTAAAATTTGGAGAAGTGGAAACCGTGAATCTGGCAGATTTTGACGTGCTGTTGATGCGCCAGGATCCACCTTTTGATATGGGATATATTACTGCCACACATATTCTGGAACGTATTCATGGTGTGGGCAAGGACAAGGTATTTGTTGTAAATAATCCAAAATCCGTTCGAAATTCACCGGAAAAATTAATGGCTACATTTTGGCCTGAATTAATGCCTCCCACGCTTGTTTCTCGTGATGTCGAAACAATTCGGATGTTTAGGGAGGAATACAAAGATATTGTTGTTAAACCGTTGTTCGGGAATGGGGGTGTAGGCGTTTTCCGCATTCAGGATGAGGATGAGAATTTTAATGCATTGTTAGAAATGCAGTTTTCAATATCCAATGAACCCCTGATGGTGCAACGTTACGAGCCTTCCGTTAAAAGGGGAGACAAAAGGATTATTTTAGTTGATGGGGAACCTATCGGTGCAATCAATCGAGTTCCGCAAAAAGGAGATATGCGATCCAATATGCATGTTGGGGGAGTGGCGGAGAAAACTCAATTAACTGAACGGGATCTTTATATTTGCTCTAAAATAGGTAAAACCCTGAAAGAGCAGGGGTTGATTTTTGTTGGGATAGATGTATTGGGGGATTACCTTACTGAAATTAATGTCACCTCACCAACAGGGTTACAAGAGCTGGACCGTTTTAATCAAATGAATTCTGCCGCTTGTATCTGGAATGTTATTGAATCCTATCTATAATGAAAAAGAATTAAAGATTATTTTTCTTTGTTATCACTGGATTGATCAGAATTCGATTTTGAAGGCATTGGCGGTATCGGGTCATCCTTGCCAAATTTGTTATCAAACCACTCGTATATTTCACGATGTTTTAGGTAAGTAAAATTATAGCTCCATAGTATGATTGATCCAATCGCGAGGATCCATACCACAATTGTCATTAACATTTTAACGCTTAAGTCCTAATTATATTTTATTTAATTTGTTAACAAAATGGAGTATAGACATAATTCGGGAAACAATAAAGAGTGTTCGATGAATTTTGATTATCCAAAGAAAAATTATAAAAAATAATACTTTAATTTTAAGATAAATAAAAAAAATTTCTATTTTTGTGAAATTGGATTATAAGGTGTTATTTTTGTATTATTTTGTTATTTCACCAAATTTGGAGCAATAGCGTGTCTCCTTTACCTCATACTGCCTTAAATGCAGATGCAGTTAAGCTTGCCTATCGTCGCTGGGCCAAGGTTTATGATACTGTTTTTGGTACAGTTTCTTCATTTGGCCGACGATGTGCCGTTGAAAAGGTTAATTCTTTACCGGGGAAAAAAATATTAGAGGTGGGTGTCGGAACTGGCCTAGCTTTACCTTCTTATCATAATGATAAAAGAGTGACGGGTATTGACCTTTCAACCGATATGCTGGAAAAGGCCAAACAGCGTGTGAAAAAAGAAAAAATCGATAATGTTGATGCATTGTTGGAAATGGATGCTGAAGCAACGACTTTTGAAACGGATTCTTTTGACATTGCGGTCGGCATGTTTGTTGCCTCGGTTGTGCCTCATCCAGACCGATTGTTTAAGGAATTACAACGTGTAGTGAAGCCTGGTGGGCATATTCTTTTTGTGAATCATTTTATAGCTCAAAAAGGACTCCGGTCATATGTTGAACGAATTATGGCTCCTGCCTCCAAGGCATTGGGTTGGCATCCCGATTTTGCCATTCAGTCCTTGTTACCACCAGAAGTGTTAAAAAGGGCTGAAGTAAATTCGGTTCCGCCTTTAGGATTATTTACTTTGGTTAGTTTTGAAAGATAGATATAATCTAAAAAAAGTATATTTGTGGAAAATTATTAATGAAAATCAATTATAAAGTAGGAATGAGTGCCATTATTTTGGCTATCTTGGCAGGATTAAGTGGAGGGATCACCGCTTTATATTACCAACTGAATGAATTTCTACCTTTATTATTTCAAATTCATGACAAAACTGCCACCATTAACATTTTCCAGACTCATGCCAGAATGATGGTTTTTTTTGTCTTACAGCCAGCATTAATGGTAGCCTTCGGTTCATGGTTCTTTCCTGTTTTAATTGGAAGTAGAAATTTTGCGTTTCCATTAGTCAATATCCTTTCTATCATTTTATTATGGACGGGATTTTTCTTTAATTTTTTTTCCTTTTTTAATTCAGAAACTGGATTGATGAGCTTGATAAGCCTGGTATTTTGGTCAATTGGTGCGGTTTTATTTTCAATTAATGTCCTTGTTACTTTTATTAATAATCGTGGGCAGGATATTAAATATTACTCAATTCCCCTATTTGCCTGGATGCATGTTATAAGTGCGAGTTTTTTATTGGGAGTGGGATCAATATTATTGGGAATATTAACACGAGATTATTTCAATTATAATATGCAGTTGGATTGGGCGATTTCACAAACTGTAAAAAATTTCGTTTTTCCCATGGTTGTAGTTTTAATCTTGCCATCATTTGGTATCTTATTTCATATTTTTCAGACAATCTCGGAAAACAGAATCAAATCGGATAAAATTTTATTAATTGGCATTACAACAGCATTCTCTCTTCTATTATTTTTATTTTGGAATAAATCCATATTTACAGAAGTCTACTTTCAGACAGATTCATTTGTGAACATCGAAACTATATTTGCTGTTGGTTTATATGGATTGATATGTGTTTTAAGTATTTTTGCATTGAACTTGTTTAAAACAGGCTTAAAAAACATATCAACGCCTATGTTATGGTCGTTGGGTTGCTTGTTCCTTTTACTTTTTGCTTGGCCATATAAAGGATTAATTCAAGGAATAAATCAGATTCATTCAACTCTAACTTATGCAATTATATTATCAATTTTTGCAGGGTTTTATTTTTGGATGGGTAAAATTTTTGGAAAACAATATTCAGAATCAATGGGAATTTCACATTTTGTGATTACAATGATTGGAATTGTTCTGACATTGAAAATAATCCCATTAGGTAGAAACACAGTTTTTTGGGGTGACATATTTATGGGACTATCCATATTTGTTTTTCAGGGTGTGATTATCAATGCCATATTTTATAACGTGGTTAAACCTGTAGCCAATTATTGGGGTAAAGGTGCAATCACGAATGAATGGAAATTGCCTTCTCCCATGTTTACTGCAAACAAGCAAAACAGATGAGTAAAATTCAGATTGAGAATAATGCTGTCAACCAGCGTATACGCTTCGACCCACTAATTGTTGGAAGCAATGTCAGGGATTGGTTCCTTCTGTTAAAACCGAGGGTTATTTCTTTGGTTGTTTTTACAGGAATTGTCGGCATTATTTTGGCACCTGGATATGCAAACCCTTTTATTTCTTTGATAAGTATTATTTGTATTTGTCTTGCGTCAGGAGGTGCTGGTGCCATTAACATGTGGTACGATCAGGATATTGATCGTGTTATGAACAGGACTATAACCCGTCCTTTGCCCTCGGGGAGGGTTCAATCTTCAGATGCTTTGATTTATGGGGTAACTGTATCCATTATCTCTGTCATCCTTATGTTTCTGGCTACAAATTTTTTTGCAAGTTTTATACTGGCGTTTTCAATATTTTATTATAGTGTGATTTATACAGTTTGGTTAAAAAGATCAACCCCGCAAAATATTGTTATTGGTGGGGCAGCGGGTGCTTTTCCACCCTTGATAGGTTGGATAAGTGTAACTGGACAGATCCAATTATTCCCAATAATACTATTTTTGATTGTTTTTTTCTGGACACCTCCCCATTTTTGGTCTTTATCCCTATATGCTTGTAAGGATTATGGACGGGCTGGTATTCCCATGCTTCCAGTTGTAAAAGGGGCCAGACATACACGGTGGCAGATTTTCATATATACTATTTTGTTGGCCATTGTCAGTTTATTGCCTGTGTATTTTCATTTCACGCATAGCGTCTATATGGTGGCAGCGTTGATATTGAATGTCGGATTTATGTTTATGTCCATTTGTGTTTTACTTGAAAAACAGGATCATTCAGGAAAAAGTTTAAGAAGCGATAAAGCGGCAAGATGGTCTTTTCGTTTTTCTTTGATTTATCTCTTCTTTTTATTTTTAGCCTTGATTATAGATCATTATATTTATGATTTATGGGGTGTCTAATATCAATCATGATATATTTTGAAAAAAAAATATCCCTTGAAGAAAGGCAGGAAAAAAAACGCCGTAACATTCAAAGGAATAAAATTTTATTTTATGCATTTTTGGGATTAAGTGGAATTTTATATATTATCACCTTAATCAAAGTTTAAATTATTTCTGTTGTTGGATGGCAGACAACAACCACCAATTATGATCAACCGATCGTACGAAAGTCCAAAGTTCTGTTACAGTTACAGGCTGATTTGGATTACCTTCTACAACGTTTCCGTTATTGTCGGTCGTTATATCGATTAGCGAATAACGCATAGCCACTGTAGCATATTCACGTGTACCTTCTGTCCAAACTTCGGAAAGATCCCCTTGTTCAAATTGTACATTTGAAGTGCTGTTATGCAGACCTTTACTAGCCAAATCGGTAAGTTGCTCATTGAAATAAGACACCATCTCGGGAGTGGCAATTTTTTGCATAATTCCCAAATCCTGATGATTCCAGGCTTCCTGTATTTCGATGAGTCGTTGTTGGAAAACAGTATAATCGTTTTGATTAAGTTGTATATTTGATTCCTTGATATATTCCTTAATCGGATTTATTGAATTATTGTTTCCTTGTTCTTTATTAATGGCAGAATTTTTGCGAAAATAACGGATACCAAACCATACCAGAAGCCCAAGAACTATAATCCATACAAGAGATCCTGATGAATTATGTTTTTTGGGTGTCTGTTGAGACATTGGTGTCGGATGTGATTGCATTGTATTGGGATCTGACGGATTCATGTTCTGATCAGTATTTTGATTGGCATTAGCAGCAGGAGTTTGGGCGTTGGTTTGATGATGACCCATCAACATATCATAGGCAGCTGCTCCGGCAACTCCTCCGGCAACTCCTTTAAGAAAATTTCCTCTTTGCGGAGCAGTTGCGTTATTGGGGGATATCTGTCGCGTAGTTGGAGCTGACGGTGCTATAGGGCGCGCATTAAAACCTGAATTATTAGTTGCTGGAGGTCTCGTCATGGTACGTTGAAAAGATTGTCCTCCATTAGGTGTTATTCTAGTATAGGAAGGTGAGCTGAAGGTTCTGCTTCCCCTGCTACCCATGGAAAACCCTCGTCCTGCTCTTGCTTCAGCTTGATGAGAGGAAGAAATGAGGAGCGGGGGGCTAATCAAAGCAGCACTTAATAAAAATAACAGTGTACGGCTGTGTAAGGTCGCACGTTTCATTTTATTGATCCATCTCTTAAGGTTATCAAATTATTGTCCAGCAATACTGATTTCATCAATCCGTAGAGTTGGACTATTAGTAGTATATCTGAAATCAAGATCGTTTGCGACGTGAAGTTTTGAAAACATGTCCATTAGATTGCCAGCAAGTGTGAATTCCATAATTGGTTCAGCAATTTTTCCATTTCTGATCATAAACCCACTGGCACCACGACTATAGTCACCTGTGACAATATTGACCGATGAACCTAATAGTTCTGTTATGTAAATACCTTCTGCAATATCTTTCATCAATTCTTCGGGGGTTTGTTCGCCAGGCTGAATATACAGATTGGTTGTCGTTGGTGTGGGTGGAGATGATGGACCTCTGGTTGCGTGACCGTTGCTTTGCAGACCGAGTTGTTTTGCTGTACGATTGTCTAACAACCAATTGGCTATTTTACCAGAATCAACCAGTTTCAATTCTTCAGGAAACAATCCTTCAGCATCAAAAGGACGAGATGCCAACCCTCTTATTTTGTATGGATTATCAATAATGGTTATATTTTCGGGAAAAACAAACTGTCCCATTTTCTCTTTCAAAAAAGAAGTTCCTTTTGCAATTGCATGACCATTTAATGCACTTGCCAGATGAGAAACAATGCTGTTGGCAACCCGAGGATGAAAAACGACAGATAATATACCTGTTTTGGGTTTGGAAGGATTTAATTTGGCCAACGTTTTACGGGCGGCATTTTCACCGATGATTTTGGGGGACTGTAAATCCTGAAAATGAACAGAGGAATGAAAGTCATAATCTCTTTGCATTTCTGTACCGGTTCCTGCCAGAACACAAACAGCCAGCGAATGAGAGGTACGTTGATAAGATCCCAAAAAACCCTTACTGTTTGCCAAGGTCATAGCTGTCTTGCCATAACTGCAGCTTCCTCCCATACTATTTGTTATTCCTTTTATGGTTATTGCGGCAGTTTCCACGGCTTTGGCTTGTTCAATCATCTGTTTGGTTGATTGTTCTGTAGGGTCATACAGATCTAGCTTTTGCGGTTCAATATAATTTTTTTCTGAGGGTGCGGGCAATTCGGCATAGGGATCCTCTGGCAATATTTTTGCCATTGAAATAGCATGCTCTACTAGCTTTTCCATATTCTGTTGTTGCAAATCAGTTGTTGAGACTGTTGAAACGCGTTTGTTAACTAAAACTCTTAATCCAACTGTTTTTGATTCGGAACGTTCAAGCTCTTCCACCTGACCATTTCTGACCTGCACACCAACGGATGTAGATTCAAGATAGATTGCATCCGCATCGGTCGCCCCTGCCTTTTTAGCCTTTAAAATCAGGTTTTTGATAAAATCTTTATGATCTGTCATTGTGCAAGACTTTCGGTAATACTTGATAGAAATGGAACGTTTTCAATAGGACCCAGTGCTGTTAGCGTGGGAACACGGGTAAAAATGTGTTTTGCAGCTTGGCATATGTCATCAAGGGTGACAGCATCAATGCGTTTGGAAATTTCCTGGGGGGAAATGATCCGGCCATAAATCTGTAAATGACGTGCAAGTTGTTCACAACGGCTGTTAGTGCTTTCCATTGACATTAACAGGGAAGACTTTAATTGAGCCTTGGTGCGTTGTAATTCTTCGGGCTTGATGTATTTTTGAATATTTTTCAATTCTTGTACAAGAACAGGCATTAATTCTTTGACCTGTTCTTTACCAGTACCTGTATAAATACTGAATATTCCATCATCCTGATGGGTAAGGTTATAAGCGTAGATTGTGTAAACAAGCCCTCTTTTTTCTCGTATTTCCTGAAAAAGACGAGAGGACATTCCGCCACCGAGAATAATAGATAAAAGAATGGAGGCATAATAACATGGATGTTTGAATGTAAATGATGGAAAGCCCAGAATAATATGTGCCTGATCCAAGTGTTTTAATTTTCTGAATTCCCCACCTTTATATAGGGCTGCAACAGGAGAGACTGATTTTTTTTTTGGTAAGTCTTTGAAATATTTGTTTACATACGCAACAATTTTATTGTGTTCAATATTACCAGCTGCAGAGAAAATAATATTTTCCGCATTATAATGTGAATTCATATAGTGTTGCAGATGTTCTTTTTGCAAAGATCTGATAATACTGCTTGTCCCAAGAGTGGGACGTCCCATTGGTTGATCGGGATAAGCGGTTTCCTGGAAATAATCGAAAATGATTTCATCAGGTGTATCATTAACTTGACCGATTTCCTGAAGAATAACACTTCTTTCTTTTTCAAATTCTTCCGCATCAAAAATACTATGGGTCAAGATATCGCCTAGAATATCTGTCCCCAGTTCCACATCATCCTTTAAAAGTTTAAGATAATAGGCTGTAAGTTCGCGGGCGGTAAAGGCATTGATGTGTCCACCAACATTTTCAACCGTTTCCGCAATAACGGATGCAGAGCGCGAGTGTGTACCCTTGAAAGCCATATGTTCCAGAAAATGGGATATTCCATTTTCTTCAGCCTTTTCATATCTTGTCCCGACTGAAACATAAGCTCCCATGGAAACGGTTTCTACATGTTTCATCTGTTCAGTCACGATCAACATGCCGGAAGGAAGACGTGTGATATTTATGGCTTGATTCATAATTATCCTAAAATTAAAAATTATTTTGATAGGCTACAGTGCGGACTGAATTTTCAATCGCTTGTAAATCTGCAGGAAGAATTTGATAGTTTTCTTTTCTTTCATATAAATCCGCCATTGCAAGTGGCAGTGGAGGAAGAATTCCTGTTGCCTGTTTTATCGCATCAGGGAATTTGGCCGGGTGAGCTGTTGCAACAGTTACCATAGGGACATCTTTTTCAAGATATTTTTGTGCGGTTATTATCCCGATTGCAGTATGTGGGTCTGCAAGATACAGTGAATCTTTGAAAATTTTTGTAATGGCTTTTTTCGTTTCTTCATTATTCAGTGACATTCCCTTAAAATTCTGCGTCGCTTTTGTCCAGGATTGTTCAGGAATATTCATTTTTCCATCCTTGCGGAAATTTTGCATGATTTGACAGCATTGCGCTGCATCACGATCAAGCAATTCAAAAAGCAACCGTTCAAAATTCGAAGAAATCTGGATATCCATTGAGGGAGATAAACTCGGTTTTACCTCTTGTATACTCATGTCATTATTTAATAAAAAGCGTGTTAGGATATCATTATGATTGGAGGCGACTCCTAAAAATCTAATGGGGAGTCCTATTTTCTTTGCCGTCCATGCAGCAAGTATATTGCCGAAATTTCCTGTTGGGACAGTAAAGGAAATCTCACGGTCAGGAGCGCCTAAACATAGTGCCGCATAAATATAATAGGGAATTTGTGCGGCGATACGCCCCCAATTAATGGAATTTATGGCAGATAAATGCATTTCTTTACGGAATGGCATGTCCGCA
The DNA here is from genome assembly GCF_009734185.1 of Commensalibacter melissae. Lineage (NCBI taxonomy): Bacteria > Pseudomonadati > Pseudomonadota > Alphaproteobacteria > Acetobacterales > Acetobacteraceae > Commensalibacter > Commensalibacter melissae. The sequence goes on along the minus strand of NZ_CP046393.1, from coordinate 1,288,929 downwards.
AACATGGACTTGACTAAATCCTGGCAATCATCAAAGGAACCTTTAATGGCAATATTATTGATATTGGGTGAAAGGACGGTTGTCATTTGACGACGCTGAACTTCTGAAGTGCGTCCATAGGGATGTAAAATAGTGACCGTAAGATATTTACTGTCCTTAAAAGCCTCTATTGCGGCAGAGCCTGTATCGCCTGACGTCGCACCTACAATTGTGATATGCTCCTCTCGTTGACTGAGAACATAATCAAACAGGCGTCCCAAAAGCTGCATCGCCATATCTTTAAAAGCCAGGGTGGGACCATGAAAAAGTTCCTGAACAAAAAGGTTGTGTTCGAGCTGAACCAAGGGGACAATTGCTTTATGGTTAAAGTTTGCGTAGGATTGTTTGCATAAATCCAAAAGGATGGGAGCAGGTATATCATCCCCTGTAAATAAACCAATAATTTTTGCGGCAAGTTCTGAATAATCAAGCTTTCTCAATTCTCTAAGATCATTATGGGAAAGGTGTGGCCAGGTTTCAGGAATATATAAGCCTCCATCTTCTGCAAGACCCGTAAGGAGCGTATGAGAAAAATTTAAAATTGGGGCTTGTCCCCGTGTGGATATGTAACGCATGGTAACCTGTATTTTAGATAGAGTTTATTTTAAGGGTGGAAGGTCAATTTTGTAAATCGTCAAAGGCCATTTAATCGTTGAATGATTATTATGATCCAGTGCCGAATGATGGATAAACTGATTTACAGGAGTATATAGGGTTTTATCCTGTAGAACAAAAGGATGAGCGGGCCATTGTAGGCGGGGATCCGTAACAATTTTATTTAAAATGCGTCCCTGGGTAAAACGATAGATACTGTTTGTGGAGATGTCAGTAAAATAAAGATTGCCTTCATTATCACATGTGATCCCACCTGAAGAGGGAGTTTCAAGCCATAGAATCATCGCTTCATTTAATTCGGATTCCGAATATGTAGGATCATTGAGATACATGGTGTCGATACGATAAAGTGGACCACTGACAGCCTGATAATAAAGTCTTTTCCCATCGGGGGTGATTGCGATTTGGTTAACGTTGAAAAAAGAATTCTGATCGCTACTTGGACGTATAAGATTATGATTGACGATAATGGGTTGTCGAGAATATAGGCTGGATGAATTGCTTAAGACACGTCTGGCTTGATTATTGTTTAAATCCATAATAATCAAGGCGGGGGCACCTTTATCTGCAAAATAAGCATGATGGTCGTGGACAGCCAACGCATTAAAAACCGATTTAGGCAAAATGACAGAGGAAGGAATGGGATAGGTATCAACAACCTTATTGGTTTTTGTATCTATCTTAATTATTTTAATGCCTTTTTTATTTGGCTTGTTCCCGAATTTATCGATACCATTATCAATGATCCATAGATAACCATCAGGTGTTAAGGTCATTCCAGACAATCCAACAAATGCGTTTGAGGGATCAAGGTTGGATGTCTTGTTCCAGTCATTCCATTGACCTCCCGGATATGGAGTAACTGAGTTATCAGCGTTTATAGTTGCCAGAGAAGGGCCTGAATCTCTATTGTAATTGAAAAATTGAACAAAAATTCTTTTTTCCGTATCAACCGCAATATAATTTGGAATATATTGATTAACAGTTGCAACGCTTTGTAACGCATTGGATGGTAATAGAGAGGGTTGATCTAATTTTTGCTTTGCCATACCCTTGTCAAAAGAGACGAACACAACCATCAGGATCATGGACAGGGCAATGAAACAATATTTTAAAATGCTCATGATGAATATTCTATTACCAGTTAATTTTTGTTTATTTATAAGTTAAAATCAAAGATTATGATAGAGACAAACCTTATTTAATACTGTTATTCTCATAATAGAATAAAAAAAATGTATAACGCACGAAATTTTAAACCAAAAAATTTGTATTGATTAATTTTTGACCATTCTTCTGTTTATAAAGTGACATTTGTTTATGACAAATTATAAGCTGTTGATAAAATTGGGTATGGATTACATATCCGAGGGAAAATTTCAAGAAGCGGATCAAGCTTTCTTTGAAATTTTAGAAAGCAATCCTGATGAACCAGATGCATTATATGGGCGCTCACTTGTTTTTTATATGGCCAAAAGGTTTGATCTATCCATAGGTTTCGCAGGTAGGGCCGTCCAACTTTCTTCCAAACCTGAATATTATGTAATTCTTGGGAAAGCGTTGCATTGTCAGGGTCATTTAAATGAGGCTAAATCAGCGCTAAAAAGTGCAATTATTTTACAACCATCCGATGATCGGGCATTAAACGCCATAGCAAGAGTTTATAACGATTTAGATGATTATACACGTGCCGAACAGGCATTTAAGCAGGCGGTTGAATTACAACAGAAGACATTCAATTATTGGAATGATTTGATCGATTTTTATTGGGATCGGCATTTTTATGAAACAGCTTTGTCGGTTGCACAGGAATCTGTCAGGAATAATCCAGGAGAAATAGATTTTCTATTCAAACTTGCATTGGTTTTGCAGGCGTTAAATTTGTTGGATGAAGCTGTTATTGTTTATAAGAAAATTATTCATTTAAAACATGATGATTACGGTGCCTATGCTAATTTAGGGGGGATATTATTTCAATTAAATCAAATTGATGAAGCCAAACATTATTTGGAAAAAGCATTTGATAAGCAGAATGACAATTCAGAATGTCAGGTTAATTTGTCCCTTGTTTATATGGCAGAGGGATCATTGCTGAAATCTCTAAAGTTACTGAAGAAGGTTTATGACAAATTTCCGGCAGATCTGAAAATAGGCTTGAATTTAGGTACGTTATTTTTTGAATTAGGAATGATTGACGAGGCTGAAAAACTGTATATTAGATTGTTTCATGATGATGATTTACATTTTTTGTCAGAGGAAGATCAGAACAGAATAAAATATAATTTGTCATCGATATTATTGGCTAAGTGTCAATTTAAAGAAGGCTGGAGACTTATGGAATCTCGTCATCCTTTACTTGAAATTGCTCCAGAATATTCTGATATACCTTTTTGGGACGGGAAAGTGCTAAAAGGCACATTGCTGATAAGATCAGAACAGGGATTGGGGGATATTCTTCAGTTTATCCGGTATCTACCATATTTAGATAAAAACCTTTCTATAATTTTGGAAGTTCCTTTACCAGTATATCGATTGGTTGGATTGGTTATTGTTCAACAAGAATTAAATAATATTTGTAAAGTTATTGTAAAAGGGGAGGAAATTAATCAGCCAATTGATTTCCAGGCAAGATTAATGAGTTTGCCCTATTTGTTAGATATTAATTTCATTCCAATTATGCCTACAGTTATTCTTGATAAAACAAATGAAATAGTTTTGCATGAAAACAAATTTCATGTTGGAATTTGTTGGGCAGGTAGTCCGGATTATCGATTTGACCGAATAAGGTCTATATCTTTTAAATTATTATCAACGTTATTTTCAATTCAACATGTGATTTTTCAATCTTTACAAATTAATTTTTCTCAGAAATTACTTGATAAATATAAAATATTGACTTTACCACAGGGTGATTTACTTGATACAGCCATAATTATGCAGAAAATGGACTTGATCATAACAGTTGATACTGTAATAGCGCATCTTGCCGGTATTTTAGGTAAAGAGACCTGGCTTTTAAACCGTTATGGTGGGGACTGGCGATGGTACAATCAAAGTCCCGATATACCAAAAAAGAATTTGTGGTATCCAACTTTGACATTATTCAAACAAGAAAAAGCGGGGAATGGGGAAGAGAGCTGGCAAGCTGTTATTGATAAGGTAAAACTTGCATTGGAAAAAAAAGTAAGTAAATTTATAAATTGATATTTTCTGACTGAGGTTGATGCTGTGTTACCTTAGATTTTTCAGATTGTTGACCAGTAATTTTTTCTTCAGCTTGGTATAGTTTTTGAAGAATAGCGTCTCTTATGAGAGATAATTTGGTTTTATCTTGAATTTTTAGACCAAACGCGTCTTTAACATAGAAAACATCCACAGCTCTAATACCATAAGTTGTAATATGGGCGGAACTTATCTGTAGATTTTGTTCCTTAATAGTCTTTGTCACATCATAAAGTAAACCAATCCGGTCACGTCCATTAATTTCAATGACGGTAAAACTGTTAGAAGCCTGATTATCTATAACAACACGGGGAGGGACATGAATTGCCCGCATACGTCTTCCATATAACAGGTGATGGGAATAATTATATATGCATTGTTCTATGTCTGTTTTCTGTTCGAGAGTTGAATGAATTAATTCCTCAACTCTTTTCAGGCGGTGGGGTTCATCAAAAACATCTTTGGAGGCATTTTGTATCCAGAATGTATCCAGAATCATGCCATTTGTAAGGGTGTGAATTCGTGCATCCACAATGGATGCCCCAGCAATTGATAGGGCACCTGCGATTTTTGAAAATAAACCGGAGTGATCCTGTGTATAGATGGTGACTTCTGTGACACCACGGTCATGAATGGGATGGGTATGGACCGTTAGGGGAGAGCTTGATTGATTCGCTTTTGTAATTATTTCCGCGTGGCGCAAATATGTGTCTTGATCAAAAGATAGCCAATAACTGGCATATCCCAGCTTGATAAAATTATCAATTTCCCATGAATTGAATTCTTTGCTATTCAACAGGTTGGTGATACTATCTTTACTCTGGTGGACTCGGGTATCTTGTTCAGCAGTTGCAAGACTTCCTTCTAACACCTCGGATATTCGGTTGTAAAGTTCGACTAAAAGGGTAGCTTTCCATGCATTCCAAACTTTATCGTTAACGGCACGAATATCAGAAACGGTTAGTAAAAATAATAAACGAAGACGTTCTGGAGATTGAATGGTATCAACCAGATCCAAAATTGTTTTTGGGTCATCGATATCGCGTTGAAATGCAGTACTGCTTAAAAGCAGGTGATGAAGGATAAGCCAGGAAACGGTATCTGATTCATCGGCTGACATATGCAATCTTGCACAAATATTAACCGCCATTTGAGAACCAAGTTCAGAATGATCTGAACCTTTGCCTTTGCCTGAATCATGAAGAAGGGTGGCAAGATATAATGCCCGTCGTGACTGTAATCCCTGAATGAGTTTGTAGGCAAAATGTAAATCCTCGGGATAATATCCTGCTTCGAGTAGCGCCAAAAGTTTGACAGCTTCAATACTATGTTGATCAACGGTAAATACATGATAGGTATCAAATTGCATCTGTCCCACCATATGACGCCATTCAGGAATGAACTGACCCAATACACCTGTTGTATTAAGGATTTGCAGCCAATGAAAATTATATTGTTCGTCCGAGACTGGGTCAAACGGAACAGCTATCTGACGTTCATTTTTATTCTGGCTTAGACGTTTATAGCGTGCCTTTGAAGTAAGTAATTTCGGTATATCGCATAACAGATCAAGGAAAATATGGGAAGCCTCTTTGTCCCCACGTAATAGGTTGGTCTGTCGTTCCGCTCTGATCATTTGATGAATTGCCAGAGGATGAATGGCACGTTTTTGGGTCTGGGCAATCTTAAGCATCCGCATCATGTAAATGGGTTGATTGTCAAATGAAATTTTTGGCGTTGGAAAAAGCTGGTTTTCTAAAAGGGCAAAACCGGTATGTTCAAGAAATTTATTGTTTTGGTAATCGGTTATTTTGAGCCGTTGGGCATGAAGATATAAAGCCGCCTCGATAACATAGGTTAAACGCGTTATTTCGCGGGCCGTAAGAAAATAATGTCGCATAAATCGTTCAACACCGACTTGTTGTCCATGTCGTGTGTATCCCATCCTCCCCCCAATGATGGGCTGCATATCAAAAGTCAATCGGTCTTCAGCTCGTCCTGCGATATAGTGCAACTGAAAACGAACCGTCCATAAAAAATTATGCGCTCTCCTTAAACGTCGAACCTCTTGTTCATTCAGTACATTCAAGGATCCGATATATGGATTGATGAAGATATTGTCCTGCTGATTTAACCCGAGGATATAGCGGCATTCCCAATGAATTGTCTGTAAGTCTCTTAGTCCTCCCAAACCTTCTTTGATATTAGGTTCAACTAGATACGGAGTTTCTCCAAATTTTTTGTACCTGTTTTTTTTCTCTTTACGCTTTTCCTGAATATAACGAACATCACCCACGTTTTCATGGGTCCTTTTGAATTCAATACTAAATTGGTTGAAAAGTTTTTGATCTCCGCTTACAAAACGTGAATCAAGTAAAGTGGTCAAAATGGTTATGTCTTTTTGTGCTGTTGAAAGACATTCCGAGATGGAACGTGTGGCATGACCAACTTTTAACCCTAAATCCCAAAGAAAATATAAAAATTGTTCAATCGTATTAAGCAGATTGCTTGAGGGATGCTCAGACGTTAAAAAAAGAAGGTCGATATCACTGAACGGGGCAAGGGCCTTTCTTCCATATCCACCTGTCGCGACCAATGCTATGGAATGTGTGGCGATATCTGTGGCAGGTAAGGTTTTATAGATAAAATCAAATATAACGGTAATTAAACCGTCAATATATTCGGCCAGTTCCGTGGCGGCTTTCAGTCCTGGAATTTTGGATATCTCAAATTCGGATTGAATTTGTGTCTGTATGCGCCCGAGATGACGTCTGAAAATTTGAAGCAATTCCTCTCTGGATAAATCTGGATTATTATTTAAAATCTTTTGAACGTAATTGCGAAGAGATTCTGTCGCTTTTTCAGGGTTAGAGGAGAAATTAAGTAAAGATTGCTTCAATTTATTTAACCAATTTCATAATAGAATAAAGGGCATTTACAGATAATAATTAAAAAAAAATCATCATCTATCAATAACTTTTTTTAGTTTATAAAGAATATTTATGGCATCCATTGGAGTGATTTGATCAGGATTGATTTCCATAAAGGCAGTTTCTATTTCATTAAGCATTTTTCGTTTTTTAGTATCAAAATTTACTTGGGAATGATCCTGATTTCCAACCGTTGCATCAGTGTCTGATAGAGGAAGTGAGATTTGGGAACCATACTGTTGCGTTTCAAGAGTTTGTAAAACCGATTTTGCCCTGTTTAACGTTGTTGTTGGCACACCTGCTAACTGTGCGACATGAATACCCCAACTATGTTCGGCTGCGCCAGGCACTACCTCATATTGGAAAATTATGGAACCTTTCCATTCTTTAATTTTCATGGTAAAATTTTGTATAAATGGCAAATGATGGGTCAATTGTGATAATTCATGAAAATGTGTGGCAAAAATTGTACGACATTGTATCGTATTATGCAAGGTTTCTAATATAGCCCAAGCGATGGCCAATCCATCCAGAGTTGAAGTTCCTCTTCCTATTTCATCAATTACAACAAGAGAACGGGGACCAGCCTGATTTAGAATTGAAGCTGCCTCGGTCATTTCAACCATAAAGGTTGATCGGCCATTGGCAAGGTCATCAGAGGCACCCACCCTTGAGAACAGGCGATCGACAATTCCAATTTCGGCATTTATTGCAGGTAAGGGCAAACCACTTTGTGCAAGAATGACGTTTAGGGCGACTTGTCTTAGGAATGTTGATTTTCCGGCCATGTTAGGACCTGTAAGCAGCATAACCCTTTTATTGTTGGATAAATTGCAGGAGTTGGGTGTAAACTTATCAGGTTTTTGTAACGCAGCCTCAACAACTGGATGGCGTGCGTTTTTAAGTGTGAAGCGTGTATCATTGGTTAAAGTTGGTACACACCATTCTTGCGAGGAATAAAGCGTCGCACATGCCTGTAAAACATCAATGACGGCAATGGCGTTTGCCAGAAGCGGCAAATCCCTTTCCCGTAACGTTTCCTCAATCAGCTTATCAAAAAGCATCTTTTCATATTCTGCAGAATTGGAGGAAGCTTCAAGGATCTTTGTATTTAAGATATTTAATTCGTCGGTTGTATAACGTGCAAGATTAACTGTTCCCTGTCTTAAAATCAGTTCTGGACAATCTTTTAATTTTGCGGCTGCAGTACGACTAAGCTCAATGATATATCCCAATTGGTTGCTAAATCGAATCTTTAATGTGGAGATATCATATTTTTTGCAGTATTTTTGTTGCAAATCAATAATTATTTGCCGGCTTTGCTGATGAAGATGACGGTAAGTGTCAAGCTTTTCATCATAACCCTCTTTGATAATTGAACCCTCTTCCAGTTTAAGGGGAGGATTTTCCATCAAGGCTTTGGTTAAATTTTCAAGAAGGATGTTTCCTGATAAAAGATAATGTTTGATTTTATGGATATAGGGTGGAGTCCGGTCAATTTTTTTTTCGTATTTCGACAAGATTTGTGCTATTTTTCTGGCAACATGCAAACCGTTTCGTATGGATGCCAGATCACGGGGAGAACCTCTGCCGACCGAAATTCGACCCAAAGAGCGGGAAATGTCTGGCGAACCTTTCAGGGTCTGGCGTAGAAGGGTTAAAAGCTGTGTATTTTGATATAGATAAATCCATCCTTTTTGTCGGGCTTCAATTTTATCGATTTCAGTCAGGGGTGACGACAGCCAATTTGCCAACATTCTTGAACCTGGTGCCGTAATGGCACGGTTAATGCTGGAAAATAGGGTAAATTGGTTGTTGCCGGCATTATTTTCAAGAATTTCAAGACTGTTTCTCGTTGCTGGATCAATAGCTAGGATTGATTCGTATTTTTGTGATTGAGGACGTGATAATTGTGGAATTCTACCATTTTGTGTTTGGCCAATATAGGTGATCAGTTCATATCCAGCAATAATTTCTTCATTTTTGAAATCACCTAGTGCGGATAAGGAGTTGATATTGAATAAAGTCGCAAGTTGTTTTTGAGCAATCTTGATATTACTGATTTCATTCAATATTGTTTGACGATTTTCATAAGAATTTAGATATAATTGATTGGGTGCCAAGATTTCAGAGGGATTGATACGGGCTAAAAAATCATCTAATTGAAAGGATTTGAAATAGCTAGTTTCAAAAATTCCTGTTGAGATATCAATCCATGCCGCTCCCAGATTGGAGGAATTTTTTTTAAGGTCAGGGATGATACAAAGGATATAATTTGGTTGAGAAGCGTTTAATAATTCATCTTCGGTCAGGGTTCCTGGAGTGATTAAACGTATAACAGCTCTTGAAAGCGGGCCTTTTTGATTTTTTCCTCTGTTTTTTGGACTTTCTGTTTGTTCTGCAACGGCAACCTTGAATCCTTTTTTGATGAGACGAGCAAGATAGGTTGCAGCAGTACCAACGGGAACACCACACATGGGAATTGGCTGTCCGGCATGGGTACCACGAGCAGTCAGGGCAATATCGAGTGCATTTGCCGCCGCTTCTGCATCATGAAAGAACAGTTCAAAAAAATCACCCATTCTAAAGAAAAGAAGGGCATCAGGATGTTCTTTTTTAAGAGAAAACCATTGTGCCATTACGGGTGTGGCACCTTTTGCAGAAGGAAGTGTCATATATACCTGTTTAAACTGCTTTTTTATTTATCGTTTCAAAATTCTTTGTCTGACTTTTAGGCAAGTCGAATTCAAATCAATGATATCAAGAATGTGAAGAATTCCTCCATAAACAAGTCCGCCTGTTAATACTAAAATAGAAAGATCTATTATACGAAATAAAATTGGGTTTTTAATTATATTTTGAAAGAAAATCATTTCTGTCAAAAATATGCTCAAACTCATGATGAATGCGGCAACAATCATATAAATGATACGTTTTATTATAGAAACTGGTAGGTAAAACGCATCTTTCTTCCATAAAATGAAAGCAAGGGCCCCGACATTAGCAATGGCCGCAATACTGCTTGCCAGAGGGGGGCCCATATGGGCAAGAGGATACATGAATATAAGATTCAGGATGAAATTCAACAAAAGGGTGAATATACCGATTTTTACAGGAGTAGATGTATCACCACGGGCAAAAAAACCAGGAGATAAAACCTTGATAAGGATAAAGGCTGGAAGGCCAACTGTATAGGTCCGTAAGGATTGAGCTGATTTATAGACAGCGTCAAGATTAAAAGCACCATGACCAAATAAAGTTGAAATTATAAGAGGGGCCAAGGTAAATAAACCAAAAGCTGCAGGAAGTGTCAAAAGCAAACAATAATCAAGAGTTTTATTTTGAATGGATAAGGCAGCTTCTTTATTTCCGGTATTAAGCTCTTTTGTTAATAGGGGTAATAGGGTTGTTCCTGCAGCAGCTCCTAGAACACCAAGGGGTAGCTGATTAATTCGGTCAGCAAAATACATGACTGAAACGCTACCGGTCGGTAACAAGGTGGCGATGATTGTATCAATGGTTAAATTGATCTGTGTGATGCCACTTCCAATAATGCCGGGGGTCATCTTCCTAAAGAGTTTTTTGATACTTGGACTTAATTTTGGTCGATGGAAAAGGATAGTGACCCCAGCTTTTCTTGCCGCTAACCATAAAATGCCAAACTGGGCCACTCCTGAAATTGTAACACCCCATGCTGCAGCCCATGCTGCGTTTGGCATAAAAGGGGTTAGCCAGAGCAGCGCGGCAATTCCAAATATATTAAAACTGACATAAGCAGCAGCAGCAATGCTGAAATGATGTAAACTGTTCAAAACACCAGCCAATAAAGCTGCTCCACAGATTAAGATCATATAGGGAAAGGTAATACGGCTTAAAATAATGGCTTCATGATAACGATTTTTATCGGTGGTAAAACCTGGAGCTATGATGTGAAGCAGTTGGGGCATAAAAATTTCACCCAGTAAGGTGAAAATCAACAAGATGAATATAAGAATATTGAACGATTCATTTGCAAATTTCTTAGCCTCGTTAATATTTTTCTTATCAAGAGTTAGGGTGAATAAGGGGACAAAAGCGGCGTTAAAAGCGCCTTCACCAAATAAACGGCGAAACATGTTTGGTAACCTAAAGGCAACCTGATAGGCATCCTGTAAAGAACCGGCCCCAAGAAAGGCGGCAAGCAGTTGATCCCGAACCAGTCCCAGAAGACGGCTTAACATGGTCCATCCACTGACTGTTAAAAGATTTTTAAACATTGAAACCTTTACCAAGGTGGAGGTGTTTTATAAAACAATATTATTTAGTTATTATCAGATTTATAAATCATAGGCTACACGTTCAACCGCATTAATAAACCTCTTGGATGAAGGACGTGTTAAACATGAGTACCAAGATGACAACTTACCCTGACGGCTTATAATATATTTATAGAAATTCCATCTTGGTTTTGATATATATCCCCCTGCCTTATTCAGCCATTGAAAAAGTGGAATGGCCTGTTTTCCCTTTACATGGCTTTTTTGGGCCAGAATAAAATCAATATGATAACGCTTAAGACAAAAATTCCTGATTTCTTCATTTGTTTCAAACTCTTGATTGCCGAAATCACCGGAAGGAATGGCGATAATATTCAAATCCCAATTTCTAAAATAAAGCCATAAATCCTGTAAATCTTCATATTGAGGCGTAAATTTACAATGAGACGCGGTATTGATAATTAATAAAGGCTTACCCTGAAATTTACCAAGGTTAATACTTTCTCCTGTAGAAGAGGATATAGTTAAATCATAGAGTGATGTGGTCATTATATATGTTATGGATTCAGTTTCGTTGACAAGATTTTTAAAATTTTTTTTATTATATTAAATATTATTTCAAATATAAATGTTTATTTATTCGAAAGGAATGGGACGGGACATCAATCTTTCCTTTGCTTGATGAATGGTGATTTTATCACTTAATATGGCGGCGACTGTTTCAATAATTGGAACGTCAATATGATGGTTTTGCGCTCTTTTAAGCAAGGCGGGAGTGGTTGTAACGCCTTCTGTCACGACAGTTCTTTCCTTTAGGATGGCGTCAAGTTTTTTTCCATTACCTAACTCGATTCCTAATGAATAGTTTCTAGATGACGTTCCCGTGCATGTCAAAATCATGTCTCCCAATCCAGCCAATCCTGATAATGTTCTGGGAGATCCTCCCAATCCGAGACTGAGTCTCGAGAGTTCGCTAATACCACGGGTTATTAGCGAAGCACGGGCATTTTCCCCCAAACCGGCCCCAATTGCCGCTCCTGCGGCAATTGCAAATATGTTTTTTGCAGCACCGCCAATTTGAACACCAATGGGATCATCATTTTTATAAAAACGAAAATTAAAAGTTGAAATTTCATCTGAAATTTCCTGGGCCATTTGTATGTTGTCAGACGCGATAACACTGGCTGTTGGTAAATTTGCTGCTACTTCGTGAGCAAAATTTGGGCCTGACAAAATGGCGATATTCTGTTTTGGCACAAATTCTTCAATTATTTCTGATGGAAATTTAAGGGTTTGCTGTTCTACACCTTTGCAGCAGACAATAATCGGACATTGTAAACTATTGATATTCGGTAGAATGGAGCGGATAAATTGAAGAGGTACTGCCAAAAAAATAAGATCGGCCCTCTTTGGAAATGAATTATGAACCTGAATATTATTTGGTAAAGGGAAATTTTTTAATCTTGAAAGTGTTTTTGTATTTGGATCGGGAAGCTCTTTTCTACTCCATAAATATACGTTGGCATTTGTACGAGCAACATGAATGGCAAGGGCTATTCCCCAAGCGCCGGCACCAATGACAGCAATTGATTTCTTCATGTTTCATAATCCTTCAAATAATAAAAGACTTAGTGTTCAAAACGAGACTTCATTTCAGACAAAGGCCAACGTGGACGAGGTATCAAATCAATGTCGTTTGGAATAAAATTATTTGTAATGGTCTTTTTTAAAATTTCAATTGCTGTCCATCCAATCATAACTGCGTTATCCGTACAATAACGAATTGGAGGGGCTATAAATTCCATATTATATTGACTGGCAAGTCTCATTAGATGAAACTTTAAATATTGGTTGGCCGCAACCCCACCAGCTGTCGCAAGAATTTTGGTTTTAGGGGCCATTTGAATGGCATTCTCTAATCTGTTGATAATGGTATCCGTTATAGTTTTCTGGAAACTCGCCGCAATGTCAGCTGCCAAAGAGCGTGGCAAGCAAGATAAGTCCTTATAGGGTTCAAGTAAATTAGCCACTGCCGTTTTAAGTCCGGAAAATGAGAAGTCACATCCGTCACGGCCATATAAAGGATGAGGCATGATGAATGCATTTTCATTTCCCTCTTTTGCCAAGGCTTCAAGGGCTGGACCACCAGGCCAGGGAAGTCCAAGCATTTTTGCAACTTTATCAAAAGCCTCGCCAGCCGCATCATCAATAGTACCTCCCAAATGCTGATATTTACCGACATCGTCAACATAGATACATTGACAATGGCCACCTGATGTTAAAAATAATAGATAGGGAAATTCTATTTTCTTGTTTGAAATATCCGGTAAACGGACGGTAAGGGCATGAGCCTCGATGTGATTGATACCAATAAAGGGAATTTTTTTTGAAAGTGCCAGACCTTTTGCAAAACTGCTGCCAACAATTACCCCACCAATTAAACCGGGTCCGCAGGTTGCGGCAATGGCATCAATTTGACACCAAGAAACTTTTGCCTCATCCAATAATGAATTTACCAAAAAAGGAAGATGGTGCATATGAGCACGGGCAGCTATTTCTGGTACCACACCACCAAAATGAACATGTTCCTTTTGTGAATGAACCTTTTCTCCCAAAACCATTCCGTCTGAACGAATGATTGCGCATGCTGTATCATCACAAGAAGATTCAATTGCCAGAATTTTAAAGCAGTTATTTGTTTTTATACGTGTTTGGTGTATGGATATCATAATAAATATTTTTCTTTTAAAGAGAATATGAGTATATATATAGATAAAGTATATTTTTATGGATATCAAAAACATAGTACATATTGCTTCAAATCCCAATTTACAACGGGTTGCCGCCAAGGCTGCGGAATTACAGAAAGCAAACTATATTAAAACCCATGGAAAAAGAGGACTGCCCCTGCGAGTAGGAACCAGGGGTTCTCCTTTGGCTTTGGTCCAGACTCGCAATTTTCTCACATTATTAACACAATTCTGCCCTTTATTACGTCAGATTGGGGCGTTTGAGGAATTTCAAATTCATACTTCAGGAGATCGCATACAGGATCGACGTTTGGCCGAAATCGGTGGCAAGGGATTATTTGCCAAGGAAATTCATGAACAGCTGTTAGAAGGGAATATTGATTTTGCTGTCCATAGCCTTAAAGATCTTGAAACAGACCTGCCCAAAGGTCTTGTTTTGGCATGTACGCTAAAAAGACAAGATGCGAGGGATGCTTTAATTGTTAGAAGTGAATATCAACCCATTGATTCTAAAAATCCATTTGATGTTTTACCAAAAGGCGCGTTGATCGGGTCTTCTTCCGTACGACGTCAAGCTCAATTGCTGCATTATAGACCTGATTTGAAATTTGGATTGTTGAGGGGTAATATTCAGACACGTTTGGATAAAATTACCTCAAAACAATTTGATGCAACTTTTCTTGCTGCTGCAGGATTGCAAAGACTGGATATGGAGCATCGAATTGATGTTTTGATTGATCCCTCAATTATGGTTCCAGCGGCGGGTCAAGGTATTGTTGGAATCACAGTTAGAGAAAAAGACACAGAATTGCTTGAAATGCTTTCGGCAATTGAAAATAGGGAGGCAAAGGCGGTATCCAGCGCTGAACGTGCCTTGCTGGCTGAGCTTGATGGATCTTGTCGAACACCAATTGGCGGGTATGCAAGGGTTGTTTCTTTTCCGGGTCAGGAAGAACGGTTGCATTTAACGGGATTGGTTGCAAGAGGAGACGGTTCTTTTTTAATCAAAAAAGATGTTATAGGAACCCTGGAAGAAGCTGAATTGATCGGTCATGAGTTAGGTAAACAATTGCGTAAAGATAGTCCGAATGATATTTTTGAGTCTTGAAATTGGGTGACAAGCAAAAAAATTATATTGTAATAACTCGGCCAGAACCAGGGTTGAGTGAAACGATTTTAAAGGTTCAGACATTGGGATGGAAAACATTAGCCTTACCCTTGATGAATGTTAATCAATTATCTGTTGAATTTACCAATATTGATCAAATTCAGGCTATTTTGTTTACAAGCCGCCAAGCCATCATTTCTACGGTAAAATTATTTATTCGGCAAGATATAAGATATAGGGATATCCCTGTTTTTGCTGTTGGCGATATAACTGCGCATGATGCTAAAATTGCTGGTTTTGAAAAGGTTCAAAGTGCGCATAAAGATTCGAACGCTTTGAATGATTTAATTCAAAGGGAATTGTTTCCCAAACAAGGCGGTTTATTGTTTCCTGTAGGAAAAGGGCAGGGAAAACAATTGATTTCCAATTTACAGAATTCTGGTTTCAAAATGATTGTGGAAGAAGTGTACGAAACCAGACGAAAAAATTTTATACCTTTTTCTTTTATTGAGAAACTCAAACAGGGGGAAATTAGTACAATTCTATTTTTCTCTTCGGAAACAGCCCAGTTTTTTAAGGATCTTTTATATGAAGAGTATAGATATTTGCTTAACCAAATTTATGCTATTGCAATAAGTGAAAAAGTGAAAAAGGTATTGGAGAATTTTCAGTGGAAAGGGATTGTCGTTGCGGATCATCCCTCTACTGAATCCATGCTTTATCTTATAAAGTGATAGCATGTTCAAAATTATGCATGACCTGCCTCGGTATGTGTTTGGGCTGCCTGTTGTTGTTTATTTTGCCATAAAGAAACAAAATCTATGGGTTGTAGAACAACGGGTGGAAACCCTCCATCTCGTGTAACTTCACTTATAATATTTCGTGCATAAGGGAAAATCAAACGAGGAACTTCGACAAGAAGAATGGGTTCAATCAATTCTTCTGGCGGATTATTCAGGGTTACAACAGCACAGTAGATAAGTTCCGCAATAAAAATTGTGCGACTGGTACCTTCATTTTGTTTTTGTGCCTCTACAGCGTCAATTTTAATTTTTAAACTGACCTCATAAACTCCGTTTTCATTTAATCGGTTGGCATTTGTGTCAATTGAAACCGATATTTGGGGAGCCTCTTGCAAACTCGCGAAAATGGCAGCTCCGTGAGGGACTTCAAACGAAAGATCTTTTGTAAACTGGATATTAAGGGTTAATGGAAGGGAAGGGGGTGTTCCTTCTGTTTGATTGCTCGATACCGTATTTGTTGAGTTAGTCATTATATTCTCTATATATTCTTTATTCTTAATTTAAAAATTTTTAAATTTTCATATAACATAAATTTTATCATTAAATAAAACGATTTATACTAATTAAACTTATAATAAAAAAACAAGAGGCAGTTTAAAAATTGAAATAATTAAATAAAATAATTTGTTTTTAATGTTTTAAATGATCATAAAAGAATATAGTAAATAACTTCAATATAGGTTCAAGTTAACAGGTTAAAAGATGGATTTTTCTGTAGGTGATATTCCCATAGATATTATAATATTTTCCTTGATAGCGATTTTTCTGATTCTCCGTTTGCGAAGCGTATTAGGGAAAAAAACTGGATTTGAGAAACATGAAGCCATTTCCTTGACAGTTAAAGCGCCAGCTTTTTTATCAAATACAAAAAATAAACCCGTACAGCCAGCAGTAGCACCTGTACCCAAGGTTAATTATGAAATACCGGCTGCCAATAGTGAATTAGGACAGACTTTACAAAAAATTAGTGCGCTCGATTCAACTTTTGTTCCGCAAAAATTTGTAGCAGGTACTGAAATAGTATTTCGTAAAATTCTAACTGCATTTGCTAATGCAGACTTAAATAGTCTTGGGTCAATGTTGACATCAGATGCCTATTCATCATTTGAAAGGGCCATTGAAAAACGTCAAGGAGCACACGAAATTCAAAAAATTGAAATCAAAGCAATTTGTTCGATCGCTATAACAAAAGCTGAGATTAAATCTGAAGTTGATCCTAAAAAAGCATTGATTGAGGTTAAGATCATTTCCGATCAACTGAATTGTATATTTGATAAAAAGAAAGAACCTGTAGTTGGTACGGAATCTGTGACGGAATTTATTGATTTCTGGTTATTTGAACGTGTATTAGGAATGAATGGTCAGGATATTTCCTGGCGTTTAAAATCAACTCGTACAGGAACTTGAATTTAATAGGCTTGTTATGAAACGCTTTGTTCGTGCAATATCGATATCCCTTGGGATATGTCTGACCGCTTGTGTACAGGAAGGTCAGGAAAAACTGTCAGAATTCTATCCCGTTTCCTATCAGGTATTACAGGGATGGAATCAGGAAAACCACTCACAAATTTTGACAGTTTTTCGTCAGACCTGTAGGCAGATAAGAAAATTGCCATCTATCACTTATCTAGGTGGAGTCAGCGGTTTGCCAGGAAGTCAGACTAAGGATTGGATTCCAGTTTGTATTACTGCGGAACAGATTGATATCAAACAACCTCTACAAGTGAAAAACTTTTTTGAACAATGGCTGCAACCCTATCAATATTCCTATAGAATTCAAAAAGGAAAGGTGACAGGATATTATGAACCAGAAATTGAAGGGTCAACTGTAAAAACAGGCAATTATCAAGTACCTGTATATACACGTCCCAACGATCTGAAAGCGCGTAAAACTGTTGATGGTCAAATTCAGTATGGTCACATGCAGAATAATCAATTCATTCCCTACTACACACGTGCTGAAATTGACAGAGGGGCATTAAACGGTAAAAATCTTGAAATTGTATGGTTAAAAAATTCGGCAGATCTGTTTTTTATGCAAATTCAAGGATCAGGCCGGATTTTGTTACCGGACGGTAAAATTTTACGTCTGGCTTATGCCGGCAAGAATGGACAACCCTATACACCATTAGGAAAAATCCTTATTGACAAAGGATATATGAATTCTGATGCAATCAATATTTATTCATTAAGGACGTGGTTATTCAACCATCCTGATCAAGCACTCTCCCTGATGGAAGAAAATAAAAATTACGTTTTCTTTAAAATTTTAAATAATCAAATTCTTGATGAAGGACCAAAAGGTGCTTTTGGTGTTAGTTTAAGTGCGGGCCGATCTGCTGCTGTTGATAAAAAATGGATACCGTTGGGTATTCCTTTATGGATTGAAACCCTAATGCCTGAACCTGGACATCAGGATAAAAGGTCATGGAAACATATGGTCTTTGCCCATGACTTGGGCGGGGATATTCATGGAATGAACCGGCTGGACCTATTCACCGGATGGGGTAAGACCGCTGAATGGTATGCGGGGCTGATGAATGAAAAAGGAAAGATATATCTTTTGTTGCCCCGTCAGTTTTCCCATTCCAATCAGTCAGTTCCTGCATCAGTGAAGCGATAATCAAGTGAGATTTTAGGTGTCTTTACGTAAAAAGACCAAAGTTCAAATAAAACAGGAACTTTTATTACGTCCATATAGCTTCAGGGTTGATAGGCATACTATTATTAGGGGGGATTGTTTAACGGTTTTGCAAAAAATGAAAGACCGTTCCGTAGATGTTTTTATTACCTCTCCCCCATATAATCTTGGTATAATCTATAGCGCTTATCAGGATAAAAAGGGAGAGGCAGAATATCTCGATTGGCTTGAAAAAATATGTTTTGAAATTAAAAGAGTCATGAAGGATGATGCTTCGTTTTTTTTGAATATTGCCGGATCATCATCAAATCCTTGGTTGCCATTTGAACTGATTGTCCGATTGAGAAAAATTTTCATATTGCAAAATCACATAGAATGGGTGAAGTCTATTTCAATAGGTAAGGAAAGTTACGGTCATTTCAAACCTGTAGTCAGCAAACGATTTCTGCATCGCAATCATGAATATATATTCCATTTGACGAAAACTGGAATCGTGCAGTTAAATCGTCTCAATGTAGGGGTTCCATATAAGGATAAGTCCAATATTGCTAGACGATCTCATACGTATGATTTACGTTGTCGAGGTGATGTATGGTTTATTCCCTATGACACGATTAGAAAAAAATCGGAAAAATTCAATCATCCTGGAACTTTTCCAATTGCGTTGCCCCAAATGTGTCTAAGGTTGCATGGAAGAAAAAATCCAGTTGTAGTGGATCCGTTTATGGGTACGGGAACTACTTTATTGGCAGCCCATTATGAAGGAGGAAGGGCCATAGGAATGGATATTGATAAAAATTATGTAAAAATTGCCAAAGAAAGGTTGGAAAAAGCGGTATTGACCAAATAAAAGATAAATTCTGATTTATTATTAATTCAAAACTTGATATTTTTTTTGAAATTCTAAAGATTTATAAAAATTCTAGGTTAAGTATTGTTTGGAAAACAGTGGATGAAAAAACTTATTTTAATGCTTCTGGTGGTTTTTGCCATCGTTTATGGAGGGGTTGTTACGTATTTAACCCGTTATGATCATTCTACAGCTCCTAGTTTGTCAGATAGTTCACCATTGCGTCACGATAAAATGGCGATGGATGTTTTTAATGTTTTAAGGGAAGCCCGTTGTGATTACTGTCATACGCAAAAAGTGGATATGCCTTTCTATTTCAAGATACCTGTGGCAAATCAGTTGATGCAAAGTGATCGCACAAAGGGACTGGAAAATTTTCATCTTGAACCCGTTCTTGATGCGATGAATAAAGGCGAGCCAGTTGATAATGTTTCCCTGTCTCGTATAGAATTCGTAATGCAACGAAATCTTATGCCGCCATCACTGTATTTATTAATGCACTGGCATGCACGCCTTTCAGCTGAGCAACGGGATACCGTGATTAAATGGATCAAGCGTGAACGTAGACAAAGTTACGCAACATCAGGTGTGGCAGAACAATTTGCTGATGAACCCATTCAACCTATTCCTGAATCTTTAGATGTCGATGCCAAAAAGGTTGCCCTGGGAGAAAAACTGTTTTTCGAAAAACGTTTGTCTGGTGACAATACCCTTACCTGTGCTTCATGCCATGATCTGAAAAAGGGCGGGGTAGATAATCTTGTAACAGCAACCGGGATTAATGGTCAAAAAGGTCCTATCAATGTACCCACCGTATATAATTCTGTATTCAATCACACCCAGTTTTGGGACGGAAGAGCCAGCGATCTGATGGCACAGGCTGCAGGGCCCGTAATGAACCCGATTGAAATGGGATCAAAAAAATGGGAGGAAGTTGCTGACAAATTACGTAAAGACCCTTCATATGAAAAAGATTTCATGAATGTCTATAACAGCCCCGTAATTGACCAGAAAACAATAACAGAAGCGATTGCAGAATATGAAAAAACCTTGATTACGCCAGACAGTCCCTTTGATATGTATTTAAAGGGTATAGATAGTGCGATTAGTGAACGGGCTAAACATGGATATCAAGTTTTTAAGAATATCGGTTGCGCAAGTTGCCATAATGGAGTCGGTGTTGGTGGAGCATCTTTTGCCAAAATGGGATTGCAACGTGATTTTTTCCAGGATCGTCTAAACAAAGCCTTGACAAATGCGGATTTTGGCCGATTTAATTTTACACATAATCAAAATGATCGTTTCTTCTTTAAGATTCCCTTATTACGCAATATTGCCTTGACCGCGCCTTATTTTCACGATGGCAGCGCGAAAACTCTAAAAGAGGCTGTAATTGAAATGGTTAAATATCAAACTCCTGATCATCAAATTCCAGATCAGGATGTTGATGATATTGTAGAATTCCTGAAATCATTAACAGGAAAATATCAAGGTCAAGCTATTGATAAAATGAATCCATAATTTCAAGCTAGTTTATTTGTTTAACCTTTCACCTGTTAAAACGGGTGAAAGGTTTTTTTGTTATGATAAGATAAGGGTAAATGAAAGAGGATTATTTTGAAAAAAAGACAGCTTAGTAAAGAGGAACGAATATTATGGGATAATTTTACATATTCAATTAAAAAATCTGCAAAACGGGATAAATTAATATATATAAAAAATGATCTTGATTCATTTTTCATGTCTCAAAAACAAACGAATAAAAATAATTTCAAACAGACGAACAATATTAAGAAAATAGTGCTTAATGAAAATTCCTTGTTCATACAGCATTATAAACTTTTTAAAGCTCATAAGAATCAATTAGATAATAAAAATGATTCTTTCATGGCAATTGGACAGAAACAACCCGGACTGGATAAAAATACCTGGAAGAAGTTTCAGAATGGCGAGTTAAAATCGCAATGGAGATTAGATTTACACGGTTTTACAGCACATCATGCATTTTTAGCCTTGGAAAATTTTATTTTAAATGCCTATAGACAACAAATAAGATGTATCGAAATTATAACAGGTGTTGGAAATCTATCCCAAGGTGGTGGTATACTCAAAAGAGAATTACCTCATTGGTTAAATCGTCCTTATATACATTCAATGATACTTGCAACTTCCTATGTGTCCGCTACGAATAATGGAGCGGTTAAAATTCTACTAAAAAAAAGGCGTTAGAATTTTTTTCAATTTTCCCATTGGGAAATTTTCAATGACAACCAGCGTCTCAATGCCAAAGTTGCTGTAGCAGAAGGAATCAATTTTGAAAAATTATCAATTGTTTTTAAACTATTTTGAGTGACAATATTGTTGGCATGTACAATTGATTGAAAATAAGGATTATCAGTGATTTTTTCGAAATTCAAACGCCATTTTGTAACAAGCGCTGAAGGGGTCAGCATGGGCAAGAAAACGGCAAAATTAATTCTGGCTGCAAGGGCAAGGGTTTGCCATATTTCAAATAATGTGTTGCCTGTGCGATAATGGGGCAATTTCGTGTAGAGACTGGAAAAAGAAGGGCTATACGAGGATTCCTGATCAAATGAAAAAAAGATATGAAATCCCTCGGCCAACAATTTTGGCAGTTCTGCAAACCCCTCAGGGGAATCTATCTGTAATATATCTATTGTTCGGTTACGTAACGCTTCAATTCCAGTTGATAACGTTGTAATTCCGATTACGGGTTTAGTACTGATTTGTAAAAGTTCAATTCCCAATAATGTTGGAAGTTCTTTTCCAATAAGGGTGGAGACTCCAACTTTCATTGTTCTATTTTTTAAAAGATCAGGAATAGAGTTGTGAAAAGGTTGCCTCGATATGACAATAATTGGAGTGATGGTTGAAAATACAGGTATCCAATGTTGATAATCAAAATGAACACGCGGATCAGCGGCCAAGGCTGCGATAATGGCAGATCCAGAAGTTATCAATGCGATCGAGCCGTCTTGGGTTAATCTTGTATCGAATAAATTTGATGCTGTTACACTATCATAACCAGTTGTGAATTGCAGAGATAACAAAGGGTTACTCTCGATATTCTGTTTAAATAAATCTGCTAGTGTGCTGGAAAATTGACCTATTCGACTTTCTTTTGTACCACCCACGATAAGTGAATAGTCATCTTTACCATCTTTAGTAGGGTCAACCGTTGATAAAACTTCATTAGCCTTAATAGGTAATGAGGGTAGAGCTGTTGTCATACCTGTCAGAGATAAAAATTTAAGTAGATGTCGTCTGGATATCGATAAAGACATGAAGGATTGCTTTATAGAAAATTATTTTTTTAAGAGGAAAAAACAAGTAAATCATTAATAAAAAACATGACTGGTTTTATTTTACATGGAATTGTAGCAATATAAAGGCGAAATTGTTATTTATTATACTATTTATAATTTTTTAGAATTTGTATGCTTTTTATTGAGTAAGTTAATGGCATGGGTGATCTGAATTTATCCCAGAATGGGCAAAGAAAAAAAACTGTTAGGAACAAACAGTCTTTTAAATTATGGCTGGACAAACGTTTTCCCTTTTTTTCGGTAATTCAGAAAGAATACATTCAGTTTCCAATGCCTAAGAATTTGAATATTTGGTGGACATTTGGTGCTGCCTTAACTGTTATTTTATTCTTGATGTTACTGACGGGGATTTTTTTAACTTTATATTATACGGCTTTGCCTTATCATGCTTTTCTATCAATAGAGATGATTGAAAGAAGGGTGCCAAGCGGCTGGTTAATTAGATCCATTCATATGGCAGGATCAAATTTGTTTCTGGCTTTTCTATATTTGCATTTGTTTAGGGGATTATATTACGGTTCTTATAAATCACCAAGAGAGCTGGTCTGGTGTTCGGGGATGATTTTGACAGTTTCTGTAATGATAACGGCTTTTGCTGGATATATATTGCCATGGGGGCAAATGTCTTACTGGGCTGCTAATGTAGTTATTCAAGCGATTTCATCCATTCCAATCATAGGACAAAATTTGTCCGGTTGGTTGATGGGTGGGGAAATACCAAACGCACTGACATTACATCGTTACTATACAATTCATTTTGTTATGGCGTTTATAATCTGTTTTATCGTTTTTCTTCATATCATTTGCATGCATCATGTAAAATCCAATAATCCTGAAGGAATCGACATTACATCAAAAAAGAATGTTCTTCCTTTCTTTCCTTATTTTGTGGCAAAAGATGGGCTGGTTCTAGGCGTTTCCGGATTAATAATGGTTATTTTGATTTTTTTTGAACCAGGGTTGTTGACAAATAGTGAAAATTATATTCCAGCCAATCCACTGGAAACCCCAGCGTCCATTGCTCCAGAATGGTATTTCCTACCTTTTTACGGAATTTTACAAATAATACCATATAAATTTGGGGGAATGGCTTTATCAGCAGGAACGATTTTTCTTCTATTCTTGGTTCCGTGGCTGGACTCATCACCTGTTAAATCGGCACGATACAGACCTATTTACCGTATATCATTGATTATTTTGGTTATTGCTTTCGTAATGTTGGGTATTGTAGGAAAATTTCATACATTTAACTCACTTATATGGTTGGGACGCCTTTCATTATTGTATTATTATTGCCATTTTTTAGTGATTTTACCCTTATCGGCCCGTTTTGAAATTGGATGTAAATTACATGATTCTTCATTATGTGATAATAAATAGGACGCGATTTATGGGCATGATTAAGAAGATTGTTCTAGGTTTTTTCTTAAATATCCTGATTTTTATAACGGCAATAATGACAATCTGGGCAGCGGATAAAAATCAATTAATTAAAAATCATGAAATTACTTTACCGCATTATGAGTGGAGCTTTAACGGTTCATTAGGATATTTTGACAATGCGAGTGTGCAAAGGGGTTATCAGGTTTATAGACAAAAATGTGCCTCATGTCACTCCATCAATGTGATGCGTTATGCTGATTTGCAGCAAATGGGATTGACTCTTGAGCATATTGATAAAATTGCCCATAGGGAGCAGGTCATGGATGGCAAGGATAATCAAGGGCAGGATTATTACCGTCCAGCCAATGTAACTGATTATTTAAAAAAACCGTACTTTAATGATAATATTGCGAAAACAGCCAATAACGGTAAAATACCGCCGGATTTTTCACGTTACATGATGATCAGAAAAAACGGGGCCAATTATGTGATGGCTCTATTATTGGGTTATAAAACTGCACCATCAGGTTTTCATTTTGACAATAAAGCCTCATATTATAATCTTTATGCACCGCATCACCAGATAGGGATGAAACCTCCTTTGACTGATGGAGGTATTCATTATAAAGATGGCACGCCAGCAACTGTTGAACAACAAGCAAAAGATGTTGTCATTTTTCTGAATTGGGCTGCACATCCCCATTTGACAGAACGTCATCGTATGGGAATAATGTTTTTCCTTTATATGATTTTTATCGTTATTCTGGTATTTCTTATTAATCGTAAAGTGTGGTCAAATGTCAATAAATAGTCATACTCATGATAAACCTGTTATTGGGGTTATCGGTGGTTCGGGATTATATAATATTTCAGGTTTGAGTGATCAACAGTGGGTGGAAGTTGATACGCCCTGGGGCAAGCCATCCGATCAGTTATTAAAAGGTACACTTGATGGTGTTTCCTGTGTATTCTTACCGAGACATGGTCGGGGCCATGTATATTCCCCAACAGATGTGAATTATCGGGCGAATATTGCAGCGATGAAAAAACTAGGTGTTACGGATCTTGTTTCTGTTTCTGCTGTCGGTTCCCTGAAAGAGGAATTGTCCCCAGGTACATTTGTTGTTGTGGATCAATTAATTGACCGTTCACGTTTACGAACCAAAAGTTTTTTTGAAAAGGGATTGGTTGCCCATGTATCTCTGGCTGATCCATTTTGTCCTAAATTGTGTCAGATGCTGTATGAACAGGCAAAACAATTAGAAATCAAAGTTGTCAAGGGGGGAACCTATCTTGTTATGGAAGGCCCCCAGTTTTCAACACGGGCGGAAAGTCAGCTTTATCGTTCATGGGGTGCATCGGTTATTGGTATGACCAATATGCCAGAGGCAGCTTTGGCGCGAGAGGCAGAAATCTGTTATGCGACAATTGCTATGGTTACCGATTATGATTGTTGGCATGAGGAACATGATGCGGTTAGCGTTAAAGCTGTTGTCGGAATACTGAAGCAAAATGCCAGACATGCTAGCTCTTTGGTTGAGAAATTTATTCCAGCTTTAGGGAAAAGACCTCAGGGAAACAGTGAATGTCAATGTAAACATGCCCTGGATTATGCATTGATAACGGCACCGGAAAAACGTGATCCTGTTTTGGTTGAACGTTTAAAAACGATTGCTGGTCGGGTTTTATAATTTCATTTTTGAATCTACTCTGATCAATTTTTATAAACCAGAGTAGAGCTTGGATTATTTTGCAACGGGATAATCCGTATAACCTTCTTTTCCCTGACTGAACCAGGTTTTGCTATCAGATGGTTTTAGGGGGATATCATTTTTGATTTTGTGAACAAGGTCAGGATTGGAAATAAATGGTCGGCCGAATGAAACGGCATCCGCCTCATTGTTCTTGATAATTTTTTGAGCAGAGTGCCCATTATAGGAACCATTAATAACAAAATTTCCCTTAAAATTTTTCCTCATTGCGGGAGCGATAGGGGAATAGAAATCCTGATCTGTAAGGGTTGACATGACGAAATTGTCTTCACCTGGTCGTGGTTCCCTCACTTCCAAAAAATTAATATTTTCTTTACTTAAAGCCTTTGAGGCGGCAATAAATAATGGTTCGGGATTACTGTCATGAACGCCTTGAATTTCCTCATTTGGTGAAAGTCTAACTGATGTTCTGTCTGATCCCACTGTTTTGCAGACATTATGTGTTATTTCAATTAGTAGCCTGATTCTATTTTCAATACTTCCGCCGTACTCATCCGTTCTAAAATTGCAATTGTCTCTTAAAAATTCATCAATCAAATATCCATTGGCGGCATGTATTTGTACACCGTCAAATCCCGCTTCCATGGCATGATTTGCAGCTTTTATATAATCATTGATTAATCGGGGAATTTCTTCTTTGGGTAATGCACGCGCTTTTTCATACGGCTTTTTTCCTTCATATGTGTGTGCATATCTTGGAGCTGTGGTTGCTGATGCGGAAATAGGAGAAGGGTAAAATGATGGATGTACGGTTCGACCCATATGCCATAACTGACAAATAATATGACCCCCCTCATCATGAACAGCCTGGGTTATAGGTTTCCATGCCTCAACTTGCTGTTTATTCCATATGCCTGGAGCATATGCCCATCCCAATCCTTCTTGTGAAATTCCTGTTCCTTCTGAAATGATCAGACCTGCAGAGGCTCTTTGGCGATAATATTCTATCATTAAAGAAGTTGGAATATGATCCTTTGTGGCCCGTCCCCGGGTTAAGGGTGCCATGATGATACGGTTAGATGCTTTTATTGCGCCCAATTGAATAGAGTCAAATAAAGTAACCATTTAATTTTTCCAATATTATTATCTTGTTAAGTCAGTTTTATCTATTGACGTAAGCAAATGAACATAATGATATTATCATTAAAGATACGGGAAGGCTATTCGTTCATTATTTTACTTGAAGTCAATATAGCCTTTTTCATCCTGAGTATACCAAATGGACGAATCATGTGCGACAAAAGGTTTACCCGTTTTAATTTTTTCGACCAAATCCGGATTGGAAATAAAAGGACGGCCAAAAGAAACTGCATCGACTTGTCCCGCTTTAACAATTTTTTGGGCCAGTTGACCATTATACGTTCCATTAATAACGAAATTACCCTTGAAATTTTCCCGCATAGAAGGAAAAATCGGTGGATGATAGTCAGCTTCTGTCAAATCTTTCTCCACATAATTATCTTTATTGCCGATTTGTGGTTCCCTGACTTCCAGGAAATTAATTTTTTCTCTACTCAACGCTTGGCTGGCAGCGATAAAAAGACTTTTGGCATTACTGTCAAATACACCCTGTACACGTTCATTTGGAGAAAGACGCACAGATGTTCGATCTGAACCCACCTCATGGCAAACCCTTTGCGTAATCTCGATTAGTAGACGTAGGCGATTTTCAATTGAACCGCCATATTCATCTTGACGGAAATTACTGCTGTCACGTAAAAATTCATCAATCAGGTAGCCATTTGCGGCATGAATCTGGACACCATCAAAACCAGAGTTCATCGCATTTTGTGCCGCTTTGGCATAATCATTGAGTAATCTTGGAATTTCATCAACAGGTAAAGCCCTTGCCTGAACATAGGCTTTCTTCCCATCATAAGTATGTGCATGACCTGGCGCTGTGGTTGCTGATGCAGAAATGGGAGATGGATAAAATGAAGAATGAACTGTGCGTCCCATATGCCACAATTGGCAAATAATTTTACCGCCTTCATCATGAACAGCCCGGGTTATGGGTTTCCAAGCTTCAACCTGTTCCTTATTCCATATACCAGGAGCATAGGGAAATCCCATTCCCTCTTGTGAAATTCCTGTACCCTCGGAAATGATCAAACCAGCTGTTGCCCTTTGACGATAATATTCAATCATCATAGGGGTGGGGATGTGATCTTTTGTCGCTCTTGAACGTGACATAGGAGCCATGATGATACGGTTGGAAGCTTTTATTGCGCCCAATTGAATGGGATCAAATAGGATAGGCATAGTGGTAAACCTCACTAATAATTATATTTTTAAAAAAATAGTAGACCGGTCGTCTATTAATCTATGAAAAATTAAATATTATTGTCAAGAAGAAAGTTTGTGAAATGGAGAGCAATAGTAAATGCTGTAGACCGTTTTTGTATTTTCACCATTAAACTTGCCCCCAACCATTGTTGATATAATTGTTGAGCTATAAAAAAATTGTCAGCCTGATTGTGAATGGAATTATCTTTTTGGCCTATGGCAATAATTTGTGCGATAAGGGATAATATCCGGTCGGTTCCTCTACAGAATGCCTTACGCATCGGTTCGGAATAATCTGTAACCTCAGAACTTAATTTAACGATAAGACAATGTCCCTCAAAATTATTGTCGCATTGTGAAAATTGCCATTTTTCCCAATATTTAAGTAGACGATCTTTTCCTGAAAGTGAAGAAGACTTAAGTAAGGACTGAAGAGCCATTATATAATTGTCAACATAGTGATCAATGACCTGAACGCCGTAATCTTCCTTGGAATTGAAATAATAATAGAATGAGCCTTTGGGAATATTTGCTTGTTTGAGAATTTCAGCTAAACCAACATTTGTAAAACCTTGGCTTGCAAAAAATTCCTGACCAATTTTCAAAAGAAGATTTTTTTTATTTTTAGCATTCATAAGACGATATGAGGTTACGGAAAAAGAGATTTAAGTCTGAAAGCACGTTATGTTATGTGATAAAATCTTTTGTAAGCAACTTACTTAATAAGTATTATTCTTTAAAATATATTGTAATTATACACAATAAATCAATCGATAAAAATTAAGTAACTTATATCTGTGTATAGGAATTAAATTTAGTTGACATTGTACATGATTATGGTTACCTTAAAACCAAATATAAGTGGCAATAATGCCACTGTAATATTTGGAGTAACGCGGCAAAAACGCGCGTAGTTAAAACCCATAATGCTGCTTTGATTAAGGGCATTATATAGAAATTATGGAGCGATCCAAATGACGAATTTTCGTCCATTACATGACCGTGTAGTCGTTCGTCGGCTAAACAGTGAAGAAAAAACTGTCGGTGGAATTATCATTCCAGATACAGCAAAAGAAAAACCTCAAGAAGGCGAAGTCATTGCCGTAGGTCCGGGAGCTCGTAATGAGCAGGGACAAATTGTTCCTCTGGATGTTAAAAAAGGTGATAAAGTTTTATTCGGTAAATGGTCTGGGACCGAAGTCAAATTAAATGGCGAAGAGCTTTTGATTATGAAAGAAAGCGATATTATGGGAATTGTAGGTTAATCCGCAATTTTTCACCAGCTTTTGATTTTGACTTTTTTTAAAGAATTTCTTGTAGGAGATTAAGATTATGGCAGCCAAAGATGTAAGATTTGGTGCTGATGCACGTCAACGTATGTTACGTGGCGTTGATATTCTGGCAGATGCAGTTAAGGTAACCTTGGGTCCAAAAGGACGTAACGTTGTTCTTGATAAAAGCTTTGGTGCACCCCGTATTACCAAGGACGGTGTATCTGTTGCAAAAGAAATCGAGCTTGCTGACAAGTTTGAGAATATGGGCGCCCAAATGGTTCGCGAGGTTGCTTCAAAAACCAATGATGTTGCCGGTGACGGAACAACAACCGCCACAGTTTTAGCTCAAGCGATTGTTCGTGAAGGGTTAAAATCGGTTGCTGCCGGTATGAATCCTATGGATCTGAAACGCGGAATTGATAAGGCTGTTTCAATCGTTGTTGAAGAATTGAAGGCAAAAACAAAGAAAATTTCTACCCAATCCGAAATTGCTCAGGTTGGAACCATTTCTGCAAATGGTGAAAAAGAAATTGGTGATATGATCAGCAAAGCCATGGAAAAAGTTGGCAAAGAGGGCGTTATCACTGTTGAGGAAGCTAAAGGGTTGCAAACAGAACTCGACGTTGTTGAGGGAATGCAATTTGATCGTGGTTATATTTCTCCATATTTCGTTACAAACGCAGAAAAAATGACCGCTGATCTTGATAATCCTTTAATCTTGATCCATGAAAAGAAGCTTTCATCTTTACAGCCAATGTTGCCTTTGTTGGAAAGTGTTGTTCAAAGCGGTCGTCCGTTGTTGATTATTGCTGAAGATGTTGATGGTGAGGCATTGGCAACCTTGGTTGTTAACAAGTTGCGTGGTGGCTTAAAAATTGCTGCTGTGAAAGCGCCTGGTTTTGGTGATCGTCGTAAGGCAATGCTTGAAGATATTGCCATTTTAACCGGTGGTCAGGTTGTAAGTGAAGATATCGGCATTAAACTTGAAAACGTTACAATTAAAATGCTTGGTAACGCTAAAAAAGTTCATATCGATAAGGAAAATACAACAATCGTTGAAGGTACTGGTGACGTTGATCAAATCAAGGGACGTTGTAACCAAATCCGTGCTCAGATTGAAGAGACAACCTCAGATTATGATCGTGAGAAATTACAGGAACGTCTTGCTAAATTAGCAGGTGGTGTTGCTGTTATCCGCGTTGGTGGATCTACAGAGGTGGAAGTTAAGGAACGTCGTGATCGTGTGGATGATGCTCTTCATGCAACTCGTGCAGCAGTTGAGGAGGGTATTGTTCCAGGTGGTGGTACCGCATTGGCACGTGCATCTTTAAGACTTTCCAATCATACTCACGAAAATGATGATCAACGTGTTGGTGTTGATATTGTTCGCAAGGCATTGCAAACCCCATTACGCCAAATTGTTGAAAATGCTGGTGAAGACGGTGCGGTTATCGCTGGTAAAGTTCTTGAAAATGACTCATATAATTTCGGTTTTGATGCTCAGGTTGGAGAATATAAAGATCTCGTTCAGGCCGGTATTATTGATCCGACAAAGGT
Organism: Commensalibacter melissae; assembly: GCF_009734185.1. NCBI lineage: Bacteria > Pseudomonadati > Pseudomonadota > Alphaproteobacteria > Acetobacterales > Acetobacteraceae > Commensalibacter > Commensalibacter melissae. The sequence goes on along the minus strand of NZ_CP046393.1, from coordinate 1,258,096 downwards.
TGTTCGTAGCGCTTTACAAGATGCGGCTTCTGTAGCCGGTCTGTTGATTACAACTGAAGCGATGGTTGCAGAACGTCCAGAGAAAAAAGCTCCTGAAATGCCTGCAGGTATGGGTGGCATGGGCGGTATGGGTGGAATGGATTTCTAATTTCTCCCTTATTGCACAAAGGATAATAACTAAATAATTATCTTATCCTGAAAGGTTACTGTCAATAATGGCAGTAACCTTTTTATATATATGAATATTTGGTCACACTTATGAAGTAGTAATTATTAAATTAACCATATTAAATAGTCTTGAATAATATTGTAAATGAAATGTTGCGATATATTTTTTAAGTGTTTTATTCTAAATAATAAATAAATATTATAAAATTTTAATAAATACTAAAAATTTATTTATATTTTATATTAAATTTACAATATATATGTTTTTTTTATTTAATAAATAATAATTATATTGACAGTTTATTTATTTTATGTGTCAAATAGTCCCATGAAAGTTTTCTTTCTGAATAGGTAAACGATTTATTCGTTTTGATTTTAACTCTATATCAGGTCTATGTTTCAAGGCTTGATATTCTATATATGATAAGGATGCGCGGTTATAATGTATACTGGAACCGTGAAATGGTTTAATCCTACAAAAGGATTTGGTTTTATTGTCCCTGAAGAAGGTGGCAAGGACGTTTTTGTGCATATTACAGCTGTTCAGGCTGCTGGACTTCGTGATTTGAAGGAAAATCAGCGTGTAAGCTATGATATTGTAACAGAAAGAGGTAAAGCTGCTGCAGCTAATCTCAAGCCTTTGTAAGATCGAAGCATACGATTACTGGTATTAGAGTTATCTATTTACCGTAAGCAAGCCAGCTCTTTTGATAAAGAGCTGGTTTTGTTGTTTATGATGATTTATTTTTCATAAAAAAGGGTCGTCTGATTGATTATCTCTTGTAGGCTCTGTCTTCGTATCGGAACATTTTTTGGGAAAGCGGACAATACACGAGTTGGTGTACGACGGTCCAAAATAATAAAAATTCCCTTGTCTGATTGAGTACGTATCAATCTGCCAAAAGCCTGTCTTAAGCGCAAGCGAACAATTTGCTCATCATAAAGATTGGGTTTGTCTTTATAAAAATACTTTCTTCTTTCTCGATAAAGAATATCAGGGCGAGGCCAGGGTATTCTTTCAAATACAACAAGGCGTAAAGAATTACCTGGAATATTGATTCCATCCCGCATGGCATCAGTACCAAATAGACAGGAGTGCATATCATTTTTAAACAATTCAACCAGACTATTATTACTCAATGGATCGATATGTTGTGCAAAAAGAGAAATATTATCTTTTTCCAAAGATTCATTAATCTGGTGATAAATTGCACGTAACCGATGAATTGCTGTAAACAATCCCAATGCGCCACCTTTGGAGGCCTTGAATAAATGCAGGTAGGCATGGGCCACTTCATTGATGGAATGAATATTAATGTCATTAACTACAAAAACACGGGCTTGCTTGTCATAATTGAAGGGACAACTTAATGCAGCTCTAAGAGGTTGAACGGGAAGATGTTCTGTCCCAACTCTTTGTTCGGCTGCTTGCCAGGATGCTTCTGTGTCATTGTTACTTTCATCGCGTAAGGTTGCAGAGGTGAAAAGCATACCTTGTATTGAAGGTGCCAGCATTTTCATCAATGGAATGGTTGGGTCAAGCCAATGATGAAATAAACCTACGTTTGTTATATTTTTATTCTTATGTTCAGATTTCAGAAATGAAACATGAGTTTTAGGTTGGCTATTGGAATGTTCTGGTTTATTCAATGAAGTCAAAAGATCCAACCATAGAGTTAAGGGAGTAACCGCTTTCCGGGTTAATGTTGCGTGAGTTGTCTCAAGTCTCTCAAGGGACATTTTGTCCAGAGAGTCTTTTTCATTATTTAATTTGGTTTCTATATTGCGTGTAAATTTTAAAAGATAGTTTAGCAATTTTTGAAAGGATTGAATTAAATTTGGTACAAGTGCAACTAATTCCGGTAATAGCGGATAGAGATCGCATTCATATTGTCTTGTTTCTGCGTAGGACTGATTGATAATTTGGTTACGGGAAGAACGGGCTTGTATTTGCTGATATATGAGGTAAAAGAAACGCTCAGATAAATTGGTTAGGTTTTCATTCTTATTGTCATGAAATGATGCAAGATGACTTGACCAATTTAAGGGGGGTAAAATAAAGGCGGAATCAATAATTTCTTCCAAATCTTTTTCAAGCGCTTTATTGCCAATAATTACGTCATGAATACGCTTTTTCAATCCTTTTGAACGTGTATTGTTTCCTTCATTTCCTAATAGCCATCGTCTCAATTCGCTGGTTTCAGTAGCTGAGAAAGCGGTTGAAAAAGCTGAATCGGCTGCATCCGATATATGATGGGCCTCGTCAAAAATCAAGCGGGACGGTAGATTACTTTCCCATTCAGGAGAGGCATTATCTAAAGACCAGGCAAAGTGGTTAATGACCAGGGCGTGATTTGCAATAACAATTTCTGCATTTTGGGCTCTGCGAATGGAATGTTCAACAAAACAAGTTTGGTAATGTGGGCAACTTGCATGAATGCATTCACCCCGTCTTTCAGCAAGAATAGATAATATTCTGTTGTCAAAAAGATCATGGAACCAGTTGGGCAGGTCACCTCCAAAAAGATCACCATCATTACTTTGTTCAGCCCAGTTGCATAATAAAATAATGGCGATATTATCACCGTTACCATCATTTTTATTGAAATGAAGCGTAATATATTCATCTAAATTTAATAAACATAAATAATTCTCTCTACCTTTTCGGACAACAATTTTTTTCTTGCGGGTGGCAGGATCTGGATAAAGATGATGGAATTCATGTTCGATTTGCCTTTGTAAATGGCGCGTGTAGGTATTTATCCAAACTGTTCCTTTATTGTGTTCAGCCCATAAACTTGCTGGAGCAATATAGGCAGAGGTCTTTCCTGTACCTGTTCCTGCCTCGGCTAATACAATATTGGGTTTTCCCTGTTCCACACAAGGTTCAAATGCATAACGGGCAACATCTGTAAAATCAATTTGTCCAGCTCGATCTTCAGCGCCAAGTCCCAGAATTTCGGCCAAACGATTAAAGGTTTCCTGGCGTTTGACAGGAAATTGGCTGGGTTGGGGACGTGGGGAAAGTTCTTGCCATTTTGGTAATCGTTGCCATATTCTGAGCGCGTCGGAAGCTTGCAGTTGTTGCGCTGGTAACGGTAGAGAAATATCAAGTGCAGATAATAATATTGGAGCCCATAACCATTGTGCATGATAGAGGGCCGCTAGCCGAGCAGCAATCATGTCTTTGTTGCCATGATTATATTCTTCCTTGAATTTTAGGATAAGATAATCGCAGATAATTATTAAAAAATCAGCTTCAGGATTTAAAGGCATGGGGATTTTTAATGCATTGGCAAAATTTGTGACTGTATAGCCAAAGGATTGAACGGGAAATACAAATGCGGCAAGTTCAAGCAAATCAAGCCACCGGTCAGTATGAATGGTTTTTGGGGATTTTAGTTTACGGTAGGTATAAGATTTGTGTATGATCAGCAATTCAGTTGTTTGTTCAAGTTCAGCAATCAATGTCTGTAACGGTAAATTAAGAATTTCTCCATCCGTATTAAATAATGAAAATTGATTATCATGAATAATTAATGCGGAATAATCTTTTAAAACCATTTATTTTCTAACAATTCATACGTATATGATAATATATTGATTTTTATCCTGTTAATCTAACAGATAATAGTTTTTTAAATCCATATTTAATCAGAGGGCAGGCATTTTTATAGTGGCTGTAAAATAATGACAATAAACGATTTTTCTTCTTTTACTTCAATACCCAAAATATGGCCTTTCGAGGAAGCCGTAAAATTGGCTGAACATGTTCGGAATAAAAAAGATAAATCGGATAAACCCGCCTTGCTTGAAACAGGATATGGTCCTTCTGGTTTACCGCATATCGGAACATTTGGCGAAGTGGCTCGCACTTCTTGGGTCAGCCAGGCATATCAGGCCCTGACAGGGAAAAAAGCTGTCATTCTTGCATTTTCCGATGATATGGATGGTTTACGTAAAGTTCCAGAAAATGTACCTAATCAGGAAATGTTAAAAGAACATTTAGGAAAACCTTTGTCAAGTATACCTGATCCATTTGGAACACATGAATCTTTTGGTGCACATAATAATGCCCAACTTTGTTCCTTTCTTGATCATTTTGGATTTGAATATAAATTTGCCTCCTCAACAGAATATTATCAATCAGGAAAATTCGATTCCGCTTTGAAAAGAATATTGGAAGTTCACGACAAGATAGTTGCTGTAATTGCACCGACACTGAGAGAAGAAAGACGGGCCACCTATTCCCCTGTATTACCTGTCCATCCTGAAACGGGAATTGTTATGCAAGTTCCTATGGAAAAAATTGATCCGGTATCTGGAACTATTCAATGGCGTGATGAGAATGGCAAGCTTTTTGAAACCCCTGTTACAGGTGGACATGCAAAATTACAATGGAAAGCTGATTGGGCAATGCGCTGGTATGCCCTGGGGGTAGATTATGAAATGTCAGGAAAGGATCTGATTGACAGTGTTCGACTTTCAAGCAAGATTTGTAAAATTCTTGGTGGCACTCCACCAGCCAATCTAACATATGAATTATTTCTTGATGATCAGGGGCAAAAAATCTCAAAATCGAAAGGAAATGGATTATCGATTGAAGAATGGTTGCGATATGGTCCCTCGGAAAGTCTTGCGCAATATATGTTTAATGCACCTAGGCGGGCGAAAAGATTATTTTTTGATGTTATACCCAAGACTACAGATGAATATCTTAAACATGTTGAAAATTGGCAGAAATCAGAGCGGGGAGATGATAGTGTCGGACCCGCTGAAAAAGAAAAGAAATATGCTAATCCTGCCTGGTTCATACATGGAGGTGTTTTACCAAAAAAAGCGGGAAGTCCGATTTCATTCGCAATGTTATTAAATCTTGCCAGTGTTGCGAATGCGGAAAGAGCCGAAATATTATGGGGATTTCTTAAACGATATGATGAATCTGTATCGCCAGATAATAACCCCATGTTGGCTCAGCTAGTAGAGAATGCCCTGGCATATTATGCTGATTTCATTCGTCCCCATAAGGTTTATCGTACACCGGATGAACGAGAGGCAAGGGCTTTGATTGAGTTATCTGTTGAATTGAAGAAATTACCAGCGGAAGAGCATAAACCAGATATTTTACAAAATTTGGTGTTTGCAATTGGTAAAAAATACGAATTTGAACCGTTAAGGGATTGGTTTGGTTGTCTTTATGAAGTGTTACTCGGACAAAAAGATGGGCCACGTTTCGGAATGTTTATCGCCGTATATGGAATAAAAGAAACAATAGAGTTGATTAACAAGGCGGTAAAAAGATAAATATAAGAAGATCGAAAGATTTTGCTTTATCAATTATAACATAGAAGATTCATGCAGCCATCGGATTTCGAAAAACTCAATAACACCCAGAATGATGGGAAACATTATAAAAACACGGGTTGGAAGATTCACTTAAAATATTGTTCTCGTATTCTTGGTGTTTTGTTATTCGTGGCTGCAATTTATGTTGTGCAAAAGGAATTCAAACATCTCAGCCTGAAAGAGATTAAGCTATCTTTTGAACAAATTCCCACTTTTTCCTTGTTAATGGCTGGTGTGTGCACTTTATTGTCATTTTTTGTCCTGTCGTTTTATGATAAAATGGCTGTTAGACAAATTGGATACCGCTTGTCTTTTTTGAAAACTGCCTTTGCATCTTTTTGTTCCTATGTGCTTTCACATAATATTGGTTTGTCGGCAGTTTCTGGTGCAATGGTTCGTTTCCGTTTATATGGGAGTTGGGGGCTTAAGCCTTTAGAAATCCTCCAGGTTATCGCCTTTTGTTCCATTACCTATTTTATAGGTGTTGCGGTGCTAGTAGGCGGGTTATTAATATTTAAATCGAATTCATTACCAATCATTGGGCAGGCATTGCCAGGCTGGATATTTATTTTTATCGGAATTATCGCGTGGTTAGGGGTCTTTGGTTATATTTTTCTTTCATTCCGATGCAACACGTTAAAAGTTTGGAAATATACTTTATCGTTTCCTCGGCCATCCATGGCTATTTCACAAATTGTTGTCGCAACTGCTGAAGTTATAATAACGGCTGCAATCCCTTATTGTGTCGTGCCGTCTCATTCAATCATGATCGGTTATCCTGCACTTGATTTTATGTCTTTTATGGCGATTTATATCGCTTCTTATATTGCCGGGTTAATATCAAGTGTACCTGGAGGTGCAGGGGTGTTTGAGGGCAGCATGATATTGGCTTTAAAAAATTATATGCCAATGGCCAATATTATGTGTGTTATATTTGTTTTCCGGTTTTTGTATTATTTAATACCATTGTTTATTGCAGGCAGTATGTTTGCAGTGCATGAAATTTTAATTAGAAGCAAATCCATATTTGATAAGCCCAGAAAAAAGAATTTGTTACGATTTAATCCATCTCTATTCATTGATGAAAATCTGCGGGAGAGTGATGCGGCTTTTTCTGTAGCCATTGCAGCAGCGGCAGTTTTTATTTGCGCTTTGATTGATCTGGCTGTGCCTTTGTTTGATTCAGGATTGATTCTTCACGATGCAGGAACTTTTTCATTATTTATTGAACTTACAGGCGATTATATTTTATCATTTTTAGGTCTTATCCTATTAACTCTTACGGTGTCATTAGTCCGTAGAATTACACTCGCATGGGGATTAAGTCTTTGTATTTTAATTGCATCAGCAGTAATTACGTTGATTATGGGAACTTATCTCATTATTCCGGCCATACTGACTTTGGTTGCGTTTTTTATTGCACCGTTTAGAAAATGTTATTATCGATCAGCCAGTTTAACGGATGCACCGTTTTCCAGCAAAATTATTGTAGAGGTTATTTTATTTTTAACCACTGTATTGATAATAAACTGGTTAATCCCGCAATCAATTGCCCAATATGGAGTTGTTCAGGTTTTTTTCTCTGGCAATATTTCAATCGCAACAAAAATAATTATTGCAGTGGTGGGAATAAGCGGAATTTTAATATTGTTTAAGCTTATGCTTCCAGCAAAAATAGTTTCATGGCCCTGGTCAGGGGAAACTAAAGAATTATATCGGGTTATGTCTGATACAGACAATAAATTACTGGATGATATTAAACCGAATGGTATCTTGATCTGCTCAAAGGAGGGAACGGCTATACCTTTTATTCGTAAGGATAATTTTTTAGTCGGAATAGGAGATCCCGTGGGTAATGAACGTGAAATTGTCAATACTATCTGGCGTCTTAGGGATTTGGCGTTACAAGAAAATCGGTCTATTGGTTTTTGGGGTGCGGGAAAAAAATACCTGACCATTTATCATGATTTTGGATTAGCGAGTTTGAAACTGGATAAAACGGACCATTTTGTTTGTTGTGAAGTCCAGTATGCTAGTTTTATGATTAATCTGATTGGTAAATTCAAAAAATCTTAAGTTTGAAAAGATAATGGATAATTTTTCTCAATTATGTAATTGGGCTGCTCTTTACCAGGATACGAGCTGAACAATGAGAAGTGGGTTATTTCAATATCGGGAATTTTTAACAGGTTATAATGATTCAACCATTGTTTGATATGTTCTTGAGGAAGGCAAGAACCTTTCCCCAGTGTAATATGGGGAACAAATTTTTGTTTTTGAGTTTTGATTTCTAATTGTCTTAAGATTTGTTCCACTTTTTTACGTAAATGAACCAGACTCTCAGAAGGCTGGATCCCCGCCCATAATATTTGGGTATTGGAAGCTGTTTGAAATAGATTAACCTTATCAATTGTCAAATTGAATGAAGGAGGCGATATTTTTTCAAGTGTCAAATCAAGATCATTCAACAGATCATAGTCATTAATTTCACCTATAAAATTTAGTGTGAGGTGGTAGGTCCTAGGGTCATACCATCTTACATAGGTCAAACTACCTCTTAATTGACTTAAATGGCGAGTTACATAATCTGGGAAATCAATACCTATAAATAAGCGCATATGATCAATTCTGTTTTTATAATTCAACTCTTTGCGTATTAATTATGAATATAACATATTTTTTTTCAACGCTTGATATTTGGGCTGTAAATGAAATATATTATATAAGTCTATGAAAATTTTAATGAGTAAAGTAAATGGTATTTCGTCCTGATTCTTATAACAATATGACCAATGTCAATGCCAAAGTCGCATATGATGCAGGTCTTAGAAATTATATGCTTCGTATCTATAATTGGATGGCATCAGGGTTGTTGCTAACTGCATTAGTTTCATATTTGGTTGTTAACACATCTTTAGGTAATATATTTTATCATCCGGTAGTGATGGGGTACAGAACCATTGGAATCACACCAACATTATTGGGTTATATCGCTATTTTTTCACCATTGGCATTTGTATTGGTAATGTCCTTTGGGGTCAATCGCCTTTCAACGCAAGCTGCCCAAACACTTTTCTGGGTATTTTGTGGTGTCATGGGCGTTAGTATGGCAAATATCTTTTATGTATATACAGGTGAATCCATCGTAAGGACGTTTGTGGTCACAGCAGGTATGTTTGCGGGAATGTCTTTGTGGGGATACTCAACTCACAAAGATTTGACAGGAATAGGTTCTTTTTTAGGGATGGGCCTGTTTGGTCTTGTTTTAGCCATGGTTGCGAATATTTTTTTCAAAAGCGGACAACTAGGATTAATCATTAATATAGTTGGAGTGATCATTTTTACAGGTCTTGCCGCTACGGATACTCAACGTATTAAGCTTTCCTATCAAAATCTTTATCAATATGAAGGGTCTGATATCGTGCTTAAAGCCAGCGTTTATGATGCCTTAAGTATGTATTTGAATTTTATCAACCTGTTTCAGTTTATGCTGCAATTCATGGGTGTTCGTCAAAACGACAACTAAGCTTAAAATGACAGTTTTATGAATGTTGAAAATAGTGCTGTTTTTTTTCAGCACTATTTTTTTGACTATAGGTATAATCCATAATCAATATTTAAATAAGTGCTTGCTTATAAAGTGAGTTGTAATGGGATGTTATTTATAGTAAACAATTAGATATAAAATAACATTATACTAAGATCATGATTATATGTCTAAATTTAGAAAAAATTGTGGTCTTTTTATGAAGAATGAATTTTATGTAAAAATTTAATAATATAAAACTGTTTTTTTATATGATTTCTCAATTAAAAAGAAGTTTTATAAAATAAACACGCTGATGAGTTGAGCGATGTCAGAATCAACGAGGCATAGAATGAAAAAATTATTACCGAAAATTACATTATCGGTAGTGGGTTTAACATCTACTCTTATGTTGGGTGGATGTAACTTGGTTTTATTTGATCCAAAAGGACCGATAGGACAAAGTGAGAAAGAATTGATTATGATGACGGTAGGGGCAATGCTTTGCGTTGTTATTCCCGTTATTATTGCAACCTTAATTATTGCAAGACGTTATCGTGCATCAAATACCAGTGCAACATATTCACCAAAATGGGATTTCTCACTTCCGATTGAAATATGTATGTGGGGAATTCCAATGTGTTTGATTGCTTTTCTTGCATATAAAACATTTGTTTCATCTCATGAATTGGATCCTTATAAACCAATCGCTGCACCTGCTGATAATCCACAAGTCAAGCCAATTGATGTTCAGGTTGTTGCGTTAAACTGGAAATGGTTATTTATTTATCCTGAATATGGTATAGCCACAGTTAATCAATTGGTGGTACCTGTTAATACACCAGTTTCCTTCCGATTAACGTCCGATGCAACAATGAACTCTTTTTGGATTCCGCAGCTAGGGTCACAAGTCTATGTAATGGCTGGTATGCAAACTCAATTGCATTTATTGGCTTCTACAGAAGGTGATTATTTGGGGGAAACCAATAATTACAGTGGTGCTGGATATTCAGATATGAGATTCCGTACATTGGTTAAAGATGAAAAGGGATTTCAGGACTGGATTGAAAAAGTTCGTGCGTCTTCTCAAGACTTGAACAATGAAACATATGCTAAACTGCATGAAGATAGTATCAAAAATCCAGTTGAATACTATGCTCATGTTGAACCGGTTTTATTCGATACAATCATAGCAAAATATAACAATGGTATGGTTATGGATAAAGCTACTGGGCAAATGATTCATATGAGCTCAAGTCAATCTGGTGAAATGAAGCACGCAGAGGAATAGATAAATGTTAGGTAAATTAAGTCTTTCGGCTATTCCATATCATGTACCTATATTGGTAGGGACATTTATTGGGGTAGTTATTGTTGGATTGGCTGTTTTAGGAGCGATCACATACTATGGTAAATGGGGTGTATTGTTCAGAAACTGGCTTTTCTCGGTTGATCACAAGCGTATCGGTATAATGTACATCGTGCTTGCACTTGTTATGTTATTCCGTGGATTTGCGGATGCTATCATGATGCGTCTGCAACAGGCCATGGCTTATAATAGTCCTGGTTACCTGCCTCCATCGCATTATGACCAAATTTTCACTGCTCATGGTACAATCATGATTTTCTTCATGGCCATGGCATTTATGCAGGGTCTATTTAACCTTATCGTTCCTTTGCAGATTGGTGCTCGTGACGTCGCTTTTCCATTTATCAACTCATTAAGTTTTTGGTTAACGACTGCTGGTGCTATACTAGTTAACATCTCTTTGTTTATTGGTGATTTCTCGACTGCTGGTTGGTTGGCCTATCCACCTGTTTCTGAATTGCAGTTCAGTCCTGGCGTAGGGGTAGACTATTATATCTGGGCTGTTCAGATTTCCGGTGTTGGAACGCTTTTGACTGCTGTTAACTTTATAACTACAGTTGTCAAAATGCGTGCCCCAGGAATGACATGGATGCGTATTCCTGTTTTCACATGGACTGTTATTGCATCTTGTATCATGATTTTTACGACATTCCCTGCCTTGACAGTAGCTGTGGCTGAATTGGCACTGGATCGTTATTGTGGAATGCATTTCTTTACCAATGATGGTGGTGGAAATGTAATGTTGTATTTGAATCTGATCTGGGCATGGGGACATCCTGAAGTTTACATTCTTGTAATTCCTGCCTTTGGTGTTTTCTCGGAAGTTGTTCCTGTATTTTGCAAAAAACCATTATTCGGTTATGCAACAATGGTTTATGCAAGTTTGGCGATTACGACCTTGTCCTTGCTGGTTTGGGTTCACCACTTCTTTACAATGGGTGCCGGAGCAAATGTTAATACCTTTTTTGGTATCATGACGATGATCATTGCCATCCCAACAGGAGTTAAGGTCTTTAACTGGCTCTTTACCATGTTTAGAGGACGTATCGAATTTACTGCACCAATGTATTGGACAATCGGATTTATGATTGTTTTCGTTATTGGTGGTATGACCGGGGTTATGCTGGCAATTCCAGCCAGTGACTTCGTTTTGCATAATAGTGAATTCTTGATTGCTCACTTCCATAATACTATTATTGGTGGTGTTTATTTTGGTTATGTCGCGGGGATGAATTTTTGGGCTCCAAAAGTAACCGGTTTCAAGATGAGTCAGAAACTTGGTAAGGCCGCATTCTTTTTCTGGTTCTTTGGATTTTTCCTTTCATTTGTTCCATTATACATTACCGGATTTGATGGAATGGTTCGTCGTTTGAATCATTATGACAATCCCAATTGGCATTTCTGGTTACAGATTGCCTGTGTTGGTGTATTTTGTATCCTTTGTGGTGTTGTTTGCCAATTATTACAGATTTTCCTTGGTATTATTAACGCGAAAAAACCTGAAAATATTGATGTAACGGGTGATCCATGGGATGGTCGTAGTCTTGAATGGTCAACTTCTTCTCCAGCTCCTGTTTATAACTTTGCTCATATTCCAGTTGTTCAATCACGTGATGCTTATGCATATAATAAAGAGCATGGAATTGATACACGTCGTACGTCTGAAACCTATAAGGATATTCTTATGCCTAAAAACACGTCTGCAGGTTTTTGGCATGGCATGTTTGCATTGGTTCTGGGATTTGCGGCAGTTTGGCATATCTGGTGGCTTGTGATTGTTACCGTAATTCTTAATTTTGTATTAGCTATTGGCTATAGCTTTAAAGATGATAAAGAATATGTCATTCCTGCTTCAGAAGTTGAACGTATTGAAAAAGAACATTCTCGTAAACTTATGACACAGGTGGCTGAATAATGGCTGAGAATATGAGTACAACGATGTCAAATACTTCACAAAATGTTCATGAACACGAACATGAGCATGAAAATCATTCATTCTTTGGCTTTTGGATGTATTTGATGTCGGACTGCATTGTCTTTGGGTGTTTATTTACCAGTTATGCGGTTTTAAGAAATCAGTTTGCTGGTGGTCCAACCAGTAAAGAAATGTTTGAACTGGGACGAGTGGCTATTGAAACTGCCTTGCTGTTGACAAGTTCACTTACCTTCGGTTTCGCGATGATTCAGGCGCGTCGTAACAGTAACAATGGAACACTTTTATGGATGGTGGTTTCAGCCATTCTTGGTTTAGGGTTCCTTGTTTTGGAAGTTCAAGAGTTTATCGCTTTTGTTCAACATGGTGCCTCACCAACCGTTAGCGCTTATTGGTCGGCATTCTTTACACTTGTTGGAACGCATGGCTTACATGTTACTTTGGGTCTGATTTGGATGACGGTTCTGATGATTCAATTGGTAACAAAGGGTCTAAACAAAACAATGATGCCAAGATTGGCTTGTATGAGTTTATTTTGGCATTTCTTGGATATTGTTTGGATTTGCGTATTTAGTTTCGTTTACCTGTTGAGTATGGCATAATGACAGAAAATCACACTACAGCCTCAGAAGAGGCAGGACACGGCTCTGTAGCATCCTATATAGTCGGGTATGTATTATCGATCATCCTTACGGTAATTGCTTTTTATATCGTTATGGAACATATGTTTTCAACGATGGCTACTGCAACTACGCTTGGGGTATTGGCAGCATTACAAATTATTGTTCAGTCAGTATTTTTCTTGCATGTCAGTGTGTCTCCAGAAAAACGTGTTGATTTGGTAAGTTATGCATTTTCGCTTTTCGTAGCAATCGTTATTGTATTTGGAACGTTATTCGTAATGCATAATGCAAGTTATAACATGATGTCTCGATAATTATATTTACGTTTTGTCCTGTAAATCATTATGGGGCAAAATGAAATCAAGTTGTAAAAAAACCCTTTATCATTTGATAAAGGGTTTTTTATTGATTAAAGACTGATATACATTAGCTCTTATGCGGTTCCCGGGAAAGCATATCTTTTTTATCAGGCTTTCCGTTCCATTCATCAGCATCCGAAGGTGTATTTTCTTTTCTTGTAATGTTTGGCCATGATTTGGACAGTTCAGCATTGATCTCAATCCAGTCGGTAGAACGATCATCACTGTCAGGGAATATAGCTTCTGCAGGGCATTCAGGTTCACATACTCCACAATCGATACATTCTTCTGGGCTTATAACTAGAAAATTTTCACCCGCATAGAAGCAGTCGACGGGACATACTTCTACACAATCCATATATTTGCAGCGGATACAGTTTTCTGTGACCACATAGGCCATTGTTTTCTCCGATTCATACTAGTTAAATAAGGGTTTTTCCCTAAATAATTGTTTTTCTTAATTATATAAAATAGCTTACTTATATAAGTTAGGTATCATCTTGATGACTAACAAGAAAATTATTCATTTTCTTTATTACATCAAAATCTATTTTTCAAGAATTTCTTTGTATAAAGAGTGACATAATTTTGCTGAAACTCTTCGGGTTGAAAAACCCAAGACCTGTATTACCCTGCTACTATTATTCCAGGGAATGGTAATGATATCGTCTTTTTTTATTAAAGTTGCAGGTTTGATAACTGATTTTGAATTTATTTTTATAATTTCGTTTTTAATCGAGAAATGACTAATCGATCGGGATTTATATATTCTAGCATGCCAAAGCCAGATATCAATACGTTGACAGATTAGCTCAGTTTGATAGTTCATGTACGATTCAAAAGAAAGTTTTTAAGAATGTTAAATGGATTATCTTGGGTAAGATGCGTCATATGTTTAATTTTGCGCTGTTTTTTTATTTTAATTTTTTTAATTAATAAGGGTGCTGGAGGGCCAAATTTTTCATATGTTAATTTTTCAGGTTTTTTGGGTTGCAATTTTAGAGATTTAAGTAGTGGAATAATGTTATCATTATAATATGGAACAGGTGCTATCCATTTTTTATGAAAACAAACAGGATGTTTTTTTGACGCTTTCTTAAGCTTGAACGTCAATTTTTCTGCAATATCCAATCTGATGATCTGTTTATTGGCAACAAGCCATCCCATCTTGGCAACAAGATTTTTGTTCATTGTCGAAGAAGTTAAATAAGCAACTTGTTTAGGTGAAAGTAAAACAGGATTAGCAATCTGTTCATTGAGTGTGAGGAGTGTATGTCGTAAATAATATTGTTTTTCTTTAAAAAAGTTTTCGATATAAATTGCGTGATTTCCATAATGAATCTTGTAATGTTTCAATTGTTTAATTGTGTCTTTTGACAAATTGAAATATTGTTCAGTCCATAAAATGCCTCCATTTTCATAAAGTTGATGCAGAATTCCACGTAGTTCTGATGTGTTGTTATCATTATCCAAGGCATTAAAAAAATTTGGAAATAATCTTCGATTATAATTTTCTAAAAATTCTTTCAATCTTCTCAAGATTAAATTTTGAAAAACTTGTTGAATTAAATCCTTATTTAAAAGGCAGATATCTGGATGAAAAAAATCCTTGCCTTTTTTTAATTGAGCGATTGGTGATTTTTGCCATGATATAATTTTTTTATCATGATCTATCATAAATTCTTTATCATTATCGTGAATTAATCGATTAACCTGTTGAGGGATAAATTTTTCAATCGATTTATTAATTTTTTTTAAAATAAAAGAGCGTTCGTCTTTATGGATTGAATCCGGAAGTTGAAAACAAAATCCCCGAATTTTACCAATAAACTCGCCATCAATTGAAATATTCCCTTCATTTGTTATAGAGGTAAAGGCATTTATTTGTTTAGAGTGAGATAAATGATGGATAAGGTTTGTGACCCTTTGATTAACGAACTTTGATACCAAACTGTCATGTAGCGTGTCGGAAAGTTTTTCTTCTATCTCTTTTGTTTGGGCGTGCCAATAAGATGATGATTCTACCCAATTATTTTTTGTTGTTAAAAATGAATAGATACGAATACTGGCAAGTCTCTGCATTAAGGTATCGATGTCCCCCTGCAAATGATTTAGCTGTTGAATTTGCTGATCAATCCAATTTTCAGGTATATGGCCTTGTTTGATCAAAAAAAGGAAAATTTGTTTACATATCCGTGCATGATATTCACTGCCAATTTTTTTAAAGTCGGGTATTTGACAACATTCCCATAACAATTCAGTTTTAAATTGTGACGTACATATTGAACGTACTTCATGGTCTTGGATAAGATAAGATAGGTTTTTAAGATCAGAAGAATATTGACCAGTTATAAGCTGTGGAAACAGTGAAGGTGTGGATAAGGTGGAAAAAAGTGTCAGGGGATTTTGAAAATCGAGATCATGATTACGCCAATAAATTTGTTTTATGGGATCGAAAGCATGATTTTCTATGGCATTGACAATTTTATCAGAAATTATTGGACAATTCGCGGTTATGCCAAATGTTCCATCCTTTGAGCCTCTCCCAGCCCTACCTGCAATTTGAGCAATTTCACTTGGATAGAGATTACGCATCTGTCGTCCATCATATTTTGATAAATTCACAAAAGCGATATGATTGACATCCATATTCAAACCCATGCCAATTGCATCGGTGGCAATCAAATAGTCAACCTCTTTATTTTGATAAAGTTCCATTTGTGCATTACGAGTACGGGGAGAAAGTCGTCCCATGATAATTGCACATCCACCTTTTTGACGCTTGACCAATTCTGCAATGGCATAAACTTCATGGGCTGAAAAGGCAACAATTGCACAACGTGGTGGCAATTTTGTTAATTTGGTAAATCCATTATATACTAATGATGAAAGTCTTGGCCGTGTTTGTATTTCGATAGATGGAACAAGTTTTTTCAAAATAGGGATGATTGTATCAGCTCCGAGAAAAATTGTTTCATATGTTCCGCGGCAATGAAGAAGCCGGTGGGTAAAAATGTGTCCACGATCTGGATCTGAACAAAGCTGAATTTCATCAATGATGACAATATCAACGGGTATATGAACAGGCATTGCCTCAACAGTGCAGGAAAACCATTTTGCCTGGGGTGGGACAACTTTTTCCTCACCTGTTATAAGCCCGACATTTTTTTTTCCTTTGATTTTAACCATTCGGTCATAGTTTTCCTTGGCAAGAAGCCTTAGGGGAAATCCAATGATTCCGGAAGGATAAGCAAGCAAGCGTTCAAGAGCTGTATAGGTCTTGCCAGTATTTGTTGGTCCAAGTATTGCTTTGATTTGTGTCATTATAGATAATTTATATCAGCTGTTTTTGATAAGCGTACAGGATAATAGATAAATTAACTAGATAATCATTCAATGATAATTATAAATTACAATTGTTTTGAGATTTTATTTTAATTAATAATTAAATAATTAATTTATTGCTTGCAAAAAATTAATCATTTTCAAACACGTTTGAAAAATCAATGTAACAAAGGTTTTTTATGGGTCAGGGTATAGATACAGAACTAAAAAGAAATTTGAGTAACCGACATATGCAGTTAATTGCAATTGGAGGGTGTATAGGCACTGGTCTTTTTATGGGAGCGGCTAATACGATTTCACTTGCTGGTCCCTCTATTATTTTTATTTACTGTATTATTGGTATTATTGTATTCCTTGTAATGCGTGCCTTGGGCGAAATTCTTTTATCTGATTTACGATACAGATCATTTGTAGATTTTGTTACAGAATTGCTTGGACCTTGTTGCGGCTTTGTTTTGGGTTGGTCTTACTGGTTGTGCTGGATTGTCATTGGTATTGCAGATCTAATTGCCATTTCAGGATATACGCAAATATTTTATCCCAATTTGTATTCTTGGATACCGGCTCTATGCTGTATCGCAATATTTTATATTTTAAACCGCTTGACTGTTCGAATATTTGGTGAAATGGAATTTAGTTTTGCCATTATCAAAATTCTAGCCATTATTGTTTTAATTCTTGTTGGTATCTTTTTTATCGTTACGGGTTTTCGTTCTCCATCAGGAGACGTGACCTCTGTAAAAAACATATGGAATCATGGTAATTTGTTTCCTAATGGATTTGAGGGGTTTTTGGCTGGATTTCAAAGTGCCACCTTTGCCTTTATTGGAGTTGAGCTGATTGGTACCGTTGCGGCTGAATCTAAAGATCCGGAAAAAAATTTACCCAAGGCCATTAATAATATCCCTTTAAGAATTTTGATGTTTTACGTATTTTCTGTAATGGTTATTATGGCGGTTATTCCTTGGCAAAGTATCAATCCATCCAAAAGTCCATTTATCATGTTGTTTTTGTTTGCTGGTCTCCCTGCAGCTGCTGCAATAGTCTATATTGTTGTGATTACGTCAGCTGCATCATCCACAAACAGCGGGGTATTTTCCAGTAGCCGTATGTTATATGGTTTGGCAAGACTTAATAAAGCGCCTGCTTTTTTTGGGAATTTATCCAAACATTCTATACCGATAAATGGTCTGAGATTTTCTTGCTTATGTTTATTAACTTCAGTTATCTTATTACTTTTTAATAATAAAAGTATTATTGAAATTTTTACTTTGGTGGCTTCCATTGCGACAATTATTTCATTATTTACCTGGTTGCTAATATTACTGTCCTATATCCAGTATAGAAAAAAACATTTTCATAAACACATGAGTTCTTTCTTCAAATTACCTGGTGGATATATCTCCTGTATTCTTTGCATAATATTTATTTTTTTCACGTTATTGACGCTAATGATACAGTTTGACACGCGTATGGCATTATATATCGGAAGTGCTTGGTTTATTTTTATTACTTTTTGTTATTATATAGTTACAAAATCAAAAAAAAAGAGTAAAATAATTTTACTATCAAAATAAAAAGGAGGTAAATAAAGCTTAAATCTTAATAAACTAATTTTTCAATGAGAAATTTTTATTACTTTTCCTATGTTTTTTTGGTGTGTCAAATTAATTGTAATTAATTTGTTATAATTTTTTGTAGAGAAGGTTGATATTTTAAGTCATAATACTCATTTGTTTAACTGACACAACGTTATATGTAAGTAATTATTCAAAGGTTATAAAATGACTTCTAAAAAAATCCCTTTTGAACAACAGATTGTTATTCTCCAGAATACAATCACGACAATGGTACGTCAGGATAAACCTGACTTGTCAGCACGTCAATTGGCTGTTTTCTTGATTTGTTATTTGAATGAAACAGTTCAGACTGTTCGTGGATTGGCAGCGGCTCTAAGAGTTTCAAAACCAGCTATCACAAGAGCTCTGGATCGATTGGAAGAACTCAATTTGCTAGGTAGAAAAACAGACCCTATGGATCGTCGCTCTGTATTAGTGCAGCGTACAGAAGAAGGTTATGAATATTTGCAGAATATTCAATCCATTATGAGCGAAGCTGTGAAGCAATAATAATGGTTATATAACAATTACTATATATGTTGTAAGAGCAGTTATTAATTCAATAACTGCTTTTTTATTTAATACCCAAAATGAGAATGTAGTTTAATATATTTATTTATTTCCAGGTAAGTGTTATTATAGTACAGAAACTATTTGGGGAAATCATAATGAAAAATAATAACTTACTCTTTGCCGCCACTCTGATTGGATCGTCTTTTTTAATTAATCCAATATTTGCGGCCAATCATCACAAACGTGTTCACCAAGCTGCTGCATCTTCTGAAAAATCCGTAGGTACGGTGACTATGACCTTTCATTCAGCAGATTTAGGCGTTGGTTATACTTGGGGAGATGGTATTCTTCATTATAGAGGACATGTTTACAAGTTCAAGATAAAGGGTGGTGATGTTGTTGCATTAGGTTTTTCAAAATCTCAAGCAACAGGACGTGTTTTTCAGTTAAAAAATATATATGATTTTGCTGGAAAATATGCTGCCGCTACGGGTGAAGCCACAGCTGGTGTTGGTGTAGGGGCTGGAAATCTAAAAAATGCAAAGAATGTTATCATTAAAATGGATACAAACACTGTTGGCGGAAGATTGGCCGGTGCACCTGCAGGTTTTGAAATTAAATTTGTTGATAAACATTTGCAAAAAGCAGCTGAAGCTGACAAGCAGAAAGAAAAAAATATTAAAAAATCTGCAAATAAAAGTCATATGACTGCAGATGAATTAAATGGTGAACAACTAGATAAAATGAAAAAATAGTTGTTTGAATTTTTGGAAATGGTAACTAGATATCATACAGTTACCATTTTTTTATATTTAAAGACTGTGTTTTGTAAAGAATGAATAAAGTCCAGATAAGTTGAGGCAAAATCAGTAGCGAGCACGCGAGTTCAATGTTTTGCAATGAAGTAAGCGGGAATATATAGAATAAAAAACCACCCCAAATGCAAAATAAACATTCTATAAACGTGATTAAAATCGGAGAAATATGACTGCGATGGGCCATTTGATATAAATGGCTGCGATGTGCTTGTAAATAAGGTTCCTTGTTAATTATTCTACGTATTAATGTAAAAGTCACATCAAAAATGAAACCAAACAAAAGAAAAAATATTATTACATTTTGAGAAATTAAGGTGACAAAGTCTGAATTGATCGCTGTGCCTAAGGGGATAATGGCAAAAGAGGCCAATATCAAACCGCAAGCTTGACTGCCGACATCTCCCATAAAAATTTCAGCTTTTGGGAAATTAAAAGGAAGAAAACCGAGCAATCCAGTCAATAGAGATAATGCAAAAATTTTATTTTCCAGATTTGTGCTATAAAAATAAATAAACAGGCAGCAGATTGCGGCAACTCCAGCAGCTAAACCGTTTAAACCATCCATAAAATTATAAGCATTAGTTATATAAACAAGCCAGATTATAAAAAAAGGAAGCAAATATAAATGGTTTTCTAAGAAAGAGGCTGGAAAGACAAAAATACAAACACTTACGGATGCAATAAATTGAATTGCCAGTTTGGATAAGGCTGACCATTGTTTGATATCGTCCAGCCACGAAAATAATGATATGAATGTAATGATTGATAATAAACCTATGATTGATAAAGAATAATGCTGGTTAAATAAGTAAATAAAACTTATATTGGCAGTTAAAAAGGCGGAAATGATACCTATCCCACCGCCTTTTGGTATTGGAAATGTATGAGAACTCCGTTGGTTTGGATTATCCATAATACCAACTGAGGCAACATATTTCACAATTGTTGCGGATAATAGTGTATTGGAGATAAGCCAGATAAGTAACAAATATTTATAGTTTACAGAGTTCATTGTTTTTTAAATGTAATGTAATTAAATAAAGTTATTCTACATTATTTAAATGGAAAAGTGATTTTGCAACAGCCTAATGTAACTATTTCTAGCCAACAAAAAAAGATATTTAATCGTATTGCTATCAATATTTTTATGGATGGTCTGTTGGCAGCCATTGCCGCTCCATTGGCACGTTGGCTTTCTGATCCACAGGGCGGGTTTATCCATCCATTATGGTTTTTAACGGGTGGTGTATTGACCTTGCTGGTTAGTGGAATACCATTTCATATTCCACAACAATATTGGCGTTTTTCCGGGATAGCAGATTTGTTAAATATAGCCGCTGCATCTGTAGGCAGTGCGATATTATTTACCTGTTTATTGTATGTAACCGGATATCCATTACCTTCCGTGACATTTCCGTTTATTTATGCAATGGTTCTTTTGCTATTAATGGGCGGTGGTAGAATAGGTTACCGGATTTTATCTTCAGAAGCATTTAGAAATTATTTCAATAAAAAAAGAAAAATTATCATTGTTGGAAATGATGCAGATATTGATCTGTTTATGCGGGCTATACGGCTTGATCATTCAAACGCATTATCGGTTATGGGACTGATCTCTTTTCGTCAGAATAGAAAAGGACATCGTATTCATAATATTCCCATTTTAGGAAGTTTGGATGATTTTTCTGTCATACTTACACAGCTTGATGCACAAAAAAAATTACCTTCTTTATTCGTGATTATTGGTCAAGAATTAAGAGGGGAGCAATTGCGGGATTTTTTAGCAATTGCGGGTAAATGGAATATTGATGTTCAGAGAACACCAGTAATTACCCATTTATCACCTGCCGCCAATTTAGAATTGAAACCGATTGCTCTTGATGAATTATTGAACAGGCCACAGATTGTCTTGGATCGTGCTGGCATGGCTGAAATGATAAAGGGCAAAGTCGTGGCCATTACAGGTGCGGGAGGAAGTATAGGATCAGAATTGGTTCGGCAAGTTGCTGATTTATCCCCTAAATTATTATTGTTGCTTGATCAAAGCGAATATGCACTATGGAAGATAAATATTGAATTATCGGAAAGTAATTTTGCAGGTTTAAGGGAAACGATCTTAATCAATATACGAGAAAAGAAAAGAGTGGATTCCCTCTTTCAAAAATATAAACCAGATTTGGTTTTTCATGCTGCAGCATTGAAACATGTATTTACAATCGAAAATAATCCAATCGAGGGATTTTTAACAAATATTATTGGTACGCGTGTTGTGGCTGATGCTGCTGTTAAATGCGGGACACAGGCATTTATTATGATATCAACTGATAAAGCCGTTAATCCCTCAAGCTTTATGGGCGTTTCAAAACGAATTGCAGAAATGTATTGTCAGTCTCTCGATAAAACCATTCGTGACAATGATTCTGAAAAGAAAAATCAGGGTTTTGAATGGTTGGGTATGAGCAAAATGCGATTCATTACGGTAAGGTTTGGAAATGTTCTTGGCTCAACAGGATCTGTTGTTCCCCTGTTCAAACGTCAGTTGAGTCATGGAGGACCTTTGACGGTTACCGATCCAAATATGCAACGCTATTTTATGACTATTCCAGAAGCGGTGGGGTTGGTTTTACAGGCTAGCGTAAGAGCAACAATAAGATTTGGGAATGGAGACAAAACGGATGAGATGTTGCATCAGGGGGGCATTTTTGTACTTGATATGGGAAAACCCATAAAAATTCTGGATTTGGCACGTCAGATGATTCGCCTTGCCGGGTTAAAACCGGATGAGGATATAGTCATAGAATTTACCGGAGCAAAACCTGGTGAAAAATTATTTGAGGAATTATTTTATGGTCGTGAAGCCCCAGTTCCAACTGATCATGACGGTTTATTGATGGCAACGCCCAAAGGTATGGATATCAAGGTGGTTACGGAATATATCGATCGGATTAGATATGCATGTGATAATAATGATGTTGTTGAGGCAATAACATATGTGCAGAAATTAGTGCCTGAATTTAAACATTTGTCGAATTAAATGAACGAAATCAAAAAATCGAATAAGATAGTTTAAAAAAATTATTCTAGAGGTGAATATGAATGATCCGATATTATTTTTAGATTTGAACAAACAACAGGTACGTATAGGAAAGATTTTAAAAGATCGTATAGACAAGGTTTTTTCACATGGAAAGTTTATTTTAGGACCTGAAGTTCAGGAGCTTGAAGATCGTTTGGCGGAATATGTCGGTGTTTCATATTGTATAGGGGTTTCATCTGGAACAGATGCAATCCAGATTGCGTTAATGGGTGAAAATGTTGGAAGAGGGGATGCTGTATTTTTACCTGCATTTACCTATACAGCAACAGCTGAGGTTCCATTATTGCTGGGTGCAACTCCCATTTTTGTTGATATTAATCCTGAAACTTTTCAAATTGATCCAATTAATCTCAAAAGTGCAATTGATAAGGTTAAAAAAGAAAATAAATTAAAACCTAAAGCCATTATTGGGGTAGATCTTTTTGGACAGCCTGCGCCATGGAATGAATTATGCCAGATTGCTAACGATGAAAATTTATTTTTGTTGGATGATTGTGCTCAGTCCTTTGGTGGTCAATATCATGGAAAGAAGCTGGGGAGTCAGGCAGATGCTACGATCACTTCATTTTTTCCATCCAAACCTTTTGGAGCCTATGGGGATGGTGGTGCAATTTTTACAAACAGTTTAGAAAAGTTTGAACTTTATCGCTCGTTGCGTTCGCATGGCGAAGGACAAACACGTTATCAGGTTTTGCGAACGGGAATAAATGGACGTTTGGATACGATACAGGCAGCAATATTGTTGGCCAAATTCGGTTATCTTGAAGAGGAGCTTGTAAGAAGAGAAGAAATTGCAACTTTATACGATGCCGCGCTTTTGTCTTGTGTAAAAATACCCGCTCGGGTATTAAATAGTAAAAGTGCCTGGGCAATTTATTCAATTCTATTAAGTGATGAAGCAGAACGCAAATTTGTACAAGATACGTTAAAGGCTGAAAATATTCCCTCGGCCATTTATTATCCCTTACCATTGCATTTACAACCTGCCTATCACTCCTATCATGATGGAACATATTTGTCAGTATCAGAGGAAGTTTCCAAACGGATTTTGGCATTACCTATTCATCCAGAACTTTCGAATGCTCAGGTTAACCGTGTTATTCAAGCAGTTTTAAAAGTAAAAAAATAAAAGAATGAGAAAGCAAAATATAATTTTAACCCTTGTATTAATCGTTTGTCTTACCATTGTGATGATTATATGGCTTTCGGTCAGGGATAAAATTCAACCTGTTACTTTTCCACCGATAGTCAATGCGGAACTTGTTGTTGGGCCCTTGCACAAAAAACGTAGTTTAACACCTTCAGAGCTTGAATTGGTTAAGAAATGGATAAAATCCAATCTAAAAGGTTGGGGACCATTACATCAGAACCCGCCATCTACCGGGGATGTTGAAATTCAGTTTAATCGTGATCTGGACAAAAACTATTATATTAACAAACCTGAACATGAAAAACCTCATCCTTTCACTTTGGTATTGTGGCTTGGGATCAGTCAGGCGGATTGGAATAATAAGATATTTTATGAAGTCATCAATGAGAGTGAAAGCAAGATATTTGTAAAAGATTGTAATGATAGTGCTTTTGATCCATTAAGAAAGCTTGTTGATCAATATGATTATGAAAGGACAGATTTTCCTTAAAATGTTTAAATCTTGTTAAAATCAAAAAAAATTAAAAATTTAAAAAATAAAAAAAATTGATTTATGAAGATAAATTATACTTTTGAAGGAAATATTAATGAGGCCAGTAAAAAAAATATATAAACCAATGAATATTAATGACATCACCATTATCGATGATGATAAATTAAAAAAAGCCATAACTGCAGCCGCACTTGGAAATGCAATGGAATGGTTCGATTTTGGGGTTTATGGATTTTTGGCCTTTGTATTGGGTAAGGTTTTTTTTCCTGATGCTTCACCAAGTGTTCAAATGATTGCCTCATTGGGGACTTTTTCTGTTCCTTTTCTTGTTCGTCCATTGGGGGGAATAGTTTGTGGTATTTTGGGGGATCGATACGGAAGACAAAAAATCCTGGCGATAACTATAATCATAATGTCCTTGGGTACTTGTAGTATTGGATTAATCCCAAGTTATCAATCCATTGGTATTATGTCCCCGATCTTATTATTGATTGCAAAGCTTGTACAGGGGTTTTCAGTAGGTGGAGAATATTCCGGTGCTGCAATTTTTGTCGCGGAATATTCCCCTGATCGTAAACGTGGATTAATGGGAAGTTGGCTTGATTTCGGATCCATCGCAGGGTTTGTAATTGGGGCTGGTGTTGTTGTTTTGATATCCAGCATGATTTCTGATGTGCAGTTTGAGAGATGGGGATGGCGTATTCCTTTCTTTTTAGCCCTTCCTTTGGGAGCAATAGGATTATATTTGCGTCATGAATTGGAGGAAACACCAGCCTTTCAAAAGCATGTCGAGGACATGGAGGCTGAAAGTAAGGTAAACCTCAGAAATTCACCCAAGCTATCATATCGGGAAGTGGCCGGTAAATATTGGAAAAGTTTAATGATATGTGTTGGAATAGTAATTGTTACCAACGTGACGTATTATGTTCTTTTGACTTATATGCCGAGTTATCTTTCACATAATTTGCATTATTCAGAAAATCACGGCGTACTGATTATTATTGCCGTAATGGTTGGTATGTTATTTGTTCAGCCTATAATTGGAATGACAAGTGATAAAATTGGACGGCGTCCTTTTATATTGGGGGGTAGCACTGGACTTTTTTTATTATCTTATCCTGCCTTTTTGATGATTCAAACCAATTCAGTCGGTTTTATATTTATTGGTTTATTAATTCTTGCCATATTATTGAATTGTTTTATCGGTGTGATGGCTTCAATCCTGCCAGCTATTTTTCCAACTCAAATTCGTTATAGCGCATTGGCGATTGCTTTTAATATTTCGATTTTAATCGCAGGCATGACACCAACAATTGTGGCATGGATGGTTGAAGCAACGCATAACTTAAATATGCCTGCATTTTATTTGATGGGTATTTCATTAATAGGACTGTGGACAGGAATACGAATGCCTGAAACGGCCAATAAACCCTTGAGAGGTGAAACACCAACAGCTTCCGATCGTAATGAGGCCAAAGAAATTTTATCAGAACATTTTGATACGATAGAGCAAAAAGTTGAGGAAATTGATGAAAAAATTGCAGATTTGGAACGACGTAGACAGATACTGATTGATCAACATCCTAAACTGGACTGATTCAATATTTTATTAACAGGCAATGATGAAATCATATTCATTGCCTGTTAGTATATTATAAATTATTTACAATTCTTTTTCAGTATTTTCCAGTTTATCTTGTAAAATAAGCCAATCTTCTTCGGCTTGATTTTTTCGTTTTTGATATTCAGCCAATTCGATTTGTAATTTTGTTATTTCTTCAGCTGATACATTTGAATAAAACTCTGGTTCAGCCATTTTTTGTTCAATTTTGAGATAGGCTTCACTATTTTTCTGAATAAGTAATTCAAGAGCCTTTATTTTATTTTTTAACGGTTGAAGTATTTTCCGTTTTTCCGCTCTTTCCTTGCGTGCTAATTTTTGAGATGAGCCAGTTTCTGTATTTTTTACGGATGAATCAAGAATACGTTTATTATCCGTTAGCCATTGACGGTAATCATTGATATCACCATCAAAAGATTCAACTGTACCATTATTAACCAACCAAAGCCGGTCAGCTATCAGTTCTATCAGACGTGGATCATGGGAAATAAGTATGACAGCTCCTTCAAAGGAGGATAATGCATGAATTAGGGATTCTTTGGCATCAAGATCCAAATGATTGGTAGGTTCATCAAGCAATAGGATATTGGGTTTATGACGTGTGATAAGAGCCAGAACAAGTCGAGCTTTTTCTCCACCAGACAAGGATTGAACAGGGGTATCAGTTTGCTCGGTATTTAATCCAAATCGGGCAAGTTGCGCTCTCAATTCAGTGGGTGTGGCTTTTGGTAAAACCTTTTCAAGATGACTGAATGGGGTTTGACCAGGAATAAGTTCTTCTAACTGATGTTGAGCAAAATAACCAACAGAAAGTTTGGTGTGATTATGAATGCTACCTTCCATTGGTTTCAGACAACCTGCGATAAGTTTGATAAAGGTTGATTTACCGTTACCATTTGCACCCAAGAGAGCAATACGGTCATCTGGATCAATTCTTAATGTTAAATTGGAAAGTACAACATGATCGCCGTATCCAATCTTGACTTGATTAAGGGTAATTAATGGAGGCGGTAATTGTACAGGTTGGGGAAATTCGAAATGTATTGCCCTTTCCTCAACAATTTCTTCCAAAACAGGCAGTTTTTCAAGTGCTTTTAAGCGTGCTTGCGCTTGTCTGGCCTTGGTCGCCTTGGCACGAAAGCGATCGACAAAAGCTTGCATATGAGCACGTTTCGCGGCTATTTTTTCAGTTTCCCGATTTTGTTGAAGTATTTTTTCGTTATGTATTTTGATAAATTCATCATATCCTCCAATTGTCATGGACAATTTCTGATGATGAAGATGGGCAATGGCATCAACACATTCATTCAAAAGATTGCGATCATGACTGACAATTATTGCGCTGCCAGAAAAATTGTTGATCCAGGATTGCAACCACAAAGTCGCTTCTAAATCAAGATGATTGGTGGGTTCATCAAGGAGCAGTAAATCGGGATTTAAAAACAATGTGCTCGCTAGAGCAACTCGCATTCTCCATCCACCAGAAAAATCTGAAATAGGACGTTGTTGGTTTTCTGCATTAAAACCCAAACCTGCAAGAATGGTTGCTGCGCGAGCTGGAGCGCTGTCAGCTTGTATGGCTATTAGTCTTTCATGAATTTCAGCAAGCCGATACCCATCCCGTGTTGATTCAGCCTCATTTATGAGATGCGTACGTTCTTTATCCGCTGAAAGCACTGTTTCAATTAATGATAAATTACCAGATGGTGTTTCCTGTTTAACCCGTGCCATTTTTATACGGTTTGATAAAAGGATCTCACCTCCATCAATTGATATATCTTCAGAAATTGCGGCTAGCAATGTTGATTTGCCTGTTCCATTTCGGCCAACCAGTCCAACTTTTTGCCCATTCTCAATGGTAAGGGAAGCATCTTCCAAGAGGGGGCGACCTAAAATTCGAAGGGTAAGGTGATTTATAACCAGCGTACTCACAAATCTGCCTGCAAAATATGATAAAAAAACTATCGACAAGATAAGAGAAATACTTCTATTTACCAATAGAGTATTTTTTCTCTGCAATATATTTATAGATTAAAGGAAATTTCAATATGACTTTACAAAGAACGCTGTCAATTTTAAAACCAGATGCAACACGTCGTAATTTGACTGGTAAAATTAACGCTTTAATTGAAGGGACGGGATTAAAAATCGTTGGACAAAAACGTATTCAGCTAAGCAAGCAGCAAGCTGAAGCTTTTTATTCAGTTCATAAAGAACGTCCTTTTTTCAATGATTTGGTTGAATTTATGATAAGTGGTCCTGTCGTGGTTCAGGTTTTGGAGGGCGAAAACGCTGTTCAAAAAAATCGTGATATCATGGGTGCAACAGATCCTAAAAAAGCTCAGGCACACACGATTCGTGCGCAATTTGCTGAATCAATTGAGGCCAATTCAGTTCATGGATCTGATTCTGCCGAAAATGCAGCTATTGAAATTCGCTTCTTTTTTTCAGACATTGAAATCTGCGTATAAAATCAAAGGTTGGAGATCTTTATCTCCAACCTTTTTAAATTTATCCATTAATCAGGGTATCAGAAGTCGAATCAGCTTCAAATCCCAATAGAAAATTCTTTAAAACTCTTGGATAAAGAAGATGTTCTTGGTCCAATACACGTTTTGCCAAGGTGTTTTCTGTATCATCGGGAAGAACAGGAATTGCTGCCTGACCTAGAATAGGACCATCATCCATTTTTTCTGTTACGATATGAATGGTGCAACCATGTATCTTTACCCCTTTTTTAAGGGCTTTTTTATGGGTATCTAAACCAGGAAAAGCTGGTAAGAGACTTGGATGAATATTTAAGATTTTACCTTTCCATTCATTGATCAAAA
Source organism: Commensalibacter melissae (assembly GCF_009734185.1). Taxonomy (NCBI): domain Bacteria; kingdom Pseudomonadati; phylum Pseudomonadota; class Alphaproteobacteria; order Acetobacterales; family Acetobacteraceae; genus Commensalibacter; species Commensalibacter melissae. Next base: position 1,229,285 of record NZ_CP046393.1, on the reverse strand, counting down.
ACGGGCTTAAAAGTCGCATATAACCTGCAAGACAGATTGTTGTAACATGATGGGCTTGAAGGGCCGCATTAATTTGGCGTTCATGAGCTTGTCTGTTATTGCCAAAATCATAGTCATCAATGACTTGAGTGGAAATACCCGATTTGCGGGCGATTTCCAATCCTTCTGCATCTGGGTTATTACTAATGATCAACTCAATTGATGCTGGGAAAGAGGGTTTGGCACATGCATCAATAAGGGAACGCATATTTGAACCACGTCCGCTTATCATGATCGCTATACGTTTTTTCTTCGACATTTAAAGGGTTCTCACCTTGTTAATCAATTTCAGGAATAAAGGTAAAATCGGGTAGGTCGCTGAAGAATACCTGTTGATCATTATCGAGTTCGGTTTTTGGTTCAATCTGGCCAATGATATAAGCTTGGACATCGGTATCATTAAGTAGTTTATTCACGGCTTCAAAATCTGATGTGATCAATATCATGCCGATACCGCAATTAAATACTTTCAGCATTTCCTCTGGTTGAACGTTGCCAGCGTGGGCCAGCCATGAAAATACTGGTGGCATGGGCCAGCTTTGTCCGTCAACAACAGCCACAAGATTGTCTGGCAAAATACGTGGAAGATTGCCGACAATTCCACCGCCTGTAATATGGGCGGCCCCGTTTAGTAGACCAGCCTCATGAAGTTTTAGTACAGGTTTTACATAAAGCTGTGTCGGGGCGAGTAATGCCTCTCCAAGAAACTGGTTGGGATCGAAAGGTGCCACATCGTCCCATGACAGGTTTTGGGCTTTTACAATTGAGCGTACCAAGGAAAATCCGTTGGAATGAACACCATTTGATGTCAAAGCGATAATTTTATCACCGCCAGTGATATTTTTGGGTAGAATCTGATCTCTTTCAACTGCTCCAACGGCGAATCCGGCCAGATCATAATGCTTTTCCTTGTACATCCCCGGCATTTCCGCTGTTTCTCCACCAATCAAGGCACAGCCACTTGCTTCACAGGCCTTACTGATACTTTGTATGATACGTTGTGCCTGATCAAGCTCTAATTTTCCGGTAGCAAAATAATCGAGAAAAAACAAAGGTCTTGCGCCTTGCACAACGATATCATTCACACACATTCCAACTAGATCAAATCCGATATTGTCGCACAGCCCTGTTTCGATTGCGGGCAAAAGCTTTGTTCCAACCCCATCGGTTCCTGAAACAAGAATTGGATCTAGATAGCCAGTTGCTTTTAAGTCAAATAACGCACCAAATCCGCCCAGATTACCCATAACACCATTATTATGAGTTTGGGAGACAACCGGTTTTATAGCTTCGATCAATGCATCCCCTGTGGCAATACTGACACCAGCATTTTCATAGGTGATTTCATCCTGCTGGTTATTTAGTTCTGTATTCTCAGAAAAATCTGACTTCATTATTAAGCAGCCTCTATTCTTGCTTTATAGGTTTATCTTGAAATGGTTATAGGATAGTTTTACACCATAATAGGGTTTATAGGATAGATTGAATTTTGGTAAAGTAGTAATGCAGGAAAAAAATAAACAAAATTGTTTTTTTAATACGTCAAGGCAGCTCGCTTTACCCTTTACCTATAAGCCTCGTTTTATTTCTTCAGATTTTATAAATTCACCTTCAAATTTTGCTGCACGGACCTGGCTTAGGATCAGTAAAACAACCTACAATGTGCCAGATTGGCCAGATCGACGTTTGGCAATATGGGGAGATTCAGGAACAGGTAAAACGCATTTATTGCAAATATGGGCGGAAAGGGAACAGGCATTATATATTCCAGCTTCTGCTTTACAACAAACCTCTTCTGTATATTGGTCGGAAAAATTACAAAATAAAGAAATAAAAGCCATTGTTATAGATGATGCCGATCTAGTCACTGATTTTCATTCATTGTTGCATATTTTAAACATGACCAAAGAGTTGCGGATCGTAACTGTTCTAGGAGGGCGTTCCCCACCAGCTCGATGGGAAGTTGAGTTGCCCGATTTGGCTAGTCGATTACGGTCAATCATAGCGATTAAAATTGAACAACCTGAAGAGGAATTATTACGGCTTTTATTTCTTCGGTTAGTAGCTGACAGGCAATTGGTTATTCCAACGTCCATTATGGATATTATTCAGTTACGATTACCAAGAACAGCTTTTGCTGTACGTCAGTTTATTGAACGGTTAGATGAAATAACCCTTGTTGAACAGGGGGGAATGACCAGAAATCTGGTCATGAAAATTCTTGATGAATTGTCAATTTTATAATGATATAGAAATAATATGTTATAATTAAACGTGATTTTGAATTATTTGAAAAAACTAGAGAAAATTGTGTTAAAATTGATAAATTAATAAAATAATTTTTAATGCAAATAATTCAGTATAAAGTAATATTACATGATCCAAAAAAATCCTAAAAATATATCGAATATCAATCATTTGACACAAAATAAAATTACTGTGAAACAGTCGGGTCGTAAAATTAAGCAGCGAAACAGTATTCAGATATCTAATAATATCAAAATGGATTATGAGCGTTTTATTAATCGGGAATTATCATGGCTTGATTTTAACCAAAGGGTCGTAGAGGAAGCCGAAAATAAACATAATCCACTTTTGGAAAGGGTACGTTTTTTATCCATTAGTGCAAGCAATCTTGATGAATTTTATTCCGTACGTGTTGCGGGACTGACCGGTCAAGTGAGAGAGGGGTTGATAGCACTTTCTCCTGATGGTTTAACACCTGCAGAACAATTAGTTGCTATTCAGGAAAGGGTTAAGGGACTATTTAGTGACCAGCAACGGATCTATCATGAACTTATAAAATTATTGAGTGACTCAGGTATCATTGTTTGTAAGGCAGAAGAGTTGAACAAGGAAGATCTGGCTTGGTTACATCAATTTTTTATGGAGCGTATTTTTCCAATCCTAACCCCTATTGCCTTGGATCCTGCCCATCCCATTCCATTTATACCGAATTTAAATCTCGCAATTGCTTTAAGATTGATTAGCCAAAATAACAGCCGCAAATATGTTATGATTTTATTGCCGTCGCAGCTGTTGCGTTTTATACCTTTGCCTTTATCGTTATGTAGCAATAAAATTCAAAGGTTTGTTTTATTGGAGGATTTGGTTAGGATATTTATTTCATCGATCTTTCCTGGATACAAAATTGCGAATTATGGCTTGTTACGCGTTATTCGTGATACAGATGTCGAATTTGAAGAAGAAGCGGAGGATCTGGTGAGATCCTATGAAACAGCCTTGAAAAGAAGAAGACGCGGGGTTGTGATTCATTTGGATATCGATGAACATTTCCCTCCAAAACTTGGTGAAATAGTTGCCCATGCTCTTGAAGTGCCTCCGGAAGAGGTGACGGTTCATAAGGGAATACTGGGATTGGTGGATGTTAAGCAACTCATTGTTGATAACAGGCCAGATCTCCTTTTTCCATATTATGCACCTCATCTTCCCGCGCGTATTCGGGAAAGTGCCGGGGACTGTTTTGCCCTGTTACGCTCAAAAGATTTGTTGGCATACCATCCTTTCGAGAGTTTTGATGTTGTGATTCAATTTTTGCGTCAGGCGGCTCAAGACCCTCAGGTTTTAGCCATTAAACAAACTTTATATCGAACATCCCGGGACAGTCCCATTGTCAAAGCTTTAATTGAGGCGGCAGAAAATGGAATTTCCGTAACAGCCATTGTTGAATTAAGGGCCCGTTTTGATGAAGAAGCCAATATTCGTCTTTCACGGGATTTGGAGGCAGCCGGTGTGCAGGTTGTTTTCGGTTTTGCCGATTGGAAGACCCATGCAAAATTGAGTCTTGTTGTTAGAAGAGAGGGGGGAAACATACGCTCTTATGCCCATTTTGGCACTGGCAATTATCATCCGATTACAGCAAAAATTTATACTGATTTATCCTATTTTACCTGTAATGCCGAATTAACGCGTGATGCGGCCAAATTATTTAATTATGTCACGGGATATGCACGTCCTGACAAAATGGAAAAAATTGCGTTTTCACCTCTAACCATCCGTAAAACCTTAAATGAATTGATTGATGATGAAATTGCTTTCGTAAAAGCAGGCAAACCGGGTGCGATGTGGCTTAAAATGAATTCTCTTGTGGATCCACAATTAATTGACAAATTATATGAGGCGTCTTGTGCAGGTGTAAAAATAAATATAATTGTTCGAGGAATTTGCTGTCTTCGTCCGGGTATCAAAAATCTTTCTGAAAATATATTTGTCAAATCAATTGTTGGCCGTTTTCTTGAACATGCCAGAGTCTTTGTATTTGGAAACGGGTACGAGCTTCCTTCAAGATCGGCTAAAGTCTATATGTCTTCTGCAGATTGGATGGAAAGAAATATGGATCGTCGGATCGAGGAAATGATACCTATCTTGCCAGAAGATATTCATTATAAAATTTTAAATCAGTTAATGGTTGCAAATCTGAAAGATAATATGCAGTCTTGGCAATTGGGGAGGGATAAAAAATGGAAACGTCTTGAATCTTCGGAACCTCCTTTTTCCGCACATAACTATTTTATGGAGAATCCCTCGTTGGATACAAGACCTTTGGATTAGACTATAATCTGCTATAATTTTTTTTGCCTCAAAGGAAATAATAATGATCCATTCTTCTTCCTCAATACGATCAGCAATTGTTGATTTGGGCTCGAATTCCGTTCGTTTAGTTGTTTTTGAAGGAAGGGAGCGTAATCCCGTAATTATCTTTAATGAAAAAGCCACACTTAGATTGGGAAGCGGGTTGGAAAAAACAGGTAAACTCAATCCGCAAGGTGTCTTGTTAGCCGAAGATGTTTTTAAAAGGTTTTATGCAATTGCCACGACAATGAAGGCGGATCCATTTGTTGTCCTAGCGACTGCAGCGGTTAGAGATGCAGATGATGGACATGAATTTTTAAAAAAATTGCATAAATGGATGCCTTGTGTACCTGTTCAAATATTGACTGGCGAACAGGAAGCAGATTATGCCGCTGCAGGTGTAATGTGCAGTATTCCGAATGCGGACGGTGTTGTTGCGGATATTGGTGGTGGCTCTATGGAGCTGGTGCAAATTTCAAATCAGCAGCGATATAATGCACAAACCTTGTCTTTGGGTGTTATTCGCCTGATGGATCGTGCAGGCAAGAAAATTCCAAAAGCGAATGTTATTGCGGGTAGGGATATAAAATCGGTTAAATGGTTGCATGAATCCAAAAAGAAAAAATTATATTTGGTCGGTGGTGCTTTTCGGGCAATGGCACAATTATATATGGAATACACTTCTTATCCGATTTGTATCGTTCATTATTATACGCTTTCTTATAATGAAGCAAAAATTCTTGTGGATTGGATTTTACTTAAGCTAAAAGATGGAAATTTAAATACACAGGCCTTAATTCATAAAAGGTTAAACGATTTACCATATGCCGCCACGGTGTTGAAACAGTTATTAATGATTTTGAAACCGTCAAAAATTATTTTTTGCGCAGAAGGGGTTCGGGAAGGTTGGTATATGCGAAATGTTATTGCCGAAAATAATCGTAATCAAAACCCACAAGAAGCTGCAGCTTTAGATATTTGTAAACGATTGGGTCGTGTACAGGAATTTCCTTCCGCTCTGATCAAGTGGACAGATTCACTTTTTAATAATGAAGATCAGGATATGCAGCAAAAACGCTGGGTAGCCTGTATGATTTCTGATTGTGGTTGTCATGACCATCCAGCCTATCGTAAAGAGCAGGCTTATTATCGTATTTTACGAATGGCCGGCATGGCGTTTGACCATCAGTTGCGAGCCTTTTTGGCCTTGACAATTGCGATACGTTATGATGCCACCATGAATGATAAATTTCTGTCTGCTTCCAAGAAAATTCTTTCTCCTAAACATTATGAACAGGCTGTGATATTGGGACTGGCATTTCGATTGGCATATACATTATCAGGAAATCTTCCCAATCTTTTGTTGAGAACACGGTTAAAAGTTGGGAAAAAGAAACTTACATTATATTATTATCATCATCTGGATGCTGTTATCAGTGAGACAGTCTCACGTCGTTTGTCCCGATTAGGTCAATTGATGGGTCTTGATACGAAATTACTGCCTGACCATAAATGAATAAATTTATATAGATACTTGCCTGACTATGAAGCAAATATAGAATGAAATTTATCATTCCATTTTAAAAAAAATTGAGGAAAGTAACTTATCACGATAGTGACTGCAAGCATATTGATGGAGGTCAGGTTGACCCCAATTATCCAGCCTATCTTCCTCCAACATAAATGACAAAGTATAAAGCTGCAAAATATAAGCAACACACTGATAATTTTACAATAATATTTTATTTGTTCGTTTGAATACTGGTTTGGTAGTTTATCTTGAAATTTCTTCAGACTGCCAGCAAAAACGAATATGCCAAGAATATTTAACGTTATAATAAGTATGATCATGATAGATAAGATTTTTTATTTAAATATGAGCAAAACAATAATGAAACAATACCTAAAATAAAAACTGTGCCATCCATTTTTATAAAAAGGAAATTTCCATTCAGTAACGAGGCTTTTATCAGGATATTATTGAATAACAGATCCACAATAGGAAGAAGTAGACAGAGATAGCTGAATATTGTCATTAATTTTTTTAAGGCATGATTTGTATAGTTAAAATATGCTGATAAAAAACCGTAAATGCAGACAAGAAGACATATTGTGAAAAATAAAAAAATTTCATTATGGATTCTGTTTGGAAAATCAAAGGGAATAAATCGATTGATCCATAAAAGGGATATGAATCCTATAAGAGTTCCCATAATGACGCTAGTATTAATTCCTTCAATTGTTTTATATCCAATATAGGTTATTTTGTTTGTAAAAAGTTTATTTTTATGGCGATTAGAATAATATAAAAGACCAAAAGCTATGCAAAACGCACTGCCCAATCCTAATATAAAATTGATAGTTCTGAATATGGCTCCACCTGCCCTGGCCATATGAATGCCAAAAATAACTTTTTCAGGATAACCAAACATGGGGGATAAGGAAGAATGTGATGTTAATTTTCCTGAAGTTTTATCAAAACCAACTAGATTTTTAAAACTGGTTAGATGACTATTGTTCGCTTCACTTATTTTTATTTCTTTAGGAGTAAAAAAAATGAATCCTGCGGGATTATTAAAATAACGTTCAGTTTCATTAACTAAATTGAGTAAATTTTGTTTAGATAATGTGTTCAGATTGTCTTTATATATATTTTCAGGTTTTGATTGAGGATGAGGAGAAGGTAGATAATGAGGAATGATGAATAAAAAACCGCTTAATGCTATTATAAAAAGAAATGGCAAGAAAATTATTCCAATGGACGTATGATAATTAAGTTGTTGTCGAAGGGGGGCAGCCTTGACCTGAAGGTTAAAAAGCATTTTGATAAAGGGTTTATAATGTAAAATCACACCAGTAATGATTGAAAGAATAAAGAAAAAAGCGACAATAAGTAAAATAAATTGTCCATATCTAGGATTCATATATAGTTTTTTATGAATGGAAACGATAAATGAAGCGCCTGCTGTATTTCGGACTGGAATAATATTCCCTTCATGAGGGTCAAGAACAATATTGCGTTTTATATTGCCTTTTAAATAGGAAACATATAGATAGGGATCGCGAGAAGAGGGAAGTTTAATTAAATTTTTGGGCATATTTTGGCTATATGTCCAAATTTTGTAGGCATTATCCAGTGCCTTGGAGGAAAGGGGGGCCGGTTTGACCCGTGCAAGTTCTGGCCGCATCCATTGATTGATTTCACTATCAAATAAGGTTAGGCTGCCTGAAATAATAATTATAAAAAGAAACCATCCACCTGCCAGCCCTATCCAGCGATGAATGGATTTTATCAAGAATAAAGTTTTTTGATGCATAATATGATTTGTAACGCTTAATGATAATAATTATTATTATCAGAAATAATAAAAAAGCAATAGTCTTGACATTATTATAGAGGAATTTAAATTTTTTATATATAAATAATAATTATAATAATAATGAAATATTTATATATAAAAAAGAATTCAGATGGCTGATAAGTAATAAGTTAGGTATTTTCAACAATTGTGATGGAAGCTTCGGGAACTCTTTGCAATTGGATAATATCCTTGTCTATATTTTCAAGAGATGTTGTGTCTGTATTATTGATTTGTCTTATGGCATGAAAATTGATGCATGAATTTTTAAGGGAATATCTTATTTTTATGACCTTCCATAGTTGATCAAGATAAAAAATGATATTTCCACAATTAATGTTTTGTACGGGGATATCTCTTACATTTATTTTAGAAGGCATAGTATTTCCTATCATAGTGTAAGTATAAGATTTGTGTTTTGTTTTATAAAGGTTGTTTGTAGTTTTAATTTAGTTATATTTGTTTTCTTTTAATAAAGGTATTTATTTAATAAAATTAAAGAGTATATTTGAATATTTTAAATAAAATGAGTAGATAAAAATATCAGCAAAATCTATTGCAATTTTTAGAAACAAAATTTTTTATTTTAATTGAAATGGGTTATTTTATTTAGAAAATATTATAACTTGTAAAAAACTGTAGAATTTAAGTTATGACAGTAGAGATGGCTCTTGGAATATTCCCGTTATTTGTTTATGGATTATTAGTTGTAATAATGATCTTGATAATTATTTTTCAATTTTTTTTAAAAAAGAGAAAGTAATCCTAATCAAGTTTGACGTGAATAGATTCTATCAAATTTTCAAACATTTCCGTTGTTAATAATCTGGTACTTGTATTATATTTTGATACATGATAGCTGTCGACCAGCGATATTTTTTTATTTAGTTGAATATATTGTCCATGCTTGAATTTCACTTTAGAATTCGAAATGTTAAAACATGACAAAATATTTTTATGTGCAATTACACCCAACGCCAAAATAATTTTTAAATTCATCATATTTGCAATTGCTGATTTCAAATAAGGGCGACAGTTTTTTTCCTCTTGCGTTGTGGGTTTATTTTGAGGTGGTACGCAACGAACGGCATTTAAGATTTTACAATTGATCAGGGTCAAACCATCATTGGGATCAGCCTGATAAGTTCCAGAGGCAAATTTGTATTTGATAAGAGTATTGTAGAGTAAAATGCCTGCATAATCTCCCGTGAAAGGACGCCCGGTCAAGTTTGCCCCTTTTAATCCCGGAGCTAGACCAACAACAAGTAATTCTGAATCAATATTCCCCCAGGTTGGAACAGGTGCATTCCAGCCTGTGGGAAATTTTTCTTTATTTTCTTCTCTAAAATTTTTAAGACGAGGACAAATGCTACAATTTATGTCAGGTGTTAAATTTATCATGAAATTAAATATTTTTTGAAAAAATAGACTGTAATAAAATTGGATATAAAGATTATGTATAGTTATTGTTGGGCTTCATTTGGCCGTCGAGTGAACTCGGGTGCAATGCTTGTTAATTCAATAAATTGATCGGCTTGTCTTCTTAATTCATCACCAATCATGGGTGGGTTGGTTTTGATAGAAGATACGACAGAAACACGTACCCCCTGTCGTTGAACGGATTCAACAAGGCGTCGTAAATCGGCATCACCACTGAATAATATGGCATGATCAATTTTTGGAGCGATTTCCATCATATCGACAGCCAATTCAATATCCATGCTTCCTTTTACCCGTCGCCGACCATTTTGGTCTGTAAATTCACGGGCATTCTTGGTAACCAGAAGAAATCCATTATAGGCCAACCAGTCAGTCAGGGGTTTTAATGGAGAATATTCTTCTGTATCTAGGACGGCAGAATAATAATAGGCACGAATGACGTTACATTGTTTTTTAAAAAAATTGAGTAAATTTCTGTAATCGACATCAAAATTCAGATTACGTGATGCGGAATAAAGGTTTGCTCCATCGATAAATAAGCAGACCTTTTCATTATTTTTAAGAAACATTTATAAGCACCTTAAAATTTTTGAAAGCAGGAGTTAAATAAGAATAAAAATCGTTATACATAATTTGTTTTATCAGTTATATCAACATTTTATAGGTTATATCAATTTTACATTAAAAGGCGAGATATTTTGTATCCTTGTGATGTAAATTTATTTATTTAGGTAATTATTACAAAACTATGATTATTATTTCAGTCGGAAGCAACCTTCCAGGAGCATGGGGAGACAACCCTTATGAAATGTGTCAAAAAGCATTTTATTATTTGGGTAAAAAACTTAATGATACCTCCATGGTCGTTTCTCCAATGTACCAAACTACACCAATTCCGCCGTCATCTCAACCTTTATATATAAATGGTGTCATATTGTTTGATAGTCAAATTCCATGCGAAGATTTACTGTCAATTTTAAATGATTTGGAGGACAAAGCAGGTAGAATACGTCAAAAGATAAATGAATCTCGCCCGCTTGACCTCGATATAATCGCATATCATGACAAAATCATCAAAGATTCATCACGATTGATCGTGCCGCATCCCCGGGCACATTTAAGGGCTTTTGTTTTATATCCCTTAAGAGATGTATTGCCAAATTGGGTTCATCCCGAAAGCAAGAAATCACTTGATGAATTAATATCAGAACTACCACCTGATCAGGGTATTGAACCTTATATTTGATTTCTTGATAAAAATATGATATTGGTGAAATCCTTTTGAATCTGGAGATTAATTTGAATGGCACGCGTTACTGTAGAAGATTGTGTTGAAAAAATTCCTAATCGTTTTGAATTGGTGCTTTATGCTTCACAACGAGCACGCAACATTTCAAGAGGTGAGGCGTTAACTATAGATCGTGACAATGATAAAAATCCAGTGGTTGCCCTAAGAGAAATTGCAGATGAAAAAATTGATCTTGCAACAATTAAAAATGATATTATCCGTACCCTGACTCGTGCTCCTGAACCTGAACCAGTGGAGGAGGAGGTTGCAGATCTGATCCCAGCGGAAAAAAATATCTTTGGCCTTCAAGATGTTTCAATCGAGGAAGAGCAGGCCAAACCGACAAATTCCTTTGAGAACATTAATCAGATCATGCATGAATTGGATCGTCGTCGTATGGCTTCTGAAAATAAAGAGGAATAATTTAATTTTATTTTTCAGTTTTATAATCTATAAAATTAAATAAGAGTGTCATTTAATTTTTGGATTATAAGTGGAAAATATCAGCTTTCCCATAGCCTTGAGTGAAAGCAATCAAATTGATTGCGCTGGATTAATTGATCGTATTCGGAAATATGAGCCGGAGGCGAATGTTGCTTGTGTAGAGAAAGCTTTTAGAATTTCTGTTCAAGCACACGAGAAACAGTATCGTGACAATGGGGCCCCATATATTACACATCCTTTGGCTGTGGCAAATATTTTGGCTCATATGAAAGTTGATATTGCCTCTATCGTAACAGGTCTTTTGCATGATACGATAGAAGATACAGAAATTACCCGAGAATTTATAGAAAAAGAATTCAGCAAGGTTGTTGCAGATTTGGTGGATGGCGTTACCAAACTGACAAGGCTTGAATTACAATCTGATAAGACAAAACAAGCTGAAAATTTTCGTAAACTTGTCTTGGCGATGTCCAAGGATATACGTGTATTGATTGTCAAGCTTGCTGATCGTCTGCATAACATGCGTACTTTACACTATGTTCAAAGACTGGATCGTAGGCAGCGTATTGCTCGTGAAACAATGGATATTTACGCGCCATTGGCCGAACGTATCGGAATGGATAATGTGAAAAGGGAATTGCAAAATATTGCATTTTCTGTTTTGGAACCTGAGGCAGATGCTTCTATTAAAGCGCGTTTAAATTTCTTGCGTGGACAGGGTGCAGATATTATTGAGGAAGTCTGTGCCGAGCTTAAGGCAATCTGCCAAAAGGGTGGGTTGAAGCAGGTCGAGGTAACGGGAAGGGAAAAATCTTGTTACTCTATTTGGGAAAAAATGCAGCGAAGGCAGGTTACCTTTGAACAGCTTTCCGACATAATGGCATTTCGAATTGTGGTTGAAACCAAAGAGGATTGTTATACAGCCCTTGGTATAGTGCATAGTCATTACCCTGTTGTAGCCGGACGTTTTAAAGACTATATTTCAGCGCCCAAGGCCAATGGTTATCAGAGTATTCATACGGGGGTAACCTTGCGTTTTCCTCGCAATCAGAAAATTGAAATTCAAATCCGTACAAGAGAGATGCATGATATTGCTGAAAATGGTGTTGCGTCTCATTGGATATATAAGCAGCTGCCGATTATTAACAAAAACAGTAAAAATAATGACCAGGTTATTGGCATTGCTGCCAAGATGAAAAAATTACGCTGGGTTCAGGATCTTCTTGAAATTCTTGAAGATTCAACAGCCCCAGATGAATTTTTGGAAAATACGAAGCTGGAATTATATCAGGATCTCGTTTTTTGTTTCACACCGAAAGGGGAATTGATCCAGCTACCAAGAGGAGCGACACCTGTCGACTTTGCCTATGCGGTTCATAGTCAGGTTGGGGATCGTTGTGTTGGTGCAAAAGTGAATGGACGACTTATCCCCTTGCGCCAAAAATTAAAAAATGGTGATCAAGTGGAAATTATGACTGCACGGGAAGGTAACCCTTCTCCATCCTGGGAAAGATTTGTAGTTACTGGAAAAGCGAGAGCTCGAATTCGTCATTTTGTAAGTAATCAACAAAAAGAATTGAAAATGGAAGCTGGACGCGTTGCGTTGGCTAAGGCTTTTCGGCAGGAAGGTGTTGATGGATCACAAAAAATTCTTGAAACTGTTTTAAAGAATTTTAAACAAACCTCTCTTGATGAATTATATATAGCGGTGGGTAGCGATAATATTTCTGCCAAAGATATAGTATATGTTGCTTATCCAGAATTAAAACCTATTAAACGTGCCCCTCGTTTTGTGCCCGGGTTAAGCGATAAAGGCCGTATTAGCCAAAATAAAAATAAAGACGATCATAAATTCTCTTCCCCATTGAAAGGTATGGATAAGGGAATTGTGGTTCATTTTGCGGGTTGCTGTCATCCAATTCCCGATGATGCCATTGTTGGTATTGTTGCAACAGGCAAGGGGATCACTATTCATCGCAAGGAATGTTCAACATTAAACAGTTTTTCTGCTACCCCAGAACGTTTTATGAGTTTGGATTGGGACTATGATATATTAAACCAGGTGAATAGACAGAAAAATTATACAGCGCGTATTAAAATTGTAGCGGAAAACGACAACGTCATTCTGGCAACTATTGCCAATCGTATTGTTCAGTATGATGGCTCTTTGATAAATTTGAAAATTGTTAACCGACATATGGATTTCATCGAAATTCTTTTGGATGTGGAAGTTAAAGACCTTACACATTTAAATCAGGTTATCAATGGTTTGCAAATGGTCAAGGGAATTGTTCATGTTGAACGATCATGTTCATGATTAATGGAGAAATAAAGTGATTATTGGTATTGGGTCAGATTTATGTGACATTCGTCGTATTGAAAAAGTCATTACACACCATAAGGAACGTTTTCTTCATCGTATATTTACTGATAAAGAGATAAAAAAGGCTGAAATGCGATCAGACAAACTTAAGTCTGGAACTTATGCCAAGCGGTGGGCAGCAAAGGAGGCTTGTGCCAAGGCATTGGGTACGGGATTTACAGAAGAGGTTTTTTACAAGGATATTGAAATTGTCAATAACGAAAAAGGTAAACCAACATTAAGATTATATAATGGCGCTTTCAGATCTTTACAAAAATTAATTGATAAAAATAAAAAAACGAATATTTTACTGACCATGAGTGATGAATATCCTTATGCATTTGCGCAAGTTATTATTGAAATGCTTCCAATGAATATCGTAAATGAACAGTGATCGTGAAACTTTGAAATACCGCATCTAAATCGGGCACCTAATCAGGAATTTAACAAGATAGAATGTTTATATGGAAAATAATCAGGATAAGATAAATAAACCTGTAAAAGATACAGGAAATAATGAAAAACATGTTTCAATATGGCATCAGATCAAGGAATTGATTTTTACTATCTTTTGGGGTGGTCTTATTATTCTTGTTATACGCATTTTACTATTCGAGCCCTGCAATATCCCATCTGGTTCTATGATCCCGACCCTTTTGGTTGGGGATTATATTTTTGTTAGTAAATACAGTTATGGGTATTCTCGCTATTCCTTACCTTTCTATCATCCGGATCTTAAAGGCAGGCTATGGTATAAAGCTCCGAAAAGAGGAGATGTAGCTGTTTTTAGAAGTACTAAGCCTCCCTACGATTACTACGTAAAAAGAATTATCGGTTTACCGGGAGATACTGTTCAGGTAAAAAATAGTGTTTTATACGTAAATGGCAAGGCCGTTGAACGTCAATTTAGAGGAAAATATCACTATAAAGAGAATTCTTCTGTTCCTGTTGAAGTGGATCATCGATTTACTGAATTCCTACCAGCCAATAGTAAAATTGTTAAACACGATATTCTGCAAAAAGATTTTGATGAATATGAACAATCTCCCTATTTATGGAATGGGGAATTAAACGTAAATAATACTGTTCTCTACAAGGTGCCTCAGGGACATTTTTTCGCTATGGGTGATAATCGTGAACATAGTGCGGACAGTCGATTCACAGATCCTAATTCGCCAGATTATCTTGGATATGTCCCAATTGATCACTTAATCGGGAAAGTGCAGTTTATTTTTTATTCTTATGATAGTCAGCATCCAGTTTGGCAATTTTGGTATTGGCCAGTTGAAATACGTTGGGATAGATTGTTTAAAGCGGTAAAATGACAAAAATAACTATTAACTCCCTGAATTCTTCTGAAAAAGAACTTGAAAATAAACTGGGATATGAATTTGTAAAAAAGTCATTGTTCCGAAAGGCTTTAACCCATCGTTCCGCAGTGTATGAGCAAAAATATGCACATAAAAAAAGGAAAAGAGCCCGGTCAAATGAACGGTTGGAGTTTATTGGTGACCGTGTTTTAGGATTGGTGATGGCGGAATGGTTATTGGAACGTTTTCCGGATGAGCAGGAAGGTGATCTTGGACCTCGTCATGCCAATCTTGTGTCCAAAACAGTTTTGGCAAAAATAGCATCAAAACTTGAAATTCATAACAGTATTCATGTTGCGTCACATGAAGAAAAAGCCGGGGTCAATTATACCGAAAGTGTTCTGGCTGATGCTGTAGAGGCTATTTTGGGGGCGATGTATCTTGATGGAGGACTTGAACCTGTCAGAAAATTCGTCCGTAAATTATGGGTTGATATTATGAAAGCGCAGGCGCTGCCTCCCAAAGATTCAAAAACAGCATTGCAAGAATGGCTGTTGACAAGAGGATTGCCTTTACCAGTATATGAATTGGTTTCCCAGGAGGGTCCGTCCCATACGCCTGTATTTATTATAAACGTCAAGGCACAAAATATGGAGGGACAAGGTAAAGGGGGAAGCAAAAGAAGTGCACAGAGTGCGGCAGCCAAGGATTTGCTGGGCAAACTAAATAAGGTTAATAAAATCAAGAGACAGGGTAATAAGTGATGCGTTGCGGTTTTGTTGCATTAATAGGCGCGCCAAATGCTGGTAAATCAACTTTGTTAAATCAAATGGTAGGGGCGAAATTGTCAATTGTCAGCCCCAAGGCACAAACAACAAGAATGAGGATATTGGGAATTGTTATGCATCAGCAATCTCAAATTCTTTTGGTCGATACACCAGGTATATTTAAGCCTAAGAGACGTCTGGACGAATTGATGGTTTCAAATGCCTGGACCGGTGCGGTGGATTCAGATATAACCCTTTTTATTCTGGATGCACATAATGGATTAAATGAAGAGATTAACCATATAATTCAAAAATTGAAGGAAACTAGCCGCCGTATTTGGTTGGTATTAAATAAAATTGATAAAATTATCCCCCAGAAACTGTTGCCTCTTGCAGATCAGGTTAATAGTTTACTTTCAATAGAACGTAGTTTTATGGTGAGTGCGAAAAAGGGGAATGGTGTAAATGATTTAATGGAAGCACTGGCAAAAGAGGTTCCTGAAGGGCCATGGCTATATCCAGATGATGATTTGACCAATTTGCCAGACCGGTTGCTTGCTGCCGAGTTGGTACGTGAACAAATTTTTATGAAGACTCATGAAGAAATTCCTTATGCAATAACCGTTGAAACAGAAAGTTTCAAAGAAAAATCTGATCATTCAATACGGGTTGATTTGGTAATATATGTCTCTAAACCCAATCACAAAGCGATTATAATTGGGCATCAAGGACAAAAAATACGAATGATCGGTGAACGGGCCCGAAAAGAACTTTCTCGTTTATTGGAACGGCCATGTCACGTTTTTTTAACAGTTAAGGAAAGAAAGAATTGGGATAGTGAAAATAATCGATTAAAAGCCATAGGGCTTGATCTTTCATAGGGTAAGCATTGTTTGTTAATCAATTAAAATTTATTTTCATTCTTTCAAAATTTTAATGGCTGATATAATATCTTTAACCACTTAAAAAAAACTTTATTTACAATGTGAATTTATAATGGTTTCTTCAGAAAAAATTGTTCCTAAACGAGTTTTATTGAAAATTTCAGGTGAGGCTTTACTGGGTGAAGGTAGTTATGGTATCGATCCAAAAGTTGCAAACGCTATTGTAAGCGATATCGCCAATGTTGTTAAGTCTGGTGTGGAAGTTTGTTTGGTAATCGGTGGTGGCAATATTTTTCGTGGCATGACTGCAGCCTCCAAGGGAATAGATCGTGTTCATGGTGATTATGCTGGAATGCTGGCTACAGTGATTAACGCAATTGTTTTGCATAATGTTTTGGAACAGCATCATATTGAAAGCTGTATCATGTCGGCGATTGATATTCCTCAGATTGCAGAAAATTATGTAAGAAACAAGGCCATTTCACATATAAAACAGGGACGGGTGGTTATTTTTGCGGCGGGTACGGGAAATCCCTATTTTACTACGGATACAGCCGCAGCGTTGCGAGCCATAGAGATGGGATGTGATATTATGCTGAAAGGGACACAGGTTGACGGTGTCTATGATAGCGACCCCAAGAACAATCCTGATGCCAAAAGATATGATACAATCACCTATTCTGAGGCTCTCATCAAGGAATTAAATATCATGGATGCGACGGCTTTCAGTCTGGCTCAGGATAATAAGTTGCCAATGATAGTGTTTAATGTACACAAAGAAGGCAATTTTGAAAATGTGTTATTGGGGAATGGTGTTTGTACCAGAGTGGTTGCTTCTTCTTCAAATCATAAGTAAAAGATAAATTAAATAATCTTAATAATTTTAAAGGTGTTGATGTGGTTGATGATATTAATAGTTTAAAGCAGGATCTGACACGACGTATGCAGAGCGCTATTGAATCTTTTAAGCATGATCTGGCAGGGTTGCGTTCGGGACGTGCAACTCCGGCCTTGCTGGAGCCTATTCGCGTTGATGCTTATGGAAGCATTACACCAATTACTCAGGTCGCTTCCATTACAGCGCCAGAATCACGAATGTTATCTGTTCAAATATGGGACAAGACGTTAGTATCCGCTGTAGACAAGGCGATAAGGGAAAGTGGGTTGGGATTAAATCCTATTCCTGACGGGCAATTAATTAGAGTGCCTATTCCACAGTTGACTGAAGAGCGACGTAATGAAATGGTTAAGGCTGCAAGTCGGTATGCTGAAAATGCAAAAATTGCGGTGAGGGGTGTTCGTCGTGATGGAATGGACAAAACCAAAGCTGCTGAAAAAAAAGGTGAAATCAGCCAAGATGATGTAAAAGATTGGTCTGATGAAATTCAGAAAATAACTGATCAGTATGTCAATAAAATTGATGAGGTTTTTGCTGAAAAAGAACGTGACATTAAACAGGTATAGATCATAAACATCAGGTTGATAATTAATGGTTTTACCTACTGTTCATGATAATGTCAAAATATCATCAACAATGGATGATTGTGAAATACCCCAACATGTTGCGATCATTATGGATGGCAACAGTCGTTGGGCAACTGCAAGAGGGTTGCCGAGAATTGCCGGACATCGTGCAGGTGCACAGGCGGTCAAACGCAGTATTGAATTTGCTATTGAAAAACAGATAAAATGGTTGACTCTTTATGCGTTTTCTTCTGAAAATTGGCAAAGAACACCAGAGGAAGTATCAGATTTAACCGGACTTTTGAAATTTTACCTTAAAAGCGAAGTTAAAAAGCTTCATAAGCAGAATATTCGTATTCGTATAATCGGTGATATTACACGTTTTGACCAAAATCTTCAAAACGATTTGCATGCAGTGGAATATTTGACAAAGAATAATGATGCGCTTGTCCTGACTTTGGCTCTTTCCTATGGAGGGAGAGGAGAGGTTATTCAGGCAGTTAAAAGAATTTGTCAGGATCGGGTTGATAAGTTGCTTGATTCACGGGACATAACAGAAGATTTATTTGCATCATATCTTTTTACGGCAGATATACCAGATCCAGATCTTATTTTACGAACAAGTGGTGAAAGCAGATTATCGAATTTTCTTTTATGGCAGGCCGCTTATGCTGAATTAATTTTCATTGATACGCTTTGGCCAGATTTTGACAAAGAGGATTTTGATAGGGTTATAGATATTTATATTCGTCGGGAACGACGTTTTGGTGCCAGACCGGGATTAGAAGATAGTGAATAATAATCAGCAAGCTTCTTGGCAGGATTTGCCTGTACGAATTGTTTCTGCAGTGATTATTGTTCCTGTTGCTTTGATTTGTATTGTATGGGGTGAATGGTATTACATCGGTATGATTTCCATTATAAGTATCGTAATGGTATATGAATGGGAAAATCTTTTTAAAATTAGTTATAAAAATTTTAAGGGGTGCCTGTTTTTATTTTGGCCTGTTATAGCCTATTGCGCCGCCCTTGAAGGGATGTGGACACAATCGCTTTATATCATATTGGGATTTGCCTTTATCTTTGGACCACAATTATGGTTGGGATCAGTGATTATCGGTGGCGCTGGTTTATCTTTATTGTGGCTACGGTTTATGACAGGCTTTCAAACTTGGATGATCATCTGGATTGTTTCGGTTGTTATTGCAAGTGACAGTTGTGCTTATCTTGTTGGAAAACTTGTTGGTGGTCCCAAACTTATTCCTTCTGTCTCTCCTGGCAAAACCTGGTCAGGGGCTATAGGTGGATTGATTGGTGCTGGCTGCGTCGGTGCCTGTATCATTGGATATTTGAATCAAGGAATTGAACATTCCTATCTTATCGGATGTGTCTTGAGTGTTCTTATCGGTATTATGGCGCAAATTGGTGATTTGCTTGAAAGTAAACTTAAACGTATTTTAGGTGTTAAAGATTCAGGGAAAATCATTCCCGGACATGGGGGGGTTCTGGATCGTTGCGATGCTTTGTTGACAGTATCAATTTTGGTCGCTCTTCTTACTTTTTTCCTGCCATCTGAAATAGAGGGTGTCAAATGGAATGGTGGATTACTAGCTAATAATCAATTAATATTTAATATAAAACCTAATATACCTTTATATTTGTTTAAATAATAAAGGGAGCATTCTGGTTTTGGACATGAAGAGGATTTTAGGAAATGAAGACGGTTTCAATATTGGGTTGTACAGGAAGTATTGGGTGTTCGACAGTTGATCTCTTGTTGCAAGATCCTCAGGCGTTCAAAACGGTTGCCTTGATTGGAGGCAAGAATTTTAAAAGACTTGCTGAACAGGCAATTAAGCTTAATGCTGAATATGCTGTTATTGCAGATGATCAATTTTTACCAGAATTGAAAGAATTGCTGAATTCTTTCCCTGTAAAAGTAATGGGGGGGCGCCAAGCTGTATTGGAAGCGGCAGCTATTCCCGTAGATTGGACAATGGCGGCTATTACTGGTGCCATTGGCTTGGAACCAACTTTGGCTGCCGTTAAAAACGGTCATTATGTTGCCTTGGCTAACAAAGAGGCCTTGGTTTCAGCTGGAGATGTGATGTTAAAGGCCGTGAAAGAGGCTGGCGCGACATTACTTCCTGTTGATTCCGAGCATAATGCTGTTTTTCAGTCAATGGCGGACAAACAATATAATGCAATTGAAAAAATTATTCTTACTGCCTCTGGTGGGCCATTTCGAAAATTTTCCCTTGAAGAGATGAAAAATGTTTCACTAGATCAGGCATTAAAACATCCGACATGGACGATGGGTGCCAAGATTACCATTGATTCAGCAACAATGTTTAATAAAGGGTTGGAAATTATTGAGGCGGCTAGGTTGTTTTCTGTAAGCGAGAATAAAATTGATGTTTTAATCCACCCCCAATCCATTGTACACAGTATGGTACAATATGAAGATGGAAGTATCTTGGCACAACTTGGTTCTCCAGATATGAGAATTCCAATTGCTCATACTCTGGCATGGCCAAAGAGAATGTATTCAAATGTTGAACGATTGAATCTTGCCAAGGCAGGAAAGTTGGATTTTGAAGCACCTGACGAAGTAAGATTTCCAGCTTTAAGATTGGCACGTGAATCCTTGAAAGCTGGTAAATGTGCGCCAACCATTCTATCAGCAGCCAATGAAGTGGCAGTTGATGCATTTCTTCATGAAAAAATTCGTTTTCTCCATATAGCGGCTCTAGTTGAAACCGTCATGCAAAAACTTGGTGCACCGACGGCGAATTCACTAGAAGATGTGTTGCATTGGGATATGGAAGCTCGACGTTGCGCAAAAGAGTGGCTGAACAATTACAATAACTAATCTAAGAAATATAGGGTAAGACTGGATGCATGCGTTTATAGTAACAATTATCTCTTTCATATTTGTATTAGGAGTGCTTGTATTCATTCATGAACTTGGTCATTATTTGGCTGCACGTTGGCGTGGGGTTCATGTCGACGTATTTTCAATTGGTTTTGGCAAGCCGCTATATAAATGGCGTGATAAAGTTGGAACCGAATGGCGGTTATGTCCTATTCCGTTGGGTGGTTACGTAAAACCGCATGGATTTGAAGATCCGGAAGATGCCACGGATGAACAAAAAGCAAATTGGATTCCGGGGAGGACATTTCATGCAAAATCTGTATTGGATCGTTCAATCGTTATTTTTGCAGGACCTTTTTTTAATTTTGTTTTAGCCGTGATCCTGTTTGCCGGTGTATTCGCAATTTCAGGTAAACCTTTTATTAAACCAGTGGTGGAAAATATTGTTCCCAATAGTGCTGCCAGTCAAGCTGGTATGAAGCCTCATGATATAATTATTCAAATTGACAAATATAAAAATCCTGATGCTCAATCCCTGGCTTTATTTGCGAAAAAGCATCCGGGAATGACGACAACGGTGATTGTGAAGAGAGAAGGTAAGGAAGTTTCATTGCCGATCACAATTAGTTCAAAATTAATTGACCATAAATCAATAGGGCAGTTGGGAATTGTCATGGGCAGAATTTTTGTTGAAAAACATCGATTGTCAATCGAAGATTCTGTCGTGTATGCATTCCGTGAAACATGGAATATAACCGCTGACACTGTTATTGGACTAGGGCAGATGGTTACCAGACAACGTTCCTTGAGTGAACTGGGCGGACCAATAAAAATAGCCCAGATTTCTGGTCAAGTTGCAGAAAAAGGTTTTGATCAATTAATCTTAATGATGGCAGTTTTATCCATTAATTTAGGCCTTATAAATTTGTTTCCGATTCCAATGTTGGATGGAGGACGGTTATTATTTTATGTTATTGAAGCTGTATGTCGTAAACCTGTTCATAAAAAAATTCAGGTATGGGCATTTCAAATCGGTTTCGGATTGATTTTGTTGCTTTTTTTATTTTCAACATATAACGATATATCACAATTGGGTTTGATAAGCTGGTTTACAAGCCACAGTAAATAAATTCTATTCAATTTCTGTAATCAAAAACTTGTAAAAAGGATTAAAAATCGTTACCCCTTTAGTTTAAGAAATAAAATTTGATTTAATTGTTGTATTTCTTGTGATATTGAATTGAATGGATTTGTTTTGGTAATAAAGGGTGGCTGATTTGTCCGGTAAACGTTCGGCGTTGTTTGCTTCTGTATGCATATTTCCTTTTATGTGCGTATCGTTACATGCTCAAACAACAAGTAAAACTTCTTATGCATCTCATCATAAAAAAGCGGATTATCGTCGAAGTTCTATAAAAAAATCCCGTAATAAAAAGCGTTCTGTTGATAATCAAGTAACGAAACAGGGCGGTATTATCCAATCAATTGAAGTATATGGAAATGATCGAGTTGAAACCCCGACAGTTCTTTCTTATATGCTGGCCCAACCAGGTGATCCATTTAATAAGGATTTATTGGATCGTTCTTTAAAAACACTTTATGCCACAGGTTTATTCAAAGATATAAGCCTGCATCGTTCCGGCAGTACGTTACAAATCAAGGTTATAGAGAATCCGATTATCAATCGTGTTGCTTATGAGGGTAATTCCAAACTCAAGGATACGGATATTCAGAAATACACTTCCTTGAGGGCGCGTTCTGTTTATTCCCCTTCACTGATTGCTTCTGATCGTCAGCGTATCCTTGCCATGTATGGAGCAAAAGGACGTTATTCAGTAACTGTTACGCCACAAATTATCAATCTGTCTCATAATCGTATTGATGTTGTTTTTAGAATTGATGAGGGTCCTAAAACTTTAATAAAAAAACTTACTTTTGTTGGTAACCATGCATTCAGTGAGGCACGCTTAAGTCAGGTAACCTCTTCAAAAGAAGCTGCGTGGTATCGATTCTTTTCCTCTTCCGATCAGTATAATCCTGAACGAGTCCGTTATGATGCGGAATTGATTCGAAGATTTTATTTACGTAACGGTTATGTCGATTTCAAAATGATTAATGCTACAGGTGAATTATCACCTGACCATAAATCTTTTTACATTACCTATACAATGGAAGAGGGTCCTCAATATCGCCTGGGTAAGGTTGATGCCCGATCAAATGTTGAAAATGTGACAGCTGAAAAAGTTCAACGGATGATTCCAATACGTAAAGGGCAAATCTATGATGGTAAGGAAATTGATGATTTAGCTAAAGATATTCAGGAAACATTGCAGTCACAGGGACATCCCTTTGCCGTGGTAAGACCCGAAATTGCGCGTAACCCGGAAAAAAAGATTGTTGATCTGCTTTTTGATGTTATGGAAGGGCCGAGGGTTTATGTTGAGAGAATAGACATTAACGGTAATACGGTGACTCAGGATAAGGTTATTCGTCGTGAGTTGCCTATAGCTGAAAATGATCCTTTTACTGATACAACCGAGAAATATATAAAGCAATCAGTTGAGGATTTGGGATATTTCAAAACTGTCAAAGTAGAAAAAAGTAAAGGTTCCGCTCCTGATAAACGAATGGTTTCTGTAAATGTTCAGGAAAAACCAACAGGTGAATTCTCACTAGGGGGAGGATATTCCACGGATTCCGGTGTGTTGGGAAATATAGGGTTAAGGCAGCGTAATTTCCTTGGAACAGGGGTTGATGCGGGAATTAACGGTACAATGGCCTATTATGCTCGACAAGCTGATTTTTCGATAACAGATCCATATTTTCTGGGAAAAAATATGGTCGCGGGAATTGATATATTCTATCTTGAAAATAATTATCAGACTTATCAGAATTATGCCGAAAACAGATATGGTGCAACTTTTCGTATCGGATACGCATTTAATAACGTACTGTCACAGCAATGGACATATTCGATTATGGAAAGAAGGGTTCATGATATTTGGAGCCACTCATCTTTCTATATTCTTGATCAAAAAGGTTATTCATTCTTGTCGCAAATTGGTACGACGATTACTTATGACACGAGAGATTCGAGAATGAATCCTCACAGTGGAACCTTGGTTCGCCTGGGTGGAGATTTTGCTGGTGTCGGTGGTGACACGAAATATGTTCGAGGTAAAATTGATGCTGCCCAGTATTTCCCCCTGGATGATTTTACCGGTAATCGTGATTGGACATTGAGTATCAGTGGTGGTGCAGGCTATATAAGCGATATTTCAGGACATAGTCATAGAAGCGTTATTGATAACTTTTATCTTGGTGGTAACAATTTGCGTGGTTTCTATGATGGTGGAGTTGGACCAAGAACGCATCCAATCAGTCATGTGGTTGAGGGTAAATCCCATGGTGAGGAAGATTTTCTGGGAGGTCGTTTCATGTACACGGCTTCAGCACAAGTTAATTTTCCCATGCCCGCTTCACGTGATCTGGGTTTAATGGGTCGTTATTTTGTGGATATGGGTGCTTTGGGAGGAATGCGTGTTAAACGTCGTTATACCAATAAAGCAACTGATGGAGATCGTTATACACCGATTTGGGGAAATTCAATGACACCGCGTGTAAGTACTGGTGCTGGTATCTCATGGAAAAGTCCTTTCGGTATGTTGAATGTTGATGTTGGTATACCTATTGTCAAACAGAGACGTGACCGGGTACAACTATTAAGGTTTGGTTTTGGACAACAGTTTTAAGGATTTATAATGGCAAAAAATTTAAAGCTTTTTTTGGCAGTGACAGGGTTAATGATTATTCCTTCATTTTCTGGATTTAATAATTCTGTTCATGCCGCAGACGAGAATAATGGATGGTTCATTCCTAAAGGGAGTCAGACAAAACCTGTTATCAATACGCCAAAAACAGTAAAGCATTCCACTGCTAATGTTAGTAAAGCTGTACCGGTTGCTTCTGTTCCTGACACGGATGATTCCGATGAAACCGATATGCAGAATCAAAATCAGCCTGTTTTGCCATTACCACCAATTCCGACACCAGCCCCTATTGCAAAATCCAATCCACCACCACAGGCTGTAATTGGGGTAATCAGTGTTCCGGATGTTATGCGTCAATCAACCGCTTATCTTGAAGCCTCAAAATTATTGGAAGCTCGTAGGGACAATCTGCAACAGGATGTTCAAAAAGAACAAAAAGTTTGGCGTTCGGAACAGCAGCAAATTCAGGCAAAAGCTAGAACAATGACTTCTGAACAAATTCAATCGCGTGCACGTCAGTTACAGGCACGTGTTTTAAAGGCACAAAAGGATTTTCGCAATCGAAGCAGAATTATTCAAGAGGCGGCACAAGTTTCTTTTGGACAGATTGAACGTGAATTGATTCAGATTATTCAGAATGTGGCTTCCAGTCATAATATGAATTTGGTACTACATCGTGAACAAGTCGCATTAAGCGTTAATGAGCTCGATATTACAAATGATGTTTTAAAAGAGCTTAATAAAAATCTACCATCTGTTTTTGTACCTGCGGCAAATGTCGATCCTGAAGAATTGGCAAAAAGTGGAACAATGCCAACAACAGCGAATCCTGAACTTCAAAAACCTCAGACCAAAGCGGTTGAACCAAAGAAAACAACTAAATAATTAATAAAATCAGGTGTTATTATAAAGTGAATCTGAATACGATTAATAATTGTCCTGGTGATTCTCGTTTTTTTAAAAAGTCTGCGCCTATTGCCTTGGAACAGATTATTGGGACTTCTGAAGCCAAATTTGTTCCAGCATACAATGGTCGAGATAAATCTTTTGATTTAATGGGAATTGCACCTTTGCAATCAGCCACGCAAAATGAGGTTAGTTTTCTTGATAATAAACGATATATTGACTTGCTATCTCAAACAAAAGCCGGATTAATAATTGTTTCACCTGCTTTTGCAGATAAAATACCCCATCATTCTCATGCATTGGTAACAAAAAACCCGTATTTGGAATGGGCGAGAATAGCATCTTTGTTTTATCCTAAAAGTTCGGTTCAAGCCGGTATTCATTCTTCTGCCTGTATTGACTCAACTGCCCAGATTGATGATGAAGTTGAAATCCAGGAATTTGTAGTGATAAAGGCAAACGTGAAAATTGGAAAGGGTTCAATTATTGGGTCACATACTGTCATTGAACAGGGTGTAGAAATTGGTGAAAACTGTCGAATTGGAAGTCATGTTTCTTTGAGCTGTGCAATATTGGGGAATAGAATTACATTATATCCAGGAGTTAGGATAGGACAGGATGGATTTGGTTTTGCCATTAGTGAACATGGTTTTTTAAGTGTGCCTCAAATAGGTAAAGTTATCCTGAAAGATGATGTTGAAATTGGTTCTAACTCAACAATTGATCGGGGATCGGTAAGAGATACGGTTATTGGTGAAGGATCGAGAATAGATAATCTAGTTCAAATCGGACATAATGTCCAAATGGGAAAATGCTGCATTGTGGTAGCCCAGGCTGGAATATCCGGCTCGACCCGATTGGAGGATTTCGTTACAATTGCTGCACAGGCAGGTTTGATTGGACATATCCATATTGGGGAACATGCCCGAATAGGTGCACAATGTGGTGTAATGTCGGATATTGATGCTAAATCCGATGTAATTGGTAGTCCGGCAATGCCTTTTCGAGAGTTTTTCAGAAATGTTGCTTTTTTAAGGCGTCTTGTTAAGTCATCTTCAAAAGAAAAAGAATGAACATTCTTGTTTTGCAATAATAATTAATTTTTTCGTTCTTATAATGGTTTGAAAACGTGAATAAAAATCTAGAAAATTCTACAGTTCAATCAGATACAATAAATAGTGAAATCGATATACTTGTTATTGATATCGAGGGAATAATGAAGGCTATTCCGCATCGATATCCATTTTTACTTATTGATCGTGTAGTCGATGTAAAATTGGGAAGCTCTGCAACAGGAATTAAGAATGTTACGGTAAATGATCAGTTTTTTATTGGGCATTTTCCGGGACATCCTGTTATGCCTGGTGTTTTAATAATTGAAGCTATGGCTCAGACGGCAGCGGTTTTGGTTGTAAAAACACTCGGAAGTGAATTCGAAGGTAAACTTGTATATTTTATGACTGTGGATAGCGCGAAATTCAGAAAGCCGGTTGTTCCAGGGGATCAATTGCATATTCATGTGGAAAAAGAACGTAACCGTGCAAATGTCTGGAAATTTCGCGGTATAGCAAAAGTTAATGGAGTTTCAGTGGCTGAGGCAATTTTCAGTGCCATGATTGTTGGCTAAAAATTCATTTATGGAAATATTTAAAATATAAACTTAATTTTATCATAATTATAAGTATTGAGTTGTTTTAAAGTTTTTTAAGGGGATGGAGGAAACTCTGACAAAAAATATACAAATAAATCGTTCCTCTCGTGATTGTTATATCCATCCATCGGCAATTGTGTCTGAAAAAGCTAAGTTGGGACAGGGAATACATATTGGTCCATGGTGTATTATTGGTGATGATGTTGTTGTTGAAGATGGTGCAAAACTTATAGCAAATGTCATTGTCGAGGGAAAAACTGTTTTGGGAAAAGATTCAGTCTATTATCCATTCTCTACAATTGGTCTGGCCCCGCAAGATTTGAAATATAAAGGTGAGTTGACAAGCTGTATTATTGGTGCCCGTACTATTGTTCGGGAACAAGTGACAATTCATCGCGGAACAGCTATCGGAAATGGGATGACCCGCGTAGGTTCCGATTGTCTGATAATGGTTAACTCTCATATTGCACATGATTGCTATTTAGGAGATAGAGTGATCATTGTGAACAATGTTGTTCTAGGGGGGCATGTTCACATAGATGATGATGCACGAATTATGGGATGTGCAGCTATTCATCAATTCGTAAGAATTGGTAGAGGGGCCTTGGTAGGGGGTGTAACAGGAGTTGAATCTGATGTCATACCCTATGGTAGTGTAATAGGTAATCGGGCCCGTTTGGTGGGAATGCATTGGATTTGGCTGAAACGAAATGGGGTTAAAAATCAGGAGTTGCATGCTTTAAGAGGCGTTTATCGAATTCTTTTCCCGAAAGAAAATGAACAAGAAATGGTTTTTGATGAACGGTTGAAATTAGTGCACGAAAAATATGGACATATTGAGCGTGTAAAGGAAATACTGGATTTTATTCAGAATCCGAGCCGACGTGGATTGGTTAAAGTTGGACGCATGATTTCCTCTTCTGAAAATGATGATTAAATATTAGATGGATAAAAACCGACAACAGCCTGTTTTAGGTATCTTGGCAGGAGGAGGACCTTTGCCAGGAAAGGTTGCAGAAGCTGCAAAGAAAAAAGGATATTCTATTTTTATTGTGGCTTTTAAGGATTTTGCAGAACCTCATATTGTCAGCTCTTGGCCACATGAATATGTAAGATTAGCCGCTGCAGGACATATTCTAAATACTTTACGCCAGAATAATTGTAAAGAACTTGTCTTGATTGGACCAGTGAAACGACCATCGTTTTTTGATCTTCGTCCAGACCCGGAAGGGGTAAGAATATTAGGAAAAATAGGTAAGGCCCTTTTTGCTGGAGATGATGGATTGCTTGCCTCCCTCGTTCGTGTGCTAAATGAGGAAGGGTTTACAGTTAGAGGAGCTCATGAATTTTTACAGCCTGTATATGAGGGAATTTTAGGAGATGTTATTCCAGATAAATTGGCTTTACAGGATATTGCTAAAGGAATTAAAATTAATAAAGTTATGGGAGAGCTTGATATTGGACAGGCTTGTATTGTTCAAAATGAATTGGTTATTGCTGTGGAAGCCATGGAAGGAACTGATGCCATGTTAAAACGGGCAAAAGACTGTCAGCAACCAGGTTTGGGCGGCATTTTGATCAAACAGGTCAAACCGAATCAGGAACGAAAAGCCGATATGCCAACCATTGGTCCAAAAACGGTATATAATGCCCATTATTCTGGATTAAGAGGTATCGCCTTCGAGGCAGAGGGAACGTTATTAATCCACAAAGACGAAATGGTTGCAATTGCAAATCAAAAAGGCCTGTTTCTGTTAAGCTATAATCCTGTGACATTTGAACAAAAATATTTGCGTAAGGAAAATTGAATGTCAATGTTTTTACATACAATGCTTCGGGTTTTCGATCTTGACAAGTCCATTTCATTTTATAAAATGCTGGGGCTTCATGAAGTGCGTCGTAAAGATGTGCCAGAGGGTAAGTATACATTGGTTTATATGGCCTATCAAGGTAATGACAAAGGTGGGGCAGAACTCGAACTGACCTATAATTGGGGATGTGAAACGCCTTATAATGTGGGAACAGGATTTGGTCATCTTGCTTTTGGTGTTGATGATGTTACCCAATTAGTTGAGAAAATTAGACAATCGGGTGGCAAAATTACTCGTGAACCAGGACCCGTTAAATTTGGAAAAACATTCATAGCTTTTGTGGAGGATCCAGACGGTTACAAAATTGAACTCATTCAAAATGATTAGAATAAATTATCAATCTTTTTTGTGGCATTTAGATAATCAGAAGTTTTTTCAATAGAACTGGCGATTGATTCTGCTGATTGAATAATTTTTTTATCAGCAGATTTATTGAGGATGATGCGATCGGCCTGTAATAAGGCTGGTGATAATAAGCCCTTAACATCATGTCTTAAAAGTGAAAGTTGTCGATAATGATTGTTTTTAACTTTATATATTTGCGATTGAAACAAGAAATTCATTAGAAAAAGAGTTGCACAAAAAATCAGGCAACCAGATAGCAAAATCAGCTTTATATCTAAATTGTATTTATAGAGTAACATTAAAATTAAATAAACCAAAACGCCTTCAAGCAAATAGACAACATAATTTAATAAATTTTTGCATAAATGGAATTGATTTTTATGAAATGTCATTTTCAAGCATTATATATATATTAAGTAATTCTCTTAAAATATCATAAAAAACATTTTATGGCTATTGAGTTTGATTGACGATTTCCCATAATCAGATTATAAACAGCTTTTTAAGAGTTATTATTCTGTTGACCTTTGATGGCTTATTCTGGAATAAATACAATTTGCAATATTTTTAAGGAGAAATTTCGTGAAGCGTACCTATCAACCTTCCAAAATTGTTCGTAAACATCGCCACGGTTTTCGTGCACGTATGGCTACTGTTGGCGGTCGTAAGGTTATTTCAAGTCGTAGGGCTAAAGGTCGTAAACGTCTTTCTGCGTAAGATCTGCTTTGTCAGAACGACTTTTTAGAAAGATAAGGTTACAAAGGGTTCAGTCAATTCAATCCGATTTTAAGCTTTTACACTTGAAAAAAAGAGTGCACTTTTTGAAAGTGGCTGCTCAAGGGCAAAAAATCCCTACATCCAGTTTGGTATTACAATTCTTGAACAGGCATGATAATCAACCGGGAAGGGTAGGGTTTACCGTAACAAAAAAAGTAGGAAACGCGGTTGTACGAAACCGTATAAAACGCCGGTTACGAGCCGTGATTTATCAAGCTGGAAAAGAAATATGTCTATGTGGGGTTGATTTGGTTCTAATAGGACGTAACAAAACTTTTTCAAAACCTTATCCCCATATCGTTCACGATTTTTACCAGGCTTTAAAGAAGGCTGGCATGAAATTTGATGCGTAAATGAAAAAATTGCTTATTCATTCAATTGATTTTTATCGGTTGTGTATAAGCCCATTTTTGGGACATAATTGTCGTTTTAATCCAAGTTGTAGTGAATATATGAAGATAGCTATAGAACAACATGGTGTTGTAAAGGGCATTTTATTTGGTGGATGGCGCATTTTGCGATGTAACCCTTGGAATGCGGGTGGAAATGACCCTGTTCCTCCAAAAAAACAAGTTATTAGTTTTTAAAACAAAGAATGATTGGCTGGCTTTGAATGGATAATAAGCGCTTTTTTCTGGCGACTTTACTTTCTGTTTTAATTCTTTTTGCATTTGAATATTTTACGCCTCAAACGTCTTCAGTGCATGAAAATGAAAAACAGGTGACTCAACAAACTGAAACCGGACAGTCCCAGTCCAATATTCCTCATGAAATTAAAACAATAGCAAAAGTGACTGGTCCTGAAATAAGAATTCCTTTTGAGGCAAACGCTGTAAAAGGATCAATCAATCTTCGGGGTGCTGTTTTCGATGATTTGGTTTTAAAAAACTATCATGAAACGGTTAAAGCTGATTCACCATTGGTTAGAGTCCTTGACAAAGCAGATAGTAAAGAACCCAATTATATTGAAACAGGTTGGTTTAATACGGATAATACGTCTGTTAAATTTCCTGATTCAACTTCTGTATGGAAGGCAGATGAAGAAAAATTAACTCCTGGCCACCCTTTAACCCTGACTTGGGATAATGGTGCAGGAATTGAATTCCAGAAAATTATTTCACTTGATAAGGAATATCTTTTTCATATTGAGCAAAAGGTTAAAAATAAATCAAGTCAACCCGTTCATTTTGTTTTTTACGGACGTGTTAATCGTGGATATGCACCAAAAGAGGTTGGTGGCTATTTAATGCATGAAGGGCCATTAGGAATTATAAATGATCGTCTGGAACAAAATTCCTATAAATATCTGCGGGAAAATTCCAAAGGGGAACATCATATTGCCTGGAGTCAGAACAGTAAAGGGGGCTGGGCGGGTATAACTGATAAATACTGGTTAAATGCCATTGTTCCACAACAGGATAAGAATGTAACAGTTCATTATGGATTTGTTCCAGAAGATCATGCGAATAATTCAGGAGATTCAGAAAATCAAAAAGGGACATACCAGGTTGGTTTCACTTCACAACAGCCAATTTCTGTAGGACCCGGTGAGGTTGTCGTAACGGATGGAAATGTATTTTCTGGTGCTAAGGAACTTCACCTTCTTAATCGCTATGAAAAAGAATATCATATTCCCAATTTCTGGAAATCTGTTGATTTCGGGTGGTTTTCATTTCTTACCTATCCAATTTTTATCGTTCTGGATTGGTTAAATGGTTTATGGGGTAATTTCGGTCTTGCTTTATTAACATTTACCTTGATTGTAAAACTTGTTTTTTATCCTTTGGCTTCAAAACAATTTCATTCGATGGGCAAGATGAAAGAATTGCAGCCAAAAATGAAGGAAATTCGTGAACGCTATAAAGGCGACCAGGCACAGATGAATCAGCAGATGATGCTATTGTACAAGGAGCAGGGGGTAAATCCTGCCAGTGGTTGTTTGCCGATGTTAATTCAGATTCCGATTTTCTGGTGTTTGTATAAGGATTTGTACGTCACAATTGAAATGCGCCATGCGCCGTTTTTTGGATGGATTCATGATTTGTCAGCCCCGGATCCAACGAATATACTGAATTTATTTGGTCTTATTCCTTTTGATCCTTCTGTTATTTCACCTTTGTTGCATGTCGGTATCTGGCCTTTGTTATTTGGGACAACAATGTTCTTGCAGCAAAAATTGAATCCTGCCGTAATTGATCCTGTCCAGAAGAAAATGTTTCAATTGATGCCAGTTATTTTTACGGTTGTACTGGCTACGCAACCTGTTGGATTGGTAATTTATTATAGTTGGAACAACCTGTTAACAGCAATTCAGCAGCTTGTTATTCAAAAACATATGGCAATCAAGGAAAAGCAAGCCATTTCTAAATCAAAAAAAGGATAGGTAGCCATGTTTTCAAAAGATGGCATATCCACTCATCAAAATGATGAAAATGCCCAGTTTATTGAAGCTGGGCGGCTTCTTTTTTCTCGAGAAGCAAAATTTTTCTTTGGTGCACAACGGTTAAATCAGCTTGAACCTTCCTTATTACCGGAAGTTGCTTTTGCCGGACGTTCAAATGTAGGTAAATCGAGTTTGATTAATGCGTTAACAGGGCAAAAAATGCTGGCAAGAGCTTCTTCAGAGCCAGGAAGAACTCAACAATTGAATTTTTTCAATATTGGTGGTTGTTTGGTCTTTGTTGATATGCCAGGCTATGGTTATGCCAAGGCCTCTCAATCCGTTAAAAAAGATTGGCAAAAGATGATGTTTTCCTTTTTAAGGGGAAGACCAACGCTTTTAAGGGTTATGCTTTTGCTTGACGCTCGTATAGAGCTTAAAGAAAGTGATCGTCAGATTATGAATTTATTGGATAGAGCGGCTGTTACATTTCAGATTGTAATGACAAAATGTGATGGTTTGAGCTCGGTTCAATTTTCACAAAAAGAACAAGAGATAAAGGACTTGATTGCAAAACATACTGCTGCCTATCCTTATATACGTTTTACAAGCAGTCAAAAAAATATAGGTATTCAAGAACTTCGGGCTGATTTGGCTCAGCTTATCTAAGAGAATCATCAGGATTTAACTATTATGGGTAATCATCAATCGTTAGAGTCAGTTAAGGAAGCTGCCAAAGAGGCGCATGAACAAGCCAAGACGCTTGCAAGAGCATTGCCATATTTAAGACGCTATACGGGTGATACGATTGTTATCAAATATGGTGGTCATGCCATGGTTGACAATCACTTGTCAAACGATTTCGGTCATGATATTGCGCTTTTGAAACAGGTTGGAATCAATCCAATAATTGTTCATGGGGGAGGTCCCCAAATAAATCAAATGCTGAAGCGGATGGAAATTGAATCGAATTTCATTGATGGTTTGCGTATTACGAGTGAGGCTATAATTGATGTGATTGAAATGGTTCTGGCCGGGACAGTCAACAAGCAGGTTGCGACCCTCATTAATCAGGCTGGCGCTTTGGCAGTGGGTATATCAGGTAAGGACGGCGGCTTAATCGAGGCGCACAAGCTTGTTAAACATGTCTGGGATGAAACTCTCCAGTGTGAAAAAACAATTGACTTGGGACTGGTTGGTGAACCTGTTCATATTGATCCTAGGGTTTTATATGCTTTATCTGGTTCTGGACTAATTCCTGTTGTCGCACCTATTGGAACCGATAAACAGGGACAAACCTATAATATTAATGCCGATATTGCCGCAGGGTCAATTGCCGGGGCAGTCAGGGCATCAAGATTATTTATGTTAACTGATGTGCCGGGTGTCTTGGATAAAGATGGAAATCTTATTTCTGAATTAACGGAAGAAGAAGCCAAGGAAGCAATAGCATCAGGAATTATAACAGGTGGAATGATTCCAAAGATTGAAACATGTCTAGAGGCAGTTAAAGCTGGCGCCCAAGCTGCAGTAATTATGGATGGACGGGTACCACATGCCTGTTTACTGGAATTATTTACGGAAGGTGGATCAGGGACCTTAATTCGTTCTGGTAAAGTATTATAATATAAATTATTTTATTATTTGATAAGGGAAAAAATTTATGACAGATATAGATGCCTTGCAAAATGAAATTGATAAATTATGGGAAAATCGGGCCCAATTATCGCCCACAACACAGGGATTTGCAAGGGAAACGGTCGATCAAGTATTAAATCTTCTTGATATTGGCAAGTTACGGGTTGCAACACAAGCCGATCAAAAATGGACAATACATGAATGGATTAAAAAGGCGGTACTTTTGTCTTTTCGTCTTTACGATAATCATGCGATGAAAAGTGAAATTGGCATTGCCGCTTATGATAAAGTTTCATTAAAATTCAACAACTGGGGGGATGCCGATTTTGCCAAAGCCGGTTTTCGTGCTGTTCCAGGATCAATTGTACGTCGTTCAGCCTATATTGCTTCAAATGTTGTTTTGATGCCAAGTTTTGTCAATGTGGGTGCCTATGTGGATAGTGGAACCATGATTGACACTTGGGTAACGGTTGGGAGCTGTGCACAAATCGGTAAAAACTGTCATATCAGTGGTGGTGTGGGTATTGGTGGAGTATTGGAACCTCTGCAGGCTGCTCCAGTCATTATTGAAGATGATTGTTTTATCGGAGCCCGCTGTGAAGTGGCAGAGGGAGTTATTGTTGAAAAAGGCAGTGTCCTTTCAATGGGTGTATTTTTAGGTGCGTCAACGAAAGTAATTGATCGTAATACCGGAGAAGTGTTCATGGGACGGGTACCAGCTTATTCAGTTGTTGTTCCCGGAACCCTTCCGCCTAAAAAAGCGGTAAGTGAAGACGGCAATACTTTACCTGGATTGGCTTGCGCGGTTATTATCAAACGTGTAGATGAAAGGACACGCTCAAAAACTTCAATCAATGAGCTGTTAAGAAGTTAAATACTGAAAAAGATTGGTTCCATTTAATATGCACGATCCCGTGAAGCTATTGCAAGATCTGATTCGTTGTCCGTCAGTTACACCACAAGATCTTGGAGCGCAGGATATTTTAAAAACAAGACTGAAAAAGATCGGTTTTGAAATATATGATTTGCCTTATGGTGAAGGTAATGACAACGTTTTGAATTTTTTTGCGCGTTACGGGACAGGAAAGCCACATTTATGTTTTGCTGGTCATACAGATGTTGTTCCTGCGGGAAATAATGATTGGCAACATAATCCTTTTCAAGGCGTTATTGAAGATAATATCATTTACGGACGTGGTGCCTGTGATATGAAAGGTGGCATTGCTGCATTTGTAACAGCGGTTGAAAATTTCCTATCTCTTCAAGCTAATTTTAGTGGGTCATTAAGTTTTTTGATTACCGGAGATGAAGAAGGGCCCGGTGTTAATGGTACTGTTAAAGTACTTGAGTGGATGAAGGAAAAAAAACATATTCCTGATTTTTGTCTGGTGGGTGAACCAACATCAGCACAGGAGTTGGGCGATGTAATTAAAATTGGGCGCCGGGGTAGTTTGAATGCGGTTATTACTGTTGAAGGTATCCAAGGGCATGTCGCCTATCCTCATCTTGCAGATAATCCAATTCATAAATTGATAGAAATATTATCCTCTTTAACAACATTATCTTTAGACAAGGGGAATAAATGGTTTCAGCCTTCATCTGTTCAAGTGACATCTATTGATGTAGGGAATAAAACGACAAATTTAATTCCTGCCACTGCGACGGCGCGGTTAAATATTCGTTTTAATCATTTACATAATGGGAATTCTTTAATAGGCTGGATTGAAACTCAAGCCAGACGTGTTGCAGAACATTGTAAAATAGATATAGTTGTATCTGGTGAGGCATTTTTGACAGAACCAGGAAATGAAGTGCAGGCAATTCGTTTGGCAATTGAAGAAATATCATCTGTTAAACCACGTCTGGATACAGGGGGGGGAACCTCCGATGCTCGGTTTATTTCAAATTATTGTAATGTTGCTGAATTTGGTCTTGTCGGGCAGACTATGCATAAAGTGAATGAAGCTGTACCCATTGAAGATTTAAAAAAATTAAGTTCAATTTACACACAGTTTTTGAAAAATTATTTCCTATGACACTTAATTCAAATAATCAAAAGAAATCTTCTGATTCAAAGCTCAAAGATATTTTCAAGGGGATGCTTGCTCTGGGTGGTGGTAAGGAAGAAGGGATAAATTTGTTTCCTTCTTCAACAGATGGAGTGTTAAGTGCTCTGGCACCGTGGATAGCATTATTAGTGGTCATTGATGGTTTTAATATATTAAGTGTTGTTCAGGCAAAAAAAGCATATTTATTTATTTTTACCATATCATTATTTTTATATAAATTATGTACAGTATTACTTATACCGATTTTGATTCATTCTTTTTCCGTTCTTTGGCATAAGGAAAGATTTTGGAAAAGAACAGTTTCAAGTTATTGTTGGTGTCAATGGATGCCAATTTTAGATTTGATTATAGGTATGATGATTGTATCGTTACCTGGTTTTACGCCATCAATTATATTGGGCTTTATGGCGGTTTTAATGATTTTATATCTGGCTTACATGATCTGGATATCATGGATGACAATTAAAGTGGGATTACAGATTAACAATAAACAATCTCTAATCGTTGTTATCAGTTTGTTTTTTTCTGAAGTAATATTGTTGTTTGTTTTGTCAATTTGTAACAGTGATACACTGGTCAGACTATCACATGAATTGTCAGCTGTTCACTGAAAAGGGTCATCCGGATAGGTTATTTCCTTGAGGAACAAACCTGTTGCAGGAGCTTTGATTCCTGCCAATTTTCTATCTCTACCCTGTAAAATTGCATAGGCCTGTTTTATTGGCCAATATCCGTCTCCAATCATTTTAAGGGTTCCTACCATATTACGTACTTGATGATGTAAAAATGAACGGGCCTGTGTTTCAAAATAAATTTTATCATCAATTTGATAAACGTTAAATTTGTCTAAAATACGAATTGGTGACTTTGCCTGACATGCAGTAGCTCTGAATGATGTAAAATCATGGCTTCCCAATAAGGTTTGAGCAGCTTCGTTCATAGCATCGACATTTAATTTCTTTCGTACATGCCATACATGATTAATATCCAAAGCAGGACGGCTCTGACGGTTGAGAATGACATAAATATATTTTCGTTTTATTGCAGAAAAACGTGCATTCCATTCTGCATCAACCAGCCCTGATTGCAAGATTGTAACGGCATGAGGTTTCATATAGTAATTTAAGCCATCGCGAATTTTTTTGGCTGTTAAGGGTATATGTGCCGGAAAATCAAGATGGGCCACTTGTCCCAAGGCATGAACACCGGCATCTGTCCGACCGGCGGTAATGCTGGCTATTTTAAATTGACCGTTGCATAGTTTGCAGGCAGCCTCTTCTAATATTTGCTGAACAGAAAGGCCGTTATCCTGCCGTTGCCATCCAACAAGACCTGTACCATCATATTCGATTTTGACGGCCCATCTCTGTATGGTAAAATTCATTAGACAAGTTTTGTATTTAATTTGAGATGATAACCTTTGAGAAATTCATTGATTGGCATTTTTTTCTTTCCAGTCAATTGTAATTCCAGAATTTTAAGGACCTGATTTTTACCACATGCCACATAAAAATCAGGATGTATAATTGTTCCAGATTCTGCCATGCTTGATTGAGAGCTGAGCTCAGCTTTAAGAATCTTAAGTAATTTTCCTTCTAGAAAGCAGAATGTCCCAGGCCAGGGTGTCAAGGCACGAATTTGTCGATCAATAGATTCAGCTGATTGATTCCAATCAATTTTGCCATCCTCTTTTGTCAATTGCCTAGCGTAGGTTGCGAGCCCTGATAATTGTGGAACTGGTTTTGAATTTGGATTTTCTGTCAATTCTGAAAGGGTTTCAAGTATGAGTTCACCCCCTAATTGCGCAAGTTGATCGTGAAGAATTTGAGTTGTCGTTTTTTTTGTAATTGGAATAGACTTTTCAATATAAACGGCTCCTGTGTCAAGACCTTTGTCCATCTGCATTATGCTGACACCTGATTTTTGGTCACCTGACCAGATAGCCGTCTGAATGGGCGAGGCTCCTCGCCAGCGTGGAAGAAGACTTGCATGGATATTGATACAGCCTAATTTAGGTAGTGTAAGTATTTCCTCAGGTAGAATAAGTCCGTAAGCTGCAACTATAGCTATATCAGGATTAAAAGAAGCGAACTGTTCAAATTCTTTTGGCTGGTTTTTTAATTTGATGGGTGAAAAGACGGGAATATCCAATTGCTCGGCAATATTTTGCACGGCACAGGGAGTTATTTTCCTCCCTCTGCCAGCAGGGCGGGGAGGTTGACAATATACGGCAACAATTTCATGTCCGGCTTGATAAAGTGCCTGTAAAGCGGGAACAGCAAAATCCGGTGTTCCCATGAAGACAATACGCATCCTAGCTTCTCGTATATATAATTAGCGGTGTCTTTTTTGCTCTTTGATAATTTTACGCATAATAATGTTACGTTTAAGGCTTGAAATATGATCCACAAACAATATTCCATCAAGATGATCTGTTTCATGTTGAATACAACGTGCAAGCAATCCATCAGCCTCCATTTCTTGGCGACTTCCATTAATATCCATATAGTTGATTTTAATTTTTTCAGGGCGAATTACATCGGAATATTGATCTGGAAAAGACAGGCAACCTTCTTTATAACTTTCCAATTCTTCTGATTTCTCAATAACTTCAGGATTTATAATGACAATTTTTTCTGACTGATTATTCTGCATGAGATCAATAACGAAAAATCTCAGCCCAATTCCAACCTGAGGAGCAGCCAAACCGATACCACCTGCCTTGTACATGGTTTCAAACATCATGGGTAAAAGTTCTTTTACGTCTTTCAAATCCTCTTTTTCAACGATTTTGGTTTTTTTACGTAAAAAAGGGTTGGTTGCAAGTAAAACAGGTCTTGTTTCAATATCGTCATTCATTTTCTAAATTTGTGCCATAGTTTAAATTATTCTATCATTGTCTATATAAAGATTTAATATATTAATACAATATTTTGTTATAGTGCGAAATCTAATTTTAAAAGATATAATACTTGTAGTCCTTGGCGATTATTCCATATAATAAAATAGACAGGTGCCATTTTGGGCCTAGTTATATGTCTCGCTTCAATATATTAAAGGAGGGGGCTTTCATGTCAGGAAGGCTTTTTACATCGCCTATGTTCCTGGGCTTTGATCATTTGGAACAGATTTTAGAACGAGCGGCAAAATCGACTTCTGATGGTTATCCGCCCTATAATATAGAACAAATTGGATCTTCCAGTTTACGGATTACCTTGGCTGTGGCTGGTTTCATGATGGAAGATTTGCAAATAACGCAGGAAGATAATCAGCTGGTCATTCGTGGCAGGCAGCTTGAAGATAATGAAGAGCGTGTATTTCTTTATCGAGGAATTGCGGCAAGGCAATTTCAGAGAGCTTTTATTTTGGCTGAGGGTATCAAGGTTGAACGAGCATGGCTGGATAATGGTTTGCTTCATATTGATATTATCCGTCCCAAACCGGAGACAAGAATTCGCCATATTGAAATATTACAAAATTCCAATGCAAGGCGTAAATCATATAATAAAGTTATGTCACAGAAAGTTGGCACATCAGATGCCTATCGCTCTGGTGCGATACGAAGTTTGCAACTTACAGAAAAAGAATGATATTATATTGAAAGATGCAGGATTATCTTGCCATCTGTTTTTAAAGGAGGTCTTGATCAATTATGAAAGATTTCGACATCAAAGAAAAATCTAAATTAATTGCGACCAAGGAAGGTAGTGACGTTGTTGATGTTCGTCATTTAACAGACAATCAGCTAAAAGCCTTGGGTGTGTCCCAATTGGCTTACGTAAAGGAAATCACGATCAATGGTGAACAGGCATTTGCCATTCATGCGGCTGATGGGACACCTATGGCAGTGACGGATAATGCCAAGACAGCATATGCTGCGATCTTGCAGCAGGAAATGATGCCTATCATGGTTCATTAATTGATAATAACAAGATAATATTCAATATAAAAAACAGGGATAAATCCCTGTTTTTTTGTTCAGGATATCA
Organism: Commensalibacter melissae; assembly: GCF_009734185.1. Taxonomy (NCBI): domain Bacteria; kingdom Pseudomonadati; phylum Pseudomonadota; class Alphaproteobacteria; order Acetobacterales; family Acetobacteraceae; genus Commensalibacter; species Commensalibacter melissae. The sequence continues at coordinate 1,189,064 of NZ_CP046393.1, read as the reverse complement.
TTCCTGAATCCAGTAGGATTATCCTATCTTCATTTTGCTTATATATGACATTGATACGGTTATTATCCAGATTTTTAAACATCAATACCGGTCTTTCTGATAAATCTAGAACCATGATGGCATCTTGAAGCGATAATGTGTCTATATGAGTCGTTTTTTTATCAATGATTTTTGCATCTTTTTGAGATTCCACCGATGTTTCCAAGGGGATATCATTATCAATAATATATTGGTTACCTTCGAATAATTCATGAGCGGGAGGGGCATGATCTCTTTTTGTAATCAACCTTCCCTTATATTTTTTCAGTCTGTTATGTAAATGTTCAAGGGCAATATTAAAAGATTCTTGTACATTATCTGCATTTGCCTCTCCACGTAATGAAAGGGATCGAGAAGCATGGATATGTATTTGACAATGATAATCGGATGGGGATTTGTTAAATGTTACTGAACAATCAACGATATTTTTAAAATATTTTTGCGTGATTTCTTGAAGATTTTGATTAATCTTGTTTCTAAACCAATCAGGAATATCAATTTTATTACCAAAGATGGAAATATCCATTACGGTTCTCCCTTAGTTATATTCCTTACTATTTTAGTATCTAATTTTTCAAAATTAAAGCTTTATCAACGCATGGTTGGTAATTGTTCTATCATTTTGATTAACGGTAAGATCTATAGTTAACTTTTAACCGTTAAGGTGAATTATAATGTGAATTTTTCCCCCAAATAAACTCTACGTACATCTTCATGAGCGACCACTTCTTCAGGACGTCCTTCCATAAGAAGCTGTCCACTGTTCATGATATATGCCCTATCAATAATTTCCAGGGTTTCTCTTACATTATGATCCGTAATTAACACACCAATTTCACGATCTTTGAGATGGGAAACAAGATCACGAATCTCTCCGACAGCAATTGGATCAATTCCAGCTAATGGCTCATCTAAAAGAATGTAATTCGGATCGCTGGCAAGCGCTCGGGCGATTTCCAAACGGCGTCTTTCTCCACCAGATAGGGAAAGGGAGGGGGAATGTCGTAAATGTGAAATTCCGAATTCGGCCAATAATCCATCAAGCGTTTTATGTCTTTTATCGGCATTGGATTCAACAACTTCCAGAACTGCCATAATATTTTGTTCTACATTCAACCCCCTAAATATACTTGCCTCTTGAGGCAGATAACCAATGCCAAGTCTTGCTCGCCGATACATTGGCAATTTCGTAATATCTGTGTTATCAAGGCGAATTGATCCAGTATCTGGCTGAACTAACCCAACAATCATATAAAAACTTGTAGTCTTGCCCGCACCATTTGGACCCAAAAGACCGACAGCTTCTCCTCGATGAACGCGTAATGACACGTTTTTGACAACCTGTCGTTTTTTATAGGTTTTTCCTATGTTGTCGGCAAATAGTCCTTCATTATCAGGTAAATTTTTGGTTGATGATGTATTATTGAAAGCAGATTCGGTTTCAGGCATGGAATTTGAAACTCACTTATAAAAATTAAAAAACTATTTTTTACCGCTTGGTTGATTATTTTGATTTGCTTGGTTCGGAACGACCAGTCCCTGGACTCTTTGACCAGGCATTTCTGTCATGTGAGCAATACCGGTATGCATGTTGATAATGGCAGCATGACCATTTAGCTGGTTTTGGCCTCTTGTGATATGCACATTGCCCACGATGCGAGCAATCCCTGTATTGGGAACATAAACACCGCGGTCTCCACGAACAGTTTCAGATTGGGTTCGCACGACAACGTTACCAAATGCGTTGACTTTTTCCAATTTTCCGGATTTGGTAAGGTCATCAGATTTTTTACTGTCAGTCACGTTATTTTTTTGTTCAGGTTTTTTTTGATTATCAGGGCTACTATAGCCAACCAGTACATCCGCATTGATTTGTCGACCATCTTTGATATTAATTACGGTTGCATCACCCCGACCAACTGACATTCTGGTTTGGGAGTGATATTCCATGGCATCTTTTGCGGTCATGATATTTTGAGGGGTGGTTAATTTCATATGTTTACCCGTTAAAACCAGGGTTGCCTGATCAATATCATAAACCGCTTTATCTCCCCAAGCCTGATCAGTATTCGTATAAATATGAACATGACCATAAGCGTACAGACGATAAATTTCATTTGAACCAGAATCGCTTTGTGTTATATCACCGCTTTTTTGTTGAGAATTGGGGTTTTGAGAGGACTTTGGTTCTGTATCGCCAGCTTTTTTTCGATAATAGGCGATAAGTCTGTCTGCTGTGACCGTTACATTTTCACGAACTGCCTTGGCTTGAGTATAGGCGGTCACTTTTTTGGCGTTTTGATCCCAGTCAAATCCTCCAAGAGCTGTAACCGTAATCTGTCCACCATGTGATAGATCGATACTTTGAGCATGGATAGTATGGATGTTGAAAAAGCCATAAAAGATACTAGAAATGGCAAAAGGTAATAAATTGCGTTTATTCATCAATTTTATTCCGATGATTTAGCTTGGGTAAGATTGGAGGAATTATTTTTTTTATTATCATTCAAGACCAATCGGCCTGGTCCCTTAAATTGGGCAATTCCGGTATGCAAGTCAAGGAAATAGGTTTGGGCATCCAAGATGCCAAATGGTCCTTCAGCATGAATCCAGTTGTTGCCAGTCACAACAGAGGACTTTAAAGCAACGTCTGCCATATCGCTATACATGAAAACTCCATCATTTCGGTATAAAACAACATGTTTAATCAATCCTAAATCCTGTTCATGCTGTGTATAATTTCCCTTGTCCGCCGTGACCATCATCCAAACATTGTCCTGCAATAAAATATCAGCTTTTGGATTGCCTAGATGGATAAGATTGCTATTGTTAGATTTCTGAACAACTTTTTCAGATGTTATGGTATAGGGTCGATTATGTGTATCCAAGCCATGAAAAGTAGCATCGATCATGGTTCCACTTTCAATCTTGATACGGGAAAGCTGTTTCATCACTTCCTTGTTGGTATGCAAAGCCCGATCAATCTCCGGCCAGACAGCAATGGAACTTAACAAAACAAGGGCTGTAATTGGTAGGCCCCATTTAACCCACTTCATAATGGTGTTCCGGCGTTCCATTTCTGCGGGTTTAGGAATATGCCGTCTTTCAATGATATTTTGTGATCTATGACTTAAATATTTTTCCTTGTCCTGAAAATCGGTTCTTTCAATTTTGTTTTTTGAACTAGATTCTTCATTCGGTTGACTGTTTGTTGACATATTCATGCAATGCCCGCTCGTAAAAGGTCATGAATGTGCAAAACTCCTATTGGATGATTTCTGGAATCCACGACAAATAAACAGGTAATGGGATGACTATCATTATTCATGAGTTTCAGCGCTTCAGCCGCCAGCATATCGGATTTAATGGTAAGAGGCGAGGGATTCATGATTTCTTGAGTTGTCAATTTTCTTATATCCTTGTTGAATGCTCGCCTTAGATCGCCATCTGTTATCAGCCCGATCAGCCTCCCATTTTCAGAAATAATACCAATGCAACCCAGGGCTTTTTGAGTCATTTCCATGATTGCATCGGTGATAGGCATCCTTGAATGCCCCAAGGGGATATCCTTGTCTGTGTGCATTAAATCTTCAACAATCTTAAGTCTGCTGCCCAATCTACCACCGGGATGATAAATACCGAAATCTGATGCGGTGAAGTGCCTCATTTTCAATAATGTTATTGCCAGGGCATCTCCCATTGCCAGTTGCATTAACGTGCTGGTCGTTGGTGCCAATCCCAGTGGGCATGCCTCCCTTGAATGGGGAAGTGAGAGAATTATGCTAGAATTTTTTGCCAAGGTCGATTGTGGATTGGTTGTTATGCTAATCAATGGGATGCTGAATCGTTTTGCATGAATAATTATATTGAATAATTCCTGGGTTTCACCAGAAGCGGATACAGCCAGAATGATGTCATCTTTTTGAATCATTCCCAGATCTCCATGGGAGGCCTCAGAAGGATGAACAAAGAGAGATGGTGTACCAGTGGAGGCCAGTGTTGATTGAATTTTTTTTGCAATATGCCCAGATTTGCCAATTCCGGTTAATACCACCCGACCATTAATTTCAGATATGAGATTGGCGGTTTCCAAGAAAGATTGAGTAAGTTCGGTTTTGTCTCGAAGTGCATTAATCAAATCCAGGATGCCTTTAGATTCTATAGATAGAGCTTCAAGAGCTGTATCAATCTCTGATGAGGCAATTTTGGTCATTTCAATGCACTTGATTAAATTTAATTATTATTAAAACAGATATAATAATATATATAGAGTTTCAAAATGAAATGAAACTGTTAAATTCTTAACCACGATGATCGAATATATCAGGATCTAGATATCCGAGCTGATCCAGGGTGGCTCTTGTTGGTAAAAATGAAAAACAGGCTTCTGCAATTTCCAAACGATTTTCCCTGATTAATAAAACTTTCAAGATTTCCCACAATTGGTGAAGATAAAGAACATCTGCAGCTGCATAGATCAATTGTTCAATGCTCAGGGTTGGTGAACCCCAATCTGAAGTTTGTTGCTGTTTACTTAATTCAATATCAAGTAATTCTCTGCATAGAACAGCCAGTCCGTGTTTATCCGTAAAAGTTCTGACCAATTTAGCTGCAATTTTTGTACAAATTACGGATTTCATACTTATTTGAAAGGTTTTTTGTAATATCCCGACATCAAATCGGGCAAAGTGCATTAATTTTGCAATGGAGGGATCAGTAAGTAATTTTTTTAGATTGGGGCAGGAATTGAACCCTTTACCACCAAGCCATTCCGGTACAAACTGGACAATATGAACCTGTCCATCCCCTTTGCTTAACTGAATCAAACAAAGCCGGTCTCGATCATGATTTAATCCCATGGTCTCAGTATCAATTGCGATTATTTTTCCAAGATCTAGTCCGGAAGGTATGTCATGCTGGTAAAGATGAATATGATCGGGAATTTGTTTATTGTTATTTTTCATAACTTGTCCAAGTGTTTATTAAATTTTAGCAAGAAAAAATGAATTGACTTATAATTTCACATTTCCAAGATCACATAAAATTTTCCAATGTTCTGATGTGATTGGCATTACTGACAATCTGGATTGTTTAATAAGTGCTATATCTTCCAGTTCAGGAATGGATTTGATTTTTTTTAGGGTAATGGGTACAGGTACCGAACATATTGTCTCTACATCCACACAAAACCATCTGTGTTCTGTATCGGTCGGATCGGGATAGGCCTCTTTATCAATTCTTACAATACCAACAATTTCCTTACCTTCATTGGAATGGTAGAAAAAAGCCAGATCATTTTTTTTCATTGATTGTAGATTTTTTTTTGCCTGATGATTTCTCACCCCTGTCCAGGGTTCGATTTTGTTTCTCAATTGTTCCTGCCATGAAAAAGCAGAAGGTTCCGATTTAATTAACCAATAATTTGTCATATTTATAAAACATTTATTTTTTATACCTATTGTATTATTATCACATATTTTGAAAATTTGAATTAAAATTCAGTCAATCTCAAACGGATGAAATTTATTATAACTCTTTAAAAATATGTAAAAAACAATTTTACAATTTTTGTTGTCCATTTATTCATTTGCAAACCATCATGATTTATTTGATTTCCGCCAGTTGCAATTGTATCTGTATACTGATAATGATTCTCAATATCTCATGTTATTAATTATCATTATCAGTATTTTATTGGATGGATTTTTAAATTGTCAGGAATAAAAAGGACGCTTCAACCTGTATCATTGGCAGTAATGGTCGGATTATTAGGGAATACCGCCATCACCAAATCTGCAAATGCAGAAAAATCGAACAATGCTGTTGCATCATCAGCAAATAAAGTAAATCAACAAATAACAAAAGATCAAACAACAGATAACCAGTCAACAACGAATGAGCATATTCTTGTTCGTGGAAAAAAGAATGATAATATTCTGACGCAGAATACAGGTGTCAGTTTGATGCCACAGGATATCATGCATACCCCTCAGAATATCAATCTTGTTCCGGCCAAAATTATGGAAGAGCAAAATGTCAAATCTCTTGATGAAGCATTAAAAAATGTACCGGGGGTAACCTCTTCCGTTGGGGAGGGACGTGGCGGCATGTCCGGAAATCAGTTTCTCATCCGCGGTTTTCAGGCCCAGAATGATATTTATGAAGATGGCCTGAGAGATTTCGGTGTCTATAGCCGTGACAGTTTCAATTATGAAAATGTTGTGGTTATTAAGGGTCCATCTTCATCTGTATTTGGGAATGGAACTACGGGTGGTGCCATTAATGTTGTAACAAAAAAACCAATATTGAAAGATCAATATAAAGCTGAATTTACTGGTGGAAACGGTGATTATTACCGTGGCACTTTTGATTTGAACAAGCAGATTAATGATAATATTGCTGTTCGTATGGAAGGTATGGCCAACAGCAATAATGTTGTGGGAAGAGATAATTTATATTCCCATCGTTGGGGTCTGGCGCCATCCATAGCTTTTGGTCTGGGAACAGATTTAAGTTATGTTTTGCAATTTGTACATCAACAGGATGATCGAATTCCCGATTATGGCGTTCCTGTAATTACAAAACCTGGTCATACAATTGGTAAACCTGCGACCGAATATGGAATAAGAAGGGGAAATTGGTATGGTAACAAAATGGATAAGGACCAAACCCAGGATAACCAGGTTACGGGACGCTTAACCTATAACATCACTCCTGATATTGTTATCCATAACGATACTCGATATGGTAATTATCAACGTCAGTTTTCTGTTACACGACCTAAATGTACGCCAGCAGATTGTAGTAACCCATATTTTGATGGTCGTCCTCAGGATGCTATTATTCAAACGGCAGGTCCAAGTCCATATGAACAGAGCACTTGGTCGTTCCAAAACGTTTTATCAACAATTGCCAATTTCAATACAAGTTTTATCAAACATCAATTAACGGCTGGTGTTGACATTGCCTATGCTCATGAAAGCCGTCATTACGGGCAATTTTCCGCATCCCTGCCAAACAACAATCTTGTTCATCCAACGGATGCGATTGATTATCCAATACATATCATGCCTGGTGATCCCAACAGTAAAGTAGGGGATCCATCCCGTAGATATGGGCATTCCCGTGATGTTGGTGTTTTCTTGTATGACCAGATATGGTTCACCAAAGCCTGGTCAATTAAGGGTGGTTTCCGTTATGACAACTGGGAAGCGTTTTATAATACCCAAGGGGGCAAATCCTTTACAACGCACCGTATGTCGACGAACGATAATGTGTTCAATCCGACAGTAAGTTTGCTCTTCAATCCTGATGAAAATCAGGCCTACTATTTCACATGGTCATCTTCTACAACGCCATTAGGTATGTATTTGACAAATTCGTATGCACCGATGAAGGATGGTCAAAACGGAATGAAACCGGAAAAAAGCCATTTATATGAACTGGGTGGAAAATGGAGTCTTTTGAATCAGCGGTTGGGACTGACAGCATCTTTGTTCCATCTTGAAAAAAGCAACCAGATGGTTAGTGATCCATTGTCAGGAGCGGTGACAAGTACGGGTGACAAAGGTTACAATCAGGGGATTGAATTGGGTATATCCGGTAATATTACGAATAATTGGAGCGTTTATGGTGCCTTTGCTGCATATCATAGCAAAGTTACAGGTTCTTTAACGCCTAATGTCAAGGGAAATCGCATGTTCTATGTTCCCTCTCATCAGGGAAATTTATGGACAACGTATAATATAATGCCCAATACACCATTCAACCTGTTGATTGGTGGAGGTGTAACATGGCGTGGACCAGTTTATTTGAATAACAGAAACAATGCAAAAGTACCATCAAATGTAACGATTGATGCCATGCTTTCTCATAAATTCGACGATCATTGGAAAGTGTCGTTCAATATTTACAATCTGACCAACCGTTTGAACTATGACTCTTTATTCAGTAATCGTGTGACACCATCTAATGGTAGAGCATTTATGTTCAGTTTGAACATGTTAGAATAACTTCAAAATATAATTAGGTTAGTTTGATGATCATTCATATTCCTCAAGTTTTAAATAAAGAAGAGTTGGCTTACGTTCAGTCTGTTTATAGACGGGCGCCTTTTGTAGATGGTAAGGTAACAGCAGGTGAACAATCTGCCCAGGTCAAGCGTAATATACAAATTGACCAGAAATCATCCGAAAGTAAAGAATTGGGAGAAATTATATTGAAAGCTCTGGGACGTAATCCGATTTTCAATTCCGCAGTTGTTCCTTATCGGGTTTGCCCGCCTTTATTCAACCGTTATGATGAAGGCATGGAGTTTCCCGATCATGTTGATAATGCGTTACGTCCAATTCATGAAGCCAATATGCGTATCAGAACGGATGTATCCTCGACTTTGTTTTTAAATAATCCTGAGGATTATGATGGTGGAGAGCTGATCATGCATGATCCAAGTGGTGCGCAATCAATCAAGCTTCCTGCTGGCGACATGATTGTTTACCCAACCTACAGCTTGCATTCTGTCAGCAAAATAACGCGTGGCAGTCGTTGGGCATCTTTTTTCTGGACCCAGTCAATGATTCGAGATTCTGACAAGAGGCGGGTTTTATTTGATCTGGATATGTCGATTATTAAGTTAAGAACCAGAATGGATGATAATGATCCTCAGATTTTAGAGTTGACAAATGTTTATCATAATTTGATGCGATTATGGTGTGAGCTATAGACTGAAATAATTTTTAAAAAAGCACTAAAAAAATAAAGTGCTTTTTTTGATTAAAACCTAATGAAATAAAAACATATTTATTAAATATATTTTTATTTATTGACCTTTATAAATAAAAGAAAACCAATCTGAATGCCATAATGACTGACTGTGCTTACATGTTCGGTATAATATAAATCAATTATCCGTTGGGTATAGTTTCATTATTCCATAAGGATTCAAATGTTTGTCGTGGTTTGATAACAAATAATCTTTTATCCTTGATCATCAATTGTAAAGCTTGGGGACGGGCATTATAAGAGGAACTCATGACGTGTCCATAGGCACCGGCATCCAGAATGGCAATTTCATCATTTTCCCTTAATTGGGGAAGTAACCGTTGGCGAGCAAAAATATCACTGGATTCGCATATTGGACCGTCAATATTCTGTTTTTCCAAGGGACGCTTATATATTTCAGCCTGTATAGGTAAGATACCGTGCCACGCATCGTACATCGCTGGGCGCAAAAGGTCGTTCATGGCAGCATCAAGAATAATGAAAGGGGGCGCCTCAGGCCCATTGTTTTTTCTTCTGACGACTTTGCTGATCAGGATGCCTGCCGGACCAACCAGCCAGCGGCCAGGTTCAATGCAAATACGGATATTAAGGGAAGAGAAAATTCCTTGCATTAAATTAGCGAGAGCATATGGGTCGGACTCTTTTTCGTCATAGTAAGAAATGCCAAAACCACCTCCACAGTCTAGAACAGAGACCTCTAATCCTTCTTTACGTGCTTGTTTAACAAGTTTCGCCATTTTTAAAAAAGCTTTTTTATAGGGTTCTACAGATGAAATCTGACTACCAATATGGACATCAAATCCCAATGGGAGAATATTATCCAGTTGGCTTGCTTCTTTGTAAACCTGAAGAGCTTGCTCATAAGCGATACCAAATTTGTTTTCCGCCAAACCTGTAGTAATTTTATGATGCGTTCTGGCATCGACATCAGGATTGATTCTTAAACAAATTGCGGCTTTTTTTCCTGTATCCATTGCTATTTTAGAAATAAGATGAAGCTCTTCACGGCTCTCAACATTGATTTGGCCTATTTCTAATTGAATGGCGGCTTTTAATTCTTCCTCTCTTTTTCCCACTCCTGAAAAACAAATTTTTCGTGGGTTGATATTGACTTTTAGTGCTCTCTTTAATTCACCCAGACTGACAATGTCAACTCCCGCTCCTTCTTTTGCCAAAAGATCAAGTATGGCCAGATGATCATTTGCTTTCACAGCATAATGAATAGAAATGTCCATTTTGTTTTGCAGAAATGCTTTAGAAAGTTTTTGAAAACGTGATGTTAATATATCTGCATTGATTACCCATACAGGACTACCATAATGATCAGTAAGAGATTGAAGTGGAACTTTACCAAAACAGAGCCCCTTCTTTTCATCAATAATAAAGTCTGGATGCGTTTGTAAAAGGGTTTGATAATTTGTTTCAGGTTCGGTTTTAGAAGATGACATTAATCAAAAAGCCTTTAGTCGGAAAAAAATAATATTATACTGATTTTATAACAATCTATAAAAAACAGTAGGATAGAATAATATAATTATTCTTTATTAAGGAAAAAAGAAATAGCGATAAGGGATGGAAAATTGAATATTTTTATCAGGATATTTGCATGTACGATATTTATATCGATTTCAACCTTATCCTATTCCGTTCCCGCAAAAGATTTGCCAGGCATTAGCCAAAAAAACAATCATCGACAATTGGTAAATGCTGCAGAGAAACCTTGGCAGATTTTGGGACGTGTACAAACAGAGCTTGGTACGCATTGTACGGGATTTCTTGTCAGTTCAAGATTGGTGATAACTGCAGCTCATTGTTTATGGATTAGAAAAACCAATCATTTTGTCAACCCACATTCTGTTCATTTTCTTCTGGGATACCAGCGACAAACTTATCGATCAGCTTATAATGTCCTTAATATTATTAAATCAGAAAATTATAAGGGAGAGGGTTCGGAAAAAGCCACATTGGACAATATTCACCATGACTGGGCCTATCTTGTGCTTAATGATAAAAAAACAAATCAAGAGGATTTTTTCGGTTTTAATAAAAATCAACCTTATATCGGTATGAATATATATCTGGCTGGTTATGATCAGGACCGTCAGGAAGTCTTATATGCTGATCAAAAATGTCATGTAACCGATATATTAAAAAATAATGGGGGTAAAACCATTCTTGCGCATGACTGTCAAGCCACATATGGAAGTAGTGGTGCCCCTTTGTTTACAGTAAATAAAAATAAGGAATGGGTTATAACAGCAATTCAGATTGCCGCTTATTCAGATCGTCCCGGTGGCATGGCCGTGTTACTCACCACTCCACCCAGGGATTAATGGATTAGTCTTGAGGTGGATAGGCTCGGGGATAAATTACTTTTTCGGGGGGACCAACCGGTTTAGGAGATGCTTTTTTGCCACATCCAGACAGGGTGATTGTGAGGATTGCAAGACTACCAAGAGCGAAAAAAAGAGAAAAAAAACGTTTCATGATATATCCTTTAATTTATCGATCCATATTTTTGCAGATTTTCTTACATTTTTGGGAGCGGTGCCACCTTCACTGGTTCGAGAGGCAAGTGAGGACTGAACTCCTAAAACTGAATATATATCATTGTTAATCAAAGGTTCGATTTCCTGCATTTTTTGTAAAGGCACATTCTCAAGAGCAAGATTATGTGTTTCGGCATAGCTGACAATTTTTCCTGTTACATGATGAGCTGTTCTGAAGGGTAATTCTAATTCTTTAACCAGCCAGTCTGCGAGATCTGTGGCTGTAGAGAAACCGGACCCTGCCCAATAGGCCATATTGTCTTGATTGGCCTTTAAATCTGCAATCATTCCTGAACAAGCGGCTAAACACAGAATAATAGTTTCGGTTGCAGCAAAAACCTGTTCCTTGTCTTCTTGCATATCTTTAACATATGCGAGAGGAAGACCCTTCATAACGGTCAAAAGTCCTGTAAGCGCCCCTGAAATTCGTCCAACTTTGGCCCGAACCAGTTCGGCGGCATCTGGATTTCGTTTTTGTGGCATGATGGATGAACCTGTAGTATAGGCATCTGAAAGCTGGATAAAAGAAAAAGGAGATGAACACCAAATTACAATTTCTTCCGCCATGCGTGAAAGATGAATCGACATGATGGAAAGAGCGGAAAGATATTCCAGGGCAAAGTCACGATCAGAGACTGCGTCAAGTGAATTTGCCATGGGACGGTCAAATCCCAATAATTTAGAAGTCAATTGGCGGTCAATTGGGAATGAGGTGCCAGCTAAAGCCGCCGCACCCAAGGGATTTTCATTTAGTCGTCTGCGTGCATCTATCAATCGTCCTCGATCCCGATTCAACATTTCTGTATAAGCCAGTAAATGATGACCGAACGTCACCGGTTGGGCAGATTGCAAATGAGTGAAACCGGGCATAGCTGTTTCCGCATATTCCAGAGCTCGGGAAGCAAGGGTCAGCATCAGATGATTTATCATTGGAATTAATTCATCGATATTTTGTCTGATCCATAAACGAAAATCTGTCGCAACTTGGTCATTTCTTGAGCGTGCTGTATGAAGCCTTTTTCCTGCCTCACCGATACGTTCTGCCAAACGGGCTTCGATATTCATATGAATATCCTCAAGAGCTCTGCTAAATTCGAATTGACCAGATTGAATTTCTCGCTCAATTTCCCTAAGACCTTGATGAATACTGTTTTTATCCGCTTCGGAAATTATTTTCTGTTTGGCCAGCATTTCTGCATGAGCTATTGACCCTTGTATATCCTGTTTCCATAAGTTTTTATCAAAGCCGATAGAGGCATTTATTTGCTCCATAATGGCTGAAGGTCCAGAGGTGAAACGTCCTCCCCACTGTTTGTTGGCAGTTTTTTGATTCAAGAATTCAATCTCCTAATTTATTGGTATATATAATCTTAATAATCTTACGTAATTAATATTTAAACTGTATTAATAAAGAACTTATCCTATTCGAACATAAAGAATCAACATTTTGAGAATTGAGGATGTTTTCAATATGAAAATGCACAGTTTTATGAAAGAAAAACAAGATAATATAAAATCTGATTCACAATATTTAACTTTGTTATCCCAATGGATAAAATTTGAACAACATAATGAAAATTGGCAAGAAAATATTCTAACAAAACTTGGATCTTTTCCGCATCTTTTTACCTATGACAAAAATCAGTTAATTGAGGAATTCAATTTATCTGAAAAGGATATAGCGTTTATTTCCCTTATATATGCAACAAGCATACGTATTTTGAAATCAGAAATTTATAATAAAAACATTCTACGGTTTAAAAAATATTTAACCGATTATCTAATTGCTTTCTTATCAAGAGAAACGATTGAACATTTCTATATTATTCTTCTCGATAGGAATGCCCATATCATTTCAATCAGTCATCAAGCTTCAGGGACCGTGAGTACCACATCCATCCATATCCGTGAAATAGCGAAATATGTTTTTAAATTCGATGTTGAATCCTTGATTCTGGTACATAATCATCCCAGTGGAATAGCGTTACCTTCGGAAGCGGATAAAAAGTTAACATATATATTAGTTGAAGCCTTGGAAGCAGTTAATATTGATATCGCCGATCATATAATAATCGGGAATGGTATCTATTTTTCTTTTTTGGAAAGTGGATTGCTTAATCCCCAGAACAAAGAAATGATAATGCCGCTTTAATTCCGAATTCTCCGGGTAAACCATTATATGGAAAATTTATATTGACATGTCCCATTTTTCGACCCGGTTTTGCTTCCTTTTTTCCGTATAAATGTCCTATCATTCGACCATTTTCTAAAATCTTTGGCCAATATTCCAGTGTTTGGGGGCCTATAAGATTTTTCATGATGGCATCCGAATGTCGAGCTATAGGCGGTAAGGGAAGATTTGTGACAGCACGAATATGCATTTCAAATTGGTCAAAGGGACAGGCATTCATTGTCCAATGTCCTGAATTGTGAGGACGGGGTGCTATTTCATTGACAAGAATATTATCCTGATCATCAATGAACATTTCAACTCCCAAGATACCAACAAGTTTGAGAGCCTGGGCTATCTTAACTGCAATCTCTTTGGCTTTATTTTGCAATGTTGAGGTAATTCGGGCTGGTGCGATACTAAGGTCAAGAATTCCATTTTTATGTCGGTTTTCAGTAACATCGAATGTTTGTAATTCATCATGTTCATTCTGAACAACCATCACGCTAATTTCTTTATAAAAGTTTACTTTTTTTTCAGCAATTAGAGGGTGAGGGTTTAAATTTTTAAAGGCTTTTTTGAATTCTTTGTCGGTACGGATAACGGCCTGACCTTTACCATCATACCCTAATCTAGTGGTTTTAAGTATAAAAGGAAATCCCAGTTTTTCTGCCGCATTTATGCCATCTTCTAACTGAAAAACAGAAATCCATTGAGTGGTTGGAATATCATGTTGATTTAAAAAGTCTTTTTCCAGAAACCTGTCTTGGCTGATTTTTAAGACATTGCTGGAAGGATGAACAGGTCGTACGGTGGCAAGATATTCTATTCCTTCTATATTTATATTTTCAAATTCAAATGTTATGACATCAACCTGTTCAGCAAATTGTTTTAAAATTGATTGATCATGATAAGATCCAACCGTAATGCCAGAAGCCACTTGAGCGGCAGGGGCATCCATAATGTCAGATAAAATATGTGTTCTAAATCCAAGACGTGCCGCCGCTACAGCAGACATTCTGCCTAATTGTCCGCCTCCAACGATTCCTATGGTTGAATTAGGTAAGAGCATAAGTCCCTCTTATTAATAATTTATAATTAAAGTGGAGAAATAGCGACAGAATCTGTTTGTGCTTTGCGCCAGGAAACTAAGCGTTGGGCGATTGACTGATCAGCGATGGATAGGATAGATACTGCCAAAAGTGCCGCATTAATGGCCCCAGCTTTTCCGATGGCCAGGGTGCCAACCGGAATACCTGCAGGCATTTGCACAATTGATAACAAACTGTCCTTGCCGTTTAGGGCATGGGTTTGCATTGGTACACCAAGAACTGGCAAATGTGTCCAGGCGGCAACCATACCGGGAAGATGTGCAGCGCCACCTGCGCCTGCAATAATAACCCTGATTCCCCGTTCAACAGCGGATGTTGCATATTCCCTTAATCGATCGGGTGTGCGATGAGCCGATACAATTTTTACTTCATGTGATATATCAAGTTTTTTTAATATATCAGCACTGTGACTCATAATATCCCAGTCCGACTGGCTGCCCATAATAACACCAACAGCAAAGGAGATATTTGATGAAGAGGGATGGGATAATGGCATAATTAATTTAGATCGTCGGATTGATTGTTTTTTTCAGAATAATTAGAAAATATATGATTGATATCTAGCTCTTCTTTCTTTGTTTCTGAAGATTCCTGATGTTCTGTTGTTTCTGAGGGATTAAGGGAAGGGTTATCCGTCTCATCCTTCTCAACACGTCTGTTCGCTTCGGCAACAGCACTGTTTAAATCCATTTGACTGCATAATCCCAGTATGATTGGATCACGTGGTTTAATATTGGCGGAATTCCAATGCTGTTTATCTCTTACCTTGGCAATTGTATCTTTAGTCGTTCCCAAAAGCTTGGCAATTTGCTGATCTAGCAATTGGGGATAGTTTCTTAACAGGAAGGCAATTGCATCAGGACGATCATTTCTCTTTGAAATGGGAGTATATCTTGCGCCTTTTGATCGCTTGACGATTTGCATGCGATTTGCTGATAGTTTTAGTTTTAGATCTGGATCAGCCTCACAGCGATTAATCTCTTCTTGGGTTAACTGGCCATTGGCAACAGGATCATAGCCAATGATACTTTGAGCTACCTCGCCATCGGCAATTGCCTGGACTTCCAAAGGATGCATGCCACAAAATTCTGCAATTTGATTAAAGGTTAAAGCAGTTTTTTCAATAAGCCATACTGCGGTAGCCTTAGGCATAAGAGGTAAGGTCATGACAATCCTGTATGATAAAAATAGAGTAGAATATTATTAAAAACTTAAAACTATAAATTTTAAGTTAAAACAATATATACTATTTTAAAAGCTGTAATTTAGTAATTTTATTTGATTAAGATAAGGGTGCTGAAGTCACCCTTACATCAATAAGGTTAATAAAATAATCTAATTATTTAAACCTTTTTTTGTCCGATACCAGCAAAACGCTTGTTAAATTTCGCAACTTGACCCCGTGTATCATTGATACGCTGAACTCCGGTCCATGCAGGATGAGATTTAGGATCTACGTCAAGACGCAATGTATCGCCATTAGAGCCATAACAGGAACGGGTTTTAAATTCAGTACCGTCTGTCATGACGACTGTAATTTCGTGATAATCTGGATGGATATCGTTTTTCATGATTTTCTCTTAACAGATTGTAAAAAAAACTCCGTTAACAGACGGAGAAAGAAAATGTATTTATAGTCATTTTACTGCTCGAAATCAATCTCTTCTTTGTTATTTTTTACTGTTTGACATTTTTTTCTTATTTAAAATTCTTTTTTCAAATATAATTGATACGTAACTATTTTTTAGAGCAATTGAATGGAAATGAAAATGAGTAATGAAAATATGGCTAAAAAAAGTAGGAGCATTAAATGGATTCATGAATTTGAATCCTTTATCATGCGGGGTAATGTTGTTGATCTGGCTGTGGGTATTATCGTTGGTGCCGCTTTTACAAGTGTGGTTAAAAGTTTGGTGAATGATATTTTCAATCCCATCATTGGTTTGTTTCTAGGTGGTGTCGATTTCAGTAATTTATTTATCACCTTAAAGGGACCTCATGTTAAAACACTGGCCGAGGCACAAAGAATAGGTGCGGTAACTTTAAACTTTGGAGTTTTTCTCAACACGATTATTCAGTTTCTAATTATCGGATTTGTTGTTTTCCTGATTGTCAGAGGGTTGAATGATATCTATAATCGCATCAAGACGCAGCAAGAAGTTAAAGCCGCACAACCAACAAAACAGGAAGTTTTACTGCAGGAAATAAGAGATATTCTTGCAAACAGAAAACAATCCTAGATCAATTTTTGATAAATTGATTACAAGTCTATGGGAACAAAGAAGTTTTAAATGTTTAAGCGATATGTTTTATTAGGATTAACCTTTTTTTTGTTTCCCTTGAGTGCCTGTCAATCACAAAAAAATTCATTAAAGTCATCTGAACGCGTAACCCCACATTCTATTGCCTATAATTACATATTTACTCATGGTATGTGTATTGGTTATCTAGGTAGCTTATCTTCTGTTTCATTGACTGATTTCCAGGATATTTTTTTAAAGGATCAAAATGCTAAACATTACGTTATGATGGCATTATCGAAACCGAATAAGCATAATTTGAAAAATGCAAAAAATTCTGTGGAAATACTGATACAGTCTTTGAATAAAAATAATATTCGTTAAAAATTGAGCAGTTCTTTTAAACTGCTCATGAAATAATTCTAGGATGATCTTTTGGTTTTTCTTCTCAAGCTTCCCTCTTCCATAAATAGAAGCAGGGGAGCGGCAATGAAGATGGAGGAAGAAGTTCCTACTACAATACCAAATAACATTATCCAGGCAAAACCAGAAAGAGATGCACCACCGAACAGAGCAAGAGGTAAGGCGGCTAAAAACACGGTAAACGAAGTGGCAAGGGTTCTGCTTAACGTTTCATTAATTGATAGGTCAAGCAATTCTTGAAATGGCATGGAATGATATTTTCTTAGATTTTCCCTTACTCGATCATATACGACAACTTTATCGTTTGTTGAATAACCTAGAATTGTCAAGATGGCAGCCACCATGACCAGATCGAATTCAAAATGTGTGATTACAAGAAATCCAATTGTTTTTGTTAAATCAAGAAGCAAGGTTATAATGGCGCTAAGTGCAAATTCCCATTCAAATCGAAACCAGATATAAATCATAATCATAAAAAGACTAATTCCAAGTGCCAAAAGCCCATTTCTGAATAATTCAGAGGAAACAGAGGCACCAACAGCATCGGCTCGTACAATTTTTGTACCAGTTTCATAATTTGTAACGGCTGATCTGACTTTGCTGATCAATATCTGGGTTGCATCGCCATTATTTTCTTTGGGTGCGTCAAGCCGGATCAGGACATTATTTTTCCCACCAAATTGTTGTAATCCAGCTGCTGTAATGTCGGCATCAGATAAAAATTTGCGCAATTTGCTAAAATCAGCAGGTTCAGGAGTTTGCGCTTCAACCACAATACCGCCACGGAAATCCAGTCCCAATGTCAAGCCGGGATGAAAGAAAAGAATAATTGATGCAATAGATAAAACCGCTGATGTTATCAGGCCGGCAAAGCGTCCACGCATAAAATGAATTTTTGTGCCATGTGGGACGAGATGTAATAAAGGACGACCAAGCATATTCTTTCTTTCAAATCGGAAGTTCTTTAGGGCGGGTGACAGCATACCAGCGAATTGTCAGCATCCAGGAGAGGCATAAGGTGGTGAAAAGGGTCGTAACAATACCAATGGTGATAGTCAATGCAAATCCCTTGACCGCACCCGTTCCAAATATGAATAACATGACGTGTGCAATGAAAGCGGTGACGTTACTGTCGATGATTGTATTGAGAGCACGATCAAATCCAGTTTGTAAAGCGTTAAGGGGCGTACGGCCATTACGTGTTTCTTCGCGAATGCGTTCATTGATAAGAATATTTGCGTCAACTGCCATTCCAAGGGTTAGAAGCATTCCCGCCATACCTGGCAAGGTTAGTGTCGCTTCGAAAAGAGATAAAATGGCACTCATCAATACGAGATTTGCAAATAAAGCGATGTTCGCATAGAGACCAAAACGACCATAAAATAGAAGCATAAAAATAATCACAAGGACAAAACCGCTTACCAGACTCAATCCTCCAGCCCTGATAGCATCAGCCCCCAGTGATGGACCAATTGAACGTTCTTCCATCACTTTTAGCGGAGCAGGCAAGGCACCTGCTCGTAAAAGTAAGGCAAGATCAGTGGCTTTTTGCGCATCAAATCCGCCTGTAATTTGACCATTCCCGCCTGTGATTGGAGTCCGAATGACAGGTGCCTCTATAACCTTATTATCCAATACTATAGCGAAACGTTTGTTGATATTGGCACGGGTAACATTTGCGAAAGATTGTGCGCCTGCATTGTCAAAACTGAAATTTACTGCATATTCGCCATTTTGCTGATCAAATCCAGCACTTGCTCCTGTTAGGTCGGCACCGTCAACTTCAATATGATCACGTATTGGTAATTTTTCATTTTCATTTCCAGCTATTGGGAGAAATGTTACACCAGGTGGAGGTAGGTTTGGGTTTGCATTTTCATCCAATAAGTGAAATGTCATTTTAGCTGTTGTACCAAGTAATTGCTTAATCCGGTTCGGATCACTGACGCCTGGTAGCTGAACAACGATTCTGTCTGTACCCTGACGGGTTATGGATGGATCGACAGCACCTGTTGCATCGATACGTTTGCGAACAATTTCAATGGATTGAGTTACCGCCTCGCTTGCGCGGTGCTGCATTGCATCAGTTGAAAGTTCCATTCTAATTTGATCATTGTTATTACTAACCTCAAATTCATTGGGAACCGCTTTTGGCATTGATCTCAATGCAGATATAACACCCTCTTTTTCACTTTGATCACGCAAATTAAAAACAATGGTATGATCTTTGGGAACCATATGTAAATTGCGATAACCCAGATTTTTGGAAATAAGGGTTTGCCGAACATTGTCACTCAACGTCTGTAAACGGTTTTTGCTGATGGTCTCCACATCCACCTGCATCAGTAAATAGGATCCTCCTTTTAAATCAAGGCCAAGATGGATCTGATGCCAAGGTATCTTAAAAGATGGATGTTTAACAAAATTGGGTAAACATAATAATAGCCCCATGAAACAAGTGGCAAAAACCAGGGCAAGTTTTGTTCGACTGTAATACATCATCGCAGTAACGACTAAATCCTTTTTGTCCCGATGGACTGAAAATGGTTAAAGGGAACGTTTAACAACAGGGTCGTTGTCATGTTATTCGATGCAATATGTTTTGGTTATAATACTATTATATGGCAAGGTATATATAGCATTATAAATAAAAACAATGTTTAAATACGTTTAAGAATATTTTATTTTCTATCCAAATTTAAGAAAAATTGTAAGTTTAAATTTAATATAAAGCGAGAAAACAAATGGCAGAACAGTCGATTTTGCGTGTGGGTATTGCTGGGGCGGGATATTTTGGTCGTTTTCATGCTTTAAAATCTTTTAAAGCAGAACGGGAAAATTTGATCGGTATCTATGATCCAGTAATTGGCAATGCAATAAAAGTTGGAAAAGAAGCCGGTAATGTTCCCTATATGCCACTTGACCAGCTGTTACAATCTTGTGATGCCTTGATTATTGCCGCACCTGCCGAATTTCATTATGAATTGGCCCTTGAGGCCCTTGAAAAAGGTAGACATGTTCTAATAGAAAAACCGATTGCCTCAACGCTTGATCAGGCTGATCATCTCATTGATCTGGCAAATAGTCGTGGACTTGTCTTGCAAGTTGGACATCTTTTACGTTATTCAGCGGAACAGAAAGTTATACATGAACGTATAAAGAAGCCTTTATATATTGAAACCATGCGAATTGCACCTTTCAAGCCGAGAGGGGTTGATGTTTCTGTTATTCTTGATCTAATGATCCATGATCTCGATCTTGTTCTAGCTATCGTACCATCTCATATACGAAAAGTGGATGCGTTGGGTGCATCCGTGACATCAGAATTCGAAGACATAGCAAATGCTCGGGTTACTTTTGAAAATGGATGCGTTGCGACCATTGCAGCCAGTCGTATTTCCTTAAAAACTGAGCGTAAAATGCGAATTTTTTCCGAAGAAGGGTATTTATCGGCTGATTTTGTGGAAAATCAATTGGTCATGATTGGAAAAGAAAAGGGTATGCCTTTACCTGGTACCAATGGATTTAGAAGAGAAGTGGTGAAATGGAAAGATCATGATAATATGGAGGCTGAGCATAATGCTTTTGTAAAATCCTGTCTTGATGGAATACCTGTTCTCGTGGATGGGGTTGCGGGGCGAAGGGCTTTGAATGCAGCATTGGCGGTGATCAAAAGTATAAAAGAATCAAGAGAGCGAATGCAGGTTTCTGGATTATTGAATTCTAAAACAAATAGCTTTTAATATTAATATATCTTTAAAGGGATATGGTTCTGTAATTTACCATGATGTAACAAAACAGTTTTGTTGGTTTGTGCTAATTGTTATGAAGAAATGGTAAATAATGCGTTTTTCACATCTATGGAAATGATCAGCATGATAAAAAGTTTTGCAGTATTAATTTTCGAAGTTTCACAATTAATTTTCCATAAAAATTAATATTGATGTGAAAATGATATGATCCAGTGGCAAATGATTTTATGCTATCTAGGATTATATTTTAAGATTTTTAAACAGGACAATATTATATAATCATTTACTAAAAAATGAACTGTAAAATCGTCATAATATAGATTAAATGACATTTATAATAATACAGGGTTATTGTTTTTGAAATAAATGAAAAATTAGCATGAGAAGTCTTTAAATCAAGTTATCGAAAGTATTTTTATTTTGATAACTTGATTTAATGTAAAAAATTATTGAAGCGCCTTTTTTATTTGTAATGCTAGCGCAGGATTCCACATTGCGCCGGTTGCACTCATGACAGCATCAGCACCCAGGGAAAGATATGTTCGATAATGTTCTGGGCTATTGACCCCCCCAACACCTATAATGACAAATTTTTCATTATGATTGGCTCTCCATTCATATAGCCGGGAAACCATTTCTTCTCCGGCCCAACGAATTGCATCACCACAAACTCCTCCTGTTGGACGGTCCTCTCCCAAAGCCTGTTTACCTTGAGAGGTCACAGGTCTTGCCGAAAGGGTGTTTATTGCGCAGAAGCCGTCAACGATAGGAGCCAATCTTTCAAGAAAAGAATAAAGAAGTTTGTTATCTTTAAAATAAGCCAATTTAAGCATCAATGGTTTATCTGGTACGGCGTTCTTGATCGCGTGGGCAATCCGTTCAACCTTATCAATATCAAAACATAAAAGGTTATTTACCCCTTCATTGGGACAGCTCAAATTTGCCTCTAGAAGGGGAACACCTGTCTCATCGACCAAACGGGCCGCTTCTGCATAATTTTCCTCGATATGATTGGTAACACCCAATGTGCCCTGGAAACTGCCGATTACAACCTGTCCAGGTTTTGCATAATTAACTGCGTCCTCCATGTCAGGTTGCCATATATCTGGATCAAAAGAGGGGACACCAAAAGAGTTTGTTATGGATAAAGGCAAATCATAATTTTGATCAGCTAATACTGTATCAACATTTTCTGAAAGTCTATGTTCCGGATGGATAGCCAAGACATTGGGAAGGGGATGGCATTTATATTTTTTTGTTCTGACCGTCTTATAGACGCACAAATCATATCCCCAGTCCAGTGCCGCCTTTACATATTTGCCATTGAGTAAAGGTCCGGCGGGAATACCGAATGGTAGATTAATCTTATTTCCCAGAAAATGAACAGAAGGTTGGTTTACAATAGAAATTTCCGGTTTTTGTGTAAAATCTCCAAAAGGGCCTTTCTGGTAGTTTTCCTCATAACTTAACCTTGGATTGTAAAATGGATGGTTATGATTTTCCATGAAGAGGGTTCCTCCTTATGATTATACGTGATTTTCAAATTGTTGATATTAAAAGTTGGAAGTTGCTTGATATTTCATGTCATTCCTATAACATATTACAAAATATATAGCTGTCATGACAGACAATTCAATCAGGTAAAACAAATAATTTAAAATTACAGGTTTTACTGATTAGATGAATTACTTAATTCATCATTTGACTTCAAATTCTCCTGCAAAATTTCCAATTCAAGCCATCTTTCCTCAAGTTTTTCTTGTTCTTTTTGTTTATCCAGTAATTGCCGTGTGAATTTTTCAAATAAATCAGGGTCTTTCTGATATAATCCTGGATCATTGAGATGTTGGTTCAGCTGCATTATAGAGATTTGAAGTTTTTGAAGTTTTTCTGGTAAATGATCCAGTTCATACTGGTCTTTGTATGAAAGTTTTTTAGGTTTTGGTTTAATGTGTGTTTTTGAATATGTTGATTTTTGCGATTTATTTTGTGTTTTCCTGATAAGATTTTCCTGTTTATATTCACGAAGTGCCATCATGTCAGAATATCCACCGGCATATTCTGTCCAGATACCATCACCTTCAGCTACAAGAACTGAAGTGGCAATTCGATCAAGAAAATCTCGATCATGACTGACCAGAATAAGGGTCCCTTTATAGGTGGACAACACTTCCTGTAACAAATCAAGCGTTTCCAAATCAAAATCATTCGTAGGTTCATCCAGAATTATCAGGTTTGAAGGTTGGCTCAAAGCACAAGCAAGCAATAATCGAGCTTTTTCTCCACCAGATAAAACCTTCACGGGTGTTTTTGCTTGTTCTGGTTGAAAAAGATACTGTTTCATATATCCGATAACGTGTTTTTTTTCCCCTCCGACATCTACATAATCTCCACGTCCACGTGTCAGCGTTTCTGCCAATGTTTTTTCAGGATCAAGAATCTGTCTGTGTTGATCTAGATAATTGATCTCAAGTTTGCTTCCAAGTTTGATTTCTCCCTGATCAGGCAGTTCCTGCTCTGTCAATAATTTCAGCAACGTACTTTTGCCGGCACCATTTGGACCAATAATGCCAAGCCGATCTCCACGTACAATACGTAAATTTAAATTATTTATGATTGTTCTTGAATTATAGGATTTGGTTATGTTTTTTGCATCTATGACAATTTTACCGGAATTTTCTGCATCACTTGATTGTAGGGTGTCCAAGGAAGGATTCTGTATATGGTTTTTTCTTTTTAGACGAAGTTCTGAAAGTTCCGCCATTCGTCTAACATTACGTTTGCGTCGGGCGGTAACGCCGTAACGCACCCAATCCTCCTCTCTTGCAATTTGACGGTTTAACTTATGATACTCCAGTGCTTCCTGTTCGAAAAAATTCTCCCTCCATAATTCAAATTCGGAAAATTTCATGGAAAGTTGCCTTGCCTGTCCTCTATCCAGCCAGATAATGCCTTTTGCCATATTATCCAGAAATCGACGGTCATGGCTGATCACTAAAACCGCAGAAGATAAAGATTTTAATTCAGATTCCAGCCATTCTATTGTTGGAAGATCCAGATGATTTGTGGGTTCATCTAACAGTAATAGATCTGGTCTTGGAGCTAAAACCTTGGCCAGTGCACAGCGTCTTGTTTCACCCCCTGATAGATGTGCAGGATTTTCATTACCAGTTAATCCCAGTGCCTCAAGCAGAATTCGCCCACGAAAATGATCATCCGGACTGGGTAATTCTGAACAAACATAATCAATGGTTTTTGTGAAATAAGAAAGATCAGGTTCTTGGGATAGGCATTGAATGGTAGTGCCAGGCTGTATAAAAAGATTTCCTGAATCTCTATTTTGCAATCCCATTATAATTTTGAATAAGGTGGATTTCCCTGATCCATTTCTACCGACCAGACATAATTTTTCATTATTTGCAATATTGAAATTCAGGTCGGTAAAAAGGGGGTGACCTCCAAAACTGTAAGAAAGATTTTGTATAAGCAAAAGTGGGGATGACATATAATGAGATAATGTGGTTTACAGAATGTTTGCTATATAAGTAAATTTGTATATTAAAACATATTTATTAAATATGAAGATGTAAATATTTTTATTAAATAGACAAAATTTTGATAATAAATTGATTTTGTTTTTAAAAATTTGGGAATAATAAAATTACTGAAATTTTGAATAATCTGATAATTTTTTTTTTACTTTTTAAATTGTAAATTACCCAGATTGAATTGCCAATGCATCTTTTTATCATGATAAAGAGTGGATTATATGCCTGATAAAAAAACAAAAATTAAAAACTGGACAAGATTACAAACGAAAATTGGCAAAAAGGCAATTTTCCCTCTTGTAATTTTAGGATTGCTTTCAAGTTTGATTGCTGTCGGTATGGCATGGGTGATTGCTGAAATTATCGGAAAAATCTTGGTCCCATCCATACCAATACAATTTCCAATTTCAATACTGATATTATTTTATCTGTTACTATCGCTTCTCAAAGGATGCGTATTTTTTTTGGAAGGTGACTTTACGATCAAAATCGGTCTTAAAGCACGACATCGCCTACGTAATTTGATTATCAATCATATTATGCAAATCGGTCCTTCAATATTAAGGCGACAATCAAGTGGCGCTTTGACAGCATTGGCGGTTGATCAGGTTGAATCTTTGGATGGTTATTTTTCACGATGGTTGCCGGCATCGGTTCTATGGATTGCCTCACCACTACTTATTCTTTTTTTCGTGTATTTAGTTCAACCATGGTCAGCGTTGATTATGGGTTTATGTGGTTTGATGGTTCCTATTGCACAGGCAATTTTTGGAATTGGAGCAGCCATGGCTGCAAGAAAGCAATTTTTGGCAATGACCCGTTTGCAGGCTCAATTTCTTGATAGAGTAAGAGGGATTGCAACGATTGTATTGGCTGGTCGATCAGATGACATGGCCAATAGACTTGCATTATCAGCAGATGAATTGCGTAAGAGAACGATGAAAATATTACGGGTAGCTTTCTTGTCGTCTGCCTCTATTGATTGTGCGATGATTATCGCGATTATTCTGGTAGTGTTGATGGATGGAAGTCAATTTGTCCAAATTCATTCAATACAATCTATTCCTGTCACGCATATTCTCTTTACTTTATTGATTATTCCGGAGTTTTTTGGTCCTCTACGCAGTTTGGCTCTGGCCTATCAGGACAGGGCACGACTTGGCGGAACGGCTGCATCTATTGTTGAATTGCCTGTCAAAAATGAATTTTCAACCAATTTAAAGGATATTCCTTTCAATGATAAAGTGGAAATAAGCTTTAAAAATGTTTCCTATCATTGGGACGCTCAAAGAGGTCGTATATTACATTCCCTGAATTTCGACATCAAGGCAGGGGAAAGAGCTTTATTGATAGGTCAGTCTGGTGCAGGAAAATCAACCATTATCGAAATGATTCTCGGATTTATAAAGCCGAATGAGGGGCAGGTTTTGGTAAATGGATTGGATATTACCGAATTTTCGGCTGCTTCATTGTCAAAATTAATGGCATGGATCGGACAAAAACCTGTTATTTTTTGCGGTACTATTCGTGAGAATATTATGTTTGCCAGACCCTCCGCAACCGAGCAAGAATTTCAACAAGCCATTGAAGCGGCGGCGATAGATCGATATTTGTTAGATTTACCGCATGGGCTTGATACGGTAATTGGTGAAAACGGTTATGGGTTATCGGGTGGTCAGGCCCAAAGAATTGCTATTGCACGAGCATATCTGAAAAACGCTCCATTATTATTGCTTGACGAACCTACAGCTCATCTTGATCCCGAAACGGAAAGGGATATTTTTAATCAATTGTTGAAACTGACTGAAAATAGAACAGTCATTATGGCCACCCATTCGGAACAGGGGCAAAAATTGCCTGGTATACACATCAATTTAAATCATGGATTTATAATTTCCTGTCAGAAGGAAGGATAATATGCAAAATATTCAAGATATTACCAGATCTGAAAAATCCTC
The DNA here is from genome assembly GCF_009734185.1 of Commensalibacter melissae. Lineage (NCBI taxonomy): Bacteria > Pseudomonadati > Pseudomonadota > Alphaproteobacteria > Acetobacterales > Acetobacteraceae > Commensalibacter > Commensalibacter melissae. Next base: position 1,162,492 of record NZ_CP046393.1, on the reverse strand, counting down.
CGTGACGGCAGCGTTTAAAACAATATTTTCGATATGGTATAAACGGTTGCCCGCTTTACTTTTTGGAATTTTTATCTCCTTGATAGCCGTATTATTGGGATTGGCTTTAATGAGCTTTGCCGGGGGCAAGGTTGCCTTGACAGCTATGGGTGCAATCATAACCAGCTCACTGTTTTTAAAAATGGTCGGGGTTTCCCGCATGATTATGCGATATGTGGAAAGATTGTTTACCCATAATGCCATGTTTCATGCTTTAGCAGACTTAAGGATATGGTTTTTCCGTACACTTGCTATGGGGAGTGCGGCAGGATTGGGTTTCCGTCATAGTGGGGATATATTATCCCGATTGGTTTCTGATATTGAAACATTGGACGGATTATATTTGCGTCTTATTTTACCGTTTTTCGGTTCCATATTGACATCTTTTGTGCTTTTTACAGTCATAGCCCACTATAATTTGGCATTGGCTGTATCTATCGTGATTTGTTATGGAATTTCTGCATTTTTATGCCCATTTGGTGCGGGCTTCATAACCCGGAAAAGAGGGAAAAAACTTGTTCAAGGTACGGCACAGCTGAGAATAACAGTTCTGGATTTTATTCATGGTTTAAGGGAAATAAGAGCCTTTGGAGCAGAACATCGAGTTTCCATATTAATCAAAAAAAATGAGAATGAACTTTTTGATCAACAATATATTCAGGCAAGGGAAGTAGCGTTAATAGGAGTCATCGCATATTTTTTTGGTCAAGTTGCTGTTTTATTTGTATTGATGAGCGGATTGAACATTGGTTTTCATGGATTGAACGCTTTTCACACGGTTTTCTGTCTTTTTCTGACTATTACAGCATTTGAATTGGTCGTTCCTTTGAGCAAGGCAGGAGGTTTGGCAGGTCAAATCGTCAATGCCGCCATAAGAGTTGTGAATATTAATGACAATAAAAAAGTTGAAGACAATTCTAAATCTGGTAAAGTTCCACCTGAAACCGGGGATATCAAGTTTCGGGATGTATCGTTTCGTTGGGGAGAGTCACAACCATGGCTTTATCAGAATTTGAACCTGACGATTGCACAAGGAAAAAAAATTGCCATTATAGGATCATCCGGTGTGGGAAAATCCACTCTGGCGGCCTTGTTATTAAAGGTCATTCAGCCAACAAAAGGCTCAATAACATTGGCTGATCAAAATCTTGACTGGTTTGATAATGAATCAGTCCGCAAACGAATAGCATGGCTTTCTCAAAACACCCATTTATTTGATGATACAATTCGTCAGAATCTTTTGCTTGGAAACCCTGATGCGACAGAGGAAGATTTGTGGCAAGCCCTTTCTGATGCTGCAGTGGCAAATGTTGTTCGTGAGATGCCGGATGGACTGGATACCTGGCTTGGAGAGGGTGGTGTAAAGGTTTCCGGAGGACAGGGAAGAAGGATTGCATTGGCACGTACATTGTTACTAAAAGCCCCGATTTTACTTTTGGATGAACCAACATCAGGATTAGACGGTGATACTGAAAAAGCGTTTTTTCAAACCCTAAATCAGATAACAGGCAACCGAACGGTGATTTTGATAATGCACCGTTTAACGGGTGTTGAAAACATAGATGAGGTATGGCGGTTATCTAATGGACAACTAGTTGCGGAATAAAAGAAAATTATATATTTTATTACTTGTTGATATTATATATTGATTTGAAAATGTTGCCTTGAAAGAAAGTAATTAAATGCGTCGATTTGTTCCTGTTTTACTAGCATCCATTTTGTTGGGGGCATGTTCCCAATCCGGTTCTTTAACGCAAAAGAATGATAGAACCTATGTTGTATTTTTTCCATTTGCTTCCACGAATCTGGATGATTCGGCTAACAAAACCATTTCTCAAGCTGCTACTTATGCGAAAAAATTTCCTGAAAAACAGGTTTATGTCAAAGGTTATGCAGCAATTTATGGCGATTTATCCAAAGATGAAATGATGGCAATTCAGCGTGCCAAAATTGTTGCACAAAAGGTTGTGGATGATGGAATTCTGTCAAATCGTGTTCATGATATTCCCCGTCCGCCAGAAAATCGTAAAAGTCAAGTGGCGGCAAGACGTGTGGAAATTATAGTTCAATAAATTCTATCTGGATAATCTTTTTTAACTTGTTTGATAAAGTTAGATTACATGATGAGAGAGACCCCCAAAAAATACTAGAAACAGTTTTTGGGTATCAATGTTTTCGTGGTTTGCAAAAACAGGCGATTGATCTTGTAATGCAAAATCAGGATGTTTTGTTATTGATGCCCACCGGGGGAGGTAAAAGTATCTGTTATCAAATCCCGGCTTTGTGTCGTCCTGGAATGGGCTTGGTTATTTCACCATTAATTGCGTTGATGGATGATCAGGTAGCAGCTTTAAGGCAATTAGGTGTAAGTGCAGGTGCATTACACTCAGAATTGGAAAATGAGGAAGCATACAATATCCGTCATGATATTGCTTCAAAAAAACTCAAACTCTTATATGTTTCCCCAGAACGCTTACTCCAAAACGATACATTGAAATTGTTGGAAAAAATTCAAATTTCCATGATTGCAATTGATGAAGCCCATTGTATATCCGTATGGGGGCATGATTTTCGTCCGGAATATCGCCTTTTATGTGATTTACCTCGGATATTTCCCTCTGTTCCAAGAATTGCCCTTACAGCAACAGCTGATCCAGTCACGCAAAAAGATATCATTCAGGCTTTGGATATGCCTGAAGCCAAAATTCTGCGATCCAGTTTTCATCGGTCTAATTTATTTATACGTGTAATACAAAAAAATACCGAATCCAAACAGCTAAGGGAATTATTAAAAAAATATCGGGATGCGGCTTGTATCGTGTATTGTGGAAGTCGTAATAAATCTGAACGAACAGCTCATAATCTTGTTCGTTATGGTTTTAACGCTGTGGCTTATCATGCCGGTTTATCCGCACTTGAAAAAAGAGGTATCCTATTAAGGTTTCGATCAGGAGAGCCTTTAATTATCGTTGCGACGGTTGCTTTTGGAATGGGAGTCGATCGTCCGGATGTCAGATTGGTTGTACATTTGGATATGCCCAGGGGACCAGAAGATTATTATCAACAAATAGGTCGGGCTGGACGGGATGGTGATCTTGCCGAAACCGTTTTATTCTATAATGGTGCTGATGTTGCTAAGGCGCGATATTTTCTTGAACATTCTACGATTACAGATGAACAGAAGAAAATCGCGTGTTCAAGACTTGATATGATGGTGGCATTATCTGAAACGGCTGAATGCCGAACAAAACTTTTGTTGCATTGTTTTGGAGAAAACCTGGATAAGTCTTGTAATCACTGTGATAATTGTAAAAATCCTGTAAGACTGTTAAATGGAACTATAGCGGCTCAGAAAGTGATTTCTGCAGTATACCGCACCGGACAACGTTTTGGAGCAATGCATATTATTAATGTATTGCGAGGCAAATATAATATTCAAGTTGAAAATTTTCAGCATAATCGACTTTCTTTATTTGGTATTGGGAAAGATAAGTCACACAATTTTTGGCGTTCTGTTATTCACCAATTGATGGCCCGAGATGTTTTGCGTCAGGGAGAGGAATTTTCAAATTTGTTTCTAAACCAAGAAAAAGCCCGTCCGTTGTTAAGGGGGAAAAAGAGTTTATTTCTGCGTGAAGATATTGAAAAATCTGAAATATATAAATGTCAAAATACAGACGATACATTGCTAATAACACAAAACCGGCATAAATTATTTGATGAATTAAAAAAATGGCGATCAGATGAGGCGCGTAAACAACAGGTTCCTCCCTATATCATTTTTCATGATTCGGTGTTAAGGGAAGTAGCTCTTTGTAATCCCCAAACCTTGAAAGATTTTAAGGATATAAAAGGTGTAGGGAATATGAAATTGGAACATTATGGATTGAAATTATTAGAAATAATCAAGCAGTTTCAAAATAATAGATAATGATTATTGATATTGGATGATTTAACGCATAAGACTAATCAATAATGTAATCATATAGTTTATTTTAAATATTCATTAGTTTTTTTTGACAATCAAGAATAAAGAAATTTTAAAAATGTTTTTATAGAGTTCAATATTTTTGCATATGTTTCTTTATTAAAGATTCACTTGAATTTTTATCAAAAATCTATCATATACGATATGATCGAAATTGTTCGACAATTCACACGTAAAGGTTTGACCGCTGGTGCTTGAAAAAGGTAATCGGTACTTTACGGAGGTTTAACCAGTTATAAGGATAATATTTATGGCAATGCCAGATTTTACTTTGCGTCAGTTATTGGAAGCGGGTGTTCATTTCGGACATCATACACGTCGCTGGAACCCTAAAATGGCACCTTTCTTATTTGGTGTCCGTAACCAGGTTCATATTATTGATCTTCAACAAACGGTTCCTATGTTGGATCGCGCATTGCATGCCGTTCGTGATACAGTTGCCAATGGTGGAAGAGTATTGTTTGTTGGCACAAAACGTACAGCTTCTGAGATTGTTGCGGAAACAGCCAAACGTTGTGGGCAGTACTATGTCAATCACCGTTGGTTAGGGGGTATGCTGACAAACTGGAAGACCATTACCAATTCTATCAAGCGTTTACGCCAGATCGAAGAAACGCTTGATGGCGATACAATTGGGTTGACCAAGAAAGAGATTCTTCAGTTGACCCGTGAACGAGATAAATTGGAACGTTCACTTGGCGGTATCAAGGAAATGGGTGGTTTGCCGGACATACTCTTTATCATTGATACGAATAAGGAAAAATTGGCTGTACAGGAAGCTAACAAATTGGGTATTCCTGTTGTAGCTGTCCTGGATAGCAATTCAGATCCTGATGGGATTACCTATCCAATTCCAGGAAATGATGATGCATTACGTTCAATCAATTTATATTGTGATTTGGTTGCCGGTGCTGTGTTGGATGGTATTTCCAAGGAATTAGGTGCCGCAGGTGAAGATATTGGTGCGGCAGAGGAATTGCCTCCTGAAATTATTATGGAATCTGTTTCTGTACAAGAGACACCAGACGTTCCAGCTTAATTGCCAATAAGTTTTCTGATTGTTGACGATTCAATATGAAATTCGTCAAAAAATCAATTTATATTAAATGATACAAGCATAACGTCTCGATATTGATCGAGACGTTCGTGTGTTAAGAAAAGGGAAAAATGATGGCAGAGATTACAGCTGCATTAGTAAAAGAATTACGTGAAAAAACCGGTGCCGGCATGATGGATTGCAAAAAGGCGCTTAATCAGACAGCTGGCAATATCGAGGAAGCTATTGATTGGTTACGTAAAAAGGGATTGGCTACTGCTGCAAAAAAATCCGGCCGTGTGGCTGCTGAGGGATTGGTAGGAATTGCGACAGCGGGTAACAAGGCCGCCATGGTCGAAATTAATGCTGAAACCGATTTTGTCGCCAGAAATGAACAGTTTCAACAATTTGTTGAGGATGTCGCCAAAGTTGCATTGACAGTGGGTGAAGATGTCGAGGCCTTGAAAAATGCCACAATGGAAAATGGAAAAACTGTTGCAGAAAATCTAACCAACTTGATTGCTACAATTGGTGAAAACATGACCATTCGACGTGTGCGTGTTTTTGAAGTTTCTTCTGGTGTTGTAGCAAGCTATGTTCATTCCGCCTTGCGTCCAGGTTTAGGAAAAATTGGTGTACTGGTTGCTTTGGAAGCACCTGAAGCATCTGATGAAATTGAGGACCTCGGTCGTAAAATTGGTATGCAGGTAGCCGCTGTACGTCCAATTGCATTAAGTGTTGAAGAAATTGATCCTGCCGCTGTTGAACGTGAAAAAAGCATTTTTATTGAACAGGCGCGTGCATCAGGTAAACCGGACAATATCATTGAAAAAATGGTTGAGGGTCGCTTACGTAAATTCTATGAAGAAGTTGTTCTTTTGGAACAAACCTGGATTCATGATGGTGAAAGCAAAGTCAAGGCTGTTGTTGACAAAAATGGAGCAAAACTTGTTGCCTTTGAACGTTTCCATCTGGGTGAAGGCATTGAAAAAGAAGAAAGCGATTTTGCTGCTGAAGTTGCCCAAGCTGCCAAGGGTTGATTACAATTAACAGGGTGGGGGAGATAGAATGCAGGAATGGTCTTCCCCGGTTATTGTTTTGAATACACGCCCTTATGGAGAAACTGATGGAATAGTGTCTGTTCTTTCGCTAGAGCAGGGATTATTCAGGGGGCTTGTCAAGGGTATGATTTCCCGTCGTCAAATTTCCATTTGGCAGACGGGAAATTTTGTCAATGTCGATTGGTCAGCGAAACTATCAGATCAGTTGGGATATTTCAAAGGCGAATTGATACGTTCGAATTTTGCAATTCTATCGCCTTGTCCATTGGCATTTTCAGCCATGCTGTCCTTATGTGCTGTAGCCGAGAGTGGATTACTTGAGCGTCAACCGGTGGAATATATTGCAAAATCATCTTTTCAATATCTTGATTTTGTCGCGGAAAACCCTACAGATTCAAATAAAGAAATTGTTCCTCGGCTATTACGATGGGAATTAAATTTTCTTGCGGCACTGGGGTATGCGTTGGATATATCAATCTGTTATGAATCTGACAAGTGTCAATCTTTTTTTGTTTCTCCACGTACGGGAAAAGTGGTTACGGAAGTTATGGCAGGAAAGTGGAAGCCAAAGTTATTTCCTTTTCCATCTTTTTTTCTGAATGAGGAAGAAAATGGCAATCAGAAAGATTGGATGAATGGTTTGAAATTATCCCGTTATTTTCTAGAGAAAAATGTGTTTTCCTTAATAAATAAAGATTTGCCCAGGGCAAGAAAAAATTTTGAAGAAAGAGTGGCGGCAAATATTGACAATTTTTGATATTCAATTTCATTTTTTAGATTTATGAAATAAAAAATGAGAAGAATTTGCATGTAATATCAAATTATTTGTAATCTCTGCAAAATTAAAACCATATACAGCCTTAGAAAAATAAAATATAACTGTCATATAATGACATACTTAAGGAGATTGATATGGTTTTCCGAATTTGGAGCCATTCCTATAAAGAAGGTGATGAAATGCCCAATGCCCAACGTTATCATGGCATGGGACAGAATGGAGGTAATCTTTCCCCCTCTTTATTTTGGGAGGATGCTCCAGATAATACAAAAAGCTTTGTTATAACCATGTACGATCCTGATGCTCCAACCGGGTCTGGATGGTGGCATTGGGTTGTTGTCAATATATCACCCAACATAACACATCTGGTTGAAGGGGCTTCCTCCAATAAATTGCTGCCTGAAGGTGCAATTGAGATTCGAAATGATTTTGGTCAAAAGGAATACGGTGGTGGAGCACCACCACCTGGAAAACCGCATCGTTATATAATTACGATTCATGCATTGAATATAGCAAGAATAGATGTGACACCTTCCTCAACCCCAGCTTTCGTCGGTTTTAACGTGCATCATCATTCATTGGCTTCTGCACAATTGATCTGTCATTTAAAAGGTTGAATGAATTATCACAATCAATGTTTTACAGATTGTGATAATTTGATCAATATATCGCTAATTTAAAAGCTACTCTTCAAAACCGTTGGGGTTTTTACTTTGCCAGTTCCAAGAATCCTGTACCATATCATGCAGATTCAATTTCGTTTCCCAATTCAATAATTTTTTGGCGCGATCAGCATTAGCCCAATATGCCGGTAGATCTCCATCACGGCGTGGGGCAAAATGATATGGCAATTTTTTTCTGAACACATTTTCAAAAGTGGCTATAACCTCCAGTACACTATTTCCCTGACCGGAACCCAAATTGAAAATATTCACTCCTGATTGGGTGTCATTATAGTTGAGTGCGGCCAAGTGTCCCTCAGCCAAATCCATAACATGAATAAAATCCCTGATACACGTTCCATCTCTGGTTTCATAATCATTGCCGAATACTGCAAGGGAGTCCAATTTTCCAATAGCTACCTGAGTGATATAAGGCATGAGATTATTGGGAATACCCTGGGGATCCTCGCCAATCAATCCTGATGGATGCGCTCCTACGGGATTGAAATATCTTAATATTGTAATTGACCAGTCCTGGTCCGCGATTGATAGATCCTGAAGAATTTTCTCAATGAAGAGCTTGCTGCGACCGTATGGTTGGGTTGGTTCTCCGGTTTCCATGGTTTCGATATATGGAATAATTGGCTGGGTTCCGTAAACAGTTGCGGATGAACTGAAAATAAATTTTTTGACGTAGGCCTTTTTCATCGCATCAAGCAAATTGATAGTACCATAAACATTGACATCATAATATTCCAATGGTTTGCGTACCGATTCACCAACGGCTTTCAGTCCTGCAAAATGAATAACTCCCTTTATATTGTTTTCTTTGAATATGGTGTCTAAAAGATCTTTGTTTCTAATATCCCCTTGATAAAATCTTGGTCGTTTTCCAGTAATCTTTTTAATGCGATCAAGAACGATTTCCTTGCCGTTATAAAGATTGTCAATGATAACTGGATCAATACCTTGTTTTATTAGTTGAATACAAGTATGGCTTCCAATATAACCGCAACCACCTGTAACTAATATTGTCATGAATATGGCCCTATATTTAAAAAATTAAATTATATTACTATTCAAATTAAATCGGTCAGCATATTACTGTACTGGGATTTGCAAATAAAGAAATTAATTAGTCCCATGAAATGTTACAATTTAAAAAAGAATAAAAATTTTTAATGATATTTTAATATATTCGAGGCTAAAAAATGCTAACTAATTTTTTGATATGATTGATTATTAATTTTTTTACATATTTATCAATAATATATATGTATTATTCACATATTATTTTTGTTTAGAATTATTTACGTTTTCAAAACGTCATGAATTTATTAAATTTATACAGAATTTGTTCGATTTACCTATATAAATTTAAGTTGAATTTTAATTCTGAATAAAATCAGTATCTTAAAAATAATTATTATGTTAATAATTTCATTAATTACATCATAATTATAATTGTGGTAAAATTATAATTATATATTGAAAATTGATTTCATATTGCTTAAGTGAAATATTAAACAATTGGAAAGATTGATTTAGATTATTTAATTTTTTATTTTATAGGGATAAAACTGTTATGGCTGGTAATAATATTATTTCAAGTGATACGGATTTTAGGCATGTTGTTATTCAGAATGATTATCCAATATTATCCGGTGGAGAATGGACAGCAAAACTAGATGATGCCGGGAGTACTGTCTATGTAAGCGGTACTACCAGTGTCAATGGGCCAGTAAACATGATTCATGGCATATTGAATATTGAAAGTGGTGCTGTCGTAAGTGGGTTAAATGAAATAGCGAATATGAGTGGATTTGGTGGACAGGCTAATCCATTAATTAATGTTAAGTCAGGTGGTGTGATTAAAGATTCAAATCTTATAAATGGTGATATTCATATTTATAATGGCGGTATCTCATCCGATAACTCTATGGTATCAGAAAAAGTGACGATAGATGATGGCGGAATTTCCAATAATGATACATTCTATAATCCAGGTGATACAGCAGAAAGTGGCGGTACATTAATTAATCCCAATTTGAAGGGGGGATCAAGCTCTTTCAGAACTGCGGCAAACAGGTCGGACATTTACTACGCGTCAGGTGCCGTGATGACCGATCATCATATGCCTGATATTACCTCCATTAATTCAGGCGCTCAAAATGTTAAATTACATATAGCAAGTGGGGCTGTATATAATGAACCTGAAAACTATGTCCCGCCTGATTTTACAAATTATGAGATAGAAAATGACTATCCTCTGTTAACAGGTGGCAACTGGATCGCGGATGTGGATGAAAAAGGTAAAACCTATTTTCAACGGGAAGGACAGCCCAACTCCGAAAAGATTTATGGTCCAGTAGATATGATTCATGGCATATTGACCATTCATAGCGGGGCAGTCGTGGATGGTCTCTATCAATTAGCTAATGTGAGTGGATTTTCTGGAGATGCAAATCCAACTATAAATATTCAGTCAGGTGGTAAACTGACAAATTCCACGGTTTTTAATGGTTTTCTTAATATATATAGTGGGGGAATTTCACAAAACAATCACTATATATCAGAAAATTCCGTAATTAAAAATGGTGGGATATCTGATAATGATACTTTTTATAATCCTACTACTAGTAAGGAAGTTAAAGATGAATATTATAAAAATGGAGGTACATTAATTAATTCTCATTTAAAAGGAAGTTCAAGTTCTTTTCGTACAACAGATGGTGCAGGTGAATATACTGTAGAAAATGGCGCAGGGTTTGTTAATCCTCATATTGATAATTCAGCAAATGCAAATGGAACAGATATAACATTACCTATTAAAGGTGATGAAACATATCCATGCTTTTTAGCCGGAACTTTAATCAAAACTGATAGGGGTGATATCGCGGTTGAAAATCTTGGGGTGAATGACAGGGTTTATATTCATACAGAAAACGGGTTGCAATTACAGCCCATAACCTCCATAGTCAGTGATACACATTTTGTTAACACGCATTTGCCCGATGATGAGGGTGGATATCCTGTCTGTATTTTGAAAGATGCCATTTCCGAGAATATTCCGTATCAAGATACTTATGTAACACCTGAACATTGCCTGTTTATTGATGGTAAATTTATACCTGTGCGTATGTTGGTCAATAATCATTCCATTTATTACGATCATTCACAAAAAATGTACAGATACTATCATATTGAAACAGGAGAACATTCTGTCATCACGGCGAATGGGATGCTTACTGAAAGTTATTTGAATACCAGGGACACCATCAAGGATGTTGAAAATAATGTTATCCGGTTGCCTAAAAATTGGGTAAACGATGCCGCGGCTCCATTAAACGTTGATCGTGACAGTGTGGAAAAAGTATATAATTCCCTCTTGAATCAGGCTTTGGCCAAACATATTGATAGAAAAGGCAGAAAACCCCTAATTACAAATGATCATGATATTTGCCTTATAGCCGATAATGGCAATGTGATCGAAAAGCGAATTGATAATGGAAAAGTAACCTTCGTTATTCCAAAAAATACCAAGAATGTCCGGATTGTTTCCCGTGCAAGCCGACCAAGTGATGTTATTGGTCCATTTGTTGATGATAGACGCTATCTCGGTCTATTGATCAAGAGTATCAAGCTTTTCAATAAAAATAAGAGTTTTGATATTGATATTCATCTCAGTGAAGAAAATCTTGATGGATGGCATGCACTGGACAGTGATTCAGTCAGATGGACAAATGGCAATGCCTTTTTACCTTTGGAGGATTATTGCAAAGACGATAAATGTGTTCTCGTTCTGGAAATTGTTTCTGCAGGTCCCTATGTTCTTGAGGAAAATGAAGAACACAGAAAAGCGGTACAACAGTAAAATCGGATTTACATGACGTCTGCATCATCAAAGGATAAAAAATCCTATGTAAATGTGACACCTGTACCTACTCAGTCGGCACCCAAAGAAATCCGATATGATTTCAATTTGGGTGCCAGAGTAATGCTTCCCAAAAGAGAAAAGGGATTATGGAAAGTTACATTGCAAGATCTTGATACCGGCAATATCCTGTTCCAAGGTCAAGTCGCTGGGGGAACGGTCAGTTCCTCCAAACGTTTTTATGTCAATTTTAAAATTACTGTGGAGGAAATAGAAAATAACGTAACCAGACAAGTGTTCAATCATCAACTTGATCTAAAAGATAAAAAGGTTGTCATTCAATGTCCGGTTGGAACAATCGGTGATACTTTTGCCTGGTTACCCTATGCTATTGAATTCAAGAAAAAACATTCGTGTAAGCTGCACTGTATAATTGATGAAAAATTTATTGATCTTTTAAAAAGATCATATCCAGAAATCAATTTTACAACAATGAAAAAGGCCGAGGAAAATAACATATTTTCTGATAGTTATGCCTGTTATTATTTTGGTCTGTTTTTCAAGGACGAGCAAAATTTATATCAGCCATGTGATTTCAGGTTGGTGGGGTTGCATAAAACAGCAGCTTACATTTTGGGGTTATCGACAGAAAAAGATGAGAAACTAACCCTTAGATTACCTGATGAATCCAGGCCTATCAAAGAAAAATATGTATGTATTGCCGTTCAAGCAAGCTCTCAATGTAAATATTGGAACAATCCCAAAGGTTGGGAACTTGTTGTTGATTATTTGAAAAGTCAAAACTACAGGGTGATCTGCATTGATCAGAATACCATTTCGGGACATGGTATAATATTTAATTCCATACCTTACAATGCGGAAAATGAAACAGGAAACCGGCCTTTATCAGAACGCGCAAGGTGGTTGAAACATGCCGAATTTTTTGTTGGATTGAGTTCAGGATTGTCCTGGATGGCGTGGACAATGAATATTCCTGTTGTCATGATTTCCGGATTTACCCATCCCATGAACGAATTCTATACGCCTTATCGGATTATAAATTGGCATGTCTGTAATTCCTGCTGGAATGATATGAAATATGAATTCGAACATGATAATTATACGTGGTGTCCGCGACATCGTGATACGCCCAGACATTATGAATGTACGAAATCAATAACTTCAACTTTTGTTATTCAAGTCATTCAAAAACTGATTTCAAATATAAATAAAGAATGATTCTACCAGAAAATAAATTTATTATCATGGAAATATAAAAAATCCCTGATAATAAATTTTAAAAACAATTAAATTGTTCCTAATTATATATAATAAATTAATTAAAATATTTATCTAATATCAATAATAAAAAATTACATAAATATCTTGTTAAATAATTTTTTAACATTACATAAATTTTATTAAGTAATTCACATTTTATATTTTGTAAAATGCTAATAATTGTTTTCTTATTGAAATAAGATGTTAGGTTGTATTTGTCCAAGATTTCTGATAATCAGGCAATTCTTTTTGAATATACAGGTCTGGTCAAACATCCATATGAATGCATTGTTATAAACTTTTATGAATAAATTTGATATTTTAATATAAACAGTTGCTATTAATTTTTATTTGCATATAAAATTGATTCCTATTCTCATTTTATGCTCTAACTCATTGATTCGATCACATATTTGATTAAGGAAAGTAATTTATAATGTTTAAAAAATATCTTTTGATAGGCAGTACAATCCTATTGTCAACACCAGCCTTTGCCGTAGAATATCCCATTGGCAAACCACAGATATGTGGAAATATGGAAATTGCTGCAGTCTATCTGCAGCCAATTGAAATGGAGCCTGACGGTATCATGTTGTCAGCGGCAAAATCTGATGTTCATCTTGAAGCGGATATTCATGCAACAGCCAATAATAAAAATGGTTTTCAAGAAGGCAGCTGGATGCCTTATCTACAAGTATCTTATGAGTTAACCAAAATTGGTGATGAGAAAAAATTACAAGGTATACTTCATCCAATGGTTGCAAATGATGGACCGCATTATGGCGAGAATATCAAACTTCTGGGAGCGGGAAAATATCATTTAAAACTCACGCTTCTTCCACCGGCCAGAGAATCCATGTTTGGTCGTCATGTTGACAAGGAAACGGGTGTTGCACCCTGGTTTGGGGAATGTGTCACACAATATGACTTTACATATGCCGGAACTGGTAAAAAGGGTGGATATTAATATTTAAACCAGCGATTAAATATAAATTATTAAGACGTTCAACATATTTATAAATAAATATTACATCTTAATAATTTGAGATTGTTTATTGATAATCCAATCATTAAAAGCATATTTTCGGATATTTAGAATGAAAAAATTTTATGCTGTTTTGTCATTGTTTTCCATTTGGCCAGTACACGTTTTCAGTGCACCACTTCAAAATTATGATATCACCATCACGGATGGTGTTTTTAAACCCTCATCAATAGAAGTGCCGGCAAACCAGCGTTTTAAAATTACCATTAAAAATACAGGTAAAGTACCGGCTGAATTTGAAAATCTTTCTTTAAGGGTTGAAAAGGTCTTGGGGCCTGATGTGACCTCTTTCGTGGTTATACATCCGCTTAAAACAGGGAAATATCATTTTATCGATGATTTTCACGTCAATATGCCAGGCTTTGACATTATTTCCAAATAGGAGTTTTTATTATGGGTGCGCCTTTGTTTATTGTATGGCGTGAGAGCGTTGAGGCATTACTGGTTATAGGCATTTTATATGCATGGCTGAGAAGGGAAAATCTGGTATCCCTGACAAGACAGCTATGGATTGGGACGGGACTTGGTCTGGCGCTTGCTGGATTATTGGCTGTTGCATTTTGGATCGCCAGCACTTGGTTTGCCGGTGCAGGTGGAGAATGGTTTTTTACCATTATGATGTTTGTCGCGGCATGTTTGATATTGCAAATGGTAATCTGGATGCATCATCATGGTAGAGGTATGAAAAAGCATCTTGAACAGGAGGCAGCCGAAAGTGTACAGAAATCCGGAAGTGGAATAGGGATTCTTCTTTTATCCATGCTGGCAGTCGCAAGAGAAGGATCAGAAACAGTTGTATTTTTGGCAGGTATTGGTGCGGAACAAAAGGGATCTTCATTGGGATTATTTATACTGGGCGGTTTTTTGGGATTAATCTTGGCATTGCTAACATTTTGGTGTTTACAGAAATCATTTAAATTCATTTCATGGAAATGGTTTTTCATTGTCAGCGAATTTCTTTTGCTTCTAATTGGTGGTGGACTTTTTATAAGCGCCATTGATAAAGCTTCTGTCCAGATTGCCGCTTATGATATTCCGGAATGGATTTATAATTTTATGGATAATCCTGTATGGAGTACCGCAGGGTTTATTCCTGACAACAGTACCTTAACAGGTTTGACAGGTTATCATGCGGAACCTTCATTAATGCAAATTTCAGCTCTTGTTATTTACTGGTTCATTGCCATTTTATTGTGCAACGTAACTTTTAAAAAAACTTATTAATACAATAAATAACATTGGAACAAATAATGAGGGTTTTGCTGAAAAAGGCAATTAATCAAACGGGAATTGCTATGCAACGTCATCAAACCATTATTCAGGGAATTAAATGGTTTGTTGTTGCAATTTATTTTTTGCTTCTGATTATTCCCGCTTTAATGCATTTACCCCCAAAACATTCGCATATTTTTAACAATATTGTTTTATTTGCCCAATTTGTTTTTTGGGGGATCTGGTGGCCCTTTGTAATATTGTCAATGTTATTTATAGGACGAATTTGGTGTGGTGTATTTTGTCCAGAGGGAACTTTGACGGAATGGACATCCAAAAATTTCGGACGAAACAAGAAAATCCCCCGTTTACTCAAATGGAGAGGTTGGCCAGCGATTGCTTTTATATTAACCACTTTGTATGGACAACTTATAAGTGTTTATGATTATGCGATACCTGCATTATTGATACTGGGAGGTTCAACAGCAGCAGCAATAGTTATAGGATATCTATATGGAAATGGTAACCGTGTCTGGTGTCGTTATCTGTGCCCGGTTAATGGTGTGTTTAATCTTCTTTCTCGGCTTTCTCCTTTTACTTTTAAGACAGATCAGCAAAAATGGTCAGAATTTCAAGAAAAAGAGCATTCAAATCCGCATTGCCCACCAATGATTAATATTCGACAGCTTCATGGCGTTTCAGCTTGCCATATGTGTGGACGTTGTGCAGGCTATAGAAATGCTGTCAGTTTGCAGACGAGGTCCGTGAATGAAGAAATTCTTGTTTACGGTAATGAACAGCAAAATATTTGGCAGATCAGACTATTGTTATTCGGTATGATTGGCGTTGCTATTGGAGCATTTACGTGGACGGTTTCGCCTTGGTTCGTTTATTTTAAACAATATCTGGCAGAATGGTTGGTTAATCATGAAATATTTTGGCCATTGAATGCAACGGCTCCCTGGTGGATTTTAACGAATTACCCTGCCAACAATGATAGTTTCAATTTGCTGGATGGCTTTTGTGTCAGTTTCTACATTCTTGGATCCGGAATCCTTTATGGCGTGTGGTTAACATTGATCTACAAATTTTTGGCCAGACTTTATCATAAACCTGATTTTTATCTATATTTTTCCCAGGCACTCATACCTTTGGCAGCGGCAGGTCTTTTTCTCGGTCTCAACGCAACAAGTGTCAAATTACTTCAATATGAGGGGATTGTCTTTTGGTGGCTAAAGGATATGCGTGCGATTATTCTGGGGGGTGCCAGTATTTGGAGTTTATACTTGGGCTATAAAATTCTTCGGAAATATAATAAATATTTTTATCAAATGTTTTTATCGTTTACCCTTTATACTGTATCTGTAATACCCGTTGTTGGGGCATGGGTTTTAATGTTTTGGATATGGTAAATAATTGAAAACATTAATAAATGAAAACCCTATCTTTTTTATTCTGTAAATAGGGTCGGTCTTTATTGAACCCCTATTATATAAAATAATAAGGGTTTGTGTTTTATAAATCAAAATTGATATTAATCTATTGTCATTAAAGAGGCATTTCCCCCTGCAGCAGTCGTGTTATTGCTTATGGAGATCTCTTCCATGAGAAGATCCGTATTTTCGAAATTTTCATCTACATCTAGTGAAGAAATAATTCCATTGTCTGAAAATGCCATGTTCTGACGAGCCTCTTCAAATTCAGGAACATCTTTTTCACCCAGAATGATCGTGCAAGGTTGCTCATTCATTGATTTTACCTTTCTGATGTGTAATGACAATTCATGGGGCAATTGTGAATACCATTCTGTGATCTGATCAGGTGCAAAAATCAGGACTGAATTTCCACATTTCAGGGACAAGGAAATTTGTCTCAATAAGATATCTCGTGTTTTAGCGATACATAATACTGTTCCTCGTGGTGAGAGAGAGTAAATATTTTTTTCACCAACAGGTCCATTTAATTCAATATTTGAATTTACTATTGTATGGGATAACAGATTTTTTGCTGTAGAAACAAAATTCTTTTGATTGCTTGTCAACCAGTCCAGCCACTGCTGTGCAATGGGGGGTAGAGATTGTTTGGGGAATTCATCGAAAACGGGGCTTTGTTGCAACATCCTTCTTAGAATGAAGGGGGCACCTGCCTTTGGACCTGTTCCGGAAAGACCTTTTCCCCCAAAAGGTTGTACGCCAACAATCGCCCCGATAATATTACGGTTAATGTAGATATTACCTGCATTAATTTTTGTTGTTACATCCTCAATGGTTTCATCAATACGGGAATGAATACCAAACGTTAACCCAAATCCTGTTTGGTTTATCGATTTAATTATATGGTCAATCTGATCTCGTCTAAATCGAACAACATGAAGGACAGGACCAAAAACTTCATCAGGAATATCGGATATCTGATTGATTTCGATTATGGTCGGCATCATAAATGTACCATTTTCTGTTTTTTCAGGTAAAGGTAGGGACCAGATCTTAAATCTTTTCTTTTTCATATATTCGACATAATTATTTAGACGATTTAATGCATCCTGACTGATTACAGGACCTATGTCGGTTTTGAGAGAAAGAGGATTATCTATAATAAGCTCCTTGGTTGCACCCCGTAACATGGTAATAACCCGATCTGCGCAATCTTCCTGAACGTACAATACCCTTAGGGCAGAGCATCGTTGACCGGCACTGTCAAATGCAGAACTGATGATATCAACAACAACTTGTTCGGCGAGGGCAGAGGAATCAACGATAAGTGCATTTTGGCCGCCTGTTTCAGCCACAAAAGGAATAATGTTGCCTGATGGAGATCTTCTGCTGGCAAGATTTTTAGAAATTTCACGGGCAACTGCTGTTGATCCTGTAAACATTACTCCATGAACTTCCTTATTTGAAATAAGAGATGCCCCAATATCTCCCTTACCGGGTAATAATTGAAGAATTTCTTCCGGTATACCCGCTTCATGCATGATTTGGACTGCCCTAGTGGCAATTAAAGGCGTTTCCTCGGCTGGTTTGGCAATAACAGGATTTCCGGCAGCAAGAGCTGCAGAAATTTGCCCGATAAAAATGGCCAGTGGGAAATTCCATGGGCTGATGCAAACAACGGGTCCACTCAATGGTGCGTGAGTATTATTATTGAAAGTTCTGGCAACTGTTGAACCATAGTATCTGAGAAAGTCAATCGCTTCTCTTACTTCAGCCAGGGCATTGGGAAAAGATTTTCCCGCTTCACGAATAATCAATCCCAATAAAGGATACAATTGCTCTTCCAAAAGATCTGCAGCTTTCAACAAGGGAACGGCCCTTTTATCAGGATCCAATCCAGCCCAGTCCTTGGCACCCTTTACTGCCGATTTGAACGCACGATCAATTTCCGCTTGTGATGCCTCGATAACTGTCCCTACCTTATCGTTATGATCAGCAGGATTTAAAACATCCAATGGTTTGTTTTTGAACTTAGTTTTCTTTCCTGCAAGAATTGGAAATGCTTCCCAAGATGCTGGAGAATCTTTAAGGGACTTAGAAAGATCATGTAGAATAAATTCATTGTTGAAATCAATGCCTCTTGAATTCAGTCTTTCCTGACCATAAATGGAGCGTGGTAAACGGATGGCTGGATGAGGACTGCCAACAGGATTTATTTTCAGAGCTTCATCCACAGGGTTTGCAATCAGTTGATCAATTGAAATGTCACTGTTGCCAATCTGGTTTACAAATGAAGAATTAGCTCCATTCTCCAATAATCTGCGAACAAGATAAGCAAGCAAAGTTTCATGTGTTCCTACAGGGGCGTATATACGACATGGTCGTGAAAGATCACCCGCTTGTACGATTTTGCTATATAACTGTTCACCCATACCATGGAGACACTGAAATTCATATTGTTCAATATCATAATCTTTTCCTGCAAGTGCATAAATTGTTGCAAGTGTTCGAACATTATGTGTGGCAAACTGTGGAAAAATTGCGTCTCTATTGGACAATAATTTTTTCGCGCATGCAATATAACTAATATCTGTATGAATTTTGCGGGTATAGACAGGAAAATCGGATTGACCTTCAACCTGCGCTTTTTTAATTTCACTGTCCCAATAGGCACCCTTTACCAAACGTACCATCAATCTGCGGTTTGTTCGACGAGCCAGATCAATCAAATAATCCAGGACATAGGGAGCCCTGCGGCCATAAGCTTGGACAACAAAACCAATACCATTCCAGTTTTTCAGATCTGGGTGATTACATAAGGCTTCCATCAAATCAAGAGAGATTTCAAGGCGCTCACTCTCTTCTGCATCAATATTGATGCCAATATTATATTGGCGTGCAAGAAGAACCAAATTCGTTAAAGTCGGAAGGAGTTCTTTCATGACTCGGTCATATTGGGAACGAGAATAACGGGGGTGTAAAGCGGATAATTTAATGGATAATCCAGCACGTTCATAAACCGAGTTACCATGTGTTGAACGGCCGATTGCATGCAACGCATTTTCATAATCAACCCTGTAACGTTCCGCATCTTCTTCTGTTATCGCAGCCTCACCAAGCATATCGTACGAATAACGAAATCCGATATCCTCCATTTTTCTGCTTTGGTTTAAAGCCTCTTCCATTGTTTGGCCAAGAACAAATTGTTCACCCATAATGCGCATAGCCCGATCAAGGGCGATACGGATTATGCTTTCACCCTGCCGCTGTACCAATTTTGTAAGGGTTGCTGCAAGATTTTTTTCTTTTACAGGCGTAACGAGTTTTCCTGTCAAAGCAAGTCCCCATGCGGCGGCGTTGGTGAAAATAGGTTTCTTGAAACCTGCATGTGATATCCAGTCACCAGTGCTGATCTTATCCCTGATTAATGCATCACGTGTTTCAGTATCAGGAATGCGTAAAAGAGCTTCGGCAAGGCACATAAGTGCAACGCCTTCTGCGGAAGATAATGAAAACTCCTGAACAAGAGTCTCGACACCCTTCAGGTTGCGATGTTCTCTTAAATATTGTGTTAATGATCTTGCATGTTCCGATATCTGTCTGTTCATTTCATCAGATAGGGTAGCTTGTGGAAGTAGGGTTTTGACACATTCCGTTTCTGGAAGTCGTATTGTCGCCGTAATTTTATCTCTTAAAGAGTTCTGAGTGCGTATATTATTGTCAAATTGAGAAAAAACAGACATAAAAATCCTCGAAACTGAAAATATAATATTTAAGATTATGTCGCTTCTTACATAATTTATCCATTGAATAAAACAAGAATTATATAAATATGATAATTTTATTATAAATTTTATGTTTGTTTATTGCGCTATTGTTCTCATTTAATAATGAAAAAAACAGGATATGAACTATGTTTACGTAATTATGTATTTAACTGCAACGAAATTATTATATTGTAATTTAATCGGAGATGGTTAGCTTTACCTTAGGGAAATAATTGAAAATATTACATATTATTTGAGATACTTATTAAAAGTGGGAGCTTAATGAATCGTATATTTGGTGATACGTTATTATTGTATTTTTATAGTAAAAATTGTTTTCGATTCTGTTGGAGAATATGGTTTTCATCAAAAATGGATATTGAAAAATTTGTTTCATTTATTTTCAAAAAAAATCATTCCATTAATAGGTTGTTTATTTTTTTCAGGTTGTAATCATACACAAAAATCAATTTTGTATCACTGGCAAAAAAAACAGCAAATGATCGTTGTTATAACTGATGGATGGTATAGTAATAGGGGAAAATTATACAGATTTGAATATTTGCATTCAAAATGGCACAAAAAAGGAAATGGTGTTTCTGTATCTCTAGGTAGTCAAGGATTGGCTTGGGGCAGGGGATTGCATCCATTTATCCAAGAAGGTCTGTACAAAAAAGAGGGTGATAAGCGCAGTCCTGTTGGAATATTCAAAATAGGCTTTGCATTTGGTTATAGGAATAATCTTTCTATAAATTATCCTTACCATGTCATGACACAATATGACTACTGTATTGATGATCCTACATCGTCTCAATACAATCAAATTATTGATAAACAAAATTTTTCTTTAAAAGAAAAATTTATTTTGTCTGAACCTATGCGTAGGGATATTCATTTTAAAGGGGACCAACTTTATAAATTAGGTTTTGTCATTGAACATAATGAGAAGAATATTCCTCATTATGGAAGCTGTATCTTTGCACATTTAAGAAAAAATGCGAATGCGGTGACTTCAGGTTGTACAGCAATGGATGAAAAGGATATGACACAAATTCTTAGATGGCTTAATCCTGATTATCATCCAATTTATGTATTATTACCTAAAGTTGTTTATCATCAGAAACAACAGGTTTGGAATTTGCCATCTATGAAAAATGATTAAACAGTTTTGCGAAAAATTGGAAATGCGCCCTGCTGGATTCGAACCAGCGGCCCACAGCTTAGAAGGCTGTTGCTCTATCCAGCTGAGCTAAGGGCGCAAAATATAATTTCAGTGAGTCCAGTTCATTTTCCGATTGTTGTGAAAATTATCTTCATAATTTTTGACAACATAATGATGACTACCTGGTTCTTCCAAATCATAAGCAATAGAATTCTTTTCTGCATATTGAATTGCTTGATCTTTTGTAGGGAAACTGAGTTTCACTTCAGTTTGTGTCTCACTACATCCTACCCATCCAGTTAAGGAATCGTGTGATCGAGGGGAGGCTTGTCCATAATCAAGAATCCATCTATGACTGCGAATTTTACCAGATTGTGTAGCCTTTTGAGGGCATTTATAAATTCGCGCCCGCGTCATGAAAACCTCTTTTGCTTATTAAAAAATACCCAAGGATTTTAACCCAAGGTCTTTATTAATGGTCGGGGAGCCCGGATTCGAACCGGGGGCCTCTTGTACCCAAAACAAGCGCGCTAGCCAGGCTGCGCCACACCCCGAATGGCCTTATAGCTATCCTGTTCTGCGCTATAAGGCAAGTTATTTTTTTATAAAATATGCTTTTTTTTTATTTTTTTTGGGATTTGATAAGAGGGGGTGCAAAGGCGGGGGCCATATCCCATGGGAATAGGATCCACATATCCTGTTGAACTTCCATGATAAATTGGTCAGTATATTCCTTGCCGGCAGGTTTGGCATAAAGGCAGGCAAAATAAGCTTTTGGTAACAACTTACGAATAGCTTTGGCAGTAATTCCCGAATCAACAAGGTCATCAATAATTAGAAAACCATTACCATCTTCGGTAATGGAGGGATTTTTAATGATATTTAATTCACCTCTTTTTTCCTCATCATAAGTGACAACTGATATTGTATCAATCAAACGAAGTTCCAATTCACGTGCAATAATTCCCGCGGGAATTAACCCGCCACGTGTTATCGCGATAATTCCTCTGAAATTAAAATTGCTCAAGCGTTCAGATAATATACGGGCATCTTTGTGTAATTGATCCCAGGAAACGGTCATATATTTGGTAGCCATTAAAATAAAGAACCTCCATTTGGAATTGAGTAATCTGGCTGAATAGGAATGTAATAACTTTTGGAATCAGGCATACAAAGCACTATCGTGTCGAATGCAGTTGATCCCTGATGGTTGAAAGGTAAATTAATAATGGCACAAACATGTTTTTCCAAGAGGGATTCTGGCAAAAGAGTGGGTTAATTAAGTAAAAAAAGTATTTTTGGAACCAATGACTGAATCAGAATCAATTTTTAAAGGAAAACTTCCCTGCTTATTGCTAGGAGTTACCCTTTAGATTGAACCTGCCCTGAAGTTTGATTTATCACTCATAAAGAATCCATGGTAAAACGGTAAAGAATTTATAACGAAACGATCCAAACAAATATATCTTGTTTATTTTAATATGGGAAAATATTAATGTAGAATGAAACTGTATATTTTATGATTACAATATTTGTTACAGTTATTAAATATAGGCTTTTAAATATTGGAAATTCGTTTCAAGATTTCAGAAGTCAAGACGGATTATGTGAATATGGATAAGAAAAACCTAATTTCTTATTGTCTAGACAGTTTGGTTGTCATCTTAATTTTTTTAAGTGCATGTTCAACTTCTGATACACCTCCTCAAAATAGTATGAGGTTAACCTCAGACAGGGTCGCTCGTTTTTCGATGCAAAGCAGGGATTTCGATATAACTGATAGATCAGAGCTTATGCGTGCTGTAATGAATGTTGTCCAAGATCAGCATTATGTTATAAGAGAGGTGAATGCGGGGGTTGGCACCTTATATGCAGACCAGACATATGATATTGGTCAGCCTTTGAGTTTTTTTGGAATTCCGATCACTCATTTTCATCAAAAACCGTGGGCGGGTGGAAATTTGGCAATTCAGCTGGGACCGTTTGAACTGGCTGGTGGACAAAATAGTTTATATGTTGCCAAGAAAAACAGTTCTGTTTCTGTTGTGCTTTTGCCTTTGGAAAATAATAAAAAAGGATTTCAAATTCATGTTTCAATTGAAATGCGTGATTTTTACAATGACGGACATGTCGGTGAAATCTGGTTAGTCCGGGATCCAAAAATTTATCAGAATTTCTTTGATGCTTTGTCAAAAGCAATTTATTTACAGGCTCAATCCTAATGAAAATTTTTCATTTATTTTCTGTGGTCGTGGTTTTATTGTTGGCAGGATGTAATGGGAATTCCATACCAACAAGCCTGAGATTAACTGATTTACCGACAGGTCAGCTTCGTAATATGCAAATGCGGCAATTTGATCAGTCAGATATAAATAGGGTTAATCAAGCCGTAATTAAAACACTGGTCAGTCTGGATTTTCAAATTGTCAGGGTGGATGATCTAAGCCATCTGATTGAAGTCATACGTCTGGAAAACGGACATATTATGCAGGCAAATATAATGTTAATATCAATGGTGAACCATGGTACGACAGTTCGTATAGCTTTGCGCTACAATCAATATCCCGTAACGTCACCCCAAGTTTATCAGGAATTTTTTGATACGTTGTCACGTAATTTATCCTGATCTCTAATAAATGGCGTTGGCGTTCAAGAATGTGGCTTGAGATAACTGATTAAAAAAATTTTGATAGAATTCAGGGTTTTTGTCCAATGGCAAGTTATTCATACGAGCCATAGCCCTGACGATAATATGATCTTTATTGGGTTGTGTCGTAACGGTAATTTCAATTATGTCATCTGTAAAATGAGTTGCCGTGACAAAACCGATCTGATCATTTGATCTCACAATGATATATCCCATGTCTTGCAGCGTAGATGAAATGGCCTGGATCATTTTTTGCTGATCCGTAGTTTCAAATGATCGACTCTGAACAGCCCTTAGTGCAAGAGTCTGTTGCGGTTTTGCCAAAACAGTTTGAAGCGGATTTAATAAAACCATGATCCCAATGAAGATTTGGCCCCAAAGGGATATAGAAATATATATACGAGAAAATGTTTGCATTCCTAGAAATTGCTATATCTATAAGAATAATCTCTAACTTTTTGATTATGGTCAAATTTAACAATCAAGGTGAGTGTTCGTTGTGACGTGCTGGATGTATTGGCTTTGTTTCCCAACCCGAGGATAACAATGGTTGCCCATCCTCCCGAACTGGAATGTGTACGCATGGTTGAAATTCGATCATACACCCATACTTCCTGATGTTGATCATCGGAAGTTACAATATTGGGTGGCCCAAAAATTTCAACAACCGAGGCATTACTCATACCTTTATGAAGTTGGCTTTCAATGGTTCCAAGAGTCAGATGGGCATCTGTATTTTGAGCCGTCTGAGCATCTTGGGTCTGTTTTGATGCTGATTCACAACCAGCCATGAGTAAAACTGTGGTGGGAATAATCATATATTTGAGAAAGCGCATGATGTTTGTCCATAATTAAATAGAAAAGCCATTATTTACAGTAAGATTAAAATGGTTGATTTTGCAAGAATAGTGATCGGGATAGTGGTTCAAAAAAATTCTTTTGATAAAAAACAGGGTCTACTATATTTTCATATCCGGTTGAGGAAGCGCTGAAATTATTGTAAATTTGTCCATTGACTCTTACAGCAAATTTATTTCTATCAATGGGATATGTCATTACACTCAAAATTATATTGCTGTTTTGTTGTGCCGTTACCTCGGAACTGTCCAAATTGACTTTTACAATATTAAAACCTTGATCCTGCAGTGTTGTAATAATGGTTTTCAACAAAATATCTTGATTAGGTGCCTCGAATGTACGCGTTTCATTTACACGTTTTTGAGTGGCGGGAAGCATAGATTCATTATTGTTTGAACAAGCTGTCAGTGAGAAACATGACAACCCTAATATGCAAAGAAAAAATTTAAGTGTCATTTTCATCGAGATGTGTAATTTTGATGAAGGGATAGTGAATAGGAAAAGGCATCAAAAAACTGTTGATATGTTACAGGGGATCGAATGATTTCAGATTGTCTTGGAGGACCACCGTTTAAATTTGCACCTTCTTCACCATTATAAAGTGGATAGGCACTTAAGGATAGGCGTGCAATGATTGTATGAACAGAATCATTTTTTGAACTTAAAGTTAAAGTTGCCAAAATAACCTGATTTAAATCAGGGTGAGTCTGGTTGGCAGCGATAAGCCCCATGGCAGGTGAAGTTTCTGTAATAATAAATCCAAGATCCTGAAAGGTAGACAAAGCAATTTGATAGGCTTGAGAAGAAGATAAATTCGGGAATTCCCTTGTCTGTAAAGTCCGAATTTCCATTGTTGTCAAAGACTTGTCATTTTTTGCATGAGCAGATAAGGGGATTAATGCCAATGTAATTCCGATAATGATATTCAAATTCAAATAATTTTTGATAGTTAGCATTGGTGTATCCGATTTGGAAAATCATTCCGTTATTTTTTTACATTTGAAATTATTATAATATAATTTGGTAAAAAGGTTTATTTAAAAATCCTAATTTGATTTTTTCAATTATCTTAAATTATTTTTTGTTTTTTGTCTTTAAAAATGAATAGTTTTGGCAAGTTTTGCCTGATTTTATTTTATTGATAATTGCTTGTTATACGGGACTCAAAGCTTGGCTTTGCTATGCCATACTTGGCAAGAATATAACATTGGATTATTATCATTAAGTTTAAAAGATATTTCATAAAATTTGCGAGCAAATATGACATTATTTCTTCTTGACAAACAGAATCTAAAAAAATCAGAAATAATGACTATTAATGATCAAATTATATATGAAAAATACGATTTGATCATCAAAATTTTTTCTCAGTATTGTCCAGATATACAATTGGCTGAACCTGTTGTTACAGAAAATCAAAATAAAGATACGTTATTGATTTCCTGGTATGTGGATACCTTTGAAGAACCAAAAATAATAACTGGGCCGCAAAAGCAGCAAATTTATCAGAAAATGGCTATTTCATTTAAAAATTTGTTTGAAAATATATCCAGGGACAGTTCGAGCGGAAAAATTGTTGAAGCTGTTTTACATATTACGGATTTTAGGGATATTCTTACAAGCAGGGATAAGATAATTATTAAGAATTGGGGAGGAAATTCTTTTCAGGACAATAAAAATTCAGGAATATATTTACCATCCTTGTTTCAATTTTCATCTGAGCCCAAACCTGCAAAAGACGTCATTTCACATTTCTCTGATGAAAAAAAGGTTAATGGACAAATAAAGCCATCTATTAAATCACGAGAAAATTCTACGGTAAATCCTAAAATATTATCACGTTTTCGGTTTTTGACAAATTTCAAGAATCAATTTGTTTTATCTCGATTAATAGCAGCGATTTTGTTTTTTTTTATAGGTTTATTGTTGGGTTGGCGAATAATATTTGCTGAACATCCAATCAAAATTAATGGAATTACAGTTCGGGAAGCTCATAATCTTGTTAAACAATATCCGCAAATAGAGAAATCCAATCATGATCTGGAAACAGAAATTAAGATTTTGAAGGATAGGTTAAAAAATCCACCCTGTAACATAAGGGAATCTCGTGCAGATCCATCATTAAATAAAAGTTTAGAACATCCATTTACACCAATGACTTCAACCGGAAAAATTTTTGAAGGTAGTTTACCGGAACTGCTTGAAAAAAGTACTGTTTTTATAATGGTGTTAAAGGACGATGATGTATCTGCCGCTTCGGGTACAGGATTTTTCGTCACATCCGACACAATCGTGACTAATCGACATGTGGTTGAAAATGCCAAGAACAATTCTGTAATGGTTACCAATAAATCCTTGGGACAATTGAAACTTGCTCATGTTGTTTCTGTAAGTCAGACTATAGAAAATGGAGGACTGGACTTGGCAATTCTTAAGGTTGAAAATGCGCCACCGCAACAACCTCTGAGTTTTTCATTAGATGCACGACCCTTACAGGATGTTGTCGCTGCAGGTTATCCGGGAATCATGATAAGCCAGGATGATGCGATGCAAAGACTGATGAAGGGTGATCTACAAGCAATTCCTGGTGTTATATTGACCAAGGGACAGATTAACGGAATTCAGAATAATCATAATGGAGAAAAAATAATGCCTCATAGCGCAATGGTTTCTCCGGGTAATTCTGGAGGTCCACTGGTTGATCTTTGTGGAAGGGTAGTTGGAGTAAACACGTTTGTAACGATGGATCAGTATACATCCTCTCATGGTAATTATGCCCAAAAATCCGACATGATTGTTAGAGTTTTACAATCCTCAAATCTACCTATCCAGGTTCAATCGGGAGCCTGCCAGCCTGAACCGGTTGAAAAACAAGACCAATCGACTGACAAGCCCGCATTTAAATCTGACAAATCCGAGCAGGATAATAATCAATCATCTTCTGATCCTATTGAATCTAAAAAGGATAATTCAAAATGAAATTGCAATTTATTCCAGGAAGACCGATTGTTACAACCAATTTCAATAAGGCAAAACCCCTTGGAATGAATGGTCAGTTGATATTGGAAAACTGGCATATTCTGTATGATCTTTTGAAGAAGAATGTCGGTCCTGAATGTGCCGCTTTATTGCTTGAACCTCAATTGGATCGGGGACGAGGAGAGGTTGATTGGTATTTGCCTGTCGACAGCCAAAATCTCCCTGTCAAACATTTATCAAAAGAGGAGAATTTAAAAGAGGCGTATGATTATATCGAAAAAGGGAAAAAATACGCTCAGTGTTTGATAAACTCTCCAGATTCATTGCAAAAGCAAAGAGGCAAGCTTCTTTTGGATGCATTACAATTTCCCAATGACGAATTCATAATCGCAACCCCTCATGGACCAGCTATATTGGAATGGGGACATGAATCAAATCAGCCTTATTCAAAAAAGGAAGTTTTGTCCGCCAAGGGAAAGGAGAGGAATATGAAAGTTATGACAATTCTTCCTCCTCCAGTTTCACCATTTAATAATCGCATTGAGAACAAAAATTTTTGGCCATGGATAACAAGTGGTCTCATTTTACTATTATTGATGATATTGCCATGGTGGAAAGGAATCATATCAATAAATTATTGTCGTTATTATTGGCTTTTACCTTTGGTGTTGTTTTTTTTGACATTGCTTGTTGTTGGCGTGATACTAAAAAAACAAAATGATCTTCATTCTTTGGTCAATAAGGAATGAACCTGATGGTTTTGGTATTAAGTCGACAAAAAATCAATCGGTTAAAACCTCTTTTTAATCGGCAACAGAATTTTTATCATCAGATATATAATGAAATATTAACCTATAGTGATGCGGATCACGCAAGAATTTTTGCTCAGCCAGAATTCAATAACGATATCGTTCGTTGGAATGCGGAGGGACAAACAAGTTTTTCATGGAAAGAACTTGATCAAAATCAGCAGCAAAAATTATTACAGGCAACACGTTCAATTTTGCTGGATATTGAGGAAATAACTCAACATTATCCTGGTCTCACGCTTTCAAGATTTTTCAATCAATGCCGTCAATTTCCTGGCTTGGATTTTTTGTATGCCGTTGATGGAAAACCTGTAATCACTGCATGGGGTTTTTCATGTGACCAGAAAACCTATGATCCATTGATGGGTGTTGTGAGAAAAAAGAGAAATCATTTGTTTTTTTGGAACAGATTTCCTTGGATTACAGCATTGAGTGCTTTTGCATTAGGTTTATTGACGTCAATATTTTGGACGGATGAAGATTTAAATGGAAAAAAATGTGAAATCATTTATCCTTCGGAAAATAAAGTCAGGCATGTAATGAATGACAAAAAACGTCAGGATCAATTGGCGGATGAACGAAATAAGTTGCTTGAACAGTGGAATATTTTACAAAATCAATGTCGAATTCCTTCGGTAAAACCCTTGGTACCTATTGATCCAACAAAAATTGACCCTTTACCACCTCCTGAACAATTACCTGAAATACCATCCTTGAAAGATAATTCGAATTTACCTGATATAGACACTTTGCAGAAAAAAAATGTTCCAAAACCTCCCGTAAATTCAACTGTTCCACCAAAAACAGATGTTAAATCTAATAACAAGGTTGATCTTCCAAAAGAATCCTGGAACAAAAAAGACACGACAATGTTAAAGGGATGTTGGCATTTGACAACACATCTAGAATTATATACGCACGGTTTATTTTTCAATTCTCATCAACCTGTAACAAACTGGTCTTTGTGTTTTAATCCGAACGCGGCGGGTCATCAGGTTTTAACAAGGCGAGATGGTGGGACATGTCAGGGACCTTTATATGCCGGGTTTCAGGGCGAACAGCTTGTACTGAATCAACCAGAGGACTGTCAGGGAGATTTTCATCTTATCAGTGGTAAAAATGTTTGTACAAGATTGAATGATCGCGAAGCAAGATGTACATATATAGACGAAAATGGTCATCAGTCCACAGGTATATTTAAACGATAATCAAGATGATGTTTCGTAATTATTTATTTTTAGTTTACAGTTTATTTTTATTTTGCTTGCAAGTGAAAGCTGCGGAACAAACATATCATCTGGATGGACATGAAGGAAATTGGACAGCGTTTCATTATTCACATATGAAACAGCAAATTGATTCATGTCATGTTCTTTCAAATGATCTGGTTCTTGGGTTTGAAAGGGATGCAAATAATGTTGGTTTGATTTTATGGGATTCAAAAGGTAAGCAAATTCCAGGTAAAAATAAAAATATAGCCTTGACAATTAATAAGGAACATTTTTTGTTCACGATGAAAGCGATGGATAAGAATATGTTGATGAATCGTTTGAATTTAAGGGATTTCAACTATTTGTTGCAAAAATTATCTTATGCAGATTTGGTTGTTGTTGAATATGGTCAACAACCCGTAAATATTGTTGATTTGCTTGGTTTGCCATCCATGTTAAGTAAGTTTAATTATTGTATAAGCCAGGCTAAATTTGGATTTTCAGAAAAATGAAAACCATTTTCCCTAAAATATATATATTTAGTTTGGAAAATGGTTATTAAAGATAAGAAAAACAAAAAGTTTTTATTTTACTACTTTTACCCATTGATAGGGATCAATGACATTTCCGAATTGAATGTCAATCAAACTTTTACGAAGTTCTTGGGTAATTTTTCCTGATTTACCTTCATTTATAATATATTCGCCTTTTGAGTTTTTTATTTTTCCAATAGGTGTAATGACAGCTGCAGTGCCACAGGCAAAGATTTCAGAGATTTTTTTTGATTGAATATCGTCAATCAATTGATGGATTGAATATTTTTCCTGTTTAACGGTCAGTCCTTTATCTTTTGCTAAGGTAATAAGAGAATCACGGGTTATCCCAGGTAGAATGGTTCCACTTAAGGGGGGGGTTAGTAAAGTTCCATCTTTGAATACAAAAAAGATATTCATCCCTCCCATTTCCTCAATCCATTTATGCTCTACAGAATCAAGAAAAATAAGTTGGTCACACTGATTTTTTGTAGCTTCCTGTTGGGCGGCAAGGCTGGCGGCATAATTTCCACCACATTTAACCTCTCCAGTTCCACCGGGGGCCGCCCTTGTATAGAATTCAGAAACCCATACTGATACAGATTGCGCATCTTTGGAAAAATAGGAACCGGCTGGCGAGGCAATCAGCATAAATAGATATTCCGGGGAAGGTTTAACACCAAGATAAGGTTTACTGGCAATCATGAAAGGACGGAGATATAGAGAACCTATCTCCTGGTCTGGGATCCAGTTCTTTTCCGCTTTAACAAATTCATTAATGGCTTGTAAATAGATTGATTCAGGAAGTTGGGCCATGGCAAGCCTTTTGGCCGAATTGGCAAAACGTTTGGCGTTGGCTTCGGGTCTGAATAAAAGAATACGACCATCATTTGCCTTATAGGCCTTCATGCCTTCGAATATTTCTTGTGCATAATGAAAAACGCAAACGGCAGGATCTAAACTAATTGGTCCGTAAGCTTTGATTTCCGCATCATGCCATTTCTTTTCATCATTATAATGAATTATCAACATATGGTCTGTGAATTTTTGCCCAAAACCAGGTTTTTTTAAAATTGCCTCACGTTCCTTTTTTGACAGGCTGTTTGGATTTTGGGAGAATTTAATCGGAAATTGTTTTCCGGAATTCATTTTCTTATCTTTCTTTTATCTTTAGTTTTAAGTAATTTTGTTACAAAATATACAACAGCAAAATAGATTGTTATGCAAGTTGTTTTCAGTAAAATTTTAATATGGATCTATTATATAATATAAATCAAAAACAATTCTTTGTTATGATAATGTAAATTATAACAAAATAGAATTCGCTTTGTTATAATCTCAATAACATTAATTATTCCATATGATAGAAAGCAACAGGCATGGTTCAAAAAAGTCTTGACGATTTAAAAAACAAGTCATTGTTCAAACAGCAATGTTTCATTGATGGTCAATGGTTGAATGCAGATAATGGTCAAGTAATTCAGGTTGTCAATCCTGCAACTGATGAAATTATTGGAACTGTTCCGAAAATGGGTGGTAACGAAACAAAAAAGGCTATCAATGCCGCACAAACCGCCCAGATTGCGTGGCGAAAAAAAACCGCAAAAGAGCGATCTGTCATTTTGCGTCGTTGGTATGAATTAATGGAAGAAAACAAGGATGATCTTGCATTAATTCTCACACTTGAACAGGGGAAACCCTTGGCGGAGGCTAAGGGGGAAATTCAATATGGCGCGTCTTATCTGGAATGGTTTGCCGAAGAGGCAAAAAGGGTTTATGGCGATACTATTCCCGGACACATGGCAAATAAACGGATTTCGGTTATTAAACAACCAATTGGGGTTACAGCAGCAATTACCCCCTGGAATTTTCCCAACGCGATGATTACCCGCAAGGCTGGTCCAGCATTGGCAGTTGGATGTTCAATGGTACTTAAACCCGCAAGTATGACCCCTTACTCTGCCTTGGCCCTGGGTGTGCTTGCTGAAGAAGCTGGATTACCGCCAGGGGTTTTCAATATCATTACAGGATCCTCAGGGGAAATTGGTGGAGAGTTGACCTCTAATCCAATTGTTCGTAAACTAACCTTTACAGGATCAACAGAAATTGGCGCTCAATTAATACAGGAATCAGCTGGTACGGTAAAAAAATTATCAATGGAATTGGGGGGGAATGCACCCTTTATCGTTTTTGAAGATGCAGATATTGATGCGGCGGTGGAAGGGGCAATGATGTCCAAATATCGAAATGCGGGTCAAACTTGTGTCTGTGCAAATCGATTTTATGTTCATGATTCAGTTTATGATCAATTTATTGAAAAATTTAAACATGCCGTTACCAAACTCAAGGTTGGCAATGGATTGAATAAAGATGTAACCATTGGTCCCTTGATTGATCGAAATGCCTTGAAAAAGGTGAAAGAACATATTGATGATGCTGTAAATAAAGGCGCAACTGTTGTCATGGGTGGTGAAGCTCTTGAGGGATGTTTTTTCGAGCCGACAATTTTATCGAATGTACCATTTAATGCACTGGTTTCGAAAGAGGAAACTTTTGGACCTTTGGCGCCTGTATATCGCTTTGAAACTGAAGAAGAGGTTATTAATCTGGCCAATGATACGGAATTTGGTTTGGCATCCTATTTTTATGCCAATGATATTTCAAGAATAACACGTGTATCAGAAGCCTTGGAATACGGGATTGTGGGAATTAATACTGGTTTGATCTCAAATGAAATGGCACCTTTTGGCGGAATAAAGGCATCAGGTCTTGGAAGGGAAGGTTCCAAATATGGTATAGATGATTATCTTGAAATCAAATATTTATGCTTGGGTATTCACCTGTAAATTAGATTAGACAAGATTAAGGATTAACACGAATTCTAATCCTTAATTATAGTTTTCTATAAATTATTCCAGGGTTTTGTGCGCAAGTGCAATTGCTGCCTCTTTTGATGTGGCAACAGCTATGAACAATCCCTTGTGAACGAATTTCGCCCCCAGAATTCCTGTTTCTTTTTCTAGGTTTTCACCTTCTAATCCTCCCCAGCTGGCAGGAAACAATCTACGTCGATCGTTTCCGTGCATACGGATCGGAACTGTTCCGACACGCCATTCATTTTCTGCAGGGTAAATTACCAGTTGTGTATTCCAAGCATTGGCAAAAATCGGATATATATGTGGCATCCAGCGAGGCAACATCAAAATACGGTTATCGGGGCTGTTCTTGTATGCTTCTTCACAACAGCTGATGGCTCTGTTACGAGCAAATTCAATATTAAGTTGATAAATCAAAACAGTTTGAACGATTTTACTTGCCTCAAAAAAACGTTCCAGCTGGTTTGACGGGTCGTCGCAATCCCACGCAGGATTGAAAATATTTATGATTGATGAAAAATTTAATCCGTTTTCAGGTTGCATTTTTCCATTATCGATTGCATCTATGGGAATGACTAGCGCTTTTTCAATTACACTATGCGCAACACGATGTGATTTCTCATCCAGGTCAGGGGCTAGTTTTTTAATGACATCCAAGCCAAAAGCGGTCCATATAAGACCAGCAGAACTATAGGGAATAGTTCCTTCCATGTTTTTGGGTGTCTGTTTGATATCTCTTTCAGGAGCACCAATCTGGTGATGGTCAAAATAACGCTTGCCATCAAAAATTCCCCCAACATCAAAAACAATATCAGCTTTTTCAATGATTTCAGGGTTACGTGTTCTTTCCAGCCGAAAGGGTCTATTTTCTAAATCCAATGCAAGAAATAAGGTTGTAAAGGCGAAAACATCGTCAATATGAAAACGTCCGTTATGTGTGACGATTAAAAGTTCCTTTGAATAATCCATCAATCCTTCTGTAAGAGAATCAGAATGAATTGTAGGGGAGTTAGGCATGGGATCTCCTGATCAGTACAAATAAATTAATAACGAAAAAACATAATAAATAAAAACATCATTGGATGCGAGCGATTAATTAAGATTTCATACAGAATATTTTATATGAATTCTAATTATGAAAATATTCAGACTATAAATCTTAATCAATATTACAAAAACGATATTGGATCGATATCCACAGTTATTTTTACGTTTTTTTTGGGTTTAATTGGATCCAACCATTGATGTAGGATCGGCTGTATGGCGATGGATTTATGTGTTCTTAACAATAAACGCTGTCTATAACGGTTACGAAGCAGAGATAGGGGAGCTGGGGCAGGTCCCAAAACGATGACTCCATCTCGGCTGGGCGCATTTAGACCGAGTTCTTGAGCTGTTTCCAAAGCATCCTGATTTGTATCCGCACTTACGATTATGGCGGCCAATCGACCGTAAGGAGGCCAAAATCCGGCTTTACGCTCATGTGCCTCTTCGATCATGAATTGATTGAAATCACCTTTGATTAACGTCTCCATTACGGGATGATCTGTTAAAAAACTTTGAATTATAACTGTACCGGGAAATCTGGCTCGACCGGCTCTACCCCCGACCTGATGCAATAACTGTAATGTTTTTTCAGCCGCACGTAAATCTGCGCCGGTTAATCCCAAATCGGCATCTATAACCCCAACAAGAGTAAGATCAGGGAAATGCCATCCCTTGGCAACAATTTGGGTGCCGATAATAAGGTTGACTTCTTTTTGCATAATTCGGCGAACGGCTTCGGCTGTCATTTTGGGGCTGTTTAAACAGTCACTGGACATGACAAGGATTTTTGCGTCAGGAAAGGTAATGCTTGCCTCTTCGGTAATGCGTTCAATTCCAGGACCAATGGGAACTAGACTATTCTTGGTATTGCAATGGGGACATTCCAGCGGAACGGGTATAGAATAATCGCAATGATGACATACCAGTTTTCTAGTGCAGCGATGCTCAACCAACCATGCTGAACAATGTGGACATTCAAGACGGTAACCACAAGCACGGCATAAAGTTAAAGGGGCGTAACCGCGCCTGTTCAAAAAAAACAAGACCTGTTCGTTTTTGTCAAGTTTTTCCTGTGTTGCCTTTACAAGAGGTGGTGACAGGAAATGTCCTTTTTCTGGTGGATGTATTTTCATGTCAACCAGTTCGGTTCGTGGCATGATAGCCCCACCATGTCGTTTGGTTAAGGTGAGATGAAAATATTTTCCCTGATGCGCATTTATCAGGGTTTCCATTGAAGGGGTGGCGGAAACCAAAATAATAGGACACGAGGATAGTTTAGCCCTGACAATGGCCATATCTCTGGCATTATAGATAACACCTTCCTCCTGTTTGAAGGAAGATTCGTGTTCTTCGTCCACAATTATCAATCCCAGATCATAAAAAGGGAGAAATAGGGCGGATCTCGCGCCAACTAACACGAAAACTTCATTTTTTAATATAGCCATCCAGGTTTGTTTACGGTGTTTCAAACCTAGATCGGAATGCCATAGTGCAGGATTTACGCCAAAACGTTTGTAAAACCGATTGGTCCATTGAGCTGACAAAGCGATTTCTGGCAATAAAACCAGAACTTGTTTATTCTGTTCGATGCAGGAAGCTATGGCTTGCATATAAACTTCTGTTTTTCCTGAACCGGTAATGCCTTGCAGTAAAGTAACAGAAAATTTTTTCTTATCGACTTGTTTCTTTAAAAAAGTTGTTGCTTTGGTTTGTTCTTCGGAAAGACTAGGTTGATGAAAATTGGGATCAGGTTTTGAAAATTGCGTAAAATTGGTAAGGGGTTGTTTGAAAATGCCTCCTGATTTTTCCAGTCCATAAATAACCGAAGGTTTTATATGTAAATTTTCTGTCAATTCCCTTGTTGTATAGGCTTGATCTGGAATATTCATGAAATCCAGAATTTTTTTTCTTTTTTCGGTAATTTTCAAGTTTGTTGGCAAAGGTGAAGTTTTTATCCATCCATATTCTTTTTTTAAGGGAACGGTGAGAGTTCTGATATTACGGATTGCCATTGCCAGAACGGAACCTGATTCTGTAAAATTGTAATTTGCCATCCAATCAATGAATTGCATTAAAACTCTCGGTAAGGGCTGAATGGGTAAAATGGAAATAATTTCTTTTAATTTTCTTTTTTCTTTTTTGGGGGTGGATAATAAAGACAAATTGCCTGATAGAACGTGATCTTGCCAGACAACCCCTATTTCCTTACGTTGATTGAGCGGTACAATAACCAGGGTACCAGGAATGATTTTTTCTATTTTTAGGTCGTGTGGAATTATATAATCAAAAGGTTCCTTGAATGGGTAAGGAAGAAGAACCGGGACTATTTTACGGTAAGATAGAGGCATATCAGATAAAATATCAGGATTCATTTGACAAACTCAATTGAAATTGAGGCAAAATCTTATTTTACGAGGATAGTATAGCATTGTTTGAAACTATATGTTCTGGATTTAAGATAAAATATATCTCTAGAATGAATTAAAACTATAATCATAAAATATTAGACATAAATTGGGATCTACATGATTAAAAATATTTTAACAATTGCTGGAACCGATCCAAGTGGAGGGGCGGGAATCCAGGCTGATATCAAAACTTTTTCCGCATTGGGAACTTATGCAATGTCAGTTATAACGGCGGTTGTTGCGCAAAATACCCAAGGGGTAAGATCTTTTCAGATTATGGATCCTAATATGGTTGCAGATCAGATCGATGCGATTTTTCAGGATATCCATGTTGACGCTGTCAAAATCGGAATGCTTGGCAATGAGCTTATTGTCAGGATTGTAGCCCATAAACTGAGAGAATATAATGTTGCCAAGGTCGTTATTGATCCTGTCATGGTGGCAAAAAGCGGTGATCATTTGATCAATGATGCGGCAGTTAATGCATTGAAGGACGAACTATTTCCTCTTGCCACGCTTATTACCCCGAATATCCCGGAGGCATGTGTTTTATTGAATAGAAATGATCCAATAACAATGCTGGAAATGAAAGAGGAGGCACAGAAATTACTTTCATTTGGATCTCATTGGGTTTTGTTAAAAGGGGGACATCTCGAGGGATTTAACTGTTTTGATGTATTATGTAATAAGAATGAAATTTTCGATTATGAGGATGAAAGAGTGCTGACAAATAATAATCACGGGACAGGATGCACGTTGTCTTCTGCCATAACAGCCTTGATTCCCGTTATGGAAATTCCTGATGCGGTCAGAGAGGCCAAGACTTATCTAGGGAATGCACTTAAGGCTGGCAATCAGCTGCAAGTGGGTAAGGGACATGGGCCGGTCAATCATTTTTACAGAATATGGAATTTATAATAAATTATCATTTCAGTGACAGAATCGCGTTGAAAGGATCCAATCATGCTGGCAGAAGGTTATTTAAAGCATTTCTTGAAATGGATGAAGGACAGTCAAAGAGCCTCATCTAATAGTATTATTGCATATCAACAAGATTTAACCCTTTTTTTACAATTTTTTGCAAATTATAAGGGTAAAGAAATAACCGGGCATGATCTTGCCGATCTTTCATATAAGGATGTCAGGGCATGGATGGCGGATGAAAACAACAAAGCCCTTAAAAGTCATTATCTTGGTCAGGGTCGACATACGCAAGATGCCGCAATCCGTACACGTAAAAGACGTTTATCCGCATTACGGTCATTTTATCGCTTTTTGGCAAGGTTTTATTATATTGAGAATAATATTGCTTCATTAATAAAGATTCCAAAGGTCAATCAACCTTTACCCCATCCATTGACGGAAAAAGAGGCCTCAGAGTTGACTAGGAATGTTGCGATTGTTGATCAGTCCCCAATGACTCAAAATCGTGACATCGCTTTATTTACATTGTTGTATGGTTGTGGTTTGCGGTTGTCTGAAGCCTTATCCTTAAATTGGGGTGATCTCAGAAATGCAGACCTGACCCGTGAGGGTGCAACCCTAAGGATAACCGGTAAAGGAAACAAGGAACGACTTGTGCCGATTTTGCCCTATGTGGCTGACGCATTAATAAAATGGGAAAAACATTACCCTTTTATGATTAAATCTCAATCACCAGTTTTTGTCGGTGTTAAAGGCAAAAGGTTAAATCCATCTATTGCCCAAAAAAATATGCGTGAATACAGACGCATGACGGGATTGTCAGAATTGGCAACACCTCATGCCCTACGTCACTCATTTGCCACCCATATTTTACAAAACGGAGGAGATTTAAGAACAATACAAATGTTGTTAGGACATGCAAGCCTGTCTACAACGCAGCGTTATACATTGATGGATGAATCTCATTTACTGGAAGTATGGAATAAAGCCCATCCCAAAGCGAATATAAATAGAAAAATATGAAAAAAATCATTCTGACATTTTATTTTTTTACAGGCTTATGGTCTTTTGATTCTGCAAGAGCTGAAAGAAATTTATGCAGCTATGAAAAAATTGCGCAAATTCCTCTCAGAAATATAGGGGGTTATATAATAGGGGATTTTCAAATTAATGGACAAATGGTTTCCCTGATTATTGACACAGGTTCAGAAGGAAGTCTTATTTCTTTGGATGGAGCTTCAAGGCTGCATTTACCTGTGGATCCAGGCCAAAAAACAGTAATACTGGGTTCAAAAGGGGGAAGTAAAACAGTACAAAATGTTTTTATCCGAAATATGCATATAGGAACGTACAATCTGGGCGCTTTATCTATACCAGTTGGTAATTTACCTCAATTTCCAAGAATTAAACCTGCCATTTCAGGATTGATCGGTGGAGATATATTATCAAATTTTGATGTTGAATTTTCATTAAAAACAGGAAAGCTGAATTTATGGGAGGTGAACAGCCATTCATTATTATGTATGGTACCACCTTTTTGGCAAGAAAAAGGTCATATTACTGATTTGGACAAAAAAGGTTTTCGTGTGTTTACAAAGGTAAGAATTGATCAGTTTCCCTTAGAAGCCCTAATTGACAGTGGTGCACGATCCCGAATAGTTGCCCTTCAAAAAGTAAAAGAAATGGGAATTCATGAAGACGAGCTGGCCACACGTCCGGGTGGACTGGCAAGCTCGATTGGTTCAAAAGAGGTTGTTTATCACTGGTATCAATTTAAGCGTTTCGAAATTGGTGGACAGGTTGAAATCAAACCTACATTGACCGTATCCCCATTGCATGATGAAGCAGATATGCTGATTGGTTCAGACTGGTTTGCACTAAATAAAATATGGATATCCTATAAACGTGAAAAATTGTATTTTATAAATAATAGGGAAGAATAATTATTTTCCTTTTGGCAAAAACCAAAAGATAAAAGAGCTGAAAAGTGTTGTTATACCCAACCAAAACCATGTAAAATGAAAATGCATTGCAGGAGCGGAATTGGGATGCAAAGATTGATCTACATTTAAAAGTATTGCAGAGACGGCAACACCAGAAGCCATGGAAAGTTGCATGA
Organism: Commensalibacter melissae; assembly: GCF_009734185.1. NCBI lineage: Bacteria > Pseudomonadati > Pseudomonadota > Alphaproteobacteria > Acetobacterales > Acetobacteraceae > Commensalibacter > Commensalibacter melissae. The sequence goes on along the minus strand of NZ_CP046393.1, from coordinate 1,122,743 downwards.
CTGTGGATAATAGACCGCTTCCTGAAGGTTGTTTACTAAAAGATAGATCAATAACGGTAACTGTATTCATGGCTGTAAATTGAATGGAATTTATAAATCCAGTAATGAGCATTAGAACAATCAGTAATGTCCAGCTGGATGAACTTGTTACAGTTACATACGAAATATATGAAAAACTGAGCAATATAGTGTTGATAAACAGAAAACGTCGGTAACCGGTCTGTCTTATAATCTGATCGACGAAAGATTTTCCTACAAAAGAAGCAATGGCCAATGGTAACATTGCAAAACCACATTTTACGGGTGAAAGTCCCAATAGAATTTGTAACATCAATGGCAGCATGAATGGCACGGCGCCGCATCCGATACGTGCAACGATGTTACCGAAAATTCCAATTGTGAAGCTTCTTACTTTAAAAAGGTTGTGATGAAATAGAGGGTGTTTATGATTATAGGATTTTATCCAGTAAAATATCATTAAAAGGATGCCCAGAACGAGAATCAGGGTTGGAATTTTAAATTGTTTGGTTTCACTAAATAGACTGAGCGCATAGGTAAGAAAGGCTATTGAAATGGCAAATATTCCATACCCTGTATAATCCATTTTAATTGATTTATCCTTGATATCGGGGAAAATTCGTAAGGCAAATATAATTCCAAGAATACCGAAGGGTATATTGATTAAAAATATTAGGGACCAATGAAAATAAGAAGTGATCATCCCCCCAACAATGGGACCGATCAAGGGACCAGTCAAAGCGGGAAGGGTTACCATACTTAATGCTTTTACCAGTTCGTCTTTGGAAAAGGTCTGGATAATTGCCAATCGACCAATCGGCAGCATAAGTGCTCCTCCAGAACCCTGAATAATCCTTGCGATTAACAATTCATTCAAGTTATGGGAAAGTCCGCATAAAAGAGAACCAGATGTAAAAATTGCCAGTGAAAGACAAAAAATTATGCGACATCCATATTTTTGGCATAGATATCCCGTAAGAGGAATAAATAAGGATCCAGCCACCATATAATAAATAATGATATTTTTTGTTTTGAATAAAGGAGTATTAAAAAAATTGGATAAGTAGGGAATTATTGTATTGACAGCAGTTGAATCAAGTGCAGCCATGAAAAATGATATTGCTGCGACAATGGGTAAAAACCGTTTTTGATTGTTTTCAATCGGAATGTTCATGATGATTAATATACCTAGTAATTTAGGTACGGTATTTGATTTATATAGTCAAGATATGAGGCTTAATAAATATAATGTTCAATCATACTCAGAATATTATTTATTTTTTAATTGGTTGAAATTTATATTTAAATAGATTTTCAAAATTATTTCATAAAAACTCGGTCGTTAAAACAATTCAATTATTTATTTTTTATTTTATAATAGCTGTTATAGTTTAATCTATCAATTTGTGTCCTAATATTTCTCAGGGGATTGAGAATCATATGTCTCGTATCATCACTTTAATTCCTGACAGTGGAATACAGTTTTGGTCTATTAAAATTCCTGTTGCGCAATTAAAAAATGTTCATTGCTGGTTTTGGGAAGAGCGTAATGGTGAATATGATGATGGTACACCACGTTATATCTTGCATTCCCTTAGGGAGGATCCCGAAACAGGTGTGTTGAGGGATGTTCAATCCGGTCAGGTTCCACCTGAAAATCAGATTTATGAGGTTTCCTGGAAAGGGATGATGCAAATGTTTCTGCATCAATGGATACCCTTGCCTTTTTTTGCGCTCATATCGGGTGAAGAAACAGGTAATGAGCATTTTCGAAATGGACCGGCAAATTGGGTACGTGGATATCTTACACAGATAAAGGAGGATTTGTATCAATTTGATCTTGTATTCGATACAAGTTTGCAAACACAGGATAATAATGAAATTTATAATGCACCCACCATAGAAGATAGCCAAAGACAGGACTGTTATAAATTCGTTTCTAATTTTACTGATGTGGCATGGTTTTTGAATGAAGGATGGGTTGGTGATTGGCTTTTGAAAATCAAACAGGAAAATGTTGTAAATAGCTCTTTATACGAAGAACGATATTGTTGGCATTATGCCGTCTATCAGGCATTCCTACAGATTTTAACCTCCTTGCAAACCTTACCATCAGTGCATTTGCTGGATGGTGGTAAGGGAATAACATCACAAGTCCCGGTTGAAGTAGACCTAATTCTGGATTTGGGAAATTCAAGGAGCTGTGGAATTTTAGTTGAGGATCATCCGGGACAGGATGTTAATTTTTCAAATAGCTATCCTTTGATTCTTAGAGATCTTTCAAGTCCCAATCTTAAATATGACAAACCATTTCCAAGCTGTATAGAATTTGCTCGTGCAAATTTTGGAAGTGATCTTCTCTCTCGTCGTTCCGGAAGGATGTCCGCCTTTTATTGGCCAAGTCCGGTCAGGGTAGGTTATGAGGCAGCACATTTGGCAGGGACAAGAATTGGAAATGAAGGTATAACCGGTATCACATCTCCAAAAAGATATATATGGGACACGCGTTTATCTTTACAAAGCTGGCGTTACAATAGCCGTTCCATGGGTATTTCGGGAAGAATAATCGATCCTCCAGTTACGGGGGCATTTATGGCAATGATTTCACCGGATGGTCGTGTTTTGACTGAGGAGGAACGTTTAATAGGGGAGAATATCACCACACAACCAAATTTTTCACGGAGTTCATTATTTACCTTTATGCTTGTGGAAATTTTGTTTCAAGCGAGATTACAGATGAACTCACCTCAAAATCGTGAACAAAGACAAAATAAAACTTTAATGAGACATCTTCGGTCTGTAACATTGACTTTACCTCCTGGTATGCCGGTAGCGGAACAGAAAATCTTACGTAATCGTGCGATTTCAGCCATTGATTTATATTGCGAAATGCTGGGTATATCTACAAATGAACGGCCAAAAATTCACACGCATCTTGATGAGGCAACAGCAACCCAAATCGTTTGGTTATATAACGAGATTACCGAACGTCTCGGTGGAAATGTGGATGAGTTCATGCAATTAAACGGTCATGTCGATAAAGATAGGGAAACTGATAACCGGATACCGAAAATTAGGATAGCAAGCTTGGATATTGGAGGTGGAACGACTGATTTGATGATAAGTTCCTATTCTGTGCCTGTGGGTGAGACAATTTGTCCACATCAGGAATTTAGGGAAAGCTTTAAAATAGCAGGGGATGATATTCTTGAACATATCATAACGCATATCATTTTACCCATAATGGAAAATTCCCTACGTAAAGCGGGGGTAATTGACACCCAGGCATTTTTTAGTTCCGCCATTGGACAGGACTGGGGAGGGCAATCAGAACAGGAGCGTCATTTAAGACAGCTTTTTGTCAATAATGTTTTGGAACCGGTTGCATTGGCAATATTGTCCCGTTATGAAAATATAACTGATCGAACAATCGATATACTTGATGCATTCCATATTGGCGATGTTCTTGGTGAGGACAAGGAAAATATCGAGCGATCCCAAAATTACATTCAGACCCTTGCCAAAAAGGCAGGAGCAGAAAATTTTAAAATAACCGATTTGGAAATCATAGCCAAGGTGCAACAGGTTGAGGCCTCGATCACATATGTTATGGGTGATGTCATAGCGAAATTGTGCGAAGCAATTTGGACCTATGATTGTGATGTCTTGTTGATTTCAGGTAGACCTTCAAGATTACGCAGAATTGTTGATATGATTATGGCCGCCATGCCAGTTCCGGTTCACCGTATTATAGGTATGTACCATTATCGCGTTGGTGCATATTATCCTTTTCGTGATGCTCAGAACCGTATAAGTGATCCAAAAACCACCGTTGTAGTTGGTGCATCTTTATGTTTGCAAGCGGAAGGGAAGTTACAGAATTTTGTATTACGATCACGTGATTTGCATATGTATTCCACTGTACGTTTTATTGGTCGTTTGGAAAAAAATGGTCAGTTGAGGAATAAAAATGTTTGGCTTTCAAATATAGATTTACCTGAAAGTAAGCCTCAAGAAGATGTAGGTTTCAAGATTGATGATTTTGAAAATACCACCAAGATTGGTTTTCGTCAGCTTGGAATTGAAAGATGGCCAGCGTCGCCATTATATGTTTTGGAAATAAATAATTTCAATGCTCTGAATAAAATTGCCCTGCCTTTGACGGTAACAATTAAGCGTCAGGATATCGATCAAGAAAAGGAAAATCTAAAAAATGATTATTCAGATCGCGAACAATTCAGGATTGTTGAAATAACAGATCGGAATGGCGAGCAATATCCCACCCGACTTTTGGTCCTGAGATTGCAAACCATGATGAATTCCGAAGGTTATTGGCGTGATACAGGTCGCTTTACCTTAGCCTAGAGAAAGATTATTTAATATGCCAAACGATATTCAAGAAATGACCAGGCATCTGCAAAAAAGAACCGGGAATGTATTATGTTCTGCTGATATGGCTTTACACTGGTTTGAAGATAATCCAAAAGCTATTAGGGGAGATGGGGATGCAGTCAAATATACCCTTAGGCGATTTCGTCGGCAGGCCAGACAACTTGACAATGCAGCTTACCAGCCACCTGCCGTGGCGGTTTTTGGAGCGTCTCAGGCAGGTAAATCCTATCTTGTTTCAAGTTTGGCGACAAAACCCGGACAGGCATTGATAGCGTATTATCAAAAAGAGAATCTTAATTTCTTAACGGATATGAATCCACAAGGTGGTAATGAATCAACGGGGCTTGTATCTCGTTTTACGACGCGGAAAATTGACGTTATTGATGAAAATATGCCCGTTCCATTACGATTGTTGTCAGCGGTTGATGTCATAAAAATATTGACCAATACATCAATTGAGGATTTTAAGACAAAAGATGCCGAAATTGACGATCAGTCACTACAGAATTTGTTTCAGTCCATGAAACCTTTTATGCAAGACAAGATCATTAATTCAATTATAGATATTGATGATATAGAGGTTCTATATGAATATTTAAAAAAACAATATCCCGACCATCATAGATTTGAAAAATTAAGAGAAATTTACTGGCAGCAACTGAGGGAAACCGTTCCGTATATTCCAGCTCATGAATCGGCTGTCTTGTTTTCACCATTATGGAACAATCTGGGGCAATTTACCAATTTAGGAAGAAATTTATTTACAGTTTTAGGAAATTTGGGAAAAACGGAAAATGTCTATTGCTCTACAGAAGCACTGAAGCCAAGAGAAAAAAGTATATTGAATGTTGAAACCCTATTCACGCTTGGAATGAATTCCCAGGATAAAATTACCGTTTTGACTTCAAAAGGGGAAAGACAATCAATTGACCGTTCAATTGTAACGGCATTGACGGCAGAATTAACCGTTCCAATAGGAAGTGATGCTCCATGGGCATTTCTCAAGGAAACGGATTTGCTTGATTTTCCTGGCGCAAGATCAAGAGAAATGATTTACGATCCACAAGTTTTTCTCCAGGCACCAGAAGCTTTGGGACGTTTATTTCTTCGGGGAAAGGTGGCCTATCTTTTTCAACGTTATGAAGCCGAACGTGAAATTTCGGCAATGTTATTGTGTATTGGTGATTCCATACAGAATGTTTCAACCCTGCCAGGTATGATTGATGGATGGGTAAGAAACAGTATCGGTGCGACGGAAGAAGAACGTAATAGACAAAGAGATAATTTGTTTGTTGTTTTGACAAAATTTGATCGGGAGTTTGAACAAAAAGCAGGAGAATCTCCTTCATCAAGCACAAGATGGACAGCCAGAATTAATGCAAGTCTAATTGACTTTTTTAAAACGTGCAGTTGGATTGAGAATTGGAGAGATAATCATCCTTTCAATAATCTTTACTGGTTACGCAGTCCCTCTATAAGTTTCCCAGCTGTTATGGATTATACGGTCGTTAACGGACATAAGGAAGAAGCTGGAATTGCTGAACGGGCAAAAAATTTAGTTGAAACGATGAAACAGGCTTATTTGAGTAATCCTGAAATCAAGCGTTATGTGGCTGATCCTGAAAAGGCATGGAATGCTGTTTTGCAACCAAATGATGGAGGTATCACCTATCTTGCCGGTGCATTGGGAAAGGTATGTGACGCACGGTTAAAAGTTGAACAGATTAATGGACAGATCGAACATCTTGCTATTAATTTGGCACGTTTTATTTCACCTTATTATCATAGTGGCAATACGGAAGAAGCTATCAAAAAGGCTTCATCGGAGGCTCAATCAATAGCTCTTTCATTGATGCAATCCGTCAAATCACAAATGTTTGGATCTTTGTTACGGTCACTCCAGGTTAGGCGAGAGGATATGATGGAAGCATGGCATAGTATGGAAATGCAGCTTTCCAACCAAAGATTGTTGATCGGTCGAACAAGTGATGTAGACGATCTTTTTCAGGATATGTTTCCAGATGCCGATTTATCGGATCAAAAACAGGAAAAAGAAGTGGATACGGGACAGGCAAAAGATCGTCATGAACAATATGCCGATTTAGTATTGTCCAAATGGAATCATATTATGGATGATTTTTCTCGTAATGATCAGGTTGAACAGCATTTTTATATTCCAACAGAACAATTAACCGCATTAACGGCAGAGATATCCTTGCTTGCAAGACGGTTAAATCTCAGGGATAGGCTCGCTGAACAATTAAGACGCAATGCGGCGCTTTTCACCAGTGGTTCATTAAAGGGGGAAACACAGGTTTTGTTGGCAGAAATGGAAATTGGTAATTTTGTTTATTATTTGGGTTATCATTCCGTACCATTATCTGAAAGACCCATGACAAGAGGATTAAAGGGTGAGCATCATGTATTCGAACCAAGAGAGGCACCCAATGATATATTGATTTTACCTGAACATCCCGTTCCATATCACGAACGTTTTGTTCGAGATTGGATTTCAGCCATGGTACAGCGATTTGAAGAAAATGCTGGCGCGTCCAGTCTTGATGGAATTGATCCAGCTGCAAATGAAGCCCTGGGGCGTATCATAACCGTATTAAAAGGTTTATAAAATGAATTCGGTATTAAAAATTTCAGCATCAGGACCAGGTGAAGCCGCTATTACCGTAATAAGTAAGGCAGATTTGAAGGGACAGAATTTTAATATTACGTTTCCACAATTTCCCTCAATTCCTGTTCAAAAGGTTATACGTCAGGAACAACAAGGAAATGATCTAGTTTTATTTATTGAAGCTGACCGTTTATGTGATTTACTGGAGGCGGGAAGCCCATGCCAGATCAAAGTTCCGGAACTGGATCTTGTCCAAACCGTAATCTGGCCTCCCATTATCGGCAAACGAAGTGTTTCCAGAAAAGTTGTTGAAAATAAAAAAATAGATGATGTCAGCAGTCCCGGGAAAGAGAAAAAAAATTTAGAAATAGTTAATAAAATAAATGGGCAACAAGAAGACCCCACTGTTTCCCTGGATCAATCGGGAGCTGAACCGGATATAGAAACTGTTGTAATGGATACTGAAAATAATCGAGTTAATCAGAATGAAAACAAACCTGATTTACCGGTTATAAATCCAGAGATACAAAAGAAACGCTCCGTTTTTCCACAGAAAGAGGATTTATTGAATAGTGAAAATCTGCATGGAGAATCAAACAATACCAGAAGCAAACTACCCTGGATAATTTTAGGATCAGGTTTGGGTCTTTTGTCGTTATTCAGCATTGGAACAGGAATTTATATAAAAAAACATCATGTTCCCAATAAAAATCCTTCTGTTAAGGAAAAAACTATAGAAAACAAACCTGTAATAAAACAGAGTAATGATAAAAAGAATAATGATGATGGAAAACAATCTGAAAATTCCCAGAAGCAATCTTTTCCTGAATCAACCAAATCCAATTCCCAAAACAAGGCGGAAAATTTGGAAGTAATGCCATTACAGGATGTTCTTAGCAAAGCACCCAGCACATTGGCTATTACTAAAGAGGGGGAAAGGCGGTTAGAAAATAAGCAGGCTGATGATGGAATTTTGTTACTGGAAAATGCAGCATCCAAGGGGGAAAGTGAAGCAATGGTCAAGTTGGGTTTACTTTACAGTCCTGTAAATTTCAAGGTGGATGGTCCCATTCCCAGTCCTGATATGCGTGAAGCGGCACGATATTTCCAGATGGCTGCCCAAAAAGGCTCTCGAGAAGTTGTTGCCCCACGTCAGGCATTGTATGACTGGTTAAGTAAAAAAGCTGAAACTGGGGATGAAATGGCTCGTCTTACGTTAAAGGATTTTTGGCAGTGAGAAAAATTCTGAATAAATCATTAATTTTTTCGCTATTGTATTTTTCAGCAATAGAAAGTTCCTCAGTTATTTTTGCTGATCCTGCTGTTTCCCCATCCTCCACACCATTGCTTATGGAAGGAAAACATAATCTTTATCAAAAAATCATAACTAGACCTGGTGTTGTCTTATCAGATTCACCCTCAAATCAGAATGCGAAACCGATTGAGGGCTTCAAGGTTTTTTATGTTTATAAACGTCAGAAAGATACACAGGGAAATGAAGATTGGTTGCAGGTTGGAAGCGATACCCAGGGTCATATTGTAGGCTGGGTGCCAGCTGATAAAGTAATTAACTGGGCGCATACAATGGTTGGTGCCTTTACCAATCCGGCTGGACGCGAGCGTTCATTATTCATGAAAAATGAACAGGATGAAAAACAGATACTGCTGGATCAATCTGGTGGCGATAAAGCCAAGGAATTAGCAAAAAATGCACTGGCCGGTAATCCTGGTCCGGTGATAGCCATGGAACCTGAAACATATGTAGATATCACTCATAATTTCTATTTGCTGCCAATTCTTGATGCCCAGCAGATAGATCGTCCAAGTGGTCCTCCATTACGTTTGCTTCATGTCGTTTCCGCTCCGTCACAAAAAAGCAACCCTGATTCATCGCCAGCGAATTTGAGGAATTTCAAGGCCAGTTTGGTGTTTGTTATGGATACGACTGTAAGTATGGAACCCTATATTGAACAAACTCAGGCAGCGGTTAAATCATTGATTAATTCAATAAAAAATACAGCGGTTAAAGATAATTTTCGTTTTGGATTGGTTGCCTTTCGGGACAGTTTGAAAGATAATCCGTCACTGGAATATGAAACAAAAGTTTTTGCAAGACCTGATTTCAAGCAACCTGTGGATAATGTTAACAATGCCATAGCTTCTGTTCATGATGCAAAAGTTTCGTCAAAATCTTTTGACGAGGATGCTATCGCTGGAATTAAAACCGCACTTGATGAAATTGACTGGAATCAATCAGCTGGTAAATATATTATTCTGGTGACGGATGCAGGTGCAAGGGAGGCAAATGATCCTCACAGTATAACTAAACTGGGAATTGAAGAAATCAAACAGCTTGCTGAATCAAAAGGAGTTGCTGTATTTGTTGTTCATTTATTAACGCCTGCAGGTCAGAAAATCAATAATCATACCAAGGCTGCAAGCCAATATAGAAAGCTAAGCCAGTTTGGTACGGCTGGATCCTTATATTTTCCTGTTAGGGGGGGGACACCAGAGGCTTTTTCAGAAGTGATTCAGACCCTCACAATGGCATTATTGCAACAGGTGGCGGATACAACTGGTAGACCTATAGCAGGATTGAATCCGTCAAAGAAAAATGCTCAATCTAAAAAAGCAGAGGATCAAATCAAAGTTGTCAGCCAGGCTATGCGTCTTGCCTATATGGGTAAGGAGGAAAATACTTCCGTTCCTGATGTGATTTCGAGTTATACAACAGATCGGGATTTGACTAATCCAGTTAAAAAGGCCATTGAAGTACGTGTTCTCTTAACCAAAAACCAGTTGTCAGATTTAGCCCAATCCTTACAGATCATCTTGAAAACAGGATTAGCGGGAAGAACCGAACCACAGACATTTTTTACCCAACTTCGTTCAGCTTTTGCAACAGCAGCCCGTGATCCGCAAAAAATTTCCCAATCTAAAAATATTGGCGGATTACTGGGAGAATATTTGCAAGGTTTACCTTATAAGTCGGATATCATGAACATTTCGGAACAGGATTGGCTGGCAATGGGAGCAATTGCGCAAAGAACAGTTCTGAATAATGTTGAAAGCCGTTTACGACTTTATCAGGAATATGAGTCTCATCCTGATCTTTGGGTACAGTTAACTGGAAGCAAAGATCCTGGTGAAGCGGTTTATCCTGTTCCCTTGGAAGCCTTACCTTGATGAGAGAATTTTCGGGAAATCCCTTTATTTTTCTTGATAATGTTGCATATGAATTTTCTGACGGAATCAAAATCAATATTGATCATGCAGAAATTAAACATGGTGATCGTATATTGATTTCCGGTCCTTCAGGATGTGGTAAAAGTACGATATTGGGAATGTTATCCTTATCCTTGAAACCGACAAAAGGACGTAATTTCTATTTTGAACAAAATGATATTTTAAAATTATGGAATAATTACAGACGGGATCAATTGGCTCATTTAAGGTCAGCATATTCTGGTTTTGTTCCGCAAACAGCGGGCTTAATTCCTTTTATCACTGTAAAGGAAAATATAACTCTACCCTTATCGATTATTGGAAAAAAGAATAAAGTCTGGTTTGATCAGTTGATTACCTTTCTTGAAATTGGACCAATTTTATCTAAAAAACCATGTCAGGTATCTGTTGGCCAGCGTCAAAGAGTGGCTGTTGCAAGAGCATTAATCAATAGACCCATGATTGTTTTAGCGGATGAACCCACGGCTTCTGTTCATCCCACTCTAGCCGACGAAATTTTACATTTATTGGTTGAGACAGTAACGGAGGCTGGATCCGTTTTAATCATGACCTCACATGATGTTAAACGGGCGTTACAATATGGTCTAAAGGAGATGGCGTGTTATATTGACAATGAAACGAAAATAACTCGGTTACGGATCCATGCATAAAAATCTGCATTTATTTTTATCCGCTAAACTTGCCTGGAAAGACTTGAAAAATGAACCAATTTTATCATTATGCCATATTCTGGGCATTGTCGCAGTTTTGGCCCCTTTAATTGTCATTGCCGGATTAAGAAGTGGTGTATTAACCAGTATTAGGCAATCATTGCTTGAAGATCCTCATGTCAGGGAAATAGTCACAATATCCAATCGTAGTTTTTCCCTTGGTGATATAAAGAACATTAATTCAAATAACGATATTGCATTTATCATGCCTCGAACCCGTACATTGGCAGCAAGTTTGTTTATGGAAAATATGGCTGACAAGAATAATGGTGATGGCAGGCATATCATGTTAGTACCTTCAGCCAAAGGTGACCCCTTGTTAGGTAATATTTCTGCTTTTATACAAGAAAATGATGAAATTTTTTTATCAGCCTCAGCGGCCAGCTATTTGCATATTCATGATGGAGATCAAGTAAATGCCATTCTTGAAAGAATATATCATAATACTAAACAGCAAGTAAATTTTCCTTTGAAAGTCGTATCTGTATTGCCACCCTCCGTTACAGATAAGGATTGCGCCTTTGTATCCTTGTCATTGGCTGTTGCCGTGGAAACCTATCAGGATGGTATTGAAAACTGGCCCGTTCAAGTTAATAATTTCAAAATACCGCCAAATATCGTGTATTCTGGTTTCCGGTTATATGCCAAAAATTTGACTGATGTGCCAAAATTAGACAGGAATCTACGTAATAACAATATAGATATCATATCAAGAGCAGGAGATGTTTCTGGATTATTATCGTTAACAAAACGCTTGCAATATCTTTTCATCTTAATTGCGTCATTGGGAGGGGGCGGTTTATGTATTTCATTGGGATCTGGCCTTTGGGCAAATACCGAACGTAAACACAGATCTCTGGCTTTATTGCGCTATTCTGGGTTTTGTTCATTGGATTTAATTTTTTTTCCACTTTTTCAATCTTTTATTCTTGCATTTTGCGGTCTGGCGATTTCGTTTGTTGCCGCGATAGGAGCAGGAGAACTGATCAATCATTTATTTAAAAATATTCTACCACAAAATCATGTTTTATTTTTGTTGAATAAGGAATTGATTTTGGCAACTATCTGTTTAACCTTTGGGGCAAGTTTCATAATCAGTTTTTTATCGGGAAAGAGAGCAGCCAAAATACAGCCATGGGAAGGGGTAATTGCTTTATGAAACAAATTGTTTTGATTATTGGACTTGGTATTGGATTTTTTCCTACTATTTCAAAAGCAATAAACGCATCATGGCCAAGTAAATTTATAGATATCCATCCAATGAAGGATGATTTTGCCTTGCCATTGCCTTGTGGAGGTAAAATGGTTTTTCGTAAGGTTGAAGTGCCGACAGAAGGTGGAGTTTTGGATGATTTACCAATTCAGATAGGGCAATCTGAAACTCAGCAAGGTTATAGCGATTATATAAGGCAAGCGCAGCTTGCAGCACCTTTTTCGAGCGGGGTGAATGGAAGTAATTTCTATTATATTGGGAAATATGACGTTACAAGAAATCAATATGATGCCATTCTAGATCAGGATTCATGCAAACAACCCGATCAGTCAGGACAGAAAGCAGTCAATAATATTTCATGGTTTGAGGCTGAAAATTTTGCGGAAAAATGGTCTGTTTGGCTATTGCAACATGCTAAAAATTCATTGCCAAAACGTGGTAATAAATATGGTTATATCCGTTTACCTACAGAAGCGGAATGGTATTATGCTGCTCAGGGAGGCAACAAGGTTAGCGAAACGGATTTTCTTGCACCAACATGGCCAATGCCAGAAGGAATTGAAGAATATGTTATGACTGGTTCGGAACTGGCAAATGGTCAGGTTCAAACGGTAGGTAGCATGAAACCAAATCCTTTGGGGTTATATGATATGTTGGGAGAAGTGGGGCAAATGATGCAGGATTATTATCACTTGAATCGTGTGGGACGTCAGCATGGACTAACAGGTGGAATAATTGTAAAAGGTGGAAATTATACATTTAATCCATCGGATCTCAATACGGCATTACGTGAGGAAATCCCTCTATATGATCAAAATACCAATCAACCGACACATCTCGCAACCATGGGTTTTAGAGTTGTTATTTCCGCACCTACATTGGGTAGCCTGCAAGAAACCAATCAGGCTTCATCAGAGTTTGATCAATTATTGCAAAAATCCCAAAAAGTGACAGCCAATACGCATCAGCTGATTGATAAGCTGAAGAAACAGACAACAGAGGCATCCTTAAAGGCCGGGCTTGAACAGATATCAACACAACTGGATCAGGATGCCAGAGCTCGTAATGATTTCTTGGCGGCAACCATGCGTGCCCAAATTGAAGCGGCATCCGCTTTGGCATTAAATATTTGGGAAAATCAACATACAATATTGATTTTGGAAAAGGAATTATCGCTTTTGAATATGTTGAGCCAAAAACAAAAAAACGATATAAAATCAAACATTATCAATCATAAACAAATCTTAAATAATTCAATTGACGGGTATTTGGAAACTATCCGTAAAATAGCAGATTCATCATCGATTATTGATAGAAAAAAACAATTCACCATGATTGAAACAGCATATAAAGCTAGAAAACTCAATAATCTGGCGTTTTTTGCCAATCGAATACAGGTATTGCTCTCTTTACCAAAGAGTAAGTGGACAAATGTATATGTGCTGCAAGATATGAAAAATATTCAGTCAAATCAGGCAAGAGATTCTGTGAACATCAATAATAAAAACAATAATTGAAGTCTATAAATTTAATTTTACAGACCTCGAGAAAGAATTATAAGAAATACGGATTTGATCTCTTAGTCAGGTTTTTTTTTATTTTTTAATGCATTTTCAATATAATCCAATCTCGATTGAAATGGATCAGTTTCAAATTTGATACCGGTTGTTGAAAAATTGAGTAATTTATCAGGATGAATTTTAAATTCGGAAAATTCCGATAATCCGTCTACTTTAGGTTTTGAATATTTTGCAAAATTGACCCAGTATTTTTTTATTGCTTCTGACATGGCATTGTCTTGAGGTGTCAAGGATGAGTATACTTTGTTCAACGTTCCAAAAACATAGGGTAATTCTGATGCATGTGGTGCCCCATAGGAAGTATAAGGACGGGCCGAATTGGTAATATAGGAAAAACGATAGCGATAGACAGGAACATTTTTACTGGCAATTTGTTGTGTCAATAACCGGGTCGGTTCAAGAATTTGAATATCGGCCATAAATTGATGTAAAATTCTGGTTTCGGATAGTTTTCCATTCGGATTATAAATTTTATTGAGATCCTCTATATTTATTCCCAGCTTGCCTGCCATATCTTTCAAACCGGATTGGTTAATCATAAAACCATCACCACTCGTATCACCGATTAATGTAGGAACAGGATAAAAAGCACCTTTTTCAAAAGCACTATCAAGGGATTGTTTCAACATGATACCATCAATAACCAATCCTGAAAAATAGTCAGGTTGTAGATCATCTAAATTCAATTTATCTACAATGGTTTCAGCAGGTAGCTTACGCAAGTTTTCCAATGCATATTCATCGTTTTGGATATTATTTTTTTTTGCGAAATTTAGGCCTGTTTTTTCTGCGTCATCAATGGTTCTGGGTGGGAAAAAGCGTGAATGCCCTGTTCCAGATTGAATAATGGCCTTATTAAATAAACCTTTTGCCTCTGAAATGGTCATTAGGGATATAATTGAGGCGCCGCCTGCAGATTCGCCAAATAAGGTGATATTATCGCTATCCCCCCCAAAAGAGGAAATATTTTTCTGTACCCATTGTAAAGCTGCAATTTGGTCCATAATTCCATAGTTTGCCCATTTGTTCTCCTCATTTTCTTGCTGCAAGTCCGGACGTGCAAAAAAACCAAAACGTCCAAGTCTATAATTGAAAGTGACAACTATAACCCCTTCATTTGCCATTGAACTGCCATCGAAGATTTCCTGATTACTTCCGCCGGACACAAAACCACCGCCATGAATCCAGACCATTACAGGATATTTTTTTTGGGTTTCGTTTTTTCCAAAAAAGGATTTTGGCATCCAGATATTAAGATATAAGCAATCCTCGCTTGTTATAGGAAAGGTTTCTTTCTTATCCCATCGATTGGGATACTGACTGCAATTTGGTCCATATTCAGTGGTTGTTTTGATTCCTTGCCAAGGCTGAACAGGCTGTGGGGGAAACCACCTGAATGAACGAACAGGAGGCGTGGCATACGGAATCCCTTTGAAAATAGCTAGTTGGTTATCAAAATATCCCTGAAGTTTTCCTTGATTATTTAATTCAATAAAAGGATGTGATGTTGATGCTGAAGTCATTGTAATAAGTGCCAAAGATGATAAAAATGTGAGAAAAAATTGAAATATTACTTTTTTTAAAAAAGGGTATTCATACATGCGTATTGTACTTTTTTATGAAATGAACAAATCTGAATGTTTATAGGCCAGCTAACTCAAATAGTATAAATAAATATCTCTTTTATGATATAATTATCACCTTACAATAATTATCGTGATTCCAAAATTTTTTAAAGGATTGGATCATGAACCCATTTGGTTTAGATTATTTGTATTTAATAAAATATTAAGGTAACGTATGTCCAGATCCTATTTTACTAAAATTATTATTGGTTGTTTCTGTTTTTCATTAATGGCATGTACACCCGCCTATAATCCAAATCTATCTCCCGAACAAAATCGACAAATGCAAAGAAATTCCCAATTCAATCAAACGCTTGGGACAGGAGCATTGAGCGGTGCAGCTCTTGGGGCTTTGGTGGGAGGTTTGGCTGGTCATGGTAAGGGGGCTTTGATTGGTTCATTAAGTGGAGCGGCATTGGGAACCGGTGCTGGATATGCTGTTGCACATCGTACAGAAAATCAGCAGTTACAGGAAGATCAATTAAACAAACAAATTGCCGCTGCTCATCAGATAGCTTTGAATGCAAGTAATGACGCGCAACAGGCATCGCTGCAGGTTGCTCAGTTACAGAGACAACTGGCAAACCTTAATAAACAGATAGCGTCAAAAAAAATTACTGTTAGACAATATAAACAACAATTATCTCATTTTAATAATCAAAAAGCCCAATTAAACAATAAGATAAATTATTATTCTAAACAAAGTGAACAAATGCACCAATACGCTCAGATAGCTCATGATAATCGTTTTGAGCAGGAAGCACAATCAACAGATGCAGCAGTTAGCCGTTTAAAATATGCTGAAAATATTCTAGTGAATGGCATGAACAATCAACCTGCAGGTTGATTAAAATAAATTTTCAAAAGGATTTATTAATGAAATTCTATCAATTTATCATACCCTTAACTTTATTCATGATATTGACAAACTGTTCCAATCCTCAAAGTTGTGATCCTGATAAAACAAATTTTTTTAGCGGATTGGGATGTTCCGTTGGTAGTGGTTATAATAAACGCTCCCAGAATTTGAATAATCAATTGCAATATGAACAGCAAAATGCGGTAAATCAGCAACAGAATGCGGCTCAGGCTCATTCACAATCCATTGAATTGCAGTCTAGGTTAGAACAAAGACGCAATCAATTGACTCAAATAGATAATCAGGCTTGGGCTGTACGGAAAAAATTGCAGGATGCTCGAGCGAATCATAGTTTGACGCAACAGCAGTTAAATCAGAAACAAAAATTGCTGGATAATTACAATGCAAAAAGATCCAGGGTAAATGATGATCCTTCACAACAGGATCTAAATGCTCTGTCAGCAATCTTGGGTAAAATGTAATGAATAATTAGGTAGCTTTCCTAAATTTATGAAATATTGTAAAGGATGAGATCCAGCAGAGTATAAATATACTGATAATTATGAAACCTGCAGACCCTAGATTTTCTTGTAATTCTTGAACTTGATCCCAAAAAAATCCGGAAAGCTTGAATTTTTCCTGTAACAACCCTAGAATTTCAATTCCACCAATGACTGTTGCGATAAAGATTGAAAGGCCAGTCATGGTTAGATTGTACCATAATTTCCTTAGTGGTTCTTTAAATGCCCAATTATAGGCACCTGTCATAACAATACTGTCTGTAGTGTCAATCAAGGTCATTCCGCAAGTAAATAAAAGCGGAAAAACCATAATATCCCACGTGGCCATGCCTTTAGCTGCCTGTATGGCGGCAATTCCCAATAAACCGATCTCGGTTGCGGTATCGAATCCCAAACCGAAAAGAAAACCCAATGGTAACATATGCCATTCCTTGGACACCATGCGAAAGGCGGGTTTTAAAATTCTCGATAAAAATCCTCTTGAAGCGAGTATATTATCCATATCCTCGATTGAATAGGATTTATTTGCACGAAAATCTTTGAATATTTTCCAAATTTTCAAAAATATAAAAAAATTGATAAATGCTATGATCAACAAGAAACTGCCGGATACCAAAGTCGCTAGGGTGCCACCAATTAATTGGAATTCATCAATTTGTGTTTTGAACCGATTGGCAAAAACTGCAACGAGCAGACAAAAAAGAATAACTATACTTGAATGACCAAGAGCAAACCATAATCCAGTGGCAAGGGAAGGTTTTTTATGTTGGGTAAATTGTCTGACAACATTATCAATGGCAGCAATGTGGTCTGCATCCACTGCATGACGTAAACCGAATACCCAAGCCAAAAACGCTGTGTTGAGAAGAAGTGGTGATTGGTAAAATGATTTCAGGGCCCAAATCCATGCAAGTGTATTTGCAAGTATCAAGAAAAAATAAATGGAAATGACTGATTTTATCGGACGTTTAGGAGAAATTCGCATCAAAATCCTTGAGATATACATTAAAGCCCCTTTTATTAAAGTAATTTAACCATAAATAAAAGGGGCATTAAGATTCAGATTTTAATTTTTTTTACACCGTAAAAGCGAGAGAGCGGCAAAGATACCAACGCCATCAAGAGCGAGATCCTGTTTTCTTTTATGTTTCAGACCTGCAGCAAACATGCATGTTGCAGCTGCCAATAGGGTAAGAGCGCCCAATTTAGAGGTTTTTTTGCATAAAAGCATTGATGCCCCCGCAACTTCAAGGCCACCAACTATTTTCATATTGGTTTGAGACCAATTCATTTCAGAAAATCTTTTTTCTTGGATGCTAGCGCCTAAAACCTTGCTTGTTCCACATGCAGCAAATCCCAAACCAACAAGGGTTTTAAAGATTTTTTTGCAACATTTAGCCATAATTATAATCTCCTAAATATGAATATTTTGTAAATAAGTGTAACAATTACCATTCCAAGAAATTAAGTAAATAAATTTGAAATGAACTTATTTAAAACTGTAAATATATTTTACAAAATGCCTGTAAGAAAATCTATATAAATCGAAGATTATGATAAATTAAGCTACAGCTTGTTTTAATGCCGCCGTAATTTCTTTTGTCGTTACATTACCTCCCAGGTCACGGGTTCTGATTTTATCCTCGACAACAACCTTATGAATTGCCTTATCAATTCTTTTTGCAAGATCATCACGTTTAACATGTTTCAGCATTAATGTTGCGGCTCTCAACACAGCGATAGGATTGGCGCAGTTTTTACCTGCTATATCTGGAGCGGAACCATGAACAGCCTCAAACATTGCCGCTTTTTCACCGATATTAGCGCCCGGTGCAAGACCCAGTCCACCTGTTAAACCTGATGTCAGGTCTGATAGAATATCCCCGAAGAGATTGGTTGTAACGATTACATCGTAGGTTTCGGGTTTTATAACCAGTTCCATTGAACAGGCATCAACAATACGTTCCTCACAGGCAATTTTGCCTTCGTATTCCTTGGCAACCTTGCGACCCTCTTCAAGAAACAGACCGCATAATTCTTTAAGAATATTGGCCTTGTGAACAAGTGTAACCTTTTTACGATTGTTTTGCACTGCATAATCAAAGGCAAATTTAACAATTCTCCGGCATTCTTTACGTGAGGTGTAACCTGCACATGTAGCGATAGCTTTCAGATCATTATCAACAGGGATATGATTTTCCATGGCAGCATAAAAACCTTCGAGATTTTCACGTACTACAACAATGTCAATATTATCAAATCTGCCACCCTTAATAAGAGTTTTGGTGGGACGAACATTTGCATAAAGTCCGAATTCCCTGCGCAGGGTAACATTGATTGAACGGTAACCTTTACCTACAGGTGTTGTCAGGGGTCCTTTCAATACCAGGCCAGTTTTGTGAATACTCTCGATTGTTGACTGAGGTAATGGATCGCCTGATGCATCCACGCCAGCCATGCCCGCAAGTTGTCTGTCCCATTTGAATGGTGCCTGAATGGCATCGAGAATTTCGATAGTTGCACCAACAATTTCGGGACCTATTCCATCGCCTGGGATAAGGGTGGCTGGAATTAGAGATTGATTTGACATAATTGTACCTTTGAATGATTCTAAATAAAAATTAAATCTATGTTAATTTCATATATTTTTATCATCGATCTCGGGGTTAATAAAGGCATCAACTATCAAATGAACGTGCACATTTTCATGAGCCATGTTTGCTCGTTTTTATTCAGATGAGGATAGATCAAATCGGTAATTTGTTTATGATAATTGTTTAACCAATTTTTTTCCTGTGGGGTTAACAAAGTTGAATTTATGATTTTCCAGTCAAAAGGAACAAGCGTTAGGGGGTTAAATTTCAAAAAGTTATCATAAGGGGCCTTGCAAACAAGTAAAAGGTTTTCAAGACGGATACCATGATGTCCAGTTAGATAATATCCTGGTTCATTGGAAAGAATCATTCCTTCTTTTAGGGAAATAGGAAAGGGTTGTGATGATATTCGACAGGGACCTTCATGTACGGAAAGATAACTTCCCACACCATGACCAGTTCCGTGATCATAATTCAAACCGTTCTGCCATAAAGCGTAACGTGCCAATACGTCAAGTTGACTCCCTGTTGTTCCAATTGGAAAAATGGCTGATGAAAGTGCGATATGGCCTTTTAGAACCATTGTTGCCTGTTCACGAATTGAGGAGGGGGCAAAATTTTTTCCCATCCAAATGGTGCGGGTGATATCTGTGGTTCCGTCTTTGTACTGCCCGCCACTGTCAATAAGGTAAAGCTGATTTTCCCTTATAATTGAGTGATTTGCTTTTGTTGCTTGGTAATGGACAATCGCACCGTTGGAACCGGTGGCAGAGATTGCGGGAAAACTCTCCTCTTTGTAAAATTTTCCCCCGGTTTCTATTCTGAACTGGTTGAGTTTTTCTGCCACTACAGTTTCAGATTTATCAATACCATTTTTCTCAAGCCAGAATAAAAAACGGCACATTGCAATACCATCCCTGATATGGGCATTTATGGCACCTTTTTGTTCAACGTGATTTTTGCATGACTTGGGCAACAGAATGGGATTTGTACGATAATGAATTGATATTTCTTGTTTTTCGAGAAGTTGAATAAATCCTATCGGTGTCTGATTTTTATCCAATCCTATGACAAAAGATGTGATTTTTTTTAAATCTGAATATATATCATTTCGTGAACATAATTTTACAGTGTGACCAAGAAAATCTGACAGTGTTTCGGAATATTGTTCCTGATCTGCGTATAAACATACATGATCTCTATATAAAATTGCAAAAACAAGTGGGATAGGGCTATATGGAACATCGGAACCACGAATATTAAGAAGCCAGCATGTAGAGGCTGGATCACAAAATATAAAAGCATCTTCATTGTTGAAAAGTAGTTCTTTTTGCAATTTTTCGATTTTATTATGATGTGATAAACCAGAAAATTCCAGAGGATGAAGTTCAATAGGTTGATTAGGATAGCTTGGTTGATCCAGCCAAAGTGTGTCTATTGGATTATCAGTTATTGGAACAAGTCTTATTTTATTATTTTGTAGTGATTCCAAGTTTTTTTGATTCATTAATCTTGGGTCATATCCTAATTTTAATTTTTGCAGATGATTGTGATCTAAAATCCATGCAAGAGGTGATTTATGGGAAATATGATGATATTCCCATAATTCTTGATCAAGCTGTTGTTGCATTTGAAGAATATAGCGTCCATCTGAAAATACAGCAGCATTATCCGGTAATACAATAGCCATGCCTGCACTTCCCGTAAATCCAGTCAACCAGGCAAGGCGTTCGGCATAAGGGGCGACATATTCATTGAGAAATTCATCCCCGCGATTGATTATAAATCCGTCAAGATGATCTTTTTTTAGTATGGAACGAAGCGAAGACAGTTTTTCTGTATGTTGCATAAGATGATTTTATTCAAGGTTATTAATGATCTTAATTTATTATTTTGTACATGAACAATAGATCCAGCCATTTTTCAAATTTTATTCCTGTTTGCGGTAAGATACCTGCATGTTTGAATCCGAACCATTCATGTAATCGTATCGAGGCCTGGTTATTGGCGGTTATGGCAGCGACCATGACATGTACATTATTTTGGGAGGCATAATTCACAAGATGCTTCATCAGTTTTTTGCCAAGTCCTTGACCCTGGGCTTCCGGAATCAGATAAACCGAATGCTCAACAGTATGTTTATACCCGTCATAGGCCCTGAAATGTCCATATGTGGCAAAACCGAGGATTTTTTGCTGTTCATTGACGGCAACAAAAATCGGGAATCCCTCTTTTTCATGGTTTTCGAACCATACTAGCTGTTCATCATAGGTGCGGACTTTTGTCATCCAGAAAGCCGTTCCATAAATAATCTCTCGATTAACGATCTGGAGGATACTGTTAAGATCCGTAATTAATGCATGGCGGATTTGAATCATTTTTCTCTCGGTTTTTTAAGAATTAATGTCGCCCAATGTCCCTGTGTAACTTTGTCTTCAAGCTTCAGACCCTGTTTTTGATGTGCGGACAATACCATTGCTGTTTGGGATACAAGTAGACCCGATAATATTGCTATACCTTCAGGTTGTAAATTTCTGGCTAGATTTCTGGCCATTTTACATAAGGGACGTGCAAGAATATTGGCAAAAACAAGATCATATGGGGCTTGCTTTCGAATTGAAGGTGTCAGCCAACCATTACCAACCTCACAATGGACGAAATTCCCCAGTTTGTTTCTTTTAACATTTTCTCGGGCAGCTCGAACGGACCATGGTTCAATATCAACAGCCAGAACCTTTTTGTGGAATAAGGCAGCTGCAGCCATTGCCAAAATTCCTGAACCACATCCAAGATCAAGAATTTTACGAGGTTTTTTATAAGCGATCTTTTCAAGGGCAATTAGGCATCCACGAGTTGAACCATGTTCACCAGATCCAAAAGCCACACCTGCATCAAGGGTTAAAACAACACGTGAAGAAGTGATTGGATCGTTCAAATGCGTGCCACGAATAATGAACATATTACCCACTTTTTGAGCAGGAAAAGATTCATATGTTTTTGCAAGCCATCCTTCTGTTTCAGTGGAATGTTTTTGGATTTCTGGAAAGAACTGGGTAAGGCCGCCTGCTAACGTAATTGAACTGTTAAGCTCTTTATCTCCATAGCCTGTATCCTTGATTCCTTCCAATCGCCAAAGATTTTTGTCTTCATTTTCCTCAAATATTCCTACGGTCGGGCAAACCGTGTTCAGGGCCTGTTCGAATATTGCAATATGTTTTTCTGGAACAATTAGTGAAATGGTTTCAAGCGCATTGGCATGCCGTTTAGTTTTTAATGTCATGATGTTTCCGTCACAAAGCTGTCTATAACGTTTTTAATTCCGGTTTTATCGAAATTGATTTCAAGTTTATTCTGTTCAGTCTTTAATACAGTTCCATAACCGAATTTTTGATGAAACACACGGGCACCTACAGGAATATTTTTAGATTTTGGCAAATTTTGACGTTGTTTATTCGGTGTAAAAATATTTCCAAAAGAAATGGTGTCTCGGGTTCCTTTCTGTTTTTTTCCAAAATTCAAATTATCAAAATAATTTGGATTACTATGGTTTCTATTGATTCTGATTGACGGATTTACAATAAACTGGTTGGGTAATTCTTCAATGAAACGGCTGGGAATTGCTGATTGCCAGTTTCCATAAATCTGGCGGTTTGCGGCATAGGATATCACCAGATTTCGCCTGGCACGGGTAATGCCAACATAAGCCAAACGTCTTTCCTCTTCCAAGCCATTCAATCCATTTTCATCAAGTGTGCGTTGTGAGGGAAAAAGGCCTTCCTCCCATCCCGGCAAAAAAACAGTATCAAATTCAAGGCCCTTGGCGGCGTGAAGTGTCATTAAATTGACCTTGTCATCTCCACTCAGTTCATCATTATCCATTATAAGAGAGATATGTTCCAAGAATTCATACAAAGATTGAAACTCGGACATCGCCCGGAAAAGTTCCCTGATGTTTTCAAGTCTACCGTCTGATTCAACAGACTTGTTTTGCTGCCACATCTCAATATAGCCGCAATGATGAATCAGGTCATCAATCGCCTTTAGATGACCAGCTTTTTCATTCGTGGATCTTGCCATTTCAAGTTGAAGTATCAGTTGATTTAGTTCACTCGCTACCTTACCCCTGATTATTCCCTGATTTAATGCTTGTTGTGCTGCCATCGTTAGGGAAATATTGGACTCTCGGGAAAGCAGATGCAATTTCTGAAGGGCGGCTTTGCCAATTCCGCGTTTCGGAACATTAATGATTCTTTCAAATGCCAAATCATCAGACGGCTGGGCGACAGTGCGCATGTAAGCGATGACATCGCGTATTTCAGCACGTTCGTAAAATCTTACCCCGCTAATGATTTTATAGGGTATTCCCAATTTAATCATGCATTCCTCAAAAGGACGGGTTTGGGAACTGGTGCGCATCAGGATTGCCATATCGCCAAATTGTTGTTCTTTTTTGTGAAAATCAATAATATTTTTACAAATGATTCTTGCCTCTTCATCGGAATCATAGGTTGAGAGAATTTTGATTTTTTCCCCTTCAACGGTGGCATTGGCAGCGTGAAGAGTTTTTCCCAATCGTTGCGAGTTAAATGATATCAAGCCTGATGCGGCACCAAGGATAGAAGAGGTTGAACGATAATTATTTTCTAAACGGATAATTTTAGCTCCTGGAAAATCTCTTTCAAATCTCAAAATATTGGTTATATCTGCCCCACGCCAAGAATATATGGATTGATCGTCATCTCCTACACAGCAAATATTGGCTTCTTGTCCATTTTTTTGGGCTAATAATTTTAACCACAAATATTGTATCATATTGGTGTCTTGATATTCATCAACCATAATATACGTAAAATAACGCTGATATTTTTCCAAGATATGTTGATGCTGGCTAAAAATATTAAACATGTGCAGCATAAGATCGCCAAAATCACATGCGTTAATTTCCCGCAGGCGTTTTTGATAATGGGCATAAATTGTCTTGATTAGGGAATTTCCGGATTTATTTATTTCATCATTAGGCAAATTATCCGGTGAGTAACCCTTGTCTTTCCAGAACTGGATTATACCAAGAATTAACTGTGGGGATACTCTTTTTGTGTCGATTGAATAAGCGGGTGTAATTTGCTTGATTAGGCGTAATTGATCATCTGTGTCCAGAATGGTGAAATTAGAGGTTAATCCGACAAGTGTAGCATTTTGCCTTAACATCCTTGCACATATTTTATGAAAACTTCCCAACCATAATCCCTCGACTGGTTTATTTATGAGGCTGGCAATTCTTTCGCTCATTTCTCTTGAAGCTTTATTGGTAAAAGTCACCGCTAAAATCTGATTGGGATACGCTTTTCCTGAAAGGAGAATATGGGCAAAACGTGATGTTAAAACACGAGTTTTACCGGTTCCGGCACCAGCCAGCACTAGAATAGGACCTTCTGTTGTTTCAACAGCTTTTTTTTGCGTTTCGTTAAGTTGGCTTAGATATTGGGTCATTACGCTTTACAGGATTGAATTAATTTTCAATATTGTTGATAAGGTGATTGATGAAATCAAATGATAACAGGTTGAACATATTAATGGATCATAATTCTTCTTTACCCTCGAATTATAAAGGAAGCAAACCTTTTAAAAATTTGGACGGTAGGGGGCATCGCAACCGTATGCGTTCAAAAATTTTATCCAGGGGAACAGATGTTCTCGAAGATTACGAGATCCTTGAAATGCTGTTATATTCAGTCATTCTCAGAAAAGATACAAAACCTTTGGCAAAACAATTGATTAATCAGCATGGTTCTTTGGGGCATGTTATTAAAGCAAATACAGATCGTATTGATCAGATCATATACAGTGAGAGATTTACTGAATTGATTCAATTCATTCAATTGGTGGCTTTGCGTCTATGCATGTCTGATTTAATTGTGCCAACAAGTTTTAAACGCTTGAATGAAATGGTTGTTTTTTTGGAAAAAAACTTTCCAAAACAGGATAAAATCAATCTTAAATCCTTGAGGATAATTTATTTAAACAGTCAATATAATTTCATTAAAGAATATTTTATGGTGTATCCATCAAAAAATTCTGTTGCGACTATACTAAAGAAAGCAATTGAAAATGATGCGACTCAAATTGTATTGGTACATTATGTTAATGAAGAAATAACTTCTGATATGAAATATCAGATTGAACAATTCTCCAAAATGTTGCAATCAAAGGTTGGTTTTTTTGATTTGAATCTCAGTGAACATTTATTTTGTGTTAATCATCATTATGTTAGTATATTAAAATAATCCAGAACCCAACAAACTGACTGCGTTTATGTTTTACAATTCAAAATCATCCAGTATTTTATCAGTCAATGATCCTGATCCTGTGAATATGATAAACCGACATTCGATTTCACCCTTTTTGATTATTTGTGATCATGCAGGGAAATTTATTCCTGAAAAACTAAATAACCTTGGATTGGAGTCAAATGATCTTGAGCGACATATTGCTTTTGATATTGGAATAAAAGGGGTAGGGAAAAAACTTGCAAAAAAATTAAATGCCACGTTAATTCTTCAAAACTATTCAAGACTTGTCATTGATTGCAACAGAAATCCAAATCATGAAAACCTGATTATTGAAATTAGCGATAAAACAATTATAAAAGGTAATCTTGATTTGTCTGACGAGGAAAAAAAATCACGTGTTTCATCAATTTACAATTCCTATCATGCTTGTATTGAACAGGATATTGAACGTCGACAAAATGCGCAGATTTTAACCTGTTTAATAGCGCTGCACAGTTTTACACCTCAAATGGATAATATTGAAAGACCTTGGCATGCGGGTATTTTGCATGATCGTTATCCGGAATTCGGATTAATATTCAAAAAATATCTTGAGCGATATTATGAATTTCCAATTGGAGATAATGAACCCTATCGATTAAATGAGAAGAATGATTATTCTGTACCTTGTCATGCATTTGGAAGAAAATTGCCATATTTGGAACTGGAGATTCGACAGGATTTAATAAGATCGGAAATTCAGCAAAGGGAATGGGCGGATCGTCTGTCTTACTTATTGCCACTGACTTTACAGGAATACGGAAAACGATGAATATTATTACAGGAAAAGCTAAAGTTGCTGCGGTTCTTGGGTGGCCAGTTGAACATTCCCGATCTCCCCTGCTTCATAATTTTTGGTTGAAACGGTATGGAATTGACGGGGTTTACATTCCTCTGGCCGTTAAGCCTGAAAATTTCAAAAAAGTCATAATTGGCCTGTCAGCTTCGGGGTTTAAAGGATGCAATATAACCATCCCCAATAAAGAAATTGCCTTTTCTTGTTGTGATGAGGTTGATGAAATCGCGAGGAAAATAGGTTCAGTCAATACCTTGACTTTTAAAAATGACGGTAAGATATTTGGCACTTCTACAGATGGTGCTGGTTTTATAGAATCCCTTAGGGATCATAACATCAGAATTAAAAATTGTAACGTACTAATACTTGGAGCAGGTGGGGCTGCACGTTCGGTTATTTCATCGCTGGCCCATGAGAAAGCGAAGATTACAATAGCAAATCGCACAAATTCCAGGGCATTGCAGCTTGCTCAAGATCTTGGAACAGGTAATGTCATCGCATGGGATACCTGGACATCTTTATTGGGTCAATATGACTTACTGGTAAATACAACCTCTTTGGGAATGGAAGGGAAAGAAAGTTTTGATTTTGATCTATCCAAAGCAAAATCAGGTTTGGTTGTTACGGATATTGTCTATGTTCCTCGTTTAACCCCTCTGTTAAAAGTGGCAAAAGAATTCAATTTAAAGACCATTGAAGGATTGGGGATGCTGCTTCACCAAGCCCGTTTCGGTTTTCGCGAATGGTTTGGAGTGGATCCCATGGTTGATTCCGAGACAATCGAATATGTTGCCAAAACAATTAGAGAATAATATTTCATTATGAAGATATTGGGCGTAACAGGTGGAATGGGTATGGGTAAAACCACGGTATGTTCACTGTTGCGTAAAGAGGGTTTCCCAGTTTTTGATGCTGACCATGTTGTGCATCAATTACAGGGATCTGATGGTAAAGCTTTATCACTTCTTGCCAAAGCTTTTCCCGGGTCAGTGCATGACAATATACTTGATCGATCTTATTTGAGGAAATTAATTTCACAGGATCGGCATAATCTAAAAAAAGTTGAAAGCATTATCCTTCCATTGGTTGATATGGAACGAAAAAAATTCATCCAATTTTGGCAGGGAAAAAGAAAATTATGGTGTGTATTGGATATTCCCTTATTGTTCGAAAAAAAGATAGATCAAGTATGCACCAAAACTCTTTTGGTTAATGCACCAAAGCAAATTCAAAAAATACGCATTATCAATCGAGGTGGCATGTCTTGGCAACAGGCTGAAATATTAATTTCTCATCAGCTTCCCAATAGTTTGAAATGTCAATGGGCGGATAGAGTTATTCAAACAGGATTGAATAGGGCATATACTTACATTCAGGTAAAGCGCTTGGCTATATTAATGAAGAAAGATCAATTATGAAAAAAAGGTCTGTCCTTTTTGATACAGAGACAACAGGTGTCAATCCAGATAATGGCGATCGAATTATAGAAATTGCCGCAATAGAGTTAATCAATGATTTGCCAACAGATAATTTTTATCATGTTTTGATTGATCCAGAGCGAGATATTCCTATTGAGGCAACACGAATTCATGGATTTACAATTGAAGATCTGCAAGGTAAGCCAAAATTCAAGGATATTGCTGACGAGTTTCTGAATTTTATTCAAAATGATCCCCTGATCGCGCATAATGCACCGTTTGATTTTAAATTTGTAAATTTAGAACTGAAATATATCAATCGTCCAACATTATCACTGGACAGAATGGTTGATACCTTACAAATTGCCCGCGCTCAATATCCATCCTCGCCAAATAGCTTGGATGCATTATGTCGACGGTTTTCAATAGATTTGTCAGAACGCACAACACATAACGCATTGTTGGACTGTAAATTATTGTCAGAGGTGTATATTCAGCTTACGGGAGGCCGTCAGAGAGGATTGAGCTTTGATAATCAAACAAAGGAAAAAATAAGAAAAACCTATAAAAAAAATCATATTCATCAACCCGTTTTCATGAAAGCCACTGAAAAAGAATTGAAGATTCACAAGGAATTTTTGAATGAGAAAATACCAAATGCCTTATGGAATCATTTTATGGATAAAAATTGATTATTTCAATAATTTAATTTGTGAATAGGTTGCATATTAAGAAAATAATCTTTTATTTTAATATACTATATTCAAATTTTGTTTTTTGATTTTATAAGTTTAGGTTAAATAGAATATTTAGAGTCAAAAGGTTGAAAATGGGCAAACGAGATTATTTGTCATTAACAAATTTATTATCATGTTTTTCCATCTGTTCAATGGGTTTGTTCTATTCTCATCCTTCTTTTTCAACACCAAAACAAGATCCATATAATAC
Source organism: Commensalibacter melissae (assembly GCF_009734185.1). Classification (NCBI taxonomy): domain Bacteria; kingdom Pseudomonadati; phylum Pseudomonadota; class Alphaproteobacteria; order Acetobacterales; family Acetobacteraceae; genus Commensalibacter; species Commensalibacter melissae. The sequence continues at coordinate 1,093,868 of NZ_CP046393.1, read as the reverse complement.
CCTAACAATACAATGGGAAAATGATGCAGCCTCAACCTTGAAAGGAACGTCTGATCAATATTATACAAACGGACTTAGAATAGGGTGGACATCTCCTACTGACACGTTGCCTCAACCTGTTGCGGATATGAATACGTTTCTTTTGGGAAAGGGAATGCAACGAATTCATTGGGGATTGCAGCAGTCGATATTTACACCACGTGATACTCAATCGAGCCAGAGATTGCCACATGATCGACCTTATGCTGGGGTTTTATTAACAACCGTTAATCTTATAAGTGACACGGATGATACGAGGAGTGTGTTTGGTATTCAAGCCGGTGTTTTAGGCCCTGAAGCTATGGGACGTCAGGTTCAAAATGGTTTTCATGCCATTACTGGGGATCACAAAAACCGTGGCTGGCACAACCAGTTAAAGAGTGTGCCCGTTTTTCAGGTTCAAATGGGTAGAACATGGAGATTTCTCGCAGGGCATGCTGGATCGGTTGATTTTGATATCTTACCTTCAGCTAATGGTGCAATGGGGATTTATAGAATTTATGGACAAATCGGTTCTCTATTCCGTTTTGGACAGGGTCTTGAAAGTGATTTCGGACCTACAAGAATTGGTTCGGGAAATGACGGTACTGATGCCTATGTTGGAACCCGTTTTGTTAATTGGTATTTATTTGGTGGTGTAGATGGTCAGGCTGTAGCCTATAATGCCACTTTGCAAGGGGATCCTTCTAAATCACATGCGCAACATGTTTCAAAAAGATCAGATGTTGGCGAAATTCTTGCAGGGGCCGCTTTAATTATCAAAGGATATAAAATCGCTTATACCCAAACTTGGCAGACCCAAGAATTCAGAGGACAAAAAAGTGGATTATTTAATTATGGATCTGTTTCCGTATCCTTTAAATTTTGATTTTTCTCTAACGTAAGGCACGTTCCATTATTCTGCTTGGGCGATAGGTAAGATAATAAAAACGTGCTGTTGCCAATACAGCAATAACAGCAAGGCCAATAGCCATGCCTGTCCACAATCCTGGTGCTTTATGGTTCAATGAAAATGCAAACCAACCACTCAGTGTATATCCAATTACCCAATAGCTTATCAAAGCAAAGATCATTGGGATTGTGGTATCTTTCAATCCGCGTAATGCACCCATCGCAACGCCTTGCATACCGTCAACAATCTGGAAAAGAGCAACAATTTTCAATATAACGATCGCAATTTCAATTGTTGATTGATTACTGACTGAATGAATATCAATAAAAAGGCTGACAATGGTTTTCGGGAAAATGAAAATGATTATACCAATCAGCCCCATAAAAACAGAACCAAGACCGATAGATAAAAAACCTGAATTTTTTGCATACAAAGGTTTTTGAGCGCCAACCCAATAACTTACTCGAACATTGGCGGCCTGAGAAATGGCAAGGGGTATCATGAACGTAAAAGTGGCAAAGCTGTTGGCAATTTGATGGGCGGCAAGTGCATCGGTTCCTAGTAGTCCTGCCCGGAAAGAAGTTGCAAGGAAAAGAAGCATTTCAGCTGCTGAACTGACACAGATGGGCAGCCCCAGACGCATCAAGGGTAAAAGCAAGGACAAATCAATTTTAAAAGGATAAAGATATTGTTTTAAATTCTTTTTGCAATGGGTTACTCCAATAAATAAAATTGTTGAAACCCACAAAGTAATTGTGCTGCCAATTGCTGAACCATACAAGCCCATTTTAGGGGCGCCCCATAAACCATAAATAAAGGCTGCATTTAACAAGGCGTTGATAATTGTAGTTAAAGGTGTTATTTGCAAAAGAATTTTCGAGGCATTAAAAGCTGGTAAAACAACTCTTATTAAACCTGTTCCAACAAGAACAGGGGGCATACCCCATAAGAGAATATCCATAAAATGACTGGATTTTGCAATCATATCAGGATTTTCACCTGTCCACATCAATATAAAATTTGTTGATTTCAAAAGAAAATAGCAGGGAATACAGAGAATTAATCCAAATATATAGGTTGTCCAATAAATTTTGGATATCTGTGAAATTCTTTTTGATCCTATATATTCAGCAATTAAAATTGCAGCTGAACTCAACGCTGATTGCAAAACAACACAAACAGTAAAAAATAACTGTGTTGTAAATCCACCGATTGCTAAGGTTTCTTTATCGACTTTTCCCAATAAAATCGTATCGGTTACACCCATAGCCATTTGACATAGTTGGGCAAATGCGATTGGTATGGCAATAAAAAAGATCGCAGAAAGTTCTTTTTTCAGAAAAGCTGGTTGAGAAAGTTGCATTATATTTATTTATGACTAATAAAGAATAAAGATTTAATTTATTGAGTGTTGTTTGGACACAATCGAATACAGGATATGAACAAGGTAAAACAATGAATAAGCCAGAAATTTCCCTATATGACAGTCGTCATCATAAGATTTTACCTTTTAAACCATTAGATTCTTTAAATATCCGTTTATATTTTTGTGGTCCTACAGTATACGATTTTTTACATATTGGCAATTTGCGTGCAATGTTAACAGCCGATATTTTGGTAAGATTGTTGCGGAAAATTTATCCTAAAGTGACTTATGTACGAAATATTACGGATGTTGATGATAAGATAAATGCCCGTGCCAGAGCCAATCATGAATCTATTCAAGCATTGACCTGTCGAACGATTGAAGAATTTCATCAAGATATGGCTTCAATGTTTATCTTGCCCCCTGATATTGAACCAAAAGCTACAGAACATATCGAAGACATACAAGAGATGATTATCAGTCTTGTCAGTCAGGGATATGCCTATGAAGCTGATGGTCATGTTCTTTTCTCTGTCCATCAATACAAGAAATATGGGAGTTTATCAGGCCGCAATCCAGATGAATTGCTGGCTGGGGCAAGAGTTGAGATCGCGACTTACAAAAAAAATCCCGGTGATTTTGTTTTATGGAAACCTTCAAATGAGGATGAACCAGGATGGGATAGTCCTTGGGGAAAGGGTAGGCCAGGCTGGCATATTGAATGTTCTGCAATGTCCCATCGTTACCTCGGTGAAAATTTTGATATTCATGGCGGTGGTCAGGATCTGATTTTTCCCCACCACGAAAATGAATGTGCACAAAGTCTATGTTGTTTTCCAGACAGTCAGTTTGCCAATTATTGGCTACATAATGCCATGCTGTTGGTAAATGGTGAAAAAATGTCCAAGTCTCTAGGCAATTTTTTTACAATACGGGAAATATTGACAAAGCATAATCCAGAAGCATTACGGTTATTATTATTGCAATCTCATTACCGTTCTGTTTTGAATTTCACTGATGAAGCCTTAAAAGATGCTAAAAAGGTTATGGATCGTTTCTATCGCGCCTTATTGCCTTATGAACAGAATTTTAATTCAGAAATGGATTTACCAGAATTAGTCATGGATGCTTTGGCAAATGATTTAAATACACCCCAAGCTTTAGTGTTTATGCATCAATTTGCAGATAAAGCTTTACAAGGTGATGAACATTCTGCCTTAAAATTGAAACAGGCGGGTCAACAGCTTGGCTTGTTTAATAGTCTACCAACTCAATGGTTTCAAGATATTGATAATGAAGATGAGATTAAGATCTTAATTCAAGAAAGAAATAATGCAAAAAAATCGAAAGATTTTATCAAGGCGGATAAAATACGTGACCAGCTCAAAGCTCAGGGTATCTTATTGGAAGACAGTCCACAAGGTACGACATGGAGAAAAATATGACAGGTCGTGATGGTGGTGCTGATTTGATTCCAGTTGGAAATACACCTGTCGTTATTTTGGTTCGCCCACAGCTTGCTGATAATATTGGCAGTGTAGCTCGAGCGATGGCGAACGGGGGATTGTTCCATTTGCGGTTGGTGGCCCCGCGAGATGGATGGCCACAGCCAAAAGCCTGGAGAGCAGCATCTGGTGCAGACCGTTTATTGGATCATACAAAAGTTTTCGATACGGTAGAAGCCGCTGTTGCGGATTTACAGCATGTTTTTGCAACCTGTCCCAGACCTCGTCAAATTATCAAACCTTTATTAACGGCGCGTGGTGGCGCATGTGAAATGCGGGAAATGACCAATCGTGGATTGAAAATCGGTATTTTGTTTGGGCCAGAGCGAACCGGGTTGGAAAATGAGGATTTTGTTCAAACTGATTATTGGATCCGTTATCCCTTGGATCCAAGATTCATGTCATTGAATTTATCACAAGCGGTTATGATTATGGCTTATGAGTGGTGGATGTCCACTGAAGAAACACCGGAGCGCCAGTTGCAGACTAACAAAACGCATATCGCTACTAAAGGAGAGCTGAATAATTTTATGAATCATTTGATCAGGGAGCTTGATCATTGTGGATTTCTACGCAATCAGGAAAAACGGCCAGGAATGATTCGTAATCTGTATCATCTTTTTCAAAGGGGAGAAGTGACAGAACAGGAATTACGAACCCTTCATGGTGTTGTGGCGGAATTGGTTAAGGGCCCCATGAAATAATTAAATTATTTGATTTGGGATTTGAGTGTAAAGCCAAGTTGCAACCATGCAGTTCCATTGAAGATAAGGTCAAAACCAACCATGAATCCGATAAACCACAGGCCGTTTATTGGATTGACAAAAAGAATAAACCCTAAAATCAAGCCAAGAATACCACTGAATACCAACAACCCCCATCCTTTGGTATTTTTATTGTTAAAGGCAATCATAAGACGCATGATTCCACCAAAACAAAAACAAATACCAAGAAAAATGGTAATTATAACCGAACCATTAACAGGTTCACGAATCAATAATATACCGCCAATAAGATAAATGATACCGCATAGGGCTGACCAGAGAAAACTGCTCCAATCTTTAAGATAACAGGCGTGAATGAGTTGGGCCAAACCTGTAATAATTAATAAAATTCCAATAATTATAACCATTGCAATTGTTACAAAAACCGTGTCAATTAGGCACAGAATGCCGGTAATCAAACACAATATTCCCAATCCTACGAACCATTTCCATTTTTGGGCTATTAATTGATCCATTATGATCTCCGAAAAAATATTTTATAATTTTGTAAAGCGGTTAATTGTAGTTAGTTTAATTTTTTTTATGAAATTAATCTATTTATTTATTAATAAAATCAGTCATAATTTGGTATGAACAGATAGTTAACGATATTTTTTTATTTCATTTTATAAATCATTAAGGTTCATAATGAAAAACATTATTGTTATTCTTGCCGCTACTTTTTTTATATGTACATATCCTGTTCGTTCCCATGCATATGAAAGCCATTTATCATACTGGTTCGGTCAATTTGAAAAAATTCTCTATCTACCCTCTGCTGAAGATTGTTACAGATTAGGTGTAAATTATTTAACAGGTAAAGGGGTTCAGAAAAACGAGAGATTAGCCCTTATATTTTTTACACAATCTGCCAGCGGAGGATTTGCGCCAGCACAATTTGTTTTAGGTCGATTTTATGCCTTGGGTGTTATTGTGCCGCAAGATTATAATAAAGCGATTGAATGGTTTAACTATTCCGCAGGACAGGGGAATGCTGAAGCGCAGTTTTATTTAGGTAATTTGTATCAGAATGGTGAAGGGATTGAGCAGAATTATGACAAGGCGTTTGATTATTTTCATAAGGCTGCTTTGCAAGGAAATCTAATGGCTCAATCCGCTCTTGGAATTATGTATTTAGAAGGTAAGGGATGTAAACAAGATTTTTCCAAAGCCTTTCTATGGACCCGTAAATCTGCAGAACAAGGAAATAGTTTTGCCCAGTATATCCTGGGATCATTATATGATACAGGTAAAGGCACAGATTTAGATTATTTCAAGGCGAAAGAATTGTATCAGAAGTCAGCTGATCAGGGATATGAGGGCGCTTTATACAAGTTGGGAACAATGTATGAAGCGGGTCACGGTGTATTACAAGATTTTCAGACGGCTCTTTTCTATTATCATAAAGCTGCAGATCAAGAAAATACGGATGCCCAATTGCGACTTGGGGAAATATATCATGAAGGGAAGTTGGTTCCTCAAGATGAAGCCACGGCAAAAGAGTATTTTAAACAATCATGTTTAAATAGATCTCAAAAAGGCTGCGACAAATATCGGTTGTTGAATACGAAATAATTTTTAAATTTTTTTTAATATTATTCAAACTGTTAATTATTTGACAATTCATTAAAGTTTGAATATATAGGCTTCTACTGCCAGAAAAGTGGTTTATCTTTATCCAAAGAAGTGATGAGGTTACTTTGTATCAAATATAAACCCGTCTTTGATGCGAGTTAAAGAACTACTGGTACAATAAAATCTAATATTGCTTTACCTCAATGCGATATTTAACATATATAAAGAAAGATATTTAGACGTATGAGTAAGCGTTTACAAAGCAAATATAAAATTAACCGTCGTTTAGGGGTTAATTTGTGGGGACGTGCTAAATCACCGGTTAACAAGCGTGAATATGGTCCTGGTCAACACGGTCAACGCCGCCGTGCAAAGCCTTCCGATTTTAGCGTTCAGTTAATGGCTAAACAAAAACTCAAGGGATATTACGGAAATATCAGTGAAAAGCAATTCCGTCGTTATTACGCTGAAGCATCTCGTCGTAAAGGTGATACTTCTGAAAACTTGATCAATTTGTTGGAACGTCGTTTGGATGCTGTTGTTTATCGGTTAAAATTTGCATCCACTCCATTTGCTGCACGTCAGTTCATTAATCATGGACATATTTTAGTAAATGGCAAGCGTGTTAATATTCCATCATATTCATTAAAAGATAATGATGTTGTTGAAGTTAGGGAAAGATCAAAACAACTTGCTATTGTACTGGATGCTGTTCAAAGTAAAGAACGGGATATTCCTGAATATTTAGAGGTTGATCATCGTCAAATGAAGGGTTCATTTGTTCGTACGCCAAAATTAAATGATGTTCCATATCCTGTAACTATGGAACCCAATTTGGTTGTCGAGTTTTATTCTCGTTAATTACATTTTATTTTTATACAAAAATGCCGAGCAATTTTTTGCTCGGCTTTTGTGCGTTTATTGTTTTCAATATAAATTTAGGGCTGCTTGATGTTAGATACAGTTCAGAGTCTGGATAAAGAAATTTCCCGTCGTCGCACTTTTGCTATTATTTCCCATCCTGATGCGGGTAAGACGACTTTGACTGAACGTATATTGCATGCTGGTGGGGCTATACAGATGGCGGGAAATGTCCGTGCTAAAAGGGAACAGCGTCGAACTCGTTCGGACTGGATGAATATTGAAAAGGATCGTGGTATTTCAGTTGTAACTTCTGTTATGACGTTTGAATATGGTGGTTGCATTTTTAACTTGTTGGATACGCCTGGTCACGAAGATTTTTCTGAAGATACATACAGGACTTTGACGGCTGTTGATGCCGCAGTTATGGTTATTGATGCGGCAAAAGGGATTGAGGCAAGAACACGGAAACTTTTTGAAATTTGTCGTTTGCGCGATATACCGATTGTAACCTTTATTAACAAGATGGACAGGGAATCTCAGGATCCTTTTGAATTGCTAGATGAAGTGGCCTCTACACTGGCTCTTGAAACAACACCTTTAACATGGCCTGTGGGACGGGCTGCCAAATTTTTGGGTGCTTATGATGTTCGGAAACAAACCATGCGCCTAAAACAGGGAATTCCAGAAACAGATGATCGTGTTATAGCATTAAAAGAAGAAGTGGAATTGGTTAAGGCTGCTCTGCCGGAATTTAATATTGATGATTTTAAGGCAGGTTTTTTAACCCCGGTTTTTTTTGGAAGTGCGATTAAGGAATTGGGGGTTCATGATCTTTTGGATGCATTGGTTGAATTTGGCCCAAGTCCACGAAATCAGGAAAGTGATCAACGTCTGGTGGCGGCAAATGAACCATCAATGACTGCCCTTGTATTTAAAATTCAGGCAAATATGGATCCAAATCATCGGGATCGTATCGCCTTTGCCCGTATTTGTTCTGGACGTTTAGAACGAGGTATGAAATTGAAACATACCCGTACAGGAAAAACTTTTGCGTTACATACGCCTCAGTTTTTCTTTGCACAAGACAGACAATTGGCAGAAGAGGCTTTTGCGGGAGATGTTGTTGGAATTCCCAATCATGGCACATTACGTATTGGAGATACCTTGACGGAAGGAGAGGAGCTTCAGTTTACAGGAGTACCCTATTTTGCCCCTGAAATATTGCGACGGGTTCGCCTTGCTGATGCAATGAAAGCCAAGAAATTAAAACAGGCGTTAATTGAGCTTGCAGAAGAGGGAGTTGTCCAGCTTTTTAAACCACAGGACGGGTCTTCGCCTATTGTTGGCGTGGTTGGAATATTGCAACTTGATGTCTTACAGACGCGTTTAAAACATGAGTACGGCGTTGAAATAGGATTTGATACTGTATCTTTTACACAGGTCCGTTGGCTTGAGGGTGAAAAAAACAAAATTGAGAAATTTATTAATTCCAATAGAAGTGCCATTGCTGATGACATAGACGGAGATCCAGTATTTCTGGCCACTTCTGAATTCATGATGCAACGGACTGTTGAAATGCAAAAAGACTTAAAATTTCATGATATCAAACAGATCGGCATTGTTAAAAACAGCTAGTCATATCCTATTATTATCTTTATAGCTGGCCTTGATTAAATATCTGGTGGATGGAATAATTGGTTTAGGTAAAAGGGTTAAATCGGATATACATATAAGTTCATCATATTCTGAGTTGCCTTTTTTTTGCCAATAATTATATATTTGTTGAAAATTCAAGTGTGTTTTCAACATTATTCCGATATCGATTATTCCTTTTTCGGGATGTTGAGTTGCAATAAGAATGTGGCTATTTGAAAAAAAATCTTTTTTTAATCCAAGTTCTTCTCTTGCCTCCACAAATAATTGTTCATGCAAATTTACAGTTTTTTCTTTATGACGCGCTTCCACGCTACCCGCAGGGGCACATTGCCAGTAACTGGGTAGATAAACGCTGTTACTGTTTCTTTTTCCAAGAATAAAACCATCATCGCAAAAAATTAAACCTGTTACAGCCAAAGGTTTAAGACAAAGAAATTCATTGAACTCCTTATTTTCCATTTGGGCCGAAACATATCTATATTCTGTCCAATATCCCGTTATTTGATGGGGTAATATCAAAGTAACGGTAAATACACGTCCATTAAACAATTTTGGGTATAATCTTTTTTTGGCAACCCATAAATTTTCAATCCGTTTTTCAAGATTTATAGATAATTCAGTTTTATAATCTATCAGTTTTACGGAACATTCTGGGTATAAAGCAAATGTTTTCCATTCCATTTTATTATCTTTGAATGTCATAACGGAAACATTTTTGGCTGGGAGACCTGGATTCGAACCAGGGCTGACCGGGTCAGAGCCGGTAGTTCTACCGCTAAACTATCTCCCAATATATTTAATGTGGATGCTTATATCATGTAAAAAATTATAAAACAAGGGTATGTTATAATAAATTAATTACAAAAATTTTTAGTTATTTTAATAAAAAAATCCAAATTAATAATAAATTGTGTTAATATTAAGGAGCTATACAAAAAAATAAGGAATTAACTTTGACTGGATAAAGTAATTAGGGCGTAAATATGTTTGCGGCATTGGATTTAGGCACAAATAATTGTCGACTGCTGATCGTGTCATCTGATCGTGGCAGGTTGAGAATTGTTGATCATTATAATCGAGTAGTTCGATTGGGTGAGGGATTGTATGAAACAGGTCAGTTGAGTCAAGCTGCCATGGAACGTACTATGGTCGCCCTCCGACATTGTGCATCCAAAATTGAAGGTAAAAGATTTTCCGCTTTTTATGCTGTCGCTACCGAAGCTTGTCGACGTGCCTCAAATGCTGATCATTTTCTTAGTCAGGTTTTATATGAAACAGGACTGAACATTAAGGTTATTTCACCACGGGAAGAGGTTGAGCTGGCTTTGGCCGGCTGCAATTCATTTTTACATGACAATGTGTTGAAACGTAATAAGACCAAGGCACTATTATTTGATATTGGAGGTGGTTCCACTGAAATTGCATGGGTTAAAATTGATTTTGCGCGACGAAAATATATTTTGATTGGATGTTTCAGTATACCTGTTGGCATTCTTACGTTAAGGGAGCAATTCAATATTGCCACCTTGCAGAATTACTATCAAATGTTTGATTTTGTTTTATCCAAGGTAATGGAATTCGAGGCCATTCACCGTATTCAGGCAGAGATTGTAAGAAATCAGGTTCAATTCATAGGGGTAAGTGGGACTATAACCACCCTTGCAAGCATTTTGTTAAACCAAAACAAGTATAATCGTGCGGCGATTGATGGTTTGTCTTTGCAAACAGCCCAACTTAAGGAAATAATCAGGACTTTGCTAGATCAGAAATTCAAAGAGACTGAAATTCTTTCCGACCGATATAAAAAAAGAATTCATTATCTTTTACCTGGATGCGCAATATTTGATGCCATACATACCTTGTGGCCCGTCAATGACATTGTCGTTGCCGATCGGGGTATTCGGGATGGAATAATTGCCAAAATGACGACAAACAAGTTAAGAAACTATTATAAAAATCATCATTATTTGTTAAACCAGTAATAAATTTAATTAATCAGTATAATTAAAGTAAAAACTATGAATAAAGATAATGCAAATTCGAATTCGCGCAAAAAAAAGAAATCGCGTTTTGATACTGGATTGACGGTTACCTTAAAAAAAACAAAAGGGCGTTCAATATCTCAACAAAGATGGTTGACGCGTCAGTTGAATGATCCTTATGTAAAAGCTGCACAACAACATGGCTGGCGGTCCCGTGCAGCTTATAAGCTGATAGAATTAAATGACAAATTTCATTTTTTAAAAAAGAGGATGAAGGTTGTTGATCTGGGTGCAGCGCCAGGAGGATGGTCTCAGGTTGCGGTATATCACAAGGCATCCAAAGTTGTAGGTATTGATTTGTTGCAAGTTAAACCAGTCATGGGAGCTGATATTTTTCAGGGAGATTTTACAGAGCCCCATAATCTTGAAGTTTTACTGGGTAAATTAGAGGGTAAGGCGGATCTGGTCATGTCTGATATGGCACCGAACACGACAGGACATGCAGCAACGGATCATATAAGAATAATCGATTTGACAGAACAGGCTTTGGACTTTGCAATAAAAATTTTAAATTTGAATGGAGTTTTCATTGCCAAAGTTTTCCAGGGGGGAAGTGAAAAATTGATGTTAAATAAACTCAAGCGATCCTTCAAAATTGTAAAACATGCAAAACCTCCAGCAAGTCGTAAGGAATCCAAAGAATTATATGTGATTGCTACAGGGTTTAAAGGGAATAATTCCGAAGATAAATCGTGAATGTGTTGATAAAATTTCAAGGATAATTTGATTTTGTCACTATTTGACACAAAATTGATTTTTGGCTTGTCTAATCACAATTTTTTAGGTATGAAGAATTGCCAATAATTGGAACCCGATTTTTTTCGGTTATCCCTTTTTATCTTTAATTTTCTAATTTTTAATAAAGGGTACCATAATGGCACATTCATCTATTTCCCAAAAACATATTCGAGAAGCCCTTGCTTTTGATGATGTTTTGATTATTCCAGCAAAATCTAATGTATTGCCTAATCAGGCTGATGTTCGGTCCAATTTGACCCGATCTATCCGTTTGAATATACCCTTGATTTCATCAGCCATGGATACAGTGACCGAATGTGCAATGGCCATTGCTATGGCACAAAATGGAGGAATAGGGGTTATTCATAAAAATCTATCCATTCAGGAACAAGCCAATCAGGTCAAGCAGGTAAAACGCTTTGAATCGGGAATGGTGGTTGATCCGGTAACTGTTCATCCTGAACAGACTTTAGAAGAAGTCATTGCAACAATGAAACGCCATAACATAAGTGGTCTACCTGTTATTGAAAAAAATACGAATCGGCTTGTTGGTATTGTCACGCATCGTGATGTCCGGTTTGCAACAAATGCAAAACAACCTGTTGCGGAGTTAATGACAAAAGATAACCTGGTTACAGTCAAAGAGGGTGTGAGTCCCGATGAAGCTAAAAAACTGCTTCATCAAAATCGTATCGAAAAATTGCTTGTCGTTGATAAAAATGATTGTTGTGTCGGAATAATGACTGTCAAGGATATGGAAAAATCAGTCGTTTATCCTTTGGCCAACAAGGATCAATATGGTCGTTTACGTTGTGCTGCTGCCACAGGTGTTGGTGAGGACGGATATAAACGGGCTGTCACGCTTATAGAGGCTGGTGTTGACGTTTTGGTCGTAGATACGGCACATGGACATTCCCAGGGTGTTTTGGACTCGATAGGGCGCCTCAAGAAAAATTATGCTGACGTTCAAATTATTGCGGGAAATATTGCGACACCAGAAGGTGCTCAAGCATTGATCGATGTTGGCGCTGATGCAGTAAAAGTTGGAATTGGTCCAGGTTCAATCTGTACAACCCGTGTTGTTGCAGGGGTAGGAGTTCCCCAATTTTCGGCAGTAATGGAAGTGTCTGAAATTTGTCATGCTGCCGATATTCCTTTAATAGCAGATGGTGGAATTCGCACGTCTGGCGATATTGTTAAAGCTATCGGTGCGGGTGCAGATGTTGTCATGATTGGATCTTTACTGGCAGGTACTGATGAAGCCCCTGGTGAAGTATTTCTATATCAGGGACGTTCCTATAAATCATACCGCGGAATGGGAAGTCTTGGTGCCATGGCTCGTGGATCTGCTGACCGTTATTTTCAACAGGATATCAAGGAAAGCCATAAGCTTGTTCCTGAAGGCATTGAAGGGCAGGTACCATACAAAGGGGCGGCAGAAGGAGTTATACATCAGATGGTTGGCGGCTTGAAAGCAGGTATGGGATATACTGGCAATGCGACGATTGAAGAAATGAAAAAAAATGTTCAGTTCCGTAAAATTACGGGAGCGGGATTGAGGGAAAGCCATGTTCATGATGTTGTAATTACGCGTGAAGCGCCTAACTATCATCATAATTAAATAATAAATTTGTCTATCAGATATTTAAGTAAAGACGTATGACCCCTTCAGCACAAATTTCGGCAGTGATTGAACTGCTTTTAGCTATTCAGAAAGAAAAATATATTCCGGCAGATTCAACAGCCAATCGGTTTTTCAGGCGGCGCCGTTATATTGGAGGAGGGGATCGTCGTTTTGTTTCAGGCAAAGTTTGGGAAATTTTACGTTGTTACCGAAAGTTGGAATGGTGGCTGAAAAGAGTAGGTAGTCCGATCAATCCTCGTATGATGGTCGCAGCTTATTTGGTTTTGTCAGGAAATTCCATAAGTAAAGTGCATAGTTTTTATTCTGGTGAAAAATATGCGCCATTATTGTTAAATAATAACGAAATTTTATATTTGCAATCTTTGGTAAACAAACCGTTTGTTTCCGCTGAAATGTCCAAAGCGGTAATTTATGAAGTTCCAGATTGGGTATATCCTATCATAAATGACCAATACGGGGATCAGACAGAAAAAGAACTTTCAACATTGTTGGAACCAGCCACTCTTGATTTGCGTGTCAATTTTCTAAAAGTGGAAGATCGATATAAAGCCAGGGAGATTCTAGCATCTGAAAATATACAAACAGAATTAATGAATATTTCTCCATGGGGATTGAGAGCTCAAGGAAGACAATCCATAACATCCACAAATGCTTTCAAAAATGGTCTGGTTGAAATTCAAGACGAAGGTAGCCAATTAATTGCACTCATGACCGGTGTTAAATCGTCAATGCGTGTCCTGGATTATTGCGCGGGAGCCGGAGGTAAAACGTTGGCTATGGCGATGATGATGGAAAATAAGGGTCATATTATTGCATCAGATATTTTTTCCGCTCGGTTAAATGCCGCTCAAAGTCGTTTGCGAAGGGCAGGTGTTTTTAATTGTGAAACCCATATTTTTGCTGAAGATGCAAAATGGTTAAAAAGGCGTGTTGAAAGTTTCGATCGTGTTTTGGTTGATGCACCTTGTAGCGGTACCGGAACTTGGAGACGTAATCCTGATGCGCGTTTAAGGTTTAAGGAAAATGATTTATTGGAACTTGTTGAAAAACAGGCCCATATTCTTGATTCTGCAGCGAGAATGGTAAAAAAAGGTGGAAGGTTGATATATGCAACCTGTTCAATATTACGTCAGGAAAATCAAGATCAAATCAATAATTTTCTGGAAAGAAATAACAATTTTTCACTCGTAGAACCTGATACGATTCCAGAATTGTTACCCGAAAAATTCATGAAAAAAACAAGTTTTCAATTAACACCAGCGCAAAATCAAACGGATGGTTTTTTTTGCACGGTTATGGTGAAGAATTAATTTATTTCTTTTCTGTAAAAATAATTAACAACATATTCCATGGTTAATCCCTGAATTAAAACGGTTAACACTACGCACCCATAACAGATGAGCAGGATTTCATTTTTTGGAAATATATTGGGGAGAGATAAGGCTATTGCCAGGGAAATGCCTCCTCTTAGTCCTCCCCATGTTAGAATGGAAATCAAACCCTTCGGGTTTGAATCCTGATATAATAATACAAAACCACTTAGACTGAGGGCTATGAAACGTGTAATTGCCAGAAATGGAAAAGCCAGGAATGTGATAACCAGAATATGATAACTGAAAGGGATGATGACAATCTGCAACCCAATTATCAAAAATAGCATGGTGTTGAGGATTTCATCAATTACATGCCAGCAGTAAATAACCGAATCACTTTTTTCTGCAGGCTGTTTTTGAAGATGGTTACCGATCAATAAACCGCTTGCCACAACTGCAATGGGACCTGACATGTTAAGATCATTTGCGATAGAAAAGGTACCTGCCGCCAAAGCCAGTGAAAATAATATGGTAATTTCGTTGTGGGACAATCGTCTGATTATAAAAATAACAATGGTGGCGGTTATAATACCCAGAAGACCACTGCCAACAATCTCTTTTATGCTAATCAAGAATAGACTGGTTGTGGATGGGGTTTTTTGATGAATGATTACGGATAAAAATGTTGTAAAAGCAATTAAAGCTATACCATCATTGAAAAGACTTTCTCCAGCAAAAATTGCTTGTAACCGTTTGGAAAGGCCTAGTCTGCCGAACATACTGATAACTGAAACCGGATCTGTCGGGGCTATAATAGCGCCTAGGGTGAGACACCAGAGTAAAGAAATGGGAATAGAAAATAGATAAAACAGAACCCAAAAAATAAGACCGAGAAATAATATCGATAATAAAGTGCCAATAATTGTCAAGGAAGCAATATTATAGCGAGCTTTCCACAACTCATGTAATGAAATTTGCAAACTTCCTGCAAAAAGCAGAAATGCTAGAGCACCATTGAGAAGCAAAGTGGGAAAATTGATTTGTGAGATAATTTTCTGTGCAAATGAATATCCGGAAACAAATGAAAGGAAATAATCCGAGATAAATAGGATTATTGAAAATATGAATGCGGCAATCATAATTCCTATGGTCATGGGAAGTTTGAGATATTTCAGATTAATTGCCCCGCAAATTGCGGTAAGAAGAAACAATAAAGAAATAAGGGTCAGGATACTCATGTTAATTTCCCTTTATTATTTAGGTATAATTTTAGGGTAATTTGAGTTTAAGTAAATTATTTTTGAGCTATAAAATTGAAAATTTTTGTAATTTTTAGTTAAAAATTATTAAAAATTAACGTAATTTTGAGTATAAAGATACTAATCTCTAACTTCATCCTTATATTTGTAATAGGGATATGGTTTTAAAAGAAGGGTAAATTCAATGACAGGCATTCATCCTGTTTTAGTGGTTGATGATGATCCAAAGTTAATTGAAACACTAACCGAACAATTGCAAGAAAATCAAGAATTTGAGGTTTCAAGTGCCTTAACGGTAAAAGAGGCTAAAAACAAAATTCTGGATTCTGATAAGCATTATGATGCAATCATATTGGATGTAATGCTTCCAGATGGCGATGGATGTGATCTATGTGCCTATTTACGTAAGGAAGGTTGCAGAACACCCATTATTATGCTGACAGGTTCAGATAATGAAGAGGATGTTGTAAGGGGGCTTGATGCAGGCGGTAATGATTATGTATCAAAACCATTTCGCATTGCCGAGTTACTGGCAAGATTAAGGGCACAGATGCGTATTTTTGCTAGTAGTGAGGATGCTGTTTTCACAATTGGCAATTATATTTTTCGTCCGTCTGCAAAGTCGTTGCAGGAACAGGATTCAAATCGTCGGATCCGTTTAACTGAAAAAGAGGCTGCCATACTCAAATTTTTATATCGGTCAGGATCAAGACCAGTACCAAGACAAGTTTTGTTGAATGAGGTTTGGGGATATAATTCAGCGGTGACAACCCATACACTTGAGACCCATATTTATCGTCTACGCCAAAAAATCGAGCCTGATCCTTCGAATGTAACCCTTCTGATAACTGAGGCTGGTGGATATCGACTGAGTTCAATTTCTGATAAAAAAGAAGAATAGTTATTTATTTTAATTCCAGCATGATTGGGACATGATCAGAAGGTTTGTCCCAGTTTCTAGCCTCTTTAAAAACCTGAATTGTTTTTAGGTGTGATCGTAGATCTGGAGAAATCCATAAATGATCCAACCTTCTTCCCCGGTTTGACTTTTCCCAGTTACGGTTTCTATAAGACCACCAGGTATATAGTTTTTCGTGGGGAGGAATTATTTCACGCATTGCATCAATATAACCCGTATGTAACCATTGATTGAGTTTTTCAGTTTCAATGGGTGTATGACTGACAATTTTCAATAATTGTTTGTGGTTCCATACATCATTTTCCAAGGGTGCAATATTAAAATCTCCTACAAGAATTGAACTGGTCTCCTTATTTTGAGAAAACCATTCTTTTGTTTCTGTCAGGAAATCTAATTTATGTTTGAATTTGGGATTTATAGTTGGATCAGGTTCATCCCCACCTGCAGGAATATAGAAATTATGAAGGTTTATTTTTTTATTTTTATAATTGAATTGAACTGAAATATGTCTGCAGTCACTTTTACCGCACCATTGTATAGTGTTGGAAACATGGTATCCTAATGGATATTTTGATAAAATACAAACGCCGTTATAACTTTTCATTCCTTTAAAAAGACAATTGTGAAAACCGAGCAATTCTATTTCAGATCGGGGAAAAAGAGGATCAGGGACTTTTGTTTCCTGAAGGCATAAAATATCGGGATTTGCTAATTCTACCAGTTGTTTTAACAAAGGCAAGCGTAACCTTAATGAATTAATGTTCCAACTAATTATACGCATATAGAAATTTCAAATTTGAAAAGGGAAATTGATTATAATTTAAAATAAATTCAAATTAAGAGAAGAAGGTCAATTTAGGAATTTAATCAGAAAATGTCCAGTAAAAAATAAATAAATCTTAATATTGAAAATTGTGGATAATTACATTATTGAAATTAAAATTTTCATTTTGTCCACTATTGGACTTGACAGTGATTTTAGGGTTTGTGATAAATTAGTTATAAATATTGAATAATTCCATGTAACAATAAAAATGATTGAAAATCAATGAGTTATATTAATTGCTTAAAAATTAGGCAAAACATATAAGGGCTTGATAAACTGCCTTTTACATCCATATATTAGATATTCATCCATAGAGTTATCCACAAGATCAGTGGAGAAGTAAGATAAGTCTTAGAAAATAAAAGGATAACAGAACTTATTTGTGATGATGGTAAAAAAAATGCAATGAAACTTCATGATTACAAACCTTTGGATTCGTATAAGGGAACAAAAGCAATTAAGCATGCTTTGAAAACAATGCCTGAAACGGCAGGGGTTTATCGTATGCTTAATGAAAAAGGGGAAGTTTTATATGTTGGTAAAGCAAAAAATTTAAAAAAACGTGTATCCTCCTATACACGCTTGACACAATTGACCGAGCGTATACGTAAAATGATTTTGCAAACGACTTCCATGGAAATTATAACCACCTATACGGAAGCTGAGGCTCTACTACTTGAAGCCAATCTGATTAAAAGTCTTAAACCACGATATAATATTTTGTTGAGGGATGATAAATCATACCCCTGGTTAGTTATTACAAAAGAAAAATGGCCTAGAATTGATAAACATCGGGGAAAAATATCCAAGAAAAATTATTATTGGGGGCCGTTTGCTTCGGTTGGGGCAGTCAATCAGACTCTTGAACTTTTACAGAAAATATTTCTGCTAAGAAGTTGTGAAGACAGTATTTTCAATTCCAGAAAGCGTCCATGTTTGCTTTATCAGATCAAACGATGTTCTGGTCCTTGTGATAATCGCGTTAGTAAAACAGATTATGATGATCTCATAAATCAAGCAAAATCATTTCTTTCTGGAGAAACAAACATTATTCAGCAGCAATTGGCTACCGAAATGGAGAAGGCGTCAGAACAATTGGATTTTGAACGTGCCGCGGTGATGCGTGATCGTATTCGGGCCTTTACCTATGTTCAAACAAATGGAGTAATTAATCCTGCTACAATTGACAATGCTGATATAATAGCATTTGCGCAAAAAGGTTATCTGACCTGTATTCAGGTGTTTTTTATTAGAGGGGGAAGAAATAATGGCAATCGTGCTTTATTCCCGATACAAACAGAGGATCAAAGCCCCGAAGAAATTTTGGACGCCTTTTTGGGACAATTCTATGAAAATAAGCCACCGCCATCACAAATATACATGAATATTAAATTATCTGACCAAGCGCTGATGAGTAAGGCATTAAGTATGAGGGCATCGAAAAGGGTAAGTTTGTATGTACCAAAAATAGGGGAGAAAAGGGCAGTTGTTGATCATGCAGTACATAATGCCCATATGGCGCTTGATCGGAAATTGGCTGAAACTGCATCACAAACAAAATTATTAGAACAGGTTCGTGATATTTTTCATCTGTCTGATATTCCGAAAAGAATTGAGATTTACGATAATAGTCACATAATGGGTACCAATGCATATGGGGCAATGGTTGTGGCTGGACCTGAAGGTTTTATTAAGTCTGGTTATCGTAAATTTTCAATTAAATCTGATATCACCCCTGGAGATGACTTTGGTATGATGCGTGAAGTTTTATTCAGACGTTTTAACAAGGGTAAAATTGCTGATTGGCAGAATTTCCCTGATTTACTGTTAATAGATGGTGGTGCGGGACAGTTTTCGGCTGTTGATGCAATTTTGAAAGAGCTCGGGATTGAAAATGTCGCCTTGGTCAGTATTGCTAAAGGACCGGACCGGAATGCAGGGAGAGAGTGGTTTTTTACACGTGATCAAAATCCTTTTCAATTGTCTGAAAGAGATCCTGTTTTGTATTATCTGCAACGATTAAGAGATGAGGCGCATCGATTTGCCATTACTACTCATAGAGTAGGAAGATTAAAAAGCATAGAAAAATCCGAACTGGATTTAATTCCGGGTATAGGTAATAAGAGAAAACGTAATCTACTAAACCATTTTGGTTCTGCCAGCGCCGTTAAAGAGGCCAGTGTTGCGGATTTAGAAAATATTCCAGGTATTAATAGAGTATTGGCTGAATCAATATATGATTATTTTAGACCTGGTGTATATAAGTAACAAATATAAGAAAATATATATTTTTTATTCCATTTTTTTTATAAAATGTTAAATAACTATTTTGATAAATGTTCAGCCGTGATCCTAAATAGAAATGTTTTATAATTTACCTAATTGTCTTACCTTGTCCCGTATAATTATAATACCATTGGTGGCTGTTCTTGTAATGGTTCATAAGCCGGTAACAGATTTATTGGCCTGTATACTATTTATTATCGCTGGTATTACGGATTATTTAGACGGTAAGCTTGCCCGTGCATGGCAACAGCTTTCCGACTTTGGAAAAATGTTTGATCCCATTGCGGATAAATTACTGGTGGGTATCATATTGATTGTTATGGCTGGTTACGATCGTCTTCCATACGGTGGACTGATTCCTGCAATGATTATTTTGGCAAGAGAAATACTGGTCAGCGGATTAAGAGAATATCTTTCCTCTTTCGAGATCAGCCTACCAGTCACAAAACTGGCAAAATGGAAAACAACTTTTCAAATGGTGGCTATTGGTTTTTTACTTGCTGGAGATAGTAGTGCAGAATTATTGAACATTAACTGGTTTCCGGTTAATGTTATTGGATCGATATTATTATGGATTGCGGCAATTTTAACGATTATTACGGGTTGGGGTTATATTCATACGGGTATCAGATTTATTAATAAAACGGATTTTTAAAAAGCTTATATTTGAATTATCTTGTTGGATATGTATTTTTTAAATTATGTATCATCAAATTTTTAAAACGGATGGAGAACAATCATGCGGAATTATGCTGCACTTATTACCACATTTTTGATATTAAGTGGGTGTTCCGGGATAGATAAATTTTTTGATGATACCGTTTCTTTACCAGGAAATAATCCCGAGGCTCCAGAAGGATATGCGGAAAATATGCAAAGGGTAAAAGGTAATATGGCGATAGCTACAACCCCTTTGTTACCTCAAAGTGAAAATATTTGGCCCTCTCGTCCTCCTGCATTACCTACGTTGAGTGATGTTGCGAGTGATGATAAAAGTTTCTCCCTATCAGATTACAGTAGAGCGGCAGGTGGTGATGTAGACAGCGTAACGCATGATCAAATCAATAAGCAATCTGTTCCTGTTGATTTTCCAGAAGATGGTAATCTGAATGTTGGGGAACAATATCAGATCAAAAATGGAATGACAGATTTCATCAATGGAAGGCTGCCTGACTCAATTAAGGATCAGGGAGCGAAATATATTGAAAAAGGTAAGGACGCCCCAGTAATCGTTCCGAATGGGGATGGAACCAGCACCATTATCAATTCCAGGGGTGTTGTAAAGATTATTCCGGATAGCCAATTGCCGACATCTAAAAATGAAAATAAAAGAGGTAAAAATAAATCATCAAAAAATGATGGTAAAAATTAATATTCTTGTTTGATCACATCATATATTGAATTAGTTAACAAGGATAATTCTTCCGATGTTATGGTGAAAGAGGGTGTAAGATAAACGATATTTCTGAAGGGACGTATCCATACATTCTGTTGGATAAATTTTATCTTTAGACGGTTTAAGTTTGAAATATTGTATAACTCAACAACGGCAACGGCCCCTTTTACCCTAATATCCTTGACATTTTTTAAATTTTTACATTGTGTTAATTCTTTTTTCATTTGTCTTTCAATGGAACTGACTGCATTCTTCCAATTGTATTGATCAAAAACTTCCAAGGATGCATTGGCAGCGGAACAGGCCAGAGGATTGGCCATAAATGTTGGTCCATGCATCAGGGCATGTTGATCACTATCAGATAAAAACCCGTTAAATATATATTCTTTTGCAATTGTTGCAGCCAATGCCATCGTGCCTCCACTTAATGCTTTTGAAAGTGTAATGATATCCGGAATGACATCTGCCTGTTCACAGGCAAAAAAACTCCCCGTTCTGCCAAACCCCGTAAAAATTTCATCAAATATCAATAAAATTTCAAAATGATCAGCTTGTTTTCGCAAAAATCTTAAAATTTCTGGAGAATGAAATAACATGCCTCCAGCTCCCTGTATCAAAGGTTCAATTAAAATTGCAGCAATGGTTTTATGATGCTTTTCTAGAAACTGAATGAAATCCTTTTGTTTCTCCGAGGTATCAGGCAAAGGAATGTTGTATTGGTGGGGAATAATATTCTTGAATAAATTATGCATTCCTTCTTCAGGATCACAAACCGCCATTGTCGCCATGGTATCACCATGATATCCACCATGAAAAGAAATTATTTTGTTTTTGATATTGTTATTTTGGTTTAACCAGAATTGGGCTGCAATTTTTAGTGCCACTTCCACAGATACGGAGCCTGATTCAGAAAAAAAAACTTTGTTTAAATCTCCAGGCAACAGGTTTGCCAGATGTTTTGCCAAATCAATTGCAGGTTGATGAATAATGCCACCAAACATAATATGAGGCATTAGTTCAAGTTGTTTTTTTACCGTTTTGATAATATGTGGGTGATTATACCCATGACAGGCTGTCCACCATGAAGCAATACCATCAATCAATTTAGCTCCATCATTTAGGATAATTGTACTTCCATGCGTGGCTTTTGCAACAATTGGGGCATTACAATTATTCATTTGCGTATAGGGTAACCATATATTTTTTAAAGTTGAATGAAACATGGGATTTTGCCTATAATTGTATGATAGAGTTTGCATAACTAAACAAAAATTTGAAAAGAATAACTTAATGAATCGATTTGATATTTTTTTTGCTTGGGAATTAGACAAAAGAGCTAAAGAGGATTTAAAAAGAGAATTGCCAACATTTGAAATAATTGATTCATTACATATAAAAAATAAGGGTAAAAGTTATATAAATTTTTCCAGTAATGATTATCTGGGATTATCAAACAATGCAAATTTAAAAATTAAAGGTGAGGAGTTTTTAAGACAATATGGTACTGGAAGCGGGGCATCCAGATTAATTACGTCCAATGCTTCATATTATGGTAAAATCGAGGAGAAACTAGCTAATTTTCTAGGAACTGAAGCAGCATTAATATTTCCATCAGGTTGGCAGGCAAATGTCGGGGTTGTTGCTTCCCTCATTGAAAATTTTCCAAAACCAGTATGGGTATTTACGGATAAATTGAATCATGCCAGTTTGCATTATGGATGCAAAGCTGGTCAAGTTAAACAGATCCGTTTCAGTCATAATGATCTTGACCATCTACAAACACGATTGAAAAAAATTGAGGGGGAAAAAGGTTCAAGAATAATTTTAACGGAAACCATATTCAGTATGGATGGTGATGTCTGTGACTTGAAAAGATTAAGATCAGTTGCCGACCAATTTAATGCCTTTTTATTTTTAGATGACGCACATGCAACCGGAATATTTGGAAGTAAAGGTGAGGGATTGGCCCCTGCCTTTGCTGATTTAACGATGGGAACATTTAGTAAAGCGTGGGGAAGTTTTGGGGCCTATATAGCTGGATCCAGAGATTTATGTGAATGGCTGGTGAATTTTTGTTCTGCTTTTATCCACACGACTGCATTGCCCGCCGCCGTAATCGGTAGCATCGAGGCAGCGCTAGAATTAATGCCTTCATTAACTAACCAACGTGCCTTTTTGGTTAAACAGTCTGAAAAGGTTAGAAAACAATTAGAGTCACTGGGATATCAATGTGGTCAGTCTATTTCACATATAATTCCAATTATTGTTGGATCACCGATAAAGGCCCAATTAATAGCAAATGCTTTGAAAGAAAAAAATATCTGGATTACCCCAATTCGTCCACCCACCGTTCCCTTTCATGGAAGTCGTTTACGATTGACTCTTAGTGCCGGTCATCGAGAGGATGAAATAGAGTATTTACTAAAATCTTTTCATTCAATTGATCTAATTTCAATTCATTGATCATGAAAAATAATTATCGTTTGCTTTTTGTCCATGGATGGGGATATTCATCATCATTTTGGCAAAAATTACAAAATAATCTAAAAGAATACCACTCAGAAACAATTGATTTGGGTTTTATAGGGAAAAACACGGATAAAAATTGTAATCTTAAATCAATTTTAAACTTACAAGAAAAATATATTGCTGTAGGACACTCTTTAGGTTTTTTATATCTCTTAAAAAATTTTTCTTTTCGTTTCAAATATTATGTGGCTATTAACAGTTTCGCCAGATTTTCCAGAGATCCTACATTTCCGAAAGGTGTGGCATTAAGGGTTCTGGATCGTATGTCCAGAGGATTATCCATTGATTCAAATCTTATAATGAAACAGTTTTATCAGCAATGTGGTCAAGTAGTAAATTTTTTGCCCAGCTTTAATATTGAAGAATTGCAAAAAGGACTTGAATTTCTTAAATTTGAGGATGTTCGAAGTATCATTCCACAGATCAGAAATAAACTCACAGTTATAGCTTCAAAAAAAGATCTTGTTGTTAATGAAACCATGACCATACAATCATTTCAAGAGTGCAACTATTTGTGGCTTGACGATGATACACATATATTGCCTTTATCAAAAACGAATGCCTGTGCGGAAATCATCAGAGAACTTATAAATAATGTCTAGAAATTATAAAGAAAAAATAATCAAAGCTTTTGATCAGGCGGATCAATATGAAAAATTTGCCTCAATACAAAAAATTGTTGCGAAAAAATTGTCTGATTGTATTCGGAAACAGTTCAGAACTTCAGTCGATCGTAAAGAAAAAATATCAATTCTTGAAATTGGTTGTGGAACTGGATTATTAACTCAATATCTTATCGACTTTTTTCCTGATGCACATTTTGTATTGACGGATATATCACCTGAAATGCTGAATCGTGCAAAAAATAAGTTCAAAAACCATAAATACGATTTAACATTTAAGCTTATGGATGGTGAATATCCAGAATTGGATGAAAAATATGATTTGATTTGTTCAAGCCTGACTTTCCAATGGTTTGATAATGTTGCAAGTGCAATCAGGACTCTTACAAATTATTTGAAACAAAATGGCTATTTGATTTGTTCTACCCTAACGTTTGAAACGTTTAAAGAATGGCGTTCTATCTATAACGACAATGATTTTACCTGTAATTTACAGACTTATCCATCAATTGAATCTATTCAATCAGTTTGGCCAGAAACAGGAACCGGTCATTGGGAAACTGATGAGATCATTGTTCAAATTGACACAGCAATTGATTTTTTCAAAGGACTTCGTTCTATAGGAGCTTCTGTTCCTCTCGAAATTTCAAAACCCTTGAAGTTATCTCAGTTTAAGAAAGTTCTTTCTGATTTTAGTAAAAATTACAATTATTGTTCTTATCATATAGCCTATGGTGTTTTCCGTAAATTTTCCGCTAAAGGTTTTTTTGTTACGGGAACTGATACAGATATTGGAAAAACACTAATTTCTGCATGTTTAACAAAATTGCTAAATGCGGTTTATTGGAAACCTATTCAAACAGGTTTAAATTGCGATATTGGAGATACAAATACAGTTTGCTATTTAGCCGAACTTTCCGAGACACAATATTTATCCCCAATTATAAAATTGCAAGCACCTTTATCTCCTGAAGATGCTGCAAGACTGGAAAATCGTGAATTAAGCCTTGATCACGTGAATGTATCTGATTTGAAACAAGAAAACAAATACATAGTTGAAGGAGCGGGTGGGATTTTTGTACCTATCAATGATCATTTGTTTATCATTGATCTTATTGAAAAGATTAATTTACCTGTTATAATTGTAGCCCGAACTATTTTGGGAACATTGAATCATACCCTAATGACAATCGAGGCTTTAAGAAATAGAAATATAAAAATTTCAGGGGTAATTTTAAATGGCCCGTTGAACGAAGATTGTAAAAATTCTATAATTAGTCATGGAAAAGTCAAGATTTTGGGACAAGTGCCTTTTCTATCAAATGTAAATCCAGATAATCTTTCCACGTTATGTGGATGTATTTCCATTCCTGAAGAAATGGTCTAAAATCCGTAAAATATTATGAACAAATAATATTTGACAAAATCTTAAAATTTTGTAAGTAAGTTGAATTAAAGAATAGACTTGCTTTTATATGTAAAATATAACTCTAAAATATATAGTTATATTTTAGTAAATCAGCCTGATCAAAATGAGGACAGAATGGCGAAAAGTAACACAATACAAATTAAATTGCTTTCAACGGCGGAAACTGGTTTTTTCTATGTAACCAGAAAAAATGCAAGAGCCCATACCGGCAAGATGGAATTGAAAAAATACGATCCAGTCGTTCGTAAACACGTTGTTTTCCGTGAAGCAAAAATTAAGTAATTAATTTTAAATTAATTTATGGATTAAAAAGAAACTTTGGCTATTGATTTAGTCAGGGTTTTTTTTATTCAGATTTATTTCAATAAATCACTAATCTTTTATATTAATAAAGATGTTCATTTGTTTTATAAGGAATAATAATTTCTTCCTGGTTTGAATAACTTAACATAACCCGTGTTCGCTCATCTAAAAGGTCTGCATCAAGGGCATTTTCTTTTAATCCTTTAACTCTTCTTTCCCACGCCGCTTGTTCGGAAATTGCATCTTGCTGACTTTGCTGTGCTCTTATCATCTGTTCCTGTTGAATATGATAACTTTTTAGGCCATGATCCCCATCAAAGGTATTTTTTACAAAATATGCTGTCAGTAACAAGAAGAAAAGGGGAGGAATCGTTGCTTTTACAAATCTTTTTATTGCATGTATGATATGCATTGATTTTCTCCCCGTGTTTATCAATTGAAAAAAGAATTACAAGGTTTCTAAAGCTCTAAAGGCGTTACGACCAGCATATTTGGCTGTATTTCCCAAATCTTCCTCAATTCTGATTAATTGATTATATTTTGCCATGCGGTCAGAACGGGAAAGGGAACCGGTTTTAATTTGTCCTGCATTGGTTGCAACAGCCAAATCAGCAATAGTAGCATCTTCAGTTTCACCAGAACGGTGGCTTACAACGGTTGTATAACCATGACGATGTGCCAATTCCATCGCCTTGAAAGTTTCAGATAATGTTCCGATTTGATTGACTTTAACCAACAATGAATTACCTACATGGGCTTTAATTCCCTTTGCAAGTCTTTCAGGATTGGTTACAAATAAATCATCGCCGACCAATTGGATTTTATTTCCCAGTTTTTGCGTTAATTCAGTCCATCCTTCCCAATCATCTTCAGCACATCCATCTTCTGCAGAAATAATCGGGAAACTGTTGCAAAGTTCGGCAATATAATCAACCATCTGACTGGAATTAAAAATTTTCCCTTCACCTGTCATATTATATTTACCGTCCTTGAAAAATTCTGAAGAGGCAAGATCTAGCGCCAAGGAAATCTCCTTACCAGCTTTATATCCAGCTTTTTCAATAGCTTTTACGATATAGGACAATGCTTCATGTGCTGATTTGAGGTTAGGGGCAAATCCCCCTTCATCACCAACATTCGTGTTTAGTCCCGCTGCTTTAAGGTCTTTTTTCAATGCATTGAAAACTTCAGAACCCATGCGCACAGCTTCAGCAATTGAAGATGCCCCGTGAGGAACAATCATGAATTCTTGAATGTCGATAGGATTGTCGGCATGCTTACCACCATTCAGGATGTTCATCATTGGAACTGGAAGAATATGTGAATATGGAGAACCTATATAACGATATAATGGAAGACCCAATTCCTCTGCTGACGCCTTGGCAGCAGCCATTGAAACACCCAAAAGTGCATTAGCGCCAAGACGTCCTTTATTCGGAGTACCATCGAGTTCAATCATAGTTTGATCAATTTGTAACTGATCCAAGGATTCAAGACCAACGATTGCTTCGAATATTTCGCTATTGACGTTTTTAACAGCTGTTTGAACACCCTTGCCATTATAACGGTTTTTATCATTATCACGAAGTTCAACGGCTTCATGAACGCCGGTAGAAGCGCCGGATGGAACAGCGGCACGTCCAATAACGCCTGTTTCCAGTTCTACATCGACTTCAATTGTTGGGGTTCCGCGACTATCGAGGATTTCCCGAGCATGAATATCAACAATTGTACTCATTATTTAATCCTTACATTTTTATTTTTAATAAGAGTAAAAATTTGTATTTCCAAATCTATTTAACTAGATTGATAACTTAGTAAAATGCCAAGAATATTGGACATTTTGTTAAACATTACCAAGTATAATCAAGAAATGGTCAAATTGCCAGCTATTTACAATATTCAGCTAATTTTAAAAAAAATAATTGATCATTATGGAGAAATCTATGAATCGTATTCCCTTTATATTTTTTATTACAGGAATACTGTCGCCTTTACCCTTGTTCTTAATGACAATTTTCATTCTATTTTATCCTGCTTCTGTTTCAATTCAAAAATTGATAATTTCTTTTGTCAGTTATGCGGTAATTCTTTTGTCTTTCACTGGGGGAATAAACTGGATACTTGCAATTCAAAAACCAATTCTCTATTTGCAATCAGAGAGTGAGGAAATAAATAAAAAAAGAATGTTGCTGACCATATCACCCTGCATTATTAGGTGAAATAACAATTGTACTGACAATTTATAAATATGATCTGATCGCAATTTTTCTTTTGATATCAAGTTATATGCTATTATTCTCTTATGAGAAAAAATTTATCTTTCCAGCGAGTTGCCAGGTGGATATTATTCAATTCGCTGGATATTGACAATCATGATTGAAGTTTGTTTGATAAGCGCTTTTATTGCCCGTCTGATTTAACAATTTGATCAATTTTAATCAAGGTTTTCATTAATGGGGCAACATCTTTTAAATGTAACATGTTTGGTCCATCGCTCGGGGCCTGATCTGGATTCTCATGCGTTTCAATAAACAGACCTGCAACTCCCACAGCAACAGCGGCTCTGGATAAATATGGAACAAATTCTCTCTGACCACCTGATGATCCTCCCATTCCACCGGGTTGCTGAACAGAATGGGTGGCGTCAAATATAACTGGATAACCTGTTTGCGCCATTATAGGCAATCCCCGCATATCGCTAACCAGTGTGTTATATCCAAAAGATGTGCCACGATCGCATAGCAAAATATTTTCATTGCCTGTAGATGCTATTTTTTTGGCCACATTTTTCATGTCCCACGGTGCAAGAAACTGACCTTTTTTGACGTTGACAACTTTTCCAGTTTTCGCCGCAGCTATCAACAAATCCGTTTGTCTGCATAAAAAAGCAGGTATTTGCAATATATCTACAACTGATGCGACTTCTGCACATTGTTCTGGTAGATGAATATCAGTCAAAACAGGAATTTTCAACTTTGACTTTACCTCTTCAAGAATGGATAGACCCTTATCCATTCCTGGCCCTCTTTTCGTTCCAATACTGGTGCGATTAGCTTTATCAAAAGAACTTTTATAAACCAGTCCAATATTTAATTCCTGACAAATATTTTTTAAAATACCAGCCGTTTCAAGTGCATGATCTAGAGATTCAATTTGACAAGGACCCGCAATTAATATGAAAGGCAAATTATTTGCCAGTGTCAGGGATTGAACATTGACTGATTTATTCAGAATCATTTTGGAATGGCCTGTTCTGTTGCAGCTTTAATAAAGCTTGAAAAAAGAGGATGAGGTGAAAATGGCTTGGATTTGAGTTCGGGATGATACTGTACTGCAATAAACCAGGGATGGTCGGTATATTCTACGATTTCTGGCAAAACACCATCCGGAGAAAGTCCTGAAAATCTAAGGCCGGTTTTTTCAAGTTGATCTTTGTAATGAATGTTAACTTCATAACGATGACGATGCCGCTCTTGAATCTTGACATCTCCATAGATTTCGGCAACTTTTGAATTTGGGGTCAAAACAGCTTGATAAGATCCCAAACGCATTGTGCCACCCATATTATTTCCTGAATATCGATGTTTGACATGATCAGCATCAATCCATTCTGTTAAAATACCAATAAGGGGTTCATCCGTTGGACCAAATTCAGAAGAGGAAGCATTTGTAAGATTTGCCAGATTACGGGCACATTCAATAACCGCCATTTGCATTCCAAAGCAAATACCAAGGAAAGGGATATTTTGCTCCCTTGCATATTGTATGGCCTTGATTTTGCCTTCGCTACCACGTTCACCAAATCCACCCGGAACCAGAATGGCATTTGTATTTTCAAAAAATCCGGAAAGATTATCCATTGTTTCAAGTTTTTGGGCTTCAATCCATTGAAAGTTGACTTTAACCTTATTGGCAATTCCACCGTGAATTAACGCTTCAATGAGGGATTTGTAACTATCGAGCAAGGCAGTATATTTACCCACGATTGCAACATTAATTTCTGAACGAGGATGACGAATGGCATCGACAATTTCCTGCCATTTGCTCAAATCAGGTTCAGTTTGATATGGTAAATTGAAATGTTTCAATACTTCCGTATCAAGCCCTTCTTGATGATAGGCAATTGGACAGTCATAAATAGTGTCAACGTTTAAGGCGGGGACGACAGCTTCAGGTTTTACATTACAAAAATTCGCAATTTTTTGTCGTTCATTTTTGGGAATAGGACGATCGCAACGACATAATAAAATTTGGGGTTGTATTCCAACATTCTGCAATTCTTTGACAGAATGCTGGGTAGGTTTTGTCTTAAGCTCACCCGCAGAAGCAATCCATGGTACAAGAGTGAGATGAATGAATAATGTATGATCTGTTCCGAGTTCATTTTTTAATTGTCGTATGGCTTCAAGAAAAGGAAGACTTTCAATATCACCGACTGTTCCCCCAATTTCAACCAACATGAAATCCACATCTCCAGAATTGTTCAGGATAACGGACTTGATCGCATTAGTAATATGGGGAATTACCTGAACGGTTGCGCCTAGATAGTCTCCACGTCTTTCGCGCATGATTACATCAGAATAAATACGACCGGTCGTTGCATTATCATTTTTAGTTGCATTGACTCCTGTAAAACGTTCGTAATGACCCAAATCAAGGTCGGTTTCAGCTCCATCATCCGTAACAAACACTTCCCCATGTTGGTAAGGGCTCATGGTTCCCGGATCCACGTTCAAATAGGGATCAAGTTTTCTCAGTCGGACAGAATAACCACGAGATTGCAATAAACTTGCCAAAGCGGCAGAGGCAATGCCTTTGCCTAATGAGGATACAACACCACCAGTAATGAATATATATCGTGTCATGCAGCTTTCTTTACACGGAGTAGCTTTTATAAGAATTGAAGTGATTAAGGAAAAAACTATTTTTGGGGAATATTTTTTCCATTGGACACTGGTTGTGCAAGTATATCATTTGTTTTGGTCGAAGCCCCCTTGTTCATAACAGCCATTGTAATGCATAAGATCATAAAAATGGCTGCAAGAATCGCTGTAGTGCGAGTCAAAAGATTGGTTGTTCCTCGACCGGTCATAAATGCACCCATGCCTTGACTGGTTCCAATACCTAATCCTCCACCTTCACTTCTTTGAATTAAAACAATTCCGATCAGTGCAAAGGTTACGATTATATGCAAAATTAATAGAGCAGTCATCATGGTGTATATATACTTTCACAATCGATAGGGATAATAAAGGTTAAGACCTAATAAATTCTTGAGCTATGTCAATTAATTTTATGAAATCATCAGGAACAATGCTGACACCTCCAACTAGAACACCGCCCAGTTCAGGAGTGGCATAAATATCCCTAACATTACCAGGTTTTACAGAACCCCCATATAATATAGATATTTTTTTACCATTTTCTCCATATTGAGCAACAAGTTTTTTGCGAATGAATTGAATCATTTCAGAAATCTGATCATTATTGGCTGTTAATCCGGTACCAATGGCCCAAATAGGTTCATAAGCGACTAACCCATTAAAATTTTGAGGTAGGGAACCTTTTAACTGTGCCTCTACAATTTTTTCTTGTTGGTTTGTTTCTCGTTCTTGTTTGGTTTCACCGATACATACAACAGGTAATAGCCCTTTGTTTTGTGCTGCGATTGTTTTTTTTAAAACCAGTTGATCACTCTCCTGATGATCTTTTCTCCGCTCAGAATGACCCAAAACAACGTATTTCACTCCAATATCCTGTAACATGGCAGGGGAAATATCACCCGTATGTGCACCTTTATCTTCAAAATGGCAATCCTGAGCACCAAGTCCAAAAGGGCTGCTTTCGATCATTTCTTTAACAAGTTGTAACTGGGTGAACGGTGGGCACACGACTGTCTTTGCAAAATTATGATGATTTGTTGCATAGGTAAGCAAAGTTGAAACAATATGTTTTGCCTCTTGGGTTAATCCGTTCATTTTCCAATTACCAATAATAATCGGGCTGCTCATTTTAATATACTCCTTTGAATAAGGTAATGTTTGATAATCAGGATAGATAAGATATAAAGCTTATAGTATATAATGTGGATATGTTATGAAAGGATGTTTTTTAAAGCTGTTTATGAATAATATTTTCAAATGTTTTTGTGGATCAGTTTGGTCTTATCAATTATAGAATGATTCATTATCAATTAAAATAACGCGGTTGGGTTATATCACATGTTATCTCGGTTAAGGCATTTATTTATTGATTCCTGGTTTGGGCGAATTCTCGTCGCACTCATATTTATTGTATTTGTTGGATGGGGCGTCAGTGACATATTCATGAATGTCTGGAACAATGGCCTTAATGGTGATCCTAATGTTGTTGCCAAGGTTGGTGATAGAAAAATTTCTGTAATGGAATTGGATAACCTTTCCCAAAAGCAAATATACCAAGAGGCTATGAAAGAGGGATATTCGGATATTTCCCAAATTCCACCCATAGTTAAAAATATGACAATTAATCAAACGTTGCAGCAGCTGATTTTGCAAAATATTTTGATTAATAACGCTCATTCATTGGGGCTTAATGTTCCTGATACGGTGATTAGAGATACAATCTGGAATATGCCTGAATATCAAACAGATGGAAAATTTGATCGTGAGAAATTCAATTTGCAGTTAAAAGCGGCAAATATATCCGAAAAATATTTTCTTTCCATGGTTCGGGATCAAATATCCATTCAAAACATGATTGATCCAATTGTATCGGGGTTTAAAGTTTCTGATAGTTTTGTGCAGCCCTATTATCAATTTTTGAATCAGACGCGAAAATTATCCTTTGTTTCAGTGCCATATAGTCATTTTCATTCAGGAGAAACGCCAAAGGAAGAAATATTGAAGCGTTATTATGACAATCACTTATGGGAATTTAAAATCCCTGAATATAGAAGGGTAAAAATTGTCATTCTATCGCCTGATACAATAGCCAAAAGTCTGGAGATTGATGATAAAAGTTTACATCAAGCCTATGAATACAAGAAAAAGCAATTTGTTCATTCTGAAGCCAGAAGTTTTCAAGTCTTGACTTTTAACCAGCAAAGTCAGGCGCAGACAGCATCTGTATATTGGCGTCATCAAAACAACTGGGAAAAAATACAGGAGTATGCGCATAATAATCAAGGAACGGCTTTGGAAATGACAGGTCTAGAAAAAACGGCAATTCCTCTGCCCGAACTGGGTAATGAGGTTTTCAATGCAAATCCTGAAACAGTGACAGAACCATTCAAAACAACTTTAGGTTGGTCGGTAGTTAAAGTAACCCGGATACTACCTTCCAAAATTGTTAGTTTTGAACAGGCCAAATCACAATTGAAAGCTGAAATTGCAAATGAACAAGCCAAACAGGAATTGGGAAGTCGTGTTTCCAAATTACAGAACATTTTGGCAGAAGGAAGTAGTCTTGATAAAATTACATCTGATATAGGTGCTGATGCAGTGGAAGGAACAATTAATGAACAGGGATTGACCCTTAATGGAGAACAGGCACCTATACCCGCAAGTGGAAAATTCAGACAGAATATGTTGACCAAAATTTTCTCAACTGCCAAAAATACCTATCCTTCTGTGATGGATGGCGGAAATAATTCATATTATGCATTTTTAATTGAGGATATATTGCCTGCTCATGAGGAATCTTATGATAAAGCAAAAAACAAGGTTATAAAAGCCTGGCAAAATGCAGATATTTATCATCAGGCAAATATTGCCGCTACAGACATATATAAAGCTGTTTTTGTTCAGAAAAAGAAACTTGAAGAAGTAAAGTCAGGTTTTCCCTTACAGTTAAGTCAGGGATTTACTAGACAAAAGCCAGCCCAGAATCTATCGCCAGTATTGCAGAATGCAGCTTTTTCAATGAAATTTGGTGATGTCACTATGATTGAATCAAATGATGGTTTTGTGGTGGCAAGTTTGAATTTGATTGAAACACCGCAATCGAAAAATGATCAGGACAATTACCAAATTTTGAAAGATAAATTAGCTCAGTCTTTACAAAACGATATTGAGGCTAGTTATGCAATATCATTAGAACAATCAAGTAAACCCACAATCAATAAAAAAGCGCTTGATGCGTTAATTGATCAGCTGAGCCATTAACTCAAAAGGGATTAAGATTTCGTGTTGAATGAAGATTTTCAGATTAATCAACAAAAAACAGTAATATATTCAATTAAATCAGCTGATTTACTGACCCCTGTTGCTGCGTTTTTAAGATTATCCGAATTGGTTGGAAAGAATCTGACCAATATTTTTTTGCTGGAAAGCGTGCAAGGAGGAATAAACAAAGCACGTTATTCCATTATCGGTTTATTTCCCGATTTGATATGGAAATCTATAGATGGAATTGCCTATATTAATCGAAATCCATCAGACAATGCGGAAAATTACATTAAGGAAAATAAAAAGCCTCTGGAATCTCTGCGTGCATTGATTTCTGAAAGCCAATTAGAAATTGATATGGATATTCCACCCATGGTTGGTGGGATCTTTGGATATTTGGGATATGATATGGTCAGACAGATGGAAGATCTGCCCAATCCTCCGGTCAATGATCTTCATTTGCCTGAAGGAATCATGATCAGACCTTCTGTTTTTGCAATTTTTGATGCTGTTAAGGACGAACTGATTTTGGCGGCACCTCTAAGGGATACGTCAGACAAAACAGAATTTCAGGCAAAAAAAAACTTGCAAAAAATTCAAGAAGCATTGGCTGAGCCTTTTCCTTTAGAACAAAAAACTTCGAATATCAATCCATTAACATTACCAAAACCGCAATCAACATTAACCAAAGATCAGTTTAGGGATATTGTTCAAAATATCAAAAAATATATTTATGATGGTGATGTCTTTCAGGTTGTCCCCAGTCAACGCTTTTCTGTTCCTTTTGCTTTATCACCAGTATCATTATATCGTGCGTTAAGACGAATCAATCCGGCACCTTTCTTGTTTTGTCTTCAACTTGAAAATTTTGCCCTGGTTGGCTCGTCACCTGAGATTCTTGTCAGGTTGAGAGGTGGAAAAGTAACGGTTCGCCCCTTGGCGGGTACTCGTCCAAGAGGTAAAAGTTATGAAGAAGACCTCAAGTTAGAAAAAGAATTGTTGGCTGATAAAAAAGAATTGGCCGAACATCTTATGCTGATTGATTTGGGTCGGAATGATGTTGGGCGTGTCAGTGAAATTGGAAGTGTAAAAGTAACAGAAAAATTTGTTATTGAACGATTTAGCCATGTAATGCATATTTCATCAAATGTTGAAGGGAAATTGCGTAAAGGGCTAACCGCTCTGGATGCTTTGATTGCCGGTTTTCCAGCTGGAACATTGACGGGAGCACCCAAAATAAGAGCGATGGAAATTCTTGATGAGGTAGAACCAACACGCAGAACAACCTATGCCGGATGTATTGGCTATTTTGGAGCGGATGGAAGTATGGATACCTGTATAGGATTGCGAACAGCTCTCATTAAGGATCAGCACATGTATGTTCAAGCAGGGTGTGGGGTGGTTGCTGACAGCGATCCGGAAGCGGAATACCAAGAGACAAAACATAAGGCAAAAGCATTATTTCGTGCTGCTGAAGAGGCTTGGCGTTATACGTTTACCAACAAGAATTTTTCTAAAAAAGCAAATTAGTCATATGCTTTAATCAAGTTTTTGGAATTCGAAGAAATCATGATTTTACTTATCGATAATTATGACAGTTTTACATATAATCTTGTCCAATATCTTGGTGATTTGGGATGTGACTGTCAGGTTTACAGAAATGATTCAATCTCTGTAAGTGAAGCCATATCATTAAAACCCGAGGCAATTGTTATCTCACCTGGCCCTTGTACACCTTCTGATGCAGGGATATGTTGTGAGTTGATTAAAAGTGCCGCATCAAGAATCCCCATTTTGGGTGTTTGTCTTGGACATCAGGCTATTGGGCAGGCATTTGGAGCCAAAATTATCAAGACAAATCCAATGCATGGAAAAATTTCAAAAATCAAACATGATGGAAGGGGAATATTTAAGAATTTGCACAATCCCCTAAAGGTAACTCGTTATCATTCTTTAATTATTGAAACGGAAAGTCTCCCTGATGATTTTAATTTAACGGCATTCACCGACGATTATATTTTAATGGCTTTGCAACATAAAAGATTTCCTTTATATGGAGTGCAATTTCATCCAGAAAGCATTGCTTCTGAACAAGGTCATGATTTATTGAAAAACTTCCTTTTTTTATCAAATGAATGGAATGAAAAAAAGTCATTGAAAAACAGGATTTAACTTTGTCTTTTACACATATTTTACAACAAGCCTTACAAGGACAAAAGTTTTCTACGGAAAAGTCCTATGAAATTTTCGAGCATATATTTTCTGGTAATGTTCCAAACGCTCAAATAGCGGCTT
The DNA here is from genome assembly GCF_009734185.1 of Commensalibacter melissae. Taxonomy (NCBI): domain Bacteria; kingdom Pseudomonadati; phylum Pseudomonadota; class Alphaproteobacteria; order Acetobacterales; family Acetobacteraceae; genus Commensalibacter; species Commensalibacter melissae. The sequence goes on along the minus strand of NZ_CP046393.1, from coordinate 1,057,454 downwards.
TTTTAATAATATTACGAATGCGGGGTGAAACGGTTGAAGAGCTTTTAGGGGCTGTTCAATCAATGCGTCAACGCATGCTGTCCATAAAACTGATTGATGATGAAACAATTGATGTATGTGGAACAGGCGGAGATGGACGCAGCACTTTGAATATTTCTACTGCTGTCAGTTTTGTTCTGGCCGCTCTTGGAATACCGGTTGCCAAACATGGAAATCGGGCACAGTCATCCAAAAGTGGTGGTGTTGATGTACTATCTGCTCTGGGTATTATGCCAGAGGATGATTTTGAAGTTATTGAAAATAATTTGCGTGATAATAAATTGGCTTTTTTATCGGCCTTTATTCATCATCCGGCTCTTAAAGAAATTAATATCGTACGTAAAGAACTTGGAATTCGGACTATATTTAATTTACTGGGTCCTTTATCTAATCCGGCAAATGTTTCATATCAAATGATTGGGGTATATCATGAAAAATGGTTGTATCCTTTAATCAAGGTCTTGCAAAAACTGGGTTCAAAACGGGTATGGGCTGTTCATGGATTTATTGATCCCAATAAATCCGAACACGGTGTTGATGAAATTACGTTGGCAGGACCATCAACGATACTGGCCCTGGAAAATAACAGGATTGTACCGGTTGATTTAACATTGTCCACTATGGAAGCGGCCGGTCTGAGACATACCCCTCTTACAGAGATACAGGGTGGAACACCATCCGAAAATGCGAAGGCATTGCTGGATCTTCTTTATGGTGAAAAAGGTGCCTATCGTGACACAGTCTTGATAAATACCGCTATTGCGCTACATATTGTAAAAGGTTATTCTTTGATAAATTCACATGGTGAAATTGATCCTTGTATCTTGAAGAGACTTATAAACCAAGCGTCTGAAGCGATCGATAGCGGTAAGGCTTTATCAGTTCTTCGGGCCATACAAAATGAAAACCATTTTTAATTAGACAATATCATGAATGACGAAGAAAAATCCAATTCCGTATTGAATGCCATTTTGCAATCTGAAAATCATCCTTCTGATGTATTGGAGCGAATTTGTGCAAGAACAAGAGCTGAGGTTGCAAAAAGGGCTGAAATAAAATCCTTCAAGGATATTATTCGAGAAGCAAAAAATAAAAATACGCCTACTCGCGGTTTTGCTAAAATAATAAAAGACCAGGTGGCAAAAAAACAGATTGGATTAATTGCTGAATGTAAAAAAGCGTCTCCATCTGCAGGAATTATTCGTCCTGACTATGATCCGGCGATGATCGCGGTTCAATATGAAAATGCAGGAGCTTGTTGTTTATCCGTTTTGACAGAAAATGCATATTTTCATGGAAATAATGAGGATCTAAAAATTGCAAGAGATGCTTGTTCCCTTCCTGTTCTACGTAAAGATTTTATTCTTGAATCTTATCAAGTTTACGAAAGTCGCGTGATTGAAGCAGATTGTATCTTATTGATCATGGCCGCACTAAAAGATAAGGAAGCTGCCGCCTTACTGGAATTAGCTACATGTTTGGAGCTGGATGTGCTTGTAGAAGTACATGACAGGGAAGAATTGAACAGGGCGCTGGCATTGGATGTTTCTCTTATTGGCATCAATAATAGAAATTTGAAAACCCTGAAAACGGATATATCCATAACTCAACATCTTGCTCCATTGGTTCCTCCTGACCGTATTATTGTTTCAGAAAGTGGATTAAAAACGTTTGAGGATATTCAGGCTGTCCAGAAAGTTGGAGCTGGTGCAGTATTGGTGGGTGAAAGCCTATTATCACAAAAAAATGCAGGGGCAGCGGCCAGAAATCTATTAGGAATTAAATAAAATTGTTTTATGTTGTTTTGCGTATCTGTTTTTTACAATCGGGAATATGATATAAAATGACTGTAAAACGTATTGTAGTTCGTCATCAGACAGTTTTATCTGGTGAGAATATTGCGAAACTTCCTAAACCGGCGTGGATTAAAACAAGGATTAAACACAGTTCCAGTTTTAATGAAACGGATACCTTGCTTCAGAATTATAAACTAAATACCGTTTGTGCAGAGGCTGCTTGTCCAAATATTGGTGAATGCTGGTCAGAGGGTCACGCAACAGTAATGATTTTGGGAAGCATTTGCACAAGAGCATGTAAGTTCTGTAATGTTGCAACGGGAAAACCTGATCCAATTGATCATGATGAACCATCAAAAATTGCTGATATGGTTCAAAAATTAAAGTTGCGTCATGTTGTAATTACTTCTGTTGATCGTGATGATTTAAAAGATGGTGGGGCCTCCCATTTTGCAAATGTTATCAAGGCTATAAGAAATATTTCTTCAACTGTTACAATTGAGGTGCTGACACCTGATTTTCTTAGAAAAGATGGGGCGATGGCTGTTATCAGCGCAGCCAAACCCGATGTTTTCAACCATAATATGGAAACAGTTCCACGTTTATATCCATCCATTCGTCCAGGCGCCCGTTATTTTCAATCAATGAGAATTTTGCATGAGGCAAAAATACTGAATCCGTCCATATTCACAAAATCGGGGTTAATGCTTGGTCTGGGAGAAACAAAGGAAGAAATCATTCAGGTTATGGATGATTTAAGATGTGCTGAGGTAGATTTTTTAACGTTGGGTCAATATTTACAACCGTCTTACAAACATGCACCTGTTGTGGAATATGTTCATCCTGATGAATTTAAAGAATTGGAAAAATTGGCTAAATCAAAAGGTTTCTTGATGGTAAGCGCTTCTCCTTTAACACGTTCATCCTATCATGCCGATGCAGATTTTACGGTGTTGAAACGTAAACGGTATGCATTGCATTAAACTGTTGTGTATATAATAAAATATTCTGGAGTGATGATTGATGCCTACGCATACCGAACAACGTTTAATTAACCATACACCCGAACAAATGTTTGATCTGGTTGCCGCGGTTGATTTATACCCAGAATTTTTGCCTTGGTGTAACGGAGCGTATATTCGATATAAGGATAGTGAACTTTTACTCGCTGATTTAAAAGTCGGTTTTGGACCTTTTACCGAGGTTTTTGGTAGTCGTGTTGAGTTATATCGTCCTGATAAGATTGAAGTGACCTATGATCGGGGTCCCTTGAAATATTTAAGTAATCATTGGGTTTTCCTACCCGATGAAAAAGGATGCACAATTGATTTTTTTGTCGATTTCGAGTTCAAGTCAAAGCTAATGCAAAAAGCTATGGGGTTGATCTTTCATGAAGCGGTCCAAAAAATGGTTTCCGCTTTTATCAAGCGCGCCGATGATATCTATGCAACAGCATAATAATTTTTTATTATGGATGCCAGTTTAAGCCCATTATGAGGGATTATTTACTTTCCTGATTGTAGCTATTTAAACGATAATAAAGTATAATGAAACTGTGACTAATAACACAAATAAACATGAACTGATTTTTATTAATTAAAAATAAAAATTAAAATGTTGATTATATATATTAAAGGATAGAATCATGAATTCTACATTTAAATTATCTCTAATGGCTGCTGCTTTTGCCTTTGCTTTACCTGCAACTACAATGGCGGCAACGCATGGTCATCGTGCTTCTCATGTTGCCAATCATAAAGTAAGACATGGTAAGTCTCATAAATCGAGACATCATCATTCTGCCTATAATCAAGATAAAGACAGCCAAAATCAAGCCACGCGTGATTTGAATGCCCGTAGCTTGCAGACTGCACAATCAGTAAATCGTGATCCAAACACTGGTGTACTTGCTCCACAAAGTCCAGCGGGTCAACAACCCTCAACACCTGTTCTGGGACAACCTCCTATGCAGTCCTCTCCCTCTGTAAATGGACCAATTAACGCTTCGGCACCTCCTACAATGGGGGCACCTGTTGGACCCGCGAATGCGCAGGGTGCAGTCAATCCAAATAATATGCCTCCTGCGAATTAATTTTATATAAAATTGGTTTGTCAGCAGATCTTTTTAAAATGATCTGCTGATATAAGAAATAAAAAATCTATACCCAAGTAAAATGTTTTTTAATTAATACCAAAGCGTTTATGGTGGCCTGTAATCGAATTTCATTTCGATTACCGTAAAAATTGTTTTTTTTCACAACAGGCTGATGACCTGATTGTTTAAACGCTATCCAGACCAATCCTATAGGTTTACTAAAAGAACCACCATCTGGTCCCGCAATACCCGTTACTGAAACAGCACAATTGGCATTGGGTGTTTTTTTTAGTGCCCCCTGTACCATTTCTTTGGCAACTTGTTCGCTGACTGCACCAAATTGGTTTAGGCTGTTTTCTGAAACGTCCAGAATATTTTTTTTCATTTCATTGGAGTATGTGATCAGTCCACCCTCAATATAGTGCGAAGAACCCGCTAAATTGGTGAGACTAGAACAAATCAGGCCAGCTGTACAACTTTCAGCTGTGACAATTTTTAAAGGAAATTTTTGTGATAGCAAAGCGATATCCTGACAAAGCTTATCACATTTATTTTTCAATAATGTCATATTCATAAACAAATTCCCTTCATTGATAAACTAAGAGGCTCTATTTATTTATATTGGTTTGGTAAATCATTAGATTTTCCATTACATGCTGAACATAATTTCTTGTTTCGGTATATGGAATCATTTCAATCCAATCTATCATATCAGTATAAGTTTGTACTGAATTATTTTCTGATGAATTTAACCAGTTTTTCACACGGTTGGGTCCAGCGTTATAACTCGCGATTGTGAAAATGAGATTATTATCAAATCTTTCCATCAGTTTTGCTAGATAGGCGGTACCCAAACGAATATTGTTATCAGCAACAATAAGATTGCTAGGGTTACCCATATTGAGGGGTATTTTTTTCTGATGACACAATTCACGGGCGGTTGAGGGAAGAAGCTGCATAAGACCATATGCATGGGCACGACTAACAATAACTGGATTAAAGCTACTTTCTTGGCGCATAATTGCCAAGGATAAACCCGAAGGCAATCCTTCGTTTGCAAGTGATTCATAAGGTCTTGGCCATCCATTTTTCAAAAATATATAACCCTTTGCTGCAGCTTGACGAGATATGGTTACAGCATTGTCCGGTAAATGTATCTGATTGGCATAATTTGCATTAATGATCTGATTTGCAATATCAAAATGTAATTTGTTATAGGCTGCTAAAAAAGGACGGGCATGATTATAATCACCCTGTTCAACCAAAATTTGAGCCGCTTGTATTAACTCATTTTTTATAAAAAAAATATATTGAGAATTGGAAGAGGAAGCTTCCTTGATATTGGTAAGATATGTTTGAAGAATTTTTTGTAGGGAATTTGGATTTAATAGTAAATTCTGAACATTCAAATGGTGTAGTTGAGCAATGGAAAGCTGTCCATAAAATGTAACCGGATATTTAGAAGCCGCCCTCCATGCCTGATTTGCCTCATCGTTATTATTATTTGCTTGATAGGCACGTCCAAGCCAATAATATCCACGAGACTTAATTGATATGTTATTGGATTGAATTAATTTTTTAAAATAATCTATTGATTTTAAAGCATTATTCAGTTTTCTTAATTGTATCCACCCCCCCAAGAATATTTCATCTTGTTGACATGAGGATGGATTGCAACTGGCATCCGTAATTAATGAAGCCGCCTGTTTAATATTATTATTTTTCAAAAAATCACGAATAAGATTGTTTCGCTCTAACCAAAAACGTTTTTGGTTTGATTTCAATTCTTCATTTAATCCTGTAAACCGCCAATATTTCAAGGCTTCTTCTTGGCGATTCTGTAAACGTAACCATCTTAGGCGATTGTATATTAGACTTGTATCATTTAAATCGGATTTTGAAAGTTTACTTAGATAATTTTCCGCATCTTGTTGTTTTTTTCTAAACGCAAGACGTGCCAAAGCCAAATTGCTTTGTTCGGAGGTAAGATACTTAACCTGACGGGACGCTGCAAGTGTTAAACCCGCGTTTTCCAGCCTATCAAATCGGTTCCAATTGTCTTGTTTGGTGAAATATTGTTTATAAGCAGATAAAATATCTTGTTCATCAGCAGGTAAATTGATGGAGAATATCCATGCTGATCGAGCTTTTTGAATTAATTCAGGTTTCACATCAGTTTGTTGTGCACAAAATTTAAGAGCAGATGCCTTTTTTATGGGTTGGGTTTTACAAATGTTTGAAACGGCATTTTTATCTGTCTCATTCAAAAGTTGCTTTTGCATAAGGTCTAAGAGAACATTTTGATTGGGCCATGTCGGATTGTTGGTTATGAAATCAGCATAGGTTGTTGCTGAAAAGTCATTTGTCTGAAGTAATTGTAAGTATAGATTGAGCTTATCGTTTATTTTGAGATTTTTGCCGGTTTCGTGAGATAAAGAAACGGCCAGTTTTTGTGAAGGAGAGACATGACTGGATCTTGTTTGCACTGAATGACTCTGGCTGCAGCCAATAGATGATAAGGATATAAAAGTTAAAATTGAAATGAAAGGTATTTTATTTTTGTTATTAATCAAAAAACTCATTAAAATTATCCTTATAAGTCTAAAATTTAACCCAATAGATTGTATAGCTGCACACCACCTTTATAGATAAGTTCGATAGCAACACTTAAAATAACCAATGCACCGATCCATGCAAGCCATTTATAACGGTTCAATAATTTTGCGATATAGGAAGCTGCCATTCCCATCAAAGTAACGGACAGGAAAATTCCTCCCGCCATTAACCATAAATTGTTTCCTGCAGCACCTGCAACACCTAAAACATTATCGAGACTCATTGAAATATCTGCAATAATTATACTTCTTATGGATTTTTTTAAAGTATTATGAATCGGTGGGGTGATATTGTGTTTATCATGATTGGAATTTCTTATTCCATCAACTATTTCCCAGCAGACCCATAAAAGAAGAAAACCACCGATCAAATTCAGTCCGGGGATCTTTAGGAGATACTGTACAACAAGAGCAAACATTATCCGGATAATTGCGGCCGCTCCCAATCCCCAGAATATTGCTTTCTTTTTCTGGTTTTCGGGCAATCCATTCACAGCCAGACCGATTGCGATGGCATTATCTGCTGCAAGCGTTATATCAAGCAGGATTATCCGAATAAGACCGATAAAAATGGAAAGGATATAATCAAGCATCGGGAATTAATTACTTTCATGATGATTTAACTTAATTTTATTCAAAATAAGGCTGGACGAATTATATAAAATCTATGATATAAACTTTTTTTAAGCTATCGGAAAGAAGAAAGGAAACCAGAGAATGATTCCACGTTATAGCCGTCCTGAAATGACTTCTATATGGGATGCTGAGAATCGTTATCGTATTTGGTTTGAAATTGAAGCTTTGGCTTGTGAAGCAATGTCGAATTATGGGTATATCCCGGCGGATTCAGCAAAAAAAATTCGACAGAATGGGGATCACGCAATGGCCACATTCAATAAAGAGGATGTCCAGGCTATTGATGCAATCGAAGTCAAGGTTCGTCATGATGTTATCGCTTTTTTAACATGGTTGGCAGGAAAAATAGGGGAGGATAGTCGTTTTGTTCACTTGGGAATGACATCTTCTGATGTGTTGGATACATGTCTCTCTGTTCAGTTGACACAAGCTGCTGACCTTTTGATAAAAGATCTTGACCGAGTTCTTGAAGCTTTAAAGAAGCAGGCTTATGACCATAAATATACCATGACCATTGGTCGAAGTCATGGGATACATGCCGAACCACTAACCTTTGGTTTGAAATTGGCTGGATATTATGCGGAGTTTAAACGGAACAAGGAACGTTTGACCGTTGCCCGTAAGGAAATTGCCATTTGCGCCATATCTGGTGCAGTTGGTACCTATGCGCATATTGATCCACGGATCGAGGCTTATGTCGCCGAACATTTGGGACTGCAAAAGGAACTCGTATCAACACAGGTTATTCCTCGAGATCGGCATGCTGCCTTTTTTTCAACCTTGGCTATTATTGCAAGTTCTATTGAACGTCTAGCAATCGAGATAAGACATTTGCAACGCTCTGAAGTGCGTGAGGCGGAAGAATATTTCCATCCTGATCAAAAAGGGTCTTCCGCAATGCCTCATAAACGCAATCCCGTTTTATCAGAAAATTTAACAGGATTGGCAAGAATTGTAAGATCACATGTTATACCAGCACTTGAAAATGTAGCATTGTGGCATGAAAGAGATATCAGTCATTCTTCAGTGGAAAGAATGATTTGTCCTGATGGAACCGTAACTCTTGATTTTGCCTTGAATAGATTGGCAGGAGTTATGGAAAAACTTGTTGTTTATCCTGACCAAATGAAGGCAAATCTTGAAAGTCTTGGAGGTGTTGTTCATTCTGGTGAGGTATTGCTGGTATTGGCCAAGGCAGGTTTATCACGAGAGGCGGCCTATCGTATCGTTCAACGGTGTGCCATGGCTACCTGGACAAAATTGAATACAGCAGATGGAAAAACATTCAGGGAAAATCTGGAAAATGATCCGGAAATCATGGGGAAAATCAGTCCTGAGGTTCTGGATAAAGCCATGGATGGCAGTATGCATACAAAAAATCTTGATTATATTTATGCGAATGTTTTTGGTGAAACCGGGCCTGTACCAGAATAAACATTCTTGAATAAAAGAGCTTGTAAATCCAGTAATTCTCGCAATATTATAGATTTAAGTTCATATAATATTTGCTTGCATTTTCAAGTACTTATTATTTCAATTTATTTTAATCACATTGTAAAATTAAGGGACATAATGACCCGTCGGCGAAAAATTTATGAAGGTAAGGCAAAAATTCTTTACGAAGGACCTGAACCTGGAACAATTGTTCAATATTTTAAAGATGATGCAACGGCTGGTAACGGTGCAAAAAAGGGTACAATCACGGGGAAGGGTGTATTGAATAATCGCATAAGCGAATATTTGATGTTGCAGCTTGCTGAAATTAATATACCTACCCATTTTATCCGTCGTTTGAATATGCGGGAACAACTGGTAAAATCTGTTGAGATCATTCCTTTGGAAATTGTGGTCAGAAATGTTGCGGCGGGTAGTATTGTCAAACGTCTGGGATTGGATGAGGGGAAAAAACTTCCCCGTCCCATTGTCGAATATTATTTGAAAAATGATGAACTGAATGACCCACTGGTTCTGGAAGATCATATTACAACATTCAATTGGGCGACCTTGCAGGAAATGGATGAAATCGTAAGTTATACTTTACGTATCAATGATTTTCTCAGAGGATTGTTCGCGGGTATCGGAATCAAGCTGATCGATTTCAAGCTTGAATATGGACGTTTATGGAAAGATGATGAATTTCATATCGTTTTGGCAGATGAAATCTCACCTGATAATTGTCGTTTTTGGGATATGGCAAGTGGTGAAAAACTTGACAAGGATCGCTTCCGTCGTGATCTTGGTAAAGTGGAAGAAGCCTATCAGGAAATCGCCAAGCGATTGAAAATTATTCCTGAAAAAAATTTTGAGGTTATAGAAAGTAGCAATCCGGAGCATATGGAATGAAATTACGTTTGATTATTCAGTTGAAACAGGGTGTGCTCGATCCACAAGGTAAGGCGATTAACCATGCATTGCATAATCTGTCTTTTAATGAAGTAAAAGATGTACGCGTTGGACGTGTAGTTGATCTTGAATTATCTGAAATGTCAGTAAGTGAAGCCAAAAAAAAGGCAATAGAAATGGCTCAAAATTTATTGGCCAATAATGTTATCGAAGATTTTGAAGTCGAGGTTTTATCATGAGTATAGGTAAGAAAATATTATTTACTGTATCCGGTATCGCTTTGTTAATGGCTTGCGCAAATACAACAGTGCAGGCGCAAAGAGTGAGTAAAGTTAAAGCTGCCGATTTTCTGCAATTATGTCAAAAATCACAGACGGTTAGGGCATGTAATATTTATATTAGCGGTATTGCTGATTCTGTTGCATTTTCAAAAGTCTATGCCAAAAATGAAGGCGATCCCAAGGCACCGGCCGGTTTTTGCATTGATCCTTCCGTATCTGGCAATGAAATGCGTCAAAAAGTTATTGATTATATGAAGGCACATCCAGATCAATTGAACCAGCCAGCAGGAGCGACTGTCTTTAGTGCTTTGCATGAATCTTATCCATGTAAAAACGCATCTGTTGGGGTAAGATAATGAAAATAGGTATCGTTGTTTTTCCAGGTACCAATCGTGAGCGAGATGTTGTGATTGCCTTTGAACAGGTAACGGGTGTAACTCCCGTTATCGTTTGGCATCGTGAAACAACTTTACCTTCTTTGGATATGATCGTTTTGCCTGGTGGATTTAGTTATGGGGATTATTTGCGTTGTGGTGCAATGGCGGCGCATTCACCAATAATGAAAGAAATCTGTGATTTTGCGAATAAAGGGGGATATATTCTTGGAATTTGTAATGGTTTTCAGATTTTGACAGAGGCCAAATTACTTCCCGGTGCTTTGCTACCGAATGCAAGCCTAAGATTTTTATCTCGTGATTGTCATTTAAAGATTGAACGAAATGATACCGCTTTTACATGCGGGTGGAATAAAGGTGATGTTTTCAAGACAGCAACTGCGCATGGAGATGGAAATTATTTTTGTGATTCAGAAACATTAAGACAGCTTGAAGCAGAGGGACAGATTGCCTTCAGATATAGCTCAGCAAATGGAATTGTAAATCCGGAAGATAGACAGTTAAACCCAAATGGCAGTATTAATGCCATAGCTGGTATTGTAAGTTTGAATGGAAGAATCTGTGGAATGATGCCTCACCCTGAAGATATGGTGAATCCCTTAATGGGAAGTGAAGATGGGAAACCTTTATTCCAGGGTATTATGGAGACCTTGGCTTGATGAGTAAGATACAAAAATTGGTTGTAAATGAAGCTTTGGCAAAACAGTTCGGTTTATCTGCTGATGAATATCAGAAAGTCTTGTCTATCATGGGGCGTACACCCAGCCTGACCGAATTGGGTATTTTTTCGGTCATGTGGTCAGAACATTGCTCTTATAAATCTTCCCGTGCATGGTTAAGAAATCTTCCGACAGAAGCTCCATGGGTTATTCACGGTCCAGGTGAGAATGCTGGTGTTGTCGATATTGGCGAGGGTTTGGCGGCGGTTTTTAAAATGGAAAGCCATAATCATCCCTCTTTTATTGAACCTTATCAAGGTGCGGCAACAGGTGTTGGTGGTATCTTGCGTGATGTGTTTACCATGGGTGCACGACCGATTGCCAACCTGAACGCTTTACGATTTGGTAGCCCCGATAATCCCCAGACTCGTCATATTGTGGATGGAGTGATTCGTGGTATTGGAGGATATGGAAATTGTGTGGGTGTTCCTACGGTCGGTGGAGAAGTCAATTTTCATGAAAGTTATAACGGCAATCCGCTTGTCAATGCAATGGCGGTTGGAATTGCAAGAAAAGACCGTATATTTTTATCAGCTGCAGCTGGAGTAGGTAACCCTGTAATTTATGTTGGTTCCAAAACGGGTCGTGATGGCATTCATGGGGCAACAATGGCTTCTGCGGAATTTGATGAGGATTCAGCATCAAGGCGGCCTACCGTCCAGGTTGGAGATCCATTTGTTGAAAAATTGCTGATTGAGGCCTGTCTAGAATTAATGGCAACGGATGCCATTGTTGCCATCCAAGATATGGGTGCTGCTGGTCTGACCTCATCGGCTGTGGAAATGGCCGGAAAGGGTGGTGTCGGTATTGAGCTGGATTTGGATCACGTTCCGCAACGTGAAGACCAGATGACAGCATATGAAATGATGCTTTCCGAAAGTCAGGAAAGAATGCTTATGGTCTTGCGTGCAGATCGAACGGAGATTGCCAAGCAAATTTTCGAAAAATGGGAGTTGGATTTTGCCATTATTGGACATCTGACGGATACGGGACGTATTGTTATCAAACATCATAATCAGACAGAAGCTGATATTCCCCTTGCATCCCTGGCTGATGAGGCACCACTTTATAAACGACCATCCTCCAATTATCCTGCACCACAACCTATCGCGTCTTTAAATATTACTATCGATATTGAAAAATCCGTCATAAAGTTGCTGGGTTGTGCCGATTTGGCATCCCGTTCCTGGATATGGGATCAATATGACAGCACGATTGGTGGTCAGACAGTCTATCGTCCAGGGCAAGGTGATGCAGCGGTGGTAAAGGTTGATGGTCATCATTTAGGTCTTGCGTTAACAACAGACTGTACACCCCGTTACTGTCAAGCCGATGCTTATCAGGGTGGAGCGCAGGCTGTTGCCGAAGCATGGCGCAACATTACCGCAGTAGGTGCCAAACCACTGGCAATAACCGATAATTTAAATTTTGGTAATCCGGAAAAACCTGAAATAATGGGACAAATTATTGCTGCTATTGAAGGTATGAAAGATGCCTGTAACGCACTAGATTTTCCTGTTGTCAGTGGAAATGTTTCACTTTACAATGAAACACGTAATGCACAAAATGAAAATGTATCGGTATTGCCTACACCTGCCATTGGTGGTTTAGGTGTTATTGAAGATGTTTCAAAATCATTGGGTATCGCTTTACAGAAAAATTACAAACTTGTTCTAATCGGTAAGACGGAAGGTCATTTGGGTCAAACGCTATGGCTCAGGGAAATTATGGGACAAGAGGCAGGTTACCCACCACCTGTTGATTTAAATATCGAACGTCTCAATGGTGATTTTGTTCGCACCATTATTAACCAGGGACTAGTTTCAGCTTGTCATGATGTATCTGATGGTGGTCTTCTTATTTCAATTGCTGAAATGGCAATGGCAGGAAATACCGGTTGCACGCTTGATGTTCCTGAAAGTGGTATGCGACCAGAAGCCTATTGGTTTGGTGAAGATCAGGGACGTTATATTGTCATGACTTCTGATGCCGATTTAATTATATCAAAAGCAAAAGAACAGGGTGTTGCCGCAAGATTAATAGGGTATACTGGTGGGGATAGCCTTGTCATGCCATCAGGTGCCATGATTACAATTGCAAGAATGAAAGCTGCGTCCAAGTCCTTCTTTGAAAATTTAATGAAAGTTTAAAGATGAATATTTCAGAAATTAAAGATCGCTTAGTCGAAGTATTTCCTGATGCTATTATTGATGTTGGTGCATTGAAAAATGATGGAAGACATTTCTATTGCAAGATCAGCGCTAAAGAATTTGATGGATTAAGCAAAGTTCAGCAACATCAGCTTGTCTATAAGGCATTGGAAAATTATATGGATAAAGATTTACATGCCTTGGCTTTACAAACGTCTGTATTAAAATAATTTAATCAAGGAATTATACAATAAATGAGTAATCCGTTATTTCAACAAATCCAAAAAGAAATCGATAACAATCCTGTTGTTCTTTTCATGAAGGGTACAGCAGACTTTCCAAGTTGCGGTTTTTCTGCAAAAGTGGTTCATATTCTTTCTGATATGGGCGTTTCTTTCAAGGATGTAAATATTCTTGAAGATGACGAATTAAGGCAGGGATTAAAGGAGTTTTCCAGTTGGCCAACGTTTCCTCAGCTTTATGTCAAGGGAAAGCTTGTCGGTGGTTGTGATATTGTTCGCGAGATGTATGCCACTGGCGAATTGAAAACCCTTTTTCAGGATGAAAATATTATCAGCAAGTAAATAGTAGAATTTTTACAACGCAAGAATAAAAATTCTATTTTATTTCTTTTTATTCTTGCTAAATTGTCCTTTAATGTGTTTCTTGATATCTAGGTTGGTATTTGGTTTAAGGGTCTGGGATAATGATAAAAAATGTAAAAAAAACTTTTTATTGGGTTTTAGGGGTTACAATATTAGGATGTTCAACGCCTTCTTTTGTTAAGGCACAACATATTGTTACGGAATCGGAAGCAGGTAAGTTAACCCTTGCATCCCTTACGGCTGCACCTATAGTACATCATTACCGTCCTGTCAAACGTACCGTGAGAAAATCAAGACATCCAATGCTAAGGAATGTTGCCTATCACACGAGTTCAAAAAAAAGTTATTCATCATTGGTTCATAAAATTTCCTATAGACAAAGAAATCTAGGAAAAATGAGGGTAAGAAATGTTTTATATAATGTTTCATCCCATAAAAAATCTAAAGCTCGTCGTCATCGCAGCTAATAAGCGGTAATATTTTCAAGATGTTCAATTCGATTTTGAGAATCTAGTATAATGTAATCAAATTGAACATTGTTGATATTATTCATGTTATATGTTTCAAGATAACAATTCGCGGAATTAATCAATCTTTGTTTCTGTCTATTGGTAAGAGCGAAAAGAGCTTTGCGCAAGGTTTTTCTTTTCTTGACTTCCACAAACAATATATAGTCAGCACGTTGTGCAATTAAATCAATTTCTCCAAATGGACAGCGGTATCTTTGATTCAATATGTTCCAGTCAAGTTTTTTTAAATAGCTCGCTACTTTTTCTTCAGCAAATAATCCAGCAGAATAATTTTTATTGGTGAAAGAATAAGAATTAAAATCGTTTTGACGATTACTAAATTTGATCATAATTAAAGCATAACATAATTAAAATAGAATAAAAATATATGTTGTTAATTATTTGGAATGGAATTTTATGACTGCCTTTTATACTTATCTGTTTTTTATTGATGTCAAGCAAGATTGGGTAATGGCGGTTCTAAGATTATTTTTATTAATAGTGGTTACATATCATGTTTTGAAACATGTGAGAGATACCAAAGCCGCGATAGGATGGATCGGATTCTCGTGGATAATGCCCATTACGGGTTTTATTCTGTATTTTATGTTTGGTATAAATCGTGTTACCCGAAAGGCACAAAAATTGGCCACACACAGGCCTTGGCATCATAAATTTACCAAAAGCAATTTTAATTATACAGTTCAAGGTCATTTTTATCCATTGGCTAAAGTTGTAGAAAGCTTTACACAAAGGGCATTATTAAAGGGAAATAATATTGATATATATCATAATGGGGATGGGGCCTATCCCGTTATGCTGGAATCAATAAATTCTGCAAAAAGTTGCGTTTTCTTATCCTCTTATATTCTTAAAAGCGATGATATTGGCAGGAAATTTGCCGATGCAATAATCAGGGCACATGAAAGGGGCGCTGTTGTCCGTGTACTTGTCGATGGAATAGGTAGCGGTTATTTCTATTGTCCCATTGCCAAATATTTAAAAGCTCATGGCGTTCGTATAGACAGGTTTATGCATACATTTCTTCCCTGGAAAATGGCGTTTATAAACCTAAGAACTCATAAGAAGATTTTGGTGGTAGATGGAAAGATTGGGTTTATAGGAGGTTTAAATATCGCTGCTGTAAATGTGTTATCAAAATGCCCTAAAAATCCGGTTTCAGACACTCATTTTAGGGTAAAAGGCGCCATTGTTCATGAATTAACCGAAGCTTTTTTGCAGGACTGGTTTTTTATTACATCGGAAAAGCTGGATGATAAAAAATTTTTTCCTGAAGTGAAAGAGGAAGGAGATATGGTATGTCGCATTATAACCGCTGGTCCTGATTCAGATATGGAAAAAATCAAATATACAATGATGCAGGCAATAAGTTTGGCGCGTAAATCAATAAGGATTATGACCCCTTACTTTTTGCCAGATGACCGTTTTCTATCATTGTTATGTATGGCTGCCATTCGAGGGGTGGAAATTGATATAATTACCCCTGAACAAAGCAATCAGTTTTTGGTTGATTGGGCCAGAAACATAAACAATAAATTACCCTTACGTTATGGATGTAAAATCTGGTTGGCCAAACCTCCTTTCAATCATTCCAAACTTATGGTTATTGACCGTTTATGGTCCTTTGTAGGTAGTTCAAATATTGACATGCGCAGTTTAAGATTGAATTTTGAAATCAATATGGAAGTTTATCATGAAAAATTTTCAGAAAAAATTGACGATTTCATTATATTGCATAAAAACAAGCTATTAAAATTAAAAGAGCTTGAAAAAAGATTCTTTTTGGTAAAATTAAGAGATGCTACCACTCGATTGCTGCTTCCATATTTATAAGACTGGACGTAGTATTACCATTATTGGATGATGATCGGATGTAAATCTGGATAAAACCTGACTTGCAATACACTCCATACCTTTGATCAGGCAACGATCGAGACGAATTGGCACAAGATTGGCCATTTTATGTGTTGGTTCATTGGGCCCAACATCTCTGAATCCATGTAATAATGCGGGACCAATCTGGTTAAAGTCACCTAAAACTGCAGCGTGATCAGGTAGAATACCGGCAAGAGCCTGTAATTGTTTACGGTTCAATATCTGACCATGGGATAGGTGGACATTAGCTATCCAGAAATTTCCATAATCGATCAATTGGGCAACACGTTTGATTAACGTGCCTCGGGGTAAATCGCAAATCGTGGGTGGCGAAAAAAATGGGTAAGGACTCCAGCAAGCAACACCATGAATTCTGCCAGGTAATGGAAAACGACTGTAATAACCACCAACAAGATCGGGTAAAATATTAATTTCCTCTGTTGCTTCCTGCATTAACAATAAATCAGGTTTGTGATTATTGATCAAATAAGCAACGTCATATGGAGATGCTCCAATTTTTCTTAACAAATTCCAGCTGATAATTTTCATTTGAGAAAATATTTTAGGAATGTTAGGAATTTTGTAATGTGGCGTAATTGAAAGGGTCATGAATTGATATTCTTGGATAGTTATCTGATAATATAATTAATATTACTACCTATTTTTGATCCAACAAATTTAAGAATTAATCTTTGTTTTTCAATATATAAGAATTTTAGTAACATTTTTGGGATAATTAATTATCGATAACAATTACGAATTAGTAAATATTATAAAGTATGAGTTTCAATTATTGCTAACAGGATTTAAATATAAAAATAGGACAAATCTTTATAAGATGATTTTTCAGTAAGTAAAAGATTTTTTATCAAAAAGGTTAAACCATGTCTCATATATCATCTGAAGAATTGGCCGTTTCCTATGGATGGAAAATTTTGTCAACATTTTTGGTCCAAATAGGTAGACAGACATACTCATTACCCGAGAAAGGTGTGTTTGTAAATGATCCGCTCGCACGGGGATCGACAGTTATATATCCTTCAGTTGAGGCAATGCGTCGTTCGGAAAAAGGTAAGTATGAACATGAAACCCTTTATGGAGCAATGGGTTCACCAAATCAGCATCAGCTTGAGCAAGTTATTGCCCAAATTGAAGGAGGATCACATTGTCAAGTAGTATCATCGGGTTTGGCAGCTTGTACTATACCTCTATTAGGTTTTTTATCGTCAGGTGATCATTGTTTGATAATTGACAGTATCTATGGGCCAACCAAACGGTTTGCAGAGACTGTTTTGAAAAAATTTGGAGTTGAAATCAGCTACTACCCCGCTGATTGTAATCTTGGTGAAATTGAAACCTATATTCAAAACAATACGAAATTAATATTTACGGAAAGTCCAGGTAGTCATAGTTTTGAAATTCAGAATATTGCTGGTACGGCTGAAATAGCCCATAGATATGGAGCTAAACTAATATTAGACAATACATGGGGAATAGGTATATTTAAGCCTTTCGAGCATGGAGTGGATATATCTGTTCAGGCATTAACAAAATATGCCAATGGTCATTCAGATTTAGTACTTGGTGCCATTACAGTTAAATGTGATGATGACTGGCATATTTTAAGGGATTATGCTGTCGCCATGGGAGAGGTGGCAGCGCCAGATGTATGCTGGTTAACATTGCGTGGGTTGAGAACTATGGCAGCGCGACTCGAAAAACAATCAGTGACCGGATTAAAAATTGCACACTGGTGCAGTCGGCAACCTTATGTTGAACGGGTTCTTCATCCTGCATTGCCAAGTTGTTATGGGCATGAATTTTGGAAACGAGATTTTACAGGTGCAAGCAGTGTATTTGGAGTGGTTTTCAAAAAAAATATTATTTTGCAAAAAGTTATTGAAATGATTAATCATCTTAAAATTTTTTCAATTGGTGCTTCTTGGGGGGGATATGAAAGTCTGGTTTTACTCACTGATGGAGAGATAAGAAGGAAATATAAAAGCAGAACTTTAACTGGTTCGGCTTGTAGGTTTCATATCGGTTTAGAAAATGAAAATGATTTGATTGAAGATTTAAAACAAGCTTTTGATAAAACGTTAAAGTAGATTACGTTTTCGATAGGACAACGCTTCAGTAATACTGGAAATATCAATTTCATCCTTTTCTGAAAGATCTGCGATTGTAAGAGCCACCCTCAATAATCTTGTGATGCCTCGGGCTGAAAGGCGTAATTGCATTGAAGCTTTTTCTACTATTTCCGTCACCGAGGCAGATAATGATATTTGATTATTATTTAATTCACAATTTAAATTGTTCTGTCTTTCAAATTGTTTTTCTCTGGCTTTTTTTACACGTTTTGCAACTTTTACACTTTTTTCACCATTCGGTATAGAAACGATATCGCGTGGTGGTATCGGTTCAATATAGGTAACAATATCGATACGATCCAATAATGGACCAGAAATCTTACGAGTATATTCTTCACCACAGCGGGGGACACGATGACACTCACGTTCTGTATCGCCCATATATCCACATCGACAGGGATTCATTGCGGCAATTAATTGAAATTTCGCAGGGAAAGTTATATGATTCATCGCTCTGGCAATAGATATTTTACCATTTTCAAGCGGTTGTCTTAATGCTTCAAGACTGTTCTTCGTAAATTCAGGAAATTCATCCAAAAATAATATTCCATGATGAGCCAAGCTTATTTCACCCGGTTTCACTTTTATTCCTCCTCCAGTTAATGAAACTTGACTGGCAGAATGATGCGGGTTTCGAAAGGGAGGTTGTCTGATAGGGACAGAACCGTTTAATAATCCCGCAGCACTATAAATACGAGTAACCTCTAAAGATTGTTGTGCGGTTAAATCAGGTAAAATGCTGGGCAATCTTGTTGCAAGCATGGATTTGCCAGATCCTGGCGGCCCAATCATCAACATTGAATGCCCACCTGAAGCGGCAATTTCCAGGGCACGTTTTGCACTTTCCATACCTTTGATATCAAACAAATCATAATCATGGGAGGTATTTGGAGCCTGTAACATTTTAGGAGGCGTTAAAATCTGTTTTCCCAAAAAATGTTGGATGATTGAAAGCAGATCGGGAGCAGCAAGTATATCTATATCTCCACCCAATAGGGCTTCGCTTCCTTGTATGGCTGGACAAATCAAACCTTTTTCTTGAGAAACAGCTCCAATAGTTGCTGAAATTACATTGTTGACAGCACTAACTTTTCCATCAAGTGATAATTCGCCAACAGCTGCATAATTCAATAACATTTCTTCAGGAATAATATCCAAAGCGACCAACAGTCCCAATGCAATAGGCAAATCATAATGAGTGCCCTCTTTAATAATATCGGCTGGAGAAAGATTTATCAAAATCCGTTTCGGTGGTAAGGCTATGCCCATTGAGATAAGGGCGGCCTTAACCCGTTCACGGGATTCAGTCACGGCCTTATCAGCCAGACCAACAATTGTAAATGCGGGTAAGCCTCGAGAAATTTGAACCTGAATTTCCACAGAAATAGGATCAATACCAGAAAAGGCAAAAGTTGATATTCTGGTTATTGCCATTATAGAATATGGATCCTGACTTTAAAATTTTAATTAATTACAACTCATTTGGACGATAAAGGATTCGAGCTCTGATCGTTCCCTCGAGATTGCGTAAGGCTCGCAAAATTTCAATATCAATTTCCTTATCCCCATCGGTTGTTGCCTCAATGACAACATAACCCACTTCACCATCCGTCTGTAAATATTGAGCGGAAATATTGGCGTTGACCTTGGTAAATATGTTGTTAATTTTTTGCATGATGCCAGGAATGTTTTGATGAACATGCATATATCGTGTGCCCTTTAAACGGATTGGCAACTGAACCTCTGGAAAATTTACGGCACTTAGGGTTGAACCGACATCTGAATATTCAATAAACTTATTTCCTACTTCCCGACCAATTCGTTCTTGCGCCTCGATTGTGGATCCACCGATATGAGGTGTTAGGATAACATTATCCAATTCGCGTAATGGTGAATTGAATTCCTCACCTTTAACTTTGGGTTCTACAGGAAATACATCAATTGCCGCACCTAAAAGATGATTGGATTTCAATGCTTGTACAAGGGCATCAATATCAACAACCTGTCCTCTAGCGTTATTGATAAGAAATGAACCGGGTTTCATCAAGGCTATCTCTTTTTCGCCTATCAGATTGATAGTGCCTTTATTATGAGGCACATGCAGGCTAACAATGTCACTTATCTGTAAAAGATCTTTCAATGATTGAACAGGACGCGCATTTCCATGACTTAACTTATCAATTATGTCATAATATATAACCTGTAATCCAAAAGATTCGGCTAAAATTGATAATTGTGATCCGATGGATCCATATCCCACAATTCCTAAAGTTTTGCCTCTTACTTCCCAGCTATTTATACTGCTTTTGTCCCAGAGTCCTTTATGACATTCGGATGAACGAACAAAAATGCGCCTTAACAGCATGACGATTTCACCCATTACTAATTCCGCCACCGAACGGGTATTGCTGAAGGGGGCATTAAAAACAGGAATACCCAGATTGCGTGCAGCATTAAGATCAACTTGATTTGTGCCGATACAAAAACATCCAATAGCAATCAGTTTATCGGCTTCATCCAAGATTTCTTTGGTTAATTGTGTACGGGAGCGAATACCGATTAAATGTACACCTTTGATCGCTTTTTTTAAAGCATCACCCTCCAAGGCTGTCTTAAGATAGGTAATGTTGTTATACCCATTCTTTTTTAATAAATCGACGGCACTTTGATGAACACCTTCTAATAAAAGAATATGAATTTTGTCTTTGGGTAATGATAGATGTGAATTCATTAATTTTCTCTTTAATATATAGAAACTAAAAATTTAAAATTTTGATAACGTCCTGTTTTAAGCCTGGATCACCCAAAGCTAGCACAGATTTATTATTGTTTTGAAGAGATAGGGAATTTCCATTCCAGTCGGTTATTGATCCTCCGGCTCCTTTTATGATTGGAACCAAGGCCGCCCAATCCCAAATTTTATTGCCATATTCAATTATGATGTCAATTTGACCCAATGCCAATAAACCATACGCGTAACAATCTCCACCCCAGCTCATTCTCTTGATTTTTTGGCATAATGATTTCCAACGGGTGTTTGGAGAATGATCAAGGATTTCAGGTGCAGTGCAAGAACCTTCGGCTATGGAAAGGTCAATACATTTTCTTGTACCTATATGACCACCAAATTCAGAAATAAATTGGCTTTCATACCCATCAAGACCGATCCAGCGCTCTTTGAGTATCGGTTGGTCAATGATTCCCAATACAGGATTACCCTCATACAATAAGGCGATTAATATTCCAAATAAGGGACGGCCTGTTATAAAAGCCCTGGTTCCATCAATTGGATCTATAACCCATTGAAATTTGGAATTTATATTATCTGATCCATATTCCTCTCCAATAATTCCAAAATCGGGTGTTTCTTGTTTTAGGATTTGTCGGATTGTTTGTTCGGCTTCACGATCGGCTTTTGTTACAGGGGATTCATCATATTTGTCATCTGCATGAATTGAATGTCTAAAATAGGGACGAATAACTTTTTGTGCCTCTTGAAGGGCATGTTCAGCAATCTGAAGATAAGAATTTAAATTCTTCACTATATTTTCCTGATTAGACAATTAGGTGATAAGGGTAAAAAAATTAATTGATTTATAATTTTAACATTAAAATTGTTGAAGCATAAAGATTATAAAACCTATTGTTTGAAATCAATAAAATTTAAAATATTATAATTTTTCAAAAATTATTTTTTGGGTTAAGCATAGTTAAATTTATTACATATGCAAATGGTTCTTTATTTTAGTTTTTTTATTTTTGTCCTGATGGAGGATTATTGTCTGTCAGAGAATTCAGATATGCAATAACATCCGCCCGATCCTTATTTGATGAAAGACCACCATAAGCCATTAGAGTAGCGGGAGCAAAAGCGAGTGGTTTGGCAAGCCATTTATTTAGATTTTCCACTGTCCAGTATTCGTTTTCATGAATTTTAAGCGAGGAAGAGTAATTAAAGTTTGGACTGGAGGCAATTTTTTTATTTTTGATATTAAAAAGTGAAGGCCCTATTTTATCAGGTTCACCCTGTCTGAAACTGTGGCATACTCCGCATTGTTGTGAGGCAATGATTTTTCCTTTTCCTATATCGGCGGTTTTGAGATCAATGGTTTCTTGATTTTCACTAGCATATACTGATGATGTAAGCGGTGAGTATGGAATCATGATCTTGCTTATCAACCAGCTACCAAACAATATTCCACAGGATATGACACAAGCTGCAGCTATACGGTTCCAGTCAAAACTATCCATTTTATTTTTCTTTGGTTTCTTGAATAACAACTATGATTATTAAATTGATTATAGAATAAAAGCTTATTATTAATAATACAACATAAAGAAAAACTGATATATATATTTTATAGAGAATTGTTGATGAAGCCTGCTTTAATCCTTATTCCAACACGATTGGCCTCAACTCGACTGCCACGAAAACCCCTGGTTGATATCGGTGGAAAACCTATGATAGTCAGGGTGATGGAACAGGCTTTAAAAACGAAAATCGGACCAGTGGTTGTAGCTTCAGGTGACAGGGAAATTTCGGAGATTGTCAGGGAGAACGGGGGCAGGGTAATTGATACGGATCCAAATCTTTTATCTGGTTCAGACCGAATTTATCAGGCGCTATTTTTACTGCGGGAATATGATCACATTGATACGATTATCAATGTTCAGGGCGATTTACCCCTCATTGATCCATCAGATATTTGTAAATCACTGATACCGCTGAAATATTCTGGAATAGATATCGGAACCTTAATAGCTCCCGTGAAAAATGAATTTGAAAAGACGGCTTTTTCCGTAGTAAAGGTGGCTTGCAGTTTTAGTGAGGATTTATTATTTGCGAAGGCTCTGTATTTTTCTCGTGCAACAATTCCATGGGGAAAGGGTCCATTATGGCACCATGTCGGTATTTATGCATATACGCGAAAATCTCTTAACCGTTTTATAAACTTGCCTCAATCTTTACTTGAGAAACGAGAAAAACTCGAGCAATTGAGAGCTTTGGAAGCTGGAATGAATATTGGTTGTGCTGTAATAGATGAAGCGCCATTGGGAATTGATACACCAGACGATCTTGAACGGATAAGAAAACGAATTATTTAATAGGATTATTTTATGACTGCCAAAATTATTGCCTTTCAGGGTCGACCAGGTGCCTATTCGGATATGGCCTGTCGTTCGGCAAGGCGGGGATGGGTAACGTTACCTTGTGAAAATTTTATTGAAACGATAAAAGCTGTGCAGTCTGGAAAGGCTGAACAAGCCATGTTGCCATGCGAAAATAATTTAGTTGGAAGAGTGCCTGATATTCATAATCTTTTGCCTTCTTCGGGACTTTTTATTGTTGGTGAGCATTTCCAAAGGATTGAACATTGTCTAATAGGTATCAAGAATGCAAAAATTTCTGATATCAAAAGGGTTCACACACATCCGATGGCAATGGGGCAGGTTTCGGAAATAATCAATGATTTGTCGCTTGAACGGATAACAGAATTTGATACCGCAGGTGCTGCTGAAATTATAGCAAAAATGAATAACAGGGAAGATGCGGCAATCGCATCGGAACTTGCGGCAGAATTAAATGGGCTGGATGTATTACGTTACAATGTTGAAAATGAAAATTATAATACAACCCGCTTTTATATCGTTTCACGTGAGAAGAAAATTCCAACGCAACGTGAAAACATGATGACGACTGTTTTATTTAAAACGAAAAATATTCCATCCGCTCTTTACAAGGCATTGGGAGGTTTTGCGACAAATAATGTAAATATGACACGTTTGGAAAGCTGTATGGATAAAGGGGGGTTTGTTGCAACCAAATTTTTGGTTGATGTGGAAGGACATGTTCACAATGACCCGTTAAATCAAGCCTTGAATGAACTGAAATTTTATTCAGATGATTATGTTCTTTTGGGGGTGTATCCTGCTTCACAATATCGTCAGAGTGTATAGTCCATATATAATTTTATAAAAATTTGATACACTTATTCAATATATAATTGAATATCAATGATTGATAAGGAATAATGACAACATGAGTATATGGTTTGAAGGTTCAATCACGGCATTAATTACCCCGATGAAACAGGATGGTTCATTGGATATTCCAACTTTTGAAAAATTTGTGGATTGGCAGATCCAGGAGGGGACTTCTGTACTGGCTCCCGTTGGTACAACAGGGGAAAGTCCAACTTTATCTCATGAAGAACATCGGAAAATTGTTGAAGTGGCGGTTAAGGTTGCAAATGGTAGAGTTCCAGTTTTGGCAGGAGCCGGATCAAATAGTACATCTGAAGCTATTGAAATGGTTAAATTTGCAAAAGAAATTGGAGCGACAGCTGCTTTGGTCGTAACACCTTATTATAACAAACCAACCCAGGAAGGATTGTATTGTCATTATATGTCAATTGTAGAGGCGACGGAATTTCCTGTTTATATCTATAATATACCAGCCCGCTCAGTAATTGACATGTCTGTGGAGACTATGGCAAGACTTGCAGAAAATCCCTATATTGTTGGTGTCAAAGATGCGACGGCTAATCTTGTCCGACCCATTCAGGTAAGACGGGCGGTTAAAAAGAATTTTAACCAGTTGTCGGGGGAAGATGGTACCGCGATTTCATTTTTGGCCGCTGGTGGTGATGGTTGTATCAGTGTGACGGCTAATATTGCACCAAAATTATGTGCAGAAATGCAACAGGCCTGGAAGGATGGTCATATTGCCAATGCAATGGTTATGCAGGATCGTTTGTCTGTTTTACATGATGCCCTTTTTATTGAGAGCAATCCAGGCCCCGTTAAATTTGCAGCGTCCGTTTTGGGGTTGGCAGGAGAGACTTGCCGTTTACCGCTTGCGCCTGTTGCGGAGAAAACGCGGATTAGGGTTAAAGAGGCTTTGGAAAAAGTGGGATTATTAGGTTAAATGGCGGAAAAAAAGAAAAATTCTCTAATCTCTTTTGGAAACGTGGCAAAAAACCGTAAAGCCACGTTCAACTATTCCATTGTTGATAAGGTGGAAGCGGGTTTAATGTTAAAGGGTCCGGAAGTAAAAAGTTTGCGTTTAGGACGGGCCACGATTAACGAGGCTCATGCAGGGGAAAGGGAAGGGGAAATATGGCTTTTCAATAGCTACATTCCTGAATATCAGGGCGGATTTTTTTCAAAATTTGATCCACGCGCCCCCAGGAAACTGTTACTTCATAAAAAACAAATTTTTAAATTGCTAGGGGCTATAAGTAGGAATGGTATGACATTGGTTCCACTGGATATTTTTTTTAACAGCCGGGGGATAGCCAAGGTAACACTGGGTCTAGGTCAGGGTAAGAAAAAAGCGGATAAACGTCAGGCAATAGCTGATCGTGACTGGAAACGTGATCAGGCAAGATTATTAAGGAATAAATTTTAACATTATCCTTTTGACAAAAAAAGAATTACGATTAATCATTAAGTATGTGAAAGGCTGAAGAGAAACTGAATATAAATTTATGAATTAATTGATTTATCCACAATTATTTATGCTATTGATTGATTAAAACAGTTTTTTAACTTTATGCTTTTCTAGATATATAGGTTATTTTTCTAGAAGGGTTTCGTGTATGGCATCGGTCGTATTAATCATTAATGCGGGTTCATCAAGTCTAAAATTTTCTCTGTATCGGAGTCAGAATAATTCAGATTTTGAATTATATTCCAAAGGATTACTAGAGGGGATTGGATCAGGACCCCATTTGAAAATAACCGATCGTCAAGATAAAATCATTCATGAAAAAAATTGGACAAATGGCCGATATGCAAAACTTGATGTCAGGGATGAATTGTTGGATCAGGTCTTGAAATGGCTTTTCGATTTTATAAAAAAAGATAGAATTCTGGCAATCGGTCATCGTGTGGTTCATGGTGGGATGAAATATTATCGTCCTGTTGTTATTGATCAAAAAATTTACAGTTATCTGGATTCATTAACACCATTTGTACCCTTGCATCAACCAGCCAGCCTTGCTCCCATGAAAGTCATAATGGATAAATATCCGGATATTACTCAGGTTGCTTGTTTTGATACCGCTTTTCATGCCACAATGCCAGATAAAGCTAAACGCTTTGCCCTTCCAAGAAAATATTATGATAGTGGATTGAGACGTTATGGGTTTCACGGTCTTTCCTATCATTATATCGTGCATTATTTGCAAAAAAATAAATCCCCTCTGATTAAGGGTAAAATAGTTGTGGCGCATCTTGGAAATGGTTCAAGCGTTGCGGCTATAAATAAAGGAAAATCTATTGATACGTCCATGAGTTTTACGCCCTTGGACGGTTTGGTGATGGGTACACGTACTGGACAGATCGATCCAAATGTCGTCTTATATATGACTCGTGAAGAAAAAAGGTCTCCCGATGAAATTGAGGATATAATCTGGAAACAATCTGGTTTGTTAGGTGTATCCGAGGTTTCAAGTGATATGCGAGGTCTTATTCATGAAATTGCCCAAAATGGACCAAAATCGAAATTTGCCAAACAGGCACTGGATTTGTTTATTTATAAACTGATTGGAGAAATAGGTCGGCTAATTGTTTGTCTAAAAGGGATTGACGGATTGATTTTTACAGCTGGTATCGGTGCACATGCTACATATGTCCGGTCTGTAGTCTGTCAGACTTTGTCCTGGCTAGGGATTGAAATCGATGAACAGGCAAATAAAGATGGAAATGAATTGATCAGTACTTCAGAAAGCAATATCAAGGTATATACAATCCCGACCAATGAGGAGTTCATCATATTGAAAGAAATACAACAGCTTTTATTAAATTCGAAACAGCGTGCATGAATCCGGGGTTTTAATAACTCTTATTGAGTTTAACAATAGCTATTTATCAAGGAGTAAAAAATGACTGATAAAAAGCTTTTATCTGAACATGAAGTGGACTTATATAATAAATGGTGGCATGCCGCCAATTATCTATCCATTGGACAGATCTATCTAATGGATAACCCTTTATTGAGGGAACCATTGAAACTGGAACATACCAAACCACGATTGCTTGGACATTGGGGAACAACCCCGGGCCTCAATTTCATTTATCTTCATCTGAACCGTATTATCAGAGAACGAGATAACGATATTCTTTTTATAGCTGGGCCAGGTCATGGAGCTCCTGGGGTTGTGGCGTCAACCTATCTTGAAGGGACTTATACAGAACTTTTTCCCGAGATTACACAGGATGAAGTGGGAATGCAGAAATTGTTCAAACAATTTTCCTTTCCCGGCGGCATTCCAAGCCATACAGGTGCACCAACACCAGGATCCATTCATGAGGGTGGAGAACTTGGATATTCGCTTTCACATGCATATGGGGCAATATTTGATAATCCTGATCTGACCGTTGCATGTGTTATAGGTGATGGTGAGGCAGAAACAGGACCCTTGGCAACATCATGGCACAGTAATAAATTTGTTAATCCAAAAACAGATGGTGCTGTCTTACCCATTCTTCATTTGAATGGCTATAAAATTGCAAACCCGACTATATTGGCACGTATATCCCATCAGGAATTAATCAATTTAATCAAGGGGTACGGCTACGATCCAATTTTTGTTGAAGACAATGATCCAGATTCAATGCATCAGAAAATGGCTTCAGCCATGAATACTGCATTCAATCGTATTCATCGAATTCAACAGAATGCACGCAAAAATAATGATACCGGTCGTCCATTATGGCCAGCCATTATTTTTAAAAGCCCAAAAGGTTGGACATGTCCGAAAACCATTGATGGAGAAAAAGTGGAGGATTATTGGCGTGCACATCAGATTCCTTTTGGGGATTTGAGCAATCCAAAACATCTGAAATTATTAGAACAATGGATGAAATCCTATCATCCTGATGCATTATTTGATGAAAAAGGGGCAATATTTCCTGAAATTGCAGAATTGGCACCCAAGGGAGATAAACGTATGAGCGCCAATCCCAATGGGAATGGCGGGTTGCTCAGACGACCCTTGAAGTTACCTGATTATCGACAATATGCAGTAAAAATGACGAAACATGGTCATGTAATTGCTGAATCAACCAGGATAATGGGAGAGTTTTTAAGAGATGTCATTAGAAATAATCCTGAAAAATTTTTGCTTCTTTCCCCTGATGAAAATAATTCAAATCGTTTGAATAAGGTATTTGAAGTAACCGATCGGGTCTGGAATGCCGAAATATATGATTTCGATGATCATTTGGCCCATAAGGGACAAGTGATGGAAATTTTAAGTGAACATACGGTTGAGGGTTGGCTTGAAGGATATTTATTGACTGGAAGACATGGATTGTTTTCCTGTTACGAGGCTTTTATCCATATTGTCGACTCAATGGTTAATCAATTTGCAAAGTGGTTGGACGAGGCGAGCAAGGTGGAATGGCGGCGGCCAATTTCGTCTTTAAATATCCTTTTGACTTCTCATGTTTGGCGGCAGGATCATAATGGGTTCAGTCATCAAGATCCCGGTTTCATAGATCATGTTGTTTCGAAAAAACCTAAAATGAGCAGGATTTATTTGCCACCAGATGCTAATACCCTGTTGCTGGTTACGAGTCACTGTTTAAAAAGTTCGGACCGTATCAATGTTATTGTTGCCGGCAAGCAACCAGAGCCCCAGTGGCTTACCATGGATGAGGCAATTAAACATTGTTATAAAGGCCTTGGCATTTGGGAATGGGCCAGTAACGATAAAGGAACAGAACCCGATGTCATTGTGGCATGCGCTGGTGATGTACCAACGCTTGAAGCATTGGCGGCGACCAAAATTCTTAACGAATATGTACCAGATCTCAAAATTCGTTTTATCAATGTTGTTGACCTGATGACTCTTATGACAGATGATCAGCATCCACATGGATTATCAAATCAAGAATTTGATGCCTTATTTACAATCAACAAACCAGTTATCTTTGCTTATCATGGTTTTCCAAGATTAATTCACTCGCTTATTTATAAACGAAGTAATGCAAGAAATTTTCATGTTCATGGTTTCAGAGAAGAAGGAACAACCACAACACCTTTTGATATGGTTGTATTGAACAATCTTGATCGTTATCACTTGGTATCAAACATCATGAACAGGGTTGATCGTTACAAATCAAAAATAGCTTATATAGATCAGTTTGTGAGAGACAAACTTGTTGAGCATGAATTATATATTCGCCAATATGGTGAAGATATGCCAGAAATCAAAAACTGGCGTTGGAAATAAAAAAATTGTATATATATATATATATATATATTGATTTGGTTTTTCAGCGTATGGATTGTTAATCTGAAAGTTTTCTACATTCCATGCGTATGGAAATGGGAACTTGGTGACTGCATATATTTCTCGCGTCTACTTTGCAAAATTCCAATGCATTGTTGTATAGGGATCTTAATATTTTACTGTTAACATCCCTGTCATTGTCAAACTTGTCATTGGCTTTTTGTTTTTTCAATTCATGTATATCTTTTAAGGTTTCAATACATGAGGGACTTATTGTTGTTGATTGGGTTCGTAAAATTTTGAAAATAGGTTGTAATTGTTCATATGAAAAACTGATTGATTTTTCATCACTTGATTGTCCATAAACAGTCAAGGGAAATAGGGTGATTATAAAAGTTAAAAATCTTGTTCTATTTTTCAATTTAGTCTCTAGTTAAGGCTTGATTTCATAATTCCAAAGTTTATGTTATCCAACTGTTAAAGTTAGATAAAAACCTTTATATTATATATGTTTATAACATAAATGATATATTTATACAGTTTTTTAGCATATTATCCTATAATAACACACAAACTATTCCTCAAGTTTATCCCCCAAATTGTGGATAACTTTATGTCGGATAAAAATCAATCCTTGGATAGAAAATTATAATATTCAATCATAAAGTTAATAAAAATAGTATTAAAGAACATGAATGGAAAGAAAATGGTAAATTTAAGAATAAATAATATCAAACACTGTTTTTGTATCGGTATCTGTTTAGTTTCATCCGCGCTGTTTCTTAATGGATGTTCAGGAACAGCTGAAACACCAGTTCCAGCAGGAACACAATCATCTGTTGGTTATGGATCTGTTTGCAAGGCAGGAATTTATAGCTGTCATACTCCATATCAAGTTCCTCTGGGTTCTCCATGCAGTTGTCCTGGTGTGGGAGCGCCCTCCTACGGTAATGTTCACGCGAAATAAATAAAATTAACAAGGTAATTCGGAATTCCTCATGACCTTTTCCTCATCAAAGAATGACAAGGATCTTTTTGCCTCTGATCACACCTTTTTAAGTGAGAATTCTAATAAGAAGTCAATAATTGACAATAAGGTTCCTTTGGCTGATCAATTGCGGCCAATGGAATTGGAGGAGGTTGTCGGACAAAATCATTTGGTTGGTAAAAAAGGCATTATTACCCGTATGATAAATCATGGTACATTATCAAGTTTGATTTTGTGGGGTTATCCTGGAACAGGGAAGACGACGATTGCCCGGATTATTTCCCAGTATACAAATTTGAGATTTGTTCAAATATCCGCAATTTTTTCCGGGGTGACAGAATTAAAAAAAATTTTTGATGAGGCAAGAAAATATAGACAACAAACCGGTAAGGGTACCCTATTATTTGTGGATGAAATTCACCGTTTCAACCGTACTCAACAAGACAGTTTTTTACCCGTTGTTGAAGATGGAACTATTATTCTGATAGGGGCGACCACTGAAAATCCATCTTTCGTGTTAAATGGTGCTTTGTTATCCCGTTGCCAATTGATGGTATTGAAACGTCTTGATGAAGAAGCGTTGAAACAACTCATTAAGCGTGTTGAAATTAATACTGAAAAGAAATTGCCTCTTACGGATAAAGCCTTACATGTTCTTATTGCCATGGCAGATGGAGATGGTCGCTATCTCTTGAATATGATAGAACAATTAATCAAACAAAATTTTGATCATAAAATTGATGAAAATGCGTTAAATGAATTACTAAGCCAAAAAGCAGTATTGTATGATAAGGATAGGGATGGGCATTATAATTTGATTTCAGCCCTGCATAAATCACTTCGAGGTTCGGATCCCGATGCTGCCTTGTACTGGTTCGCTAGAATGTTGGAAGGTGGAGAGGATCCAAGATATATTGCAAGAAGATTGACCCGTTTTGCATCGGAAGATATTGGATTAGCCTCACCTAATGCTCAAATACTGGCAATTTCAGCTTGGGAGAGTTATGAACGGTTAGGATCACCTGAAGGGGAAATCGCATTGGCTGAACTGGTAGTTTACTTGGCAACAGCACCAAAATCCAATGCTATTTATAAAGCCTTTAACAAAGCGAGAGCGGTTGCAAAAAAAACGGGAAGCTTGATGCCTCCCGCCCATATATTGAACGCGCCAACCAAAATGATGAAAGAACTTGGTTATGGCAAGGGATATCAGTATGATCATGATACAGAAGAGGGATTTTCTGGACAAAACTATTTTCCTGATCGTATGAAACGTGAACAGTTTTATTTTCCCACACATCGGGGAACAGAAGAGATCATTTCAAAACGTCTTGAACAGTGGAATAAACTTAGAAATAAATAGATTATATGAAAATTTTAAATATTACGGTTAAAGATGAAGATGGTGAAGTGCGTCTTGATCGTTGGGTAAAAAGAAATTATCCTCAATTTACGCAGGGCATGATTCAAAAATTGTGCAGAACTGGTCAAATAAGGGTTGATAAAAAAAGAATTCAAGCATCTACACATTTGAATACTGGAAATGTTGTTCGGCTTCCTCTTGTTGAAAAAGATGTTCTATTATCAAAAAAAAATCATGACATGGATTCCCATTTTTCAAAAAAAGTTAAAAGCTGGATTATTTATGAAGATAGCGATTTATTTGTTATAAATAAACCGTCCGGTATTGCTGTTCAGGGGGGTAGTAATGTAAGATTTCATATTGACGGAATGCTCGAAGCATTGAGGGAAAATAGTAACTATCGTCCCTGTTTGGTTCATCGTTTGGATAAAGATACTTCCGGTATATTATTGATTGCTCGTCATCCAGCTGCTGCAGCAAAACTAACTGCTGCGTTCAGAGGCAGGGCAGTAAAAAAAATATACTGGGCCATTACAACAGGTCGTCCCGTTTCATCAAGTGGTAGGGTGACGCTACCATTATTGAAAGTTGAACGTCCGGGCGAATCATATGTCGTTGTTTCAGAAGAAAATAAAAATGCGCAAAAAGCTGTAACGGAATATATGGTTAAAGATTATGCTGCCAGGAAATTTGCCTGGGTCGAATTATATCCCCTTACTGGACGCATGCATCAACTTCGTGTTCATTGTTTGGCCATGAACTGTCCTATATTGGGGGATAGAAAATATAATCAAGTGAATGGCTCACTTGAAGGTTTTCCAGAATTACTACATCTTCATGCCCGCGCAATAATCATTCCTCATCCCCAGGGTGGATATCTGGAGGTTGAAGTTGAATTGTCATCCCATATGAAAGAAACATTTAAGAGATTGGGATTTGATATGCCATCCGGTAATTGTGTCAAATTAATAAAAGATAAGAAATGTAACTGAAAATATTTCATTTGAAAAATTAGTTTTGTTTTATGATTGCATAAAAAAACCATCATGTTATTTCTGATTAGTTTATATTTTTAACTTACCATTATTAAATGAATCCAAAGATTAATGATGCTAAAAAAGAAAAAGATATTTATTGGTGTTTTGGGAGCTTCTGTATTATTGATAGCGGGAAGTAATCTTGCAATCAATTATATGATTGACCGGCAAAAAATTAATGATCAATTATCAGAAATAATTGAAAAAAAAACAGGACGAAAAGTCCATTTAAATCATTTGTCTCTACAATTGGTTCCCTGGCCTGAAATCAAAGCATCAGATATTGCTTTGGCAAATATAAAAGATGGCAAGGCTGATTATTTCATTCATGCAGGGAAATTTTCAGCGAAAATTAATTTATTGTCTTTATTAAAAAAAAATATCAATATTCATGCATTGGAACTTTCAAATGTAAAATTAAATTTGGAAGAAAATCAAGACGGCGTAAAAAACTGGGAATTTCATCCCTATAAAAAATCATATATTCCGTCTGAAA
This sequence comes from Commensalibacter melissae, assembly GCF_009734185.1. NCBI lineage: Bacteria > Pseudomonadati > Pseudomonadota > Alphaproteobacteria > Acetobacterales > Acetobacteraceae > Commensalibacter > Commensalibacter melissae. The sequence goes on along the minus strand of NZ_CP046393.1, from coordinate 1,024,098 downwards.
AAAATAAGAAAAAAAATAAGAAAAAATGGTCAGTTAATTTCAGGACAATCAATTTCAGTCATGTTCAGACATGTTACGATAATTTTAAAAATAATAAACATGCCCATTTTCTTTTGAAAACTGTCGATATTGATCAGTTTGAAGGGAATAAGATACGTTTTGAAATTAATGGACATAATCATCAAGCGAATTTTTCATTATCTGGACGTATCAATCATGCGGATGCTTTGCTATTGCATAGAAATGTAGTTTCTTCATCTCCTGTTAAATTTCAAATGGTTTTAACAGAGTATTTTCAAAATCAAAATGTCGGAAATATACATGTCAATGGAACTGTAAAAGATTCTATCAATTTGAAAAATTTCTCAATATCGGCAAGAGGCGCGATTCTAAACTTGCAGAACCTTAATTTGTTATTCCCACATGCCAATTTACCATTGGTTGAAAATATTACCTTCAATACGCTATTTGAAGATGTTGATACAGAAACGGAGAAAAATTCAAAACCAAAAATAAAACTGTTACAATTAAATATGGGTTATATTCCAATTAGGGAATCATACAAAGATTTCGATTTGACGAATGTACAAATCTTAGCCAATCAGTTTAATGAAAATATAAATATCCAGTTTAAGGGAAAAGTGAATGATAATATATTCAGTTGGGCTGGCGATTTGGGAACATTGAATAATTTTCAACAAATATTGTTTTCAGATAATCTCAAGGAAATACCCATAAAGGGAAATTTATCATCAGATAATTATTCAGCACAGATTCACGGGACAGTGGGAGGAAAAAATCCATCTCTCAAAATAAAATTAAATGCATTAAAAATTGACCATCAATCTTCTAAAAATGGTTTTGTTGAAGCACATGATATATTTTATAATGGTAAAATATATTTGCCTTTTAGAGTTGACATTCAGTCAATCAATCATATTCGTGATGAAATTTTGCACAATTTGGGTGCAGAAGGTAATATAAACGGTAAAAATCTTCAATTTAATCAATATAATTTTAATAATTTTTCAGGATATTTTAATTGGAATAACAATCAGTTAAAAATTAACAATGCACAGTTCATTAATAAACAAAATCATCTTAATCTTGATATCGCCTATAATCATAACAATGATGATCAAAAATTGTATGTTACGATCCATCCATCCGTTATTCCGATGGAGTGGCTGGAACAAAGATATAAGTTGGCAGAATTGTATAGTGGTCCTATTGAAGTGACTGGAAATATTTCAGCTAAAGGTTCAAATTATGATCAGTGGATTCATTCAATGGTTGGACGCGTTGGAATGGCCGGAATTGGAGGAATCGTCAAGGCTGAAGGATTAAGACATTATCTAGGTAAAGCGGCTGATACTTTGCCATTGAAAAAGAATCTTTCAACGCAATGTTTGGCAGTACATTTTAACCTGAAAAATGATCAATTATATTTTGATACATTTACACTTCAGGCTAAAAAATTTGCCCTGAATGGAACAGGGTATTATTCTATACCCGCTCATCAAATTGATTTTCATATTGTTCCCGATATCTCATTGGGTTCATTCAGTGCCTCCGTGCCAATCATTATTAAAGGCAATCTTGACAAACCGATTATAAACTTTGAAAAAAATAAAGATAAGGTTTTTACCCTAAGTATTAATACGATAAAAAAAATGCTTGAACGCACCGATTATTGTTCAGATTCCTTATCAAAAGCTAGAGCACAATAATTATAAATACCTGATATTGGAAAAATTATATGAACAAACCATTAAAATTGCGCCGTTTTTGGGATAAGGCAACTTATATCAAAGATGATGATGGTTTTAGGATATATCTTGATAAACAATTATTACGTCTTCCTCAGAAATCGATACTAACAGTATCTAACGAAACGCTAGCAAAAAGAATAGTAGATGAATGGCAAAATGCCGGTTGTAAAAAAGGAGATATTTTTTCATTTGATACTTTACCCATTACGCGAATAATCAGTACTCTTATTGAAAAAATCAAACCTGATCGTAAGAAATATATTGATGTCCTTCTTCCCTATGTAAATGGTGAATTGCTTTGCTATCGTGCGGAAAAACCTAAACAATTAGTAAATAAACAAAATCAGCTATGGCAACCTATTTTGCAATGGATTGAAGAGTTTTTACATATAACCTTTAGGGTGACAAAAGGGGTTATGCCTATTGTACAGGATAAACAAACAATCAATAAGATAAAAACATATATTATGAGGCTTTCTGATGAAGAATTGACTTTTTTTGCTGTAATTATACCATTATTGGGAAGTTTTGTATTATCAATTGCCATTTTTGAAAGAAAGTTATCAGCACAAGAAGGATTTGAGTATGCTTATCTGGATGAACATATTCAATCTCAAATTTGGGGTTATGATGCAGAACAACAACAAAGATTAAACCTTATACAGAAAGAAATCAATGAATGTGTAGATTATCTTGAATATGTTAATAATTGAGGTTTAAATAAATTGATTATCAAACCTCAAAAAATATATTGAAAGTTAAATTTTAGACTAAGTTTCCTCTTCTGGCATAAGCAAACATATTACCGCTTGACAGGCAATACCTTCCTGGCGGCCTGTAAATCCCAATTTTTCGGTAGTTGTCGCTTTAACGGATATAGCTGAAAGTTTGAGTTGCAACAATTCTGAGATTTTTTGCCTCATTGAATCGATATACGGACGCATTTTCGGTTTTTCACAAATCAGGGTAATATCCAGATTACTTATTTTACCACCACGTTCTATTATGCGTTTTCCGGCATGAATAATAAATTTTTGGCTATCCGCATTTTTCCATTGAGGATCAGAGGGAGGAAAATGACTGCCGATATCCCCTTCAGCCAAAGCACCATAGATAGCATCACATAAAGCATGTAGAGCAACATCGGCATCTGAATGGCCTGCCAATCCATGTTCATAGGGTATATTAATACCGCACAGGATCAATGGACGATCTTTTTCAAAAGCATGCACGTCAAAACCGGAACCTATTCTCGGAATTATTACTTTAGACATAAGGCATTCCAATCGTTTCAAATCATTTTTGTAGGTTAATTTAATATTGTTTTCATCACCCATGACCAACATAACGGGTAATCCCGCCTGTTCAAAAAGCGCTGCATCGTCTGTTGCTCCTTTGGAGAATGAACCGCGATGAATTTTAAGTAATTGGCGAAAATTAAATCCTTGAGGTGTTTGTGCACGATATAAATCATCTCTCGAAATTGTATTCTCAATAATATTTTGTTTAGATTTTTTAAGTGTTTCAGCAACGGGAATGGCGGGAATAGCTGCAGGATATTGTTTAAGAGCGTCAATTACCTTTGTAATAATCTCAGATGATATATTCGGTCTTGCTCCATCATGTATTAGAACAACATCAGGCTGTTCAGGTTCGGGAAGTTTTGCCAATGCCTCCAGACCGGCCTTTACACTATCCTGTCGTTCTTCCCCCCCTTGAATGATTGGTAAAATCTTATTATTTTTTAGATCATTTAAAACTGGAGACAACAATGAGGCATCACCTACGGGCTGTACAAGATCAACATGAGGTAAAAATGCTTTGGCAGCATGAAAGATGACAGGATGACCCAGCAATTGAACATACTGTTTTGGTAACGTTCCATTTTGATTGAACCGTTTACCTGAACCGGCAGATAGAAGAATAAGAGCGATGCGCATAATAACTGAATTGTATAAAAAAAGATATTTTTGTTAAACTATAATTAAAGTAAAAGACTTTATTAATCATGTTTTAAATAATAAATCAATTGTGATAAATTTTACGAAATCAAATTGAAAATAATACCGATAATGATTATAGATACTGCTGAAGACATTCCTGATTTAAAACCAATTTGCCTTGCTGAGGATAAAATAATCAACTATCCTGTTATTCTGGCACCTATGGCAGGAGTGACAGATTTTCCATTCAGACAATTGGTCAAGAAATTCGGTGCGGGCCTGGTTGTTTCCGAAATGATAGCCTCATGGGCCATGATTCGTGAAAACAAGACAACGTTGCAAATGGCTGAACCTATTACAAAGGGCTTGAACTCTACCCAATTAGCTGGTTCAGATCCTCAAGCCATGGCTGAGGCGGCACGAATCGCTGTTGATAAAGGCGCTGATATTATTGATATTAATTTTGGCTGCCCCGTCAAGAAAGTGGCTGTGGGTCAACAAGCTGGCTCAGCCCTGATGAAGGATGAATTAAAAGCATCAATTATATTGAAAGCAGTGGTTAAAGCTGTTGATGTTCCGGTTACGCTTAAAATGCGTATGGGATGGGATCATCAATCCCTAAATGCCCCGCAATTGGCCAGAATTGCTGAAGAATGTGGGATTAAAATGATTACAGTGCATGGCAGAACACGACAGCAATTATATAAGGGGAAAGCAGATTGGTCTTTTGTGAAGTATGTTAAGGAAGCTGTTAAAATTCCAGTAATCGTTAACGGTGATATTGTTGATTTCAATACTTCTGTGATTGCTTTGCAACAATCAAAGGCTGACGGAATTATGATTGGACGGGGTGTTTACGGAAAACCCTGGCTTTTATCCAAGATTATCCATTACCTGCAATGCAAGGATATTCCAGCACCTATAACCTTGCAGGAAGAAAAAGAGATCATTCTATCTCATTATGATTCCATGTTAACCTATTATGGGGAGTATTCTGGATTAAGATTAGCCCGTAAACATTTATCATGGTATTGTGCGGGCTTACCTGATTCTGCTTCATTCAGAGCATCAATTAATAAAATGGACAACGCTAGGGATGTAATCTATGCAATTAACGAATTCTATGATTTCCATAGTGATGAATTTTTAATAAGGCATGAATTTGTTAATTGAAATTTATGATGAGCAAAAATATTCATGTTTTTACAGATAGTAATGAGATAATTGAGGCTTTACCTTTTCCATTGGTGATTATCAATCATTTCGGAAAAATTGTTTATCTGAATCATCAGGCAGAATTGTTGTTGAATATTTCCAGAAAATCTGCCCATTGTTGTGAATTGAATAATTTTTTACTGGAAAATATATCTTTTTCAACATTGTTTTCGCAAGTAAAAGAAAATAGACGTGTTGTTACGCAATACGGAATGAAATTAAGATTGAAAAACGGTAATAATAAAGAATTTTTTCTTTCTCTGGCCCCAGTTGAAAATAATGATGATCTATATATCGTTACATTTCATGATCATTTCTTGCTCAATATGATCAGGAATTCACGGGAAACAACTGATTTCAATCAAATTGAAAAAAATCTGGCACTCATGCTTTCGCATGAAATAAAAAATCCATTATCAGGCATTCGTGGTGCGGCACAATTGCTGCAACAAACTGTTGCAAATAAAGATAAAAAGCTAACCGGCTTAATTTGTACAGAAGTTGAGCGGATAAGTAATATGCTTGATAGATATATTGTTGAAACGCATAAACATATCAAATATTCGAAGTTGAATATTCATGCTATTTTGAATCATGTTATTCAAATCGCAAAAAATGGTTTTGCTAAAGATATCAGAATCAATGCATTATACGATCCATCTCTACCTTTAATAATGGGCGATAAAGATGCATTAATACAATTATTTCTTAATCTTATCAAAAATGCTTCAGAAGCATTGCAAAATTTTGATAATCAAGATGAAATAAGTATAATAACCAAATATCAATCAGATTTGTTGATAAAAGAGGCGTGTCATCACTATAATTTTTTACCATTATTGATTGTTATTCGAGATACTGGAGCAGGTATATCTGAAAAAATAAAAGATCATCTTTTTAATCCATTTATTAGTGACAAGGAAAATGGATTGGGAATCGGATTAGCTTTATGTAAAAAAATTGTTCAAAATCATGGAGGTATAATTGATGTTGAACGAAATAAGAAATTCACTGATTTTAAAATATTTCTTCCCATCAAACAATCCAAAGCAAACCTGAGATATTAAGTTGTAATTAATTAAAAATGGTTATAAAAAAATCAACAATCTTAATTCTGGATGATGACACTTCGATTAGAACAGTTTTAAGTCAGGCCTTTACACGACTAGATTATAATGTAATGGCAACGACAAAAGTTGAATTGGGATTGGATTGGGTTAAAAAAAATAAAGTTGATCTTGTCATAACAGATATAATGATGCCTGATATAAATGGTTTTGATGTTATTGACAGGATTAAATCATTTAATATTGACATACCTATTATTGCTATAAGTGCATTATCAACACTTTCAACGGCATTAGAGGTTGAAAGAAAGAATATTTTTGAATATTTCCCAAAACCATTTGACCTTAATAAGTTAATTGCAACGGTACGAAAAGCATTAAAATCCTTAAAAGTCAATTTTTACAATTTTGATGGAATTATTCATGAAGAAAATTTACCCTTAATTGGTCAGTCAACAGCGATGCAGGAATTGTATCGTATGATCGCTAGGTTAATTCGATCTGATTTGACTGTTCTTATCACGGGAGAAAGCGGAACAGGTAAAGATCTCGTTGCAAAAGTTTTACACAATTATGGTAATGGAAAAAACAATTTATTTATAACGATAAATTTGGCTATTTTACAAGATGATGATATTGAAAATGAGCTTTTGAAATATACTCCTTTTATTCATGAAAATAAAAAAGAAATAAATAATCTGGAGAAAAACTATAAAGGTACATTATTTTTGGATGAAATAAGTGAGTTATCACTATCTGCCCAATTTCATCTATTGAAATTTCTTGAAAAAAATTTTTGTTTTTCAACGAATAATTCAAACACAAAAAATTACCGTATCATAGCGACGTCAAAAAACAATCTATTTGAGTTGGTTAAAACCGGGCATTTCAGAGAAGATCTCTTTTATTGTTTAAATATTGCACCAATATATCTTCCCCCTTTAAGGGAGAGAACTGAGGATATACCTTTACTTATCCAACATTTTTTAAAAAATGATCAAAATATTATAAATTTTTCTAACGAGACTATGGATTATTTTTTGACTTATAGTTGGCCAGGAAATATTCGTGAATTAAAAAATATCATAACTCGTCTATTGATTCTATATCCCTATGAAACAATCGAGGTTGATTTTGTAAAAAAGATTTTAAATGATTCTTCCATGATTGATAAATCATTCAAGTTAGACAGTTTAAAGCCTTTGTCAAAACTGATTGAAGGTCATCTAAATCGTTACTTTATTGAAAATAAAGGTCAACCAATTTCAAATTTACATGAAAAAATTATAATGGAAGTTGAGCGACCCTTGATTGAAATGGCTCTTGTGGAAGCTGAGGGCAATCAAATAAAAACGGCTTCGATGCTGGGAATAAATCGAAATACGTTACGTAAAAAAATGAAAATGTTTAATCTTCTTGAATTGAGTAAAAAACATAAAGGCTCAACATGTCTGGAAAAATCTATAAGCAGAAAGTGAATAAGGTTACTGAAAAATTTTCTAATAGAAAAGCCACTATTTTCTTGGTTGTGCTAGCCTTGATTTTTACAATCATCACTTTTGTTATTCTTTCAGGTGGAATTGTTACATCTCATAAATCATCGGTACAATTTATTATTTTAAGTATTAACGGATTAGTTCTTGTTTTATTGATACTAGCTTTATTCTTTTGTATATTTCGTTTGATTTTCGAACATAGACGAAGATTGGTTGGTTCAAAAATACATATCAAGCTAATTGTGTTATTTAGTATTATTGCCATTGTTCCAACCATTTTGGTTGGAATTTTTGCGACAATTTTATTTCATTTTGGCATTCAAAACTGGTTTAATAACAGGGTAAGCACAGCGCTTAACGAGGCTTTGCTGGCTTCAAAAGGTTATTTACAGGAACATAATGACAATATACGCACTGAAGCCTTTTCTTTGGCCAATTATATACAAGGTATTCAAAACAATTACGCTCAAGCAGGTCAGGATCTATATGATGATGGTAATAGCCTCGATCAGATTCTTGATTCTCAAGCAACATTAAGAGGATTAAACGCTGCCTTTGTCTACAACTCTTTTACCCAAAAAATAATTGCGTCGGGTGGTTTATTCAATAATACATCATACGCCAAACAATTACCTCGATCAGCGACCTTGATGTCGCATAATGATGTGGCAATTTTGGATTCACCTGATGAGGAAACAGTTCGTGCTGCCATTCCTATTAACGATACTCCGCCGCTCGTTTTATTGATTATAAGGCCTGTTGATCCGGTTATTCTTAATCATATGCATAAAACTGAAAAAGTTGTTATGCAGTATAATGATTTAAACAACAAAAGTTCAAAAATTCAGGTGATGTTTGTAATTATATTTGCATTGATTGCATTGCTTGTTGTTTTGGTGGCCATTTTGATAGGCCTTTTTATTGCCAACCAAATTGCTCGTCCTGTCGGGTTATTGACGTTAGCTGCACAAAAGATCAGTAAAGGTAACCTCAATGTTAGGGTACCTGAATATGGTAAGGATGATGAAATAACCGATTTGGCACGTGCCTTTAATCAAATGACCAATCAACTTTCTTTCCAGCATAAAGAACTTATAGAGGCCAATCAGCAAATTGATGAACGCAGACGCTTCACCGAAGCGGTTTTATCCGGTGTTTCCAGTGGAGTGATTGGGTTGGACAAGCAAGCAATAATTGAATTGCCTAATCGATCAGCAAATCAACTTCTATCTATTGATTTAATGAATTATATAGGACATAAAATTACGGATGTTGTACCAGAATTCTCTCCCTTGCTATCAATTATTTCCGAAGAAAGAGATACTATCAATAACAATCATAAATTAATTCAAAAGGAAATTCAAATCAAAACCTCTGCTGGGAGTAGAATGTTGCTTGCTCAGATTGGGCCAGAAATCAGGGGAAATGAAATTGAGGGATTTGTAATTACCTTTGATGATATAACGGATTTACAAGCGGCGCAGAGAAAAGCCGCCTGGGCAGATATCGCCCGTCGAATTGCGCACGAAATCAAAAACCCTTTAACACCTATCCAACTTTCTGCAGAACGACTTCGAAGACGTTTTCTTAAAGAGATATCCAAAGATCAGGATATATATAATCAGTGTATTGATACAATTGTACGTCACGTTGGTGATATAGGTAGAATGGTGGATGAGTTTTCATCTTTTGCTCGACTTCCCCAACCTGTTATCAAAACAAACGAAGTGACACGCATTATTAGGGAAACATTATTTCTTCAGCAGAATGCACATTGTGAAATAAGATATCATACGGATTTGCCCAATGACAAAATTGAAATGAATTGTGATGCGCGATTGATAAGTCAGGCTCTCACTAACTTGTTTCAAAATGCATCAGATGCTATAAATATGGAAAATGAAAAAAGTAACGGTCATGAAAATTACATAGGAAATATTTGGGTTACATTAGAGTTAAATAAGAATACTATTATCATTTCAGTAAAAGATGATGGAATTGGTCTTCCACAGGAGGACAGGTTAAGGTTAACTGAACCTTATGTAACCCATAAACCTAAGGGAACAGGATTAGGTCTCGCTATTGTAAAAAAAATTATGGAAGAACATAATGGGACATTGCAGTTAAAAGATCGGATCGAAGGTCGGGGAACAATATCAATTTTGACTTTTCAAATACGAGGACAATATGACGCATGAAATTTTAATCGTCGATGATGAGCCAGATATTAGACTACTCATTGAGGGAATTTTACAAGATGAGGGGTATGAAACTCGACTTGCCGGGGATGCGGATTCAGCGATTAAGGCCTTTCATGCAAGAAGACCATCTTTAGTCATTCTTGATATATGGTTGCAAGGGTCAAAAATGGATGGTTTGGAAATTCTTAAACTCATACAAAATGAAAAACCTGCTGTTCCCACTATCATGATATCAGGTCATGGAACAATAGAAACTGCTGTTTCCGCACTTCAACATGGTGCATATGATTTTATTGAAAAACCCTTCAAAACAGATCATCTACTAGTAGTAGTCCGTCGTGCTCTGGAAGCTGCAAAATTGGCAAGGGAAAATGAAGAATTACGTTTCCGAAGTGGATACGAAGTTAAATTAAATGGACAAAGTCAAACTATCAATTCTGTCAAAAGTCAAATTGAGCGTGTTGCGCCAACGAATTCTCGAGTTCTAATATATGGTGCGCCAGGTACGGGAAAAGAAGTGGCTGCTCGAGCTATACATAAATTATCTAAAAGAGCAGAGGGACCTTTTTTTGTATTAAATTGCGCAACCCTTTCCCCAACAAGATTTGAAGAAGAATTGTTTGGTATTGAGGGTAATACACAAAATAATTTGCAAAGACGTACCGGTGTTCTTGAAAAGGCTCATGGAGGTACGCTGGTGTTAGATGAGGTTGCTGACATGCCTCTTGAAACACAGGGAAAGATTGTTCGAGCATTACAGGATCAAACATTTCAACGTGTTGGCGGTTCCAGCCGCGTTAAGGTTGATGTGAGAGTTATTGCCATTACGAATAGGGATTTAAACCAGGAAATTGCCAATGGCAGATTCCGCAAGGATTTATATTATCGTCTTGCAGTTGTGCCTTTGAAGATTCCAAGCTTGAAGGAAAGAAGAGAAGATATACCTGAACTAGCAACTTTCTTTTTGAAGCATTATTCTGAATTAACCGGAGTGCCAGTTATTGAATTATCAGCAGATGCTCTAACAACCTTACAGACTTATGAATGGCCAGGAAACGTACGTGAATTACGCAATTTAATGGAACGGCTTTTAATCATGATGCCTGGAAATGTTAATGAAGCCATCCGTACTGATATGTTGCCATCAAATGTCGGTCAAAACGCACCGGGTTTATTGAAAATCGATACACAAACTGATATCATCAGTCTTCCATTAAGAGAGGCTCGTGATATTTTTGAAACGCAATATTTACAAGCTCAATTAATGCGGTTTGGTGGCAATATCAGTCGGACTGCTGGTTTTGTTGGAATGGAACGAAGTGCTTTACACAGAAAATTGAAACAGTTAGGAGTTACCGGATCAGAAGAAAGAAATAATAATAATAATATAAATAATTAAACTGTTAATATATGCAAGTTTCAATTTCATAAAGTGATTGGTAAAGGTTTTATTTTGTCAAAAGATACATATCAAAATATTCAAGATGTTTTTTTAAATCAGATCCGTCGTTCCAAAGTTTCAGTTACTATTTTCTTAGTGAATGGCGTGAAATTACAGGGAATCATTTCTGGATTTGATAATTTCTCCATATTATTACGTAGAGAAAGTCATGCGCAGCTCGTTTATAAACATGCTGTAAGTACGATTATGCCCTCGTCACCTGTTCAACTCCCCTTTAATGTACCTGCAGCGACTTCAACTTCCACAACATCTGAAGAAAAGTGAGAATTTATATTTATGATTGAATCCGATTCAGTGAAATCATCAAATTTTGCTGCAGTCATTGTTCCATGGGATGTAAATCTAAAACAAAATGATAGGAATTCTAAATCTAGGCTTGATGAGATTGTTGGATTAGTATCATCTATTAAAATTGATATTGCCTATAGAGAGATTATAAATATTCGGTCATTCCGTTCTTCAACCTTAATAGGGCGGGGAAATATCGAAAATTTAAAATCTGTTATTATTGAGAAAAAGATTCAAGTTGTTATTTTTGATGCACGTTTAAGTCCAATTCAACAACGAAACCTTGAAAAAGAACTTAATTGTAAGGTTATAGATCGAACAGCCTTAATACTGGATATTTTTGGTGAAAGAGCGCAGACCAGAGAAGGTGTGTTACAGGTTGAACTTGCCCACCTACAATATCAGCGTAGCCGACTGGTTAGATCATGGACTCATTTAGAAAGGCAGAGAGGTGGGTTTGGATTTATGGGGGGGCCCGGTGAAACCCAAATTGAAGCGGATAGAAGGCTGATTGATGAACGGATTACTCGTTTAAAAAAAGATCTTGAGCAGGTTCGAAGGACAAGAGGATTGCATCGTAAGGCTCGAAGAAAAGTCCCTTTTCCTATAATTGCCTTAGTTGGCTATACAAATGCAGGAAAATCCACTTTATTTAATCATTTGACAGGGGCTTCTGTTCATGCTCAGGATCAACTTTTTGCTACACTTGATCCAACCATGCGCAAGATTGATCTGCCATCAGGAAAAACAGTCATTCTTTCTGATACAGTTGGTTTTATTAGCGACCTCCCAACCGAATTGATAGCTGCTTTTAGAGCAACGCTTGAAGAAATTTCCGAAGCGGATATCATATTACATGTAAGAGACATTTCACATCCAGAGACCCGTCAACAACAACAAGATGTTTCTTCTGTATTGGACATGATGGTGAAAGATGATGTATTGAGTGAAAACTGGAGGTCATCGACAATTGAAGTTCTCAATAAAATCGACCTCGTAGATTATACTGAATTAACAGGCAAAAATGATAATATTGTCGGTGTATCTGCCTTGACAGGACAAAATCTACCCTCGCTCATTTCTAAAATTGATCAAAGACTGCAATGTTCAATGGAAAAATTAACATATGCTATTGATATTGTTGATGGTTCAGCTTTAGCATGGCTTTATGATCATGGAGAAATTCTTGAGCGTCATGATAGCGAAAAAATCATTCAGATAACGCTGTTACTTTCTCCTATAGATAGAGCTCGATTTGAACAGCTTTATACGTACTAAAATTTTTTATATTTTCATTTCATACATTCGATGAATTTTATTGGGTTCTGGAACAATCCGTTCAATTAAGTTTCGCATACCATGATTTGTTTCCAAAATCCATCCCAATTCAATTGTTTTATAGGGTAAGACTTCTCCACGTTCAAAAAGTTCGGATATAACCAATGATGGCATCAAAGCTCCCAGAGCTGTATCTCTTATGGATCCACTTATACCAAGCAAAATAACGCGGGCTGAATGAAATTGGTGTCGTAAGATTCGATAAATCAATTTACTATATCCCAAAAGGGATGGATCAGGTCCGATATCAATGATTAAATCATAAATATTGGGAATTACCAAAGCAACAGCCACTGGAATATAATTTTGTTCAACCAGAACAAAATTATCAGGTTTTAGCATGGATTTTAAATCTTTAATTAATACAGACATCTCGATTGAGGTGAGAGGAACAAAGCCCCAAGTATCATGCCATGCATCATTGTAAAGTTGGCGAAGAATTTCACCATCTCTCGCAATTTCTTTTGTATTTAATTTTCTGGTTGTAATGTTACCCAATTTTCCACATCCCATTTTCAAACCTGCAGGTATTTTATGGGCCTGTTTAGCTTGTGGACCGAATTTCATCTGATATGAAAGTAGATCCATGGCTTTTTCAAGACCGACTGCTTCAATATGGTGATGAAGCCAAGTTGGATGCCAGGGAATGGCAACGGTTGGTAAGGCATTTTGCCCTGTTATCATTATCCCTATTTCAGAATTGGCATTTAGAGTATAAGGTCCCCTGATTTTTTCCATGCCATTATGTTTCAACCATTTGGTTGCAGCGTCTATTAATTTTTTTACGACGCATAAATCATCAATTGTATCCAATGCACCGAACAAACCGACAGGTTCCTTCCATTGTCTTAACGCATTCGGATCAATTTGTGCAGAAATACGTCCAACAGGTTGATGATTTTTATATGCTATGAAATATTTTGCTGAACCATATCGAAAAAAAGCTGATTTTTTTGGATCTAATAAGCTTGATTCTTGCCAGTCCAAGGGAGGGACATATCCAGATAAACCTTTATATAGAAGACGTGGCAATTGAATAAAAAGTTTAAGCTGTTGTTTGGTTTGAACAGGAACAATATCAATATTATTCATGGAGCAAGAATTAAGGGACATGTAAAAACCATAGAAATTATGAATTATTATTTTTGAATTTTACCAATGTAAACTATAAAATAGCATTTTCTGCTTTTATATATAAAAGGATTTTGTCTTGATAGATATAAATTTATCAAAAAACAATCAAACCTTAAATTATCAACCAAAAACTCAATTTAATTCTGCAAAAAATATTCTGATTACCGGGGCTTCCAGTGGAATAGGCCAATCGTTGGCAATAGCATGTGCAAACAAAGGCAAAACTCTTTTTTTATGGGGTCGTTCTCAAGAAAAGTTGGATAGAACGGCACAATTATGTCTAAACAAAGGGGCAAAGGTTCAAATATTTAGTATCGATCTTGCAGATTCAAAAAATAGCTTACGCCAACTGGAAACATTATTAAGCAATTATACAATTGATATGGCAATCATGGCTGCCGGTTCTGGGGATATAAGGGAGGATAAAAACAATTTGGAAAGTGATGAGTTATTATTGAAACTGATGCATTTAAATTATGTAACACCATGTGTAATGAGTAATAAAATAGCTCAACAAATGATTGATCGTGGAATTTATGGACAATTGGTCTTTGTCGGTTCGGTTGCTGCATTTCATTCATTGCCTTTTGCAACTGCCTATAGTAGTTCAAAAGCCGGTTTAAGTCGTTTTGTTGATTCTTTGAGAATTTCCGTGAAAAAATGGAATATAAAAATCACTTTAATTACTCCTGGATTTGTCGATACACCCATGAGCCAAAGGTTGGAATGTAACAAACCTTTTATGATTTCATTAGAAACCGCAACTCAAAAAATAATTAAAGCGGTTAATGAGGGAAAAGCAGAGCTAATTATGCCTAAATTGTTTGTTTATCTAAAATGGATTGATCTTGTTATGCCTAACAGATTAAAAGACTTTATTCTCTCTCATCTTAGAGTGAAACAATCTTGAGATCTGGAGGTCCGGGAGGGAATTGAACCCCCGTAAACGGATTTGCAATCCGCTGCATGAGCCACTCTGCCACCGGACCATTTGATCAAGCTATTGCCTATATCAATGAAATTGGTAAAAAGGTCAAGAAAAAAATGTATAAAAACTTTACTTTTCATATTTGAGTAGTTCATGGTATTAATTTTGAAAGCATAGATATAGAGATTTTATAAACAATGACCCATCCGAATTTTGATTTTGTTCAGGCCCGGCAAAACATGATTGAAAATCAGTTACGTCCAGCTGAAGTCAGTCATGTTAAATTAATAGAAATAATGCGTGTTTTACCACGCGAATATTGTGTTCTGAATAACCAAAAAGAAATGGCTTATTCAGATATTAATATTTCACTTTTTGATCAACGGTATCTTAGTGAGCCAAGAGTGCTTGCCAGACTTGTTCAACTAGCAAATATTGAAGCAAAGCAAAAAATATTGGTTATTGGTGCAGGGACTGGATATCTTTCAGCCATTATTTCCTTAATGGGTGCGGAAGTATATGCATTGGAAGAAAATGAAAAGTTGTCTGTTATTGGAAAAAAATTCTGTAATAAATATGCATCTGACGTGCAATGGTGTGATGGAATATTACAGGATGGATATCCAAAAAATAAATTTTATGATGCCATAATAATTGACGGCTGTATTAAGGAAATTTCAAAAAAACTGATTGATCAATTAAATAAAAATGGTCATATTATTACGGTATTAAAAAAAGATGGTGATATAGGTCATGCAGTTACAGCAAAAAAGATTGATGAAGGTATAGTAATACAAAAAAGTTTTTATGCTGCCTTACCTTATTTACCAGAATTCATGAAATAATTTATATTTTTTAGCTGCTATTTTATTTTGAAATGTTATTAATAAGGTATTATCATGATCGTCAATCGTAATTTTGGAATAAGTTTATTAACATTTTTTGCATCGACTACTGTATATGCTCAAAATTATGATGGATCAGGTATGCCAAGTTTTATTCCGCATACGCTTGAAGAAGCTCTGGCGACAGCTTATCTAACCAATCCAGATTTGCAACAGGAACGTGCCAGCTTGAGAGCCGTGGATGAACAGGTTTCGACAGCACATGCAGGTTGGAGACCGACTATCACGACTGGTTTGACTGGTGTTGTGACAGAGGGTTATAACTTAGGTGTGTCTGAACCGGCATTAGGTGCTGCAGGAGTTCATTATCCTAAATCTACTACAGAACAAAAATCAGGTGGACGACTTGGATATGGTGCAAATGTTAATATAACACAACCTATTTATCAGGGTGGGAAAACGACTGCTCAAACGCATGAGGCAATAAACAAGGTCATGGCTGAAAGGGCAAAACTTTTATCAACTGAACAAAAGGTTTTTAGCAAGGTTATTGATGCTTATGTAGCTGTTATACAATATCAGCAGTTGTTACAGATTAATATTAACAATGAAAAAATTCTGGCTGAACAGGTCAAGGCCACACATCAGCGTTTTAATCTTGGAGAAGTTACGCGAACCGATTCTGCACAGGCGGAAGCGGCATTAGCCGCAGCACGAGCACAGCGTCAAACGACTGAAGGAGATTTGCGTGGTGCTGAGGCAACCTATACCCAAGTTGTGGGGATTGCGCCAGCTCCTAATCTCAAACCACCTCAACCTTTGATTTTACCGATCAAAACAGAACAGGAAGCAATTGCACAGGCAGCATCAAACAATCCAGACGTGATTTCAGCCCTGTTTACTGAAGCATCACAAAAAGATGATGTAAATGTGGCTATATCGGAAATTATGCCTAAGCTTAATGCTTCTTTATCCTATCAACGCATGGTCAATCAAGGAGTAGGACAAAATACATCAGATCAAAAAATGGGTATGTTGCAATTAAACATTCCCATTTATCAAAGTGGTGCGGAATATTCTAAAATACGTGAAGCAAAACAGTTGGCTCAGGCTGCACATCGTCAAGTCAGTTCTCAACGAAGAAGTGCCATGCAGCTTGCCTCTACAAACTGGCAAAAATTAATGGCAGCCAAAGCGGCCATAGCAAGCAACCGTGCCGCCATTGCGTCAAATATCATTGCTTTGGCTGGTGTTGAAAAACAGGCTGTTGTTGGAACAAGTACAACATTGGAAATGTTACAACAGCAACAAACCTTGTTAAATTCACAAACCACACTTATTCAGAATTTAAGCTCAATGGTAACGGCATCTTATAGTATTGCTTCAGCCATTGGGCGTTTAACGGCACAAGACCTTAAACTGAATGTTCCCCATTATGATTATACAGCATATTATAATGCTGTTAAAAACAGATGGTGGGGTATGAGTGACTACGCACAGGATCAACCTGGACGTTAATAATTTTTCTTTAGTATAATAAATATAATAAATGTTAGATAAAAAATTTAATCCATCTGCTTGTGAAAACGATTTATACCATATATGGGAAAAAAATGGTTCTTTTTCAGCCAATCCGGAAATAAATGAAAGAAAACCTTTTGCCATAATGATCCCGCCACCAAATGTGACGGGTACCTTGCACATAGGACATGCCCTAACGATGACCTTACAGGATACCCTTGTAAGGTTTCGTCGTATGCAGGGATATGATGTGTTGTGGCAACCAGGTACGGATCATGCCGGTATTTCGACTCAATTGGTTGTTGATCGTCAATTAACAGCTCAAGGCATTGATCGTAAAATCTTGGGTAGGGAAAAATTTATTGAACGTGTCTGGCAATGGAAAGAGGAATCTGGTGGTCAAATTACCCAACAATTGAGACGGGTTGGTGCATCTCTTGATTGGAGGAGAGAGCGCTTTACAATGGATGAAGGTTTGTCTGAAGCTGTTAAAAAAGTCTTCATCACGCTTTATCGAGAAGGGTTGATTTATCAGGATAAGCGTTTGGTGAACTGGGATCCTGTTTTCAGATCTGCCGTTTCCGATCTTGAAGTCGAAAATAGAGAAATACAGGGAAATCTCTGGTATATCAAATACCCGTTAGTAGAGGATAATACTCAATTTATCATTATTGCAACAACTCGTCCAGAAACAATGTTGGGTGATACTGCAATCGCTGTTCATCCAGAAGATGACCGTTATAAAGATCTGATAGGCAAAAAAGTTGTTGTTCCATTAACTAATCGTGAAATTATAATTGTTGCCGATGAATATTCAGATCCTGAAAAAGGTACAGGAGCAGTGAAAATTACACCTGCTCATGATTTTAATGATTTTGAAGTAGGTCGTCGTCACAACCTGAAATTGATAACAATTTTGGATGAAAGTGCAGCAATTGATCTAAATGAGTTAACTGACAATGAAAAATCAGATTTTATATGTTCTTTACGATCATTACCTCGTGATAAAGCACGCAAAATCATTGTCGAAGAATTAAAAAAGCTTGAATATATTGAAAAAATAGAATCGCATAAACATCAGGTTCCTCATGCTGAACGTGGAGGGGCAGTTATTGAACCTAGATTAACCACACAATGGTATTGTGACGCAAAAACGCTTTCTGAACCTGCTATCAGGGCGGTACAATCGGGAAGGATGAAATTCGTTCCCAAACAATGGGAAAACACTTTTTTTGCTTGGATGAGGGATCTGCAACCCTGGTGTATAAGTCGCCAATTATGGTGGGGGCATCAAATACCCGCGTGGTATGGTCCTGATAATACTGTTTTTGTAGCCTATGATGAAAACGAGGCTAAACAGCAAGCATTAAAATATTATGGATGTGAGCAGGAATTACGAAGAGATGAAGATGTTTTGGATACATGGTTTTCATCCGCATTGTGGCCATTTTCGACATTGGGGTGGCCAAATGAAACAATAGAGCTAGACCGTTATTATCCCGGAAACGTGTTGATAACAGGTTTTGATATCATTTTCTTTTGGGTTGCGAGAATGATGATGATGGGAATGCATTTTATGAAAGATATTCCCTTTAAAACCATTTATTTACATGGACTTGTACGTGACGAAAAAGGTCAAAAAATGTCCAAAACCAAAGGGAATGGTATCGATCCTATTGAAATAATCGACGAGTTCGGTGCTGATGCAATGCGATTCACTATTTGCGCTTTGACAGGGCCGGGTCGAGATATCAAACTAGGTAAAAAACGTATTGAGGAATATCGTACATTCATCACCAAGTTATGGAATGCTGCACGATTTTGCGAAATGAATCAAGTGACTGAAAATACCGAATTTTCACTATCCGATATTCAGTTATCCCTAAGTCAATGGATTTTAGCAGAATTATCAAAAACGATTAGACAGGCCACAGCTGCTCTGGATAATTTTCGTTATGATGAATATGCTTCTGTTTGTTATCATTTTACATGGGATAAATTTTGTGATTGGTTTTTAGAATTTGCAAAATCAGCGTTTCAAAAAAATAACCACGATACAGTAAAAGAAGTTAGAACAATCACTGCTTTTGTATTAAAGAATTTGTTAAAAATTTTACATCCCGTTATTCCGTTTGTAACAGAAATTATTTGGGCTGAATTTGGATTTGGTAAAAAAGGAAGCCTGATCACGTCTTCATGGCCAAAAAGTTATGAATTGGAGACAGCTATTTCTCAAAAGGCAAATGATGAAATAGATTTTATAATAAAATTAATAACTGAAATTCGTGTTTTAAAAGCTGAAATGAATATCCCGCCAGCAAAATTAATACCTGTTCTGGTTAAATATATTGATCAAAAACATTTCCAAATTATTGAACAATGGTCAGATGCCATTGGCAGAATGGCCAGAGTGCAATCTATTGCCAAATTACAGAATGAAATACCATCTGGTTCGATTCAAACAGTTATAGATGATACAATCTTAGTTTTACCTTTACAAGGCATTATTGATATAAAGAAAGAAAAAGAACGCTTAACAAAGGAAATCGAAAAAATTGCATTGGAAATTGAACAGCTGAATAAAAAATTATCCAACCAGAATTTTCTTAGTAAGGCAAGACCTGAAATTGTTGAAGAAAATCGTGAACGGTTAAAACAGTTAGAAAAATCTGAAAAGCGATTTAAAACCGCTTTATTGCATTTAAATTAAAAGTAAAATTTTCAACTATTAAGGATGTTGAAAAGGTAATTCAATATCCTTTTAATTGTACAAATATCATGGTTGGATTATTCATCGAAAAAATTTATCTTGTATATAAGGAAAAAATATGCATGGAAATGAAAAAAATCAATTGACAAACAATATAGTTTTGGGTGGTGGATGTTTTTGGTGTATAGAAGCAATTTTAAAAAATGTTAAGGGTATCCATACTATTATACCTGGTTATTCAGGAGGATATACTGAAAACCCAACTTATAAGGAGGTATGCACTAATCAAACTGGGCATGCCGAAGTGGTAAAAATCATTTATGATCCTGATACTATTAGTCTTGATTACATATTAAAATTATTTTTTGTTATTCACGATCCCACGACGAAAGATCGACAAGGTGGAGATATCGGTTCGCAATATCGTTCAATAATTTTACCCGCATCTGTAGAGCAGGAAAAAATTGCCTATAAAGTTAAAAAAGAAATTCAAGATGAAAAAATATGGAAAAATCCAATTGTAACAGAAATTAAAATGCTGGATAAATTCTATCCAGCTGAAAAAGAACATCAAAATTATTTTGAATTACATCCTGAAGTGGCTTATTGTCAGGCTGTAATTGAACCAAAAGTCCGAAAATTCCGACAGAAATTTATCGACTACCTAAAAAAATAATATTATGATTTATCAATATTCTTGTCATCTTCATCAAGGAAAAACTGGTCAGTTTCCTCATCAAAATCAAAAATTTCTGCATATCTGACCCAACCAATAATGGTTAACAAAGTCTGACGTGCAGAATTTGGTGACATGGTATCAGTCAATTCATCGCGGAACCTTTCAGCACTTGCTCTATGGTTGGGTCGTTCATCCAGAATGGAACGTATCGAACGAATCAATGAAACATTCTTTATCAAACTCTTACGGAAAATATCCTTACGTTCTTCCAATTCAGAATTAACAAGTTTTTTTCCCAATTCAGTTAGGCGGATATCACCTTCGGCCATATCAGCGAATTCAAGCATTTGCAAGGTTTCACCAATAGGCAGTAAATCATCCAGCTCCATTTGCAGACTCTTGGCCAATTGAGGCAAATCTGCCTTTCCACAATAGGGTTCTGTATATAATGTTTCCATCATACCGATCATAAGATTCATTGACATACGTGGAAGCGCTGCATAACGATTATTTACCGCTTGTTTCATATCGATATTGTTTGGATCGACATTGATTGGATCACGATGAGTCATGAGAATATAAATCCGGTCAACAAATTGTCGAAAAGCTGGATCTTCCCGATTACGGGGATGAGGAAACGTAACTTCCAACTCGTGGGCAATTGTACCCGGATTTGAAGAAAATATAAGTAAACGGTCACACATCAATACAGCTTCCTCGATACTATGTGTAACAATCAAAATGGATTTTACTGGTAATTTTTTTTCTACCCACAGTTCAATAAGATCAGTTCTTAAATTTTCAGCTGTAAGAACATCAAGGGCAGAAAAAGGTTCATCCATCAATAAAAGATCTGGATGCACTACCAACGCTCTTGCCAATCCAACACGTTGACGCATTCCACCCGAAAGCTCTTTTGGGTAAGCCTTTTCATAACCCCCTAAACCAATAAGATCTATTGCCTCTTCACTTAACTGTTCCATATTTTTTCGTGGGGTGTTTTTTGCTTCAAGTCCCAACTGAACATTATCTTGTACAGTCAACCATGGAAAAAGAGCGAAAGATTGAAAAACCATTGCTACATCCTTTGCCGGACCTGACAATAATTGGTTTTTCCATTTTACCTCTCCTTTGCTTGGTGGGGTTAAACCAGCAATAATTCTCAATAAAGTGGATTTTCCAGAGCCAGAGCGTCCCAATAATCCAACAATCTCCCCTTGTTTCAAGGTTAAATTGACGTTATCTAAAACCACCAATTCAGAATTATTATCTTTTTTATATGATTTTTGACAATTCTTGATTTGAAGTAAAATATCCTGTTTTTGATTCATGGTTTTTTCCTTAGATAAAGGACAAGCGTCGTTGCGCAAAACTATATAAAGGATGCCAGACAATCCGATTGAAAAGAATGACAAAGGCCGACATTACAACCATGCCAAGTCCGACCTTAAATGTATTGCCCATTTCTGTTGCAAGTGCGATATATGATCCCAAACCTTCAGCAATCAAGGTTGTATTGCCCCAACTTGCTAATTCTGCAGCGATGGAAGCATTCCAAGCTCCTCCACATGCAGTGAGTGCTCCAGTAACATAATAGGGAAAAATGGCAGGCAACATAATCTTAAACCACCATAGTTTTCCATGGATTTGTAAATTGTTTACCACCTCTCTCAAATCACCGGGAAAATTTGAGGCGCCACCAACAACATTAAATAAAATGTACCATTGTGTTCCCAATATCATCAATGGCGTCAACCAAATATTACTACTTAAGTGAAAATGAACAATTCCAACAACAAAAAACGGAAAAAACAGATTGGCTGGAAAGGCAGCCATGAATTGCGCGATAACCTGTGTTCTTTTTGCCCATTTGGGACGTAATCCCAACCATATTCCTGCAGGTACCCAAATGATACTTGCCAGAATTATCATGCTTATAACTCTTAAAAGTGTTAAAAATCCCAGCCAGATAACATATAAAATTTCATGAATGGTCAATTGGTTATGGACAGTGTGATAAATGTAAAAACCAGCGATTATGCCCAGAAAACATAATACAGAAATATAAATGACATCTGATGTTTTTGTTGCAGTGAATTTTTCATTGAAAAAATTATTTTTCCTGCCAAGAGGCAGGTTGGCAATCTTATGCATTAATTTACCAATAAAGGTCATTACCCACCGAATAAAATAGGTTTTATGTATAAGACGTAAAAACCAAGGAGCAGTGTCTGTTTCGCTTTGTGTAGTTTCAAACCTAAATTTTGAAGACCATGCAACCAAGGGACGGAATAGTAATTGGTCATATGCCAAAATAACAAACAACATTGCTCCAATTGCATAAAAAATTGCGGCCAGATTTCTTTGTTCAATTGCCATACCTACATACGATCCTATTCCAGGCAAAACAATGTTTGTATTTCCAACAGTGATTGTTTCTGAATAGACAATCATGAACCAGCCACCGGACATGGACATCATCATATTCCAGATCAATCCTGGAATAGCGAATGGAACTTCCAGTTTCCAAAAACGTTGCCATCCAGTTAAACCAAAACAACGTGCGGCTTCTTCCATATCAGGAGGTATCGTTTTGAGGGATTGATACAAACTAAATGCCATATTCCATGCCTGACTGGTAAAAATCGTAAATATTGCAGCCAGTTCGGCACCAAGAATTTTGCCGGGAAATAATCCCATAAAAAAGACAACTGTAAAGGTTAAAAACCCTAAAATGGGCACAGATTGCAATATATCGAGAACAGGAATTAGCAGCATTTCCGCCTTACGACTTTTGGCTGCCAAGACTGCGTATCCAAAGGTAAAAAGTAAAGAAGCGAAAAGAGCGGCAAACATGCGTAAAGTTGTACGCATGGCATATCCTGGCAAATAGATGGGATCCAGGTGTATAAGTTGCGCATTTGGCATATTCAAGGGTTGTATAACGTGCCGTGTAGCTGTTGCAATCGATACCCCTAGTGCAATCACACATATAATGGTGATTGCATCAAAAATATTTGGTTTCGATTGAACAGTTACGCTGGCGGGAATATTCTGTTTTTTCATTTGCCCGCCTAGTCCTCTTAATTGTATTTTATTGTTAGATTGAACGATAATTATTCACTAAACTCGATCATATTTTATAAAAAATGATCAGACACCCGTACTTCCAAAACCTCCACACGATCGTTCCGTTTCTTCAAGAATATCTGTTTCTTCCCAAACTGCCCGAATAACTGGGGCTATAATAGCTTGCGCAATGCGCATACCACGTTCGACGACAAAGGATTCTTTCCCAGTGTTCAATAAAATCACTTTAACTTCACCACGATAATCTTCATCAATCGTACCGGGAGAATTGGGAAGTAATATTCCATGTTTCAGGGCCAATCCTGATCTGGGACGAATTTGCAACTCATAATTATGGGGTAAAGCTATCTGTAACCCTGTAGGAATAAGCGCTATTTCTTGCGATAAGATTGTAATCGGTTCATTAACGGCAGCCAGTAAGTCCATTCCTGCCGCACCAATGGTTGCATAAGAAGGGAGTGGCAGTTCTATGGAATGTGCCAGCCTTTTTACTCGAATTCTAGGAAAGGGTGCCAAGGACATGTTAATTACCCCCTATTTTCTGATTTGAAAAATGTAATGATTTCCTGCGTCAAAAGATATCCAATCTTTTCTTTACTGGCTCTCTCAAAATGCTGCTTACCAAAGGATGACAGAATTGTCACCTCATTTTCTGAGCCCCCCATGATATTTGTTGAAGATCGGACATCGTTAACAACTATCCAATCGCAACCTTTACGTATTCTTTTATCAACTGCATTTTTTAAATGGTTTTCAGTCTCCGCTGCGAATCCGATAACAAGTTTTGGACGATTATTTTTAAGTTGAGAAATTTTTGCAAGAATATCAGGATTGATTTCCATTTCCAGAATTGGTAGGAGAATATCCGCTGTCTTTTTGATTTTATGTTTGGCAATATTCCTGACTCGCCAATCAGAAACTGCAGCAGTCATAACAGCCATATCTACAGGTAAATGTGCAAGACATGCATCTAGCATTTCATTAGCTGTCCTAACTTTTACGGTGTTTATATTGTCAGGTGGTGATAGTGATACGGGTCCTGAAATCAGGGTAACCTCTGCACCAGCATCCCGTAAGCTTTCTGCAATGGCATAACCTTGTCTGCCTGATGAATAATTACCTATAAAACGGATAGGGTCAATCGGTTCGAAAGTTGGACCAGCTGTGACAAGTGCTTTCTTGCCTTCCAAGGGGCGATCAGGCGCCAAGATATTACGAATATGATCTGTAAATTTATCTGGAGAGATAAGGCGTCCATAACCATACTCTCCACAGGCCATCCTTCCTTTTGCGGGTCCTGCAATGACCATATTTCTTTCTTTAAGTGTTTGTATATGATTTTGTGTAATAGGATTTTCCCACATATGAACATTCATTGCCGGAGCAATAAGAACAGGCATAGTTGGTGGAGCGGCTAAAATAATAGTGCTGGCAAGATTATCGGCAATACCCAAGGCAATTTTTGCAATCAAATTGGCAGAGGCGGGATAGATAATTATGATATCCGCTTCTCTGGTTAATGAAATATGTTCAATATTATGATTTTGGGTCAATGAAAATAAATCTTGATAAACTTCATTGCCACTTAAGGTTTGCAAAGATAGGGGAGTGATGAATTCAGCCCCTGATTGCGTCAAAACACATTTTACATTATGATGATTTTTGCGAAATAGACTTATGAGTTCTAAAGCTTTATAGGCTGCTATTCCGCCAGAAATGATTAGTAAAATGTTTTTGGGTACCATGGAATTTTTTTCAAATTGTAACTAATTATATGCGCCAACCTGAATGGATTGCTGCTATTCCACCGGAAAGGTTTTGATAAGTAACACGTTCCAATCCAGCCTGTTCCATTAGAGATTTAAGTGTTTCTTGATCTGGAAAAGTACGAATGCTTTCTGCCAGATATTGGTAGCTATCACGATCCTTGGCAATAATTTGACCTATACGTGGCAATGCCTGAAAAGACCATGCATCATATAGAGGGCGTAAAAAGGGAATAATCAATTTAGAAAATTCAAGACATAAAAATCTCCCCCCCGGTTTTAATACCCGTCTTGCCTCTTCTAGAACTTGATTCTTGTGTGTACAATTTCTCAATCCAAATGAAATAGTTACACGATCAACAGATCGATCAGGCAAACAAATTTTCTCCCCATCAACACAAAAAAGATGGATATTGTCCACATATCCACGGTCAAGTGCACGTTCCTGACCTACATGAAGCATACTGTAATTAACATCTGTTAAAAAAACCGTGCCACCTCCACGATTTAACCAACCAAAACTTATGTCTCCTGTACCTCCAGCCAAATCAAGTAATGTTAAATTGGGAGTGGGATGTAGCTCTTGAATAAATATCTGTTTCCAAACCCGATGAATGCCCAATGACATTAAATCATTCATTATATCATATTTTTGTGCGACACTATCAAAAACAGCCTTTACCATTGAAGGTTTTTCTTTATCATTAACTTGTCGAAATCCAAAATCGGTAATATGTTCGTTGGATTGAAAAGCGGTATCATTATTATTTTTCATACGATTAATTTTCAGAAAAACTTATGCCAGAATTGCCCGAAGTAGAAATAATTAGACGTGGATTGGAAAAAAAATTGATAAATCATACAATCCAAAGCGTTCAACGCCATCGAATTAACCTACGTCAATCTATACCTATAACATTAGAAACATGCTTGGCAAATACCAGAATTATAAAATTTAATAGACGTGGCAAATATATTTTAATGGAATTAAGCAACGGATTGACTGTTTTATTTCACTTGGGAATGTCTGGAAAAATTATCGTGCAACCTTCTGGATCAGGTTATGAAAAACAAAAACACGAACATCTAACAATATTAACCTATGAAGGTGAATGTCTTCAGTTTATAGATCCAAGGCGTTTTGGAATAATAGATTTGTTTCCAACAAATACGACACATAATCTTTTAAAAATGATGGGACCAGAACCTTTGCCCGATACAGGGATTAATGTTTCCTCTCACCAGGCGATATTATGTGATTATCTTCATGAAAAATTTAAACTTAAAAAACAATCTATTAAAAATACAATGCTTGATCAACGTGTTATTGCTGGGTTAGGTAATATCTATGTTTGTGAATCTTTATTTCTTGCTGGAATTTCACCTTTTCAAAGTGCGTGTGAATTAAAAAGACAAGAAATTCTGTTATTGATTCAGTCCATTCAATCCATTTTGCTTAAAGCGATCGAGTCAGGAGGATCTAGTATGCGTGATTATGTTCATTCAAATGGTGAAAAAGGTTATTTCCAAATGCAATGGAATGTTTATGGAAAAGAAGGCGAATTGTGTAATTACTGTTTACAAAAGGGAAGAAAAACAGTTATAAAAAGAGCGGTTCAGGCAGGGCGTTCAAGTTTTTATTGCGAAATTTGCCAAAAATGAAAAAATCATTGAATAATTCGCTTGACGTATGAACAGTAAGCTATTAATAACATGCATTAATGTGTAGTATTAATCCATTTAAACGAAAATAGACAAACAGGAAATCCATGGCGAATATCGCATCTGCGCGTAAGCGTATACGTCAAACTTTAAAACGCACTGAACGTAATAAGGCTCGCAAGTCGCGGGTTCGTACTTTTGTAAAAAAAGTTGAAGAAGCTCTTTTGGCAGGGAACAAAGAAGGCGCTGTTGAAGCACTTCGTCATGCACAGCCAGAATTGCAAAGAGCATGCACAAAAGGTATTATGCACAAAAATACTGTTGCTCGTAAAATTTCTCGCTTGGCAGGAAAGATAAAGAATTTAAAAACAGCTTAATTATTGGCTTAAATATATACAGCAAATTACACATTTTGCTGTAAACTCGCTTTATAAAAGAAAACCGACGAATGAATATCATTCATCGGGTTTTTTTTACTTTAAATGTTGAAATAATAAATTATAATCAGGAAAATTTTGGTACTTTATAAAAGTGTAAAAGAGGTGTATTTTAAAGAAACCGTTATAAAACATCCGCTTACTTTTCATATTCAATAAGTTTTCTTCACGTATGTCCGAACCCACAAACGAATCTCAAGAATTTAAATTATCGCTTCAGGATGCAGACCCCAATACGCTTAAATCAATATTGGAAATACATTGGGGGCGTATTTGTAGCCGTCTGCAGGTTGAAGTTGGTGAGGTGGAATATCGTACATGGTTGAAGCAAATAACGCTTGGCGCAATTGATGAAGATGAACTGACCTTATATCTACCCACTCGTTTTCTAAGAGATTGGGTTAGAGCTCAATACAACAACAAGTTAAATCAGTTATGGCATGCTGAACTACCTCAAATTCGTCGAGTAGAGTTAAAACTGGCTTCAAAAATTGACAATGATCAAAATTTATTTCATAAAAATAGTTCTGATGCGGAAAAATATTCTGGCATAGATAATATTAAAACAGAATTCTCAAACCAACAAAAATCAGATACTAAACTCAATCATATTAAGGAAGCCCATTCAATAAATGTTATCAATAATGATACCAGTTTAGCAGATAAGGCAAAAGAAGAAGATAAGCTTCCTTTACATTTACAATTAGATCCACGATTTACCTTCGAAAATTTTATAGTCGGTAAACCAAATGAATTTGCCTATGCGTGTTCAAGAAGAGTGGCTGAATGCCCTTCAAGCACAGGGTTTAATCCATTATTTCTATATGGTGGGGTAGGATTGGGTAAGACCCATTTGATGCATGCAATCGGATTTGAATTGGCAAAGGCAGGAAATATTTCAATTTCCTATATGTCAGCTGAAAAATTTATGTACCGTTTTATTGCCTCTATTCGTTCTCAATCCACAATAGAATTTAAGGAAGAATTGCGATCGGTTGATGTTTTGATGATTGATGATTTACAGTTTTTAATTGGCAAAGATAATACACAAGAGGAATTTTTCCATACATTCAATGCCTTGATTGATGCGGGTCGCCAAATCATCGTATCTGCCGATAAATCACCTTCTGATTTATCGGGGCTGGAAGATCGTTTGCGTACACGATTAGGGTGCGGAATGGTTGCTGATATTCATGCTACAACTTATGAATTAAGAATTTCCATTTTAGAAGCTAAGGCGGCATCCGCCAAGGTAGTTATCTCACCAAAAGTGATGGAATTTCTGGCTCATAAAATTACTACAAATGTAAGAGAGCTCGAAGGGGCTCTAAACCGTTTAATCGCACATGCAAATCTTTTCGGACGTCCCATAACACTGGAAGCAACCCAAGAAGTTCTTCATGATATCTTAAAATCCCATGAACGACGTGTTACAATTGAGGAGATTCAAAGAAAGGTTGCTGAACACTGCAATATTCGTCAAACGGACATGACATCTGCCCGACGAGCCCGTGCGGTTGCACGACCAAGACAGATCGCAATGTATTTGGCGAAACAATTAACAAGCAGGTCATTACCTGAAATTGGCAGAAAATTCGGGAACAGGGATCATACTACCGTGATGCATGCTATTAGTAGAGTGGCTGAATTGATGGAAAAAGATTCTGCATTTGCTGAAGATGTGGAGTTACTTCGCAGAATGTTGGAAACTTAAGACATTTTCCTGTGGTATTTATTTTAGAATACTGCTAAACATTATAATTTATAGCATTTTATATTGTTTATATATATCTTGAATAGGTTTTAGTTAATGAAACTAAAGGTTGATCGTACAATATTACTTAAGGCCCTGGCGCATATTCAAAGTGTGGCTGAAAAACGTAATACTATTCCCATTCTTGCCAATGTTTTAATTGAGGTTCAGGATGGACAAATGACATTAACTGCGACAGACATGGAAATCGCAATTATTGAAACCATTCAAGCGGAATCATTGGAAAATGGCGCTGTTACCGCGCCGGCTTCGGTTTTATATGAAATTGTACGCAAGCTACCTGACAGTGCCATAATCGAACTGACCCATACAAGTATTGATATGCCATTATCGCTAAGGGCGGGTAAGTATGCAACCAGCCTGAATGTTCTAGATGTAGAAGAATTTCCTTCCATGACGTCTGGTGATTTTCCCCATAATTTTCAGATTTCAACTGAGGTGCTCAGAAAACTTATTGAACAGACAAGATTTGCTATTTCAACTGAAGAAACGCGCTACTATTTAAACGGCATATATTTTCATATTACAAACAGTGAAAACGAAAATAAATTATGCGCTGTCGCAACTGATGGTCATCGTCTTGCCAAGGTCGAATGTACAATGCCTGAAGGTGCAGAAAACATACCTGGTGTAATAATACCTCGCAAGACTATATATGAAATATATAAATTGCTGGAAGAAGCGGAAGAAGATATCCAGATCATGTTATCTGATACTCGTATTCAGTTAAATTTTGGAAGTGTCACATTAACGTCCAAGTTAATTGATGGTACATTTCCGGAATATGAAAGGGTCATTCCCAAAAACAATACAAAGGTTTTACGGGTTGGAAAACAAGATTTTGCTACAGCTGTGGCAAGAGTGGCTGCAATTAGTATGGAAAGATCCCGTCCAGTCAAATTGTCTTTGGATAACAATTCCCTTGTTTTATCTGCGAGCAGCGTTGACCAAGGCAATGCAAAGGAAGAACTTGACGGTTCACAAGTTCAATATGAATCCACGCCGTTGGAAATTGGATTTCAAGCACGATATTTAAATGACATAACCGACCAGATTGACAATCAGGTAGAATTTATTCTTGCTGACAATTCAGCCCCGACAATTGTTCGTGATGTTGATGATCCTTCTGCATTATATGTATTAATGCCAATGCGGGTTTAATATTCTTATTTAGATGCTTATATAATGAGTATGACGAAGCTAGAACGTCTTACTTTAACAAATTTCCGTAATTTTGAACGACTTGTTTGGACTGTTCCAAGCCAAAAAATCGTGGCTTACGGTCCAAATGCAAGTGGTAAAACAAATTTATTAGAATCGTTGTCCTTGTTGGTTCCTGGTAGAGGATTACGTAAAGCAAGAATTGAAGATTTGGCCAATAATAATAATCAGACTCAGGGATGGGGGATAGTAGGTGAATTTTCAAATCAGCAATATGATAGCAATTTTACACTTTCTACGGGTTGTTTTCCTTTTTCATCAAAACGACAATACAGGATTAACAGCAATATAATTCAAAATCAGAATGAAATTACTCGCTATCTTGCGGCTGTTTGGTTAACACCTCAAATGGATCGACTATTTTTAGAAGGTCCATCTGGTCGAAGACGGTTTCTTGATCAACTTATAATTAGTCTGGAGGGATATTATGCCAAAGAATTGGCAGCTTATGAAAAATCACTTTTTCAAAGAAATAAATTACTTTCAGCAAATGTGTTGGATCATAATTGGCTGAAAGCGGTTGAAGAATCAATGGCAAGACATGCCGTGGCTATAACTGCAGCGAGAATTAATTTTATCCAGCAATTAAATCAAATAAATATTATACAAAAAGCTTTTCCTGAAACCCTATTAAAATTAAATTGTTCCATTGCCGATTATCTTATGAAACATCCTGCCTTGGTAACGGAAGACTATCTGAAACAGAAATGGAAAATGAATCGAGATCAAGATGCGGAGAATAGATCAACTGCTTTAGGTTGCCATCGGATGGATGTTGTCTTTTTTGAAAATAAAAGTAATATTTCTGCGCAGATGGCGAGTACAGGTCAGCAAAAAGCGATTTTAATTAGTGTTATATTAAAACTGCTTGAATTAATTAAAACAAATAAGAAAATTCAACCTTTGTTACTTTTGGACGAACCACTCACGCATCTTGATTCCTATCATAGGAAAATTCTACTTTCCAGTCTTCTTGATATTGATAGTTTTGTTATTATCACAGGGAACGAGATATCTGATTTTTATGATTTTGAGAAAAACTACGATTTTTTAAACTTGAATCATGGAAAAATAGTATGATTATTTATTCTTTCTGGTAAAATAAATATTCTTTTATGCGCATTATTACCCATCTATTGTTTAATAAAAATAAATATAAATTTAATTATTTCTGGAGCCCCATTGAACATGGTTAATACTAACGATAATTCAATTCATTCATCTCATTTAAATAATGATAGTGATAATGAATATGATGCCTCTTCAATTTCTGTATTAAAAGGGCTGGAGGCAGTTAGGAAAAGACCCGGCATGTATATTGGAGATACAGATGATGGATCCGGATTGCATCATATGGTATTTGAAATCGTTGACAATGCCGTTGATGAAGCCCAAGCCGGATTTGCCGATCAGTGTATATTAACGTTATGCAAAGATGGCAGCATAAGGGTCAGGGACAACGGTCGTGGCATACCCACTGATATTCATCCTGAAGAGGGAATAAGTGCTGCTGAGGTAGTGTTGACAAAATTGCATGCAGGGGGAAAATTTAATCAGAATTCCTATAAGGTTTCAGGTGGGCTCCATGGGGTGGGTGCAGCAGTTGTCAATGCGTTGTCTGAATGGATGGAAGTACGTATCTGGCGAAATGGTAAGGAATATTTTATCCGTTTCGAAAATGGTGAAACAGTTCAATCCTTAACGGAAAAAGGATCAAGTGATGAACCGACTGGTACTGAAGTCACCTTTAAACCAAGTAAAGAAATTTTTACGCATATTGTATTTGAATTTGGAATATTAACTCGCCGTCTACGTGAACTGGCCTTTTTGAATTCAGGTATGGAAATAATCGTTACAGATGAACGTGAAGATGAAGTTATAAAGGAAGAATTCCATTACGAGGGTGGTCTAAGTGAATTTGTCAAATGGTTAACTAAATCGAAAAATAACCTTATTGATCCTATTACCGGTAGTTTCTATAACGAAAAAACCAACATTAAAGTGGAATGTTCCTTGGTATGGAACGATACCTATAATGAGCATGTATTATGTTTCACAAACAATATTCCCCAAAAGGATGGTGGAACTCATCTCGCAGGTTTTCGTCAATCCCTAACACGTATAGTGGGAAAATATGCGGATGAAGTTTTAAATAATAATAAAAAAGGATCCCTTGCATTAATAGGAGATGATATGCGTGAGGGATTGACCGCCATATTATCTGTAAAAGTTCCAGATCCTAAATTTTCATCTCAAACAAAAGATAAACTTGTATCCTCGGAAGTTCAACCCGCTGTTCAGAATTCAATATCCGATATGCTTGGTCATTGGTTTGAAACCCATCCTAAAGAGGCAAAACTAATCATTTCCAAAGCGTTTGATGCTGCTTCAGCTCGTGAAGCAGCACGTAAAGCCAGAGAACTTACCCGAAGAAAAGGCGTTCTGGACGTTTCTTCCTTACCCGGTAAATTAGCTGACTGTCAGGAAAAAGATCCTGCACAATCGGAAATCTTTATTGTTGAGGGAGATTCAGCTGGTGGTACTGCAAAACAGGGAAGGGATCGCCGTTTTCAAGCAATTTTGCCACTAAAAGGCAAAATCTTGAATGTTGAACGTGCACGATTTGACAGAATGTTAAATTCTGCTGAAATTGGTACGCTTATAACAGCCCTTGGAACAGGTATTGGTAGAGGAGATGTTGAACAAGGTGGCTTTTCTCTTGAAAAGTTAAGATACCACAAAATTGTTATTATGACAGATGCGGATGTGGATGGATCACATATACGTACATTATTATTAACTTTCTTTTTCCGTCAGATGCCTGAACTGATTGAAAAAGGATACGTTTATATTGCGCAACCCCCACTATATAGAGCAAAAAGAGGTAATGACGAACGATATTTAAAAAATGATGAAGCGCTTGAAGATTATCTATTGAAAAAAGCGATAAATAATACAGCTTTGTACTTGGCCGATGGAACAGAGCTTAGGGAAAATGAGCTTGAGAATCATGTAAAAGATTATTCATCTATACTTCATCGTTTGAGATTTTTTGAAAAATATGCACCTTTATGGATTCTCGAACAAGCGGTCATGTGCGGTGTTTTAAACGAAGATAATATGAATGATCCAAAATGTCGCCAGGAATTACAAGATCGACTTGACAGTTTATCGGCAAAATCAGAAAGAGGATGGCAAATCAGTGATGAAAATGGAATAAAAATTCATCGTGTAGTGAGAGGTGTCAAGGAATCTTATTCTATACCTCTATCCATTATTAAAAGTAAAAATGCAGCTTGGATTAATCAGCACAGGCAAAAATTAATCACCGATTTTAATGAACCTGCAAACTTGTCCATTGATAAAAAAGATGAAAAAGTTAGCGGTCCATCTTCAGTATATGAATTTCTAATGAATAACGGAAAAAAAGGTTTGGCCATTAATCGTTTTAAAGGGCTTGGTGAAATGAATGATGATCAGCTTTGGAATACAACTCTTGATCCTGCTACACGAACTCTATTGCAGGTAAAAGTGGGTGATTTGGAAAATGCAGATGAAATTTTCACAACATTGATGGGTGATGTTGTGGAACCAAGAAGAGATTTTATTGTTGATAATGCGTTGACCGTTGCAAACCTTGATATTTGATTTCAATGTACTTTATTAAGTTAAAGATAAATTGAATATCAATATCCGTATTTTAATCCGTTATTGTTATTATTAATAAAATATTATTACATTCATTATTTTATTAGGTATATAGGTTAAAAAATGTTCTGTCCATTTTGTGGAAATGAAGATACCCAGGTCAAGGATAGCCGCTCCACAGAGGACGGGACTGCCATCCGACGTAGACGTATTTGTATTAAATGCAATCAGCGTTTTACAACTATTGAACGAATTCAACCAAGAGACTTGATGGTTTTGAAACGAAATGGACAAAGAGTTCCGTTTGATAAAGAAAAGCTTGTGCGTTCAATTGAACTTGCAATGCGTAAACGTCCTTTTAGGGCTACAGATATTGATCAGATTGCCAATAAACTAGAAAAACAATTTGTTGATTTAGGTGACAATGTTATTACATCTGAATCTATAGGTGGTGCAACCATGGAAATGCTGAAAAAAATTGATAAGGTTGCCTATATACGTTTTGCCAGTGTTTACTGTGATTTTCAGGTTATTGAAGATTTTGCCGAACTTCTTCCTACTCTTGAACATCATGAAAAATAGTAGATTATAATTAATATAAGTTTTTTAATTTTAGGATGATAATGAGCGACCAAAAAAATATAATGAAGAGGCCAAGAACGTTAACCCGAATTGCAGCGGTCCAGGCTATTTTTCAATGGGAACAGGGTATTGAAAAAGCTGCAAATTTATTGATAGAGCAATTTCTGATTCATCGTATTTCACCTGATTTTCATGATGAAACTTATATTGATGGTAAAACTCATATCCCTAACATTCCACTTTTTACTTCTGTTGTTCAGGGATTTGTACATCGATCTCCAGAAATTGATACAATAATTAAATCATCGTTACCAAATGAATGGCCTTTTCAACGATTGGATCCTATTATTAGAGCCATATTAAGAGCTGCAGTTACAGAACTTTTGCTTGATAATATTGAACCACCAAAAAAAGTTATTATCAATGAATATATCGATGTTTCACATGCGTTTAGTAATGGTGATGAATCTGTATTGATTAATGGAATTCTAAATAATCTTGCTAACCGTTTAAGGAAAGAGATGGAAAACAAGGCCTAATTTATGGAATTGCCACCCGAATTTCAGATTATTGATCAATATTTTAAAAAATTAAGTTGCCCTGAAGCTCTTGATCTCACAGATGATGCTGCAATAGTATCTTTGAATCAAAATGAAGAAATTGTTTTGACTATGGATGCTATGTCTGAAGGTGTCCATTTTTTCAAAAATGATCCAGCTGATCTTATTGCTCGCAAATTGTTGAGATGTAATATTTCTGATATAGCTGCAATGGGGGCAAAACCATATGGATATTTATTGGCATTATCACTTCCAGATCAATATTTTAACCACCAGTGGATGAATCTTTTCACAAAAGGATTGGCCCATGATCAAAAGAAATATGGTCTTTCTCTATTTGGAGGAGATACAACAAAAAATTTGAATAATATGACCTTATCAGTAACAATGTTAGGAAAAGTTAGAAAAGGTCAAGCAATACGTCGAAATACCGCTAAACCAACTGACGGGATTTGGGTAACAGGAACCATTGGTGATGCTGCCATGGGTTTATTAGCTTTGGATGGTAAAATATCTACCAATCAGTATTTTATTGATCGTTATCATATACCTCAACCTAGGATTGAATTATCATTAAATCAAATTGCATCAGCGGCCATGGATATTTCAGATGGTCTTGTACAGGATCTTAGTCACTTAACTCGAGAAAGTAGGGTTGACGCAGTTATATATACCAATTCAATACCATTATCAAATGAGGCTAAAAAATTTCAAAAGGATTATTTTCAAACATATATTACAGGCGGTGATGATTATGAACTTATTTTTACAATACCTGTTAACAAAGAAAATAAAGCACTTGAAGAATCTAAACGTGTTGGTATCAAATTAACAAAAATTGGTTATTGTATAGAATATAACAATGGTCAAATACACATTTTGGATGAATATGATAATGAAATCAAATTAGGGAAATTAGGTTGGAGTCATATTTAAAATTTTAAAGAACTAATTGATAAAAATATATATTTTTTATAAAATGAGTTGGCATAATATATATTATACGTTTTGTATAATAACTTATTAACTTATTTCCATTAATTTTCACATCATTTTAATGACAAAACTATCTAATTTTTTATAAATATTCAATCGTTAAAAAACTATTAACATATTTTTCTATAATTTAATTTCATTATTGATGGTGACCGAGTTTGTTCCATTCACGACCGTGTCAATGGCCGTCCTGCCATAGGTCGTGGTTTTGCCCCAGCTCACCGATGCATCCCCACTCGCTCCAAACGCGAACCCGTGCGCTCCCACATTGGCATTCGCCCCTATGTCCTCCCTGTTGCCGGAAATGGTCGTCTTGCTTCGACTGGTTCTGTATCCCGCATTCAGGCTGATATCCCGGCCCGCGTTGAATATCACATCATTCCCGCTGATACTGCTGGCCGTGGCATTGATATCCTTCACCGCATTCACACTCACCTTTACAACATGAAATAGAAAATGAAAAAATTTAAATTATAAAAATAAACTTATTTATAATATTTATTTGACAATAAATATTTAAAAATCACGGTCTACAATTTAGATAAAAAGGAATTTTGGATTTATGAAAAATTGACCATTAAAAAACAAATAAATTTTATATATATCTTTTATAGAATGTCGATATTAAAAAATAAAAGTTTTCAAATGGTCATATTATTCCTTAATAGCAATAGATGAACTATCTAATTATTATATAACGAATAAATATGTAATATTATATATTTATAATTAGATTTAAAAATCAGATAATGCAACCCGTTTCCATTTGTTCGTAGCAACACACACATAGTGATAATTTGTATCGTCTTTAAATTCACCAGCACTACAATTTTCAGATGATGAAGATGGAGTGGAAAGTGAAATTTTTATTTTCTTTGCAGTAATCATTTCTGTTACATTAACATTTCCATCAAATTTATATTTATTTCCATACCGTAAATTAGTAAAATAAAAAGTGTCCTTATCTAAAGTTTGATTATAACCAATTCGATTGCTTTCACTTTCACTAATTTCACGTTGTTTATTAGAATTGTAAGGGTTATAAAACATATAAACAGTCTGGTTATTTCCATCCAAACTACCAGTCGGAAATGAAACAGGTAATGAGGATGAAATACTTACCCCTTTTTTCATGGTAGGTTGTACATCAAAAAAAGTTTCAGTCTTTCCAACACGAAATATAGGTTGAGTTTTTTGAATATCCTCAGAATTTTCAGGGTCTTTCGTATTGATAATATCTCTAGTTTTAATATCATAAAAATCAAATCCTCCTCTATCTCCAAGAGGATCAATATTAGTAAATTCAGTATGTGCATTTCCAGGATAGAACATATTCCATGTTTGCATAGTACCTTGTCCCGTTACTCTTTTCTCACTGTCAATATACCCTGCTGCTGCTGTTAAAATCGGACTACTAATTGAGGATTTAAAAATGATATAATTATTTTTATCAACTACTATCCCTAGTTTAGTATTTTTACCTTGGCCAGTTCCTAATGCAACACCACCTTCATATCCTAGTGGATCAAATATAACCTGTCCTAAAACAAAACAATTATTTGAACCAAAATTTAATCCTTCACAAGTTGGTGACGTATTTTGTTCAAGTGTAATACCATCATCACCAAAAGGATGTTTATTATCTAATACTTGAAGATTAAGTTTTGTTAATCCAAGATGCAATGAATTATTTGTAGGATCTAAACCCGCATAATTATGATTGCTTCCATCATTAGACATATACGATATCAATTGATATGAACCTGTTTTTGTTTTTGCCTGACCTAATGCTGCAATTGTTTGAGCTTTACCAGCTTTATCTAATTCTTGCATGGGATATGCCCATTTATAAACACCAAACCCAGCATCTGTTCTAATAGATTGACCACCTTTACGTGTTACACCATTAATTAATAGACCTTGTGGCATTAAATCCGCACCTGATAAATTTAACATATAGCTATCATTACTAAATAATCCATTATGTTCTCCATTTTTCAATGATTGTCCCCATGTCATTGTTAAACCATGAGATGCAAGCATACCATCTCGTGATGAATGCAACATAAAATCCCATTCATTATCATAATTACGAGTAATAGAATCTGGAGCATTTATATATGCTTGATCTAGATAAAGATTAAAATTTTTATCACTTAACCCTAAAAACAAAGTAGGTTGACTATAATGATGATAATTAGTATTTCGTATAAAAATATTTTTATCCTTTATATTTTTATAAGTTAAACGATAATCTAAATTATCACCATCATTACTACCTGGTGCGTGTTCTATTGGTTGGCTTGATGAATAAGAAATCCAACCTGGTTTTGTCAAATTGCTACCAGGATATGCATATGTTTCAATTTTAATAATTGTGGCTATAGGATGACCATTATAATCATTAATTGTTGTTAAAGGATTTTCCGCATTATAGCCATAATAATAATTAGGAAGATCCACACCAGATTTATTACTTCCCCCTTGTTCAGTATCTTGCATATTTTTGGCGTAATTTGTCCAAATAGCCATACGTAAATGAATTAAATTCGCTTCCTTTTCGGATAACGCAGGATAAATAATTGCTCTTGCTTTTTCTAATTTAACAGCATATGCTTTATCATCAGCAGAATAAAATTTAATATTAACGCTATTTTCAGTAGTCAAAGCGTCTTTAAGTTTAAAATTATTTGAAAGTTTGACTGTTGTAATTCCATCATCTAAAATTTTTCCGTTTTTATCGATTTGGTTTGAAGGAATATATTCTTCTGGTGTAACAATAACTTGTGTTGTTTTAGGATTAACAAGATTGCCATTTGCATCAAGAACATTGATACCAGTTAATACACATTTAGTTTTTCCAGAACTATGCATTCCTGTCAAACCACAACCGAAAATACCTTTAATTTTAAATTTATTTGCTCCAGCACTAGTATTTTCAGCTAAAAAAAACTCATTGCCTTTTACAATATATGAACCATCTGGATTCTGAACTAATTTATTTCCACCAATAACATCAATTGGCGAAGAATTTGCTGATCGTATATCCATATTAACACTATCAGAACCACCAGAACCAGAACGATGATCATATTGTGGTCCGGACATATTAATAAACTGATAACAAGAACCACCTTCATCTCCACTAGAAGTTGTTTGACAATTCGCTTTTATTCCTACATTTGAACTACGATCGTTCCCACCAATCATTAAAGTATTTCGTCTAACATTATTCCAATCATAACCTACAACGTTACCTTCTCCTTGTTTTGTCAAAGATATTAAATTAACTTTATCATTATTGTATGGGGAAACCGCTTCATAACCACCTTGCATAACAGGGGTATTATTGACAAATAATTCTTGAGCTGTTACATTTCCATCAAATTTATATTTATTTCCATACCGTAAATTAGTAAAATAAAAAGTGTCCTTATCTAAAGTTTGATTATAACCAATTCGATTGCTTTCACTTTCACTAATTTCACGTTGTTTATTAGAATTGTAAGGGTTATAAAACATATAAACAGTCTGGTTATTTCCATCCAAACTACCAGTCGGAAATGAAACAGGTAATGAGGATGAAATACTTACCCCTTTTTTCATGGTAGGTTGTACATCAAAAAAAGTTTCAGTCTTTCCAACACGAAATATAGGTTGAGTTTTTTGAATATCCTCAGAATTTTCAGGGTCTTTCGTATTGATAATATCTCTAGTTTTAATATCATAAAAATCAAATCCTCCTCTATCTCCAAGAGGATCAATATTAGTAAATTCAGTATGTGCATTTCCAGGATAGAACATATTCCATGTTTGCATAGTACCTTGTCCCGTTACTCTTTTCTCACTGTCAATATACCCTGCTGCTGCTGTTAAAATCGGACTACTAATTGAGGATTTAAAAATGATATAATTATTTTTATCAACTACTATCGCTAATTTAGTATTTTTGCCTTGGCCAGTTCCTAATGCAACACCACCTTCATATCCTAGTGGATCAAATATAACCTGTCCTGAAACAGAACTATTATTTGAACCAAAATTTAATTTTGAAGTTTTATTAAGTGCATTGTTTTGAGATATTTTGGTATTATCTTCTGCATGAATGTTAGATAATTCAAAACCTTTAATTATCAATATGAGGCTTGTAAAAACCTGCAATATTCCCTTTAAAGTCATTTAATTCAACCCAAGAAAATTATAAAAATAAATTAATTTTAAAATAATGTTTAATTAATGAAATTTTATGTACAAAAAGCGCGAAACATTAATTAAGCATATTGTCACAAATAATTTTTTAAATACACGTACCATATCAATTTAATAAAAATATACCACTAACATCGTAAAAGAAACCTATATTACTATTATTAATCAAATATTTATTAATTGTTAAAAATTCTGATTTAATTAAGTTTAATAGTACACAAGAAATAAAAAGTGTTTTTATAAATAAAAAATTGAAAAATGATTTTAATTAGTTAAAATAATGAACAAATCTTATGCTTTTACTTTTTTTCATCTTCCTTGCATTCAGGTTGACATTACCCTCGGTTGATATAATGTCACTGGCCGTATGAAGGGAATTGGATGTCGATTTTTTATCAGTGACGTTCTTTTGGCCAATTTGCACGCTCAATTGCGCCTCGTTCGTGAAGAAACCAAACTTTTTCGTCTGGTGATAACCATATGTTAAATTCAATTATCATCTGCGTCATGCCTGCAATCAGCCTGTTTAAATCACCCAAGGGAAACCACTGCCGTGTCTATTTCTTCTTGTTAATGTTTGCCTCCACCTTAACAATTTCAGGATGTTCCTGATTGATGAGATAAACCTTATACTGTCCAATCATGTCTGGATAATTATGCCATACTGCCGTTGTTAAATGATCAAGAATATAGGCAGAATTATTTGCTTCCGTGTTGATTGACCCAAAGCCTTCAAATATCGTTTCATAATTGGATGGATGTTCCGGAGCTATACAAAAATCTGTGCTTAATGGAGTTACATTACATTTAAATAACTCATTATCCTTTCCTGCCGGTCTGACCAGTCTAACTTTATAGTCGACATATTTATAGGTAAACACATCCGCGTTTGTTTTCCACAACTCGGGATTTCCATTGGTATCAGTGAATAGAGGGGTTTGATAGGTTCTCACAACCGTATCATCCTTTGTCGTGTCTCTATTTGTATCTATCAAGGCAATGACATTTGGATGACCATCATTCTTTGGATGCAACCCATCATTGACAACCCTATATCCCAATTCCTTTAAATGTTTTTCTGTATATATTTTGGCCATCATTTCATCTAATGATAAATTGTTATAAGTCAACCAATCCTTATCATCGCTTCGTGCTTTTTTAACTAAAGTTTGAAAATTATATGGCACAAGGACAGCGATGACATCATTTGTTTTGGATAGGGGTCTGGCTGTGCCCAGTCTATTATTTACAGGTGAATAATACTTCCCTGGCCCACAGGCTGAAAGAAGCAAGCATAGTCCAAATCCGTAAAGATAGTTAGATTTTGTCATTCTGGTTTCCTTTTTGTGAAGAGGCTTTCTGTCCCTGTGAACTGGTCATGGGTTTTAGCGGATTTATGGACCTGCCATCCTGATCACGGGGCTTTCTCACATGTTTGAGGTCCGGATTGCTTATATTTGGCGCATTCTGTTTCAATGCCGTCAGGCCACCCGCTGTCGCGTCAAGGGACATGTTGTCGCCAGAGGTCGCAATACCCGCCAGTGCTCCTGATCCCCCAACTATCACGTTCTGCGTCATGCCCGCAATCAGCTTGTTTAAATCATTCGTCTCATCATATGTCGGATTTTTTTGTAACATATTACCTTTTTGATTTTTTTCTTTATTCAATTTTATTTCATTTGTATAATTTCCTGATTCTTTTTTATGTAAATTATTAGGTTTGAGAGGATTTTCCACTGGTGGAGCTATTTTGTCAGCAATTACCTGACCGATATTTGGCAGCTCTGTATTGACAGCATCAGCCGCGGCAACACCCGCAACCGTTGCGCCAACATCCCCGCCCCCAAGCGCAGCCCCTGTAATAGAGGCAATTCCAGAAGCCCCCATCTTCATTATGTCCCTGTCACTGATTTCACCAGATGGGGTGGCCGTTACATTCGTGCCCTTGCCACCATTGGGCTTAATTCCCTGACTGCGCATGATTGTCCTGGTTGGCTTTCTTGTCATTGTAAACCGTGTTGATAATAGCATCCGATATGGTGTTGATCGTCTGCGTAATTTCATTCTGTTTCTTGAAATTGCTGTCAATTTTATTTGCATCAAACCGATCAGCAAGATAACCATTGGCTGCATCTGGATCACGAGAGATAGTGCCCGTAATTGATCCCGCATTGATGGTTATATTCTCCCCTATGGCCGCTTCCGTCTTAGAATGCTCATTATGTGTGGTAATATTACCCGTAAAGCCGGGACCAACAACCTTGTTCAAAACATTGCCGGGCAATAGATTGTTTTCTTTCTCGTCAGTGGCTACACCGGCAACCGTATACTGGCTCTTGAGCGTTTCGGTTCCATTGACATTAAGTCCGCTCCAAATCGAATGGTTATCAAGACTGTTGCCAACCAACCTGTCTGTATTGATGACATTCTTCGAGGCATCTGCAGTGCTAGTAATCGCCCCACCATTGATGGTGGTCGTTCCACCAACATTGATATCAAGTCCTCCGCTGCCAGCCTCAATTCCAGAAACATGCTTTTCCGTTGAGAGATAATTGTTGTGAATATCCTTGACACCACCCGTGATTGTACCTTGGGATTCAGGTATGTCAGGAGAGCTGCCTCCAGCCAAACCAAAACCCGCAAGGGGTATCCCGGCCTGCATTCCAAGTGATTTCGAATCACTGTCATACCTGTTACGGTTTTGCGGTGTGGTTATGTTCATGCTTCCCGTATTGATTGCTATGGATCCACTGGAGGTTTTTCCATCAAGAATTGAACCTTCTTCTGTAGGAATTTTATTGGTGATATGCGCACCATTTAAATTCAGGCTGCCGTTTTTATTATTAATAATTACGGAATGTTGTCCATTCACAATCGTATCGATTGCGGTCGTGCTGGAAGAATGCATATTGCTACCGCTCAATGCCATATTGGCGTTGA
Organism: Commensalibacter melissae; assembly: GCF_009734185.1. Classification (NCBI taxonomy): domain Bacteria; kingdom Pseudomonadati; phylum Pseudomonadota; class Alphaproteobacteria; order Acetobacterales; family Acetobacteraceae; genus Commensalibacter; species Commensalibacter melissae. The sequence goes on along the minus strand of NZ_CP046393.1, from coordinate 980,614 downwards.
TCATTGCGCTTCCGCCCCCCATACCGATATCAGCTGTGACCCCTACACCAAAAGATTTGCTTGATGTTTTCCTTTTGACTTTGTCAGTGGCATGACCTGCATTCAGGTTGATGTCCCTGCCGGCATTGAATATCACGTCATTGCCATTAATCGTTGCCGCCGTGGCATTAATATCATTTTTTGCATTGATACTAACTTTTCCACCTGCCGATACAACTGATCCCGTATCCCTGGTTGATTCCGTTGTCAGATGAGATTTGTTGGAGGAATGACCAATCGAGGCATATGCACCAACCAAATTATAATTTGCAGCTGAACTGTTATTTTTATTCGCTTTATTAATTTTGTCTATTTCTTGGGGAGTCATATTGTCTTTAATGGCTTGATCTTTGATCCCTGCTTTACCCAAACCGGTATCTATACGGCATAACCCGCTTTAATACCATTAGTTAATATTGATGCCGGTAATCGCACTGGCACCGCCAATGATCCCGGTATGGATCATGCCGCTGGCTATCTTGTTTATGTCTGTCGTGTCATCGTATTTTATATTATGTTCATTTGTATTTTGTGTTTGTTGTTTTGAAGAAGAATTAGGCGTTACATGACCTGTCATATTTTCACTTTGATTGTTAAAATTTCCACCCTGATGATAATTAGGACTATTGGGATTTAGTCTATTGTCATCCTTTCCGAAAGGACCATCAGGGAAGAAGTGGTTATAGATGATGTTGCCAGCCAATCCACCCGCTGCACCCGCGGCCGTTGGCCCGACATTGCCACCCCCCATGATCGCCCCGCCAATCGAGGACGCGGCCCCGACTATCGCCGTGGCGTTCGCGCCATTGATCAGGGATTCATCAGGTTTCTTATTCAGGCCGATTTCCGAAAGCGCATGATTGAGATCCAGTTTATCCTCTTCGTTTTTCACGTTCTCCGCACGCTTGTTCGCACTGACAACCGTGTCGACAATCATGTTGCCATACTTGTTCATGACCTCTGTCGCCTTGTTCTGAAGGTTGAAATCATTGTTGATCTTACCAGGATTGAACTTGTCCTCCATATAGCCGTTGGCCTCGTTGATATCATGCGAGAAATGACCGTTCACGCTGCCCGCGTTCACGGCGATATTGTCCCCGATCACGGATTCAGTCGTTGAATGCTTGTTGTGAACGATGCTGTTGCCCGATATCCTCGTGCCCGTTCCATTCCCGAGTATGTTCCCAGGAATACTTATGACTTCCTTACCACCCTCAACCGTGCCAACCGTATCTATACCGTATTTGGTATCAAGATTTTGTTTCATCTGGATATCAAAACCGCTCCATATCGAATGGTTCCTGACTGAATTGCCCTGCAGGCTTCCTGTGGTGATCTGGTTTCTGGAGGCATCGGCGGCACTGGTGATGGCACCAGCTGTCAGGGTCGTGTCCCCCCTCACATTGACATTCAGCCCTCCCGTGCCGGCATAAATCCCGGACATCTCCTTTTCTGTTGACGCGTAATCATTGTCAATGACACGTATATCCCCGAAGAGATCAACGTTTGTATAAGGCGTGTCAGGTTTATTGAGTTTGGAAGGTTTTTCTGTATTATTACCTCTATTTCCTAAAGTTTTTTTATCGCCTGAATTATTAGCCTGCTGGTTTCCCTCACCAAAATTGTGATAGTCGCTAAGGGGTGTGCTGAACTCCATGCCAATTGTCTTGTTGTTGCTGTGATACCTGTTGACATTCTGCGGCGTTGCAATGGACATGCTGCCTGTGTTGATGGTGATGGAACCGTTGCTTGGTGTTCCCCTGGTGATTGTTCCATCCCCGTTTTTCACATCGGGATTTTTGTTGACAATCTGCGCCCCATTGAGAGCGAGCCTGCCGTTTTCATTATTGATGGTGACCGAGTTTGTTCCATTCACGACCGTGTCAATGGCCGTCTTGCCATAGGTCGTGGTTTTGCCCCAGCTCACCGATGCATCACCTCTCGCTCCAAACGCAAACCCGTGCGCTCCCACATTGGCATTCGCCCCTATGTCCTCCCTGTTCCCGGAAATGGTCGTCTTGCTTCGACTGGTTCTGTATCCCGCATCCAGGCTGATATCCCGGCCCGCGTTGAATATCACGTCGTTCCCGCTGATACTGCTGGCCGTGGCATTGATATCCTTCACCGCATTCACACTCACTTTCTCTCCAGCCTTTATGGTCGATCCGGTATCCGTGACCGTTGTCGACGTCATGTGACTCTTATTCGTTGAATGCGTGAAGGTCGCCGTGATCCCTATAAGGTTGTAGTCAACGGCTGTCGCCGCTCCATGGGCAAACGCTCCCGTCAGGATCCCGCTTTTCCCCAATCCCGCGTTGAGACCCTGGCTCGCCATGTCCGCGGCGTTTAGCGCCTCCATTCTCTCATCCGTCGTGTTGGCCGCCGCAAAGCCCGTCTTAGCAAGATTCGCCAGCAAGCCACTAGCACTCAGGCCTATCCCCGTAAAGCTGTCCCTGTTGATAAGGAAGGATTATATGAGAATATGATGTTTTATTTATCATCGGTGACTTTGGTGACCTGGAAGAAAGGCTGGCTGATTTGAATGACACGTTTTTTACCCAGCAAGTTGGGATATTGATACAATATCGATGAGGTCAAATGGTTTTCTATATAGTCAGGATCCCGTGCACTCGTGGTCATCGTGCCCACACCGTAAAAGATTGTTTCATAATGAGATGTATCTAGCCAATAACTGTCGGGAAAAATACATAGATCAGCACTCAAAGAGGAATTATTGCATTGGTAAAGGGGATTGTCTTTACCAATAGGCCTTACCAGTTTAATTCCTATAGCCACCTTATTCATGGTGACTTCATCGACATGGTTTGTCCACATGGTGGTTGCACCTGTGCTTGGATCACTTGAATATGGTTCGTTGGATATAAACCTTTGTGTATAGGTATTAACTAATCTAGAATCAACCAGTGCAAATACGGTTGGTTTTCCTCCATGTGTCATGGCATATTGTGTATTACCCTGGTCATCAATCCAGTCTATTTTTTTTGGTTTACCAATATCATTTGAACTAAAACCAGTATCTGTTAACTGATAGCCTAAAGCCTGCAATCTCTCTTCCGTATCAAGTTTGGCTGTCATTATATATGCAGCTAGTTTAGCATTTTTTTCCCAATCATCTTCTGCAGCACGTGTTTTTTCAACATAATTTTTAAGTCTATCCGGAACAACGACCCTGATTACATCATCCGTTTTGGAAAGGGGTTTCGCTGTCCCTTTCTCGTTCCAGATAGGAATGTAAAACTTGTCAGTACAGGCGATTAGAGATAAACACATCATCACTAAACTTGCCAAAGAATAAAGTCTCATTTTGTATCCCCTTTCTTTTCAGTCTGGTTTGGGTTCCTGTCAGCCTGTTCGGCTTCGGGTTTCGGCCTTGCTTTACCGGCCGGCTTTTTGCCCCTGTTTTTGCCCTTCTCAATTTTGGGTGCATTCTGGGCAAGACCTGTCAGGCCACCCATGATGCCGGTAATCGCACTCGCACCGCCAATGATCCCGGTATGGATCATGCCGCTGACTATCTTGTCTATGTCCGTCGTGTCGTCATATCCATAAGAAAGAAGAATGGTTTATAAACTTATTGGGGAGTATCAGTGACTTTGGTTACCTGGAAAAAAGGCTGGCTGATTTGAATGACACGTTTTCTACCCAGCAAGTTGGGATATTGATACAATACTGATGAGGTCAAATGATTTTCTATATAATCAGGATCTCGTGCACTCGTGGTCATCGTACCCACACCGTAAAAGATTGTTTCATAATGAGAAGTATCATCCCAATAACTGTCAGGATAAGTGCAAAAATTAGCACTCAAAGAGGAATTGTTGCATTGATAAAGGGGATTGTCTTCACCAATGGGCCTTACCAGTTTAATTCCATAAACTATTCTATTTATGGTGACTTCATCGACATGGTTTGTCCACATGGTGGTCGCACCTGTGCTAGGATCACTTGAATATGGTTCGTTGGATATAAATCTTTGTGTATAGGTATCTGCCACTTGAGAATCAACCAAAGCAAATACGGTTGGCTTTCCTCCATGTGTCATGGCATACTGTGTATTACCCTGATTATTGATCCATTTGATTTGTTTTGATTTTCCAATATCATTTTTAATATAGCGTGTATCTGTTAACTGATAGCCTAAATTCTGCAACCTGTCTTCTGTATTCAGTTTTGCCATACCTATATAATCAGCTAACTTTGATCCATCCAACCAATCGGGATCATCACTTCGTGTTTTCTCAACATATTTTTTAAGTCTATCCGATACAACGACCCTGATTACATCATCCGTTTTGGAAAGGGGCTTCGCTGTTCCTTTCTCATTCCAGATAGGAATGTAAAATTTGTTGGCACAGGCGGTTAGAGATAAACACAGCATCATTAAACTAGCCAAAGAATAAAGTCTCATTTTGTATCCCCTTTCTGTTCAGTCTGGTTTGGGTTTCTGTCAGCCTGTTCGGCTTTGGGTTTCGGTCCCGCTTTATCGGCCGGCTTTTTACCCCTGTTTTTGCCCTTCTCAATCTTGGGTGCACTCTGGGCAAGTCCTGTCAGGCCACCCGTGATGGCGTCAATAGCTGTGTTGGTGCCATTGAGATTGTCACTGCCACCCATGATGCCGGTAATCGCACTCGCACCGCCAATGATACCGGTATGGATCATGCCGCTGGCTATCTTGTTTATGTCTGTCGTGTCGTCGTATTTTATATTATGTCCGTTAATATTTTGTGTTTGTTGTTTTGAAATTTTATCAGATGTATTTGAATGATATTCTTCTTTTCTACCCGTAGTATTTCCAACTTGATGATAATTAGGGCTATTGGGATTTAGTCTATTGTCATCCTTTCCGAAAGGACCATCAGGGAAGAAGTGGTTATAGATGATGTTGCCAGCCAATCCACCCGCTGCACCCGCGGCCGTTGGCCCGACATTGCCACCCCCCATGATCGCCCCGCCAATCGAGGACGCGGCCCCGACTATCGCCGTGGCGTTCGCGCCATTGATCAGGGATTCATCAGGTTTCTTATTCAGGCCGATTTCCGAAAGCGCATGATTGAGATCCAGTTTGTCCTCTTCGTTTTTCACGTTCTCCGCACGCTTGTTCGCACTGACAACCGTGTCGACAATCATGTTGCCATACTTGTTCATGACCTCTGTCGCCTTGTTCTGAAGGTTGAAATCATTGTTGATCTTACCAGGATTGAACTTGTCCTCCATATAGCCGTTGGCCTCGTTGATATCATGCGAGAAATGACCGTTCACGCTGCCCGCGTTCACGGCGATATTGTCCCCGATCACGGATTCAGTCGTTGAATGCTTGTTGTGAACGATGCTGTTGCCCGATATCCTCGTGCCTGTTCCTTTCCCGAGTATGTTCCCTGGAATACTTATAACTTCAGTACCACCCTCAACCGTGCCAACCGTATCTATAGCGTATTTGGTATCAAGATTTTGTTTCATCTGGATATCGAAACCGCTCCATATCGAATGGTTCCTGACTGAATTGCCCTGCAGGCTTCCTGTGGTGATCTGGTTTCTGGAGGCATCGGCTGCACTGGTGATGGCGCCGGCTGTCAGGGTCGTGTCCCCCCTCACATTGACATTCAGTCCTCCCGTGCCGGCATAAATCCCGGACATCTCCTTTTCTGTTGACGCGTAATCATTGTCAATGACACGTATGTCCCCAAAGAGATCAACGTTAGTGTAGGGCGTGTCAGGCTTATTAAGTTTAAGAGGTTTTTCTGAGCTATCACCTTTATTTACTAAAGAAGTTTTATCATTAGACCCATTACTTGCCTGCTGGTTTCCCTCACCAAAATTGTGATAGTCGCTAAGGGGTGTGCTGAACTCCATGCCAATTGTCTTGTTGTTGCTGTGATACCTGTTGACATTCTGCGGCGTTGCAATGGACATGCTGCCTGTGTTGATGGTGATGGAACCGTTGCTTGGTGTTCCCCTGGTGATTGTTCCATCCCCGTTTTTCACATCGGGATTTTTGTTGACAATCTGCGCCCCATTGAGAGCGAGCCTGCCGTTTTCATTATTGATGGTGACCGAGTTTGTTCCATTCACGACCGTGTCAATGGCCGTCTTGCCATAGGTCGTGGTTTTGCCCCAGCTCACCGATGCATCACCTCTCGCTCCAAACGCAAACCCGTGCGCTCCCACATTGGCATTCGCCCCTATGTCCTCCCTGTTCCCGGAAATGGTCGTCTTGCTTCGACTGGTTCTGTATCCCGCATCCAGGCTGATATCCCGGCCCGCGTTGAATATCACGTCGTTCCCGCTGATACTGCTGGCCGTGGCATTGATATCCTTCACCGCATTCACACTCACTTTCTCTCCAGCCTTTATGGTCGATCCGGTATCCGTGACCGTTGTCGACGTCATGTGACTCTTATTCGTTGAATGCGTGAAGGTCGCCGTGATCCCTATAAGGTTGTAGTCAACGGCTGTCGCCGCTCCATGGGCAAACGCTCCCGTCAGGATCCCGCTTTTCCCCAATCCCGCGTTGAGACCCTGGCTCGCCATGTCCGCGGCGTTTAGCGCCTCCATTCTCTCATCCGTCGTGTTGGCCGCCGCAAAGCCCGTCTTAGCAAGATTCGCCAGCAAGCCACTAGCACTCAGGCCTATCCCCGTAAAGCTGTCCTTATGTTTCTGGTCGCCCCTGAATACATCCTGAACCGCATTGAAGTTCACTGAATCTCCGGACATATTAATATCCCTGCCCGCAATAACATTGGAACCGTTGATATTGATATCCTTGCCTGCATTCAGGTTGACATTACCCTCGGTTGATATAATGTCACTGGCCGTATGCAGGGAATTGGATGTCGATTTTTTATCAGTGACGTTCTTTTGGCCAATTTGCACGCTCAATTGCGCCTCGTTCGTGAAAAAACCGAACTTCTTCGTCTGGTGATAATCATATGTATCGTTGGAATAGTTTAGCGCGTTCTCGGTTATATTGCCGCCAGCGTTGATATTAACATCATTTTTGGACGCGACAGCCCCTGCCAGGCTAACATCGTTTTTCGCAGAGATGCCGATTTGTCCACCCGCAATGACAGCCGATCCAATATCATTGGTATAGGCTCTTTTTTCCTCGAACGAACTTGAATTGAAGGCACCTGATTTATGTCCCCTAACATCGGTGAGGCCCTTGTCCGTGACGGCGTTCAGGCCGATATTGCCCGCGGATGACAGGGCTGCATCACCCCCGACATTCAGAGTGCTGCCCGCAAGGTTCAGGTCACCCCTTGTGGATTGCAGGATGGCGTTTCTACCGGCACTGACCATGGTTCCATAGTTCTTGGTCTGGTTACCGTTAAAGGCCAGCATTTCATGCTTTCCGTAACTGGCGCTGGAGGCGGCGGCATTCAGCTGTGCCGCACCGATATCGATCGAACCGGCCTGCATCGCCATATCGGATCCGGACTGGATGCTTCCACCTCGGCTGATGATACTGTCACTCGCCTTGATCCCCATGGTTCCAGAGGCAAGGATCTTTCCCTGTGAACCAAGATAGGAGGATGTTCCCCCCTCAACAAGATAGTTGTTGATCGTGTCGCGGTTGATGATCGAGCCGTTCTGGGCATTAAGGGACATGTCCCCGCCCCTTATGGTTCCGCCATCATTGATGATGTTGCCATGTGTGCTGGTGAGCGCGATCGAGTGTGTCCCCTCCATCAGGCCGGAATTGAGAATGGAGCCGGCCTTGATGCCGACATCCTTGCCCACGATGGCGGCGCCGGATATCACCGCGGTTTTTGGAGAAAGATACAGCTGGGGAACCAGTACCTGTCTGCCATCAACCAGCGCGGGAACATACCAGACAATATCCTTCGCAAGTGAGGCCTGCTGCTCCTTTGTCAAGGCGGCGCCGAATTTGAACCCGTGCTGGTCGGCCTCATCGGTCGCATTGTCGAGAAGTTCCTTCATCATATCAGCGGCATTGTTATATGTTCCACCGACAAAGCTGTGCCCTGTGGCCTGAAGATATTGCTGCTGTATATAGTTGCTGTCAAACCCTGCATCCCCCAGGAACATATATGAGCCGGCAATATTCAGGTGATCCAGCAGATATTGCGACCCATAGAATTTCTGCAAGGATGTATATTGTGGACGGGTTTCAATAAGATAGCTTGATCCCTCCGGCACGCCACTTGTATTGACCTTACCCTGCTGGGGGGCAGCTTCACTGATTTTGCCCGCATCGTTTATATTAACCTCCCGCCCTACCTTGGCTGGGGCTGTACCGGGTTTGGCAAGACTTTCATTATTGCTGATATTGTCAATATTACTGTTTCCATTAACATTGATATTACCAATTGTTTTATTACTATTAATATTGCTGTTACTGTTACCATTAATATTAATATTACCACTCGTTTTATTATTATTGATATTGCCGTTATTGATACTGTGAATGTTTCCTCCGGTTATTTCACCAATACTGGCGGTGTCATTACCCTTAATATCCGGATTAGGTCTGAACAAAGCGTGTCCACCGGCAATGGATGAGAGTATATCGTCAACACTTGCAGACACTCCCTGATAATTAAAACCTGGAAGATGGACATGCAAACCCGGATCAATTCCCTCGGGATTGCCTACCCCACCATATCCTGGAAGCGTGGTGTTTTGACCGTTTATCCCTTTTCCACTTGATGAATTATTGACCAGATTACCTTCTCCAGGCCCATTCAATCCGTTTCTGCCCGTTTCACTCTGGACAGATGTCAATTGTTTTCCCGAGGGAAGGCTTGGATTGACCGTGACATAGTCATCAGGAGATGCATGTATCTTGATTGTCCGGTTATTAACCTGATTGGCCACTATCCCTATCAGGGTTCCACCTGCCATAATCGTGCCGCTCAATCCGGGGTTATATGAACTATCTCCCCATACATATGCAATATTTTTATTGTTACCATCTAATGGAGGTGGATGTGAATAAGGAGGATTGGCTGCATTGGCTGGATCTTTTGGATATAGAGATCGGCAAAGTTTACCATTGTGACATACCAGTTTAAAAGTTATATCATCTTTATACCCGATATTGTCCAGGGATGACGCATTCAGGGTCATATCATGACCCGCTTCCAAATGGCTTACATCATTGACAATCTTTCCGGAAGTTTCAATGATCAAGTCATGACCGGCCGTAACAATGGCTGAACTGCCTTTCAAGGTTGTTCTTGTTCCAGTTTCCGTCACCTCAATCCTGGCTTTTGGATTACCCCTACCTTGGGATAGAAACATGTAAAAATAACCACTTGCTGGGGTTCCATCCGCTTTGTACATATCTTTGGGAGCGTAAACCTTGATCATTTTTACATTACCCTTCCAAAAATATTTGTATAAATTGCTATCCCCACCCCAGCCACTTGTATTTAAGTCTTCCTCAAGGGCTATCTGTTTGTTGGATTTTCCGTATCCTTCCTGTCCTTCATCGTTAATCGCCTTATCATAGATAGTAGTGCTGTCAATTGTTTCCGTAACAAGTTTCCCAGTATAGCTGTTGGTAAAAGAGGCGGCCTTGATTGCTATATCCCCATTGGCGCTCTGTGTACGAATTAACCCTCCCTTGTTGATTATATCCCCATCAACATCCATGGCGATAGATCCCAAATCCGACTGAATAACCCCATAATTATTCAGCGTGTTTTGTCCATTATTGCCTTTAATGTTGATTGTCAGGTTGTTTCCGCTACTTAATAATCCAGATTGATTGTTTTGAAGCGAGGTCCCATCCAAGACCAATCCATTCATGGCCAATATGACACCATTATTTATAATGTTTCTTGCCGTGACATGAATATCGCCATTAGAGGTTATCCCACCATCCTGTCCGGCTTCATAATCTCCATGAATATTGAGATTAACCAGACCACCTTCATTTGCTCCCCTTAACGCCCCGAAGATAATACTGTTATTTTTTAGATCCCCTTCAATTGTTGCATTCAGTGCGGCAGCAGAAAGAATCTGACCGGTGGATGAAAGTCCATTACTTAGGACATGCATATCTATATTACCTGAAGATTGTATAATACCGTTCTCATTCAGGTTTAAAAAGGATAGTGCCTGATTTTGCCGGTTAGCAGCAAGAACCATATTCCCCCTAACATTTTCATCAGTAGCTTGCTGCGTTATTATCATTCCACCCTGATTGTTTATATTATTGGCATAAAGGTTCATTCCTGTTGCAGCTTGCAAAGTTCCTTTGTAATTGTTTAATTCATTTAATCCGTTTCCATTTTGATTTTGCGCAATCGTCGTGCCACCATTTGTACTGATAATTACTCCCTCAGAATTATCCAAAGATGGTGTAAAAATCTGGATATTTTGTTTTGCTTGCAACCATCCTTTATTATTTAGAGCTTGCAAAGCAATCAGACCTGCCGTGCCATTTGAGGTGAGAACCTGCCCATATCTGTCCAATGTTACACGAGGCGCAACAAGCGATAATGTTCCTGTGTCTGATCCGATTTGACCATGGGCTTGATTGTGAATAGCCGTATTGGAGTTAAGAACTAAACCTTTAGAGCCATATAAATAACCGTTTTCAAGATTATTGATATCTGCCGAGCTATTAGCAACAAGTTGACCTCCTGCAAGAATAAGCCCCTGATTATTCAAAGCGGAAGCAGAAAGCGTTATATTTCCTTGTTTATAGGCAGTAATCTCTCCATTATTTTGATTTGATAACAAAGAATCAGCTTGTAAATTTATATCCGAATTGGAATATATTCTGCCATTATCATTCACAAACGTATTGGCGAATACAGAGATATTCCCTGACGTATCAATATTTTGAACGATTCCTTGATTTTTCAAATATCCTTTCTGAATATTAAAAATAATAGAACCTTGATCTGCACTGATCATTCCGCTTTGAGTGTTAACCAGGTTAGATGCAGACAGATTTATACCTCTTCCACCCCATAAATTCCCTTGATTTACAAAATCAGAACCAATCGTAAGTGATAATAATCCATTAGAAAGAATTTTGCTTTCTTCAGAATTTTCAAGATGATTGGCAGCAAGATCAATATCACCAAAAGACTGAACCGTTCCTTTTTCATTTAAAAACTGTTCAAGCGCAAGAGCGGAAGAACCTTGATTAATATGGATATTTCCTTTTTGACTGGTCAATACACCATTATTGTTATTCAATTGTTTAGCCGCAATTGAAAGATCACTAAAAGCCTGTATATTCCCCTGATTGTTGTTAATTATATTAACTGGAACACTTTCCTGAACAGTTGATCCTCTTCCTTGCAATATTGTATTCGCATTTGTTGATAAAATGACACCATCAAGATTATTATCAATCCTGTCGGCAGTAAGATTGACAGTATTTTTTCCTTGGATCCATCCTCCTTCATTATCTATAACCTGTGAAAATATCTGAACAGTGTCACCAATTAATGAACCAGAAGCAAGCTTTTCATTATTAAAGGAAATTCCAGAATGGGTTGTTTGATTACCTGTGCTCTCTGATGTTTGGATATTTAATGAGCGAACAGCAGATACATATCCGTTATTCTCCAGAACGGAGGCAACAAGCTGTAAATTCTGATGACCAATCAAGATTCCTGCATTGTTAAACTTTGAAGAAAAAACCGTCAGATCACCTCCCTGAACAAGAATTTGACCAACATGATCTTGGTTAATCCGATTTATGAACTGCTGATTAGCCTTTAAAGTGGCTTTCCCTTTTGCAAAAACGATGCCCTCATTAATCATGGTTAGGCTATTTAGTAAAAGATGACTGTCCACAGCATTTGTTTGAATATTTCCCTGATTAAATAATCCCTGTTGCCCCATCACAATCAGGGTCAGATCATTATTACCGGTATAAATCAATCCTGAAATTCCGTTTATTAAGGAATTAGAAGTTAAATCCAGTCCAGAACCTGCTGCAATCTGGCCATTATTACCAACATTACCAGTATAGGTAGCGTGAATTTGCTTTTGTGCTGTCAATAAAGCCATATCATCACTTTGATAGGCAGCAGCATTGATTATAATATTTCCATTTGCCTGAATTTTGCCTGTATTTGTAATTGATGACAAAGTAGGGATAAGTTGTGAGGGTATAATAGCCAAATCACCATCTAGCGCCAGAATATTTCCTGAATTGTCTAAAAAAGATGTTGATAACGTTAATCCCTTACTGGCTTGCAGAAATCCTCCATTACTTATTTTATCAGAAACATTTAAATGTAAATTATCATCACTTAAAATTTGTCCATTGTCATTTTGCAGGGTTTTAGCCGTCAGCTGCATGATCTTTCCAGACTGAATTACGCCTGAATACTGACCCATAGAATGGTTGATAACATCTCCACCCAGTGTCAGGGTAACCGCTTTTGATCCATTGATTATCCCTGTATTATTCAGAGAATTTGCTGTAATGTTAATGTCACCTTCTGACTGGATCATTCCACCATTTAAAGTATTATCTGTATCGGAAAGAGAACCTTCATTAATTAAAAGATTGCCTATTAATAATTGCGTTGCTGTTTTACCGAATATAGAACCTGAATTGGACAGAGAAGATGCCGATAAATTTAAATAACCCTTAGAACTGTAAAGACTTCCCGCATTGAGAAGGCTATTGGCGATGGCAAGTGTTCCATCCCCGTTCAAGCTGCTAATGGAGGCATCTTTGTTATTCAGGGAAAGGTTGTTCGCGACAAGGCTCAGACCCTGCCGAGCCTGAATGTTCCCCGAAACCTCCATGTTCCCGCCCGCATTGACCTGAAGGCTCTTCCCGGCATAGACCAGTCCCTTCTCCGTATCGGTATAATTGCCCATTCCAAGCTCAACAACACCTGAACTCGCCTGGATAACGCCATTGCTGTTCTCAATGTCACCGCCATGAAAAACAATATCCCCAAAGCCATTGTCCGAACCAGCCAGAATCATCCCTGAACGGTTCATCAAACCGTCAGACTCTATATGAACATTGCCCGCATTCGAGCCAATCTGGCCATTATCGTTATTCAGCTGCCTGCCACCAATATCCACAATACCCGAGGGAGTGACTATCTGGCCATGATCATTACTGATATCTCCAGAGGCGGAAACCCTGACATTTCCGGATGCCTGCGTTCCTATCCGGCCATTCATGTTGACAACCTTACCCGTTGCCTGAACCCCGATATCTCCCTGTGTTGTCAGGATAGAACCATTGCCATTGTCAAGTGAGGAGCCTGTCAATGACACATTCCCCTGACCCGTACGGATCAGGCCGGACTGGTTATTGATATCCCCGCCATGAACCGTAACATCCCCTTTGTTCAGAGAACCAATCTGGCCTGAACTGTTGTCAATTTTACCTTTTGCCGTTAGGGAAATATCATTATTCTTGGTTAAGATACTACCTGAATGATTTAATATATCCCCTTGAATATCAAGCATTAATTTGTCTGAATTCGTATTTATCTGATTTCTGTTATCCATGGAACCAGCTTTGATTGTCAACACGCCCTGCGAGACAAATATGTTTCCCGCATTGAGAAGGCCGTTGACGATGGCAAGTGTTCCATCCCCGTTCAAGCTGCTAATGGAGGCATCTTTGTTATTCAGGGAAAGGTTGTTCGCGACAAGGCTCAGACCCTGCCGAGCCTGAATGTTCCCCGAAACCTCCATGTTCCCGCCCGCATTGACCTGAAGGCTCTTCCCGGCATAGACCAGTCCCTTCTCCGTATCGGTATAATTGCCCATTCCAAGCTCAACAACACCTGAACTCGCCTGGATAACGCCATTGCTGTTCTCAATGTCACCGCCATGAAAAACAATATCCCCTGAACTCGTGATCAAATTACCATTTTGGTTATTCAAATTACCACTGGTGATTTGAATATTACCGGCAGGGGTAATGAACTTGCCATTCTTGTTGATAAAATCATTTTTGCTGACAAGAGTTAAATTCCCGTTTTTCAGACTGCCAACCTGACCATTCGTATTGTCAAGAGTGTTTCCGGACAGTTCAATATTGCCCGCAGACGTGACAAGCTGACCCTGATTGTTCCGGATATCTCCTCCGGCATTCAAGGTCAGGTTGCCAGAAGTCTTTATACCAATCTGGCCACCAGTATTGTCAATATCGCCCCTGGAATGAACATTGACTGTCCCATTGTCTGTCAGTATAGAGGCGCTTCCGTTGTCCAATCCAGCAACATCCAGTAAAATATCCCCATTGGTTGTGCGGATCAAACCCTGTTTATTGGTCAGCTTCTGGCCCGTTATTTGAACATTGCCATCCGTTTTAACGCCAATCTGACCATTCGTATTGTCAATATCGCCCTTGGCTTGAATAACAGCATCATGAGCATTCGTAACCAAAGAACCATTTTGATTGTCGAGATCACCATTAATATCAACATGGAGTTCACCCTCTCCATTGATCAAATTACCATGGTTTTTAAATGAACCTGCTGAAAGTGTTAAACGTCCCCTGATAAAAGAAAGACTTCCCGCATTGAGAAGGCTATTGGCGATGGCAAGTGTTCCATCCCCGTTCAAGCTGCTAATGGAGGCATCTTTGTTATTCAGGGAAAGGTTGTTCGCGACAAGGCTCAGACCCTGCCGAGCCTGAATGTTCCCCGAAACCTCCATGTTCCCGCCCGCATTGACCTGAAGGCTCTTCCCGGCATAGACCAGTCCCTTCTCCGTATCGGTATAATTGCCCATTCCAAGCTCAACAACACCTGAACTCGCCTGGATAACGCCATTGCTGTTCTCAATGTCACCGCCATGAAAAACAATATCCCCAAAGCCATTGTCCGAACCAGCCAGAATCATCCCTGAACGGTTCATCAAACCGTCAGACTCTATATGAACATTGCCCGCATTCGAGCCAATCTGGCCATTATCGTTATTCAGCTGCCTGCCACCAATATCCACAATACCCGAGGGAGTGACTATCTGGCCATGATCATTACTGATATCTCCAGAGGCGGAAACCCTGACATTTCCGGATGCCTGCGTTCCTATCCGGCCATTCATGTTGACAACCTTACCCGTTGCCTGAACCCCGATATCTCCCTGTGTTGTCAGGATAGAACCATTGCCATTGTCAAGTGAGGAGCCTGTCAATGACACATTCCCCTGACCCGTACGGATCAGGCCGGACTGGTTATTGATATCCCCGCCATGAACCGTAACATCCCCTTTGTTCAGAGAACCAATCTGGCCTGAACTGTTGTCAATTTTACCTTTTGCCGTTAGGGAAATATCATTATTCTTGGTTAAGATACTACCTGAATGATTTAATATATCCCCTTGAATATCAAGCATTAATTTGTCTGAATTCGTATTTATCTGATTTCTGTTATCCATGGAACCAGCTTTGATTGTCAACACGCCCTGCGAGACAAATATGTTTCCCGCATTGAGAAGGCCGTTGACGATGGCAAGTGTTCCATCCCCGTTCAAGCTGCTAATGGAGGCATCTTTGTTATTCAGGGAAAGGTTGTTCGCGACAAGGCTCAGACCCTGCCGAGCCTGAATGTTCCCCGAAACCTCCATGTTCCCGCCCGCATTGACCTGAAGGCTCTTCCCGGCATAGACCAGTCCCTTCTCCGTATCGGTATAATTGCCCATTCCAAGCTCAACAACACCTGAACTCGCCTGGATAACGCCATTGCTGTTCTCAATGTCACCGCCATGAAAAACAATATCCCCTGAACTCGTGATCAAATTACCATTTTGGTTATTCAAATTACCACTGGTGATTTGAATATTACCGGCAGGGGTAATGAACTTGCCATTCTTGTTGATAAAATCATTTTTGCTGACAAGAGTTAAATTCCCGTTTTTCAGACTGCCAACCTGACCATTCGTATTGTCAAGAGTGTTTCCGGACAGTTCAATATTGCCCGCAGACGTGACAAGCTGACCCTGATTGTTCCGGATATCTCCTCCGGCATTCAAGGTCAGGTTGCCAGAAGTCTTTATACCAATCTGGCCACCAGTATTGTCAATATCGCCCCTGGAATGAACATTGACTGTCCCATTGTCTGTCAGTATAGAGGCGCTTCCGTTGTCCAATCCAGCAACATCCAGTAAAATATCCCCATTGGTTGTGCGGATCAAACCCTGTTTATTGGTCAGCTTCTGGCCCGTTATTTGAACATTGCCATCCGTTTTAACGCCAATCTGACCATTCGTATTGTCAATATCGCCCTTGGCTTGAATAACAGCATCATGAGCATTCGTAACCAAAGAACCATTTTGATTGTCGAGATCACCATTAATATCAACATGGAGTTCACCCTCTCCATTGATCAAATTACCATGGTTTTTAAATGAACCTGCTGAAAGTGTTAAACGTCCCCTGATAAAAGAAAGACTTCCCGCATTGAGAAGGCTATTGGCGATGGCAAGTGTTCCATCCCCGTTCAAGCTGCTAATGGAGGCATCTTTGTTATTCAGGGAAAGGTTGTTCGCGACAAGGCTCAGACCCTGCCGAGCCTGAATGTTCCCCGAAACCTCCATGTTCCCGCCCGCATTGACCTGAAGGCTCTTCCCGGCATAGACCAGTCCCTTCTCCGTATCGGTATAATTGCCCATTCCAAGCTCAACAACACCTGAACTCGCCTGGATAACGCCATTGCTGTTCTCAATGTCACCGCCATGAAAAACAATATCCCCAAAGCCATTGTCCGAACCAGCCAGAATCATCCCTGAACGGTTCATCAAACCGTCAGACTCTATATGAACATTGCCCGCATTCGAGCCAATCTGGCCATTATCGTTATTCAGCTGCCTGCCACCAATATCCACAATACCCGAGGGAGTGACTATCTGGCCATGATCATTACTGATATCTCCAGAGGCGGAAACCCTGACATTTCCGGATGCCTGCGTTCCTATCCGGCCATTCATGTTGACAACCTTACCCGTTGCCTGAACCCCGATATCTCCCTGTGTTGTCAGGATAGAACCATTGCCATTGTCAAGTGAGGAGCCTGTCAATGACACATTCCCCTGACCCGTACGGATCAGGCCGGACTGGTTATTGATATCCCCGCCATGAACCGTAACATCCCCTTTGTTCAGAGAACCAATCTGGCCTGAACTGTTGTCAAAACGACCAGCCGTAGAAAGATTTACCATATTGTTGGAAACAAGGGTGCCATGATTAGTTACATTCCCCTGAAAAATTCCCTGTAAAGATCCATTCACAGCATTCATTTGCCCATTATTCACTACATCATGGCCGGACAGGAAAAGATTTTGTTGGGAGTTAATCATACCTGATTGGGTATTATTGATGTTTTGCGCAGTCAATTGTAATTCTGCCTGACTTAGAATCGATCCGGAATTTGTTAGATTATCTCGGATTGAAAGTTGATTCCTATCATTTCCATTGGCAATAATCTTTCCAGAATTTGTCAAGGAATTCGCCTGCAAAGAGAGCTGTTTGTCAGCCCCTATCGTCCCTGTATTTTCAACAATATCAATTTTGGCATGTAAATTGTTGCGGGCTGACATTTCACCATTAATAAGCAATTTTCCATCAGCAGTCAGCTGCATGTCGCCAGCCGTAGATGCCATACGGCCATCTACACGGACTCCGGCTCCCTTTTCGTTAACCATCATTTGAATATGATTGCCCGTCATCCCGCCCAACACAGATGTATCAATAGCAAATTCTGGTCTTTGACTGTTATCTGGTTCTTGCGCCGTTGCAGTTCCATTTACATAATCATAAATGTTGCGTCCTGCGGTGATTTTAATATCCTGACCATTTACAGGTCCTTCAATCCTAACTTTACGGCTGATAATATCCAAAACGGGAACTTCGGCAAAATTCCCGCCTTTTCCTTCAAATGCCACTTCTCCATCATTTATATTGATAGACTGCAGGTGGCCTTCCTGATCAAACTGGGTCTTACCTGTTGCAAAAGAGGTTCTTGTCGTATTGACAAATCCACATCCCGCACAAGTGATTCCACTGGGATTGGCAATAACCAGGGCAGCCTGTTTACCAGCGATTTCAGTATATCCAAGCAATCTGGTTGGAGAACGGCCAGTCACTTCATTAATAATCAAATTAGCGTTATGATTATCATTCAGGTTGGGATTGCCCGTGATTTGTCCAGCCAGTTTTGTCTTGGTTATTGTGGAGGAATTATTTAAAATCTGACCCGATTCATTAACGTTATACTGGTTGAAAAGATTATGTGAAACACCAGCATTATTGGGATGTGCAATATTGATCTGATCAATTCCATTATTCGTTACATCAATAGATGGCCGTTTATTTACCGGGGCTGTTGGATCAACCACTATATTAGAAGCGGGCCTGGGCCCGGCATAAATCGGAAAGGTTGAAAAAAGGTTCCCTCCCAAGAATAATCCCGTCACAATCGTGTATTTTAGACGTTTTATTAGCAAAATCCGAGAAATATAAAAGGGATTATATTTAGTTTTAAACATAGGGTACCTAATAGGAATACTAAAATAAATATTTAAAAATAAATTCTAAGAATTAATCAAAGCTTGATATGATATATATAATTTAGATCGAAGCAACAATAATTTTTTATTTAAAATTATTAAAAATGTATTTTAAAAAGAATAATTTTATATATAATCGAAAACCGTTGATAAGTTTTAGTATTATTATAATTTTATAACCATGAAAATTTTATTTTTTTAATATAACACAGTGTTTATTATTTTTTATTTAAACCAATTTTCCATAAGTAATTGTGGGAATAGCGGTCAATATTTTAAGGTTAGGGTTTTTTATGAAAAAATTGCTTTTATTAAGCGCTCTTACAATCGCTTTGTTAAATTCCACTCATGGATTCGCTGCAGAAAAAACAAGTAAACAAGCATCTGATAGTAAAAATAGTTCTGCAATTTCCCCCATTACCGTAAATCAAAGAATAGGCAGCTGGGATATTCATTGTGCCTATCCAAACGCCACGGAACAGAACAATAAAACCGTGTCCCAGGGATGTATCGCTCAACAAAACCTATTAACCAAAGGGCCCAACAACAGCCAAAGCCCTATCGCCTCTCTTTTGTTGGAAAAAGTTAAGCAAAGTAACGATTTGTCAAAACCTGTACCCTTTCAATTTACAGTGGTTGTTCCCCTTGGATTCTCTTTACAAAGTCCAGCCAATTTAACTTTCGATCGTGCAAAACCTGTCGAATTGCCTTGGGCTGCCTGTACGACAAACGGATGTATCGCAACCAAAGCTATTGATAATGACCTTCAACAGCTATTGACCAAAAACAAACTTGCCCATCTGGTCATTCATCGCGTCAACGGAACAACATTAACCATTAATTTTAATATTGATAATGTTCCTTCCATTCTTAAAACAATGGATGAGATGGTTAACAAGAAAAATCCGTAATTCCGTCCAGATACAAGATAAATGAATTTTAAGACTGTATATCTACGATTATTCTTAATCGTCGTTCCCTGTACTTTTTTTATAAACATACAGGGATTTGCACAAAATCTTAATCAATATCAACAATATCTGCAACATAAAGAACGACAACATTTAATGGAGACCCTACCTCCACCCTCCAGTAATGTACAGGTAAACCAGGATCAGGCCCCTGCATTGCATGGTAAGGCATGTGTGCATATCAATTCCATCATCGTCGTTAATACACAAAACCTCTCACAACTGCCAGTCAAACATATCACCAGACCATGGCAAAACAAATGCATGTCACTTGATGATATGAATACTGTCCTAAACAAGCTCAACAAGGCCTATATTGATCATGGATTTGTAACAACTCGGGCCTATCTGCCTCAACAAGATCTCAAGTCAGGTCAATTGCATATTGTTGTGGTAGATGGAAAAATTTCAGACTTCCAATTCGAGGGAGTGTCTGCAAAAAACCATGAAACCATGGCTTTTCCATGGGTTAAGGGCGGAATTCTAAACCTGCGGGATCTGGAACAGGGAATGGATCAGATGAACCGTCTGCCTGACTGGGCTGCCACAATGAAAATTGCACCTGGGCAAAAACCGGGCACATCAGTGGTTAAAATCAATGCCCATGATCCAGGTATTCTTCATGGTCAGCTGACAGTTGACAATAATGGACAAAGCTATTCGGGAAGAACTATCGGACGAACCATGGTTACTGCCGAAGACCTTTTCGGATTATTGGATATGTGGACTGTAGAATATGATCATTCACTCAATTCACGTCAGGGAGATGGACACAATTCCTTTTTTACCGCTGAAGGCTCAATCCCTCTGGGACCATGGACATTCTTCGGAGGATGGTATCGCTACGACGATTTCTATCGTCTACATTTCAACTGGCCAGGACAAGGACGATACGATACGACCCAAAAAGATTTCCATATCGGTGCCTCGAGAGTTGTCGCTCGTAATTCCATCGGTGTTACAACATTACAAGCTACCTATGAGCTGAAATCCTTTGACAGTTATCTCAATCATTCCAAAATAAACACGCAAAGTGCAAAACTCTCCTTCCTGAATCTTAATGCCAGTGAGTCAATGCATCTTTGGGGTGGAACATGGTATGTCAGTGTCGGAATGAAAATCGGTTTGGGGGGGGCAATGGGAGGAAAATCCTGGATCGATAACTCAGGTCGATATAATCCCCATACGCAATATGTAAAGCCAAGTTTGGATATCGATGGATATCAACCTATCGTCGATAATTTTATGTGGCATACTTCCATCCACGGGGAATATAGCACTAAAAACCAATATGCAAATGAGCAAATGCAAATTGGCGGACCCTATACGGTCAGAGGTTTTATGCAACAAACCATGATCGGAAATGCAGGAATTTACATGCGTAATGACCTCTCATGGTTCATTCCCACAAAAAATATGGATTGTGGCGGATATCAATTCTTCTGCAACGCCCTGATTAAAAATACCGAACTCTACGGTATTCTCGATGTCGGAATGACACGGGGTGTATTTACATACAGCGACATGCCAAAAACAGAAAAAGGAGGCAACCTTGCCGGTGCAGGTTTCGGTATTCGCAAATCCTCAGGCAATATATTCTGGAACGCCTCCCTTACACACGCACTCACAACGGCGGGTCTTCCTCCAGAAGGATGGATTGCACTTTTCAATGTCGGTGTCAGACTGTAATTTGATCTATTCATTTTATGGGTATGGTTTTTACCCATAAAATAATTTACCCTTTACCGTTAATATTTCATTCAAATTGAATAGATAATAATCGGATTAAAAATGAATTTTCAACTATTAAATAATGTTCTTTTAACAAATGATGATGGCATTGATGCACCTGGCTTAAAAATTCTGGAAAACATAGCATCGAAAATTGCCAAGACAATCTGGGTTATTGCTCCAGAGCGGGATCAAAGCGGGACTGCTCAATCTATAAGTATTCATCACCCTTTACGCATAATGGAAAAATCAAATAATCATTTTGCAATATCCGGTACACCGGGTGATTGTGTTGTAATGGGGATCCAAGAAATTTTACCCCAACGTCCTGATCTGGTTTTATCTGGCGTGAATCGGGGAAGCAATCTTGGTATTGAAACCATATTTTCAGGTACTGTTGGCGCAGCAATGACAGGTGCTTTATTGGGAATACCTTCAATTGCTCTTAGTCAGAATTTTAGAGATGGGTATCCTGTTCAATGGAATACAGCGGAGTATTTCGGTGCAAAAATTATAGAACAAATTTTAGAACATAAAAAGAATTTAAAAAATGGGTGTATCAACATCAATTTTCCCGATTGCCAATATGATGAAGTGAATACAATAGAATACACGACACAAGGATTGGGATATATTGAGAATATTGTTCCAGTTAAAAGAAAAGATTTACGACAAAACGAATATTTCTGGCTTAATTTTAACAGACCAATCAAGGAAGATAAAATAGGAACGGAAACACAAGCCATCAATAATAAATCAATTTCAATCACTCCTTTGACATATGAAAGAACAGATTTTGATTTATTGAATCAACTCAAGAAATAAATTGAAAATTCGTCGCATTGCAAGTAATAATATTCAATTCATTATTATTGTGATGCGACACTCATACTTCCGAAAATATAATTACTAATTTGCTGTTCCAGACTAACATAAGGCATTGTATTACTGATTTTATTTCCAGCCTTGATAAAATTTCTGTTTTTTCCTGGTTTAATGATTATAACGCCATCATCCGTCATACTGATTGATGAAATGACAAACTGACTATCAGTGGGCAAATGAATATTTTTGTTAATATCCATTTTAACTTCGGACATGAATGTCTTTTTATTAAGATTGATGGATTTTATAACCCCAACTGGAATACCCGATAAAATAACCTTTCCACCAGGATTAACCGTATTGGAAGAAAAAAATTGAGCTTCGATAGAATATCGATCCTCACCGGTTCCAAATAATATAAATCTAGAATATGCATAAAATCCGATAGCAATTATCAAAACAAAAGTGCTAGCCATATATGCACTAACATTTCTTTGTTTAATCATTAACATCTACCCTTTATCATTCCAACCTAACATCAATAAATAATATAATTTTAAAAAATAAAATAAAACGTCAAAATACACTATTAATTTTCAATGTTTGAAATTGTCATGATCCCTTAAATCTCTGAATTATTATTTTCTAATAATACGTATTGATCAATAACTATATGATTTAATTTTTTAAAATGCCTGATAAAATATATTAAACGATTTATAATATCGAAAAAAGGTTACTTCATGTCTTTTCTTCAGGCCATTTTTATTGCCATTCTACAAGGTGCAACGGAGCTTTTTCCTGTCAGCAGTCTTGGTCATGCCGTTTTAATCCCCGCTCTGCTAGGATGGCAAATTCACGCTCAAGATCCAACGTTTTTGCCATTTATGGTGATGCTTCATTTCGGCACCGCTTTCGCTCTTCTAATATTTTTCTGGAAAGATTGGAGTGCCCTTTTCAAGGGTGCATTAGGTAAGGATGGAAAAGAAATACAACGTCAAAGTTTTTATATTTTTTCTCTGCTTATTGTTGCCACCTTACCCGCAATATTCATTGGTGCCTTTTTTGAAAAATTAGTCAGAAACCTTTTTTCGACACCCGATATAGTGTCAATTTTCTTGGTATGTAACGGAATAATGCTTTTTATAGTTGATAAACTCAGAAAAAATGTATCGGTAGACAAAACGATTGCAATAGCTGACTTAAAAGTCAAAGATGCTTTATTTATTGGATTATTTCAATGTCTGGCTTTCTTTCCTGGGATATCACGTTCGGGGTCAACCATTGTGTCTGGATTGATTCGAAATTTATCTCATGAAAATTCTGCAAGATTTTCCTTTCTAATGGCTCTTCCGGTAATTTTGGCAGCTTCTGCTCATCAAAGCTGGAAAATCTACAAACAGCAAATTCCTTTTGACAATATTTTACATATGGGTATTGCAACAATCATCGGATGTATAACAGCACTTCTAAGTACGGCATTTCTTATGAAATATTTCAAAAATAATGAGAAATGGGCTTTAACACCATTTGGATATTATTGTTGTGCATTAGGTATAATAGGTTTTGTTGTATTGATGTATTAAATAAATCACATTCACATTTATGTGAATTGTGATGATTGTCAAACAAGTTTTTAAATAAAGAAGGAACAAATAAATTTTTCGGGAGGAAAAATGAAACTTTCGGATCTTTCCTTAAAAAAAAACAAAACGAATTTTTTTTCTCCTAACAACCTTTTTATAATTGATCTATTTGCTTCATTGGCCGGACTTTTATTTGGCCTGGATATTGGTGTTATGGCTGGCGCAAATGATTTTATTAAAATTGAATTTTCAGCAAATGACCATGATATTGAAAAAATAGTTAGTATCATGATGTTTGGAGCCGCTTTTGGTGCTTTAATATGCGGTTGGGCATCAGCAAAATTTGGACGAAATCGCTGTTTGATCGTAAGTGCAACCTTTTTTATCGCCGCTTCGATAGGTTGTTCCTTGTCCAATAGTGTTTCTGACCTGATCATGTGGCGATTTGTTCTAGGATTTGCAATCGGTATCGCCAGTATGACTGCCCCATTGTATCTGGCTGAAATTGCACCGGAAGAAAAAAGGGGTGCAATGATATCAACCTATCAATTAATGATTACAGTAGGAATATTCATGGCATTCATTTCCGACACTATATTCGGATATTATGGAGCATGGCGATGGATGCTGGGAATTTTGGTCGTTCCCGCAACCATATTTTTACTGGGTCTTCTAATCTTACCAAATAGCCCACGATGGTTATTAATGCATCGTCGAAGAAAAGAAGCCTATAATGTTTTATCCTCTATTAGAAATAACGATAATACCCTAATAAAGAGAGAAATTAAAAATATAGAAATGCAACTGGAAAATTCCCAAAAAGGTTTTTATTTATTTCTCTATAACTCAAATTTCAAACGTTCTGTTCTATTGGGTATTTGTTTACAGATTATACAGCAATTTACAGGCATGAACGTTATTATGTATTATGCCCCTCGCATATTTGCCAATATGGGATATCACGGTCATGCACGGTTGTGGTTTACAGCCTTAGTTGGTCTGGTAAATGTTTTCGCAACCTTTCTTGCCATCGGAATATGTGATAAATCGGGTCGAAAACCAATATTGTATATCGGTTTTACAATGATGGCGATTGGATTAGGGTCTGTCAGTTTTCTTTTAGATAATAATATCCAAACAAATCCTTATCTTCAATATTGCTGTGTTACAATGCTACTAATGTTTATTATCGGTTTTGCCATGTCTGCAGGGCCTTTAATCTGGACGATATGTTCCGAAATACAACCTTTGCAAGGACGTGATTTTGGTATTGCTGTTTCAACAGTGGTAAATTGGTTGGCAAATTTTTGGGTGGGATTCACTTTCTTGACATTGATCAATACATTCGGTGCTTCACATACCATTTTGTTATATGCCTGCCTAAATCTGATTTTTATTGTTTTCATTTTCGCATTTGTACCTGAAACGTCAAATATTAGTCTGGAGCAAATCGAAGAAAATTTAATGGAAGGTCAACCTTTAAGAAAAATTGGCAGATAGATTTTTAATAATCAGCATTTTATAATAGATCGCTTTGATGAAATTCTTTCAAATAAAAAATTGGTAAATAACGGCTGATATAGCTATACATCCCATTATGGTTATAAAAATATTGCTTGATTTCCCTTTAAATTTTGCCAATTCAGGTAATTTGTGAATGGCAACCATAGGAAGAATAAATAAAATAACAGCAAGAACTGGTCCACCAATGGATTCAATCATACCTAAAATACTGGGATTATTGCTTGAAACAAACCATGTAACTATATATACAAAAAATAACGCACATCGATCCAAAGTTTTACGGGAAATATTTTTCCCAAAAAAATGATATAATGATTTTTCCAAAATTCCATTAAATCCTTCCTTCGCCCCAAGATAATGACCAAGAAAGGATTTGCATATTGCTACAAAAGCAACGATTGGCGCTATAAATTTTAAAAAAGGGGTATGAAAGTGGTTCGCCAAATAGGAAAGAATGGTGATATTTGCCTTCTTCGCTTCAATTAAATTGGCTGGGCTCAGACATAAAGCACAACTAAATACAAAAAATAATACTGTAATTACCATCATCAAATTACTATATTTAATAATTTGTGAACATTTTGGTTCAACCCATCTACCATACTCTTTGCTTTTGGTAACAGCTAGGGAAGAAATAATCGGTGAGTGATTAAATGCAAAAACCGCAACAGGTATAGTCAACCATAATGTTAGAAACATTCCATTACCTCCCTCCTGTGATGCTCCAGATAAACTTATATCCCTGAAAAGATTCAGGTTCCAATGTGGAATAAGAAATAAAGAAATCAATATTAAAATTGCAACAAATGGATAGACCAGGGTCGACATTATTTTGACTATCAAATTTTCACCACACTGAACGATCATTATCAAAAAACTGATTAAAAAAAACGAAGTCAACGCTCTGGGCGGTGGTGTCAATCCAAGTTGATGTTGCATGAAACTTTGAACAGTATTAACAAGACTTACACCATAAACCAATAAAATAGGAAATATTGCAAAAAAATAAAATAATGTGATTAAATACCCAATTTTTTTTCCAAATTTTTCTTCAACGACAACGGTAATATCACCATAATCATTTTCGGATCCCGACAATACAAACCTACATAAAGCCTGATGTGCATAAAATGTCATTGGAAAGGCAAGAATAGTCAATAAAAGTAAAGGAATTAATCCACCAGCCGCAGCGTTAATCGGTAAAAAAAGTACTCCTGCACCGATCGCCGTTCCATAAAGACTCAACATCCAAACTGTATCACTTGAACGCCATTTGGGCATTTTATCTAAAATTTGATTATTTTTCATTAAAGCTTTACTTTTTTATGATTGAGTATGATTAACGCTTTATAAATCGGATGAAAAAAAAATTCAAAAATATTATTTAACTCTCCCTCGCAGGAAAATTAGAAAATATGAAAAATATATCAGTTACGATTACTTAGTGATTTTGTATTGAAATAAGTATTTTATATGCTCCCAAAATAAATGATATTTTATAATTTAAGGAACATATAACTTAATCTATCTGTTATTGATCTTAATTATTCAACAGTTACGGATTTTGCAAGATTTCTGGGTTGATCAACATCCGTGCCTTTTAAAATGGCAGCTTCATAAGCAAGCATCTGAACGGGTACCGTATAAAGGATTGGCGCTACAAAAGCATGAACTGTAGGCAAAATAATGATCTGTTCTGCAATGGTTGACAATGCCTCTGCACCCTTTGCATCAGTGAAAGCAATAATATGTCCACCCCTTGCTTTTGCTTCCTGTAAATTTGAAAGTGTTTTTTCAAATAAAAAACCGGAAGGCACAACGGCAATGACTGGAACCGTTTGATCAATCAGCGCAATCGGGCCATGTTTCATTTCACCTGCGGCATAGGCATCAGCATGAATATACGAGATTTCTTTCAGTTTCAACGCACCCTCCATTGCAACAGGATACATTATCCCCCTTCCCAGATAAATCACACTTTGAGCATTGGCAATTTTATGGGCAATTTCCTGAATTTTATCTTTCATTTGCAAAACTTCAGCAACACGACTGGGAAGATCCATCAATGCAGTCAAACATACTTTTTTATTTTCAGGGGTAATCTTATTTTTTTCACGAGCGATAACAAGTGTAAGACATGATAATACTGTCAATTGGGCTGTAAACGCTTTTGTAGAAGCGACAGCAATTTCCACACCAGCATCCGTACCGAGAACAACATCACTTTCTCTGGCTATAGTACTGAATTCATTATTTAAAATAGAAACTATTTTTTGATGTTCATTTTTTAAATTTCTCAAGGCTGCCAAGGTATCGGCCGTTTCTCCTGATTGCGATATGACCAATCCCATCCCTTGACTTTCAACAGGAGGATTGCGATAGCGCATTTCACTTGCAACATCTATATCAATGGGCAATCTGGCATATTCCTCCAACCAATAACGTCCAATAAGACCAGCATAAAATGCTGATCCACATGCCGTAATTATACCCCTTTTCAACGTTGATAAATCGAATGGCATATGAGGCAATATTATTTTATGGGATGATGGATCGACAAACCGCCTTAAAGTCTGCCCTATGACAATTGGATGCTCATGAAGTTCTTTCTCCATATAATGACGGTAACCATTTTTACCGACAACCCCTGACATCAACGCCGTTTTTTGAATTGGACATTCAACTTTTCCACCTTCCATATCAAAAAAATCAGCACCTTCT
This sequence comes from Commensalibacter melissae, assembly GCF_009734185.1. Lineage (NCBI taxonomy): Bacteria > Pseudomonadati > Pseudomonadota > Alphaproteobacteria > Acetobacterales > Acetobacteraceae > Commensalibacter > Commensalibacter melissae. Next base: position 952,719 of record NZ_CP046393.1, on the reverse strand, counting down.
CGTGTCAAAATAGTCCAAACGCCATCCGGCATATAGGCAACTTTTGTGGTAAGAGGTGCAATTGCCAGACTGTCAGATCCCACAAACATTTCATGATCACCATATCCGACAACCAGTGGCGCACCATGTCTAGCCCCGATTATAAGATTATCATCACAGGAAAAAATCATCGCAATGGCATAAGCTCCCTCAAGCCTTTTCAAAGCCTTGAAGGCAGCTTCTTGGGGTGCACATCCCTGTTTCAGATAATAATCGACAAGCTGCACAATTGTTTCACTATCCGTTTCACTTTTGAACACTTGTCCTAGCTCTGTCAACTCTTTTCTTAATGCAACATGATTTTCAATAATTCCATTATGAACAACAGCCACACGATCCGTCATGTGAGGATGCGCGTTGTTTTCCGTGGGAGCTCCATGTGTTGCCCATCTCGTATGACCAATGCCCAGATTGCCGCTTATTGGGGAAGACAGAAGTAATTTTGATAAATTATCAAGTTTTCCAGGAGCTCTACGACGATTTAACAGGCCATGATCCAATATTGCAATCCCTGCAGAATCATATCCCCGATATTCAAGACGACGCAAAGCTTCCATAATCAGAGGAGTAACAGATTGGTTCCCTAGTATTCCAACAATCCCACACATAAACTTCCCTTTAATATCAGTTTTTTAATGTAACCTTGCTATTTTTATTTACCTGCCTGGCCCTACCAAATGCTTTGGCATTATCAGGAACATCATCCGTTATCACGCTTCCTGCCGCAATTAAACTTTTATTACCAATTTCTACAGGAGCAACAAGAATGGCATCAGAACCGACAAATACCTCATCTCCAATGACCGTCTTATGTTTTCTCGACCCATCATAATTACAGGTTATCGTTCCTGCACCAATATTTGTTTTTTTACCAACAATGCTGTCACCAAGATAGGAAAGATGATTTGCTTTCACTCCGTCACCTAAAGCTGTAGCTTTCAATTCCACAAAATTACCGACATGCGCATCCTGACCCACCACCGTATCAGGTCTGATACGAGCATATGGGCCAATTATGGCATTTTGTTTAATTTCGCAGCCTTCAAGATGACTAAATGACTTGATTTCAACCCCTGAACGAATGACCACATTTTTGCCAAAAACAATATTGGGATGAAGAATTACATCATTTTCAATCTTGGTATCATAAGACATAAAAACAGTTTCCGGTGAAATCATTGTCACCCCGTTATCCATCGCCTGTTTTCTCAATCTTTTTTGAATTATGGATTCAGCAAAAGCCAATTCAGATTGCGAATTGATCCCTGTAAGTTCCGTTTCTGAAGCCCTTAGGGCCTTTACTACCTTATGTTCCTTAACTGCTAAAGAAACAATATCTATAATATAATATTCTTTTTTTGCATTATGATTTTCAATTTCTTTCAGCCATTTGGAAAAATACAGTGCGTCCGCACATATTACCCCAGAATTGCACAATTTTATTTTTTTTTCTGCGTCAGAGGCATCAAGTGTTTCCACAATCTTTATTACATGACCATTATTTTCAATCACACGTCCATAAGCCTTGGGATCATTACATTCCATAGCTAATAAAACCAAATCAGTTTTTGGTTTTTTTTTCTCATCAATAAGTCGCTGTAATGTATTTTCCCGTATCAGGGGATTGTCAGCGTTTAGAACAGTGACAATTCCCTTTCCAAAATAGGCCTCTGCCTGCAATGCAGCATGGGCGGTTCCCAATCTGTGCTTCTGGATTACAACCTGATGCGGTTTTACAAAATCGGCAAGAGTCTCCATATGCGGACCGAGAACCACAATAATTCGATCAAAAACCTTTTCGACCTGATTTAATAATAAACGTATCATTGGAAGCCCTGCAATGGGGTGCATTGCCTTTGGTTTTGAAGATTTCATACGGGTTCCCATTCCTGCAGCCAGAATAACTGCAACGGTTTCCGTGGTGGAATTTGATAATTTATGCATTGTTTGTCATGATATTTGTAAAAAATTTATGTCATACTATCAAAATATTTACACTTTTTATATCCCAAATGAGGCTTAAAACAAAAATTATGAATATAAAACCTTATCCCTTGATCGTATTTGATATGGATGGAACCTTAATTGACAGTCTTCCAGATATAGATCGCAGTTGTCAGACTTTGCTGAAATCCTATGGATTGCCTCCTATCAGTACACAATCAGTGCGTTCTACATTGGGTGACGGAATTAAGGTGACAATTGAAAAAATTCTAGATAATGCAGGAAAAGAGGCAAGTTTTATTGACAGAAATGAGGCTATTGAAAGATTTATCAAGGATTATGTCCCACATGCGGCTGATCTTTCCAAACCCTTTGAAGGGACGGAAGAAGTTCTAATAAAATTTAAAAAAAATGGTTGGAAAATAGCTTTATGTTCCAATAAAATTACGCAAGCAGCCAAGAATATTTTGGAAAAACTCAATCTGCAATCATATTTTGATTTTATCGCTGGAGGTGATTGTTTTGCAGATAAAAAACCTTATCCGGTTCATCTTTTAGGAATAATCAACTATCTTCAAGTTTTACCAACTAAAACTGTAATGGTAGGTGATCACTTAAATGATATTCTTGTCGCCAGGAACGCTCACATTACGGGAAGCATATTTGCTGAATGGGGCTATGGTGATTTGTGTATTGGAAAAGAAGCAACCATGCGTGCTCGCTCCATAAAGGATGTGCCAATAATTGCTGAGAAAATGATTGATAAAAAACCTTGATCATTTTGTAGCCTGTCTCAGAATTACTATTACATTTCCCATTTTTGGATTGTTAAATTCAAAACGGACAGGTAACATTCCTATATTGTCAATCTCTTTAAACCATAAATATCCAGGTTGGGGTTGTGCTGATAGAGCGCGGTGACGTGAACGTTTGAGACCAGCCGTTTGTTGAGCCACCGCCTTACAAAATAATGCTTCTCCTTTATAGGGGCTTGTCCACGAAGATGGTATAAGCATTGTACCAGCCGCCTTACTTTGAAACGTAAATATACGAGAGCCATCAAAAATCTTAAACTGATCGTTACAGTTTTTATTCGCTCTGACCCGCTGAACCAATTGCAACATTGCACTTAAGATATCTATACTGTTATTCCTTTGACTTTCAGTCACAACATCACGATTGTCTTCAATCGCAGGATCAAGTTTTTCTATCTTTACATTTTGTTTATGGTTAAAATCTATATTAGCAACGAATTTCTTACCTTTGGATTTTCCAGATGATTGGTATTCATTTGGTAACAAATTACTATTATTGATTTCTCCTTGAACTGATGACATCATATCCAGATTTATGAAAAGACTTATAACACCTGCAGAATTAAAATGAGCTTTTGCAAAATAATTGTCCGATGTTAATACGTACGATGCCTTTATAACAATAACATGTAAATTCTTGTTATACACATCAAATATCAAGTTAACTGGTTTAGGAAAATTTAAATTATTTTGTGCTTTTACAAGCGAATTATCAAAAAATATCCATGACAAAATACACAATATTAACATTTTATAATATTTTACCATGACTACTCTCTTTCAAAAGATGTCTTCTATAGACAGAGTATAGAATATTCTAAAAAAAGTATATAAATATCATGGTAAAACATTTAATTGATTAAATGCTAAAAGCTCCTGTTCCAAAAGCCTCAACATGAATTTTTTCAGGTGGAATACCTTTTTCCTTCAATTTTTTACCCTCATCTTTCATGAATTCAACAGGTCCACAAAGATAATAATCAGCATCTTTATCAAAAATTGACTGATCTATCCTATTGATGTCCATACGCCCTTGATAGTCATAATCTATTCCCTGTCTATCTTCACCATCAGGTTTTGAATAAAATATAAAGCGATTAAAAGTGGGACTTTTTGCAACAATTTCATTTACTTTTTCACGTAAGGCATGTTGTTTACCATTATGTGTTCCGTGAATGAAATGGACAGAACGATTACTTTGTTTTTCATGCAGAAAAGACAGCATGGAATACATGGGAGTAATTCCAACCCCGGCACTCATAAGAATAATCGGATTTTTCCCTTGCTGATTTAGATAGAATTCTCCTGCTGGTGCAGACAGATCTATGATATCTCCAACATCATAACTCTTATGAAGTAGATTGGAAACCTTACCTGCCGGAGTTTTCCCCTTACCATCTTCACGTTTAACTGTAATACGCAACGTATCTTTTCCAGGAGAATCAGATAATGTATATTGACGCGGCTGAATTAAATTCCATTCTGGGACATAAATTCGAACTGAAACATATTGTCCAGGATAAAATTCCGGAAGCTTGCCCCCATCAACCGGTTGTAGATAAAACGACGTGATTTGTTCGCTTTCAGGAGTTTTCTTGACTATTTTAAATCCTCTCCAACCTGTCCATGCATGTTCCCTGATCTGTTCTTTGTATATGCCCAATTCAATATCAATTAACAGTTGAGCCAATTGTTGATAGGCAGCTCCCCAAGCTTCGATCAAATCATCTGTAGCGGCTTCACCCAATACCTCACTAATAGATGCCAGAAGATGTTCCCCAACAATAGGATAATGTTCCGCCCGAATATTCAGGCTTACATGTTTATTGGCAATATGAATGAAAGCATTTTCTAGTATGGTTGGATTATCGATATTTTCTGCATATGCCAGGACAGCCGTAGCAAGTGCATGCTGTTGCTTTCCGGCTTCTTGATGTCCACGGTTAAAAATCTGTTTAAGTTCAGCATTATTATTCAACATCCGTTTATAGAAATAGGAAGTTAGTTCAATGCCATGCTCTCTTAAAACTGGCACTGTATTTTTAACAAGCGTTTTTTGAGCTTCGGTTAGCATTTATAGTGACCCTTAATTTTAATTAAATAATATATTTAAAATACATCTTTAATAAAAATCTTAATAAACCCTGTTACAACTAAGATAAATCATTAAAGATGTATTCAATATACTCTTTTTAAGAAAAAATAAAAGTAAATTATTAATAAAATTTTATAATTTTAATTTTAACTTTGCTTGATTGATGATCTCATCTGTATCATCAATCGAAGTGACACGCCATGTTTCAAGTTTCCCCTCAAACATCCTGATTCGTTTTTCATTAATCATTGAATTGATGAAGGAAGAAATTCTTTTTGATTTACCGGGCAATGGCAAGATCATTACTGGTACAGAAGTGGCAATAGCCTCAGAAACCATTGAAACACTATCAATTGTAACCAATATATAATCAGCACATGCCAGTAATCCTAAATAGGGATTTTCTCCCTCACCATTCCAAATATATACACTAAATGGTGATAATATCTCTTTCAATCTTTTTAAAGCTGAAGGATTCGTTCTTCTTGAAGGAGTTACCGCAAGTGAAATATTGTTTTTAGTAATAACCCTTTTTAATTGATAAGCAATCTGTTCAGCTTCTTTTACACCAAATTTGAATCTGCCATTATTTCCGCCCAGCAAAACACTTATCAATGGTTTTACCGGATCATGAAGAATGGAATTCCAATAATGCAAATTTTCAGATAGCAATGAGGGAGTTATATGATGCAATGCATTACGCGATACAAGAACATTATCCGCTTTAATATTATCATGAGGATTGGCAATGATAAGATCGAATTTATTTAATGCGATACGCGGATTCTGTATATGTATGGCTATATGATTTTTCTTGCGTAAGTCGGCATTTACAACACCCCCCACACTTCCTACGCTTACAATTACAGAATTATCTTTTGGTTGAAAAGGAAATACCGCTTTCAAAGGATTGGGCCAAAAGGGTGCTGAAATAAATTTCCAAGGAAATCTAGGTTTTAACTGATGAAAACTGTAATCGAATTGTGCCCTTTTAACAAACCCAAGGGCTTGCGTTTTCATTCCAGCAAAATTTTCTGTCAAAATTGAAACTTCTGTCATCGAGTATCTAACTTTAAATGAAAATTGAATTTCTCGTTTATTTGCGAAATTAAATCCTTTGCCATTTTTTTCCATTCATGTGACGTATCCATATGTTCTCTTTTTAATGGAAAAGGCAACTCCAGAATTTTCTCAATATTTTTGGCTATATCTTCAGGATTGGGATCGCATAAAAAAACAAGGTCTTTATGATTGCATTGCTCCATTAATCCTCCTACCCTTGTTATTAGAACGGGTTTTGAAAATGCCAGGGCAATGGCCAAAACACCACTTTGACTGGCCTCCTCATATGGCAAGATTATAGCATCCGCCCATTCAAAAATGGATGCAATTTCATTTTCCGGAACCCATCTATTTTCGACATATACATTTTTTCTACGATTTAACAGTTTTAAAACTTTGCTTTTTGGACCCTGCCCTACTATACGAACTATATAAGACCTATCCGATTTGACTAATTTTAAAGCGTCATTTAACAGATTAAATCCTTTATAAGGCAAAAGACGACCAAAATTCAAAAGATGTATTTTATTTTTGTTTTTTGAAACAGAAATATTTTCATAATCATATTTTAAAGGGGGATGCCATACCCTTATAAATTTTGATTTTGATAAAAAATTCCTTTTATTTAATTGATTGTATACGTATTGAGTAAAAGTTACGATCAAATCTGAATTCTTAATCAACTGTCTTTGCAAAAAATGTTGAAAAAGATATCCATCCCCCGGATGAGGATAAGCATCGTGAATAATTACAACACATGGGATTTTCAATATTTTCAAGGCCGAAATCATAATCATGTCTAATAATCCCGGCATTGTGCATATGGCCAAGTCTACCTTATTTTTTTTAAGATGATATATCAAATACAATATCCAATAAGGAGACTCTATCCATCGTATTAAATATCCCAATATTGATGAATATGTTTTAAACTTTATACCAATTTGACATTCCGGATTATAATCAATAATTTCAGCCCGATCGGATAAGGATAGTAGAATGTTTAAATTTTTAATAGATCTTAAAGCATTTGACAATTCAACAGCAATTTTTGGTCCCGCTCCCTTTCTACCCCATTGCCATACTAAAATATTAAATGATTTATCCATTATTTCTTACCAAATAATTATTAAATCTTTTTTTTAAAAATTTTGAATTAAATATCGTTTTAATTTTATTTTTAGATAAAACACCTAAATTATTACGATAGTTTTCATTGTAAAACAATTCATTAATTTTTTTAGCAGCGAATTCAATATCAGGTTCAGCCCACAAGGCATTCGGCAATTCATATACTTTTCGTGGGTCTTTTACAGGTATCAGTTTGTAATTAACAGGAACACCACAGTTTTCATCAATATACTCACTAGTTGCAGACCAATTAGTGGAAATAACAGCTTTTCCGTATTGCATAGCTTCTGCTGGCACCAACCCAAAACCTTCACTACGATGAAGTGACAAAATAATATCAGAATGAAATATAAGCGCCCTATTTTCCTCTGTTGTCAATAAATTAGTATAAAGAATGATATTTTTTTGTCCATCTATTGCTTTCTTTAATTCATTAAAATCCTGACGGAAATCATTAATATAAGAAACCTTGAGAATAAGGCTAATTTTATCATGCGCTATTGTTTCACACGCTTTTCTAAAAGACCTGATTGCGGCTATAGGATTTTTTCTAACAAAAGATGAAGAAAGATTAAATGATGTTAATATATTTAAAGTTGCTTGGGGTAAACCAAGACTTTCACGAGTTAGACTTGACGCAATTGCTACAGGATATGCTGCAATAGGATGAGGAACAACCGTAATCTTTTTTTGATATTTATTAGCCCAATGTTTAACGGCTTTTGCGACAAAACGAGAGGGTACCCATATTTCATGAACAAATCTGAAACCCACCTCCCATTCTTTTGGCAAAATTTCGAGCTCCCATGCCCAATAACCTATAATTTTTCTGTTCTTCAATAAAAAACGAGGTAAATTCAATAATGCAAATGCCAACTGTGGGGCATTGATATGAAAAATCAATGATGCGTATGGATAAACTGATAAAATTCTACACGCTTCCTTATATTTTGTATAAGAAAAACCATAGGGGTCAATATCGATTTTCTGGACAGTAACATTTTCGTTTTTGAGTGCATTATACATTATACGCGCACCTTCACCCAAACCAGAAGCTTTTGAAAACTCACCAATTATAATTACGCTTTGATCACAAAAGGGTTCTGATGATATGGAAGGTGCTAATATCTCCCCCACTTTGCTTAGATAAAATCTTCGCTGATATGGGGGCAATAAACGCCATAATTTATGAAATGGCTGAATCTGCAATACCCTTGAAATAATTAGTGTTTATATATGGGAAAGCGTTTACATAAAGCCATGACTTTTTTGCGAACAGCTTTTTCTGCAAAACTGTTATCATTATCTTTGGCTTTTGCCAATGGGGTTAGAACTTCATTTATCAAAAGACCAATTTCACGAAATTCTGCTTCACCAAACCCTCTAGTTGTCCCTGCTGGACTACCTAGACGAATACCAGAAGTAATGGCCGGTTTTTCCGGATCAAAAGGAACCGCATTTTTATTTGCGGTTATTCCCGCTCTTTCCAAACTTTCTTCCGCCTGTTTTCCCGTTACTTTCTTGGGACGTAAATCAACAAGTAACAAATGGCTGTCTGTACCTTTTGTAACAATATCAAATCCACATTCAATCAAAGTGTCTGCCAATACACGGGCATTATTTGCCACCGCTTTTTGATAGGTCTTGAATTCTGGACGCATTGCTTCAGCAAAGGCCACCGCTTTTGCAGCGATGACATGCATCAATGGACCACCCTGTAATCCGGGAAATACTGCTGAATTGATTTTTTTAGCCAAATCGGGACTGTTTGTTAAAACAATTCCTCCACGAGGTCCACGTAAAGTTTTATGCGTTGTACTGGTGACAATATCAGCGTAATCCATTGGATTTGGGAAAAGGCCTGCCGCAACCAATCCAGCAAAATGAGCCATGTCAACCATCAGAAAAGCACCAACTTCATCGGCAATTTTTCTGAAACGGGCGAAATCAATAATTCTGGGATATGCAGATCCACCTGCAATAATCAAACGTGGTTTTTCATTTCTTGCAGTCGCTTCGAGCTCGTCATAATCAATCAAGCCATCATCTTTTCGAATTCCATAGTGCAATGCATGGAACCATTTTCCAGAAAAATTAGGTGCCGCACCATGGGTTAAATGTCCACCCGCTGCCAAATTCATTCCCAATACTTTTTCACCAGGTTTGACAGTAGCCATAAATGCAGCCAGATTAGCATTCGCACCAGAATGTGGTTGAACATTGGCAAATTGCGCGTTGAAAATTTTCTTGACACGTTCAATTGCCAGAACTTCCACCTTATCAACTTCACCACATCCGCCATAATAACGACGTCCGGGATATCCTTCAGCATATTTATTCGTCAATACGCTACCCTGAGCCTCTAAAACTGCCTTGGAAACAATATTTTCACTTGCTATTAACTCAATACCGTCCTGTTGACGGGTAAGTTCGCTTTGTAAAGCTGCGTAAACCTCAGGATCTGTTTGAGAAACATCAGATTGAAAAAATTGATGATATAAATTATTTTCGGACATTCATGGATTCCTAGAAAACTACATATTTAAGAGACTCTTTATTAAATATTCAATTTTGTGATTTTCTGCAATTAAATATGTAAGATAATACGCTATTACTGAAAAAATAAATTCCAAAAAAATATGATTTATTTTAAGAACTTTACACGATATTGTGATAAATTTTAAAAAAGGGCTATTCTATGGATCTATCCAAGAGAAAATCACTATTTAGAAAAAAATCCATAGAAAATAACCAGCATGAAAACGGTTTGGCGCGCGTAATCGGCATGCCTAGTCTGATTTTTTTTGGCGTTGGTGGAATTGTTGGAACCGGACTCTTTACAGTTACAGGTATTGCTGCATCAGAACATGCTGGTCCCGCCGTACTTCTTTCTTTCCTAATAGGAGCTTTGGCATGTTCATTCATAGGATTATGTTACAGTGAACTTGCTGGAATGATTACAGAATCGGGCAGTTCTTACAGTTATATCTATATCGCTATGGGAGAATTTATAGCCTGGATTGTTGGATGGAATTTGGTGCTTGAATATTCTGTCGGAGCAGCAGCGGTAGCGGTAAGTTGGTCACAATATTTAAAGTCAATTCTGATAAGTTTTCACTTACACCTACCCTATCAATTTTTCGCTTCACCACTAGAGAAAATAAATATAAACGGCCAGAATATTTCTGGGATATTGAACCTTCCATCCACATTTGTCATCATATTTCTGTCTCTTTATCTGATACAAGGGATTAAACAATCCTTTCGAATGAACAATATGATTGTTTTGATCAAGTTGTTTGTTGTATTTGCTGTTATCGCTTTTGGATTTTCCTATGTTGATTTTGACAATTTCAAGCCTTTTATCCCAGAAAATACAGGTCAATTTGGTCATTTTGGCATTTCAGGAATCTTTCAAGCTGCCGGCATGATCTTTTTTGCCTATATAGGTTTTGATAGCGTAGCTTCTACTGCACAGGAAGTTAAAAATCCATCAAGGGATATCCCGAAAGCTATTTTAATAATCATTACAATTACAGCACTCATTTATGTCACGTTTGCCTTTGTTATTGTTGGGCTTGTCAATTTTCATCAATTGCTTGGCAATGGCGCACCTGTGGCAACAGCCATTGATCACACCCCTTATAAATGGTTACAGCCCGTAATCAAATTCAGTATCATCATTGGTTATTTTCCTGTTCTTGTATTACTTCTTGTAGGTCAAACACGTATCTTTTTTACCCTTTCCAAAGACGGTTTGATTCCCAAATTCTTTTCTGTTATTCATCCCAACCATAAAACTCCTCATCTATCACACATGTTTTTTATGGTTTTTATTTGTATTCTATCTGCCTTTATTCCTATTTCAATTTTAAGTGAAATGTGCTCTATAGGTGCATTATCCGCCTTTTTTTTCGTATGTATATCAGTAATGATTTTACGTCGAACCCATAAAGATTTCCCTCGGCGTTTTAAGGTGCCAGGTGGCGATATCATACCGATATTTGGCACTTTGGTTTGTTGTGTGCTGATGTATTCCCTAAGCAATATAACATGGTTAACCATTGGGGGATGGATGTTCATAGGTATAATTATTTATTGGCTTTATGGTCATAAACACAGTAAATTACAACAGAAATTTCATAATTAATTAAGGATTGATACCATGATTGGAAACTTTCCTCTGACTCGTATGCGACGCAATCGAATTGATTCTGCAACGCGTCGTCTGGTAGCTGAAAATAAATTAAGTAAAGATGATTTGATTTGGCCAATTTTTATTATTGAGGGCAACAATATTGAAACAGAAGTTTCTTCAATGCCTGGAATTAAACGGGTTACTGTTGATCGTCTGGCTGCATATATAGAACCTGCTGCAAATCTGGATATCCCCGCGCTTGCATTATTTCCTGTAACCACCAACGATAAACGTGATCCAGAGGGAAAGGAAGCCTATAATCCCGATAATCTAATTTGCCGTGCATCAAGAGAACTTAAAAAAAGATTTCCAGAAATATTATTAATCGGGGATGTAGCTCTTGATCCTTATACTAGCCATGGCCATGACGGAATAATAAAAAATGGTTATGTTGCCAATGATGAAACCATAGAGATACTAGTCAGGCAATCGATTAATCAAGCCCGAGCAGGTATGGATTTTATCGCGCCTTCTGACATGATGGATGGTAGGGTCGCGGCAATCCGAAAGGCATTGGACAATGATAATTTTGTTAATACACGAATCATGTCATATGCCGCAAAATATGCCAGTGTTTATTATGGACCTTTCAGAGATGCGCTGGAATCTGGAAAACTTTTAAAAGGCGATAAAAAAACTTATCAGATGGATCCTGCCAATAGTCGAGAGGCTCTTTCTGAAGTAGAACTCGATATTCAAGAAGGTGCTGATTCAGTTATCATCAAACCGGGATTGCCCTATTTGGACATAATCCGGATGGTAAGAGATAGATTCAATATTCCAATTGTCAGTTACCAGGTTTCTGGTGAATATGCCATGTTGAAAAACGCGATTAACCGTGGTTATCTTGATAATAATCAGGCTATTCTTGAAACACTTCTCTGTTTCAAGAGAGCTGGAGCAAATGCAGTTATGACTTATTTTGCTCCAGTAGCGGCAAAATTATTAAAACAGTTATAATTTTCATCTATATGGGGATATTTTAAATATTAATTAATTAATTAATTAATTATTTTATAAATATCCTTTGGACTAGAATAAGACTAAATTCTCAACCAATTAGGAGATTTATGTCCAACAGATGCACGATTACCTATATAATTTTCCAATATTTCAAAATTTCTGACTTTTGTTTGACCAGGCATTGTAAAACCAATCTCAGAATCAAAAACTATAACCAGTTTCAGTTTTCCTTTACCCAATTTCTGTAATAGAACACCACTACCCTTTTTTAATTCAGGAATTTGTTCTAGGGGAAATATCAGAAATTTACTGGATGAATTCGCAATGGCAATATAATTTCCTTTACCTTCAAGACAAGCGAATGTTTTTTCATTATCCTTTAAAGTTAGAACTTGTTTACCCGTTTTCCGTTCAGTAACTAGATTTTCCCCAGAAATGACAAATCCCTTTGCTGAGGTTGAAACAAGAACATATTTCTTTTTTTCATCTAAAATAAAAAATTCAATAATCTCAGCATCATTTGCTATGTCAGCAAGAAGACGTATAGGTTGACCATCACCTCGGCCTCTTGGTAAATCTAATGCCTTTATATTGAATGATTTACCTTCACTACCGATAATGCAAATTCGATCATTACTATGACATTCCAATATTTTAAATAAATGATCCCCTTCTTTGAATTTCAGCTTATCACTGTCAAGATTATGTCCTTTCAAAGCACGTATCCAACCTTTGGAGGATAAAATAATTGTCAGAGGTTCACGTTCCACCTCTTCCAGAATATCCATAACATCTATTGTTTTAGGCGCTTCAGAAATTTCCGTTTTTCTCAAACCATCATCGGACTGACCGAACGTTTTCAAACCCTCTTTCAATTCTTTGTTGATTTCTTTCCAGCAAAGAGATTCACTTGCCAGCAACGTTTTTAAATTAGATTTTTCATTGGTGAGTTGTGCATATTCATTTTTTATTGCATTTTCTTCCAATCGTCTCAAACTTCTCAAACGGATATTGAGAATGGCTTCAGTCTGAACATCTGACAGATTGAAAGTTTGCATCAAAACAGTTTTAACTTCATCTTCATCTCGAATTATACGAATAACTTCATCAAGATTTAGATATACCGCTAATAAACCCTCCAGAATTTCCAATCGCTGTTCAATAACATTTAACCGATATTGACTTCGACGTTTTAGGACTTCATAACGATGATCCAACCATGATTTCAAAATGGCTTTCAATCCCATCAATTTAGGAACGGCATTACGATCAAGCACATTCATGTTGTAAGCAAACCGGTTTTCCAAGACAGTCAGTTTAAACATGGATTCCATTAAAATTTCAGGCTGCACTGTTTTAACTTTGGGCTCTAATATAAGCCGTATTTCATCAGTACTTTCATCTCTTATATCTGCCAATAATGGAAGTTTCTTCTGTTCCATCAAAGTGGCTATCTGTTCAATCAATTTGGATTTCTGCACTTGGTAGGGTATTTCCTTAACAACGATAACCCAAGTTCCAAATCGGCCATGTTCAACTTCCCATTTTGCCCTGAGCCTTAATGAGCCTCGACCAGTTTCGTAAGTTTGTTGAATAACATTTTGATTTTCAACAATTTTCCCACCTGTTGGAAAATCTGGACCTTTTACAAAATGCAACAAATCCTGTGTAGAAGCATCAGGATTTTTAATAAGGGTCATAGCGGCCTGATAAATTTCACCCACATTATGTGGGGGAATATTTGTTGCCATTCCAACAGCAATTCCGCTTGCACCATTTGCCAAAAGATTTGGGAATGCACCTGGTAAAACAACAGGTTCTTTTTCCTCTCCATCATAGGTATCACGAAAATCAACACAATCTTCATCGATACCTTGCAATAAAAACTGGGCAATTTTTGTCATACGGGATTCTGTATAACGCATAGCCGCAGCATTATCACCATCAATGGAACCAAAATTTCCCTGTCCCTCAATTAAGGGATACCGTACAGCGAAATCCTGTGCGAGACGAACGAGCGCTTCATAGACAGCGGCATCCCCATGGGGATGATATTTACCAATAACATCCCCAACAATACGGGCGCATTTCTTAAATCCTGATTTTGGATCAAGTTTCAATTGACGCATGGCATATATCAAACGACGATGAACAGGTTTCAATCCATCCCTTACATCTGGTAATGAACGCGACATTATTGTTGACAGGGCATAGGCCAGATAGCGTTCACTTAATGCCCTTGCAAAGGGAGCGTCCTTGATTAAACCGTCAGATGCAGCAGTCATATTATACTCTTGTATGTTTTAATTTATTATTTGTATGATTACGAAGAATAGAGAATTAGTCCATCATAGGCAACTTCGATGTCCGGCGGCAGATTTGCCTTTAGCCAATTCCAATCCATATCAGGTCCCATATGCGTTAAAATCGTTCTTTTTGGCTTGATAATTTTTTTCCATTCCAGAACCTTGCCAATCCATGCATGGGCAGGATGTTCATTCCGTTGAAAACATCCCACAATAAACAGATCAAGATTGGATAAAATTTTCAACCCTTGTTCTGGAATCCGAACCACATCAGTACAATATGCCACATCACCACATCGTATGCCCATGGATTTACAAAAACCATGTATCTGTTCACATGTTTGAATAGATTGATTTTCAATCATGAAGTTATCATAATAATCAATCTGATGAACATCCAAAACTGGACGAAAAAAATATGGTTGGGTTTTCCATGGCTTAAATGCGTAGGCAAATCTTGATTTCAATTCAGATAATGTATCTTTCGTTGCATATATTGGTAAGGCTTTACCCAAAACTCTGTTGATTGAACGCAATTCATCCAGACCAGCAATATGATCTGCATGTGCATGAGAATAAATGACAGCGTCAACCCTGCCAATTTTTTCTCTCAATAACTGAGTTCGTATATCAGGACCTGAATCAATTAGAATTCTTTTGCCATTATTCAACTCAATAACGATAGAGGATCGAGTTCGTTGATTCTTTTGTTCCAGGGGATCACATATTCCCCAATTCCCCTGACCATCATCACCTCCTACCAATGGGACACCACCCGAACCTCCGCATCCCAGAATAGTGATTTTCATTAAACAATTTACCTTTAAAAAGACGCCTTTTTAAAAAGACGATGAAAATTATCTGTTGTTTGTTTTTTAAACGTTTCAAAATCAACCGCCAACAATTTTGCCATAAATTCTGCTGTTTGATAAACATATGCAGGTTCATTTTGTTTGCCCCGAAATGGTACGGGAGCCAGATAAGGAGAATCAGTTTCAACAAGAATTTTATCTTGAGGTAAATGAAGAACGATATCGCGTAAATCCTGGGCTTTTTTAAAAGTGATTATACCTGAAATACTAATATATCCACCCAAATCTAGAACTGTTTCGGCCAGTTTCATACTAGATGTAAAACAATGAATTAAAAATGGAAATCCTCCCCCTTTTTCTGTCTCTCTCTTTAAGATTTTGGCAATATCATCATCTGCATCCCGGGCATGAATACATACAGGCAATCCAGTTTGTTGCGAGGCACGGATATGATTTTCAAAAGATTCTTTCTGTCGTTCAAAAGCCTCTTGTTTACCGTAAAAATAATCAAGTCCGGTTTCACCTATACCTATAACTTTGGGATGATTGGTTAATTCAACAATTCTGTCAACAGAACAAAGAGGTTCATCCATCACATATTCAGGATGAGTTCCAATCGTGCACCATACACTCAAATGATCAGTTGTATAATCGGTTATTCTTATTTGCTGCCGCGCATTTGATAAACGCGTTCCTATTGTTACAACTTCACCCAAACTTGCATGTGTTGCACGATCAATAATGGCTTTTTTTTCATCATCATCAAAAAAATCAAGATGGCAGTGTGAATCAACCAGATGCATCAGATTTGTTCAGCTTCCGTATAACGAGGAAAAATAGGAGAAGGTAAGGGTAATTTTATTCCTGAATGAATTTCTTTTTCAAGATCTGAAAAATTACGTTCATTTTTACCAACCCCAAGCTGGGTCAATAATTTATCCATACTATTAGGCATGAATGGCTGTAAACAAGTGGCAATTTCGCGCAACACATCAACCAAGGTTCTTAAAACAGTCTTCATACGCTCGAAATCAGTTTTTTTCAATTTCCATGGCGCCTGATGATCGATATATGCATTTGAAGCGCGTATAACCTTCCAAATATCCTCTAAAGATTCATTAAAAGCCTGACGGTCCATTTGTTCCCTTAATAAAATCGGCAACAGTTTAGCTTTTGCTATCAACTGTATATCCACATCCAATCTTTTTCCAGTATCTGGTAAAATACTGTCACAATTTCTGGTAATTTGAGTCAAAGTTCTCTGTGCAAGATTACCCAGATCATTGGCCAATTCATTATTCATGCGATTGATCAGGGATTGTCTGCTATAGTCTCCGTCTCCACCGAAAGGAACTTCACGCAAAAGAAAAAATCGGACAGGATCCAGTCCGAAATCATTGATCAATTCAATAGGCTCAACAACATTTCCTACTGATTTACTCATTTTTTCACCTTCAACAGTCCACCAGCCATGCGAAAATATTCGTCTGGGAACTTCCAAACCCGCCGCCATTAAAAAAGCTGGCCAATACAACGCATGGAAACGTGCAATTTCCTTCCCCACCAAATGCAAATCTGCTGGCCAAAAACGCCACCGATCTGATAATTCCGTATCAGGATAGCCCAATGCGGAAATATAATTTGTCAACGCATCGAACCATACATACATGACATGATCCTTATCGCCTGGAACTGGAATACCCCACTTGAAACTCGTACGACTGATGGATAAATCACGTAAACCAGATTTTACAAAACTTAACAGTTCATTCTTACGACTTTCTGGGCCGATAAATTCTGGATGCAATTCATAAAATTCCAACAACTTGTCTTGCCAGGCAGACAATCTAAAAAAATAGGATGGTTCTTTTAACCATTTGACCTGTGCCCCTGTGGGCGCAATCTTTTGTCCATCTGCTGTAGTAGTTAGTTCATCTTCACTATAATAACACTCATCCCTGAGTGAATACCACCCTTCATAAGCGCCAAGATAAATGTGACCAGCATCAGCGATTTTTTTCCATAAAGTCTGGCAGCTTCTTTTATGACGTTCCTCGGTCGTTCGTATAAAATCATTATATGATATGTTTAACTGATCAGCCATATTTCTGAATTTTGCAGAAATTTCATTTACAAATATTTCCGATGTTTGTTCATTATTGTGGGCAGCCTGCTCTACCTTTTGTCCATGCTCGTCAGTACCCGTCAAAAAGAATACATCATATCCATCCAATCGTTTGAATCGGGCCAAAACATCCGCAGCGATTGAGGTATAGGCATGACCAATATGGGGTAACCCGTTTACATAATAAATCGGGGTGGTTATCATATAATGGTTTTTCATAATTCACTTACTAGTTCGAAATCGGAAATTAGGGTTTGTCTTTTATCCAAATTAAAAGATTCTGTATCTTTATGCCATTTTAAAATTTTTTGCCAAATGTCAATCCATTCCATTACTGTTCGAGATGGATTGCCAAATCGTTTCTGCCTTGATTTTATAGCCTCACCGATCAGCATATTGAATTTATCTGTCAATAAGCTAAAAAAAACAGAAAATCCATCTTCTTTTTGTAAAATATACTTAACTTTTTCATTCAGCTCACTTCCTTTAAAAGGCTTCTCGAAAAAGGCATCAACAATATTTTGCAAATTTGAGGCGTCAGAATTCAATAATGATAATGCTTTACCGATCGATCCCTGAGACAGGGTAATTATCTTTTGATATTCTGCCTCAGAATATTCGGGGGCTAATTTAATCAAGGCTTCTAATAAAACAGTATTTGATAAGGGATGAAGCATTAATTTACGACAACGACTTAAAATCGTTGGCAACAAACGGTTTGGATGTGCAGTGATTAAAAAAATTAAAGCAGCATCTGGTGGCTCTTCCAAAATTTTTAATAAGCTATTGGCCGCATTCTGATTCATCAAATCCGCCTCTTCGATAATGACAATGCGCCACCCGCCATTGGCAGAAGTCAATCGTAAAAACGTTCCAACCGTTTTTATATCATCCATCAAAATTTCCGAACGAAGACGGTTTTTCTTTTCATCTATTCTTCGACTAACCGTTAATAAATCAGGATGACTACCCGCCCTTATCTTAGCCAACACATTTTCAGAGCTACCAAGAATCAAACGAATGACATGATTGACAAAAGTTTTTTTGCCTACCCCGACCTCACCACATATCAACCATGCATGATGAAGCTTATTTTGGAAAATGACTTGTTTGAAACAATCATATTCCCTTTCATGTCCCCATAAAGAGTCATCTAGTTTTGCTGTCATTGTTTTTAATATATCTTGATTCAGATAGTTTATGCGTGACGAGATTGTAAACTTCCCGAGTTACCTCATGCAATAATTTATGAGCTTTGATAACTTTACATCGATTTTTATTATTTTTAGCTATCAATTGAAAACCATTCAGAACACGATAATGAAAATCATACCCGAGTTGTTCATAAGCATCAATTTTTGTTTGACGTTTTAGACAACGCTCAATAAGCGTTTCATAAGGGGCATCGAATATCAATGTTAAATTGGGAATTAAATCTATCAAATTGGATAATTTTTGAATAAATTCCAAAATATCCGGATTTTCCTTACCTAATCCATAACCTTGATATGCCAGTGTTGAATCAATAAAACGATCACACAGCACTATTTTACCCTGCTGCAGCGCTGGCTTTATGACCTGATCTACATGATCGCACCTTGCGGTAAAATGAGCCAGGATTTCAGCTTTAAGCGAAAAATCGCAATTCCCAAATAACAATAATTTCCTAATGGCCTCGGCACCCGTTGTTCCACCTGGCTCACGGGTTAAGAGAACATCAATATTATCTTTTTGCAGCTTTTCTTTCAATAATTGAGCTTGTGTAGATTTTCCAGCACCTTCACCGCCCTCAAAAGTAATAAAATATCCTGACATAAATAATAAAATAATGTTGATTAATTTTTATTCGTTAATCGATAGCTTACATTTTTCATCATACGTGAAATAATATTAGCTTTTTCAACAGTCTCACCAGCTATTATGGGAACTTGTACAGTAATTCCACCATTTTTTACGGACAGAGAGGCCTCAACATTTTGTCCTTTCATAACAGGTACGGACAAAGGGGCATTATAATCAAGGGTTACCTTCAATTTTTCACGCATCCCGACAGGCAAGGTTAAAACAAGATTTTCACCTGCAACCAGCGGAACTGTTTCTTGTGCTCCCATCCAAACTGGTGCCTGTTCAACAATATCCCCTTTATTGAATAACTTAACATTTTCAAATTGATTGAAAGACCATTCTATCAAACGTTCACTCTCATGGGCCCGCATATTCATCGAGGTTAATCCATTGACCACCATTATGACCCGACGACCATTCCGTTCAGAACTGGCACATAATCCATAACCGCCAGCATCAGTATGTCCTGTTTTCAAACCGTCCGCAAGCCCTTTGTCTACCAAAACATTTCGATTGCCCTGGGTGATTTTATTAAAAGTGAATTCTTTTTCGGAAAAAAAATGATAGTATTCGGGATAATCATGAATAAGATGATAGGCTATCAGAGCAATATCACGGGCAGACATCAGATGATTGCTATCCGGCCATCCGGTACAGTTCATAAAATGAGAATTCCGCAATCCCATCTTGGGCGCCATTTCATTCATCATGGATACAAACTGCTGTTCAGATCCGGCAATTCCTTCGGCAAGTACAATACAGGCATCATTCCCGGACTGTATAACAACACCCTGGATCAAATCCTGGACAGAAACTTGTCCATTCAGGGGAACAAACATTTTTGATCCCTGCATTTTCCAGGCTTTCTCACTTACGGGAAGCAACTGATCAAGTTTTAAACGCCCGGTTCGCAGCATGGCAAAAACAATATAACAGGTCATGATTTTTGTCAAAGACGACGGATGCATAGGTTGGTCTGCCAATTTATCCATCAAAACGGTACCTGTATTATAATCCATGATAAAGGCGTATTGTGCCAACGTATCAAAAAGACCTATTGGTGTTACGGCTGGTGGACCATTCGAAACCGTTTCTTGAGTTGCTGACGAGAATTTCCTTCCTGCCGCCTTACGAATGGCTCTTCGGGCACTTGCTGAATTTGAATCTATCAGAGCCAGAGATGCAGCTACGCCACTAATTCCAGTCAATATTGATCTACGAGTATGCACGCTTGTTCCTATTCAACTATAATTTTGGCACCCTTAATGCCAGATTTTAACAAATAATCAAGATTTTGATCAGCACTTTCGACTGATTGATAGGGACCAGAACGAACATGCAATATTCTGCGCCCTCCTTCAAAACTATAGATCACTCTCCCACCAATACGTGCCGCCAATTTATTAGCATAAATTCGCAAGGTGAAAGAGCCACAATCAATCCATATTTGCCCCCCTGTAATTTGACCTTGCGTAAAAGTGACGGGCAAATCTTTTAATATTAATGAAGAATTTAATGCTTTTTGGAAAGTGGGATCTGATTTTTTTTTCGCATCATTTTCGCTTGATTTGCCATTCAGATTTTCAACCATGATTGTATCCAAAGGCGCAGTGTTAACTTTCATTTCCGTTTGCGGACCATTGGGCATTTCAAAAGCAAGATTTTGGCTTTGATTTTCTTCCTCAACAATTTCGATTTTCGCTGTTTGCCCGTTTGAAATTCCCAATAATTCACCAGCTTTTGGCGTCAATTCCAACAATCTTGAAGGATAAGATGATGGACGATCATTTAAACGAATTAAAATTTCCCTACCATTGTCAACATTGCGAACTTTTATAATACTCGGTAATTGCAATGTGGGATGTGCGCCTGTCATACGTTGCGGGTCATAATATTCCCCATCAGCAGTCACTTTATCTTTCTGATTTTTGGATATAACTGCCAAACCTGTTGAATGATAGGCAAAATTTTCCTCTGGATAATACCATTGTTCCCCAACCTGATAAGGTTGACCAACTACATAGTGAATCTGAGCTGGTTGCAACGGTTTTTCTTCCTTGGTACAACAGGCTATACTTATCAACAATAGAGAAAATAAATATTTTTTCACGATATAATTCAAATTCACAAAATTAATATTTTGTTATTTTATATTTATATTACAAAAAAACAATCATTTTATGCAATCATCGCATCTCCCAGCAATCCGACTGCAAGTGCATAATAATCCGAAGGGTTGTAGCGGCGTATTACATTAAAATTATGATAAATCATAAAACCATTATTATTTTTCTCATCCGGTTTCAAAATACTGCCATAAATATCCAGACGGGAAAAATCCGAACCATCTGATCGCTTAACACCCATTGATTTCCATTCACCAAGTGTTTTTGAAACATGATGTCCGATATATGAACCATTGAAATCATTTGGCAATAAAATTTTTTGTCCCCAGGGTTCAGATCCATGCCAACCATTTTTCTTCAGATAATTGGCAATTGAAGCCAGTACATCTTTTTCATTTGTCCAAATATTTGGATGACCGTTTCCTGAAAAATCAACCGCATACCGTAAATATGCACTGGGCATAAATTGGGGCTGACCCATTGCACCAGCATAACTGCCCATCATATTTTCGGGATTGATATTTCTATGATTAAGAATTCTTAATGCATTCATGAGCTCAATTTTGAAAAATTTAGCTCTTCTACCTTCATAAGCCAAAGTTGCCAAAGCATCAATAACATTAAATTTTCCGAGAAATTTGCCATAAAAGGATTCTATTCCCCATATTCCAACTAGTATAGAAGGATCAACTTCATAACTCTGCCAAAGGGCAGTCAAAAACGTTTGAAGTTCATGAAATTTATTGCGACCTTGTTCTATTTTTTCTACTGTTATGACTTTTTTGTAATATTGTTGCCATGTCATGACAAATTCTGGCTGTTTATGATCAAGTTCAATCACTTTTTTATTCGGTAAAGAATAATTCAAAGCATGCCTCATAATAGAGGCATTCATTCCTAACTGAACAGCCTGTTGATATATATTGAATAGAAAGGATTTATATTCGGATGATGATCTCGCAAAAACGGGTATATTCGAAAAAACAAATTTTCCACTTCCAACTGCCATAACTGCTGTGCCAATAGAATTTGCCAAAAATTGTCTTCGCCTCATCGCTATTACCCTTTTATGTCGATTAAAATACATTGGCTTACCAAATAATTTTAATTAAAAATTATGTAATTATTTTACTTTCACTATAGCAATTTCATTTTCCTGCAAAAAGAGTGATATTTGATCCCCAGATTTCAGTTTGCCTACACCCTTTGGCGTACCAGTGAAAATCACATCTGATTTTTTTAATGGAACAAACTGGCTAATATAGGATATAATCTTGCTGAAATTAAATATCATGTTATTGCTATTACCTCTCTGACGCTCTTTTCCATTTAATTTCATTGAAAAGCAAATAGGATGAGATAACAGTTCCTTTTTTACAAAAGAGGAAAGGTAACAGGAATCTTTAAAACCCTTTGCCAAAAACCAGGGTAATTTTTTCTCTTTCAATGCTGTTTGCAGGTCTCTAGCCGTCAAATCAAGGCCAAGAGCGATTTCATCATAATAATTTTCGGCTTTGTTCTCCGAAATTTTAAAACCATCCTGGGAAATCTTTAATACAATTTCTGTTTCATAATGAATATCCTGTGAAAAATCAGGTAGGATAATTGTATCTCCCTCTACCAAGGAGGTGTTGGGTTTACTAAAAATTACGGGGACAGATTCGATTTGATTTCCCAATTCTTTTGCATGTTCAGCAAAATTTCTGCCAACACAATAAATATTATTAATCATCATTTTATCCAATACACAAACAGGAAATTTTAGATGTTTTTTAAATTATACAGGTAAATTATGATGATTATACGTATAAACGAAAGACAATAATTTTTGAATGATGATTAGTTTTTTTCACGGTTATGATAAGATGGTGGGCGCAACAGGGATTGAACCTGTGACCCCTACCATGTCAAGGTAGTGCTCTCCCGCTGAGCTATGCGCCCATCTTAACGTTTGATAAACTGCTTGATACACATCTTGGTTTAAAAGCGCAAGTGGTCAAATGCAAAAAAATAAAATATTTTATATAAAATCATTCTTTTTTTCCGTTAGCAAGGTTATTTTGTGCCAATTCATAAAACAAAAATATATCATTTACAAAAACCTGATAATAATGTTTTACCGTTTTTAGTCAGCTCACCTCATTCTGGACAATTCTATCCACAGAATTTGCTTGAACTAACAAGATTACCCTTGGATGAATTACGCAAGAGTGAAGACAGTTTTGTCCATGAACTTTTTCATCATGTATCTAATTATGGTGGAAGTTTGTTAAATGCAGAATTATCCCGTATTTTCTGTGATCTCAATCGATGGGCATGGGAACTTGATCCAAAAATGTTCAAAGAACAACTTCCCCCATGGTGTGATACAGAATCCGCTCGGGTAAAAAACGGAATTGGAACAGTTCATAAAATCAGCAATTCAGGAAAAGTTATTTTCAAATATTATCTTTCATTTACCCATATTGAAAAACTAATTCAAAATTATTGGTTTTCCTATCATCAACAAATTAAAAATTTTATTCATAACTTTAAAAACCGTTTCAATGGAGGCATCATCCTCGATGTACATTCAATGCCATCCCCACGCATCCAAACCCCTGCCTTTGCAGATATAATATTAGGGGACAATTTTTCAAAAAGCTGTTGCCCGCTGTTAATAAACCAGACTGCTAGATATTTTCAATCAAAAGGCTTGACAGTGAAAAAAAATATACCTTATGCAGGAGGGTATATTACCAGTCATTATGGAAATCCTTTTAAAAATATTCATGTTTTACAAATTGAAATAAATAAAAAATTGTATTTGAATGAAGAATGTTTCCAACTCAATGAAAATTTTTTTAGAATTCAAAAAATTATGACTGAATTTCTGATTATGATTACCAGTCAGTGGAAAGAAATTTTAAAAATTTAATTGTTACCAAAAAAAATTATTAATTGTCTTCGTTAATTTCCAGTTTATTTTGTTATATAATTAATTCAAATTTAATTTTAACCCATAAATATGATAAAGGCTTACAAGTGAAAATGAGTGATGCAACATCTACGCATGCTGAAGAACAACACAATTTTAGTGCAGAAGTTGAACGCCTTATGGATCTGGTTGTTCATGCACTTTATTCAGAGAGAGAAATTTTTTTAAGAGAATTAATTGCCAACTCTGCAGATGCATTGGATAGAAGACGTTTTGAATCGCTTACCAATCAAACAGTTGCCTTGCCCGATAAACCCCAAATATTTTTAACCGTTGATAAAAAGGGAAATTTATTAACGATCAGTGATGATGGTCTCGGTATGAGTAAGGATGAGATGATCCAAAATCTTGGAACCATTGCAAAATCAGGAACAAGAGCGTTTGAAAAACAGCTCAAGGATGCCAAACCCGAAGATCGTGTTAACCTCATCGGTCAATTTGGTGTTGGATTTTATTCAGCCTTCATGGTGGCGGATAAAGTTGAGGTGATTTCACGACGTGCCGGATCGGATGAAGCCTGGGCATGGAACTCTGAAGGTAAAGGTAAGTATAGTATCGCTTCCTCAACAAGAAATACACCTGGTACAGATGTTATTCTTCATATTAAAAAAGATGCTGAAGAATATTTGGAAAGCATGCGACTGGAGAATATTATCCGTAAATGGGCAGATCATATTGCCTGGCCCATTACGATTAAACAGGATGACAAAGAAACATCCGCCAATGAAGGTCAAGCAATCTGGACAAAACCACGTGGCGATATATCCGATGAACAACTAGATGAATTCTATCGTCATGTAACCCATTTATTTGACAAACCACTGGCTACGCTTTTATGGCATGCTGAAGGCGTGATTGAATTCACTTCTTTGTTATTTATTCCCGGAATGGTTTCTCCATTCGCACCAGTCGATCAAGAAAGAAAAAGCAAGGTACGATTGCATGTACGCCGTATGTTTATTACTGATGAAGCGGACATGCTTCCACCTTGGTTACGTTTCATTCAGGGGATTGTGGATACTGAAGATCTTCCCCTAAATGTATCCAGGGAAATGCTACAAAACACACCCGTTCTTGCACGTATTCGTAAGAACCTTGTTAACCGTGTGATCAGTGAATTAAAAAAACTTTCGGAAGATAAAGAAAAATATACAAAGTTTTGGGAACTTTTCGGGGCAGTTCTTAAAGAAGGACTTTGGGAACCCAATGAAAACAATGATACAATTGCCAAAATCTCAAGATTCTATTCATCTACCGTTGATGGTTTGACAAGTCTTTCCGACTATGTGGGACGTATGAAAGAAAATCAGGAGGCCATCTATTTCTTGGCTGGAGATTCCCTTGAAGTCTTAAAAACCTCACCTCATCTTGAAGGTTTCAAGGCACAAGGAATCGAGGTTTTATTATTCACTGATCCCGTGGATGCTTTCTGGCCTGATCGTTTTGGAAAATTTGAGGAAAAACCTTTACGCAGCATTACCCGTGCCAAGGAAGATCTCGATAAACTTATGGGAAAGGAGGAAAGATCCAACAGCGAGGAAGAAGAAAAACTTTTAAAAACTTTGATGGAAAGTTTGAAAGACAAAATTACGGATGCTCGCATGACGACACGCCTTGTTGACAGTCCTGTAATTTTGGCTGCAAAAGAGGATGGACCCGATTTACAGATGCAACGTTTAATGCGTCGTAACGATCGCTCGATTCCTTCAGCCCCACCTGTTCTGGAAATTAATCCTAATCATAATTTAATCAAATCTTTAATCAAGAAAGTAAATTCAGGCGAGAATATAGATGAAGCTGCATTTATACTGCTTGATCTTGCAAAAATACAGGATGGGGAAATGCCATCTGATCCAACATTATTTGCAAAACGTATTGCAGCCGCATTAGCATAATCCTAGATATATCAAAAATGGCGATGCATCAATGAATGCTCGCCTTTTTCAAAACCTTAACAAGAAATATTTGGTCTATTTTTCAAAACAGAATTCAGCGCTTGGAAAAGTTCTGGATCTGACTTCCATGGCATAAGATTTGACTGCCTCTTCCATTGTTTGACCAATTTGGGCATACCGTTTAACAAATTTTGGTTTAAATCCCTGAAAAACGCCAAAAATATCATCACATACCAAGACTTGTCCATCACAGGCTGGAGAAGCACCAATTCCAATTGTTGGAATTGATAATTGTTCTGTAATTGTTTTTGCCACTGATTCAACCACTCCCTCCAAAACAATTGCAAAAGCACCCGCATTGGCAATAGCATTACTATCCCGCATGACTTTTTCAATTTGTTTGGCATTTTTTCCTGCAATTTTAAACCCACCCATGGTTTGAACAGCTTGCGGCATCAATCCAACATGTCCACAAACAGGTATACCTCTTTTGACAAGAAATTCAACGGTTTCGGCCATTTCCTCCCCACCTTCCAGTTTAACTGCTGCTGCACCAGTTTCCTGCAATATGCGTGCTGCGTTCCTAAAGGCCTGCTGCGGATTTTCCTGATAGGAGGCGAAAGGTAAATCAACCATCACACACGCATTTTTTGATCCACGCATAACAGCCTTGCCATGTTCGATCATCATTTCAACTGTCACGGCCAAAGTCGTGTCAAATCCGTAAATGACCATCCCGAGTGAATCACCCACAAGTATCAAATCAACATGATGATCCACAATTTGTGCAACTGAAGCAGTATAGGCAGTCAAGGAAACAATTGGTTCCTTATTTTTTTTCGCCGATATCTGGGGAACAGTAATTCTTTTGATCTTATTCTCTATCATTCAAATCTCTATGATTTATAACTGATTAAACCTATTGTAAAATATTAATAACTATTTATTATTTATGATGTTTTAACCAGCCCGATTAACAAATTATTTCAAAAAATTTTATTATAATTTTTTATTTTTTAGAATTGATCTACTTTTTCAACGCCATTGATCACTTTGATATGCTGTGCAAGAACGGGTGATACATTATAGTATCCTGGTAATAAAATTTCCACCTCTTGTTGCTGAACAAGATTGGGAATTAAAATGATTTTACCATTGCCTTTCTGCGTATTTTCCAGCAATTTTGAAATTGTTTCTACAGCCTGGACGTCATCAATCCATATTTTGAGTTCCTTGACCAAACCGGATATCGCTGTTTCAAGATCTTCCACGTGATTTGCCGTTATACGCAAATTTTCTGCATCCAACCTTAAATCAACCGTTACGATAACCATTTTACCAGTTACAAGCAAATCACGGAAACGGTTCAAACTTTCAGAAAAAAAAGTTATCTCACAGGCTCCAGTTTTATCCGATAATCCAACCCAAGCCATTTTGGTCCCTTTACGGGTAGGACGTTCCTTACAATTTAATATACAGCCAGCAAGTTTAATTCTTCCCTCTCCGGAACGAGCAATTGTTTCGAGATTATTTATCGGTTGTATTCCCAATTTGATCAGTAAAGCCCTAAACGAATCTAGTGGGTGAGCTGTCATATGATAGCCTATTGCTTCAGCTTCCAAAGTTAACCGTTCAATTTCGGGCCATTCAGCCACACTGTTAATTTTTAACGGTTCTGCCATTTGTGCCGTGGCATTTTGAAATAATCCAATTTGGCCACTTGCTTTTTCCTCTTTTCGTGCATGGGCTCTCCGTAAAATCACTTCGGCTGATGCAAAAACCATATGTCTGTTATTTTCGATTGAATCAAAAACACCCGCCTTGGCAAGATTTTCAAGTTGGCCCTTATTTAAATTCTGATAATCAATGCGTTCGGCAAAATCTGCAAGATTTTTGAAATCTCGACCATCCCGATCATGAACCAAGGCTTCCATAGCGCTAAAACCCGCTCTTTTAACTGCAGCTAATGCATAGCGTATAGCCAAACTGCCATCAGGTTTTTTTTCAATTTCAAAATCAGCACCGGATTTGTTGATATCAGGAGGCAAGACAGAAATACCAATTCTTTTCGCCTCTTGTCGAAGAATGGCTAATTTATCCGTTTTTTCTCGTGCCAGTGACATACATGCGGCAAAAAAAGCCACTGGATAATTCGCTTTCATCCATGCTGTCTGATAAGAAACCAGAGCATAAGCAGCAGCGTGGGATTTATTGAACCCATAATCAGCAAACCGCGCCATCAAATCAAATATCTCTATCGCTTTTTGCCGATCAATACCATTTTTAGTTGCACCTTCAGTAAAAATCTCACGCTGCTTATCCATTTCGGAACGAATTTTCTTACCCATTGCTCGACGTAAGAGATCCGCCCCTCCAAGACTATAATTAGCCAATCTCTGGGCAATTTGCATGACCTGTTCTTGATAGACCATGATGCCATAAGTCTCTTCAAGAATATCCCTTATTTTTTCATGCGGTGATTGCCATTCCTCTCCGTGCTTACGTCGACAATAATCGGGAATATTGGCCATCGGGCCTGGTCGGTACAAAGCGACAGCGGCAATCAGATCCTCTATACGACTGGGCTGCATTTGACGCAAAACATCACGCATCCCGGCGCCTTCAAATTGAAAAACGCCTCCGGATTCACCTCGACTCAACATTTCATAAGTCAGGGTATCATCAAGCGGAATTTTCGACAGATCAATATGTTGTCCCAACTTTTCCAGCATTTTAACAGCTCGCTGCAAAATCGTCAGGGTGGTTAATCCTAAAAAGTCAAATTTAACCAACCCAACCTGTTCGACAAATTTCATATTATATTGCGTAACAAGCATATCACTTTTCGGATCACGATAAAGCGGCACAAGTTCAACCAGCGGACGGTCCCCTATGACCACACCCGCTGCATGCGTACCTGCATGTCGGTATAATCCCTCCAACTGCAAAGCCACTTGTAAAAGACGATGTATATTTTCATCTGTTGCCTGCATTTCCTGTAATCTAGGTTCAGTTTCAATGGCCTGTTTCAAGGTAACTGGATGGGCGGGATTGTTTGGTATGAGTTCAGCAACCTTATTGACCATTCCGAAAGGAAATCCAAGAACACGACCAACATCACGAACAGCAGCACGCGCAGCCAATTTTCCAAAAGTTATAATCTGTGCTACCTGGTTGGTTCCATAGGCTTGTCTTACATATTCAATGACTTCATCTCGCCGGTCTTGACAAAAATCGATATCAAAATCCGGCATTGAAACACGTTCAGGATTTAAAAAGCGCTCAAACAGCAAATTAAAGCGCAAAGGATCCAAATCAGTAATCGTCAATGCCCAGGCCACCAAGGATCCTGCCCCAGATCCCCTTCCCGGTCCGACAGGAATATCATGTTCCTTGGCCCATTGAATAAAATCAGCAACTATAAGAAAATAACCTGAAAAGCCCATATTCTTGATAATATTTATTTCGTAATCAAGACGATCTACATATTTCTGGCGATGATCTTGTGTAAGATCGCAAATGGATATCAAACGTTTTTCCAGACCTGATTTTGCCATTTGTTCAAGCGTATCCTCGGCCGTTGTCCCCGCCTTTATTTTTCTACTATGTGGCAGCATAGGTTTTCTGGTTTCAATTTTAACTGCACACCGTTTTGCGATTTCAATCGTGTTACCGCATGCTTCAGGAAGATCCGAAAACAGAGCGCACATCATTTCCGGTGGCTTGAACCAGTGTTCAGGTGTAACTTTCCAACGATCCTGCATATCAACAGTACATCCCTGCGCAATACAAATTAGCGCATCGTGCGCCTCGTACAATTCAGGAGTCGGAAAAAAACATTCATTTGTTGCTACAAGGGGTAAGCCATACCGATCTGCCAGATTAATTAAACCTGGCTCAACCGATTTTTCCTCAGCCAGATTATGACGTTGCAATTCAACAGCCAAACGCCCTGGAAAAGCTTTTGCAAACTGTTCAAGCAACATAGATGCATGCTTTTCCTGACCTTCAGATAATAATTGAAATATAGGTCCGCGTGTTCCACCAGTTAAAAGAATCAAACCCTCTGAATGTTCACATATTGTATCTACATTGACAAAGGGATCCGATGGATCTCCTTTTAGAAAACCTTCTGATGAAAGAAATTGTAAATTCAACAATCCAATTTCATTTTGAGCCAACAAAACAATTGGCCAATTTGTAATATGACGCGGTTGCTCACCAAAAACGGGAATACCGATCTGGGATCCAATAATCGGCTGTATGCCTGCATCAACACAGGTTTTTGAAAATTCCAATGCTCCAAACAGATTTCCTGTATCCGTAATTGCGATAGCTGGCATGTTCATTGTCTTGGCCAGCTTAACCATTTGAGGTATGCGAATAGCCCCCTGACTTAGTGAATATGCAGAATGATTACGAAGATGGATAAAAGAGGCAAGAGACATCTATTTTTATACCTTATTATAAATGACAAGGAATTATTTTGCCTTCATGCAAGGTAACAATCCGATCCATTTTGGTGGCTAGGCAATGATTATGAGTAACGATCAAAGCCGTCAAACCTTCACTACGTACAACCTGTAACAGCAAATTAAAAACATGCTCGGAATTCTTTTCATCTAAATTTCCCGTTGGTTCATCCGCCAATAGAATTTTTGGTGAATTTACCAGAGCCCGTGCAATTGCGACCCGCTGTTTCTCTCCACCAGACAACTTTCCTGGGTAATGATCGAAACGATGACCAAGACCAAATTTCTTTAACCAGTCTCTACCTATATTTACCGCTTTCGTTTTAGAACCCCTTGCCATCAATTGTGGTATCAAAACATTTTCCAAGGCAGTAAATTCAGCAAGCAAATGATGAAACTGATAAACAAATCCTATTGAATTTAATCTTAATTGCGTTCTTTCCCGATCATTCAATCTGGATGATTTTCGATCTTGAATAATAATTTCGCCCTTTTGGGGTTTTTCAAGCAATCCAGCAATATGCAACAAGGTTGATTTACCCGTACCAGAAGGAGCAATCAGGGCAACAATTTCACCATGGTTGAGCGTAAAATCAGCATTGTGCAAAATTTGAAGGTTCTCATCACCATTTTTATAGGCATGTGAAATTTTATCTAACTGGAGGACAACTTGATTATTCATTTCTCAATGCCTCAACTGGATCCGTTTTTGCTGCTTTCCAAGATGGGTATAATGTCGCCAGTAAAGAAAGGAACAGAGCCATTGACACAACCTGTATCACATCTGACCAATCTAACTTAGCCGGCAAATGTTCAAGATAATAAACCTCAGGATTAAATAGATTTGTTCCCGTGATTTTTTGCAAACCCTGACGTATATGTTCTATATTTTTACAAAATAAAATTCCCAATACAGTTCCTATCAGTGTTCCTGTTACCCCAACAGATGCCCCGCACATCAGGAATATCCGCATTATCGCACCACGTGATGCCCCCATGGTTCTAAGTATGGCAATATCACGTGTTTTATCCTTGACCATCATAATCAAAGAGGATATGACATTAAAAGCAGCAACCAAGATAATTAACGCCAGAATAAGAAACATCACATTCTGTTCAACTTGCACTGCTCCAAAAAAAGCATTGTTGCTCTGAGTCCAATCGACAAATTTCAGATTATCATTTCTAAACGAATTCTCAAGTTGATGCGTAACAGCTTGAATATGGGTTGAATCATTCGAGAATATCTGGATCCCTGTTACCTCATCATCAAGCTGAAAATATTTCTGTGCTGCCCGCATCGGTAAAAAAACATAACTGGAATTATATTCATGCATACCAGAATCAAAAATACCAATAATTCTATAGGATTTGATTCTGGGAATATTACCCATTACTGTTGCGGACCCTTTAGGTGAAATTAAAGTTAACCTTGAACCAACTCCCAGATTTGCTTGCTCAGCAAGAGTTTCACCAATAATGATGACATCATCGCCTTGAAATTGTTTCAAAACTGTTGGATCGAGAGTTTTGCTAATGATTTTAAGTTTTTTCAAACCAGAAGCTGTCATTCCCCTAACCATTCCACCAGAGTTGAAATTTCCAGCATTTATCAACACTTGTCCTTCAATAAAGGGAATGGCTGATGTAATATAAGACATTTGTTCAATTCTGTTGGATAAATTATTATATCCCCTTAAAGAGGTTGGCCCATCATAAGATTGACTGTATACACTCAAATCTCCATTCAAGCCTAGTATACGTCCCAATAAATCAGCCTTGAAACCATTCATGACAGCCATAACGACTATTAATGTTCCAACTCCCAAGGCTATTCCTATTAATGAAAAAATAGCTATTATTGAAACAAAACGCTCACCTTTTCTTGCACGAAGATATCGTTTTGCAACCATTCTTTCAAAAGAGCCAAACATAAATCCATTACCTTTGATAAGAGGAAATATAATGCATCACCTGTTCTATAGATACTTCCATTCTTTCGCCGGTTTCACGACGTTTAATCTCGACAACATTATTACCTATCCCTCTTGGACCGATAATAATTTGCCAAGGGTGCCCTATCAAATCAGCATCTGCAAATTTCACTCCAGCCCGTTCATCACGATCATCATATAACAACTGTTCTTGATCCATTTTATACAATGCTTCACAAGCATCCTTACAAGCTTGATTCTTCAATCCCAAATTAATAATCACGGCTTTGAAAGGAGCAATAGCATCTGGCCATATTATCCCCTGATCATCATGTGATGATTCAATTATTGCCCCGACAAGACGGGAAACCCCAATACCGTAAGAACCCATGTGAGGATTTATTTTGTCACTATCAGGTCCTATCACAGAAACATTCATTGCTTCTGTATATTTTGTTCCAAAATAGAAGATTTGACCTACCTCAATTCCACGTCCTTCACAGCGTCTGGATTCTGGAACTTTTTGCCACTCATTCTGATCATGTTTTTCATCAGTGGCGGCATAAAATCGTGTCATACGTTGGAAGAAAGCGGCCAAGGATTCCTTATCATTTATATCAACCGGCATTTCAAGCCAGTTCTGTTCCGTGAAATCAGAATCAAAATAGATCCCGCTTTCACCCGTAGGTGCCAAAATAATAAATTCATGACTTAAGTCTCCACCTATCGGACCTGTATCAGCCAACATTGGAATTGCTTTTACACCAATTCTTTGAAATGTCCTGAGATAAGAAAGCATCATTTTATGATAGGTTACAACGGCATCTTCATAATTAAGATCAAAACTGTATCCATCTTTCATATAGAATTCCCGTCCGCGCATCACACCGAAACGTGGACGAATTTCATCCCTGAACTTCCACTGAATTTGGTATAAAAGCTGTGGAAGTTCTTTATAGGATTTTATAAATTGTCCAAATATATCCGTTATCATTTCTTCATTCGTGGGACCATATAAAAGATCACGTTTGTGACGATCAACAATACGAAGCATTTCCGGTCCATAAGCATCATAACGCCCAGAACGTTTCCATAAATCCGCCGATTGCAAAGTTGGCATCAAAACTTCCTGTGCATTGATAGCATTTTGTTCTTCCCTCACAATTCTCGATATATTGTCAAGAACTCTCAAGCCCAAGGGCAGCCATGCATAAATGCCAGAAGACATTTGCCGAACCATCCCTGTTCTTAACATGAGACGATGAGAGATAATTTGAGCTTCAGCTGGATCTTCTTTTAAAGTTGGAAGAAAACTGGACGATAGACGCATATTTATCCTATTAAAACCATATTTTTATGAAACATTACAATCGATCAATATTACTCAATATCAATAGAATATCACAACCGTATGACGTGAACCTCGATAAGCGGTTTTTTACCAAGCTTACGCCCCAGAATACGTCTTAGTATTGATTTCGATTTGTCAATTAATTCTTCGTCATTCAACCGAACTGTTCTTGGCAATTGTTCAATTGCATCGGCAAAATTATCAATAATCAGATCACAATCATCATACTGATCCAGTAAACCGGGCGCGCTTATATTTGGATCACTCAACAACATACCCTCATCATCCACTGCAAAACTTGCAACAATAACACCGTTATAAAGCATGCGTCGACGTGCTGCCAATACGTTCCCATCTATAGATAAAAGCCTATTTCCATCAACCGTCAAGCGGCCATAAGGTACACTATTTACAATTTTGGTTGGTCCTGGTGCCAATTGAATGATATCTCCATCCTCAAGCAGGATAGGTTCAGAGTTACAAGACTTGGCAATTTCCGCCTGTGCATTCAAATGAACCCACTCACCATGAACAGGAATACCGTATTTTGGTTTTACCAGTTTATATAATTCTGTAACTTCATCATGACTGGCATGTCCTGAAACATGAACCAAATGATCTACGGATGTTATTACCCTGACCCCGCGACGCACCAGATTATCCTGTACACGCATGATTGCCAATTCATTACCTGGAATTGTACGACTGCTGTAAATAACAGTATCTCCAACACCAAAAGATATATGTTGATGTGTATCATAGGAAATACGAGTTAAGGCTGATCTTTCCTCCCCTTGACTTCCCGTAATAATGAATACAACATTTTCCTGATCAATTTCATTCATATTCTGTTCCGTATAAAACGGAGGAATACCCCGAAAATATCCATTTTCACGTGCTGCAATTTCAATATTCTGCAAAGAGCGGCCAATAATTACCACAGGGCGATTGGCCTGTTTTGCTGCATAAGCAATGGTTTCGATCCTTGAAACATTACTTGCGAAACAAGTTACTGCAACTCTTCCCCTGATATTAGCAATAAGATCAACCATGCTTTTTCTGACTGCACCCTCTGATTCAGGCGCACGTCTGACAATCGCATTCGTACTATCACAAATCATTGCCAAAACACCTTCATCACCTATCTCGGCAAATTTTGAAAGATTTGTTGGATGACCTATTACAGGATCAGGATCGAATTTCCAGTCACCTGTATGTAATACTGTTCCATAAGGAGTGCGAATTACAACACTTTGTGCTTCAGGTATAGAATGCGTTACAGGTATAAATTCCAGATCAAATTCCCCAATTCTGATACGGGCTCCAATATCAATCAGATGAATTGTGACATCATTCAGTAAGTTAGCCTCTCTCAATTTTCTTCTAATAATTGAAGCGGCAAACGATGTTGCATAGATTGGACACTCCAATGCTTCCCAAAGATATGTTATCGCACCGATATGATCTTCATGTGCGTGAGTGATAACCAATCCTAACAAACTATCTTTATATCGAATGATGAACTCAGGATCAGGCACCAGAATATCGGCTTCCGGCATGTCGTTACCACTAAAACCAATGCCACAATCAAATGCAAGCCATGACCCATTAAGACGATATAAATTAAAATTCATACCAATTTCACCTGTTCCTCCTAAGGGAAGAAAGGCAAAATCGTTTGCAGTTTCATTCATGTTTACCCTTTTTATTATTTTTACTATGATGTTTTATTACGATTTGCAAGCAATCTTAATCCTTCTAACGTTAATTCCAGACTAATTTTTTCAAAAATATCGGTACCTTCTGCCAATAAGGATGCCAATCCGCCTGTTCCTATAACGCGATAGGAACAATTAGCTTCGGCTCCAATCCTTTTTATGATACCCTCAATAAGACCTATATATCCCCAATATATACCTGATCGCATTGCGTTAACTGTTTCTTTACCTATCACGGAAATAGGTTTCGTTATACCGATCTTTGGTAATCGAGCTGCGGCTTTATGTAGAGATTCCAAAGATAAAGTGAGACCGGGTGAAATAATTCCTCCGCAATAATTTCCTTTTTCATCAATAACATCAAATGTTGTGGCTGTCCCTAGATCCACAACAATTAAAGGACCCCCAAATAGAGTATGAGCTGCTAGGCCATTTAGCAAACGATCAACACCCACTTCATAAGGATTATCAATTAAAATTTTGAATCCCCAATCCAGATCAGATGAAGCGATAAGAGGTTCGACGCCAAACCATTGTCGACACAATAATCTCAATTGATATAAAATCGGAGGAACAACAGTACCAATGATAATGTTGTCAATCTGATGAGTTTTTATCCCACGTGCTTGCAGTAAAATAAGTAATGTCGCGGCGTATTCATCTGATGTATGGTTGGGAATAGTACTCATTCGCCATGAACCCACCCATTTTTCACCATTATGTATAGCAAATACAACATTGGTATTGCCCGCATCAATGACCATTAACACACTTTAACAATCCTGAGAATTATCTAACCAAAAAACTTCACCCGTAGAGAAACTTCGCATTTCCTTTACAGTTTGTAATAATAGTAACCCATGTTCATCAATACCACAATAAATTCCTTCCCAACTATTTTGCTGTAAATTTACAGTTAATTTTGAATTTAAAGGTATTGATTTCTCTATCCATGCCTCACGTATAATTTTTTCCTGATCATTTGTTAAAAAATTTATCCAATAATCAAAATAATATATAATTTTCTTTGATAACTCTTTTGCTAAGGGTGGTTTAGTTACAAAATCTTTTAAACAACCCAATTTTCTATTCAAATCAGGATAACTATTGATATTGACACCAAAACCCATAACCAACCATTCTAAATGACTGGTCTTGGAAATATTGCTTTCAATTAGAATTCCACCAATTTTCCTGTTTTTATACAATAGATCATTAGGCCATTTAATAAATAATTCATGATCGACTTTGCTGTAAAATCTTACAGCATCATAAAGAGACAATGCTGCAACAAATGGAATCCAATTCAATTTTATATTCGATGATCTTGGCCAATATAATAAAGAAAAGGCTAAATTACCCTGAGGCTCGATCCATTTGCGCCCACGGCTTCCCCGTGGTGATGACTGAGAGTCAGCCAAAACAGCCAGATCGGTTTTATTTCCTGATCTGGCAATCTCAATGCAGTGATCATTGGTAGACGATAACGTGGAATAATGTTCAAATTTCCAGAAACTTCTTTTTTCCACGTTTAGACACTTAAATGATTAATTAAACAAAGATTTAGCTGCAATGCGTCCAACATGCATCATTGGGCCCATAAATATGATAAAAATTACCGTTAACGCGCTCATACCAAAGGACATAAAAGAAATTGATAATGAACGATGATCAAGTTGTCCATGAGATTTATCCATGAAGATGATCTTGACAATCCTAAGATAGAAAAAAGCACTTAAAACGCTGGCAACAATTCCAACTGTTGCAAGTACATATAAATGCATCTGAATAGCTGCCCAAAAAACCATAAATTTACCAAAGAATCCTGCAAGTGGCGGAACACCTGCCATACTAAACATGAAAATTGCCATAGCAACCGCTATGCCCGGATCACTTTTACCAAGTCCGGCCAAATCATTTATGTTTTCTACAACCTTACCTTTTCGCGTCATAGATGTAATCACGGCAAAAGTTCCGACATTCATGAAAAGATAAGTTGTCAAGTAAATGATCGTTCCCAAAACACCATTTGAATTTCCTGCGGCTAATCCAACCATTGCATATCCCATATGTGCAACTGAAGAATATGCCATCATTCTTTTAATATTTAATTGTGATATAGCACCAATACTTCCAATAATTATGGATAACAATGATATAACTTCAATCAAAAACTGCCATTGATAGGATAAGGTTCCAAAAGGTCCCGACATTAACCGTAAAAATAATGCAAAAGCTGCAAATTTTGGCGACGTCGAAAGAAAGGTTGTAACAGGCGTGGGAGCACCTTGATAAACATCCGGTGTCCACATATGAAAAGGTACTGCAGAAATTTTAAAGCATATTCCGATTAAAACAAAAACCAGTCCCACGACAAAACCTATATTATTATAATTTGCCGCTGCAATGGCTTTATGAACATTGTTATATTCCATACTTCCAGCTGCGCCATAAAGCATAGAAATACCATAAAGTAAAATTGCAGACGCGACTGATCCCAAAATGAAATATTTAATCCCAGATTCAGCTGATAACGGATTGTTACGATCAATTGCACATAAAATATATAAAGATAACGAAGATAACTCCAGTCCAAGATACAGGCTCATAAGATTATTGGATGAGACCATAACCATTGCACCGACCGTGGAAAAAATTATCAACGCTATAAATTCAAAATATGTTGTTTTATTTTTTTTATTAAAATCCAAGGACAAAATAATTGTTAATAAACCTGCAATAAGAACCAGCAATTTCATGTAACGGGAAAATTCATCATTTACAAATAACCCGTAATATGCCAACCCATTTGCATTGGTTAACGTTAAAAATCCCGCGGCAATAAATATTGCCGTGGAAAAAATGGCAGAGGGAAAAAAGGAATTTTCCTTTTTTTGCAGCGCCCCGAATAACAATATAATAAGACCACCAATTGTTAATACAATTTCTGGAATAGCAAGCGTCCAATTCATCGGATTTATCCTGACTTAACTTAATATCATTGATAGATCAGGAAAGTGGCGACGATAACCACCAACCCAATTGCCATGGTAAAAGCATATAAAGCAAAAGAACCATTTTGAATCCAGGATATCCCTTTGGCAGAACGATTTGTAAATTGCGCCAGTATGACAGGAAATTCCTGGATAATATCTTTTTCACCAATTTTCCACAATGCCTTAGACAAAACCGCATAAGGACGGATAATTATTACATCGTAAAGTTTATCAAAATACCATGCATTTAATAGAAAACGGTAGAACCCCTTCATTGACTGAACTAATGATATAGGGATATTCGGATTAACTATATAACATAAATAAGCAATTAAAATACCCAGTATACCAAGTATAAGTGGCATTAATGCAATAATTGCAGGTGTATGTTGTTCAATAATCATATGCAAATTAGCTGAAACATTAACAATTGAACCTCCCCAAAATATAACTTGTTGAGAACCTATATAATAAGGATATAGGATAATGCCTCCAATAATTGATGAAACACCAAGTATGATCATGGGTAAAGTCATAGAGAAAGGAGATTCTTTTGCATGATCATAATTTTCCTTATGTTTTGGTTTTCCATGGAACACAAGAAACAACATCCGCCAGCTATATAGGCTTGTAAGAAACGCAGTTAATAACAATACAACCCAAGTTGCATATCCCAGGGAAGATTGGTTTGCCCAAACAGCTTCCAGAATGGCATCTTTTGACCAGTAACCTGCAAATGGATATATTCCACCCAATGCTAAACAGCCTATCCACATCAATATGCAAGTCAAAGGTAATTTTTTATACAATCCACCCATTTTGAACATATCCTGTTCATCATGAAGCGCGACAATCACTGATCCCGCACCAAGAAACAACAATGCCTTGAAAAAAGCGTGTGTCGTTAAATGGAATACTGCAATTTGATAGGTTCCCACACCAACTGCGACAAACATATATCCAAGCTGAGAACAAGTTGAATAAGCAATGGATTTCTTAATATCTGATTGTACCAAAGCAACAGAACCGGCAAATAATGCTGTTAATGATCCTATAACAATAATGAATATCTTAACATGTGGAGCCAATTCAACCAGGGGTGACATTCTTGCCATCAAGAATACACCTGCTGTCACCATAGTTGCGGCATGAATAAGTGCGGAAACTGGCGTTGGTCCTTCCATTGCATCCGGTAACCATACATGAAAAAACAATTGGGCAGACTTTCCCATGGCCCCGACAAATAGCAGGAATGCAATAAATTCATATATCTGGAAATCAAAACCCAATAAATGATAATGCAGTTGAACTAAATCAGGTAATTTTTGAAATATTTCATTATAAAAAACCGAACCGGTCGTGATAAAAAGCAAACTAATGCCTACGAGAAAAAATAGATCCGCAATACGATTTACAACAAAAGCCTTGATTGCGGCTGATATAGCTGCTGGACGCATATACCAGTATCCAATAAGTAAATAACTGCATAAACCTACCCCTTCCCAGCCAAAAAATAATTGAACCAGATTATTAGAGGTAATCAAGGCAATCATACTGAATGTAAATAAAGATAAATATGCAAAAAAGCGATAAGTTGGCATCGTGTCATGCGACATATATCCCATACTATAGATATGGATTAACAAGGATATGCTTGATACCATCGTCAACATGGCGACAGACAAACTGTCCAGTTTCAAATACCAGTTAATATGAAAATTACCGGCATTGATCCACTCCATGAAATGAACAACTTGACTATCCATATGATTGGCAAAAAATTGCCAAGTTACAAGCCATGCACATGTAACCGATATGGACATTCCAAGAATAGAAATAAACTTTGCAAATGAATCACCGATTATCCGCCCCATTAACCCTGCGCATAAAAAACCAGCCAAGGGTGAGATAACAGCTGTAATAAATAATGATGATGTCATTTTTTTACCCCTTCATCATCATCGTATCTTGCACTTCCACCGACCGACGATTACGATAAAATACCATAATGATGGCAAGTCCGATGGCAGATTCTGCAGCGGCGACTGTAAGGCTAAACATAACCATAATCTGCCCTGTTAAATTGCTATATAAAGAAGAGAATGCAATTAAATTAAGATTTGCAGATAAAAGCATCAATTCAATAGACATTAATATAACAATTAAATTCTTCCGATTGGCAAAAATACCAAACAGACCAATTGAAAATAAAATACCACTGACAATCATATAGGGAGCAAGCCCCACAGAATTTAAAATATTCATTTCATTTGCTCCCTTTGTTGTCTTTTTTCAGTAATATCGGTTTTATCACCAGGTTTTGGACCGAAGGAATCCTCTTGTGCAACACCATAATAAGTCTCTTTGGGACGAAGGAAACCGCCAATATCCTGAATGCTATTATTCAAGGGCACATCACGAATTTCCAGAGTTTGGCTCGGTTCGCGCATATGTTGGCGCATAATGTTCTGTCTACGGTTTTTAGGATTTTTATGCAGGGTCAAGACAATTGCACCGATCATTGCAACAAGCAGGATTAATCCACAAACCTGGAATAACAAAACATAATGCGTATATAAAATATCCCCCAATGCTTTGGTATTCGAAATATCATGCAACGCAGAATTTTGACCCCTGCTTATCAATTCAGGATCAACATGCCAATGGATGGCAATCATAATAAATTCAACGACAAGAATAAAAGCAATGATACAACCCACAGGCATGTAACGTTGCATTCCTTCCTTTAACTGGACCAGCTCTATTTGCATTGTCATTACAATAAACATAAACAGAACCATGACTGCACCAGCATATATGGCTATCAAAAGTATAGCCAAAAATTCGGCACCGGCCAGCATGAACAATCCAGCGGCATTACAGAATGCAAGGATTAGAAATAGGGCTGCATGAACTGAATTTCGAACAAAAACAACCATCGATGCTGATAGTAGCAAAATTATTGCGAAAATATAGAAAAGAATAATCGGTGTCATTATCCTAATTCCTGATCAAAGATCTTTATAAGACCCGATATATAAATTAATTTATTCATTTTAAATGTTTCCTGCCTCACCGATATGGAGCATCCTGCTCCAGTCTCAATGCCAAGGCACTTTCCCATTGATCCCCATTGGACAATAATTTGCTTTTGTCGTACATCAACTCTTCCCGGGTTTCAGTGGCGAATTCGTAATTGGGTCCTTGAACAATAGCGTCAACAGGACATGCTTCCTGACATAACCCGCAATAGATGCATTTTGTCATATCTATATCATACCGGGTAGTTCTTCTCGAACCATCATTCCGCTCTTCAGCCTCAATGGTAATTGCTTCAGCCGGACACGTTGCCTCACACAATTTGCACGCAATGCAACGCTCTTCTCCATTGGCATAACGACGCAAGGCATGCTCCCCTCTAAACCGTGGTGAAAGAGGACTTTTTTCATAAGGATAATTGATTGTTGCCTTCGGTTTGAAGAAATAACGTAGTGTTATTCCAAGTCCAGTCAACAATTCTGATAATAAAAAAGACCGTGCGGTTCTATCAATAAACCCCATTAACCAGCTCCTCCATATATCCCTACGCCGGTTACCATTACAAACGCAGCGGTAAGCACAACCCATATTAATGAAAAGGGTAAGAATATTTTCCAGCCTAATCGCATTAACTGATCATAACGGTATCTTGGAAACGCACTTCTTACCCATATAAAACAGAATAGACAAAATAAAACTTTAATTATCATCCAGAAAGGTGCAGGTATCCAGGAAAACGGCACACAATCAAAGGGTGGCAACCATCCACCTAAAAATATGATGCTGGTAATTGCAGACATCAAAATCATGTTGCCATATTCAGCCAGAAAAAATAATCCGAAGGCCATTGAGGAATATTCCACAAAAAAACCTGCAACCAATTCACTTTCACCAACTGAAAAATCAAAAGGTGGACGATTGGTTTCAGCTAAACATGAAATAAAGAAAATAATGAACATGGGAAACATTGGCAGGAAAAACCAAACATGTTTTTGTGCCAGGACAATATCGTTCATATTTGCACTACCAACAAGCAACAGTACGGAAACGATAACAAGTCCAATTGAGACTTCATATGATATCATCTGTGCCGTGGCACGCATGGCTCCCAATAAAGAGTATTTCGAATTCGAAGCCCAGCCGGCCAACAAAGTTCCGTAAACACCCAAGGAGGAAATCGCCAATAGGTAAAGGATACCAATATTAAGATTTGCAACAGCCCAACCATCATTCACGGGAATTACCGCCCATGCGAATAGGGACAATGTAAAGACTAGAATTGGCGCGACAAAAAACAAGACCCGATTTGCCTTGGCAGGAATGATCGTTTCCTTAAAAATCATTTTAACCGCATCGGCAAAGGGTTGCAGCAAACCGAAAGGACCAACAACATTCGGACCTTTACGAAGCATAATTGCAGCCAAAACCTTACGTTCCAACCAAGTCAGATAAGCGACACCGACAAGCACTGGAACCAATAGTGCCAGTGTTTTTAATATAATCAGGATAACTGATCCGAGTAATGTATGAATAAAGAAATGCTCCATGATATCACTCCGCAGCTTTTACCGATGAATTGGCACCACGTGTTTTTGAACATTCATGCATTGTGAGGCTGGCTCTACTGATTGAATTCGTTAAGAAATAATCTGAAATAATCGCCCTAAAAGATTGTTTTTCAATGTTTTTTTCTGAAATATTTATGGAAGAACTCATCTGGTTTCTAACTACTCCCTTTTCCTTAAATACAGGATAGGACTGTGCCAGGCAAGTTCTTAACTCATATAAATTGGAATAAGGAAGATCAATATTCATTGATTGAGCAATTTCTGAAATAATTTTCCAATCTTCCTTGGCATTTCCAGGAGGTAAAATCGCCCTGTTACCCTGCTGAATTCTGCCTTCCGTATTAACATAAGTACCTGATTTTTCTGTATAAGCAGCTCCAGGTAAAATAATATCAGCACGTTTGGCAGACTGATCTCCATGATGTCCCTGATAAATCACAAAGCAATCAGCAGCCAATTTTGAAAGATCAATTTCATCTGCATCAAGCAACCACAAAAGATCTGTGCCACCCGTAACCATCGAGCGTGCATCTTGTGAATCCGATTTAGGATAAAATTCCATATCCAGACCCGCAACACGAGCGGCTGCATGATGAAGGACATTGAATCCATTCCAATTTTCGGTTACCACACCAATTTTATGAGCCAAAGCCAAGGTTTTTTCAAATATTAATTTTGCATCTTCACGAACCAATGCCCCATGTCCAATAATAATCATTGGGCGTTTCGCATTATTCAAAATTTCGTTAAAGGCAAGCTCATTTCGTAACAATGAATCAATTAAAGTTGGATCCTCTCCTAAATTCTCAATTTTATACGTAGGATCATCAATAAGTTCACCTATAAATGCAATTGGGAATTGTTCGGTAAGAGACAACCATCTTTTACGAATACGGGCATTCAACACAGGTGCTTCTTGACGTGGAAAAGCACCTATCATCAATAAAGCATCAGCCTGCTCAATTCCTGCAATCGTACTATTGAAAACATAATGCCCACGATAAGAGGTATCGTAATATGCCCCATCTTGACGACAATCTAAATTGCTGACTCCAAGATCGTTCATCAAATTTTTTAATGCGAACATGCTTTCTGCATCACATAAATCCCCTGCAATGACGCCTATACGCTCTTTTTTCGTAGATTTTAATTTTTGGGAAACAACCTGGACTACCTCATTCCACGAAGTTTCGACAAGTTTGCCTTCTTTCCTTATCCATGGTCGATCCAGACGCCGCCGTTTCAAACCATCCAGAGAGAAACGACCCTTATCAGCAAGCCAACTTTCATTAACATCATCATTTTGACGGGGGAGAATTCTCAAAACCTCACTTCCTCGCACTTGTAAAGTTATATTCGTTCCCACAGAATCCATCACATCTATTG
Source organism: Commensalibacter melissae (assembly GCF_009734185.1). Lineage (NCBI taxonomy): Bacteria > Pseudomonadati > Pseudomonadota > Alphaproteobacteria > Acetobacterales > Acetobacteraceae > Commensalibacter > Commensalibacter melissae. The sequence continues at coordinate 907,922 of NZ_CP046393.1, read as the reverse complement.
AATCAGTATTTTTCAGTTCCCACGAACGGTAACGGAACGCGGTTGGTTTGGCCGTTAAAGCCCCAACAGGGCAAACATCAATAAGATTTCCGGAAAGTTCTGTATTAATACCCTCTTCAAGAAAGGGGGTGATTTCTAGATTGGTACCCCGGTTGATTCCGCCAAGTTCTGCCGTACCAGCGATTTCATTCATAAAACGAATACAACGTGTACATTGAATGCAACGTGTCATGACAGTGCGAACCAACGGTCCGAGATACTTATCAGTAACTGCCCTTTTTTCATCCCTGAATCGCGAACATTCACGTCCATAACCTATTGCCTGGTCCTGTAAATCACATTCACCACCTTGGTCGCAAATAGGACAATCCAAGGGATGATTGATTAATAACAGTTCCATTGTACTGCGACGCGCTGCCCTGACCATTTCTGTGTCAGTCAAAACCTGCATTCCATTCATTACTGGCTGTGAGCATGATGAAACCAGAGGTTTACGAGAACCGGTTATCTCAACCATACACATTCTGCAGTTTCCAGCCACAGAAAGTTTTTCATGATAACAAAAACGAGGGATTTCCTTTCCTGCTGCCTCACAGGCCTGTAATACTGAAGAACCATTGGGAACATCCACAGGAATACCATCAACGATAACTTTTACCATAATTCCTTCCTATCCCAATACCGGCGTTCCAACAGGCACCTGGACCTGAACAGCACCACCATGGGTTTTCTTATAATCCATAATTCTTTGTTCCATCATTGGACGGAAATTACGAATTAATGCTTGCACAGGCCAGGCAACAGACATACCCATTGCACAGATTGTTGTGTTTTCAATCTGTTTCGTTACATCCATCAACATATCAATTTCTTCTATTTCTGCACGTCCCTCTGTCATTCTCTTCATGACCTTCAGCACCCAATTGGATCCTTCCCGACATGGAGTGCACTGACCACAGCTTTCATGTTTATAGAACTGAGAAATACGTGTAATCGCCCTAATAAGATCCGTTGATTTATCCATCACAACTATGCCAGCCGTTCCCAACCCGGATCCAACTTCACGCATACCGTCAAAATCCATTATAACGGTATCACACACTTCCTTGTTCAGCATGGGCATTGACGTACCACCCGGAATAACAGCTAAAAGGTTATCCCATCCACCACGTACACCCCCGCCATGACGTTCAATAATTTCCTTCAAGGGCAATCCCAATGCCTCTTCAAATACACAGGGGGTTTGAATATGACCCGAAATCGCCATTAGTTTTGGACCAGTATTGTTTTTACGCCCTATACTTGAAAACCAAGCGGCTCCTCTACGCATTATTGTAGGGGTTACCGAAATGCTTTCAACATTATTGATCGTGGTCGGACAACCATATAATCCCTTACCCGCTGGGAAAGGTGGCTTCAGACGCGGCTGCCCCTTTTTGCCTTCAAGACTTTCAAGCTGGGCTGTTTCCTCACCACAAATATATGCGCCTGCACCGCGATGAATATAAAAATCAAAATCCCAACCACTACCACAGGCATTTTTACCGATCAATCCCGCTTCATATGCCTCGTCAATGGCAACTTGCAGTCTGTTGGCTTCATTGTAATATTCACCACGAATATATATGTAGGCAACATGCGCGCCTATCGCAAAAGAGGCAAGCAATGCACCTTCAACAATTTTATGAGGCTCATGACGTAAAACTTCCCTGTCCTTGCAAGTGCCAGGCTCTGATTCATCCCCATTAATTACCAGATAATGAGGTAAGGGACCATCCCCTTTGGGCATAAACGACCATTTTAGACCTGTAGAGAAACCTGCGCCACCACGTCCCCTTAACCCTGAATCAATTACCTCTTTAACGATTTTTTCACGTCCCAAAGATAAAATAGCCTTTGTATTATCCCAATCACCCCGTTTACGAGCACCTGCCAATTTCCAGTCATCCTGACCATGCAAATTGACATAAATACGGTCTTTAAATTCTAGCATCGTTTTTTGGCCTTTGAATTATCTGATAAGGAATGATCTTGACGCAAAGGAGCCGAATTCAAACGATTTAATGCAGATCCTGGAGGCGGTTTTTCCCCTCTTCTCAATGCATTAATTAACTCAATGGTTTTTGGACCATTCATGTCTTCATAATAATCATGATCAACCTGTAGAATAGGCGCATTTGCACAGGCACCCAAACATTCAACCTCGGAAAGCGTGAACAATCCATCTTCACTGGTTTGACCAAATTCCCTGATGCCTGTCGCTTTTTTACAGGCTTCAACCACTTCATCCGATCCCCTCAACCAGCATGGTGTTGTTCCACAAACTTGCAAATGATATTGCCCTATGGGTTCGAGGTTAAACATTGTATAAAATGTGGCAATTTCAAATACCCTCACAGGAGAAATTTCCAGACGTTTTGCAACAGCAGCCATGGCCGCCTTTGACACCCAAGCACTTTTGGTCAAACGTTTCATCTGATCTTGAACGATATATAATAAAGGTATAACAGCACTTGCTTTTCTCCCTGTCGGATATTTTGCAAGCACCTTCTCTATCTGCATTTCACTTTCTTTATCAAAAGTGAAGTCAGATGGCTCAATATTCATTTTACTTTCTGACATTACACCCTATCTATCCACTTCACCAAAAACCAAATCCAACGAACCAATAATTGCAACCATGTCAGCCAACATATATCGATGGGATAATTCATCTAATGCTTGAAGATGCGAAAAACCTGTCGGACGTATTTTACAACGATAAGGTTTGCTTCCGCCATCCGCCACAAGATATACCCCAAATTCACCTTTTGGACTTTCAACAGCGGTATAGGTTGTGCCTGCAGGAACATGAAATCCTTCACTATATAGTTTAAAATGATGAATCAATGCCTCCATTGAATGTTTCATATCTTTGCGTTTTGGAGGTGAGATTTTATTATCTTCAGTCTTAATTGGACCAGGTTTTATCTTGCTTAAGCATTGCTCAATTATTTTGGCGCTCTCGCGCATTTCAACAACACGAATCAAATACCGATCATAACAATCCCCTTGCCGAGCAACGGGAATTTTAAAATCAACTTTATCATAATTATCATAGGGTTGGGATCGTCGCAAATCCCATGCAACTCCCGATGCTCGCAAACATGGACCAGAAAATCCCCATGACAATGCATCTTCAGTTGTACAGATTCCAATCCCAACAGTTCGCTGTTTCCAGATACGGTTTTCTGTTAACAACCCTTCAATATCGTCAATTAATTTAGGAAAATCTTTAACCCATTTTCCAATTTTCTCTTCCATACCTGCGGGCATATCCTTAGCCACACCCCCATGTCTAAAATAATTCGCATGAAAGCGGGCTCCAGACACACCTTCATAAAATTCCATTAATTTTTCGCGCTCTTCATAAGCCCACAATGCAGGTGTCATCGCTCCACAATCGAGACCCATGGCAGTCACGTTCAGTAAATGATTTAATATACGGGTTATTTCAGCAAACAGAACTCTTATCCATTTTGCACGATCAGGAACATCAATCCCCAACAATTTTTCTGTAGCAAGAACATAGGCATGTTCCTCGCTCATTGGAGAGGCATAATCCAAACGATCAAAATAAGGCAGTCCCTTATGATAAGCCTTGTGCTCCAGTAATTTTTCTGTTCCACGATGTAATAAACCAATATGCGGAGTTGCCCTTTTAACAACCTCACCCTCTAACTCCATTACAACACGCAACACACCATGAGCAGAAGGATGTTGTGGACCAAAATTAATCGTGTGCGTATCACCTGATAAAACATGAGATATATTCTGAGAAATTTCAGATTTCACCTGTGATGTTTTATCGGTTACCCCTTCTTGTATAATTTCACTCATCAAATATCCTTTTACCGTTTAATCCTATATAGAATACGGTTTAATATTTTGACGCTTCTCATGAATCTTTTCGTCACCAGGAAGTGTTACAATACCTTCCCAGGGTGAGTCAAAATCAAAGTCCCGCATCTCCTGTGTCAAATGGACCGGTTCATAAATTACTTTATTTTGATCAGCATCATATCTAACTTCTACATATCCTGTAACAGGGAAATCCTTTCGCAAAGGATGTCCATCAAATCCGTAATCCGTCAAAATGCGCCTCAAATCAGGCTGTCCGGAAAATAATACACCGAACATGTCATAACATTCACGTTCCCACCACGTTGCATTTTTCCATAAATGATGAACGGAGGGAACCGGTTCTTTTTCATCTGTATGAACAATGATACGAATACGCTGATTCAATGTTACAGATAAAAGATTATAGACAACATCAAATCTTTTTTGACGGTAGGGATAATCAACACCGCACAAATCCATCAATTGTTCGAATTTGCAAATGGGATGATTTTTAAGCAGAATTAACACATCAATCAAACAGTTGAGTTTAACCAATATGATTAATTCATCGTGATCAAACTCAGCCTTGACAACGCCATTTGACGAAGACATGAGCATCATGCCAATCGCCTGCAAATTTGCTTTTTGATTTAAAGTTCTTTTTTTTGAATTTTCTGTAAAATTAACCACGAAGAATTGTCCCTGTACGCTTGATTTTCTTTTTCAACAACATAATACCATAAATCAATGCCTCAGCGGTTGGCGGACACCCGGGTACATAAACATCTACAGGAACAATACGATCACATCCCCTTACGACTGAATAGGAATAATGATAATATCCCCCACCATTTGCACAGGATCCCATTGAAAGAACCCATCTTGGTTCTGACATCTGGTCATATAATCGACGTAAAGCAGGTGCCATTTTATTCGTTACCGTACCAGCCACAAGCATGACATCTGCCTGTCTGGGCGATCCCATTGGAACAACCCCCATACGATCCAAATCATAACGTGGCATATAGGCATGAATCATTTCAACAGCACAACAAGCCAACCCAAATGTCATTGGCCAAAGACTGCCAGTTCTTCCCCAATTGATTAATTGGTCAAGCTTGGCAACAACAAAACCTTTATTTGAAATTGCCCCCGTTATTCCTTTAATAACTGCATCCTGTTCAGATCCAGGAGGTAACGTTTCTTGATTCCAGTAAACCTGATCAGGATCAGATTTATTTGTTATTTTTATATTCATTATCTACTCGTTTTAACCGACAATGGAATAATTTTTACTCAATCCCATTCCAGTGCACCTTTGCACCATTCATACGTGAAACCTATGGTCAGGACTAAAAGAAATACAACCATAGAGAAAAAACCGAACATGCCAGTTTTAGACAGGGTCAAAGCCCATGGAAACAGAAACACCATTTCCAGATCAAATATCGTGAATAATATTCCCACCAAATAATAGCGCACGTCAAACATATGACGTGCATTTTCAAATGCCGGAAATCCGCACTCATAAGGCGTTATCTTTTCAGCATATGGTTTTTGTTTTGCACAAAATAATGCCGCACCCAACATTGCAACCGCAATTATTAAAGAAATAATCCCAAATATTAACACGGGTAAATAACTGTTTAAAATTGCCTGCATGGCTAATACTCTTTAATTTTTTATAGAAAATTAAATCATTTATCAAAAATGAACTCAATTCTTTATATCAAAGAAAAAAAAGAATTACACTGTTAATATTAAATATATTGATTTTTATTGATTATTTTAATAAATTTGATGGAACAAATTATTTTGATGAAAATTTTAGTGATTTTCTATTATTGCGCCATTATACTATAAATTAAATGGCGCGAGTGACGGGGCTCGAACCCGCGACCTCCGGCGTGACAGGCCGGCGCTCTAACCAAACTGAGCTACACCCGCGCATTACATGAAGCTTTCTAAAAGCTCTTTAATATTTTGTCAATATTAATATCTAACAAAATATTAATTTATGGTGGGCGATGACAGGCTCGAACTGCCGACCCTCTCGGTGTAAACGAGATGCTCTACCAACTGAGCTAATCGCCCGCTCCGTTTACCGGAACAACGACTTCTTAACACTGAAGCCGTTGTGTTGTCCAGTTATTTTTTCAAAAAAAATGAACTTTTTTTAAAATTATTTACTAACAGCTTCTTTTAACAATTTACCAGGTTTAAAACGTACTGAAGTAGATGCTGGAATCTTGATTTCTTCACCTGTACGTGGGTTACGCCCTTTGGCTGCTTTACGATGAGCAGTGACGAAACTGCCAAAACCTACAAGGCGAACCTCTTGTTTTTTTGCAAGTGTTTCTTCAATAGTACTCAATACTGCATCGATAACCTCACCTGATTTGGCTTTTGACAATTCTGTTTTTTCAGCAACAGCGGCAACAAGTTCTTGTTTATTTAGAGGTTTTTCCATTCTTTTTTCTTTCTATAATAATCACAGACTAAATTTAACTGCTAATGGATATTACATCCATATCTTAAACTATTGAAGCACTTTTCAAGAACGTCAACCGTTCAAGGACTTCAATAGTTATTTTAATACATTTATTCTATTTTTGGTTGCAATATCACCACATTATTTAATGTGCCAGCTGTTTTTTTGATGAAACATTACTTTTTTTCGCAATTACTGGTGTAGAGGTTTCCTCTAGCTCAATAGATTCGTAGGGTCTAATCAATGCTTGATGAATAACATCATCTACCATTTTAACCGGAACAATTGTCAGATTTGATTTGACATTATCGGGTATTTCCACCAAATCCCTTTCATTTTCTTGAGGAATGAAAACTTTCTTAACTCCTGCACGCAATGCAGCAAGCAATTTTTCCTTAAGACCGCCTATAGGTAAAACCCTGCCCCGCAAAGTGATTTCCCCTGTCATGGCTATATCCTTACGAACAGGAATACCTGTCATAATGCTGACAATACTGGTTGCCATCGCAACACCAGCAGATGGTCCATCCTTTGGGGTTGCACCCTCAGGAACATGAACATGTATATCATGCTTTTCAAACAAGTCAGGATGTATTCCAAATTGTAAAGCTCGACTTTTTACATAAGATAAGGCTGCAGATACACTTTCCTGCATTACCTCGCCAAGCTTCCCGGTTATCTTTATATGCCCCTTGCCTGGAACCATGACACTTTCTATATGAAGAATGTCACCACCTACTTCTGTCCACGCAAGTCCAGTTACGACACCTATAATATCGCGTTCTTCACTTTCACCATAAAAATACCGTTTAACCCCGACATAATCCTCCAGATTATCCAACGTGATCTTTACATGGTCACATTCTCCAGAAACGATCTTCTTGACAATTTTACGAGCAATTTTCGCTATCTCTCGTTCAAGATTACGTACACCTGCCTCACGGGTATATGTGCGGACAAGTTCACGCAATACCTCATCATCAATCGACCATTCTGTAGGTTTAAGACTGTGAGATTCCCCCTCCTTCTTGATCAAATGCTGACGGGCGATCTGAACCTTCTCATCTTCTGTATAACCGGCAATGCGGATAATTTCCATACGATCCAATAAAGGTTGTGGCATATTGAAACTATTTGCCGTTGTAATGAACATCACATCAGAAAGATCATAATCGACTTCTAGATAATGATCTACAAACGTGGAATTCTGTTCAGGATCAAGAACTTCCAAAAGAGCGGAAGCTGGATCTCCGCGCCAGTCTGCTCCAAGTTTATCAATTTCGTCCAGTAAGAATAAAGGATTAGAAGTCCCAGCCTTTTTCATTCCCTGAATAATTTTACCGGGCATTGCACCAATATATGTTCGACGATGTCCACGAATCTCGGCTTCATCGCGTACACCCCCCAAGGACATGCGAACATATTCACGTCCCGTTGCCTTGGCTATAGAACGGGCAAGGGATGTTTTACCAACACCTGGCGGTCCAACAAGGCATAAAATTGGACCTTTAAGTTTAGAAGAGCGGATTTGAACAGCAAGATATTCAAGAATTCTTTCCTTAACCTTTTCCAGTCCATAATGATCGTGGTTTAAAATTTCCTCCGCTTTTTTTAGATTCTTGGAAATTTTGGAACGTTTTTTCCAAGGCAAACCTACAATCCAGTCTAAATAATTACGCACAACGGTTGCCTCTGCAGACATCGGACTCATCCCGCGTAATTTTTTAAGATCAGATAATGCCTTGTCACGAGCTTCCTTGGTTAAGCGAAGTTTTTTTATCTTGTCTTCTAATTCTGTCAACTCATCTTTGCCGTCTTCGCCCTCGCCCAATTCTTTTTGAATAGCCTTTAACTGCTCATTCAAATAATATTCGCGCTGTGTCTTCTCCATCTGTTTTTTAACACGGTTTCGTATACGCTTTTCAACTTGCAATACTCCAACTTCTGTTTCCAAATGTTCAAGAAGTTTTTCCAAGCGTTTTTTCAAATCAACCGTTTCAAGTATTTCCTGTTTTTCAGAAACTTTAAGATTAAGATGGCTTGTAATTGTATCTATAGCCTTGGAAGAATTTTCAATTTGATTGACAGCTACCAGAACTTCAGGCGCGATCGACTTGTTCAGTTTAACATATTGCTCAAACTGATTAGTCATTGTTCTTTTTAAGACATTAATCTCCTTGTCATCATTCTCCGTTTCTTCAATAAGCTCAACCTCTGCCTCAAAAAAAGCTTCATGATCAATAAATTTCTTGACCTTGGCACGTTGAATACCCTCTACCAATACCTTGACTGTTCCATCAGGTAATTTTAACAACTGTAAAATAGTTGCAATTGTTCCAAATGAATAAACATCCTTTTCCGTAGGATCTTCAACTGAAGCATCTTTTTGGGAAACAAGCAATATTTTTGAATGATTTTTTGTAACTTCCTCTAAAGCGCAGACCGATTTTTCTCGCCCTACAAATAAAGGTACAATCATATATGGAAATACAACAATATCCCTTAACGGTAGAACAGCCATAATATTGGGCTGCCTTATTTCTTGGTCTTTATTGGCATCCTTCTCTTTTTTTTCAGAGATTTCGGATTCAATTTTCTTTTCTGTCATAAATTTATGACCTCCTTATATGGACGATCCTGTAAGAATGCCCAGGATGGCACATTCTATAAGATTACAATCTTAATATTATATATGCAGTGTATTAATTTTTTTTAAAGTAATAAACAGAATTAATTATCCTGAACCTTATGAGTAAAAAACAATCCTAAATATCAAGATTTATTACAGATAATAAATTAATATAAAAAAAATTTACATCAAAAATAAGATATTTCTCAACCTTTTTTGATAATAATAAAAAAGACCCTTTTAAAAGAGTCTTTTCCATAAAACAATAAGTGTTTATGCTGTTTGTTCTTTATGAGGAGATATCTCCTCATAAACATAAACCGGTTCCTCTTTATGGTTAATCACCTCTTTATTAATGACAACTTTGCTTACCCCTTTAAGATCTGGCAATTCATACATTGTCGACAAAAGAATATCTTCCAGAATTGAACGCAACCCACGCGCACCTGTCTGTCGTTCAATAGCCTTATTAGCAATTTCTCGAATAGCTTCTTCTGTAAATTGCAATTGTACGTTCTCCATTTCAAACAGTTTTTGATATTGTTTTACTAGAGCATTTTTTGGCTCAGTCAGTATCTTCATCAAGGCTTTTTGATCAAGATCATCAAGTGTAGCGATTACGGGCAATCTTCCAATAAATTCAGGAATTAACCCGAATTTCATCAAATCTTCGGGTTCCATCTGTCGAAACAATTTCCCAACTTCTTTATGATCTTGTGAATTTACATCTGCACCAAATCCAATCGTGTACCCTACACTCCTATCACTAATGATTTTATCCAAACCTGCAAATGCACCACCACAAATAAAGAGAATATTCGTAGTATCCACTTGCAGGAATTCCTGTTGCGGATGTTTCCGTCCTCCTTGAGGAGGAACAGATGCAACAGTACCTTCCATAATCTTAAGAAGAGCTTGCTGAACACCTTCGCCACTTACATCCCTTGTAATTGAAGGATTATCAGATTTACGTGAAATTTTATCAATTTCATCAATGTAAACGATACCCCGCTGCACCCGTTCCACGTTATAATCTGCAGCCTGTAACAATTTCAATAATATGTTTTCGACATCTTCACCAACATATCCTGCCTCGGTCAGGGTTGTTGCATCTGCCATTGTAAAAGGAACATCCAGAATTCTTGCAAGGGTTTGGGCCAACAAGGTTTTACCGGTTCCGGTTGGTCCAATAAGCAGGATATTGGATTTAGCTATCTCCACATCACCAGCTTTATCGATCTGGTTTAACCGTTTATAATGATTATGAACAGCAACGGACAAAACCTTTTTTGCGTCTGTCTGTCCTATAACATAATCATCCAAAATTTTACAAATTTCTTTAGGAGTGGGTAGATTGCCTTGTTTTTTTGCTATTTGCGTTTTATTCTCTTCACGCACAATATCCATACATAATTCGACACATTCATCGCAAATAAATACGGTTGGACCTGCGATTAATTTACGCACCTCATGCTGTGACTTCCCGCAAAAAGAGCAATATAATGCATTTTTTGAATCTTTTTTATTATCAGTCATTTTAACCTTCACCCCCAATTAAAGTCAGGGTCAGAAATACCAACCAGTAAATATCATTATATAAATTATTTAGTTAAATAAGATAATTTTTAAAGAAATCTTATAATAATATTATGACTATTTGTCACTTTCTTTTAACAAATCTGCATTACGATTTTGAACTACCTTATCAATTATACCAAAATCCCTAGCCTCTTCAGGTGACATATAACTGTCTCTTTCAAGACGTTGTTCAATTTCCTCTAGTGTTCTTCCGGTATGCAATTTATAAATCTCGTTAAGCTTTTTACGTATTTCCAATATTTCTTTGGCCTGAATTTCTATATCGCTTGCCTGACCTTGCGCACCACCAGAAGGCTGATGAACCATGATTCTCGCATTGGGCAAGGCAAATCGATTATTGGGTTCACCTCCACATAAAAGTAATGATCCCATTGAGGCAGCCTGACCAATGCAGACAGTACTCACAGGACAACGTATATATTGCATCGTATCATAAATTGCCAAACCAGCCGATACTACACCACCAGGACTGTTGATATAGAAAGAAATTTCTTTTTTTGGATTTACACTTTCTAAATATAATAACTGAGCAGAAATCAAAGATGCAACTTGATCATATACAGGACCCGTGAGAAAAATGATTCTTTCCTTAAGCAGACGAGAATAAATATCAAAAGCACGTTCCCCTCTGGACGTTTGTTCAACAACCATTGGAACAAGTGTATTATCATATATTTCCAGAGACTTGAAATCTCTCATTAATTTTCTTCCCAAATTTATGTTTGATTAAATAATAGTATATTTATTCAATTTAAGAAAATAAATACAACAAAAATAAGATAGAATTCAATTTTCCAAAAAAAGAATGTCTGGAAAAATTTCCAGACATTCCCAATACCAAAATCTATAAAATTCCTAAATCTTAACAGTGGGCATCTTAGAGAGCTCTTCCGGACTCACCTCTTTATCCTCTACCGTGGCAAGCTCTGTAATATAATCAAGAACTTTATTCTCGTATAGTGGACCGCGAATAGATTCGACAGCCTGCGGATTTTTCTGGAAAAATTCCATAACTTCTTTTTCTTGCCCCGGATAACGCATTGCCTCAGCCCGCATCGCCTGAACAAGTTCGTCTTCATTAATTGTTATCGAATTGACTCTTCCAATTTCAACAACCAGCAATCCAAGGCGAACACGTCTTTCTGCAATTTTGCGATAATCCGCCTTTAAAGTTTCCTCGTCTTTGTTCTTGTCTTCTTCATCAAGAAGATCATTTTTACGGTCATTTTCAATACGCTGCCAAATTTGCTTGAATTCTGTATCAACCAATCCTTCAGGCAATTCAAAATTAACTTTCTCAGCCAACACATCCAAAATATCACGTTTCAATCTCAAACGGGACATCTGATCATATTCAGCAACAATTTGCTTTTCAACAGCTTCTTTTAGTTTATCTAAATTTTCAAATCCAAGTTTGGTTGCAAATTCATCGTTCACTTCAGGAACAATAGCCTCTTTTAAGATTTTTGCCTTGATATCGAATGTTGCCTCCTTGCCAGCCAAATTGGCAGCCTGATAGTTTTCAGGGAAAGTAACCGTTATTGCTTTTTCCTCTCCTGGTGTCATTCCTTCAATCTGTTCTGCAAATCCCGGAATAAACCCCTTACCACCAATTTCAACATCAACATTCTCTGCAGTGCCGCCCTCAAAAGCTACACCTTCAACCTTACCCACAAAATCAACAGACAGAACATCACCGGATTTAGCAGGCCGCTTTTCATCAATAGCCTTAAATTCACGTTGCCGTTGGGCAATTGTGTCAAAAGCAGATTTAAGCGATTTTTCATCTGGCTTGGCTTTTAAGCGAGTCAAATGAATATCTTTAAGATCTGGAATTTCAAAGTCTGGAATCAATTCAACTTCAAAAGTGAATTCCAGATCATCCCCCTTTTTATAACCCTCTTTGAGATTGACCGATGGTTGACGGGCAGGTCGCAGACCTCTTTCACTCAATGTATCTCTGACTGCATTTGAAATCGCCTCATTGACAACCTCATTCTGAACAGATTCTCCATAACGTTGCTCAACAATCGTTAATGGCACTTTTCCCGGCCTGAAACCAGGGATATTCATCTCGTGTCCAAGTTTTGTTAATCGTTGATTTCTCGTTTCAGCGAGTTGTTTTTCTTCAATAATGATTTTGAAGCCGCGTTTTAAGCTTTCAGAAAGCGTTTCAGTAACCTGCATCAGCCAGGCCATCCTCTCGGTCTAAATTAAATTTTACCCTAATATTATAGAGCGTTTCAGAATTAACATTAATTTATATCACTTTAACAGCCAGATCACAAAAATCACATGGAATTAACATCATACGTTTTTGGTGCGGATGGAGGGACTTGAACCCCCACGACTTGCGCCACTAGATTCTAAGTCTAGCGTGTCTACCAATTTCACCACATCCGCACGTCTGTGCATTGAAGTTTTTCTATTTAACGCACTATCTATCGCAGGGCAACAATTTTTTTAACAAAACTCAATTTTTCTTATTTTCATTTTTCCACGTGATATCGACCATTATCTCTCGCCTTGCCAAGATTGTGAATTAAGTCCATTGCATTAGGCCAAGAGTTGTTATGTAAAAAAGCTGCCTCTCCATGAATCCAGACCGCGGCACAAGACGCTTCCCATACCTCCATACCACACGCAAGCAAAGTCGCGATGACTCCCGTTAGTACATCCCCAGATCCTGCTGTCGCCAATCGTGCATTTGCATGACAATTGACCGCTACCCTGCCATCGGGAGAAGCTATTAATGTATCCGGACCTTTGAGAATGACCACTGTATTAAGAATACTAGCTGCCTTTTTAACCGCTTCAATCCGGCAATCTTTAAAATCACCAAATATCCGTTTAAATTCACCTATGTGAGGCGTAATAACGGCACATTGTTTCAACAAATCAAAATTTTCTTTTGTCAAAGCGCTTGCATCGGCAACAATCGTTTTATTTGTCTTGATTAAATTTATTAGGGATATTTTAACCTCATCTTCTGTCAGACCAGGCCCGCATACCCAGACTTTTCTTCGTTTATCCTGTAAGGTATCAGTGAAGTCACCCTCATCAACCATAAAACAGGGTGAAGTTAACAAATATAAATCACGGCTACCAAAGGCAAAGATATGCACCAATCCAGCCCCGCAGGAAGAAGCTGCTAATGCTGATAAACGAGCGGCTCCTGTTACCGTTCCCCCTCCCACAACATTTACAATGCCACGATGATATTTATAATCTTCAACGTCTGCAATTGGAAGTTCCCATAATCCCGGTTCGTTCAACCAGGTATTTATTGATAGCTCTGACAATATATTTTCTGGTATACCTATATTTGCAATAACAAGTTTACCTATATATTCTCGTCCAGGTAAAAGATAATGTCCCGCTTTGGCTCTACAAAACGTTACGGTCAATTCAGCGTGGGGAGCATAACCTCTAATTATACCCGTCTTGCCATCAACACCAGAGGGCATGTCTATGGCAACAAGATGATCTGCAGCTTTCAACACTGAACTTATATGATCATCAATGTCACGAGATAATCCCGCACCAAAAACAGCATCCACAACTAAATCTGCATCCCTCACAGATTGAATATTAAAATCAGTTTTATCTCCATTCCATTGAACAAAAGCCTTGTAAGCATCAGTTCCCTTTTCTGGAGGTTTCAAAGAGGCAACCTTAACTGGCCATCCCTCATTGGCAAGTATGTGTGCCACGACATATCCATCACCTCCATTATTTCCAGGACCGCATAAAACAAGTATTTTACAAGGTTTATAAAATTGCATAATTGCCCGTGCAACGGCTAATCCAGCATTTTCCATCAAAGTTAAAACAGGCAAATATTGCATTGCGATCTTGTCAACCTGATTCATTTCTTCTGGATTTATCAGAAGCAAATTAGTTTTTTCATTTTTTAATTGCATAATGATATATCTTTCAATGTGATGAATTAAGTATATCACTTATAATTATAACTACGAATGATTATAATATGACAAACTATAAAGAAAAATTGCTTTTTTTGCCTTTATTTGACATGAATGATTTTAACAATCATCACGTCAATGATAAGACGGATTTAATCTATCGAAACCACAATATCTAGGGAATTAATATGGCTCATATGAATTTTTACTGGGGAATTATCACTTCGATTAACTCTATTGCTCTTTCCATATGGATCGGAAGTATATTTTTTTATTGTCTGAGTGTTCAATCATCAGTGGGATTACTTGATAAAACACTCAAATCTTCCGTATTATTGCAAAACCTGAAAAGAATTTATCAACTTAATGGTTTTAACGCTTTTGCCATCCTGATTTGTCAATTGATTCTTTTTATTCACCACTATTTTGACAAAACTGTAAACTGGTCTGGTTATGCCGCCATAATTACCATTATTCTAATGATAATTTTCCATCTATATAGTTTTACGTCAGCCTATCAAAAAGCAAACCGATCTATACGACCTAAGACTGATCTTTATAATAAAATTTGTAATATTTTCAAATTAATTATATTTTTGGGAATAATAGACATTTTATTATTAAATTTTTAATGAAATTATTATTAGTTATTCTATTTTACAACAAAATAAGTATATTGATTAATTACAATATTCTTATTATATAAATGAATAAGCTATTTTTATTATTTTTAAGTGTTAACGGTAAGTTTTATTTTGCCTTCTCATATACAAAAAAACAAATTAATTGACAACAATACATCTATAAATCTTGCGATTGAAAAAATTGAGACTTTTGAACAACTCAAATTGTCTCCCTCAATTTTGTCAGCCATTGATAAAATAGGATTTGACAAGCCTACGGAAATTCAGGCAGCTGTCATTCCCATGGCTTTGCAAAAAAAAGATATCGTTGGGATAGCCAGAACTGGTACCGGTAAAACCGTCTCTTTCACATTACCAATTCTCGAGATGCTTTCCCAGTCCAAGGGACGGGCAAGAATGCCACGCGCTTTAATTCTAGAACCCACTCGTGAATTGGCACTTCAGGTTGCAGATAATCTGAAACTATATAATAAATATGTAAAATTTTCCCATAGTTTACTCGTTGGTGGCGAAAGTCAGTCTGAACAGAAAGAAAATCTTCGACGTGGAACCGATATTATTATTGCAACACCGGGTCGATTGATTGATTTGTTTAGTCAGGGAGCAATTTTACTCAATCAGATTCAGATACTCGTCATTGATGAGGCAGATCGTATGCTCGATATGGGTTTCGTCCCAGACATTGAAAAAATTGTTTCCTATTTACCCCAACAAAAACAAACCCTGCTTTTATCAGCTACGATGCCCCTAGAAATCAAAAGATTGACAAATTCTTTCCTTGTAGATCCAATTGAAATATCTATTTCACCACCTTCATCAGTAGCCTCAACTATTGAATCGAAAGTTATCATCGTTCCTGATAACAAAAAAAGAAAAATTTTACGCACTCTTTTACAGCAGGAAAATGTAAAAAATGCGATAATATTCTGCAATAGAAAAAAAGATGTTGACATTTTAACTCGTTCCCTGAAGAAACATGATTTCAAAAGTGCCTCTCTTCATGGTGATATCGCACAACATCATCGTACCCAAACGATGGAAGATTTTAAAAATGGAAAAATTCAGTTCCTCGTTTGTTCTGATATTGCCGCACGAGGGATAGATGTTGAAAATCTAACGCACGTTTTCAACTTTGATATACCTCTTCAACCCGAAGATTACGTGCATCGCATTGGAAGAACAGGAAGAGCGGAAAAAACGGGTTATGCTTATAGCCTTGCAACACTTGAGGAAAAAGAGTTAATTGTAAATATCGAAAAACTTATAAATGAAACCATTCCCGTTCTTGATATTAACGATTTTATGAATACCTCTAAAGAAACAGATAATTCAACAGATAAGAAATTGGTTAAAAATAAAAATTCTCGTCAACAAAAAACCAAATCTAGAAAGGCGGATAATAAGAATTTGATTGAAGTTGCTCCACGTATTCCTCTAACACATGCATTAATTGATAACGATACACCTGTTATTGGATTTGGACAATTTGTACCTGCCTTTATGCTATCGCCGTTTCGTAAGCTTTAAAAAAAGAAACTGAAGATAAATAACATTATTATTTATCTTCAGTTAAAATTTAAACCGATATAAATTTCAGAACATATTCAAGGTTAGTCGAGCTTCATCGCTCATTCTTGAAGGATCCCAGGGAGGGTCCCAGACAATTTCCACCTTTACTTCGGTCACTCCTTTAACTTTTTCAATAGCTTGCTGAACCATGACGGGTAATTCTTGCGCACTTGGGCAATTGGGCGCTGTTAAAGTCATTTCAACTTGCACCTTTCCATCATCATGTAAATCGATAGCGTAAATTAATCCCAAGTCATATACATTAACTGGAATTTCTGGATCATAAATTGTTGAAACAGCATCAATAATTGCATTTTCATCAATTTCTTCCTTAGGATTGTTAATCTGTGGGTTTGAATTATCCTCAGGTTTCCAAGTCTCGATATTTTCTTGATTAACATCAGATTCAGATGTAGATACTGCTTTTCCAATATTATCTGACCTTTTTTGATCAACATTATCCATAAAAAACTCTGCCATTCATATAATTATGGGTAAAAAATCTTTATCAATGATTAGATCTTTGAAAAAAATCAATAATCATATTCAATCCATCCACAAATTTATCGATCTCATCAAAAGTTGTATAAACTGCAAAACTAGCCCGCGATACGCTTGTATAACCAAATTTTTTCACTAACGGTTCAGCACAATGCTGACCTGCACGAATGGCGATACCATTTTGATCCAACAGGGTTGCAATATCATGAGCATGAATATCCTTTATCGAAAAAGAGATTACTCCTCCCCTTACAGATGGTGATCCCAATATAGATAAACCAGGAATATTCCTCATTTTAATCAGCGCATATTCAACCAGATTTTTATCATGCTGCATTAAAATATCATATCCGATAGATAAAACATAATCTATTGCAGCCCCCAAACCGATCACCTCAAGTATGGGTTGAGTACCGGCTTCAAATTTAGTAGGAATTTTTGCCCAGGTTGACCGTTCAAAAGTCACATTCTCAATCATGTCCCCTCCTCCCATAAAGGGAGGCATTTGATCCAGACATTCTTTTTTTCCCCATAAAATGCCAATACCCGTAGGACCGTAAAGTTTGTGTCCTGTAAAAGTGTAAAAATCTATATCAAGATCCTGAACATTAACCGATTGATGAACAATTCCTTGACTGCCATCAACAAGAATTTTGGCACCATTCTTGTGTGCCATCTCAGCCAGCATTTTGATTGGATTAATCGTTCCCAACACATTGGACATATGGGTTACAGCAACCAATGCAATATCATTTTCAATTAAAATTTGTTCAAATGCCAATATATCGATATCACCATTTTCCAATATCGGTGCAATGTATAAATGGATCCCTAATCTGTCACGCAACATTTGCCAGGGAACAAGATTGGCATGATGCTCCATTTCAGTTATTAAAACACCCTGCCCCTTTTTTATCAGACCTCCATAGGAAAAAGCTACAAGATTGATCGCTTCAGTACTATTTTTAGTAAAAATCACTTCATCGGACGTAAATGCATTTAAAAAACCGGCAATTTTTTTTCGGATTGATTCATATTGATCTGTAACAGCCTCACTCATGGCATAAATGCCTCGATGCACATTTGCATATTGCGTATATGCGGCGTTTTGCATCGCTTCAATAACCTGTATTGGTTTTTGGGCTGATGCGCCACTATCCAAGAATACAAAATCTTTACCGTGAATTTTTTGTTTTAAAATTGGAAAATCATTTCTAATTTGCTCAATATTAAAAGAATAGACAGGGTTAGACATCGCAATCACTTTTCAAGTTGAGGCGGTTACGTAATAATATAATAAATTCTGCAATAGGGTATCTTCGATCTTTTCAATAGACTCGTTAACAAATGCATTAATCAACATTTCTCTGGCCAATTCATAAGAAATTCCACGAGACATTAAAAAAAACAATTGTTCTTGGTCCAATGCCCCTATTGCTGCACCATGGGAACATTTAACATCATCTGCATAGATTTCAAGCTCAGGTTTAGTATCTATTTCCGCTTTATCTGACAATAATAGGGCCTGGTTTTGCTGCTGTGCATCCGTTTTCTGGGCTAAACGATTGACTAGCACCTTGCCCTGATAAACCCCATGACTATTATCAGACAGGATATTTTTAACATTCTGATTGGATTGACAATGTGGAACACTATGAACCACTTTTGATGCAATATCGGCATGCTGTTGACCTGACAAAATCTGGACAGCATCAAAATCTGCCTTACTCCATTCTCCGACCAAATCAATATTCAGTTCATAACGTGAAAATCTGGAAGCTTTATTTAACAAAAATTGCTGATAACATGCATGATCAGACAATTTAACATAATTACTAGAACAATTATAGCTTTCTGATAATGTATGGTTAATAATGGTATAGTTTAGTTTAGACTTTCTTCCCAGTTCTATTTCATAAACGGAATTTGCAAAATAAACACCTTTTCCATAATTTATTTCAATTACAGAACATTTATTTTCTTTCTCAATATAAAATGAATACTTTGGTGAAAAACACAGTTTTTCAGTTGTTTCAGCTTTTCCTAGATTAATACATAAAATTGTCTGATCATTGAAATTTTTATTACAATTAAATTGCAAAACGGGATTTTCAACAACTTTGTTCAATGCCGTCAAAAAATCATCGTTCGGAATTGACCAATCACTTTTGAAATTCTTATTTAAAGAAAATTCGTTTGAATGAAGACTAATTGTTGAAAAAGTCTCTAGATATTGACCATTATAGGTGATTATTCTAGGTAAATTTAGCAAATCTACGGTTAATATTTCTTCTAAGGCCCTATGAACAAACGCTTCATCAATAACAAAATCACGCGAAAAATCTGTTTTTTGCAACCATTTCAAATCGCTGTATTTCCAAGCTTCAGTTTTACGTGTCGGGAATTGAAGAGTCAGCAATTTATCAACAATATTTCTCTTGTCTTGTAAATATTCAGATAAAGACAACCTATTTAATATTTCCAACCAATTTTCACGCTTGTTCATCGCGGTGACATTATTCATCAATTTCATCCAAAAACCGTCCGTAACCTTCTTTTTCAAGCTGAAGTGACAAATCAGCCCCTCCAGTATGGATAATGCGACCTCTTGCTAAAATATGGATATAATCAGGCTTGATATAATCCAATAAACGCTGATGATGAGTGATAATTAAAGAGGAAAAATCTGAAGATTGAAGAGTATTAACTCCTTCTGCGACAATACGCAGCGCGTCAATATCTAACCCACTGTCAGTTTCATCCAATATTGCAAAAGATGGTTGCAGTAAGGACATTTGCAGAACCTCATTTCGTTTTTTCTCACCTCCAGAAAAACCGACATTTACATTGCGTTTAAGCATGTCTGTTGGAAATGAAAGCTTTTTTGCCAACTGACGGGCCAGTTTAAGAAATGACACCGCGTCAAGTTCTTCCTGTCCTCGCGCCTTACGAACGGAATTGGTTGCTGTACGTAAAAAATTTGCATTATTGACCCCAGGCAGCTCCACGGGAGACTGAAAGGCAAGAAACAATCCCGCCACGGCTCTATCATCAGGAGACATTTCCAGAAGATTCTCCCCTTTAAACCATACCTGACCAGATGTCACTTTATAACTGGGATGACCAGACAAGACATAGGAAAGCGTTGACTTACCAGAACCGTTAGGTCCCATAATAACATGAGTTTCACCAGCGGGAATTGATAAATTGACACCTTTTAAAATTTGCTTTGATCCATTTTCAACAGTGTCATCAATAACGGATGCATGTAAATTTTTTATTTCTAATAACATATTCATAG
Organism: Commensalibacter melissae; assembly: GCF_009734185.1. NCBI lineage: Bacteria > Pseudomonadati > Pseudomonadota > Alphaproteobacteria > Acetobacterales > Acetobacteraceae > Commensalibacter > Commensalibacter melissae. Next base: position 887,380 of record NZ_CP046393.1, on the reverse strand, counting down.
TTTAAACTAACCCACACTTCCTTCAAGACTTATCTGTAAAAGCTGTTGCGCTTCTACAGCGAATTCCATTGGAAGCTCTTTTAAAACATCTTTACAAAACCCGTTCACAATTAATCCGATTGCCGCTTCCTTGGTTAATCCACGCTGTTGACAGTAAAATAACTGTTCTTCGGAAATCTTCGAAGTTGTTGCTTCATGTTCAATTTTGGCGGAACTATTTTTACTTTCAATATAGGGAACTGTATGTGCACCGCAATTATTTCCGATCAGTAAACTGTCACATTCAGTGAAATTGCGACTGTTTCGGGCTTTTGGCATCATTCTAACCAATCCACGATATGTACTGTCAGATTTTCCTGCACTAATGGTTTTTGCCAAAATGGTGGAACGTGAATTGGCTCCTATATGAATCATTTTTGTACCGGTATCAGCTTGCTGATACCCATTTGTTACGGCTACAGAATAAAATTCCCCGATTGATCCTTCCCCTTGTAAAATACAGGAAGGATATTTCCAGGTAATTGCCGATCCGGTTTCAACCTGTGTCCATGAGATACGTGATCGTACACCACGGCAAGCACCACGCTTGGTTACAAAATTGTAAATTCCCCCCTTACCATTTTTATCACCCGGATACCAATTTTGAACTGTGGAATATTTTATAAAAGCCTCACTCATGGCCACAAGTTCTACAACAGCAGCATGCAATTGATTTTCATCCCGTTGAGGAGCTGTGCATCCCTCCAAATATGATACGGTAGAAGCATCATCAGCAATAATGAGCGTACGTTCAAATTGTCCGGTATTTTTTGCATTTATACGAAAATAGGTTGAAAGTTCCATAGGGCATTTCACACCTTTCGGAACATATACAAATGAACCATCCGTAAAAACAGCGGAATTCAAGGCTGAATAAAAATTATCTCCCTGTGGTACCACACTACCAAGATATTTTTTAACCAAATCTGGATAAGATTGTATAGCTTCTGAAATTGGACAAAAAATCACTCCCGCTTTCGCAAGAGTTTCTTTAAACGTCGTTGCAACAGAGACACTATCAAAAACTGCATCAATAGCAACAGGTACAGTCTCTCCATTTTCCGGTTTTTCAACCCCCGCCAAAATTTCCTGTTCTTTTAAGGGTATACCCAATTTAGCATATGTTTTTAATAATTCGGGATCGACCTCATCCAGAGACTTTGGTCCTTTTTTCTTTTTTGGCGCTGCATAATAATGCAAGTCCTGGAAATCAATTTCAGGATGTTTGAACTTACCCCATGTTGGAGCCTCCATGGTCATCCACATCCGATAGGCTTTCAAACGCCATTCCAGCATCCAATCAGGCTCATTCTTGCGAGCAGAAATTGAACGGATAACATTTTCATCAAGTCCCTTGGGTAGGATATCCATTTCAATATACGTTTCGAACCCCCACTTGTAGGTATCTGTCTTAAGCTGCTTCAACAAGGCCTCATCTTGGACATGTTTATTCATAATATGCTCTGTTTCTAAATGTTTGTTTCTTGAATTTGTTAATTCTTATTTAAGTCAAATCTGGCAGAACTCTTTTTTAAATCTGCCAAAGTTAAAGTTTCAAAAACATTTTTTATTTGATAATTCAATATTTCCCATTTTCCATATAAAATACACTCTTCATTCTCAATACGACAATCATCCTTTTTACAATCAACCAACTTAATGGGTCCCTCAATAATTCTAACAACCGTAGCAAGAGAAATTTCACTAAGCTCATTCAATAGATAATATCCACTTCCCGGTCCTCGCGAAGATTTTGTCAAGGAAGCCCTGGTCAGCATTTTCAGTATCTTGGCCACAGTAGGTTCAGGAATATGTGTTCTCGCAGCAAGTGTGGATGAAGAGACAACAGTTTTATATTGATCAAGACTTATGATAATAATCGTTGCATAATCAATAAGTTTGGATAGTTTCAACATAATTTATCAATTCGATCAAATAAAACATATTATATAGGACTATATAAGTCCATTTTTATCGATTTAAAAGTTTTTTTTATTTTTTTATAATACAACAGTTTAAGGATTAAAAAACAGTTTAACAAATAAAAAAAAGATTATTCCGATTGAAAAACCTACAATAGAACCATTTATCCGTATATATTGCAAATCCTTGCCTATTCGACATTCAAGTCGATCAACCAACGCTTGACTGTCCCATTGCGAAACAGCAGTTTCAGTAAAACGGATCAACCCTTCCTTAAAATTTGGTAATGATCTTGAAATAAGTTTCAATATCGCCTTGTTTATTTTTTTTCTGATTTTAGGATCTTTTTGTAGCAGTTCAGAAAAATAATGAATTGAATCAATAATCACGTTCCTAAACCATCCATCCTCATTCCTGGCATCATCGTGAATAAATTTTCTAATTTTTTTCCAAAGATTTTCACGCCATTCCTGTATACTTTCATGATTTACAATTTGTCTAAAAGCTTCAGATATATTTTTGACACGTTCAGGGTCATTCTCAATTTTATCAATTTCATCCTTTATCCACTGGCCGATTTTTTCTCTTACAGCATCATTATGTGGATCTATCCGATCCATTTCCTTATTTACAGCGACCAAAACTTTTGTCGCAATTGAATCACCGATCATCCATCCCAGAAAACGACCACCCTGTTCTTCCACTCGACTATGAATCATTTCCCTGAGGCTTGATTCCTTTTCTTTAAGCGTTTTCTTAAGAATTTCCAAAATGAATGAAATTATGTCTTGATGCTGATCGATATCAAGCATTGTTCTTATGATTCTACCGATAAAAGGTGAGATTGATTCTCCACTCAAAAGACGATTTATAATTTTTGTTATTAAGTTGCTGATCCGACCATCTTCAATCCGATCAAGAAAATCAGGAAGAGATTTCAACAAAATACTGCTCAGATATTCAATATTCTCTGTTTTGTCCAAATATTTTCCCAAAAAACTTGGAAGATCCATTTTTTTCAAAATAAGTGTGATGTCTTTCTCAGTAAAAATATACTGAGCTATAAACCATCCCAACCCGTATCCTAGACGTTTTTTTTGTTTTGGTAGAATTGCGGTATGAGGAATGGGCAAACCCATGGGATGTCGAAATAATGCTGTCACCGCAAACCAATCAGCACATCCACCAATAAATCCAGCCTGGCTACCAGCCAAAATCAATTCAACCCAGAAATTATGTTTGATTTCTGTATAAGTCGTCAGATAATAGCCTAATAAAGTTATACATCCCATGATTAACAGCAAAAAAGTTGCCAATCGATGATAGCGTAGGAAAATTATTTTTACGTGGTCATCCGAACTTGAAACTTTATTCATCGCCTTCAACATTTTTTCGTGTAATTATTGTTATCGTGAATTTATACCTTTTATTTCTCTTTATAATAATTAATCATATTAAAACAGATTTAATTATATGAAACTAGTAATGGATAATTTTGGATCATGACGGAATCAACGAACTCCTCTTCCCAGATACTTGATGAGCTGCTACAGTTAACCAATCAATTGAGATCAAAAAAAGATCACCAACCAACAGAAAATCCTGTCCTGACCTTAGCACAGAAAATTAACCAAAAATTAGAGTCAAATGATCTTACTACAGAAAATCTCAAAGAAATAATCCAGAAATTGAGAGATTCCGCTTTTTTGTCACATGCCAAACATCTGCAAAAATACCTTTACAATCCCACTAAAGATAATATTCGGCAACGTATCGAAACCGTCATAAAAAAATTGATCCAGCAATCCGATTACGCAAACGAAAAAAATAAGGAAACAAGTTTTGAAAATTTCAAGAAATTAGTTGAAACTATCAAATTCGCCGCAATTTTTACGGCACATCCAACCTTTTCCCTCGCCAATCCAGTTTACACAGCCTTGGCAGATATGGCCAGTCATCCTATAGATGATGACACAGATATTCCCTTTTTTACGACTCACAGACGATCTGCCCCCCCTGATTTGAAAGAGGAACTTCAACTTGCAAATAATGCTATTATTAGGGGACGAAACGCTTTGGATCTATTCAATTATACCCTTTTTGAGACTGCGAAGGAATATTGGCCTGACCATTGGACCAATCTGAATCCCAGTCCAATTTTACTGAGCAGTTGGGTAGGATATGATACGGATGGCCGAAGCGACATAGGCTGGTGGGATAGTTTACTCATACGCCTACAGATGAAAAAATTACAATTGGAACGTCTATATCAGCAATTAGACAACATCCCAAATGGTGTCGACCAATTAAAAAATACTATTGCAATTGCCCTAAACCATGTCAAGGATCAAATCCATAACTGTCCTTTAAAGCCTGACCCTGATCTATTTTCAAATTTTTCCCGAATATTGATTGAAAACCGTCATGAATCAATTCTTTCAACCGATCAGCTTCTTCCTCTTTTTGATCAAGCCATGAACGATGTTGATGATAATTTCATTATTGATTTATTGATCGCGAAGGCGGGTTTTGTCACTCATGGTTTAAGTCTTTCACATTCCCATGTTAGACTTAATTCCACCCAAATTCATAATATGGCCCGTCAACGATTGGGGATAACCAGTAATCCTGAAAATCCTTCTCATACAAGAACACTTTTTAATACGATAAATACAGCATTGGATAAAATTGACCCTGTTCCTGTGGATTTCGGTGCTTTGCTAACTGAAAAGGCCTCGGCAAGCATATTAATGATGCTGTTAACCCAGATATTCAAACATATTGATAGCAAAACCCCTATTCGCTTTTTAATTGCGGAAACAGAAAGCGGTTTTACATTACTTATGGCCCTTTGGCTTGCAAGATTATTTGGGATTGAGAAAAATATCGAGATTTCGCCATTATTTGAAACAGATTATGCCCTCAATCATGGCGACAAGATTATTGAACAAGCCCTGAGATCACCGCATTGGCGCAATTACTTGAAAAAAACAGGCAAGTTATGCCTGCAATTTGGGTATTCTGATTCCGGCAGATTTATTGGTCAAATTGCAGCCACATATCAGATTGAAAAATTACGCAAGAAAATTGCAAAACTTTTGGCTAAATATCAATTATCAAATATTCAACTTATTTTATTCGATACACATGGCGAAAGTATCGGTCGTGGTGGTCATCCATTCAGCATGCAAGATCGTCTGGAATATCTTTCCCCAAAAATTACTGAGCAATATTTTCATAAACTTGGTATACGAAGCAGACAAGAAACGGCCTTTCAAGGTGGAGACGGATATTTACTTTTTGGCACACAATTGCTGGCCAATGCCACAATCAGTATCATAGCAGAGCATATCTACGATTTTGATAAGGTTGAACATGATCCCATCTATGATGAAAAAGATTTTAATGCAGATTTTTTTTCAACGATCAATGCATCCATGAATGAATTGATTAATGATAAGGGATATGGAACCTTGTTAAGCACATTTGGTCCCTCCCTCATTGATCAAACGGGGTCAAGACCGGCAGTTCGCCAAAATGATACAGCAGCGGGAAGAAGTTATATAAAACATCCAAGGGAATTGCGTGCTATTCCTAACAATGCAATTCTACAACAATTGGGTTGGTGTGCTAATGTACTTCAAGGTTTGGGTACCGCAATGTCGGCCAACCCCGATACATTTGAAGAAATGTTGACAAACAGCAAACGGTTCAGGCAATCCCTCGATTTTGCCTTTCATGCCCTTAAGCACTCCGATGCATCTGTCTTGAGAGCTGGAATCTATATGCTTGATCCCGGCATCTGGCTAGATCGGGCTGCAACTGAAGAAAATCCTGTGATACAGGAATCCTATATGGCGCTGGCAAACGGATTGCAACGGCTGGATTGCTGGTCGAGTACCCAGGCAACTTTTCATCGCATACAGAAAGATCATATTATTCTTCTGTCAATTTGGAAAAATACGCCAATCATGGATGATAAGGAAATCTTGTTACATGCTATCCGATTGGCATTGATTGAAAAAATCTGGATGTTATCAACCAAGATTCCATATTTCTCTCCATTTAACGGTTATAACAGAGAACATTTGGATATTAAAATCTTGTGTTTGGAAATACCCTCGGTTTTGCATATGCTCGTCAATCATATCTTTCCACAAGCATCTGAACATGTATCCGATCTATATTTTTATGAACCAAAAGGTCCAAGAAATGAAGGTGCATATGCAATGGATGACCGTCAAATATTTAAACCCATGCAATATAATTTCGATTTGGTCAGGGAAATTTCAATCGCTCTCATTCATCGATTACATGCATTCGGATAAATAAAAGAAAATAATAAATCTATTGTTTTAGTAAAAAATCGTTTAAACTATACAACAAGATAGTTTTGTTCAAGGGAGTAACTTATGTTTTCTTTAATTGGCGCTATTATTGTTGGGTTTATTATTGGTGGTATTGCAAAATTACTTATGCCTGGAAAACAGCCGGGCGGATTTATTATCACTGTTCTTTTAGGAATTGCCGGTTCCGCTTTGGCAACTTGGTTAGGAGAGCTTCTTCACTTCTATCGTGATGGAGAAAAAGCTGGAATATTATTTTCAATTGTAGGAGCTGTTATCATTCTTTTTATTTATAAAAAAATTATGGAACATAAAGGGAATACCAGTTATTAAAAATATTATTTGACATGAGGCAATATTTAACTCTTATATCAATATTGCCTCTCACTTATTTTTATCTAATTTAAAATACTTCTAATATGTGAATATTCATTAATATAATTTATTTAACAAAGCGGATATATATACTTTGACGTTTGTCCATTCACTTGAAATTATGGTGTAAATAATGGTATCGCACAAAGTATCATCCTGTCTAAGAATATGAGCACGTAGAATTACATCTTTTTTTGCACCAAGCCGTTAAATTGCTCTTTGACTTTTGAAATTAAAAATATCAGTTCGTAAACCGACGGTGTTGGCTTGCAATTTTTCAAAAGCATATTCTAGCAATAAATATTTACAATTTATGTTTACATGAGTTCTTTGAAAAGATTTTACATACCATGTATAACCAATTTCCAAACGTCGCAGATCAGGGGCAATTTCAAAAAAAACTAGTTGTACCCAAAACTTTCCCTGTATTTTCATCAATAACGGCAAAAGGGTAACGCTCTTGACGTTCTTTACCTCCAAAGCTTTATTAATATAATTTTAAACTTTAGAAAAATAAGTAATAATAGTAACACGAGGTTTCCATAAATCACCTTATTGACTTATCGCCTGCAACCCTTAACGTATTAAAATAAGTCTACTGTTCTAATTGAACTTTATTTTCACTAGTTTTGATGTCTTAATTTAAAAAAAGATAAATTTATTTTAATAAATCCCATAAAATTTCAAAATTTTTTGATAAAAATTAATTATGATGTAATTTTTTAAATTACACAAATAAAACCTAAAATATTTATTTAATCACATACATTTTCACAAAAAAAACAGCCTTTTATACAAAAAAGGCTGCTTTAAATCGTATCAAATTGTTATTTAAAATTAGGCAGATTGACTAATAATTTCATCCGCAACATTACGGGGAACTGGATCATAATGATGGAATTGCATTGTAAAGGACGCACGACCTTTGGTCATTGAACGAAGATCAGAAATATAGCCAAACATTTCTTTCAATGGAACAAAAGCGCGAACCATGACAGTGCTTCCAGAAGTTTCTTGACTTTGAATCATTCCGCGACGACGGTTCAAGTCACCAACAACATCACCAACATGATCATTAGGTGTAGTGATTTCGACATCCATGATAGGTTCAAGAATGACAGGACCAGCTTTTTTCATTCCTTCACGGAAACAGGCTTTACCGGCAATCTCGAACGCCAATGCAGAAGAGTCAACGTCATGATATTTACCATCAACAAGCGTAAATTTAAAGTCTACAGTTGGAAATCCTGCTAATACACCGGTAGATGCTTGGTTTCTGATACCCTTGTCAACAGCTGGAATATATTCCTTGGGAACCGCACCGCCAACAATTTTATTTTCGAATATGATTCCTTCATTTCGTTCGGTAGGTTCGAAAATAATTTTGACTTCAGCAAACTGACCCGCACCACCAGACTGTTTTTTATGGGTGTAGGTTTCTGTATGAGACTGAGTAATGGTTTCACGATATGCAACCTGTGGTGCGCCAATATTCGCATCAACACCATATTCACGACGTAAACGGTCAATGATGATATCAAGATGCAACTCACCCATACCTGAAAGAATTGTTTGCCCCGTTTCCTGATCTGTCTTTAACTGTAAAGATGGATCTTCTGCCGCCAATTTCTGAAGCGCAAGGGTCATTTTTTCGACCGCTTCCTTGGTTTTTGGTTCGACAGAAATATCGATAACAGGTACTGGAAATTGCATACGTTCCAAAACAACCGGATCTGCCGGATCTGCCAAAGTATCCCCTGTTTTTGTATCCTTCAATCCAACAAAAGCGGCAATATCACCAGCATGCACTTCTTTGATTTCTATACGTTTATCAGCGTGCATTTGGAAAATACGTCCAATACGCTCTTTATGACCATGGGTTGTGTTCAAAACCGTGTCACCAGAACGTAAGATACCACGATAAACACGTACGAAAGTTAGAGAACCATATTTATCATTGATGATTTTAAAAGCCAAACCGGCAAATTTGCCATTTGGATCAACGGGAATGATTGGTAATTTATTTTCATCAACCTCTTCATCTTCAGGAGGTGCAATACGAATTCCTTCCACATCATCAGGAGCAGGAAGGTAATCAACAATTGCATCCAATAAAGGCTGAACACCTTTGTTCTTGAAAGAAGAACCGCAAAGAACCGGACGAAATTCTCCAGAAATGGTACCTTTTTTAATACATTTCTTTAAAACCTCGACAGAAACATCACCTTTGTCAAAATATTCTTCCATAGCCGCATCATCAACAGCCAAAACGGTGTCCAGAAGATTTTGACGTGCCTCTTCTGCTTTTTCCTTTAATTCAGCAGGGATTTCAACAATATTGTATTTGGCACCAAGATCATCACCTTCCCATATAATGGCATTCATATTAACAAGATCGATAACACCTTTTAAATTTTCTTCCGCACCAATCGGAAGCTGTAAAGGGATAGCGACAATATCCAGCTTATCTTTTAAAGTGCTGAAAGCATATTCAAAATTTGCACCTGTACGATCCAACTTGTTAATGAAAATAATGCGAGGGACATTGTAACGGTCAGCCAAACGCCAATTCGTTTCAGACTGAGGTTGGACACCAGCAACACCCTCGATAATGAAAACCGCACCATCAAGTACGCGCAATGAACGGTTAACTTCAATGTTAAAATCAATATGGCCCGGAGTATCAATAATATTGATACGATGCTTGTTCCATTCACAGGTAACGGCAGCGGAAGTAATGGTAATCCCTCTTTCACGTTCCTGTGCCATATAGTCAGTAGTGGTGTTCCCTTCGTGGACCTCACCAATCTTATGGGAGACACCTGTATAATATAGAATACGTTCAGTTGTCGTTGTTTTACCCGCATCAATATGCGCGGTAATACCTATATTACGGATTTTAGAAAGATCAGAATGGTCGGACAAAAGTAAAACCTCCACAAACGATAGAAAAATATTCAGAAAATATATTCATCAAATCATAAGATTAAAAGAATAATTTCCTTTTTTAACTCAAAATAACTCCCTTAAGATTAAATCAAGGAAGTTATTTAATTACTAGATAATCAATTTTTTAAAAAATTAAGCAGCTACTGCTGATTTTTTTTCCTGAGCCTGAAGAATACGACGTTTAATCACTAAAGCCTCTTCTGTAAGCTTACGATTCGGTGTATTTAGCAGGAAATTGTCTAAACCGCCATTATGTTCAATGGTACGGAGACCATGCGTTGTGACGCGTAAATGTATTTGTTGACCCAAAATATCGGACCTTAAGGAATAATCCTGCAGATTAGGCAGGAAACGGCGACGGTTTTTGTTATTGGCGTGACTGACATTATTTCCTGTCAACACACCTTTGCCTGTGATTTGGCAACGGCGAGACATTTGTTTTCATCCTCGGATTGTGAAAGCCAAGACTTAATGTTTGGCAAATAAAAAATACTTAGTTTAGCCCTATGACTAAAATTCACGAAATAGTCAAGTAAAAATCCAAATTTTAAACCTCAAAATTAAAAATTTTCACTATTTCTAGCCTATTTATCAGAATGTTGACTCTGTATAGACCACATATTGGCATAAAAACCATTTTTTGCAAGCAGGAATTCATGAGTTCCCTGTTCGCATATTTTCCCATCCATCATAACCAGAATCATGTCCGAATGAATAATTGTTGATAAACGATGAGCTATTGTAATCACGGTTCTACCCTGAGAAACCTGGAAAAGAGCCTGCTGTATTTCTTTTTCTGTCTGACTATCCAACGCGCTTGTTGCCTCATCCAGGATTAAAATCCTTGGATTTTTCAATATCGTTCTTGCAATAGCTATCCTTTGTTTTTCGCCACCGGAAAGTTTTAACCCTCTTTCTCCCACCTGAGTATTATATCCCTCGGGCAAACCAACAATAAAATCATGGATTTGAGCCAGCCTTGCTGCTTTTTCAATTTCTGCTTGTAAGCTTCCTAATTTACCATAAGCAATATTGTAACCAATCGAATCATTAAACAAAACCGTATCTTGAGGCACAACTCCAATGGCCTTTCTCAAATCATCCTGTTTATAAGACCGTATATCCTCATTATCGATTAATACAGCACCGGATGTAACATCATAAAAACGGAACAGCAAACGGCTAATTGTTGATTTCCCGGCCCCTGTTGGTCCAACAATGGCAATTTGCTGGGCTGGTTCCGCCAGGAAGCTTACATGATGCAAAATTTCCCGAGAGGGGTCATAACCAAAAAAAACATTTTTAAATTCAATTTTGGCAGGCCCCGCATTCACCAATTCAGTTGGAAGTGATTTGGCGCATTCTTGATTATTGATATCCATTGGCTGTGCCAAAAGAGAAAACATATTTTCCAAATCAACAATTGATTTTCGCAAATTAGAATAGATACTGCCAAGAAAATTCAAGGGCTGATAAAGCTGCATCAAATAGGTGTTAATCAAAACAAATTTTCCGACAGTAAAATGATAACTGACAATGTCACGTGCTGCCATTAACATAATAAATGTCAATGCAATGGCTATAATGAAAGATTGACCAAAATTCAGGATATTGAGCGTTATTTGTGTTTTAATGGAAGCTTTTTCATAATGTGCCAATGCTTCATCATATCGTCTTATTTCATGGGTTTCATTACAAAAATATTTAACAGTTTCATAATTCAGCAAACTGTCCAAGGCACGATTATTGGCTTCATTATTAATTTCATTCATTTTTCGACGAATCTTGATACGCCGAGATGTAAACCAAATCGTAAAGAAAAAATAGGCTAATATTGCAAGACAGACAACAAGTGTATAATATCCATTATACAAATGAGCAATCACACCGAGAACCATCAAGGTTTCAATAACTGTTGGAATGATACTGAATATACCCACTCTCAAAATTGTTTCAATTCCCTCACCACCCCGCTCAATAGCCCGTGTAATTGCTCCGGTTCTTCGATTTAAATGAAATTTTAGTGAAAGTCTTTGAACATGCTCGAAGCATTTTAGGGTTATTATACGCATCACCCTAAATCGTAATGGCGCAAAAACCGTGTCTTTCAATTCCGAACATAAACTGGAAAAAATCCTAACCAATCCATATCCAACAATAAGATAAATCGGCACATAAATTATTTCATGATTATTCTGGGAAAAATAATCCACAATCTTGCTATAAAGATAAGGAACACCCAAGGCTATGATTTTGGCAACAATCATCAAAACCATCGCAAAGATAAAGCGAATTTTCAACGTTATATGCTGACGAGGCCACAAATAGGTCAAGAGCTCTAGTAAAGTTGACCATCCTGAACGAGTGCTTTCTTTGTTGACATAGGAAAATTTGGAATATCGTGACATGTTATTTTCAAAAGATTGTAATTGTTTTATCAATATATATGAAGTGTTTACCCCAAAAATGAAAAAATATAAAAATAGATAACTTTGAAATAAAAAAAACTATTAAAGCAATATAAGAGATTTTTAATGCAACCTGTTGAATTTAAAAATTTATTTCGTCATATAAAAAAATGTAATACCGCCAAGTTACAAAAAGATTTTTTACCTTTCAAGGCGCATAATCAGATCATAGGATGGGTTCGACCTTCATTTATGGATACTCTCCAAAAACATCATGTTGTTATGGAAGAAAATAATATTTGTACTTTACCAGCACAATATTCAATCGAGATGCTGGGTAATCAACTAATTGAAAATAATATGGTTCGCGCCATGAATGAACTTTTTGATGTCTATCCCTCACCATATGCTAAACCGGTTGGAAAAATTGATCGTGCCGTTATTCCTGATCTTGGACTGATTGGAACTGGAGTTCATCTCAATGGTTTGGTTAAGAAAAGAAATCAAATTTATTTGTGGATCGCGAAACGGGCAAAGTATAAACGGCTTGATCCTGAAAAACTGGATCATATCGTCGCGGGAGGTATACCAGCAGGATTTACCCATAACAACACTCTAGAAAAAGAAGCACGTGAAGAAGCAAGCATTCCGAACGCCCTCATGATAAATGCGGAATATAAATCACTGATTACTTATAGCATGATCAGACCTGAAGGGTTAAGGCGAGATGTGTTATATTGCTATGATCTATGGTTGCCGGAAGATTTTCAACCGGTTCCCAATGATGGAGAGGTTGAATCTTTCCAATTAAAAAAATTAGAAGATGTTTACCATCAAGTGTGCGAAACAGATGATTTCAAATTTAATGTCAATCTTGTATTAATCGATCTTTTTATTCGCATGGGCATCATCGCAAAGAATTCTCAGTATGCCCATCGCATAAAAACTGGATTGAGAGGGAAATTATTTCCCTGATCAATCCGAAAATACAACGGTTTTGTGACCATTTAAAAGAACACGGTCTTCAATATGATAACGCACGGCTTTTGCCAGAACTCGTCTTTCAATATCCCTTCCTTTACGGATAAGGTCATGAGGGGTGTCATTGTGACTGACCCGTTCAACGTCCTGTTCTATAATTGGACCTTCATCAAGATCCTCGGTTACATAATGTGCTGTTGCACCAATCAATTTAACCCCTCGTTCATAAGCCTGATGATAGGCTTTTGCACCCTTAAAGCCGGGTAAAAAGGAATGATGTATATTTATACATTGACCCGCCAATTTTTTTACCATTTCAGGAGACAGAATTTGCATATAGCGCGCAAGAACAACAAGCTCTGTCCGGGTTTCCTTAATAATATCCCACAATTTCGTTTCTTGTTCCCTTTTGGTATCCTTAAGAATGGGAAGATAATAAAATGGTACATCTTGCATATCAATATGACCATAATCTTCATATGGATAATTTGCAACAATTGCACTGGGTTCTATTGCCAGTTCCCCTATTCTCCATCGATATAAAAGATCAACCAGACAATGATCAAATCTTGATACCATCAACAACACACGTTTTTTACGTTCCCGATCATGCAAGAACCATGTCATTTTAAATTGGGCAGCAATAGCCTCCAATCTGGAATATAACCATTGATAATTTTTTTTATCGCTCTCTAGGGTGAACACAACACGCATAAAAAAATAACCCGAAAGAGCATCATGCTGCTGCGACTCAACAATATTGGCTTGAGCTTCAAATAATCCTGTAGAAATTGCGGAAACAATACCTGGTTTATCAGGGCAAGAAAGTGTTAAAACATATTGATTTTGTTTTGATTTTATTGAATCACTCATCGATTTTAAAACTATATAGTTAATGTATGTCTTCAAAAGAACCTATATAGAGCACTTTAAAAAATCAAACAAAAGCTGTTACGAATTCTTCAAAATTTTTTAAATTCTAAAAAATTATGAATCTAAACAATTTTACGTAAATTTTATAAATAACGAAAGATAACGTAAATTACAAATTATTATAAAAAATTTGATAAACTATTGCCATTTACTATAAATATTTTTGATTAGAATAATTTATAATCGCTAAAATTAAAGCAAGTCGATTTAACATTGAAATAGCGATTATTTTTTAGATAGATTTAGGCAATATGAATATGAATTACTTCATACTGACTGTAAATACTGGCATTTTTTCATTATTTTCAATGGATTTCAAAAATAATCTTGCTGTTTTTATTGCTTCTGCAATGGTTACATCCATATCAAGATAACGATAGGTTCCCAGTCGTCCAACAAATGTAATATCAGGTTCCTTTTCGGCCAATTCTATATATTGATCCAACTGATTCATTTCACCTACAAGACGTATTGGATAGTAAGGCAAATCTTTTTCTGTACATAAACGGCTATACTCTCTATAACAAACCGAGCCTTCATGACTTTCCCAAGGAGCAAAATATTTATGCTCTGTTATACGGGTATATGGAACGCTTTCCTCTCCATAATTCATTACAGCAGTTCCCTGAAAATCACCCTGATATATGAATCTTTCGAAATCCAGGGTGCGGTATGCTAAACGACCATATTGATGATGAAAATAACCATCCAATGGACCACTATAAAATACATGTTTATAATTTTTTGCTTTTTCCTTATCAAAAACTGTATTCAAAGAAATTTTAATTCCAGGATGATCAAGAATATTATCGACCAAATCTGTATAGCCCCTTTTTGGCATTCCCTGAAATTTGTGACTGAAATAATTATCGTCATAATTGAAACGAACAGGTAAACGCTTTAAGATAGATGCTGGCAATTCAGAGGGATGCAGTCCCCATTGCTTAAGGGTATAACCCTTGAAAAAAGCCTCATATAATTCCTTACCAACAAATTTCAAAGCCTGTTCTTCAAATGTCTCAGGCTCTTTAATTGACTCATCACCTTTTTCGGCAATAAGTTCTTTTGCTTGATCAGGAGATAATGCTTTCTGGAAAAATTGGTTAATCGTGTGCAGATTAATCGGTAATGAAAAAACCTGTCCCTTAACTGTGGTCTTCACACGATTGACATAGGGCATCATTTCTGAATATTTATTTACAAAATTCCATACGTCTTCATTATCTGTATGAAATATATGGGGACCGTAAATATGTACCATGACTCCTGTATCTTTGTCCCGTTCGGAGTATGAGTTTCCAGCAGTATGGGATCGTTCATCAATAATATGCACATTCCAGTCATTTTCTGCAAGAATACGGCCAATCACAGCACCGGAAAAACCGGCACCAACGATTAAAACTCTTTTTTCTGACATTCATACCACCTTCAAAACAATTTATCAAAATATACAGAATTTACATTATCAATCTGAAATTATCAATTTTCTAATAATTAATTATTTCATTAATCCAGATAAAATATGATAGTCTTATCTCTTATGCAAATTATTTAAAAATGGGGAAATGTTCTAGCTTATGTCATCAATTCTTCCGCCAAAAGCACCTAAAAAAGAGAAAATCATAAAACAACTGGGATTTACAAGAACTGATCCTTATGCCTGGTTAAAAGATGATAATTGGCAGGAAGTCTTGTCCAATCCTTCAAAACTAAAAAAAGAGATAAAACAATATCTTGAACAGGAAAATAATTATGCTAATAAAATAATGCAGCAGACTAAACCGTTGCAAAACAAGCTTTTTCTTTCCTTGAAATCAAAATTGGCTGATAAAGAAAGCAGCCCTGAACTACCTGACGGTAGCTGGATATATTATTCACGATTTGAAGAGGGAAAAGAGCATAAGAGTTTTTATCGAAAATCAATTCATGATTTTGGAGAACAATTGCTTATTGATCCAAATATTCAGGCAAGTACTATTGACTATTATAAAATAGGCTCGGTTTCACACAGCCCTAACCATAAATACTTTGCCTATATTGAAGATACCCAAGGCTCAGAAATTTGGCATTTAAAAATTAAAAATCTGGAAACAGGAGATGTATTACCACAATCTATTTCACCCTGTTCTGGATCTTACTGTTTTTCACCATGCAGTCAGTATATATTTTGGGTCTATCGCGATGATCAAGGCAGACCTACCGCAATTTACAGACATCATATAGCCACTTCTCAAGATACTCTAGTTTATAAAGAGAAAAATTCAGGCTTTTTTATTAATATTGAGCGTAGTCTTTCCAACCAATGGATTTATATAACAGCCAATAATCATGATACCAGCGAGGTCTGGATCATATCGGGACAACACCCCACACATGCAGCAATATGTTTTAAAAAAAGACGAACAGGTGTTTTTTACAAAATAACAGATTGGAACAATCATTTTATAATCTATACAAATGAAGATAATGCATACAATTTTAAACTCATGCGATTGCCCATACCGAATAATTTGATACAGGATAAAATAGAAAGAAAAAATTGGCAAAATTGGATTAATCATAATCCTGATATTTACCTAATGGAATTCAAGGCGTTTAAAAATTATTTTATAAGATTGGAACGTCATGAGGTTAATACAAAAATAATCATCACCAATACAAACGATGAAAATGAAATTATCTCAGGTGATGAAGATGCATACTTTCTTTCCCTGGATGAAACGCTTGAATATGATACAGAATGGTTACGATATAGTTATCAGTCTCCTACAACTCCACGTTGCTGGAATCGTTTTCATATTCCAACTGGTAAAAAAGAAATCATTAAACAGCAGAAAATTCCTTGCGGTTATAATTCAAGCCTTTACAAATCAAAAAGGATATGGGCTATTGCAAACGACGGTGAAAAAATTCCCATGACCTTGACCTATCGTAAAGATATTGAATTAAACGGTAAAAACCCAACTCTTCTTTATGGTTACGGATCATACGGATATGCCATTGACCCTGTTTTTTCCATAACAGCACTGAATTATATTGAACAAGGGTGGATTTATGCCATAGCCCATATTCGTGGCGGATCAGAAAAAGGTTGGAATTGGTTTATGGAGGGGCGTCGCTTCAACAAAATAAACACTTTTACCGATTTTATTTGCTGTGCCGATTATCTTGTTGAACAAAATTATACACAGCCAAAAAAAATCGTTGCTGACGGAAGATCAGCAGGCGGTATGGTAATGGGATATATAGCCAATGAACGCCCTGATCTTTTTGCGGCAATCATTGCCGTTGTTCCTTTTGTAGACATATTAAACACAATGTCAGACATTACTTTACCACTCACACCTCCAGAATGGCCAGAATGGGGCAATCCTCTCAAAGATTCAAAAGCATATCAATATATAGCCAGTTATTCACCTTATGATAATATAAAAGAACAAGACTATCCTGCCATACTTGCAATGGGAGGCCTGACTGATCCCCGTGTTACCTATTGGGAACCATCAAAATGGATTGCAAAACTAAGAGATCACAATATATCATCCAATCCCTTGCTTTTGAAAATAAATATGGATTCAGGGCACGGGGGAGCTGCAGGTCGATATACAGCCTTAAAAGAGGCCGCCTTCATTCAGGCCTTCGCCATTTCCATTATCAAAAAAGAATTATAACGGATATTGGGGAATAATTAACGTGTCCCAAGATGATCATATAATCAATAGAAAAATTTCGCGCCAATTGTCACTGGCAGAGCAAATCCATAATCAAACTATTGCTCACAGTTGTTTAAGTATCGTATTGATATTATTTGGTCTATATACCATTAAAGCCTTTTTGTTTTCCCTGATTTGGGGAATTATCTTTGCCATAGCATGCTGGCCATTTTACAAAACTGTCAAGCAAAAATGGCCCTATGAACGATTTAATTTTATACTACCCTTTATTTTTTCCTGTTTTATTACCCTGGTTTTTCTTCTTCCCTTGGGTTTTATAGCACTTGAAGCGACAAAAGATTTGCAAACAGGCATAAGTTGGGTCATAAAAATTAGTCGTGAGGGTTTACCACCACCCGAGTGGCTTAATAAAATCCCAGTTATAAACAATAATATCATTCACTGGTGGAAAGAAAACCTTGAAGATCCATCTTCTGCCTCGACACTAATTTCCAATTTGCATCTAAGTCATGGAGTATATGTTACACAAAAAATAGGATCACAAATCCTTCATAGAGGTTTACTGTTTTTCTTTTCAATTTTAACCTTATTTTTTATTTTTAAAGATGGAGAATCAATTATTCATCAATGCAAATCAGGTTCGAGACGATTGTTTGGCAAACAAGGAGAAACAATTGCTCAACAAATGATCTCATCAGTTCATGGAACAGTTTCGGGACTAGTTCTGGTCGGGCTAGGACAGGGTATCATTCTCGGAACCCTATACTATTTTCTGCATATACCGCATGCGGCATTGTTGGGCATATTGACAGCCTTGGCTGCAATGATCCCCTTTTGCCCCCTGATTGCCATTGGTATAGTTGCGTTTATCGCTTTTTTTCAAGTTTCCTATTTGATCGCTTTAACTATACTGATTGTTGGCTGCATCATTATTTTTATTGCAGATCATTTTATCAGACCAGCTTTGATTGGTGGCTCAACAAAATTACCATTTATATGGGTATTAATCGGTATCTTGGGAGGGCTGGAATCTTGGGGTATGATTGGTTTATTTATCGGTCCAGCGATAATGGCCGCCATAATTATGTTATGGAACAATTGGACAGCTGAAAAAAGAAAATATTAACGAATATCGGGCAGGCGGGATTCGAACCCACGACCCCCAGTCCCCCAGACTGATGCGCTACCAGACTGCGCTACTGCCCGTCAAATCTATACAGCCATATAGCAGTCAATTTTATTTGGATCAATATAAAATTAAGCCTCAGCTATTATTTTTCTTAATTCTTGCAATTCAACCAAAACATTTTTTAATGAATCAATCAGCATTGATTTTTCATTTTTCAATTTTTCCAATTCCTTACGTAAATCTTGCTGATTATTTTCATCTGTATTTGTCAGATCATCATTTGGGGATTGAGATTCATTTGTTATCGATATATCAGATTCCGATTTAAAATTTAATTGTTTATTATCCGAAACTTTATTATTCAATAATTCTTCTTGTAAAAGACGCTGAACACCTTTTATTGTATATCCTTGGATATATAAAAGTTCAGATATATACTTTAGAAGCGTTATATCTTCAACACGGTAATAACGACGACCACCACTTCGTTTTATTGGTTGTACCTGAGGGAAACGCGTTTCCCAAAAACGTAGAACATGTTGGGGTACATGAATTTCATCAGCCACTTCACTAATAGTACGAAAAGCTCCAGGTTCCTTTTTGGTAACTCCATTATTGTCTGAATCAGGATTTACTTTTTCATTCGGTTGACTAATAATCTGAACAGAGTTACCTTGGGTCATTATTTATCCTTTCAAGAAGATTTTTTAATCATACCCTCATTAACATTTTTTTTCAATTTCTGACTGGAACGAAAACTCAAAACATATCTGGGTTCAATTTCAACCTCGACACCTGTTTTAGGATTACGTCCAATTCTGTTTCCTTTTCTTCGGACAGAAAAAGTACCAAATCCACTGATTTTAACCGAATCACCCTTTTCCAGGGTTGCAACGATTTTTTCCAAAACCGTTTCTAGCAATTGAGCTGATTCACTACGGGACAAGCCAATATGACTATAAAGTTTTTCAATTAATCCTGCACGAGTTAAAGTTTGCATAGTCTAAAATAATTACAATCCGTTACTGAAATGACAAGTCTAACACCATTCATTCAATAGTGTTACCAAATAAATTCTGTATTATTTTTAAATTAATTTTTTAAAAATATATTTACAATCTTACCAATGCAGACCCCCAACTTAAACCGCCTCCTATTGCTTCAATTACGATTAAATCACCTTTTTTCATACGATTATCTCTCACTGCTTCATTCAAGGCCAACGGTATGGATGCCGCAGACGTATTGGCATGCCGATCAACAGTTACAATCACCCTTTCAGGGGGTAATTTGATTTTTGCACCCATACGTGAAATAATCCGTAAATTTGCTTGATGTGGAACCAACCAATCAATATCACGATATATTAGATTGTGATCATTTAGCGCTTCTTCAATAACCTCGGATAGTTTTGTTATTGCATGACGAAAAACTTCCTGTCCTTTCATACGTAAAAAGCATTGATCTTGAAATTTTGCTGGTGTGCCTTCCACATATAATAAATCCGCATATTGACCATCCGTATGAAGATAACATCCAAGAATTCCCCTCTCGGTCTCCGTGTTAACAGCACTTAAAACAACAGCACCCGCACCATCACCAAATAAAACGCAGGTCCTTCTATCCTTCCAATCCAGAATACGAGAATAAACCTCACTACCTATCAGCAGTACATTTTTTGCCTGTCCACAACGGATAAAATTGTCTGCAACTGATAATCCGAATACAAATCCAGCACAGGCAGATGAAACATCAAATCCAAAAGCCTTTTTTATTCCAAGCGCTTTTTGAATTTCAACCGCAGTGCTTGGAAATATTTTGTCAGGTGTACAAGTCGCGACAACAATTGCATCAATATCCTGCGCACTCATCCCTGCATAGTCAATTGCCTGCCTTGCTGCCTCAACAGCCATCGAAACACACGTCTCACCTTCCGAGACAATATGACGTTCGCAAATACCTGTACGTTCACGAATCCACTCATCAGAAGTATCTACCATCAATGTCAAATCATCATTTGTTAAGATACGCTTAGGTAAATATCCACCAAATCCAACAAGTTGTGAACGATAAATCATTCCTATAGAAACCCTTTAATTTAATATAACCGCTATTACTGTGGATTTACCTGTGATAAACCCGTAAGGATTTCTTCATAAAATCCGTGCCTAATCATATCCATCGCAACATCCACGGCATATGCAAAACCTTCTTCATCCGTACCTCCATGAGATTTCACAACAACCCCGTTTAGACCTACGAAAATTGCCCCATTATAACGTTTGGGATCCAGCCACTCGCGCATACGTTCCAATCCGGGTCGAACAAACAGATAACCCAACCTTCCCCGCAAGCCAGAACTGTAAACTTGTTTTAAAAGGTGAAAAACGAGTTTGAGGGCACCCTCACCTGTTTTTAAGGCAATATTTCCAGTGAATCCATCTGTAACAACAACATCTGTTGTACCTGCCGTTATATCATGTCCCTCTACAAACCCATAAAATTGTCCGGACAAAGGACTATTCCGCAACACTTCGGCTGCATTTCTAAGACGATCATCACCCTTCAATTCTTCTGAACCAACATTTAAAAGTCCAATCGTGGGTTTAGGTAAACCAAGCACAGCTTTTGCAAAAGCGTTACCCATTATGGCAAAATCAACCAGGTTTCGACTGTCACAGGAAACATTCGCCCCCAGATCTAACATTACAATATCACCTTTAGCTGTTGGAGTAATCGCAGCCATTGCCGGGCGTGCAATACCAGGCATCGTTTTAACGATAACCTGTGCCAGTGCTAACATTGCACCACTGTTTCCGGCAGAAACAACCCCTTTGGCTTGTTGCGATGCAACACTTTGCATGGCAAGACGCATCGATGAATTTCGTAGTTTCAAAGCGGAAGTAGGTTTCATTTCCATTGGAACAGCCACGTCTGTATGCTGAACATCGCATATTTTGGCTGCCTTGGAATATGTTTTTATTAACGGAGACAATTTTTCTTTATCTCCGATTAACAGTATTTTTGCTTCTGGATGTCTAACGGCTGTAATCTCAAGACCCTTAATAACAATTTCAGGGGCATGATCTCCCCCCATTGCATCAATCGCAAGATCATATTGAGGCTTCGTTTGAATATCTGATTCTGCAGTCATAAATACAGTTACAATTTATAAAAACCATTAAACTTAACACCAAAATGTTGTTATTGGTATTTATAATACGCTTTCCAGTCTTATTGATATACTGCGGTCTTCAAAGCATCTCCGGCAGCGACGACTTCACGACCATCATAATAGCCACAGTGGCTACACACATGATGTGGACGTTTCAGTTCACCACAATTTGCACATTCACCATAAGCCTCAGTGCGTAAAGCATGATGACTACGACGCATTCCACGACGTGATGGTGACGTTTTCTTCTTTGGAACAGCCATGGGATCCCTCCTATCCTAATTTATTTAATAATTTAACCAATATAACCAATTTCATTCGACATGATTCAACATTCAAATTGAAGCAACCTGTCTAACAGAATATCAGCTTTTAAGCAAGCTTGAAAAAGCATGTCAAGATTTACCTAACACTTTTGAAAAACAATATACTTTAATTGATTAAAATAACAAGAATATTAATATACAAATATATTATGAAAAAACAATTTTTTAACCTTTTTTCAATTTTTCCAAAATTTTAAATGGACTGTCCTTTTTACGTTTTATCCCTTGTATTTCCAAATCTTTCTCTTTAATTATCAGTTTTTTTTCAACATTAGGCTTATGAGGATAAGGATCCAGTAATAATGCCAGTTGCTGTGCAGTCACCTCTCCAATGTCAATATAGTCATTATCATAAGGAATGATATCTGGATCATCCAGCTCCTCCAGTTCACTTGAAACTTGAGACAAAGGTATAAAAATCAACTCAAATCCATCTTCGATATCAACCGGAAAATCCTCTAGGGAAACAACACAATTTTGTATTATGCTGCTTTTTAGTATTCCCTGCGCCCTTATATGACCACCATGAAAATAAGCCAATTTATAAAAACATGACAAAGAAAGAATTTCAGGAATTGAAAACCGCTCAGCCAAAGCCTTTCTTTCTGATTTATCCGCTTCAATGGTAATCCTGAATTCTTTTTTTTGTATTTGATTGATAAATATTTTTTTTGAAAACTCGCAACAGCTATTCATTTTTTTCTTTCTAATGTTTTTTTTTGTTGCAGTTTAATTTAAACTACAATACCTCTTTAATTATAAGATTAATTTTTCGTTTAACTTGAGGATCATGTATTCATTATGCCTTCCAGCTTCAACAAAAAACCTCTTGTATCCCTTCTTAAAAATAAATCCTGTCCTCAATTTAAGCAAAAAACAAGCAAGAATATTATTTTAGGTTCCTTAATCTCTTGCAGCCTATTATTTTCCGCCTGCTCAGTTCTCTCCCCCCCTCCAATGCCAAGAGGAACAATAATTGAAAAAAATGACCTTTCTGCATTAAAAGTTGGCAGTACCAGTAAATCAGATGTTATCGACATTTTGGGATCTCCTACAACCTACGCGACATTTAATAATAATAACTGGATTTACATATCGATGATGACTCATCTTGTCCCGCTTTCCTATCCAGGAATAAAAAAACAAAAAGTGCTCTCCTTATATTTTAATGAAAGTGGGACATTAACAAAAATTCAAGAATTGGGTAAAAGAGACGCTAAAAATGTCAGCATGGTATCAGAGGTAACTCCAACTCCTGGAACAAAAACTAATTTTTTCCAGCAATTATTAGGAAATATTGGCAAATACTCTCCACTAAGTGCAATGGGACTTGGAAGTACCTTTGGACCGAACAGTAATGGTGGTCCTTTCTCAAGCAATCCACTTACAACGGGTGGACCTGGCAGCTCAGGAAATACATTGCCATAAAACTATCTGGGTATAAATATCATTACTCTCAGCCCTCCCAATGGGCTGGTTTCTAATTTTATATCACCACCATGTCCCTGAATTATATTTTTCGCAATAGACAGTCCCAATCCGGTTCCTTTTTGTCTATTACCTGTCTCAAATGGCGTGAATACACTTTCTCTTCTTTCGATTTCTATTCCTGGACCGTCATCATCGATGATGAATTGTATTCCTTTTCCTTTCATATGAACCCTTAGTTTTACATCACCCCCATATCTTTTAGCATTATCTAAAATATTGGAAAAAACTCGACGTATACTATGAGGTCTAATAATCAAATCTGGCAGGTCATGATCAATTTCAACTGACAAAAATCGTGTATCAGCCCGAGATGCTGCTGCAACACAATCTTTAATTAACTGAGAAACATCTGTTGAAACCGGTTCTTCCGTTCCTTCACCCCTTGCAAAGGAAAGATAAGCAGAAATCATTTGTTCCATTTCCTCAATGTCGGTAATCATTTCCAAAATATCCTGAACCTGTTCCTCAGCATTAAACATTCCTTTTTGAGGGAGCATGGCTAAACTAAGCCTTAATCGGGTCAAAGGCGTTCTCAAATCATGGGAAACGCTTGCCAATATAACAGTACGTTGTTTAACATATCTTAAAATTCTTTCACGCATGACATTAAAGGCAATTGCTGCATTTCTTAATTCTCTTGAACCATCAGGATGTAAATTACCTGGATCAATCCCTTTACCAAATTTTTCAACAGATCTGGATAATCTTCGAATGGCCCTGAACTGTATCCACGCAAAAACAGAAGTCATTATAAACAAAACCAACGCACTTCCCACAATCCAGAAAATAAAAAGCCAAACACTACCAGCCGTTAATTTTTTTTTAGGTATTAGGATGTCCACTACACTTTTTTTTAATTCTATGGATATCTTGACCTGATCTTTTACACTGAACCAGTCAACAACAAACCGTTCATCAAGTCGATCCGACAGGGTTTGATTGAGAAGCTCATCAACAGGCCCGATAATATTCGATTTTTTCCTTGAGTTCCCAAGAAATATTTGACCTTTGCGCCAGGTAATCGAGTATTGAAAATATTTTTGTGCATCCTCAATAATCTGATTATATTTTACTCTCGAATTAGTTTGATTAAACTGATTTACGATGAACTCAACCTCACTGCCAACAGTATCTGTCAAACGACGAGAAACAGTACTAAGATAATTACCATAAAACAATTCCAGTGAAATTGTTTGCGTAACAATCAATGGAATTAAAATCATCAAAAGTGAACGACTAAATAAGGAACGCGGCAGAATTCGTCGTACAGTGCGATCAACGATAAATTTACGATTTATAAAATAATTTGGAATTTTTAAATTCGTATATGAATTTTTCACAATTATATTTTCTGTTATTAATGAATTTTTCAATATCCAGGTTTTAAAACATACCCTTTACCCCTTACGGTATGTAAAAATTGCGGTTGTCGAGGGTCCGTCTCAATACGTCTTCGTAACCTTGTTACTTGAACATCAACAGCACGCTCACCAATTTCCTCCATTCCAATTTTTTGAACGATTTCCTCACGAGATAAAATTTCATTAGGTTGCGCCGCCAATACCCTTAACAAAGCTATCTCCCCCCCTGTTAAATGAATAATACCATTTTTATCGCATAACAAATTTCGAACAGGGTCAAACTCCATATTTCCAAGACGAATTAAACGTATATTTTCCGCTGCAATGGGTTGCGTCAATCGGCGAAACTGAATTTTCAGCCGAAGCAACAACTCTTTGGGTTCGAAAGGTTTTCCCAAATAATCATCTGCACCAGCTTCTAATCCAGCTATGCGATCTTCCGGTTCTCCCCTGGCTGTCAAAAGGATGATCGGCATATCCTTGCCTTCCTCGCGAAGGGAATGTGTCAATTGCAAACCATCCTCACCTGGCATAGTAACATCCAGTACCAATGCATCAGGTTGCAAAAACTTTAACATTTGACGTGCCTCATATGCCGATTCCGCTCCACTGATCCGGAAACCATTTTCACTTAAATAACGCTGTAACAACCGGCGTAAACGCGGATCATCATCGATAACTAAAATATGTAAAATATCTTTTTCGTTTGGTGATTTGTTATTTTCCGACATTATTTTTATCTTTGATTTTACGAATGGTAAGATTTTCTAGCATTTTTTTGGATTTTTTACTGATCATACCATATAATATACGCTGGAATCCTTCTATATATGTATTATTGGAAACCTCTCTAAAAGCGCGAACAAATTGTTTGCGTTGAAGACTAAAAAGTTCCTCCTCTAGTTTTTTTCCTTTTTTTGTCAAGAATAACACTTTTTTCCTGCGATCTGTGGGAGTTTGCTGAAAATAGACAAAATCTTGTTCAAGCGTTTCTCTTAATACGCGATTCAAACTTTGTTTTGTAATTCCAAGCATTGAACATAGCTCACCTACCGAAATCCCAGGATAATGACAGATAAATTGCATCAATCGAAAATGAGCCAACCCAATTCTATATTCATCTAATATTGGTTCAACAATAGACATGGCTTCATGATGGATAAAAAAAAATATATCTTGCATAAATCGAATTTTATCTTCATGCAGAAATAATAACTCTTCACCAGCTTTGTATAAAGGTAAATCAAAATTTATAGAATGAGACAAATAAAAAACTTTATATAAGTTGAAAACCGTGAGACAATAATAATCTATTTTCTTTTTAAATAAAATAGAGTATGTTTGCGGTAAACTTATAACAATTATAAACATTGATATACACTATATACCTTTCTACTTAACTTTAAACTTTAACAGGAGATGATGGCCAAGTGCAGGTTTTGGTTAGAGACAATAATGTTGATCAAGCTTTGAAAGCTTTAAAAAAGAAAATGCAACGCGAGGGAATTTTCCGTGAAATGAAACTTCGTCGCCATTATGAAAAACCCTCTGAGCGACGTGCCCGTGAGGCTGCAGAAGCTGTAAGACGTGCACGTAAAATGGAACGTAAACGTTTGGAACGTGAAGGTTTTTAATCCACAAAAGTTTTATTCTTATAAAAGAAATTAAATAATATTTCTTTTATAAGATATATTCTAAAGTAAATTTACATTTTACAATATAAGTTTTTATCACCAAAAATCCATTAATCTAAATTGAGCAAATAATATTAGATAAGAATTAAATTTACCCAAAATATTATATTGATAATGTTGATTACCAGCATTTGCTATGCTAAACATAACCTTACATATCGTTGTAATTGATCTTATTCATCTAATGAATAATAATTTTTCAAAAGTTATGTTAAAAACTTTATATTCAATATTTTTAATTTTTTCCATTTAAATGATCAAGAATAAGTTTTCCCATCTCTTGCGTGTTAACCTCTTTTTTTCCCATACTCATAATATCCGGTGTACGATAATTTTGGTTTAATACAAATTTACATGCATTTACGATTTTCCGTGAATTTTGTTGTTCATTAAATGAATATTTCAACATCATTGCCAAAGAAAGAATTTGTGCCAAGGGGTTGGCTTTTCCTTGTCCAGCTATGTCTGGAGCACTGCCATGAATTGGTTCATACAATGCTGGAATAACCCCATTTGACTGTTTCTCCCCTAGTGTAGCTGAAGGCAACATACCCAAACTTCCCGTCAGCATGGCAGCCAAATCTGACAGAATATCCCCAAAAAGATTGCTGGTCAGAATAACATCAAATTGTGAGGGTTGACGGACCAATTGCATTGCACAATTATCTGCTAACATATGAGATAAATTGACATCTGGATACTCTTTTTGGTGAATCTCTGTCACCACTTCCTTCCATAAAAGACCGCTTTCCATCACATTACATTTATCAACAGAACAAACATGATTTTGGCGTTGACGAGCCAACTCAAAAGCTACACGGGCAATTCTTTCGATTTCTTTACTTGTATAAACTTCTGTATTGATTCCCTTACGAGTTCCGTCAGGTAATGTTTCAATTCCTCTAGGAGAACCAAAATAAACGCCTCCTGTGCTTTCGCGAACAATCATTAAATCCAAACCCTTAATGATCTCAGGTTTAACTGAACTGGCCTCAATCAGAGAATCAAAAACAATCGCTGAACGTAAATTGGCAAATAAGCCAAGTTCTTTACGTAAACCAATAATCCCTAATTCAGGTCGATTATTAAAATCAATATTATTCCACTTCGGTCCACCAACAGCTCCAAAAAGAACCGCATCAGCTTTTTTTGCTTTTTCAATAACCTCTTGAGTTAATGGTATTCCATTTTGATCTATGGATGCACCTCCAACCACTTCATATTCAAGCTTGAAAGATAATGTCGAGTTTTTATCTACCCACTCAAGTACTTTTACAGCCTGTTCCATGATTTCTGGACCAATCCCGTCCCCTGGCAAAACCAAAATTTTTTTTTCTTTTGTCATAAAAATTCTCGCAATAATAAAAATAATTAAAAATATTGTTTTTTTTAACTTTATTAGTTTTAACAAAGAAAATGTAATTATCTATTACATAACCTAATTAAAAAAGCTTTAATTTTGAAAAAATAATTTTTGACCTGATTTATACATTGGTTTTTATTGTTAAGAATGAGTTTGCAAAAAAATTGTATAATTAATTTTAGACAAATATTTTTTCTTATAAAATAATTCAATCTAAAGACTAATGCCTAGTTTTGTGATTAATTAAATATAAAAAATGGCTCAGTAAAATAAATGAACCATTTATGAATAGAATTAATTATATATTATGTTCATCAATTATTATCTCAGGAAACCAGGGTTGCTTTTCCTTTCTGTTTTTTTCAAAATTTCTAATTGATTCAACATGTTGCATGGTTTGACCAATATCATCCAAACCTTCCAAAAGCAATTGACGGCGTAATGGGTCAATTTCAAATTTAATTTTTTCACCATCAGGTCGTATAATTTCTTGATGTACCAAATCAACCGTTATACGAGCATTTGCTCCCATTTTGGTATCCTCAACCAATTGTTCACAAATTTCCCTGGACACCTTTATCGGCAATATTCCGTTTTTAAATGCATTATTAAAAAAAATATCCGCAAAGGAAGGTGCAATTACACATCGTATTCCAAAATCAAGCAAAGCCCAAGGCGCGTGTTCCCTAGACGAACCACAACCAAAATTTTCATAACTGATTAAAATTTTCGCCTGACGATACGGGTCACGATTAAGTATAAAATCATTTCGTTCATTTCCATTATCATCATAACGCCAAGAATAGAAAGCGAATTTACCCAAACCACTTCTTTTGGTCGTTTTAAGAAAACGAGCCGGTATTATTTTATCAGTATCAATATTTTCTTCGGGTAATGGAGCTGCAATTGCTGTCAAAATGTCAAATTTTTCCATCACATCATATCCCTTACATCCGTTAATTCACCTTTGATTGCAGCAGCGGCAGCCATGGCTGGAGATACTAAATGTGTTCTACTGCCAGGACCTTGACGACCTTCAAAATTACGATTGGAAGTGGAGGCACACCTTTGTCCTGGTTCCAAACGATCTGGATTCATTGCCAAACACATGGAACAACCAGCTTCACGCCATTCAAAACCTGCCTCTTTGAATATTTTATCCAATCCTTCGGATTCAGCTTGTTTCTTAATTAATCCAGACCCGGGTACAGCCAGTCCCCAGACATGATCTGCAATTTTATGCCCTTTAAGAATATATGCCGCAGCCCGAAAATCTTCTATACGACTATTTGTACAAGAGCCTATAAAAACAGCATCAATTTTTGTACCGGCAATCGGTTGACCAACTTTCAGATCCATATAGTTCAGCATACGTTTTTTTCTTTTACGTTGAGATTCATCCTTCAATTTTTCTGGATCTGGCACTTTATCTTTAATAGATATCACATCTTCTGGACTTGTTCCCCATGTTACCATAGGATCAAGATTGTTGACGTCTATATCTACAACTTTATCATAATGCGCCCCATCATCAGAAACCAAACTTTTCCAGTAAGCTACAGCGTCATCAAAATTTTTCCCTTTTGGTGCAAATGGACGCCCCTTAATATATTCAAAAGTAACTTCATCAGGTGCTATGATCCCGGCTCTGGCACCAGCTTCAATAGCCATGTTGCACAAGGTCATCCGCCCCGCCATATCAAGATTTCTTACCGCTGAACCAGTAAATTCTATTACATGTTCTGTTCCACCAGCTGTACCAATTCTTCCTATAACAGCAAGAATAATATCTTTCGCACTTACACCTGGTTTTAATTTACCTTCAATATTAATCTTAAAATTTTTGGCTGGTTTTTGTAGCAAAGTTTGGGTTGCCATCACATGTTCAACTTCTGAAGTTCCGATACCAAAAGCAAGCGAACCAAATGCACCATGGGTAGAAGTATGACTGTCACCACAAACAATAGTCATACCTGGTAATGTTATCCCTTCCTCGGGTCCAACAACATGGACGATCCCCTGACGGGCAGATTTTAATGGAATGAATGGGACATCAAATTCCCTAACATTTTTCTCTAAAACTTCTATCTGATGACGACTTTCTCCTTCCTCCATCGGTTTATCCCGATCTGTTGTGGGAACATTGTGATCAATAACTGCCATCATCGCTTCCGGACTGTGAATTTTACGTCCAGCCAACCGTAACCCTTCAAATGCCTGCGGGCTAGTAACCTCATGAATTAAGTGACGGTCAATATAAAGGAGTGCCGTACCATTTGGAAGTTGTTTTACCACGTGACTATCCCACAACTTATCAAACAAAGTACGAGCTTTCATTTTTTTATCCTTTTAAAATTTTATATTCAATAAGTTTATATATCCAAAATATCAAGAAACTAAAATAATTTATTCTGATAATTTTTATAAATTATCAGAATATAAAATAAAAAATCAGTTCAACCTGTTAAACAGATTCTGTTTTTTTATTAACATCGCGATTACGTTCTGCAATACGGGCTGACTTACCGCTACGACCACGCAAATAATATAGTTTTGCGCGACGGACATGACCATGACGGACAACCGTAATCGCAGAAATTGTTGGAGAATAAAGAGGAAATACACGTTCCACTCCTTCACCATTTGAAATTTTACGAACGGTAAAATTACTATTTAGTCCCTTATTTGAACGTGCAATTACGACACCCTCATAAGCCTGAACACGTTTACGTTCCCCTTCAACAACACGAACATCAACTCGTACTGTATCCCCAGGGAAAAATTCAGGAATGGCACGATCTGCTGTTAAACGAGCAATTTCGTCAACCTCATATTTTTGAATAATATCCATCATCTTTTCCTTTAACAATATATAAATTCAGTCATTATTTTTAAGGTTACTGTTACGCTGGTAACTGTCCCACAAATCTGGTCTGCGCATTCTGGTCACCATTTCAGCCTGTTCTTGACGCCATGCAGCAATTGCCCCATGATGTCCTGAAAGTAAAATCTCGGGCACGTCATATCCCTGCCACTTGGCAGGTTTCGTATAATGCGGATATTCCAAAAGACCTTCAGAAAAACTTTCTTCTTCCCCACTGGTATCAGATCCCATAACACCAGGTAACAGACGTATGCAGGCATCCATTAAAACAAGTGCGGCAGGCTCACCACCAGAAAGAATGTAATCTCCAATAGAAATCTCCTCTATTGAATATTTTTGAAATATCCGATCATCAATCCCTTCATAGCGACCACAAATACAATATAAACCACTCCCTGATACAAACCGCAGAATATCTTTTTGTTGCAATACACGTCCTCGCGGCGAAAAATAAACAACTGGACGATCATCCTGCGGTAAAGTAGCCTGTAAGGCAGCATCAAGTATATCCACTCGAATAACCATTCCTGCCCCACCACCAAACGGCGTATCATCAACAGCCTTATGTTTGCCATGACCAAACTGACGCAAATCATGCGTTTTCAAAGTCCATTTTTCCTCTTTTAATGCTTTGCCCGCCAGGGAAAATTCCAAAAAGCCGGGAAACATCTCAGGAAATAAAGTCAACAATTCAATCTGCCAACACATTTCCCTTATTACCTTCATTAGGTGAAACCTCAATAAAATGAGGTAAACAGATTTTTACCCATCCCGCTTCAAGATCAATTACCGGTACACATTGCTTTGTAAAAGGAACAATAATGATTTCTTTGGAATCCAGTTTGATTTCAAGACTGGTACCCGCACCATAATCATGGACATGATCAATGATACCAAACGCTTCCTTTTGCTGATTAATTTTCTGAACACGAGCCTGCAAACCAATTAAATCTACCAAATAGAATTCCTCTTCTTCCAAATCTGAAAAAGAATCTCTTGTTACGTATAACTTACGGTTTGTCAGATGTTCGGCATTTGTTCTGGAATCAACAGGATTTTTATTTCCATCATAAAGGATGGCAATTGGTTCATTTTTCCAGATTAAAGACCAGCGCTCCCCATGATTATCAATCAGTTCCTTGTAATTTTGTAGATTTGTTGCCTTTTCCAGATACGAATAAACCCTTACCAGCCCGTTAACGCCATGGGGTTTCCCGATCGTTGCAACATGAACCAACTGTCTTTTCATCAAAGGGGCAACCTTATTCAATAATCAACAATTAAGCCTCAGCTTCAGCTTCTTCTTTTTTCTTAGCTGCGGCTTCAGCACGTTCCTGGGCCTTTTTCTTCGGCGCAGACTTCTGAGGCTGTTCGTTATAGACAAATTTTTCCGCCAAACCAGCATTTGCCAAAAAACGTGCAACACGATCGGTTGCCTGTGCCCCTTTTGTCAACCAATAACTAATCCGTTCATTAAACAAACGAACTCTTTCAGCATGATCGGAAGGAAGCATGGGGTTATAAGAACCCACTTTTTCAATAAAACGTCCATCCCGAGGTGAACGGCTATCAGCAATAACTATGTGATAGTATGGACGTTTTTTTGACCCTGAACGGGATAAACGGATTTTAAGGCTCATTGATTCTTTTTCTCCAGATTCTAGCCATTAATGAAAGAAACTAACGCATCATCCCACCACCAGGTGGAGGCGTCATTCCTTTAGGTAAAAGAGCAGATAACCCCTGTCGCATTAAACCTTTAACGCCCAGCTTGTTAAACCGCTTCATCATGGAAGCCATCTGATCATATTGTTTTAACAACCGATTGACTTCCTGAACTGTTGTCCCCGATCCTGCCGCAATCCTTTTTTTACGAGATGCCTTAATAATATCAGGCTTTTTGCGTTCGGCCTTAGTCATTGATGAAATAATGGCCTGATGACGTTTAAGAATCGAGGTGTCTATCTCTTTATTACCAAGTTTTTCTTTAACTTTTCCCATACCTGGGATCATGTCCATAATGTTGGAAATTGATCCCATTTTATTTATCTGTGAAATTTGAGTCGAATAATCATTCAAATCAAATTTTCCCTTGAGCATCTTCTTGGCAAGACGTTCATTTTCCTCTATATCGAGAGTTTCAGAAGCTTTTTCAACCAGCCCCGCTATATCTCCCAATCCCAGAATACGGCTGGCGACACGTTCGGGATAGAATTCCTGTAATGCATCAACCTTTTCACCCATACCAACCAGCTTGATTGGGGCGCCAGTAATTGCCCGCATTGATAATGCGGCACCACCTCGTGCATCCCCATCCATACGGGTCATAACAACACCCGTAATCCCAACTTTCTCATTAAAATGCTTGGCTGTGTTAACCGCATCTTGCCCTGTCATAGCATCAACGACAAGAAGGGTTTCAACAGGCTGAACCGCATCTCTGATATTTTGAACCTCCTGCATCAAAACATCATCAATCGCCAAACGTCCAGCTGTATCCAGGATAACAATATCATATCCCTCTAAACGGCCGATCTCTATGGCCCGTTTGGCAATTTGCAATGGATTTTGTCCCTCGATAATTGGTAATGCAGTTACGCGTATCTGATTGGCCAATTGCTGCAATTGCAATTGAGCGGCAGGACGATAGGTATCCAAACTGGCAAGCAATATTTTCTTGCGTTCACGACGATTTAGGAAATATGCAATCTTTGCCGAAGTCGTGGTTTTACCAGATCCTTGCAAACCCACCATCAAATAAGGAATAGGTGGCGCAGCATTCAATGCAAGAGGTACAGCACCTGATCCACCCAATGCATCAATCAATGCATCATTTACAATTTTGGCAATTGCCTGACCAGGTGAAATATTGTGCAAGACTTCCTGACCAACAGATTTTTCCTGAACCTTTTTAACAAATTCCTTGACGACAGGCAAAGCAACGTCGGCATCAAGCATTGCCAAACGGATCTCACGCATGGCCTCATTAACGTCTTCCTGAGACAATGCCCCCCGTTTCGAAAGTCCGTCAAATACGCCAGAAAGTTTACCAGATAAACGGTTAAACACGTTTTTTCCTTACATTTACACAATAAATAGCGCGTTACTGCACGAGCCTTCGTGAGGTAACGTTTCTTAATCTAAAAAATAGAATTAACCTGATTTTTAATTGGTTGTCAATTGAATAATCGTTTAATAAGAAGCATGTTGTTCAATTCTATTTGTCACCATGCTTCTTATAAAAAGCTTCAGCTAATTATTGATTATTATTGAGCTTGGTTAGGAGCAACCATTGGTGCTGCGGTTCCATTTGTTGCTGTTTGACGCATCTGTCCACGCAATAACTGCATTTGACCATGAATATCCTTCATCTTGATAATACGCGCTTTTAACTGAACCAACTGGTCTGGCGTCAAAATGTTACGAAGGGCAAGTAATGTCTTGGTATGATTTTCAGCAGTTTCTCTGTGAAGTTTTTCCAATTTATCCACAAATGGATCAAGATTTCCTTTTGTTACTTTACCAGGTGCCAATAAAGCATTTGCCATATCTCTATGTACAGCCTCAACTTGCTGACGAGTGGTTTCTTCCTTTAATCGAGCACTATCGACGATTACCTTGGCTTTTGCCTGTTGTTCGGCGCTAAGATTAAGATTTTCGAACATGTATCCCAATGGACCAACCGCAGGCCCAAATATGCCACCGGGAGGTGGAGGTGGAGGTGCCATTCCAACAGGTTGGGCCATTGCGGATACCATACTGCCAAGGCTTAGACCGCCGGCAACAACCAGAGAAGTTAACATTTTCTTATTAAACATAAAAAGCCATCCTTTCTTTATTGAAAAGCAATAAAAGGTTTGGACTCTTTTATCACTTAGTTCAATTTTATCAAAGTTTTAGGCAAAAGTATGAAGATTTTTTATATTTATTACAAAATAATTTTAAAAATGTGTTTTTTGAGTTTCATTGTTTTTCATGAATATATGGATTCTTGCTATCTCTGAATTGCAAACGGATTGGCGTTCCAGGCATATCGAAAATTTCACGCAAACCGTTCATCAAATATCTCTGATAATCCAGGGGAAGTTTTGAAGTTCTAGTTCCAAATAATATGAAGGTTGGTGGTCGGGCCTTGGTTTGCGTGATGTAACGTAATTTTAATCTGCGTCCATCAATCATGGGAGGGGCATGCCTCAAAATAGCCTCTTCAAACCAACGGTTCAATTCCCCTGTCGGAATACGTTTGTTCCAAATATCATAGGCTTTTCGAACCGCAGGTATTAATTTATGAACCCCTCGACCTGTAAGAGCTGAAAAAGCAATGATAGGAATGCCATGCATTTGTGAAAGCGACATCTCAATTCTATCTCTTATAGTCTGGCGGGTAGCCACCCTATCCTTTAAAATATCCCACTTATTAAGCGCAATAACGCAACAACGTCCTTCTCTTTCAATTAGACGGGCAATTTGTAAATCCTGTTCATGAATACCCAATTCAGCATCAATAACCAATACAACCACTTCGGCCATTTTAAGGGCTTCAATACTGGCAGAGACAGACATTTTTTCAAGTGTTTCATCAATTCTGGCTTTTCTCCTCAATCCGGCGGTATCAACCAATTCAATTTCCCCTTTTTCATCATGAAAGGATACTGAAATTGAATCCCGCGTTAATCCAGCTTCCGGCCCGGTAATTACACGCTGCTCCCCTATCAATTGATTGATCAAAGTTGATTTGCCGGCATTGGGACGTCCCACAATTGCCAATCTCAATGGTTTATCTTCAGAGTTTTCCAATGATATATTTAATGCCGAATTATCCTGGAACTGTTCAATTGGAAGCTCCACCTCAATCCGGTCTACAAGATCCATGATACCTTCACCATGCTCTGCAGAAACAGGAATGGGTTCCCCAAAACCAAATTTATACATTTCCAAGGCGGCTACATTTCCGGAATGACCTTCGGCCTTATTCACAACCAAAAGAATTTTACGCCCCTGTTTTCTCAACCATTGAGCAAAATGTTCATCAACAGGTGTTATACCCATTCTGGCATCAACACAAAAAAGAATCACATCTGCCATATCAACCGCCCGTTCGGAGGATATACGCATACGACCATGAACAGTTTCGGGATCATCCTCTTCCCATCCAGCCGTATCAATTAAGGTAACGGAGCGATCGTTTAGAAGAATGTCAACTGATTTCCGATCTCGTGTCACCCCCGGCTGATCGCTTACAATTGCAAAGCGTCTTCCCGCCAGCCGATTGAATAATGTCGATTTACCGACATTAGGACGACCCGCGATCACAATAACAGGCAATTTGTGTTTAGCCAATGTCACGTATTTTATTTCCTAACCAAAAGCAGTTAATTTACCATCTTGCCCCAGAATCAGCAAACGCTCATTTACAACCACCGGAGCTAGAGCGGGAGTTATACCTGTTTTAACAATATTGGTTATTTTACCTGATGCCGGACTGAAGGTTACCAGTCCAATATCGTTAAAATCACTGATACAGATAATTTGTCCGCCTGCCAATACAGGACCATACCAAGCGATGGGATCTTTATATTTTTCCATATTCTTGAAACGTCTCAGTTGAGTGACCCAACGAACCCGACCCGTTACACGGTCAAGACAAGCCAGTTGCTGATCAAGGGAAAGAACAAATAACCAATCGCCAATAACAACCATTGAATTTTGACCTGAAACTTCACGTTCCCAAATACGTCGACCAGACCTTAAATCCAGTGCCACCAAGATTGAACCGATACTTATAGCATATACCGTACCATCAGCAATTACAGGAAGCGCACTGATTGCCGCAAAATCCACAAAAGCATTACGGCCATTTCGACCCAGCGTATCAGTCCAAATCTGCTCCCCGGTATTTGCCCGCAACGCAATCAAATCTCCTGATCCAAAGCCTGCGACAAGAATGCCTTCTGAATAGGCTGGTGCTGGTTGACCAAATAATTTTGTTTGAACACTGCCTGTACTATAGGACCATAACTGATTTCCCGTTTTTGTATCCAAACAAAATAACCGTCCATCAATGGTGCCAAAAAACAATAACTGGTTTACGATTGTTGGTGCGGAACGACCAGGTGTACCAACATCCACACGCCATACAACCTTTCCCGTTTTCCGATCCACCCTCAAAGTTTCGGCCACGCCATCCACAATATATAAAGCATCCTCGGTTAATCCAATACCACCTCCCAAATTACTTGATCTTGACTTTTTCTTTTTGGGATTTAGCCGCCATAGCAACTTACGTGATTGCCAATCAAACGCAGTTACCTTACCAACAGCATCCATTGTGAAAAAATGATTGCCATCTATAACCGGAGTTGTATTGATGATGCCCTGGCCTTTTGATCCCAGCGCAATATAGGATAAAGGGCTTGGTTCGGAATTTCCTGATCCGATACTGCAACTCCACATTCTACGCACGCCACCCACCGCACTGTGAATTGAGGCATGATCAGCCG
The DNA here is from genome assembly GCF_009734185.1 of Commensalibacter melissae. Lineage (NCBI taxonomy): Bacteria > Pseudomonadati > Pseudomonadota > Alphaproteobacteria > Acetobacterales > Acetobacteraceae > Commensalibacter > Commensalibacter melissae. The sequence goes on along the minus strand of NZ_CP046393.1, from coordinate 849,829 downwards.
TTCTTCCCTCAAGCATCCATTTCTCGTCGATAACTGGTGATGGAATAGTGATTGGAGTTTTGTCACTATGATCGACCATCAGTCCGGCACCAGTACTAAAAACGTCTATTCGTTTACCAATAATAACAGGTTTATTATCCTTATGCCCGCAAGCTGCCAAAGCCATTCCAGTTGCGGTTGTCGCAAGAATCGATCGACGTGAAAATTTCTTTTTTATAGGTAGAATATCTTGCATCGTTAAACCCTTTTATTCGCTGCAATAACCTGCAACATCACATTTGCCCTTTTCCGTAGTTCTGGACTGGCATTCATATCCGTAGATAAACGTCCAAAAACCTGTTTCGCCTCTATAACTTTACCAGTTTTAAGATCCAAAATCGCCTCACACTCTCGTGCCAAAGCATACCAGGGAGTCTTGTGATCCAACAATTCTCTGATACGATTATGTAATTCACCTGGATCTACATTATCAAGATGGCTTTCAATCCACAATAAATTAGCCAGATTACGAAAATCAGGCGATGCAGTTTTATCAAATCTTAAAGCTTCCCAAATTGCGGATGCCTCTTTAAGCTTTCCCTGATCCAATAGTAATGATGCTTGTTTTAATTGTGCCAATGCCCGTATAGATTGGGGAGAATGATTGGATATATGGTTAAATTCACCAATGATCTGGTCAACCATCTTATCATCTTTGGATTTAGGAGATAACTGTATTGTTTTTTGCATGACCTGCATATAAGAATTTGATGCATTTACAATTTTCTTATGCTTTTGCCAATGATTAAATTGTAAAAGACCAAATACGGCCAGAACAGCAATAATAACAACTATTGCCAATTTAGCATAACGTCTCATGAAATAATGCAGTTTTTCTGTCCGTAATTCTTCATCTATTTCTTTAAACAGGTCTTCTGACACTTACAGTTTCTCCTTTGTGCGTTTATTATGACTTGAATTTGGCAGTTTTTTTATTTTCCACCTGTTGCATTTTTTAATTTTTTACTTCCATCGACAATCGTGGCACGCATTTTAGTAAGATTGGCAGTAATTCTAGCATTCATTTCAGCGCTAACTTTTTGGATCGATTCCATTTCATTTTTTGCTTTTTGGCTAATGGCAACCTGTTTTGCATGCGCCTGTTTTGAAATACATGCATAATACACATGAACAGCCTTATTATAATTATTAAACTGCTCAACACTGGCATTGTATTTGGTAACATTGCTTACGTTTATCACTGGTGACTTGGGTTCATTGCCACAGGATGCAGTCCAATCCTGTGCAAAAGCAGCCACGCCGGATATTGGAGAAAATCCAATCATAGCGGTCAAAATGAATTTTTTCATCGGATATTTCCTTTCGATGATAAAGTTAGATATGATGCAGACTCATGGTAGAAAATCTACCAAATCTCCGTCAGGTTTCCCACAAATTTCATTATCCTGCATCACGATTTTACCTTTTACGATTGTTGCAACAGGCCATCCTGTCACTTCCATTTGATCATAAGGTGTCCAACCTGCAGGTGAAACGATCCAGTCATTGGTGATACGACGATTTGTTTTCATATCAACCAGGGTGAAATCCGCATCATAACCGACCTGAATTCGTCCTTTTGTAGGCATGCCATATATTCTTGCCGGATTAGATGCCATTAAATCGACCAAACGACCAAGCGATAATCGTCCCTCATTTACATGATTCAACATAAGTGGCACGAGAGTCTGTACACCCAGCATTCCTGATGGACAGCATAGCCATGGTTTTGCCTTGGCTTCTGGATCATGGGGCGCATGATCCGAGGAAACGATATCAACCACACCATTCTCAATCCCTCTCCAGCACGCATCATAGTGTCTTTTATCACGGATAGGAGGATTCATCACCGCCAAACCTCCTAACCGTTCATAACATTCCGGTGCGATTTGGGTTAGATGATTTCCTAGCACTTCAACGGTTGCGATATCTTTATAATCAACCAACCATTCAAGTTCTTCCTGTGTCGTTGTATGCAAGATATGCGCGGGTCGACCTGTTTTACGAGCTAATTTTATGATACGTCGTGTTCCAAGAAATGCACATTCCTCATCACGCCACAAACGATGATTTTCGTAAGGCATACCCTCACAGAATAACTTTTTCCTAGTCTGTAAACGATATTCATCCTCGGCATGATAACATACTCGACGATGACCATACCGCATGATATTTTCAAGACTTTGATCATCTTCCACCATTAAGGAACCGGTTGAAGAGCCGGCGTAAACCTTGATACCACACACCCCTCTCATCGTTTCGAGCTTGGATAGGTTTTGCGTATTTTCCCTTGTGGCACCAACGTAAAATCCAAAATTAACCCAGCTTGTCTCCCTTGCCCTTTCTTGTTTCCATATGATCATTTCCTTTTCCGCTGTGGGAGGATTTGTATTGGGCATATCAAAAACAGTGGTCAATCCACCCATCGCTGCCGCTCTTGTCCCGGTTTCAATTGTTTCAATCATGGCATTTCCCGGTTCGCGAAAATGCACATGACAATCCATCAAACCTGGAAGAACATAAAGACCCTTCGCATCAATAATTTTTTCAGCATCATCACTTGATTGAACAGATAGGGATTGAATACGCCCTTTGATTACACCAATACCAGTTTCATATTGTCCCCATGGTAAAACACAATTACCATTTTTAATTATCAGATCGTAATGCACAAGCAAAATCCTTTATCAATCCATTAAAACTTCTAAAACATTTCCCAGCGGATTTTTCCCAACAATATGCACCTGATGCCATATTGCATAAAATAGAATATTCCAAGCCATAAATCGTTCCTTGCGTCCAGATGCCTTTTCAAATAAAGATCTCACATTTGATAAGGAAATTTTGTTACCAATATCTGTCTGACAAAAAACCGCCTGGGCCAATTCATTGGCGTGCTGTTCGATCCACAAACCAATTGGAACACTAAATCCAGATTTTTTGGCAAAAGGTTGTGCTAGAGGAAACTGCCACTCAAGCCATTTGCGTAATATCCATTTCCCTTGGCCATTTCTTATTTTCAAATGATCTTCAAGATTAAAGGCGAATGCTGCAATTTTTTTATCCAGAAATGGGACTCTTCCCTCAATAGAATGAGCCATGAGACAACGATCAAGCTTGATTAGAAGATCATTGGGTAACCAATCATTCATATCAATTTTTTGAGCAATTTTTAGGCGTGAATCATTTTTATCCTGCAATTTATATTGTAATCTGAAATAATCTTGCCATTCGCTGGAAACGGAATGAAGGAAAAAATTGTCTCGTTCAAAAATACCCTTGCGATAAAGTCTTTTACCGCCTAGCCAAACAGATTTTGCTGCTTTACGATATCGTCCATAACCTGCAAATAATTCATCACCACCCTCACCAGATAAAATAACCTTAACTATGGATCTGGCCTCATTTGCAAGAAACCATGTTGGGATAATTGCATAATCGGCAACAGGATCATCCATACAAGCAATAATTTTAGGTAAATGTCTGAAAACATCCTGCTGATTTATGGTGACGCAATGATGTTGAATACCTATTTCCCTTGCCAATGATGCCGCCTGTAATGCTTCATCCTTAACATAGCCAGAATCATTATTTATCTCAAAACGGGCTGTCCAGGCATGAAGACGATTAATTCGTCCCAGACGCTGCATCATTTTCAATATAATTGAGCTATCGATACCACTTGATAGAAAAAGTCCGAATGGCACATCAGAACGTTCATGAATACGAATCGAATCTTCCAAAAGACTATCAAGCTGATTCAAAGCTTTTTTCTCATCTGTAATCATAGACCTTGTTTTTGGAAAACAAGACTGTGTTTGCCGATGAATAATTTCACCATTTCGGATTATCAGGGTTTCACCTGGTAAAATCCGATAAATATTATTATAGATTGTTTTATAGCCCGGTATGAATTGCAATTGCAACAATGTATCGACTGCAGACTGATTTATATCATCATGCCTAACAAAACCCGCCTTGATAATTGCTTGCGCTTCAGAAGCAAAAACAACACCCTGTTCTACACTAGCATAGTATAAAGGTTTTATACCAAAGGGATCACGGCTTAAAACAAGCGTTTTTTCATCTATGTCAACCATGGCAACTCCATACATGCCACGTAGGGAATTCACATAATCGGCATGAAATTTCTGCCATAAGGGGAGGATTACCTCACAATCACTTCCCGTTTTAAAAATATAATTCTTAAAAAGATGGCGTAATTCGGGACTGTTATATATTTCACCATTTGCAATCAAAACCTGTTGGCTGTCATTGGATAGAGGTTGTTTTCCCCCTTCTATATCAATAATGGAAAGACGCGAATGCAACAAAACAACATGACTATTTTCCCATGATCCGTTTCCATCAGGACCCCGGTGATGCAAAGCCTCCAATAAGATCTTTTTTTGATGTTCAGAAATGCTGTGGCCATCTTTCAAGGCAATTCCTGCTATTCCGCACATCAGATTTTCTCAATTCTCGTTAAAAATTCATACCATTTTTGTAAAACAGTCGCCTGACTAAATTCCCTTTCGAATTTTTGACGTCCTGCAATTGCAATTCTTTGAGATAATGCCGCATCATTTGTCAAGGACGCGATAGCCTTTGACAAGGCTGTTTCATCTTCCAGAGGGGTTAGGAGACCATTTTTCCCATTGTCTATCAATTCCACAGGTCCTTGCGCAGCCAATGCGACTACCGGTTTAGTCGCGGAAAAACCTTCTAGAACTATATTACCCAAAGGTTCATGACGAGAGGAGCAAACCAGAATATCGCAAGCCTGGATAATACCTGATATATCCCCAATCCATCCAGGCATATGGACACGATCTTGAACCTTTAAGAATCTTGCCAAATTTTCAAGCTTCTGACGCTCCTCACCTTCCCCAGCTATAAGCAAATGGGTATTTGCAAGATTAGGCATCGCCTTTATAAGGATATCAAATCCTTTATTAACGTGCAGTCTACCCAACGCCAGTAAAAACGGTGCGTTATTGGGAATATAAGAGGGACGCCTTGCACATGCATCGGGAAATGTTCTTGCAAAATTGGGAACATGATGAACACGATTTTCCGGCCATCCTTGGTTTTTGATCCATTCTACAATTCCTTTGGTATTACCAACCAAATGATCACATTGCCTGTAATATTTTAAATCATAAAACCCGCCTAAACGTCCCACGTTTATCCAATCACCCCTTGGCATAAAAGAGGCCGCCCTATTCATCCAAGCCACCGCTACTCTTGGTGAAAAATCCTTTAGAATTCTTTTTAGTTCATACTTCGTTGAAAGATCCAACAACCCACCGAATCGTAATTCATGGGAGAATAAACCAACCTCGGTAAATTTCCGTTTACGATCGGAATTTTTCCGTATAATAGGTAATACAGACAATTTTTGAAGATGCTGGGCAATACATAATCGCTCGAAAAACAATTCTGCCCCACCATTAACCGCTCCCGCCATAATGTGTGCAATACGGAAATTTGATGGATTGCTCATATTTACAAAACTTATTCCTAAATTACATTTTAATCATTTTGTCTATCTTGTTTATTATAGGTTTCCAAAAGATTCTGAAAAGCATTATAAACTTCATCAACAGTTAAGTTTTCCATATTTGCCACTCCATTTCCACCTGACGCTGACAATCCTTGGGCATGGTTCCCGGCTGGCTCATATTCAGACAATTTACTTGGTCCAAACAAACCAAGTACTGGAATTTGACAAGCGGCAGCCAAATGCATCAAACCTGAATCATTACCTATAAAACCTTTACAACGTGATAATAAAGCGGCAACTTCTGTTAAAGTATTTTGACCACCACTATCTATAACTGGCAAACTGGTCCTTTTCATTGGATCCACAAGATTAAATTCTTGACTTCCTGGCCCATAAAAAAGAACGAATTCATAATCCTTATTATAAACCAAAAGTTTTTTTGCCACTTGAATAAACCGTTCGATTGGCCAAATCTTGCCAATCCAATTTGCGGTTGGTGCCAAGGCAATATAATGGTTGGCAGGCAATTTTTCTGCAGCCATTTTTTTATTTTTTTCATCAATCCATACTACTGGTAAAGGTGTATAGGGCAATGATAATGACCTGGCCAAATAATGCACGCGATGTTCCTTAATCCTTCCACCACGTACAATGCATTTTTTTCTTGTTCTTAAAAAATAGCCTATTCCTGAACCACGAAGGTCAATTACCAAATCCCAGGATTGCATCACACATTGTGACCATAATAATAACCAATGAAAATCAAAACGGTATTTATTCATAACCAATGTCTTGTCACGCCTTGGCATTGAATCGAAAAGACCAGCAGCCACTGGTCCGCAAGCAATTGTAAACTTTGCTTGTGGATAGGTTTGTAACAAATAGTCAAGTATTCCGGTTGAAATTACGGCGTCTCCCAATCGGGTAGAGGTGATAAACAGAATTTTCCTGATTGAAGATACCATCATGCAAACCCTTATTCTTTCAATCCAAATTAAATAATATATAAGTTGGCAATTTAAAACAGTTTAGTTCTAAACTATTTATTATTTAATTAATTAAATGATAATTAAGATGGATATTCTCAATGAACAAACTGTATTCTAACAATATGGTTTTAACAACGAAAAAAAATTATAATGCACAGTTCCAATTTCAATGAATTATTGGCCAAGATAAAATTCAATCAGGATGGTTTGGTTCCAGCTATTGCCCAACAATATGATAGTAAGGAAGTTTTAATGATGGCATGGATGAATCAGGAAGCAATTATTGAAACTATTTCCACTGGTCAGGTCTGTTATTATTCTCGCAGCCGTCAAAAATTATGGCATAAAGGTGAGACTTCAGGTCAGACACAAAAATTGGTGAATTTCCTTTTTGATTGCGATGGCGATACACTGCTGCTTTTTGTCGATCAGAAAGGCGTGGCATGCCATACCGGGCGTAAAAGTTGCTTCTATAATGCATGGCAAAACGGATCGATCAAGGAAATAAGCCGCCCCCTGATTAATCCTGAAAAATTATATCAAAATAAACATAAATAATGAACAAATCAGAAAATCCGCCAATAATATGGATCTTGGCTGGTGAAACCAGTGGTGATGAATTGGGAGCAAAACTAATTAAAGCTTTGCGTCATTTTAACCCCGTTCTGCAGTTTTTAGGTGTTGGGGGGCCAAGAATGCAAGAACAGGGAATGAAAATCCTTTTTCCCATGCAGGATCTTGCCGTGATGGGATTGGTTGAAGTCCTTCCGAAAATATGGACCTTGTCAAAACGCCTTAACCAAGCTGTCAAACATATTGAAACAATTCATCCTGATATCATTGTAACAATTGATAGTCCCGGTTTTTCTTTACGATTATTAAAAAAAGTCCAATCTTTATCAATTCCCAGAGTTCATTATGTTGCACCCCAGGTTTGGGCATGGCATGAAAATAGAGTAAAAAAATTTCCGGGACTATGGGAAAAACTTCTTTGCCTCTTTCCTTTCGAAGAAAATTTTTTTTTAAAACATGGAATTAAAGCCCAATTTGTTGGCAATCCCATTATCGAGACAGAAATTCATCATGCAAATGCCGATGATTTTCGCTCTGAACATCATATAGATCCACTTCAACCGATTTTACTTTTAATGCCTGGCAGTCGTCGGTCCGAATTGCCGAAGCTTATGCCCGTATTCAAAAAAACTTTAATTTTATTAAAACAAACAAAACCAGAACTCATTGCCGTGTTACCCACCTCTCCCCTCGCCAGACATTATGTTGAAAGAATCATTGAAGACTGGCCTGTAAAACCACTGGTTATTCATGAAAAAAAGGATAAATATAATGCCTACGCAGCAGCACAAATCGCCCTGACAAAATCCGGAACCACAACCTTGGAACTTGCATTGGCCCATATACCCATGATCGTAACCTATAGGGTTCATCCCATCACGGCAATGATTGCCAGACACATGATTCAGGTGCCTTTTGTAGCAATGGTTAATCTTCTAGCCCAAAAAGAGGTTGTACCTGAACTCTTACAAGAAAACTGTAATCCCGTAAAATTGACTGAGAAGGTTATCGAATTTTTAGATGATAAAAATATGGTTCAAAAACAAAAAGAAGCTTTTATTCAAATTCTAAACACTTTAAAAGCACCACATCATCAACCACCCTCTCATGAAGCAGCTAAAGAGATATTAGAATTAATGAATAAAAATGAATAGTATTTTAATTTACACTATTTATTCTTTATTTAACATTGCCCTTTCTTTTCTAACCTGTTCAGCGGTTACATGCCCGTTTCTTCCCCCGAAATGGGAAATAACATAATTGGCAATATCTGCAATATCCTGATCATTGTAAATATCCTTGAAAGAAGGCATCATATAATTACCCAGCTTAGAATCTTTAAGGTTTGATCCTTTTAAAATAACCTTAACAAGGTTATTACCACCCGTTATCGTTGCTGTTCTCGAACTCCAAAGGCTTTCATATTCCCCTTGTCTTCCTTGACCATTTTCCAGATGGCAATTTGAACAAACAGAAGAATAAAGATGGCTTCCATGACTATGACTTTGTTCAGTAACCTCCAATTCTTCAACAGATATCTTGGCTGCCCCTTGTTGCTTTTCCACGGGACGTAAAGAACGTAGATAAATTACAATTGCATGAATGTCTTGGGGTGTTAAATAAGATAGTTGCGTATTTATAACATCTGCCATGGGACCGGATGCAGCTCCATGACCTGAAACATATCCCCGGGATAAATATTTTTCCAAATCAGTGTCACTCCATGAACCAATTCCCGTATCCTCATCAGCGGTGATATTATATGCTGTCCATCCCTTATGACCGCCCCCTGCATAATCTTTTACAACAAAGCGACCATTGGACCAATTTTCAGGAGTATGACAATATGAACAATGACCTGGTCCTTCAGTCAAAAATTTTCCCCGGTTCCATGATTGTGATTTCTGATTGTTATACTCGAAATGCTTGCCCGTATAATTTATGATCTGCCAAAAACGAATGGCCCATCGCATATTATAGGGAAAAGCCATTTCTTTATCAGGAACTTTATTTTCAATGGCAGGTTGTTTTTCAAGATAACGTCTGATTGCCAATATTTCATCACGACTCATGGCACGATAGGCAGTATAGGGCATTATGGGATACAAATATTTTCCTTTATGACCAATTCCTTTTTGTAATGCACTTATAAATTCATCATCTGTATAACGCTGAATTCCTGTTTTCACATCTGAGGTAATATTTGAAGAATAAACAGTTCCCTGTTTGGATATATAAAAAGGTTTTCCCCCTGCCAGTCTTGGTCCATGATCAGCTGTATGACAACTTTCACAACCTGATGCGTGAAAAAGATACTCTCCTTTATCCATTTGGTCCTTCTTCACATCAGTTGCCTGACCGATCAATATGCCAAATGATGAGCTGGAAAAATTGATACATAAAATTATGAATAAACGATAATTTTTCTTAAAAAAAATTAAGGAATTGATGAATTTAATCATGAAAATTCTTATTTATGCTGAAATACCTGCTTCGCCAAAGGCAATGAATGAAAAAATTTACCCTGAATCAATCCCAAGGCATGGCCCAGTGCTGGTGCTGCCACTATTGTTCCCAATTCACCTACCCCTGATGGAGATTCATTACTGTTAACCATATGAACCTTGACATTAGGCATATCATTCATTCTCAATACTCGATATTGATTATAATTCCGCTGTTTAATTTGTCCGTTTTCTATTTGCACTTCGCCATACAAGGCGTCACTTAATCCAAAAACAACTGAACCCTCAATTTGCGCACAAACTTGTTCTGGATTTACAATAAAACCACAATCAACCGCCACATCAGCACGATGTATAAGAATGACTGAACTGGTTGTAATTTCAGCTTCTATAATTAGAGCGATATAACTGCCAAATACATGTGCCATGGCGAAACCTTGCCGAATGCCTCCAGATTGAAATTTATTCCATTCGACATTTTGCAATAACAAATCAACAACTGCTTTTGCACGATCATCAAGACCCAAAGTTTTACGGTATTCGATCGGATCCATACGTGTATATAATGCCAGATTGTTAATCATGTTTTCCAATACAAAAACATTACGAGTTGCCTCTCTACCCTGTCCAGATCCGAAATTCAATTTCGGAGCGTCACATACAGAATATTCAAACTTATAGTCATGAATATGATAAGGCATTGTATCCAACCCCAAAAGGTAATTCGGACTGGATGGATTCCTCTTGTCTGTATCGTCAATAAAAGTCATCATTTTATGATGAACAGAGGTAATCGCCAATTTGTTATTTACGCCTATCTTTAACTGATCATAATATGGAGGACGTAACGCATCATTTTGAAAATCAGCTTCCCTTGACCATATAAAATTTACCGGATATGAAACCTGTCGTGCAAATTCAGCTGCATCAAGAATGTATTTTTGGTCCAATCTACGACCAAAGCTACCGCCAATTTCATTATAATGAAGAATTACATTTTCTTTACAAAGATGAAATTTTTCAGCAATATGCTCCTTTAACATTGATGGAGCTTGGGAACCTATCCATAACTCACATTGATTGTCGTGAAAATATATTGTGCAATTTATAGGTTCCAATGCCGCATGCAAAAGCATAGACTGAAAAAAATCCCATTGAAACAGTTTATTTTCATTTTCCATTTCAACTGATACTGAAGCAGTTTTATTATGAAAAAGCATAGTGGAAGGTTTTGATATACCCTTTTTTAAATTCTCATAAATCATTGATGTATTCAGTTGAATATTTTCATCACCCTGCCATTTTATTACAAGACGTTCAGCCGCTTTCAGGGCACGCCAAAAATTATCAGCAATAATACATATTGACTTTTCATTTTTTAAAATATCCTGAATTCCAGGAATATTTTTGGCCTGTCTATCATCAATTTGATGGATTTGGTCCCCTTCAATAGGAGAGCTGACAATATAACCCGTTTTCATCCCGGAAAGTTTAATATCCATACCATAAACAGACTGACCTTTAATTTTTTTATCCGTATCAACCCTTGGTTGTGGTTTGCCAATAATTTTATAATCTAATCTATTTTTAAATTGAACAGATTCTGGAATATCAAGTGTCATAATTTTTGAAATTAACATTCCGTACGAGAATGTTTGATTATCAGGGCAAATAACATATCCATTTTCAGTATGACATCGTCCTTTATCTATATTCAATTCCGCAGCTGCTGTTTGTAAAAGCATCATTCGTAATTCGGCCGCACCCTGTCTGAGAGGGAACCAATCTTTCGCAACAGAACCTGAACCATAGGTCAGATTTAAATCCTCATTTGGTTTCATATTTTTTATTTGTTCATTTTCAATCATTTTGGTTTCAATTGAAACCGATTTTAAATCAACATCCAATTCCTCGGCCAAAATCATTGAGGCAGCCGTTAAAATCCCTTGCCCTATTTCAATATCGGGTATGAAAAAAGTGATTTCATTATTTGCTTTTATTTTTATGAAAGCATTTAAATATTGTTGTTTTTTGTTTTTTCGCTCGGAAAAATCTGAATCTTTCTCTAACTGATCATTTTGTGCATTGCCTCCTACAGGTAACATGAACCCAAAAAGCAAAGCACCCGTTTTTCCCAAAAAAACACGACGGGAAATTTTTTTATGCTTCATCCATTATACCTGCAGCAATTTGAATAGCTTTATAAATACGTTGATATGTTCCACATCGACAGATATGACCTGTCATAGCTTCTATAATCTCGTTTTTATCAGGTTTATCATTTTCTTTTAACAAGGCTAAAGCCGTCATGATCTGACCAGGTTGACAATAACCACACTGCGTTGGTTCCGTCTCTTTCCAGGCCGCCAATAATTTTTGAAATATTGAGTCTTCCCCAACCCCCTCGATAGTAACTATCTCCCTATTCCCGATATCACCAACAGGAATGGAGCAAGATCTTACAGCTTTACCATCTAGATGAACGGTGCATGATCCGCATAAACCAATACCACATCCATATTTCGTACCCGTTAATCCAACAATATCCCGCAAAACCCAAAGTAATGGCATATCTAATGGAACATCCAGTTCTATTTTCTTTTTATTAACTGTGATGGAAATCATATCTGGTTCTGATTGCTGTTCTATTTTTAATTCAAAAAGAATAAATTATCAGTTTTTATTTTGTTTATCATTATTTTCAATGTTACCCTCATTTTTTAAATTATTGATTTCCTTGGACTCATACCCCAACATCAACTGTTTTTTCTTATTGGCTATACGTCGTGTATATCCCAACATCATGAAATCGTCATCCTGGGAATTGGGGCGATCTTTTGCCTCGTCAATTTTTGAAAGATTATAGGCCACAATCGGATAATCTTGAATTAACCGTTTAAATACATCGGCTGGCATCACCAATAAATATCCAAACCTCAATGCACGATAATTTGCATAAATTCTTTTACCCGCAATAAGTTCTGATGCACCAAGAATATCACCAATCCCATATGTTAGACTTTTACTTGCAGAATGTGTTTCAAATAATCCGCTACTGACAAAATAGACATTTTTAACCTTTTGTTTACGATGAAGGATTTTTTCACTCGGAAATACAAAATAGACCGACATAGACATACTTATATCATATAAAACAGCCTGTGGCACACCGCGTAAACATGGCAATTCCTTCACGCGCTCTTCCAATCCACTTTTGAGATTGAATTTTAGGCGGCGATTATAACGTTCAAAACGCTTTTCAACATTTTTTTCCAATTCGGAATAAAGCTCATCACTAACCAAAGACTCAGCCCAAAGACTGTTATATTCATCACTTTCTAATCTGAGAGTGACCAATTTCAAAAACCTTGATTCAAGAGCTTCAATATATCCCTGGTAATGAATGCGCATAATTTCCAGCGCATCATCCAACATACGATTTTGCCTATCCAGAACTTCTGAAACAATTTCGGCAATTCGCACACCCAATGTCGGCTCTATACGCCTTTTCATAAAACGTGTTAAGGAAATCGATACAAATCGGGATACCAGCAATATTTCAAACCGTTCCATCATGCAGTACATCAAGGGACGATCGATATGCAATTTTCGATGTATATATTGCGCAACACGAAATCGAAAAGGAGGATGCAATCTTTTCTGCATCGCTTTTACGTATCCATACCTTCCCTCGGTCCATGCACCATCCAACGTAGCTTCCGCTGAACGCAAAAGAGTTTCCATCACTCTTCGTGGCAAACCCTGCATACGGAAAAGATCCAGTAAAATTGACCGCTCTTGTGCAGCTATTGTAATCAAAGCCAGTGAAATACGTTGACGATCAGTCAACATTGTATCAAAACTATTTGCTTCTCTTTCCTCATTAATACGACGATCAATCTCTTCAAGCGTATAATTGGTAATGACATTTGAAAATCCAAATTCATTTGCCACGCGACGAGCCTTGTCCTTAACATTACCCAATCCAATTCCTAGAATCTGGTGGCGCACAGCCTGGTCAATGGGTGTAAGTTCATTTAGCCGGAAATAAATTACCACCGCTCTTAACGTTGTTCCGTTAACCAATAAGGTAAACAATACAAAACCCGTTGCAACAATACCTACAAACTGGGAAATCGGTGTTGGTATCAATTCATTTTCCGTTACCGCCAATGCAAGGGCCAGTGTAATGGCACCTCTTAATCCACCCCATACCATTGTCGCTTTAAATGGCGTCGGCACTGGAGGCGAAAGTTTTGTAGCTGCAAGTAAAGGCAACATCCCAAAAATAACCATTGCACGTGCCAGCAACCCGGCAATTGTCGCCAATAAAATAAGAATAAAATCCCATTTTGTCATACCAATCAATAAACGGGGGACAAGCATAGAAGCCAACACAAATAATAGCGATCCTGCCCAAAATATTATTTGTTGCCATAACTCATTCAAAAATCGCCATGTTTGAGGCCTAAATGTCGAGGGACCATAAGCGGATAAGGTCAATCCTGCCGCTGCCGCTGCCACAACACCGGAACAATGCAACAAGTCATCACAGACAATATAGGAAATATATGGTAAGGCAACCGTTAAAGTAATTTCCGCAGATCGACCTGTATTTGAACCCAAACTTACAATCATCCACAAAGCGCAACGTGCAAAGAAAAATCCTGCAATCAATGCCCCGACAAAAGAAAGAAAAATTGCTAGAGCTGAACTAAATAAATGTACCTCTTTATGCGCAATAATAGCGGCAACCAAAGTCGAAAAAATGGAAATTGCTGCAGCATCATTCAATAAAGCTTCGCCTTCAACCAAACGGGTAAGACGAGTTGCCGCCCCAATTTCTCTGAATATGCCTGCAACAGCAGAGGGATCCGTCGTTGCAACGATCGCTCCAACCAGCAAACAAACCGTCAGAGGCATACCCGAAAAGGGATATAAGGCCAGACCTATAGTGGCAGTAGAGACAATGACCGCAACAATGGCCAATAAAAGAACCGTGCCGATTTCATGGGCCAAACGACGCACATCAATAGCCAATGCCGCCTGAAAAACCAATATGGGCAGGAATATTAACAAAAAACCTTCGCTGTTTATTGGAAAATCAAGTAATATTTCAGCGGCTGTATCAAAAACATGTATGTGGGAGCTGTGTAAAATCAAATCAGCTGTTCCACCAAGAACAACCCCAACAATAGCCAGTATTACAGTTTCAGATAATTCCAGCCGTTTTGCCAATGGCTGAACGGCGCTTACAATGACCAATAATATAGCTGTCGCTAATAAAACAGTGGCCAGGCCTGTAACTGGCATATTGATGTCTCTCCGCTATAAACAAAATTAGAATTATTTTATATATCAAGCCTAATACGGATGGGATATCAACTTAAGTCAATATAACTAAAAAAATTCCTCGTAAAAAAATATAGAATTCATCTTAGACCGTTATGAAAGCTTTACTGCATTATAATTAACATATTTTCATTAAAATAAAATGATAAAATCTTTGAAAATAGGATAAATTTTTATGAAATTGATCCTATTGCCCATCCATAATTTGATGTAATATCGTTTTAAATTATGCAGTTTCTTTTAAAATATCTTCATTAAATTCAAAATTTATAACTCGAGCATATTCTGTGGGAACAATATGCCAAAAATGTTTTATTGTATTCTGCCATTCATGTAAAAGATGCGCAGCATATCGGCTTTTTGTTTCTTCAATATGCTTTTCAATAAGGTTTTTGATCCTGTCTTCCCATTTTTTATCAATCACACGCTGCCATCGCAAAGTTGACGCATTGACACGACGTTCAAACTGTTGGTGGGGATCGTAGACAAAGGCCATTCCACCTGTGAAACCGGCCCCGAAATTAGGACCTATTTCACCCAGAATGATCACTGTTCCCCCAGTCATATATTCACATCCGTTGGCACCGCATCCCTCAACCACAGCCGTGGCACCCGAATTGCGAACCGCAAAACGCTCACCTGCCTTTCCGGCCGCAAACAGATATCCGGCCGTTGCACCATATAAGACTGTATTACCAACAATCACATTATGATTTGAAACAAGTTTTGTTTCTGGTACAGGACGCACAATAATGGTGGCTCCTGACAACCCTTTCCCGACATAATCATTGGAATCCCCAAAAACCTCAAGTTTTAAACCCTGAACTGCAAACGCACCCAACGATTGGCCTGCTGATCCATTAAGACGAACAGTCAGATGATCCGGCGCCAATCCTTTCATACCAAACCGACGGGTTATCATTGATGAAATTTTTGTTCCAATTGCTCGATATGTATTATAAACATTATATCGCAATTGCATTTTTTCACCATGTTCGAATAATGGCTGAGCATCAACAATCATTTGTGCATCCAATGTTTCAGGCACCTCATTACGCCCTTCACGAACACAATAACCAGCATGCATCCCCGGATCCACTCGTGCCAATAATGGATTCAGATCCAAATCATCCAGATAAGATGCACCACGTAAAACCTGACGTAACAGATCTGTTCGCCCGATTATGTCTGTCAAAGATGTAAATCCAAGTGTGGCGAGAATGTTTCTTACATCTTCAGCAATGAAAGAAAACAGATTGATCACACGTTCAGCCCCATCCTGAACAAAGTTTGCACGCAATTTTTCATCCTGGGTACAAACCCCAACGGGGCAGGTATTGGAATGACATTGACGAACCATGATACAACCCATTGCTATAAGACTGAGTGTACCAATACCGAATTCCTCCGCTCCTAGCATGGCAGCAATAACAACATCCCGACCAGTCTTGATACCACCATCAACACGTAAAACCACCCGGTCACGCAAACCATTTAACATCAACACCTGATGCGCTTCCGCCAACCCCATTTCCCAAGGAATTCCACCATATTTAATGGAAGTCAATGGAGAGGCACCCGTTCCGCCATTATGACCTGAAATCAATATTGTATCAGCCTTGGCTTTAGCTACACCGGCAGCAATTGTTCCAATTCCTGAAGCTGCAACCAGCTTAACACCCACAGTTGCCTCTGGATTAATTTGTTTGAGGTCATAAATAAGTTGCGCCAAATCTTCGATCGAATATATATCATGATGAGGAGGCGGAGAAATTAAAGTAACTCCTGGGACGGCATGTCTAAGACGACCAATTAATTCCGTAACCTTAAATCCTGGTAATTGTCCACCCTCACCCGGTTTTGCACCTTGGGCAATCTTGATTTCAATTTCACGACAATTATTCAAATACTCAGCGGTTACCCCAAATCTTCCAGATGCAACCTGTTTAATTGCCGACGATGCATTATCCCCATTTTCACGGGGTTTGTACCGAACCGCGTCTTCTCCTCCCTCCCCGGAATCTGAACGGGCTCCAATCCGGTTCATGGCAATCGCAAGAGTTTCATGTGCTTCGGGGCTTAACGCACCGAGAGAAATTCCGGGGGAAATCAATCTTTTTCTTAATTTTGTAATATTCTCAACCGATTCAACAGGGACCGGTTTGTTTGTCGATTGAAAATCGAATAAATCCCTTAGAGCCATTGGAGGTTGTCTGTGAATTTCATGGACATATTGTTGGTACAATGGCCAACTGTCTTTTTCCACAGCCTGCTGAATCAGTTTAATGACAGAACTGCTTAAAGCATGTTTCTCACCTTGTTGACGCCATTTGTAAAACCCACCGATCGGCAACAATTTCACATTGGGATCCCAAGCCAATTGATGGGACTTTTTTATATTTTGTGCAATTCCTGATAAACCTATCCCTGAAATTCTGGAAGACATTCCCGGAAAAAATTCAGCAACCAATGCCCGGGACAGGCCAATCGCTTCAAAATTATATCCACCTCGATAAGAAGAAACCACAGAAATTCCCATCTTGGACATAATTTTCAACAAGCCTTTATCTACGGCTTTACAATAGTTTTGAACAGCCTGTCTTAATGTAATATTTCCAAAAAGCCCTTTTTTATGACGATCCGCTATACATTCCTGAGCAAGATAAGCATTGACTGTCGTAGCTCCAACCCCGATTAAAACCGCAATAGAGTGCACATCAAGACAATCTGCCGCCTGCACGTTAACAGAAGTGAAGGTTCTCAGGGATTGACGAACAAGATGAGTATGTACGGCAGCCGTTGCCAAAATCATTGGAATATTGGCATAATCCCTATCTTGCTTGTCATCACTAAGGAATATATGTGTACACCCACATCGAACAGCTTCTTCAGCTTCACTGCAAATTCTTGCCAATGCTTGACGAAGCCCTTTTTCACCATCATTGACCTTATAGTTACAATCAATACTGCACCCGGTTTTACCGCAATATTGTTTCAATGCTATAAATTCACTGCTCGTCAAAACCGGACTGCTAAGACGTAATAACTGACACTGTTCGGAAGACTGATCCAAGATATTACCCAAATTTCCCAAACGAGTGCTCAACGTCATAACTTGGGTTTCTCGTAGACTATCAATCGGTGGATTGGTAACCTGGCTGAAACGTTGACGGAAATAATGCGATAATCCTCTATAATGCTCACTAAGTACCGCCAAGGGAGTATCATCGCCCATTGAACCAATCGCTTCCGCAGAATTTTCAACCATAGGCTGCAATACTGTTTCAAGGTCTTCAATACTCATTCCAACAGCAAGCTGTCTTTTACGTAATTCATCCTCTGCGAATAAGACAGGCTCATTATCCTGATCTTTTACTATGGAAGTAATCTGCTGCGTATTCGTAATCCAATCACTATAATTATGACGTTTAACTAGAAGCTGTGTTATATCTTCAGGGCGATAAAAAAGACAATTATCCATATCAAAACCTATTGTTTCTCCTGGTCCTAATCTGCCTTTTTCAAGAATTTGGTCTTCAGGAATATGCACCATTCCTGTTTCTGATCCCAAAATCATCAAATCATTAGCTGTTATCGTATAACGTAAAGGACGTAACCCGTTTCTATCCAATCCGGCAATAATCCATTTACCATCGGTTCCACATAAAGCGGCAGGTCCATCCCAAGGTTCCATTACCGCGTTGGAATAGCTGTACATATCTTTCACATCCTGGGTAATATCCTGCAGCAATCCCAGGGCCGGTGGAATCATCAAGGCCTTTACCGTAGGGGCATCCCTACCCGCAAACGTTAATAGCTCAAATACATTGTCCAACGCCGCGGTATCAGATCCATTGAATTGAATGACCGGTTTCAAATCTGTCATATAGGCATCCAAATCCGGATGGGAAAGTCTTGTTTCGTGACTTTTCATCCAGTTTATATTACCTGATAATGTATTTATCTCACCATTATGGGCAATGCGTCTAAACGGCTGCGCAAGTTTCCATGTCGGAAAAGTATTGGTTGAATAACGTTGATGGTAAATCACAAAACGGCTGACAAACCGTTCATCCAACAGATCCGGATAAAAATCGGACAGATTTTCCGCCAAAAACATGCCCTTATAAATTATCGAACGGCAGGACATTGAACAAATATAAAGATCAACATGACTTTCAACAGCCTTTTTCTCTATTTTCCGTCGAATAATATAAAGATTGCGTTCAAAAACATCCTCTGAATGGTGATGTGTATTGATGACAAGAATCTGTTCAATATCAGGACGTGTGGCATTCGCTTTTTCACCGATACAGTTCGTATCAATTGGCACCTGACGCCAACCATAAATTGAATAGCCAAACCCCATAATTTCGGTTTCGATAATTTGTCGACAGCGCTCCTGACTGGCCAAATCATTTTTAGGAAGAAAGATCATTCCTACAGCCAGCTGCCCCTGTTTTACCGCATGATGACCACTACGAATGGATTGCAAGAAAAAATCCTGTGGTATTTCAACATGAATACCGGCACCATCTCCTGTTTTCCCATCAGCATCAACAGCGCCACGATGCCATAAGGCTTTTAAAGCTGCCAAACCGGCCTCAACCACATCTCGGCGTTTTTGACCATCAAGAGCCACAACAAATCCTACACCACAAGCATCATGTTCTTGTTCGGTGGAATAAACATCTTTTAGGATCGCTTCATTCTTTTTTCTTTGTTCAACAAAGGAATAATTATTCATTTTCTTAACCTACCGTAATGAATCCATTCAATTCTGGATATCTGTTTTCAAGCAGCAGAAACATTCTGTTTATTATTTTGTTGTTCAAGCCAATGGGCAATTTTTTCCGCCACATCCTGTCCATCCTTGACAGCCCATACAACAAGACTTGCCCCGCGTACAATATCGCCGCCTGCAAAAACGCCAGGTAAAGAAGTCATACGACTATGATGATTCAATTTTATGGTACCAGATTCATTTGTATCCAATTGGTCGTTATCCCACAGGGTGGTCAATGGTTCAGGATCAAATCCAAGTGCTTTGATAACCATATCCGCTTGCAGGGTGAAATGACTGTTAGGTATAATTCTGATTTTTTGTCTACCACCAGCATCTGGCAAACCCAATTCGGTTCTTAATGCGCGAATTGCCTCCACTTTTTCTTCACCTACAAAAGCGTCTGGAGCTGCCTGCCAAATGAATTCCACACCTTCTTCTTCTGCATTTTTTACCTCTCGCATGGAGCCAGGCATATTTGCCCTATCTCGACGATACAAACATTGAACCGAGGTCGCCCCCTGACGAATTGCAGTTCTTAGGCAATCCATGGCAGTATCACCACCGCCAATAACGACAACTCTTTTACCCTTTGCATTCATTTCATTTTTATCGTTATTTTGCGTTTGAGAATCAATCAGATAATCCAGTGCCTGCACAATTCCATTAAGATTTGAACCAAAAAGGCTTACTTCTTTCTTTTTATAAACTCCCGTTGAAATCAATACCGCATCATGTTTATTTCTTAGATCCTCAAAAGCGATGGAATGCTCAGCTGTTTTATCTGAGACACTTGTATTGAAATGGAAAATCACATTTGATTTCTCTAACCATTCCTGACGACGAGTTACAATATTTTTTTCAAGTTTAAAGGTAGGTATACCATAAGCCATTAAACCACCAGCCCGATCATAGCGATCATATACATGGACTTGATATCCTTTTTTTCGTAAAACGACCGCTGCAGCCAAACCGCAAGGTCCGGCACCAATAATTCCCACAGATTGCGATAGTTCTTCCAAAGGCATAATAGGTGTAACCCAATTCTGATCAAATGCATGATCGGTTATAAAAGCTTCCACCGCTCCAATCGTAACACTTTTGTAATCCGCCTCAATTACGCAACTGCCTTCACACAAACGATCTTGTGGACAAATGCGCCCACAGATTTCAGGAAAACTGTTGGTTGCAGTTGAAAGTGCATAAGCTTCTGCCAAACGATTTTCAGCCGTAAGTTTCAACCAATCAGGAATATAATTTGATAATGGACATTTCGTTGTACAAAATGGAATACCACATTGTGAACAGCGACTGGCCTGAATTCTGGCTTGTTCCTCTGAAAAGCGTCGATAAATCTCGTTAAAATCATGTTTGCGTTCAACAGCATTACGTTTTTCAGGCTGCTGCTGATCTAAATTAACAAATTTAAGCATTAGGTTAGGCATAATTAAATTCCTTAATATTTAAGGCAGATTACACCTAAACTTTCTATCCTATTCCGTTTTTAATAAAAAGACAGTACTACTGACCTTTTATAACTTTTTTTCAAATATAGGCTTCTTTTTGTAATTTTTTTAATTCTTCAAAGTCGCAAGCAGGCCTGTAACAATATAGATAAGCGGGAGCGATCATTTCAATTGAAGATGGAACAATACCTAGAGATTCAAAATTTTTACCCTTGTAACCAGCAACAGAATCATATTTCATTAAATTAACCAATCGTGCGGTCATTAAGGAACCTGGCATATATTCCAGGAAATAAGCCATTAATTTTATAAAATCTGGACATAACCCGCTTACATCATTTTTTCGATGAACTATTTTTAAAACCTTGGAAATCAACTCACGATTAGTAAGTATTTCAGGACCTGCCAACTCGTAAATTTCCCCATTATTTTCTTCATTTTCAACAATCTTAATAACAGCATCAGCAATGTCTCCTACATAGACAGGTTGTAAACGTGTATTAACATTATAAACTGGCATAATAGGGAAAAAAGTTGATAGAAATCCTAACTTATTCAAAAACTGATCTTCTGGACCAAAACTGATTCCAACCCTTACAATCGTTGAAGAAGGATATGTTTTCAATACAGTTTCCTCCCCCTTTTTCTTGCTGACCAGATATGAGGAGGGACTTGTGGAATCAGCACCCAAAGCAGAAAAATGCAATAAATTTTTGACACCTGCTGCACTTGCGATTTTT
Source organism: Commensalibacter melissae (assembly GCF_009734185.1). Lineage (NCBI taxonomy): Bacteria > Pseudomonadati > Pseudomonadota > Alphaproteobacteria > Acetobacterales > Acetobacteraceae > Commensalibacter > Commensalibacter melissae. The sequence goes on along the minus strand of NZ_CP046393.1, from coordinate 827,916 downwards.
GCTATTTTTTCAGCGATTTTTACATTTATTTTTTCAAGATTACCCTTGCTTTTTCCAACAAAAGCTTCTGCCAGATTAATAACGACACTTGCACCTTCAATGGATCGAACAATAGTATTTTCTTGATCAAATGAACAAAACAATGGAGTAACCTGTCCAACATTACCAAATATTTTCTGTTCTCTCGTATGTGCAGGAAAAGGTACTGCCAATCTTATCACGTATCCCTGCTTAACCAACCGCTCAACAAGGTAATTTTCAATTAATCCATTACCACCAATAATCGTTGCTATTTTACGCATCAAACTTTCCCAGCTTCATAATCAAATTTATCGAATAGTGTTTATTCTCATTTGAAAAATTAAAAAAATCAAAAATTCCATTGACCAACTATAAGAACATCAGTAAGAAGTATCAATATATTTAAGAGCCCAAATGGCGGAATTGGTAGACGCGCAGGTTTCAGGTACCTGTAGCCGCAAGGCTGTGGAAGTTCGAGTCTTCTTTTGGGCACCATAAAAATGATAAACTAATCATGTAAAATGATATTTGGCACTACTGAATTGTATAAAATAATATAAATCTTTGTCAATTTTCTCATAAATTATTAAAAAAATATCTCACGAAACCCCTATTCATTTGTTTATGCTACCTAAATTTGCTTTTAACTTATTATTTTTCAGTTTTTATCTTTTTTATCCTTTTGCATCACAAGCTGCAACCAATAATTGGCAAATAGAATCTGTAACCAACAATCAAATAATTATTAAAAAAAAAGAAAAAAAATTTAATTTTTTTATCAATTTAAAGATCAATCAACCCATATTGATCAAGCTAGCCCTTATTCAATTCGATAATCAATTTAATAAGCAACCCTCAATTGTTTTCAAAACCGATCATCACTCTTACTATTTAAAAAAAAAGCAAAATACACATCCATTCATATATGAAACCTCATTGAATACGGATCAAAGCAATATATTTGCAAAAGAAATTATTACAAAAAAAAACGCATACATTACATTTCCCAATCAAACTATTGAACTTTCCTTACAAGGAACAACATCGATATTCAATACGGCTTTGAAAATTATTTCCGAGGAAAAAAATTCTTATACAAATAATACAACTTTTTTTATTTTATATAATTTTAAAAATTTAATATTTACATATCCATATCAATGGATTTTCATATTTATTATTGTTTTTATAACTATCTTTACTATCCGCAAAAAATTTACACTTAGAAATTCATTCCTGAAATTTACAAGCTTTTACCGTAAAAAAAGAGCTATGAAATTGGCAATCAATGAAATAAAACGTCATCGGAAAATATTAACACTTAAAAGAGAACAACTTTGTTATAAAGATGATTATGGCTCCATTATCGAAGATAGATGGTTCAAAGAAATACAACGATTTATTAAGACTAGAATTCGTCCGCGTCTGACAAAAAAAAATCTTGTTGATTTGTTACCATCAATCAAAAAACAACTGGTCAAACATATTCATATAATTGTTGAACAAACAAATTTAGAAAAAAAACAAAATGTTAATAACGTCAATTATCTAAAACCTCTGGAATATGAAGCATTTTGTGCAAATTTACTGCAACAGATTGGGTGGGATGCTAAGGTAACAAACGCTAGTGGCGATCAGGGAGCCGATGTCATTGCCTATAAAAACAACAAGACATTAATTTTACAATGCAAATTGTATACCAAACCGGTTGGCAACAAAGCAGTGCAAGAAGTTTTATCGGCAAAAGAATTTTATCACGCTGATTATGCCGCCGTTGTTTCCAATGCTTCTTATACTGTTTCAGCCCGACAATTGGCAAGTTCAGTTCAAGTTGCCCTATTGCATCATGAACTATTGCAACAATTTGCCAAAAAACTGTAGCTGAAAACAAAATCAAAATCATTTTGATTTTTATACAAATCAACAAAAATTTATTAGTTCAATTTTTATTTGAATTTCAATGATTTTTAATAATTTTATAATTAAAATATAAAAAAACAGTTAATTTTTTAATAATTAAGTATTGAATATCTTTATATCATTCCGTATAATATATTTCGCTTCCGGAAAATAGAATTGAAAACTTGTTTAAGCACCTTTTGTTCTCATTCTATTTTTCGGCTTTTTAAATGTATTTATTATATATCATTACATATTAGTTTTCAATTTTAAAAATTAATAATTTTTTTGCATTTAAAAAATATTATTTTAATATTTAAACTAATTCATTAAATATATATAATAAAATAAATAATTGATTTTTTGAATATATAAATACATTAATAAAAAAACCACCCCGTAGGGTGGCTATAATTCTAAACATTATGTTTAGTAATGTTTTACCGCATCTTCAAAGAAAAAATTTCTTCATTTTCAATTTACTAATATTAGGATTATTTACCATCTTTATTACCATTTGTTTCAACATTATTACTTTTAGTTAAAAATATGATAATATAAATTTTTCCAGTGATTGGCCACTACACAAACATAATGATAATTTATATCATCTTTTAAATTCACCTAACATACATGGTGTAGTAAAAGAATAAGAAGCGGAAAAATGACCTAATTATTTGATGTTCCATAATTTTTGCTGTCGTAATTTAATCAGGCAAAATTACTAATTTCCCATAATATCCATTAACATCATGTATATTCGCACCAATGGGAATTTTTCCATATCACCACCAAGCTGTAATATTTGCTGTCCCGATGTAAACATAGATTGTCTATCTGGAACAAACCTGATTAATGGACAATTTACAATTGATCCATCTGAAGCTTAATATTGGTCATTGATTTTCAATTAAGATACAGCTAACGATATGTTATCATTCGTTTTTTAATAATGATTTCGTCATATCGATGATAGGTTTCATTTAAGAACCCGCAACATATATTAAGCGATATAACAAGATTATAATTATATACTCATAAAAATTGTCTGTATAAATCTAAATTTCATAATTTAACCTAATAAAAACTAAAATCAATTACTGAATACACTCCAATCTCAAAAGATAACCATCTGATTTATATATATAATTCATGGTATAAATAAATATATTCATTAACTTTAACGATTTATATCGGTCATAATTACCCAATATCTAGATTGTAATTTTTCGGACTTTAAAATTCATTCTTACTATTAAATAATTAATCCGTTTATCCTAAATGATCCCATATCTCAAACTTGATAACAAAGCCAAATAAGTCATTCAAATAACTATAAAAATTTTTATTCTTTCATTGATTAATAGAAAATTAACTTTTATAGTCAGCCAAAAAATTATTTATGGAGATCAAATTATGGTTGAGACAGAAATAGTTTCCATTCACCCTGTCCATCCTGACACACGCAGATATTTTTTACCTCACATTGAAATGCTGGTGAAAGCGGGTTTCCCCTCTCCTGCAGATGACTATCTTGAAGGGAAACTGGAGCTCACAGAACATTTGGTTGATCATCCTTCTGCAACTTATTACATACGGGTTTCTGGAGATTCCATGATTGATTACGGTATTTTCGATCATGATCTTTTGGTAGTTGACCGATCGCTAGATCCCCGTCAGGGTGATATTGTCATTGTTTCTGTTGATGGAGAGTTAACCTGTAAAGCTTTGGCAATTAAAAACAATATCCCTTATTTGAAATCTGGCAACCCTAATTACCCCCCTATAGAAATCAAGGATAAAGAAACCATGATCTGGGGAGTGGTCATTCATACAATCCATTCTTTCAGAAACCGCAATCGTTAAAAACTGTTCAACCATAATAAATAAAATAATGATTGGATTAATTGACTGTAATAATTTTTACGTTTCATGTGAACGTGTTTTTAATCCAAAATTGGAAAATCATCCAGTTGGTATTCTTTCAAATAACGATGGATGTGTTGTTGCCCGCTCTAACGAGCTTAAACCTTTCATCCCCATGGGAATGCCGGCATTTAAAATTCCTTCGGATTTACAAGAGAAAATCACTTTATTAAGTTCCAATTACGAACTTTATGGTGATATGAGCCAACGTGTCTTTGAAACAGTTCAGAATTATTTTTATCATGTTGAGCTTTATTCTATTGACGAAGCATTTATTCATTTGAATGGGGATCAGAAAACCAATAATTATTGTCGCTATGTTCAAAAAATCATTAAGAAAAACACTGGAATCCCTGTTTCCATTGGTCTGTCAACCACCAAAACTCTTGCAAAAATAGCCAACCATATCGCTAAAAAAGATAAAAAACATGAAGGTGTTTTCTGTTTAGATATTCATGGTCCTGATTTTAGACATATTCTTGAAAATTTACCAATTTCTGAAATATGGGGCATCGGCCGTCGCTTAAATGCCAAACTGATCGCAATGGGTATTGAAAATGCCTGGCAATTAAAAAATTGCAGCCCCAAATTTATGCAACAGCATTTTTCAGTTGTTTTGGAACGTACTGTTCTGGAATTAAGAGGAATTTCCTGTATTGAACTGACAGATTTTCATACACCAAAAAAAAATATAGTCGCTTCTCGAAGTTTTGGTCAAAGTACCAACAACCTGTTTGATATTGAGGAAGCCATTCGCTTGCATACCTGCCGAGCTGCCGAAAAATTAAGAAAACAGCATTCCATTACCCATGCTGTTCTGGTTTTTTTAAGAACCAACCGTTTTCACGATCAATCATTACAATACAACCCTTCCTTTGCCATATCCATGCCATATCCTACAGATGATAGCCGAGAAATCATCAGGGCTGCTCAAAAAGGGCTTCGTAAAATTTTCAGGGCTGAATACCATTATCATAAAGCAGGCATAATGCTTTTGGATATCATCCATAAAAATCAAAGACAGCTTGATTTTTTCACCCATATCCAAAATGACCAATCAATCAAGCGCAATAATAGTCTTATGCAAGTGATCGACAGGATTAATCAACAAATGGGATCTCATACGATTCTCATAGGTGGACAGAGAAAAAAGGCAAGATGGCACCTTAAACGGGAACAGTTGAGCCAACGCTATACAACACGATGGGATGAAATATTGAAATTACGAATTTAAAATTCTTATTGAGTAAATTGATCTGAGAATAATTATTATTCTATCTTGAAAAATTTATTAAATAACGGAGAAGATGGCAATCACAATATATAAATTACACCCGCTTTTGATAAGTTATCTTTAAAAGATATAAGTTTACCAGAAAACTATCACGATAAATTTTCGCATCTATATTAATTGGACAATAAACGCACATCTCCCACAAAAGATTCTAGGGTTTGAAGATGTCCTTGAATTTCCAAAGGATATTTATTTATTAAAGGTTTTGGCACCACCAATCTAACATTTGATTCACACATTTCCTGAAACTGATTTACCGAAACCCCTTCTTGCAATGTGAACAAATGTTTAACTGGGATACGATCCGCTTCATTTAATATTTGTCTCCATCTATCCTTACATGTTGTTTTAACAGCCAGCATTCTCAATTGTTTTGATAAAAAATGTTGATTTTTATAGGCATTTTCACATGGAAAAACAAAATCTGGTCTTTTACCATTTTCCGTCTCTGGTTGATATGAAAAATTTAACCCTTCCTTTAATTTCTCTTCTAAAAAAATCTCTCTAAGATGAAGCTCTAACGAACGACCTGACCGTGCTTTTCTTCTTTGCAAAATTTTTTTTGCTGTTTCAAGAAATGCGTCAATCGTACTAAATCCCTGCTGAATAAAAGAAAACTCTATATTTTTTTCAATATTTCTAAAAAGCTCAAATTCACAATTTCTACGTCTAATAAGACGCTCATTGATAGTATCACCAATATCAGGTATTAACTCAATTACTTTTTTAAAAATATCTATAGTTGTCGGAAAGTTATTTCTCCAATCTTCTGGTATATTCTCTGGTGACAAGCAACAAGAATTGTTTTTGTTCTTTTCTGCAAAGCAAATCCTATCCCAGGATCGAATAATATGTTTCCCGGGAATAATAACTCCTATAAGATTTTCAATCAAATCTTCCTCTGTTACATGATCACACACCCACACATTACAAAGAGAAACATCCCGTCCCTGTTGTCTTTGAAAAGAAAAAATGACCAAAGAACCCGTATTTTCAGGTTCAAGCAAAGCGGAATGCTGACCTCCCCAGTTTGTTATACGCACTTCATCTCGAGTTCCACCATCATGCCATTTGTTATTATACCATATTGCCGTTACATCCCTGATATCATGACAACTGTCAAGTCGCAGTTCGAATGTAACCCTTGGATTTTTTTTACCACTATATTGCAATGATGGAAAAAGATCCATAAGCAGCTTTTTAGGCATGTAAGGACCAGCCTGATGGGATCCTGATGCCAAAGTATCATTGGCTGAAAGACGTTTTACATACCAGACCCTATCCATTCTTCTCTGTTCATTCAGCCAATAAGAAAGTTCATTTAATGAGGCCATTTACTTTCCTCTAACTTGCATATTATCATTACATTTACGAAACCAGTAATCGGTAATAGACACCAGGTCTTCTACAGAAACCTTTTTTTTCCCCTTAATGGCACACTCCCATATAATCATCGACCTCCAACCAAGTTCCCTAAGATTACAAATAACATTCATATCCCTTTTCTTATTTGTCTCTATCTTATTTTTCCAGAATTTCACTCTTGATGAAGGCATCCTAAACAAATGGCAGTCATGCCCATGCCAAAAACAGCCATGAATAAAAATTACAGCATTATATTTTCGAAAAACCATATCTGGCTTGCCGGGCAGTTTATGATCATGCAACCTGTAACGATAACCTCGTGAATGCAATATTCTGCGTATAAACATTTCAGGAGCTGTATTTTTACAATGAATACACGACATTATTCTACTTCTAGTTTTCTGATCAACAATATCGATCATTTTAATAATGAAACACTTGTCAATTTTGCAAATGGGGAAGTATATGTCTGGCAACAGCCTCAACAACAGGAACCACGACCGCATTTCCGAATTGCCTGTATGCCTGGGTATCCGAAACGGGAATTTTAAAATCTGATTGCCCAGGCCTGTCAAACCCCATAAGCCGCGCACATTCTCTCGGGGTCAACCGTCTCGGGTTTTTATCGCATCCCTGTGAGACAAGAATTTCAGATCCGTCCTTGTAATAGCGTGCCGACAATGTTCTGGCCACACTGTCATGATCGCACAGTCCAAAACCAAAACCGTTTCCCGCCTTTTTATGCTTGTCAGCATAGTTTTGCAGATATTTCCATAATTTATCGGATAACGTGTATTTTTCGGAAACAGCGGCCTTTTTTCCCACGGTATAGTGGCTTTCCGGTTTTTCACTACCGTTTTCAGGGTGAAGGATTGCCGAGAGGCGGGGTCCTGACAACGGATCGGGCAAGGATAATGTGTCAAAACTGAAATCGTTTTTATCCAGAAACCCGACGATAAAAATACGCTCACGATGCTGGGGAACAAACCCTTTTCCATCAATGATACGCCAGTGCAGGCAATACCCAAGCTCATGTTCCAACACATTGCGAATGATTGAAAAGGTTCTTCCCCTGTCATGACTGACAAGATTTTTCACATTCTCCAACAGGAAACATCTTGGACGATGATATCTGATAATACGCGCGACATCGAAAAACAGGTTGCCCTGTGTCTCACATGCAAACCCGTGCTTCAATCCCAGGGATATTTTTTTTGACACGCCGGCAATTGAAAATGGCTGACATGGAAAACCCGCCAGCAGGATATCGTGATCAGGTATATCCCGCTCACTTATCCTGGTTATATCACCCGCAATTTCATGATTGCATGCATAATTGGCCCTATAGGTTTTTTGCGAATACATATTCCATTCGCTTGTAAACACACATTGACCGCCAATCCGGTCAAATCCACGTCTCAACCCCCCTATGCCCGCAAATAGATCAATGAACCTGAATTTACATTGTCCATTTCCCGCAATGGTTATCTTGTTTTGTAATAATGTCATAACAGCCTTACGCGGAACGGCTTCACCCTTTTCCCATCTATATAATGTTCTTTGTGTAAAACCTGCCTCATTAGCCAAATCTTTAATGGAAATCCCAGCCTGTTCTCGTAATTGTGCGAATTCTGTACGTAACATTTTAATCCAACATTATTTTATTTGGAAATAATATTGACATTATGTCATAAAATATTCAAAAATAAAAGCGTCAATAACTTTCCTGCAAAACCCTGACTACCGCAAAAATAACATCAATAACCATGATAACATCACCAAGTCTTATACTAAGCAGAACATTGATAATATATTGTAAATTTTAAAAAATTTATTTGTTTTTTTTAATAATCCTTAAGAACTACCCATTAATATGACAAGGTTGACAAATAAAAAAAAGATAGAAAAACAAATTAATGAATTAGATAGTTTTAGATGGATCAACAAAAGCGGTTTGTAAATTTTTTTGGATGATACTTTGTTTGAAATTGAAGCAATAATAATAATAAAAACTCGCTAATCTAAAGAATTGTAACAAAATAAAACAAAAGATATAAATTTCTTTTTTATTAACTGATAATTTTTTCATAATATCAAAACATGATAAAATTACAAAAAAAACTCAATATTTTTGGGAAATGTAAATTATACAGAATAACTTATTAAATGGCGGAGAAGGTGTCCGACGAATTAAACAAATAACAATTTGATAAATAAAATAAATTTAATATTTTTATCTTATTTATACCCCACATTATACCCCGAAATGAAAAAGCTTGTTTTTTTTATTTTAAAGATATTTTAGAAGCCTATAAATGCTTCTTTATTTAAAGAATAAAACATATAAATCCTAACAATCAATGGCCTGCTGGAAACGGTCGATATTCTTTTGCCAATCCGCCTTTCCCAATGCCGTATTGTAATACTTCTTGTGATACTGGGCCATTGCCGTTGCATTGTGGGAATCAGGCAGTATCTCCCTGATCCGGATATAGAAAACGCGGCACATGGCCGCGGCAAAGAAAAGGTTTCCTGTCAATGTCTCGGGTTTCGGTATCCCCCTGTTGTCCAGGTTAAAATCACCCGCGATATGCATTAAAAGACTTCTTAGTGGCTGCCTTCTGGCATTGTTGAGATAATTGTCCCAGATATCATGATAGGTAACGGGCTCCATCTGACATGGCCCCAACGCCGGCCCCTTGCCAAGCTGCCTGAGATATGTATAGTTGCATGCATATCCCTCCACCAGAAAAGTTCCCGTTACCTGATTGATCGCCCTTTGACCACCAAGATTTATATAATTCAGGACTGGTGTTATCACCTCATGTTTCAAATGGTTCAGATAAATTCCACCTGTCGTTTTGGTCATGCTAATTTTTCCTTTTTAGAATGAGGAGTGGATAATAAAAAACCCACCGCAATGGGTGGGTGACTGAAGTTTTACTGTTGTAAAACAATAATTTTAATTATATGAATTCAACCTTATCAATTGATCTAGGTCGTCGATATTGCATTGTATTATTTTGGCTAATGCATTTTTTTCATAACCTAATTTATTCATATAAAAGTTTAAGACTTTATTCAATAATTTAGATTTGCTTTCCTTTAAACCGTTTTCTTGACACATCAAGAGTTTTTCGCCAAATCCTGACAATCACATAGCTGGCATGAAAGACCATATTTGAATAAAGAATTTTACCTTGACCAAAAGAAAAGAAATTTCTTCATCTATTTTAAAAACCAAACATAAGCTTGATGCAAGGCGGCAACTTTTACGGAATAATCAGTTCCTAATAAGATAAATTAACAAGATTTTCAAATCTGATTTAAATGAAGATCAAAAAAAGAGGCATCATAAATAAACTTTTACAAACCATTATTTCAAAATACAACATCAATATACAATCAAATAATGACGCTCCTTTTTCTGATAAAATTCTAAAAGAAAACTTACAAAATGTTACTCATACACGTGAAGAAATTAAAGGTTGACTTTAGTAAAGCTAAACTCCAATTATGTGCAATGTAAGGCAATTTCTGAAATTTCATATTTGTAATTGACTTATCTTCATCTTTTGCGAGACAGAAAAATTCATTCTCAACTGAAACTGCAGAATGTACCATAAATCCACATCTTTATTTAAAAATGAATTAAATTAATAATTTGGATAGGTATAATTTTACTGACAGTAAATAACATTGAATGTCATTACAACATTACGTGATATTTTATAACAATAAAACGAATTTATCCATCAATATTAGTTTCTTGAACTAATATTATTTTTAATACGTAATAAATAAAAATATTCAAGCTACATATAATATTTAAACTGCCGCTGTTCCAAGTTTAACCCTTGGATGCTGCTTTGACATAATTCTGAATAATTATGAACTCCAACAAATCCATAATAATAACCACCATATAAGCCAACTCTTTCTTCAATACGCATATCAAATGAAATATCTATGTCCCAACAAAATATGGGCATACAGCCATAATTATTACCCTCCAAGAGCACCACAATTATAATGCGGTAAAATTCAATATTTATGAAAATATAAAAAAATTTCTTTAACAAGATGCATTATATATTATTCCTATAAATAATCTCCAATGCATCCTTTATCCATTTTAATTAATAATCAAGTATTCCATCATATATTTATTTCATATTGTATTACCAATTTTTTTGTAGCATCAGTTTTAAAATCAACTAATTTTCCAGTTTTTGTATCTGCAAAAGTCAACTTGAAACTTCCACCAGTCCAATCATACATTCCATGAAAAACATTAACTGTAGAATAATCACTAAGTTCTGGTAAGGACATCAATATTTTCGGATTAACGTACCAAAGATTATTTTCTGCATTTGCCACTTTCAGCTGATCATCCTGCAATATTAAGGTGCTGTTATCATCCCACTTTATCGTATTCAAATTTAACTGTTGGAATTGGGTTTTATAAGAAAAATAGGGAAATTCACCGGCTTTACTCGCTTCGATTGTCAATGTCGAGGCAAACATTTTTCTTACAACTGGATACATACTATTTGATATATTGACTTGTGCATCAAAAAATTTTCCAGATGCCATGGACGGACGGAAATGACCAAATGAAACTTGAATGATATCACCTGGATCAACAAATTCATTGATGGTCAACTCAGCCATATATACTCCAACCATTGTTGAATTTACATAATTTTCTGATGACTGTTTCCATACTCCATTAGCTGATATCCAACGTACAGCAATCGAAGGGTATTTTTGATTGTTATCAGCTTCTTCAAAGGATACTGCCGTCACTGTAATACTAATTGTTTCACTAAATATCGCAGGAACATTATAATATCCATAAGCATTACTGTTCGTATCTGTTGATTTAAATGTCCATATCCCATCACTATTCTTGTCAATTGTTGATGTTCCATTTATTTTTATTGGAAATTGTGACAGTTCACGACCCGCTATTATAATATCTTTCATTTTCAACCCCTTAATTAAAACGCTTGGACAGGATAATTGTTACACATTACTGAAGTCGTCCCCGTTTTAAGTGTTTTCAAAAAATTTCTATCATTTTCAGCAGTCCAAACACTCAATCCAACATCGGCATCAATGCATTTTTGTACAATTGAGGGATCTTGCGAAACAGTGTCAATTTGCCATAACAAAACCCCGTTTCCCAAAGTTTGCATTTGTTTAATAGCTGAATCGATATTGTTGTCTTCTCCAAATTGTAAATACCCTACACGACATTTTGAATCCAAAGAACGAACATGTTCCAATACTGAATAAACACCATTTTGAAAAGTCGCCAGATGGCTTAATCCATAAGATTGAATAGTTTTTACAATTTGCGTAACTTGATCTATAGTTTCAAACCTCTTGATTTCAGGATAAAATGGACGATTGACTTTTGCTATAAACTGACACCATTCATTTAGTGAACTTAATTTGACAACATCATAATAAGGTGTATTTTTAAAGCCAGAAAAACGTAAAGATTTTAGATCTTCATAGGTTGACGTTCGCAATTCCAAACTATGATCAAGCAGTCTGTCGGTTTGATTGTCATGCCATATAATGAATTTTCCATCCGTAGCTGTTGACTAAATATCAAATTCAAAGGATATCTCTTGATGGGCACGATAAGAATTTACAGCATTATATACTGTATTTTCTATAATTCTTGCTTTCCCGCCTCTATGCATTGTAATTTCAATTGGTCTGTTTGGCAGATTAAATGAACGTGTTTCATATACCTTATTTACTATTGAAAAAAGTGAGGCTGAAGGGGCGGCTTTTGTTGTAACGAGAGCTGAGGAATTGATTGATTTAACATGTAAATCTGTTGTTTCATCGTTTAAATTATTATCACCTTTTTCCCCTTTTGGACCTATAGCCCCCATAATGACGACAAGACCATCATTATTCTCATACAGCACACCCTCCGCACGAATTGGAAGAATACAGACAAAATCTAAAATCTCCTCTTTTTCTGTCTTGACTTCACATTTCAAGGGGACATCTTTATTAAGTTCCCCTCCATTGAAACGAACTGTAAAAGTTTGTTCCTGAAGCGAATATTTATCCGCCGTAACATTACTATCGCTTGTTGGACTAAACCTAACAGTTGCGATTGTATCATTTTCAAGCATACGGTTTTTTATAGAAAAACTATAGAATTTTTGCTCTGTTGGTCCCTTGCAAGATAAACGCAGTATTGTTCCACTCAAACATCCACCTGGCAACTCAAATATTTCACGATCATTTTGTTCAATAATATTATTTTTTTGAGATTTACATAGAGTTTCATTCACCGGTAAAATTTTTGGTTCATTATTATTAATTAAATAATTATTCATCTATTTATCCTTAATAAAAAAACCGTTCACAAGAACGGTTTTTATTAAATTGATATTATAAAACAATGCCTACCCATAATATTATGGCGACATTGTTTGTTTTATATATTTGACAACGTTGCTTCATTAAATATGAATAAAAGTGGATAATACATGATCTTTATCTTCATTTAATGCTGAAACAATTTAATTTTTATTGATATTTCTTGAACAGATTCTTAATAATCCTGAAACCTTCCATCTGTTCCATTGTTTTTATATTAATAGGAATAAATCTTTTTCATCTGGAACATTTCAAAAGTAATCGCCAATACCAAATCATAATATCAACATGATTTGTCAAAAACTGTATTCTGATTGATAAATACAAAAAGTTAATTAATTATTGTTGACAATCATTTGCGGCAATAACAGAAGATTTATTACTGCTTACTTGTTTCAAAACATATTTGAACCTTCCAGTAAAACTTGTTGGTAAATTAACTGTAAATGGTTTGCTACCTTCACCCATTCCTAAACTCGTTCCTTTTAGGATAAGAAACAGAAAATATTTAAGTTTTCATACATTCTGGAAATGGCAAAAAAGATCTGACCATAAAGCTGGATGTCAGGATCTTCATAAATCACAGTATGAACAATTGACAATCGTTCTTCATTAAATATTCAAGGAACAATTTCAAGCTCTATACAATCATCATACACTTCATCAGCTGCCTATTAATAGGGCAACACACTTTGGAACTTCACCAAATTATATTTCAGCACGTCTTACCAAGGTGAGTTCTAACAATGAATTCTCACCAAAATCTTCGAATATCTCATTCAAAATCGTGTTGACAAAAAACTGCAAGTCCCAGCAATCCTTAAAGCTGCACTAATACTAATCATTGCCATTATATGTGAAATTAATCAGCTGCTATTCAAATATAACCATGATGAAATCTAAAGGAACCTAGGTATAACCTATAAATATAAAAACAGCAGCTTGATTGGTATTTTTTAAATTTTACCTAGAAACTAAAATTTATCAGGTTTACACCCGTAAAATTCCTCAATTTCTCAATAAATAATTAATTTATAAAGAATACATATACCAAAGAATCTTAATAGCTACCGATGAAACGCACTAGCGAATTACCTTCAATACATGGATTCTGTGAAAAACACAACTATCCCATCCCTATTAAAAATCTGATATATTTTTAAATTCAACTGAAATAAGCCACCGCTTTTTAATAAAAAATTACAAATAGTCTACTTTAAATAAAAATTTAACATGTAGTGTTAAAATTGTCAATTCTATTATTTTATTCCATTGCACTTTTTCCATATAATTAAAGTGAGCATAATTTTCTCTAATGCAATATGAAGATTGACCTTTATCTTTTTTGAGATTTCTTCAAAATTTTTATTATCTAAAATAATCGAAAAATTTAGAGTAAAGATTCAAAGTAGGTCAATGAAAACGAAAAAAAGAACAATATCATTCTAGAGGAGTGATGTTGTAAGATTTGAAGTTAAATATTGTTTGTAAATGTTAAAAAAGTCTTTAAAATTTAAATGAAGTGTTCCCTTTATTTCTGTTGCTTCGTTTGTTAAAGATATTCCTCCATTAGATTTATATTGAAATTCTAAAACTTGATTTTTTTGTAAATTTTTTAGATTTTGTTTAATGTCATCAAATAATGACTGAGTAAATCTATTTAAAGATGGGGTGAATTCTTCTATCTCCTTTAGTTCGTTTTTTATTTTAGAATTTATCTGATAATTTTTTTCAAATTCTTTTATTTCTTGTAATATGGATAGTTCATCTACTTTTTTTGATGTATCAATATTTATTTCTTTCGCTATTCTGAATATTAATTCTGTTAATTTACCTTGTTTTTGTATATCAAATCCTTGCAATAGATTTAATGGAATGGGTAAGTTGGCAACTGTTATATTAGAGTGACAGATAGGTATAATTGGTATTTTTCGCGACCATCCAGCTCCACATTCAAAATTTATCCATGGTTTTTTAATGCTTTCTTGACTACACAAAACAATGATTAGAATGCACTTTTCTAGATTGTTACTGACTGTTTCAAGCCACTTATTGCCAAGTGTTATACTTTGATCGTCGCTAGATACAAAAACATCAACTGAAGATAGGAGCAATTCTTTAATATTTTTTTTAATAATATTGCCAATTCTTTTTCTTCAGAGATATGGCTCAAGAATATTATTTTTTTCAGTCATTTTTTTTCCTATATGTTATTTCTTTTAGAAGTATGCATGCGATATTAATTTCAAATTTAGAAATAATATTACATTTAAAGATTATATATAAGCTTCAAATACTTATCTTTATTTGAATCCACCAATCATTAAAATATTTTTAAAACATTTTTTTGCTGTATAGATTGAAAAAATTTTTGTTGTAAATTAGCAATTCCAAGATCGATAGCTTTAACCATATTTTGCTTCTCACATGTCTGCTAATGGTATTTAAGCATAAGAATCAAATGTTAGTATTTCACTTTTTTGCGAAAGTGTATTTAAAACGCCATATTTTGGAATTTGCTTTTATTATAACCAGGTATAAACCACATTCATAAAGTTTGTTTTTACCCTGTTCCTGATATTTAGCTGTTATTATGGCCTTATCCGTTAACATTGATATACCCCAAGATGAAAAATTATATACCCCAATATTAAATGCATTCAAATGTCATATAATGTTGGACAATGTTTAGTGGTTTTATCAAAAAATGCTAGTTTTCTGGGGAAAATGTGAGGTGATGTGGGATAATGTTTTATTGACTGGCGGAGAAAGTGGGATTCGAACCCACGGTACGCTATTCACGTACACACGCTTTCCAAGCGTGCGCCTTAAGCCACTCGGCCATCTCTCCGTAAAAGGTTAACTAAAAATGAAAGATAACAATTTTTTCATATTAGGCAAGAAAAATTTCATAAAAAACAAAGATTATTTCTGAAAAACTTTAAAACTGAAATTAAACCATTTAACAATATAGATTAAAATAAATTTCAAAAAATGATTCATATATAATTTTCATATATTTAAATATTAAACTGATCTTTTATATCGAATTCAATATGGTTTTAAAAACTTTATGAATTTTTAACTGTAGGTTCGATTTCAACCCCTCTCATCACTTTTGATATGTTCCTTGTAAAACTGATTTAACCAATAAATAATCTCATTTTTAGACATCGTATAACTAATTTCAAACAAAGGAATGGCTGCTTTGTATAAAATAGCCCGTTTGATTTTCATTCGGTCCTCTGCATCCCTTGAAAGGTTATGACCAGAACCATGATATTCAATTACCAATTTGGGTGTTCCGAAGCAATTAACCAGTAAAAAATCAACACGTTTATTATTATAGGCCCAAAAAGCTTGATCTTGAATTTCCTGGGGCAAGGAAGAATCAGTCTTGATGAATGCCCCCATTGACACTTCAAAACCTATATACCAATGCAATCTCTTATCGATCAACCACATTTGCAGACAATTAAATATGAAAATGGATTCGAAATTAACGGGGATTACAGGATATAGATTACATCGGTTAATGTTAGTGTTTTGTTCTGCATATCGTTTATAAATAAAATCGTCAGCGGAAAATAATTCATGTTTACAATTTTTATAATTAATATGATTTTTATTTTTACGACTGGAAAGAAATGTAAACCCTTTTTTTAAAGGAACTTGATTTTTACCCAAAAAATAAAAAAAAGCAGAAAAATAAATCAAAGTACAAATTAAAAGAAACGCTAGCATTCAGACAAATCAACAATAAAAAACCTATTTGATATTTTTCAAAAAATCAAATAGGTCAGAGTAATAATGAAAATCTTGTATCAAAAATTATCGGTCAATTTTCAATGCTGCTAAAAAGGCTGATTGAGGAATCTCAACTTTACCAAATTGTCGCATACGTTTTTTACCTTCTTTTTGTTTTTCAAGCAGTTTACGTTTTCGAGAAATGTCACCTCCGTAACATTTGGCAGTAACATCCTTTGATAGGGCCCCAATGGTTTCACGCGCTATGACACGACCCCCTATTGCTGCCTGGATGGCAATCTTGAACAGTTGACGCGGAATTAAGTCTTTCAATTTGGCACAGATTGCCCGTCCGCGTGATTCCGCTACGGAACGGTGAGCAACAAAGGCCAAGGCATCAACAGGTTCCTGATTTACCAAAATGCTAATTCGAACCAAATCACTTTCTTCATAGCCATCCATATGATAGTCAAAACTGGCATATCCTCGTGTCGCGGACTTGAGGCGATCATAGAAATCAAAGACAACCTCATTTAACGGCAGGCGATAAACAACCATTGCCCTTGCCCCAACATACGTCAGGTCAACCTGTTGACCACGGCGTTCTGTACATAAACCCAATACAGCTCCCAGATATTCATCAGGAACCATAATGGATGCTTTTATCCATGGTTCCTCTATTTTTTCAATCAGGGTGGGATCAGGCATGTCAGCAGGATTATGAAGATCCTCAATCGTCCCATCCCGTTTGTATAAATGATAAACAACCGAGGGTGCTGTAGCTATCAGGTTAAGATCAAATTCTCGACTTAACCGTTCCTGTATAATTTCAAGATGTAACAATCCCAGAAATCCACAGCGGAAACCAAATCCCAACGCAGCGGAAGTTTCTGGTTCATAATGAAATGATGCATCATTAAGCTGCAATTTACCTAGACTTTCTCTCAGCTTTTCAAAGTCATCGGCATCCATTGGATATAATCCACACCAAACAACGGGAATTGATGGCTTAAATCCAGCCAAAGGTTCGGTCGCAGGTCGGCGATCATCGGTAATCGTATCACCCACATGACAATCTGCCACGGTTTTAATCGCGGCATTGATAAAACCCAGCTCTCCAGCACCCAGAGATTCAACCTCGCGCATATGGGGCGTGAAAACACCCACCTGTTCAACATGATATGTTCTGTTGTTTGACATCATGCGAATACGCATCCCCTTTTTAAGGCGACCTTCTTTAATACGCACTAAAATAATGACGCCAAGGTAAGTATCATACCAACTATCCACCAACAAAGCTTGCAAAGGTGCCTCCAAATCCCCTTTGGGAGAAGGTAAACGGGTCACCAATGCTTCTAAAACCGCATCAATATTCAAACCTGTTTTTGCCGAGACGCCAATGGCATCATCTGCCGGAATGCCTATGATTTCCTCAATCTGTTCCTTGGTTTTTTCAACATCCGCAGCTGGTAAATCAACCTTGTTTAAAACTGGAACAATCTCATGGTTTGCATCAATGGCCTGATACACATTCGCCAGGGTTTGCGCCTCTACCCCCTGAGATGCATCAACGACCAGCAACGATCCTTCACAAGCGGCAAGAGAACGGCTTACTTCATAGGCAAAATCCACATGACCAGGTGTATCCATTAAATTAAGGATATAGGTCTTTCCATCTTTTGCCTTATAATGCAGTCTTACAGTTTGCGCCTTGATCGTAATGCCACGTTCACGCTCAATATCCATATTATCCAAAACCTGGGCTTGCATTTCCCTTTGCGTCAATGCACCACATGCCTGGATAAGACGATCAGCAAGGGTGGATTTCCCATGATCAATATGAGCGATAATAGAAAAATTACGAATAGATTCCAAAGGCGTATCTGTCATGGTGCACCAATATCAATAAGACTGTCTCAATAAATCAAATTTAACTTTAGTTATATATCTATAGATTTTTTACAAAGATTGCTATTCTTTTACATGTTTTAAAGGGTAAGTTGCAACTATTGCTCCCCCCACAATTAAAATAACAGCCATTCCCAATCCAAATGTTGCTGGAGCCTTACCGGCCACCACCAGCCATACCATGGATAGTAAAGGTGCCAAATAGGCCAAGCTTCCCAATAACGACATATTAGCATTTTTTGAGGCATAATCCCAGGCAAGAAAGGCAATTCCCATCGGACCGCAACCCATATAGATCAAGATTATCATTTCTTTCAGGGATGGGATGACTGTTGGTTCAATACTGAAATGAATCAGCATGGCTACCAATGAAATTCCACCGCAAACACCAATCAGCATGCCAGCTGGAACATTTACATATTTTCTATTAACCAATGAATAGATTGTCCATACGATGGCACATAAAAAACCAAGAAAATACCCTAATAAAACCCACGGGGTAATTACTGTATTTTTTCCTCCATACATTAAAAAAACAGTCCCGGCCAATCCCATCAGAACGCCAATCAAATATGCTATATGAAACTGTCGCTTACTTAAAAAAGCGCTGCAAACAACCAGCATTGTTGGCCATAGATATGACATCAAGGTTACCTGCGCTGGCGGTGCCAAAGCCAATCCTAAAAAATAGAACAAATGAAAAAAGAAAATTCCACTAAATCCGGTGATCCAGGGTTTTAATGGCTGTTTCATTTCATTTAAACGTCCCGTTAGGACCAGAATCAATGTTCCAATAACAAAAGACAAACCGAAACCAAACCATAGAAGCTCAAATCGGGGTATTGAGGCTACAAAAGTTGTCATGATGGCCAGACTTGACCATAATAAAATCGTCAAAAGTCCTGACAGAGTCGCAAACAGATTAAAAGAAAAATTCCCCAAGGATTTATTCGTCACAGGCATAATATTTAGACCAGACAAAATTAAGAGTGAAATAGTAAATATATAAATATATCGCGGAATTTAAAAAGCCCATGTAACGGCTTCTTACATGGGCTTTAATACAAACAGACTAAATTTATCTTAAATTTCCACCAAGCAAACGTGCAACTTCCTTGATGATTTTTTGGGAGATTGCCTCTATTTCCTCATCTTTCAATGTTCGGTCATTTGGCTGGATAGTTACCTGAACAGCGACGGATTTATGATCTGCCTGAACTTTATCTCCTCTATAAACATCAAACAATTCAACCGAATTTATATATTTGCGATCAGCCTGTTTAACGACCTGTAAAAGCTGCTCGACAGGGGTCCCGTCTTTTAAAACAAAGGCAAAATCACGCTTTAAGGGTTGAAAGATTGAAAGTACAGGTGCCTTTTTCCTGGTAATCTTCTTTGGAATTACTGTATCAAGCATAATTTCAAAAATCATGGGAGCCTGATCAAAACCAAATTCTTTTACCAAAGAAGGATGCAACTCACCAAAATAAGCCAATATATTTTTTGGCCCCAAACTCAACCGGCCAGAACGTCCGGGATGATAATAATTCGGTGTTTCACCAACCGTTTTTAAAGAATCAATTGATATGCCCAGTCCATCGAGAACCGTTAAAACATCCTTTTTTACATCCCATAAAGTAACTTTTGGTGCTTTACCATCATATTGACGTTGCATATGTCCGTACCGTGCACCGGCTGCAATAAGGCGTTCCTGATTTCGTGTAAAGGCAGGCCCAGTTTCGAAAAGTCCAATATCACCAATACCACGTGTTATGTTACGCTGCATAACAGGCAGGATCGAAGCCAGAGGGGTCGGCCGTAATTGATCCATATCATTTGAAATTGGATTCATTAAACGTAAAGATTCAGGTGCTTCCCCCAATCGTGCAGCAATTTCATGATCTACAAATGAAAAATTTACTGTTTCGATCAAACCTTGTGCAGCAAGCAAACGGGAACAAAGAATAGAACGCTCCTGATCTGTTGTCAATGCAGGTGAAGGAACGGGCTGAATCAAAGGCATGGAACAGGCGGGAATTTTATCCAATCCCTCTATGCGCAATATTTCTTCCACCAAATCTGCTTCACCCTCCAAGGCTCTTACAGAATCAAGCAGTTTGTCTTTTTTTACCACATCCAACTTGGAATTATAGGCCATTTTGATGGACATTGCGATATCATTACGCCATGAAGGTACATCAACCCTTATCCATTCCGAATTTTTTTCTGCAATCACAAAACCAAGATTGGTCAGTATTTCCGAAACCCTATTTTCCGATACTGTCAATCCACCATAATCTTTCAAACGATTATAATGCAAGGTTGCTGTACGCTGCCATTTGGGTTCTTGACCTGCATGAACCACATCGCTTGCCTGCCCCCCACACAATTTGATAATCATTTGCGTAGCCAATTCGATCGCATCTGGTAACAAAGCCTGATCAACGCCCCGTTCAAACCTCTGTCGCGCATCAGTCACGATCATATGACGTCGACCACTCAAGGCAATCAAAGCAGGATCGAAAAGAGCGCATTCAAGAAAGATATCTGTTGTATTCTCACTGACACCTGTTTTTTCACCACCCATCAATCCTGCCAAGGATTGAACACCGGCTTCATCAATCATGACACAATCTTTGTCAGTGACCTGATATTCTTTCTCATCCAAGGCCAGGAATTTTTCACCATTGCCATGACATATTGTTAGCTGCTTGCCTGCAATCCTGTCCAGATCATAAACATGCAATGGACGCCCAAGATCAAAGGCAAAATAATTGGTTATATCAACCAAACATGAAATTGGTCTTATTCCAACAGCTCTTAAGCGTTTCTGTAACCATTCGGGACTTGGACCATTTTTAACATTTCGAATTGTTCTGCCCAGAATCCAGGGACAGGCGTCTTCATATTGGTTATTCCAACTCAAAGCTGATGAAAATTGCGCTTGTATTTTTGGAACCTTCAGTGGTTTCAGTGTTCCCATACCGGCGACAGACAAATCTCGGGCTATATTTCTTATTGATAATGCGTCACCACGATTTGGAGTGATAGCAATTTCAATGACTGGATCATTCAACTGGGCATATTCTGCATAAGATACACCTATTGGAGTATCAACTGGCAATTCCATAATACCATCATGATCATCTCCCAGATTTAATTCACGGGAAGAACACATCATGCCATTACTTTGCTCTCCACGGATTTTACCCGCTTTGATTGTAATATCACTTCCAGGCACATAGGTACCAACAGGTGCCAAAACCGTTATTAGCCCAGCACAGGCATTGGGTGCACCACAAACAATCTGAATATCTTCAAATCCTTTACCAGCATCAACATGACAAACACGAAGACGGTCAGCATTGGGATGCTGTTCGGCAGAAATAATTTTGGCTGTCCTAAAAGGTGCCAGTGTTTTACCAGGATCCTCGACCCCTTCCACTTCCAAACCGATTTTATTCAAGGCTGCACATATATCTTCAAGAGATCTATTTGTATCCAAATGATCATGAAGCCAAGACAGTGTAAATTTCATTTCCTATATCCCTTCATGAATGCTTGGGGATTTGAAAGGGGGAAACCCGTAATAACGCAGCCAACGTACATCACCTTCATAAAATGACCGCAAATCAGCAATTCCATATTTTAACATCGTCAGACGTTCGATACCGACACCAAAAGCGAAAGCTTGCCATTCACGAGGATCAACACCGCAATTTGCCAATACACGTGGATGCATCATCCCTGCGCCGAGAATTTCAAGCCAATCCGAACCACCACCCAATTCTCCAGTTTTGCGGTTCCAGCCGATATCGATTTCCATGGAAGGTTCAGTAAACGGAAAATAGGACGAACGAAAACGAACGGGTAAATTTGGTATTCCAAAAAAAGCTCTAAGGAAATCTACAAGACATCCCTTTAAATGACCCAAAGTGATATTTTTCTCTACAACCATACCCTCGCACTGATGAAACATCGGTGAATGAGTTGCGTCATGATCTGCACGATAGGTACGACCTGGTGCAATGATGCGTATGGGAGGTTCCTGTTCCAAAAGCGTGCGAATTTGTACTGTTGAAGTCTGAGTCCTTAATAATAGTTGCTGTTCATCTGTAGATTTGGAGGGGAGATAGAACGTATCATGATCAGCACGCGCGGGATGGTTTTCATCAATGTTCAACGCAGAAAAATTAAACCAATCCGTATCGATATTAGGCCCTTCTGCAACCTTGAAGTTCATTGCCGCAAAAATGGCAACAATTTCTTCGATTGTTCGTTGCAAGGGATGCAATGTACCTTTTACAACAGAAACAGGCATTGAGACATCAACTGCCTCCGCATTCAATTTTTCATTTAACGCTTTTTCCTCAAGAATGGCCTTACGTATTTCAATTGCTTTGGTCAGCTCATTTCTTAATTCATTTAAAACACGACCACGCTCTTTACGTAATTCAGGTTCAACCTTTCCCAATTCTTTCAATTTCTGTACCAACGGGGCTGATTTCCCCAACGCTGATACCCGAACACTGTCCCATGCACGCAAATCCTGTGCCTGATCTAAAGCATGAAGCGTTTCCTGCTTTATGATTTCAAGATCCTTATCCATCTAACCCCTCAATAAACAAAAAAGGGCTGTCATCAGACAACCCTCTCTATTCCATTCATTTTCATGAACAGATTAATCTCATAAAAAGTTAAGCAAGTGCAGCCTGAACCTTTTTAACGATTTCTGCAAAGGTTGCTGCATCATCATAAGCAATTGCAGATAACACTTTACGATCCAGCTCGATACCAGCCTTATTCAGACCATTGATAAAACGGCTATAGGTCAATCCATGTTCACGAACAGCGGCATTGATACGTTGAATCCACAATGAACGGAAATCTCGTTTTTTAACGCGGCGATCACGATATGCATATTGTAAAGATTTTTCCAAACGTTCAAGCGCAATGCGATAATTGGTTGACGAACGACCGCGAAAACCCTTGGATTGATCCAACACCTTTTTATGACGGGCGTGTGTGGTAACACCTCTTTTAACTCTTGCCATAGTTCTTTGTACTCCTTAGCGTGGCAGACCGTATGGGGCCCATTGTTTAATTGTACGACCATCCTGTGGTTCCAATACCTGTGTCCCGCGATTGCTGCGTTTTGCTTTTTGGGTACGATTAATCAAACCGTGACGTTTGTTACCTGGACCAGCCAGCACCTTACCTGTTGCCGTGATTTTAAATCTTTTCTTGACCGATGACTTGGTCTTGATCTTGGGCATTTCATACTCCTTAAAAATTCTGGATACGTTATTGCTAACATCGAAACTTACGTCATAAGAAGGGCAGCCCATTTTCCAAGCCCAACCCATAAACGTAGTGTGTTATATAAACACTATTTAAGTTAAGCTCAAGAAAAATCTACCAATCTCACTAAAATTAAACTTTATTTTTCAAAAAAGTTTATTAAATAAGCATTTAGCCATTTATTGAGTCATCCAAATATTTTTAATAGTGAATTTAATTCACTTAAATATTTTCATGAAGTATTCAAACATGAACAATACAATTTCCCCGGATAAATCCCCATACCGTTTTAAATTCTCTGATCAAACAAAAGGAATGTTTTTTGCCATCCTTGCTGGCTGCCTATGGGGATTGAGTGGTGTAATCGGACAATATCTTTTGCAAACCGTTCATATTGATACAGCCTGGATGATCGCGATACGCATGTGGTTACCTGGAACAATCCTGTTAGGACTTTGTTATCGCAAATACGGGAAAAATATTTTTCTTCCCTTAAAAAACAGAAAAGACATTATCTACCTGGTGAATTTTTCAATTTTTGGCATTCTTGTTTCACAACTCTGCTACTTTTTAACCGTTAAATATTCCAATGCGGCAACAGCAACAATATTGCAATATTTATATCCAATCGTCATTGCAGTCATATTGACTATCTATTTGAGAAAACCTCCCTCTTTATATGTTATCCTATCCATTATCTTAGCAATTACAGGAACATTCTGTATCATTACAAACGGTTCGATTTATGAAATCACCCTTCCCCCAAAAGCTTTGTTATACGGTGGTATCAGTATTCTTAGTTCGGTAATTTATACATTATATCCAATCCCCCTTCTCCAAAAATATAATACCTCAACCATTGCGGGATGGGGTATGTTAATCGGCGGGATCATTCTCAATTTTTTCTACCCTTTCTGGCATCTAGAGGTAAATCTAAATGTTGTTAACTGGATTGAACTGATGATAGTCATTTTTGGTGGAGGAATGTTTGGTTTTCTTTTCTATCTTATAGGAATAAAATTATTGGGCAGCACAAAAGGTAGCATTTTAGCAACGGTGGAACCGTTATCAGCTGTTTTTTTCTCTGTTTTCCTTTTAAATGTGAAATTTACCTTAATAGACTGGCTAGGAACTGCCTGTATTATCAGCATGATTATTATTTTAGCAGTTAAAAAGGTTTAGGGTAAAATCCAAGTCTGAAAATCTCTTGAACCATTTAATTGCCACTGTTTCATACTTGCCTGATCCAGGTCAGATAATTCAGCAAGTAATAGATTTAACATTAAAAAATTAATTAAATCCTTTAGTTGACTTGGTACTTGTCGCACTTGCAATAGAGGCCGGCAACTTCTTTTTGTGCGTGCGACCATGCCAAAGCTATAAATGCCTGATTAACATGATGATTGACTGAAATCTTATCTAAAGTTTTTCAAAATCCGCATGCCCTGATCATTCAAGTATGTGGCAATCTTGTCATTTCTCGCACTGTGATCATATCTTCATAATTTCGATATTTCCCCGTTAAAAATCTTGAATTAAGACTATAATAAATAATTACCTCAATATTTTTTCTGATCACAAGATTACGTAATGTATCATCAAATTGCGGATTGTCGTAAAGATTATATTCAGATTGTAATGTTTGATATATATAATTACTGCTTTGTGGACAACCTGTATCGAAATTTGACAATTGTTTCAAATTGGGATTTGATACACCTATGGCACGGATCTTTCCTTCTTTCAAAAGTTGTTCATAGGCAAAAAGCGTTTCTTTATAAGCTATATTTTCATCCATCTAATTCGATTGATAAAGATCTATAATATCAATTTGCAATCCTGTTTTGCCCAAATTCTTTTTTTTCATATGTTCTTTCCTGAAAATTAAATAATATATAATTAAACACAATATGTTATGAATTTCTGGCTATTCATCTTATAAATAGATTGCAATTATGGTATAATTGTTAATCCTAAATTTATAATCCTAACAGAAAATAGAATTTTCATTGTCGAGTGAAAAATATTTTATTTTTAAATTAAAGTGTAATTATTCAAAAAAAACGATAAAATAGTCAGGATTATCCCCAAATATTTTAAATTAAGGGTAAAGTAATATTCATGCGTAAAAAAATAATTTTATATGCTTTCATTTTCTTAACATGTGTTGGTATTGGAATATATTATCGCTATGAAGTGCAAAGCGAAAATCACGCAGATGCAGCCTTGCAATCTGGATATTTATATCTGAAAAATAACAAACCATTACAGGCTATGGGGGACTTTAGTTTTCTGTCAGAATATTACGGTAATCGTCACAATAAGACAATTCAGAAAATTGTAGCCAAGGGTTTATTAAAAAAAGCCGAAATCCTTACCAATCTTCATGATATTGAAGGAGCCATCATTACCTATGAACAACTCAGCAACCTCTACATGGGTAGCAACAATAAAAAAATACGGTATGATGTAGCAAAAGCGCGGTTTAACCAAGGTAACCTCTTACTTCAACAAAAACAATATGATGAAGCCATGCTAGCCTTTTCATATTTGGTTTCCACATATGGATCTGATCAGAAAATTGATATTAAGCGCATGATTGCTCAGGTTATGTATAATGAAACTGTAATTCTGAACGAAACTGGGCATCATGATACAGCCCTCAACATCCATTCATCAATTGTAGAAAAATTTGTCAAAGACAAAGATCCAACCCTTCGGTTAATCACTGCCCGATCCATTATGGCCAGAACCAAAAACCGTCTTGACCGTAAAGAATGGGGAATAGCACTTTATAACAGCAATGCATTTATTCGGTTATATCATGATGATCCCAATCCTCAGATCAAAAAATTTCTTTTGCAAAATTTGTTATATCGAGCCGAAATACTTCATCGCGTAGTTCACATTCCTGAAAATCAAAAAGATTTATTTGGCAATGATCCACAAAACGCCGCATTAAAAACCTATGATGAAATTCTGGCAAAAATCAATGCCTCTACAAACAAAGATGAAGATTTGCCATATTACAAATCCATTGCCCTGTTAGGTAAAACGCAGATTTTAAACAGTAAACATGATACAGATACAGCGTTAGCTCTATGCAACCAAATTCATGATGATTTTTCACAATTCACCAACCCAAAAATCAGGAAGATCGTCGCTATGGCACTGCTTACCAAAGCCAATATCCTCACTGATCTTAACCGCTTGAACCAGGCCTCTTCTGTCTACGACCAGATCTTGAACAAATATAAATCAGTTCATGATTCAGAACAAAATGACCTGAATGACATAATTATCAAGGCATATATCAATAAAAGCATTATTTTGGAAAAACAGAAACAGAGCAAATTCGCCTTGCAATATTTAACCGACGTAATAAAACTTTATAAGGATACTCAAGACGAGAAATTATATTATGAAATCAGCAATGCCTATCTAACCAAGGCCGAACTTCAAATCAATTCACAGCAATATGATCAGGCTCTTACAACTTATACAGAATTTATCGCTGTTGCCCATCATAAAAATAATCCAAAAACCCGCTATAATGGTGCCGATGCAATTTTAAAAAAAGCAAAGCTTCAAATTATGTTACATAAAGGTATTGAAATTAAACAAACATATGATCAACTGATTAATTTTTATATTGACGATCAAAATATCAATATCAAACGACTAATTGCGCAGGGTATGTATGACCATGCTGAAAAGTTGTTTAAGAATAACCGGGGATATACAGCACTCAATACAATACAGGATATTTTCAATTATTTCAAAGCGAGTGAAAAAGATCAATTCATTGCTAATATCCTTGATAAAACTAATGCCTTGAACAAACAGCTGGATCGTTCAATAAGCTGGTAATTTTCTATTTTTTGCACAAAAAAAGCTATGATTTTTTATTAAGTCATAGCCCTTTTTAAAACGAAAAAAATTAAAAAACTAGTTTTTACTTTTATCAACCAAACGGTTTTTTGTAATCCATGGCATCATTTCACGTAATTTTCCACCAACCTGTTCAATTGGATGATTGTTCAATTGCTGGCGACGTGCTTTTAAACTTATTTGTCCAACCTTATTAT
Organism: Commensalibacter melissae; assembly: GCF_009734185.1. Taxonomy (NCBI): domain Bacteria; kingdom Pseudomonadati; phylum Pseudomonadota; class Alphaproteobacteria; order Acetobacterales; family Acetobacteraceae; genus Commensalibacter; species Commensalibacter melissae. The sequence goes on along the minus strand of NZ_CP046393.1, from coordinate 799,953 downwards.
CAGTCATAAATTTATTAACAAAGGTTCCATCCTGAATATCTTTTAAAATATTCCGCATGGCGTTACGAGATTCTTCTGTAATAACCCGAGGACCTGAAACATATTCTCCATATTCCGCTGTATTTGAAATTGAATAGTTCATATTGGCAAACCCTCCCTCATAAATAAGGTCAACAATCAACTTAACCTCATGAAGACACTCAAAATATGCCATTTCAGGTGCATAGCCTGCTTCAACAAGCGTTTCAAACCCATTTCGGATCAAGTCTACCAATCCACCACATAATACCGCTTGTTCACCAAAAAGATCTGTTTCACATTCCTCACGAAAGGTTGTTTCAATAACGCCAGAACGGCCACCACCTATTGCGGCGGCATAAGAAAGCGCAATCTCTAGGGCATTACCTGAAGGATTCTGGTGAACGGCAACCAAACATGGAACCCCTCCACCACGCTGATATTCTGAACGAACAGTGTGGCCTGGACCTTTTGGAGCAATCATGAAAACATCCAGATCAGGACGAGGTTCAATAATCTTGAAATGAATGGCTAAACCATGTGCAAAGGCAATTGCGGCTCCTTGCTTAAGATTTTTTTCCAGTTCTTCACGATATAAATCCCCTTGCGTTTCATCTGGAGTCAAAATCATAACAACGTCAGCCCAGGCAGCAGCATCTGCCACACTCATAACCTTTAAACCAGCCACTTCTGCTTTTTGTGCACTCTTGGATCCTGGACGAAGACCAATTACAATATCTTTTACCCCACTATCTTTCATATTGTTTGCATGGGCATGACCCTGGCTGCCATAGCCCAATACGGCAACTTTTTTATTCTTGATCAAATTAACATCTGCGTCACGATCATAATAAACACGCATCTTAATAATCCTTACAAATTTTCAATTTAATAAATTGTATGACAACCACGTCCAATGGCGGCAATACCTGTTCTGGACAATTCTACCAAACCCAATGGACGTAATAAATCCACAAAAGCATTTATTTTTTCAGTTTTACCAGTCAGTTCAAACACAAGGGAATCAATACTTGCATCAACAACCTGTGCCCGGAATGCACCAGCCAAATTTAACGCTTCTGTTCTTTCATTTCCTTTGGAAACAACCTTAATTAATGCTAATTCGCGTGCAACATATGAACTCTGTTCACATAAATTAACAACATGATAGACAGGAACCTGCCTACTTAACTGCTCTTTGATTTGATCAATCACCATGGGAGTACCAGAAGTCAGAATATTGATTCTGGATTTCTTTTCATCCTTATTTACAGGCGCGACAGTAAGACTTTCAATATTATACCCGCGTCCCGACAACAGACCTATAACACGGGACAGAACACCACTTTCATTTTCAACAATCAAAGAAAAAACAGCTTTAACAAAATTATCTTTATCTTCGATGACTTCCGATAACGATACATTATTACGTTGATTGCCCATTTTTATTCCCAACATTAAAATAAAATAAAAAATGCCAAGCCTTATTTTTTATTTGGTCCCAATATCATCTGATTGTGGGGTGCACCCGCTGGAATCATTGGAAAACAATTTTCCTCTTGCTGAACACAAACATCAACCAACACTGGTCCCGGCTCATCAAGCATTACATCAATGACATTATCCAAGTCATCAATCGTTTCTATTCTCAATCCCTTAATGCCAAAACTTTCCGCCAATTTGACGAAATCAGGCAGACTTTCACTGTAACTTTCAGAATAGCGTCCACCATGAACCAATTCCTGCCACTGTCGCACCATACCCATATAATGGTTATTCAAGATAAAAATCTTCACTGGCAGACGATATTGTTTGATTGTGGCCAGTTCCTGAATGTTCATCATAGTAGAGGCCTCGCCTGCAATATCTATAACAAGATCCTCGGGATGCGCAATTTGTGTTCCTACAGAAGCCGGTAATCCATACCCCATGGTTCCCAATCCACCAGATGTCATGAAATGATTAGGCTGATCAAAAATATAATATTGAGCTGCCCACATTTGGTGCTGACCGACTTCTGTTGTTACATATGCCTCTTTTTTTCTTTTTTTAACTGCTTTGTAAAGCGAACGAATGGCATGCTGGGGCTTTACAATACTGCCCTTTGATTTATCCTGATCATATTTCAGGCACTCTATTGACTGCCATGCTTCAATTTGTTTCCACCAGTTTTTCAAATCTTTTTTCTGATCTTCCCTTTTGTCCCATAGCTTGATCATCAATTCGATCGTTTTGGCCACGTCCCCGACAATAGGTATGTCAACAATTACAATCTTGTTAATTTGAGAAGGGTCAATATCAGCATGTATTTTAATGGAATTCGGTGAGAAATGTTTTACACTGCCTGTAACACGGTCATCAAATCGCGCACCCAAAGCAATCAAGACATCACAATCATGGGTGGCCATATTTGCTTCATAAGTTCCATGCATTCCTAACATGCCGAGAAAATGCTTGTCTGAACCGGGAAATGCACCAAGACCCATTAACGTAGCAGTACACGGAAAATCGGTTAAGTTAACCAATCTCTTTAACGATTCACATGCCTTTTTTCCAGCATTAATAACCCCACCTCCTATATAGAATAAGGGACGCTTTGCCTTTTTCATTGCATCTACCGCTTTTACAACCTGATTTTCATCGGGTTCAGTAACCGGTCTATAAGATGGATAAGGTTCAACTTTGTTTTTCTTAATATAGGGTGCTTTTTCTAAAGTGACATCTTTAGGAATATCGACAAGAACAGGTCCGGGCCTACCTGTTTTGGCTATATAAAATGCCTCATGCAATTTCTGAGCCAATTTTTCCGTGTCCTTAACCAGATAATTAAATTTAGTCGCGGCCCTAGTAATCCCAACCGTGTCCGCTTCTTGAAAAGCGTCATTACCAATCAAACTTCTGAAGACCTGTCCACTGATACAAACAATGGGAACGGAGTCCATTAAGGCATCCACCAACCCAGTGACGGTATTGGTTGCGCCCGGTCCACTGGTAACCAAAACAACACCTACCTTTCCCGTTGAACGGGCATAGGCTTCTGCGGCATGCACGGCAGCCTGTTCATGGCGTGTTAGAATATGGCGAATGTTCTTTTGCTTGAATAAAACATCATAAATGGGCAGAACAGCCCCCCCCGGATATCCAAAAATAATATCCACACCCTGATCAACGAGTACCTGTAAAAGAACTTCTGCTCCAGTCATATCATAATTTTTTTTTTCTTTAAGAGCATTATTACCGTTCTTTTGCATAGCCTCTGTCATTTTCAATTAATCCTTGGTATTAATAGAATATAAATTTAAACCAAATAAAATGATTTGCAGTTTAATCTTATCTTATAAATTATTATTGAAATTACCCTAATCAATAAATGATTATTCGTCAATAAAACTATTAATAAAAAGTTCAGATTTTTTAATAATTCTTTGCAAATATTGCGTATTTTTGTCTATTCTTGAATTAAAAATACAAGTTTGCTGCACTGGCGCCAAAATTCGATGTGAAAACCATGTTTCCTGACGCTTAATGTATCGTTGCGTATTCTTTACAGCCTGTTCAACGGCCTCTTTAATAGAAATCCTGTTATTAAGATAAGCCATGAACTCTGGAACTCCATGAGCTCTGGACAAAGGACATGACAAAGACGGTTTTTTTTCCGCATACAGTTTAACCTCTTCCAGTGCACCTTCATCAATCATCAATCCAAAACGATTAGCTACGGCTTGACGTAAAACAGAACGCTCAGGTGCAAGGCGAATAACAATAAAATTACAATCTGCACCAGGTAAATGTGCATGTTTTTGCCAATATCTCAATCCTTTCCCACTTGATTTCCAGACTTCCCATGCTCGAGCAATTCTTTGAGAATCATTAGATTTTAATTCCTCGACCGATTCAGGATCTTCTTTGGCCAATTCATTATATAAATCCGCTAGTTTTCCATCATTGACCAACTGACGTGCCTGTTTCCTTATTGACGGATCCGGTTCAGGTATCATGGCAATACCATGAATTAAGGAATGAAAATACATGCCTGTTCCACCACATAATACAGGCAATTTATGATTTTCCCATATTTTCTGCAACTGATTAAGTGCCTGTTGTCGCCACCAACCAACATTACCCGTTTCATACCAAGGCAACACCCCATATAAATAATGTGGAACTCGTTTTTCATCCTCAAAAGAGGGACGAGCGGTTATGATACGTAAATCAGCATAACATTGCATTGCATCCGCATTGATAATTGATCCATTTAAACTTTGTGCAAGCTGTAAAGCGAGGAAAGATTTACCTGAACATGTTGGACCGGCAACAATAACCGCCCAATTTTTTTTCCCCTGCCGCAATTCATTATTTAAAGACCGTGATTGAAGCACCGCCTGTTCCATAAGCATAATCCATGTTTTGGTTTATTCATAATAATTGAATCACTAATTAGTTATAAAACAATTCCCTGAAAACCGCTTTATATAATTAAATTTCAGAAGTTCTTGTTTTTATGAGAAAAATCATTAAAAGTTAACCAAAATCAAATTGATCTGAATTCATTATGTTAAAGCCCCAATCTTATCACGGATAATTTTATGTCCTTTATTTTTACTTTGGTAACACCACCCTCATTGCTTAATCAATCAATTATAGATCGAGTTAGACAGAAATTCTCATATCTGAATTATCAATGGCTTTCTCATGAAGAAGCGATAGATTTTATCGCTCCAGCTTCCATAAATAATCTAACTGGAGCTCTGCCACTTTATCAAGATATAAAAAAATCGCTGGATATTGATGAGGCCGATTTTTTTATAACCTGTTCCACGCACAGAAAAAAAAGGCTTTTAATAGCCGATATGGACAGTACTATCGTGAAAAATGAAACACTTGATGACCTAGCTGCTGAAGCAGGAATTGGCGATCGCATTTCTGCAATAACCGAACGTGCCATGAATGGTGAACTTGATTTTGAAACAGCCCTAAAAGAAAGAATCGCCCTGCTGAAAAACGTTTCTATAAATTTTTTGGAAAAAACCTGGAATAAAACAAAACTCAATGAAGGGGCAAAAATTCTTGTAGCTACAATGAAAAACCATTATGCGCATACAGCTTTAATTTCCGGTGGGTTCACCTATTTTACCGAAAAAGTAAGCCAGATTTGTCAATTTGATGAAAATCATGCAAATCAATTAAGTTTTCAGGATAATATGCTTGATGGAAAGGTTATTCCTCCCATTCTTGGAAAAGAAGCTAAGTTGAATCATCTTCAACGCCTTACAAAAAAACTTTCCTTGTCCAATGATGAAACAATGGCAATTGGCGATGGTGCTAACGATTTGCCCATGTTGAGTTCTGCAGGATTAGGTATCGGTTTTTATCCCAAACCGATTGTTGCTGAAAAAATTATAAATAAAATTCAGCATACCTCGTTACTATCCGCTTTATTCGTTCAAGGTTATAAACGTAATGAATTTACGTCATTATAAAATGTAATATTTTCCATACAAAACAAATTTTTGATCAAATTTACTCTATGATAATTTTGTTATTTCTCTTCCTTCATGATCGTGACAAGTAAACCATACAAGTTTAATATACTAAATGCAGTGGAATAAAGAAAAACATTCAGCTTATCAAACTGATAACTTTTTATTTAATCAACTTATACCTTATATAGGGAATAAACGAAAATTATTGGATTTAATTCATCTCGGTCTGTCCAAAACTAATGGTTCGCCAAAAAATGGATTGTTTATAGATTTATTTTCAGGCAGCGGAGTAGTCAGCCGCCTTGCAAAAAAAATAGGCTATCGCGTATTTTCCAATGATTGGGAACCTTATAGCCGAATCCTCAATATTGCTTCAATACAGATACAATCTTCTCCCAAATTCTTCAATGAACAATCCTATGAAGATATTTTGCTGTATCTAAATAATCTGCCACCGATACAAAATTGGGTAACCTCTCATTTATGTCCTGAAAATGATGACCAATATGATTTATCCAAAGACCGGCTTTTTTACATGCGAAAAAACGGTTTAAAAATTGATGCAATACGTGAAAAAATATTCGAATGGGAACAAAAAAATAAACTTAGCGAAATTCAATTTGCCTGCCTGCTTGCTCCACTACTTTATTGTGCGTGTTATCATGCAAATACAAGTGGCGTTTTCAAAGGCTTTCATAAGGGATGGGGCGGACAAACAAAAACCGCCCTTTATCGTATTGCGGGAGATTTAAAGCTACAACCTATACAATTTTTTAACAATCATCAGGAAAATTTAATTTTTCAAATGGATGCGCAACTTCTTGCTGAAAAATTACAAAATATGAATTTACCTGATTACTCAATTGCCTATTTAGATCCACCCTATAACCAGCATCCATACGGATCCAATTATCATGTCCTGAACAGTATTACCTTGTGGGACAAGCCTAATATATCCAACAAAATTTCCTGCCGAGATAAATCTGCAATTCGTAAGGATTGGAGAAAAAACCGAAAAAGTGCTTATACCATTCGCAAACAGGCAAGTGATGCTTATAATACACTTCTTCAGACTCTACCTACACAATGGATAATGACTAGCTATAGTACAGATGGTTTTATACCTTTGGAGGAAATGATACGCCAAAACTGTACAATTGGCCGTGTATCAATTTTTGCAAAAATTTATAAACGTTATCGTGTCAGCAGCCAGCGTTATTCTCATAAAGCCAATAACGTAGAGTTTGTAATTTTAACCAAAAAAGGAAAAAAAACAAATCAATCTAGTAAAATTTTGACAGAAAAAATTTTTGAATTGGAAAAAAACATGCGTTTATCGAACAATAGAGATAAAAACAAAACCATTTATTGTTTTTGAAAAACGAATATTAAATAATAATCATTATCTAATCTATTTAACTAAATCGTTGATTGTTCAACAAATTACATTCTGAATTAATTTTTAAAAATGAAAAACTATAAAAAATTATATGATTTATTTTAAGTCTTACTTCCTAGCATAGAAGTAAGACAATCTCTAAAGATTTTATCTCATTTTTTATAATCTTTATAATGGCACTTTAAAAAATTTGATGAGAGCTTTTTTACAAGCTAGTACAGCCGATTTTTCCGCTTTTGTTAAATTCTCCAAAAGTTGCTGACGATTGTCTGCCTCCTCAATTTTAACAATACTGACCAATTCATTTGCATTAATAGCTTCCCCTTTATTCCGTTCCTGAGGGAGCTGAGTCAAATGAAATTGAATTAGCTTACTGTTATCTAAATTGTGAAAGGCATTTTTAACTTCCAAATTTGCAATTTTTTCTTTTTCTTTTTTATCAAGTCGCAAAATATTTGGCGGATTAACTTCTTCAGGAATGATTAGCAAACCCAATTTGCGACATAAAATTCCGATTTTCTGACTTGAAGTCATCCATACTAGAGGAATTGCCAATAATAATCCCAGCAATACAGGTGTCATCCATAAAAATAAAGAAAAAGAAACTGCCCAGGCAGCTGCACCCATTAAAATACCAATAACTGTATGTGGCCAATAATCCCGGATAACATCTTTTAAAGGAATATAACCGACGTCTCTACGTTGGGCATTCCATCCTGAATCATATCCCAACAATATTGACGCTACCGCCGCGGTTTGAATCAACATCGCAACAGGTGCAATCAATCCACCTACAAGCGTTTCAATAACAATGGAAAACAAAGCCTTGATTTCTCCACCGCATCCTTTTCTTAAAAAAGGATTGGCCAAAAGGGCAATCCACGCTAAAAATTTAGGGGCCAACAAAACAAGCATGGTTAAAATAAAAACATATTCAGCCTGAACTGGATCAACCTGGGGCCAGTGAGGAAATAATACGCGATCCGTTGTACTGAAATATTCCGGTTTCATGAATAAAGCCTGTAGTGATACCAGAATACCGGCAAGCAAAAATAACAGCCACAATGGTGACATTACATACGCCCCAATACCTGTTATCATATGTATACGACTTATCCAGCTCAACTTTTTTGTTGGAATTATCATGGCATGTTGCAAATTCCCCTGACACCAACGACGATCACGGATAGCAATATCAGTCAAAGAAGGCGGACTTTCCTCATAGGAACCCTGTAATGCAGGAACCATATGAATAGCCCATCTCCCCCTTCTCATCAAAGCCGCCTCAACAAAATCATGACTCATGATCATGCCACCAAAAGGTTTTCTCACTGCCGGAAGATGGGGCAATCCAGCCTGCTCGGCAAAAGCCTTGATCCGTATGATCGCATTATGTCCCCAATAATTACTTTCTGACCCGTGCCACCATGCTAAACCATAAGCGATAGTAGGACCATAAACCCGTCCGGCAAATTGTTGCAAGCGCGCAAACAACGTTGTGCCATTGACAATAACCGGTAAAGTTTGAATCAATCCAACTTCTGGGTTTTCTTCCATGGCTGCACAGATTCTTACTATCGTGTCCCCTTCCATCAGGCTATCCGCATCAAGAGTCAACATATGTTCATAAGCCCCACCAAAACGTCGAACCCATTCCCCCAAATTTCCAGCCTTACGATCGGTATTTTCAAAACGGCGTCGATAAAAAATCTTATTTAGACCCTTTGTTTCTTCAATTAGGCGTAAATAAGTTGCCTCTTCCTCAACCCATACATCCGGATCGGTAGTGTCCGATAAAATGAAATAATCAAAGTGATCACCCTGACCAGTCGCTTGAAGACTGTTAAAGATTGCTTTCAAACCAGCCAAAACACGATGTGGATCCTCGTTGTAGGTAGGCATTAGCACTGCTGTCTTATTACGCAAATTAGGAATTTGTGCTTTGGGATCGATATTTAGCGAAAGACCTCCCTTTTGTTTCAATTGCTCAAAAAATCCTCCAAGTGATGAAACAAAAGAAAAGGCAATCCATAAAAACAATACTGTAAAAATAATCAGAATAATAACGCCAAGGGAATTCATGCCTGTGCTGTTAAACACTAGATTCATTTCGTAGGAGGCGTACGCCGTTAATAAAAAAGATAATAAAAAAACAAACAATCTTCTAAAGAAAATTGTCTTTGGTTCAGTTTTCATTCTTTTAGAACGATTATAAATATTTGGCCTTGAAAATAAATTTTGCACAGGCATTTCAATAGGAGATTCTGGAGGAAGGGCAGCAAATTCAAATTTGTCAGCTGTTAAGTCCTGAAATTTGATTTCATTCAAATCATTTTGCAGATGACAATGATTATTGACCTTTAATTCAACCATAAGTATTTTTTTCTCCTATTTAAAATACCCGAAGCCTAACTTACAAATATAAATATTTCAATAGACTGGAAACAAATGCATCCAAGAAGTTGATTATAAAATCAATTTACTCATACATGGATAAATGATATTTGAAAATAATAACCGTTTCTTATACCTACCTAAAAAAAATCCCAAGCTTTTCATGCTTGGGTTATTAAACAATAAATTTCACAAATATGTTACGGTGTCCAACGATAGATCCATTGTTCGGAAATTGGTTGATCCCCATCCATTAAAACACATTTCAATTCAGCCATTTTAGCTCCTTTAGGATCGAACTCAAAAGTCGTTCTCCATTTATGCAAATTTGTATCTGAATACATGCTTATATTGCTAATTTGACCCGTGGAAGAGGATACATTGACATGCAATTGTTTGTCCGATGAATAGCCGTTCAATGGACCATCAAAAAAATCTATACAAATAAATCTTACATCCGGTTTATCAACAACTGCCCCTATTCTGGTTGCAGCAATACGAGATAAGGATGTTGTCCATGGATTATCCCATCCCCAATATAAACGGTAAGTAAAGGTATATTCTTTTCCTTCTCTAAAAACTTCTTTGGGGCGCCAGAATGCCACAATATTATCATTGACTTCACTGGGGGAAGGTATTTCCACCAAATTGACACTACCCGCTTGCCATTCACCCACGGGTTCAACCCAAGCGGTTGGTCTTAATTCATAATGCAAAGACAGATCTTCATACTGGCTAAAGGCATGTTTACGTTGAATTAGGCCAAAACCCTTTAACGCATTATCAACAAAAACAGAATATTGTAAATCAACTGGATTGGTTAAAGGTCTCCATATTTGTTGTCCTGTACCCGTCCATATAAGAAGACCCTCACTGTCATGGGCGGCAGGACGCCAATCATCAATGTGATTACGATCATTGGCATCAAAATAAAACATGCCAGTCAAAGGAGCAATTCCGCCATTAGAAATTAATTTACGGGGATAGATATGGGTTTCAACATCGAATATTGTCATGTTACCTGGGCGAATTGTAAAGCAATATGCCCCGGTTAATGAAGGGCTGTCTAGCAATGCATATATAACCAACGATTCAATGCCGTTTTTAGGCTTGACAATCCAGAACGCCCGAAATAGAGGAAATTCTTCCCCTTGTGGATCCGCGGTTCCCTTAGCAAAACCACGCGCAGACAAACCATATTGTTGACCTTTGGCTATCGCCCTGAAATAGGATGCACCTAAAAATACTGCAAATTCTTCCATCGTTTCCGATTGATTGAGTTTGGTCATCAATTTCAGGCCAGAAAATCCTAAATCCTGATCAATTTTGTGTTTAGGATCCGCATAGGAAAACATGTCAGAATGATATTGAACAGGCTTGGAAACCCCATCAATTACCTCGTGAATATCTATACGTGGTCGATATAAAAAACCTCTCGGAAAGAATTCAATAGCAAAATTTAAATTTTCATTATTCCATAAAGCTCTTTCATGGCGGAATTCAATTCCCCTAAATCCATCAAAATCTAGTTTGTCAATCACATCTGGCAAATGATCATCAGGTGCCTTATACGCACGTTGCGCCATTGATTTTGCCAATTGTCTTACCGTAGTTTGATCAAATGGTTTTCCCTGATCCACAGAATTATGTTCATCTGCTTTTGCAAGAGATACTGGGGAAATATTTGTTATTCCACCAACTATTCCAACCAAGGAGGCTCCTGCTGTAGTACGCAAAAGATCCCGACGAAATACCACGACTTATTCCTTATTCTTCTGTTACAAATTATCTTTACACGTTTTAAATTTATAAACGAGTAAATACTAGTTAAAATCAACACTAATTACAATTAAAAACAATATAACCGTATAGACAGATAAATATAAAATATTTCGTCTGCACGACTTTTTTTCTACAAAACATGATGCAGACTGATATAATTATATTGATTTTTCAGCCAAAAGATTATTTGAATTACATATAAATATTTGGTCTTACATAAATAGATTAATATTATTACCGAAATACTGTAACAAAAATACCGTTTTTAAATCAACAATTTTATTTTCTTTGATCCATTCAAAGGCCAACGTCAATTTCATTTCCAATATTTCAATATTTTCGCCTTCCTGTCGTAATCCACCACCCTTTTGATCTTGCTTATCCACGGAAGCGATAAAATAATATATTTTTTCTGTTGTGATTCCTGGCGAACTATACAAGGCAAATAAATGGTACAACTGATTTATATGCCAACCTGTCTCTTCTTTTGCCTCTCGATAAGCAGCTTGATAAGCCGCTTCCAATGGATTTTTTCTTAAGGGATCATAATCTGATGAATCTATGTTGCCTGCACATACTTCTATAACCGGATTATTATCGTCACCTCTTGCAAGAACAGGTGCCCGCCATTGTGAAGTTAAAATAATGTTTCCATTATCATGACGAAATAATAAAACCGCAACACTGTCATTTACTCTTAATATTTCACGCTTGACAGACTTTTCATTACCATCCGAATATTTCTGAACAGCTTCTGCTCTATCAAGTTTAAAATGTCCTTTCCATAAATTTTCATAATGTTTAACAATCAGTTTGGACATTAGTCAAGCTTTCTAATCCACCATTTGACCGGTTTTTGTCCCAATTCATCAACAATATCATCATCTTCCATAACCTCAACAGTCTCAATTTCATTTGGTTTATTAAAACTGGATGTCACACTCTTGAATTGTTCTGAAAGTTTAATATTCAATTTTTCCAAATTCTCGACTTGTTTTTGCATCAATGTCATTTTCTCGACAAGTATTTCTACATGTTTAAGAATTGTTTTGAAACTATTTTCATCTTTTTCGTTTGTTATCGATAATTTTCGGTTATATTTTGACAGTTTATCATCAACAGAAAAATCTTGAAAATATGTTTTTCTAGAAAATTTTTCTGAATTCTGTTTTTTAACAATTACTCCTTGATCCCTGATAAACCGTCTTTTAGGAAAACTATCATTTCCTTTTTCTTTCACTGTCTTTTTATTTGTAGAATCCCCTATACTTTCCAACGCCCTTTTAACAGCATCTATATCAGTTATATTCGAAAATTTTTCTTCTTTATTATCAGTTCTCATTAAAAAAAATTCCCACTTTAAAAATCATGCTTATTATTAAGTATAAATATTTTTATTGGTTTATATTGGTTATTAAGTGATAAATTCTAGTGATAAATCTCTAGAAAAATTAATATTTTCGATTTTTTAAACAAATATTCAAGTTTATTTCGCTATTTACAATGAATTAATAAACTTAATTGTTATTTTTTGACTTACACGTTTTTATTTAGTATTGCCTAAAAAATTAATATATTTTGCAATATTATAAAATACTTTTAATATAATTTTGTTTTATAATTAATAATACACAATTTTTTTTATTATTCTTTTAACCTCTTTGCCATCTTAAATCTTTATATTATTTTTTTATACTTAATTCATAAATAGTTTTTTTTCAACTCTTTAAATCGTATAAATAAGGTGAAAAATGGAATTCCAAAGAAAATTTTTATTTATTAATATTTCTCTCGCCTTCGGGGCACTTTACTGTTTACTGGCAGTTATATTTTCTTCCCTCACCTCCCATTTACCAGATCAATATTTTATTAATGATGGCAGAAATATGAGTCGAATAGCGGATAATATATTATTCATTCACGGATTAGCCTTGATATCAGTTTCCATATTACAAAAAATATGGAAACTAAATTTACATTTTTTTCTAATCGGATGTATATTTATTCTAGGATTAACTTTGTTTTGCTCAGGTGTCTTTTACATCAGTTTTACCGGTTTTCATCCATTTTTACCCATAGCACCAATCGGAGGTACTCTTCTTATTTTTGGTTGGCTATATTTAGCGATTTTAGCTCTATTTCTTAAATAAAATTATTATTATTGCCATTAATTTTTATCTAAAGAATTTTCTTTCATTTTAAATTCTTCTTGTCTCACAGTTGATAATTCATGAGATGCCAAATTATTAGTTATTTGATCAGCCTGTAATGCAACAGCTTTATACAAATAATTCTTGGCATCTGTATATTCTTTTAAAAATCGGGCACTTTTGCCAGCCCTTATATATAAATTGGCTGCCTGAATCCGATCACCTTTTGATTCATAAGCCATAGCCTGAATAACAAGCGCCCTAACCATTGCTCTATATTCAATTTGTTGACGACGGCTTACCTCTACAAATCTTGACGTGGTAATAGCATCATCATATTTCCCATTTCTATAATTCAACAATGCATGCAATTCACCTTGATCCGCTTTCCAACTATCCTCTTTTCTTGCATTTTTATCTTTTAGAATTAATTGATCAAGCTTTTGAGAAGCTTTAACCAACAGGGAAATATTATTTTGATCGTTAGCAATCAATCCTATGAAAAAATAAGCCCGTTCCCGTATATCATCTTGCGACGTTTGTACCGCATTTTGTAAAAGTCTCAAAGCCTCGTCTTGACGATGCAACCGGTATAAAATGGCTGCTTCAACTAAATCCAGTTGAGGACTATTTTTTTCGTCTCTAATATATAATTCGTTACGGACAGCCTGAACAGTTTCATAAGCCTTCTGCTTATTATTCATATCCAACTGAACAACAGCCAAATTATAACCTGCATTCTCAATATCATTCTGATCATCACGGGTTAAAGCAAATTGATATGATTTTAGATAATTTATTTCAGCCTGTTTTAACCGATTATAAAATACTCCCTGTTTGGCAACGTCCATAGTTCGTTGCAAAGGCTCATCTCTAGGTGGATCATTTTGTGTAACGCCGCATGCTGCCAGAAATAGAAAACCTGTAAGACAAAACGGAATCTTTCCTAAATTTCCTATCATGGTCTTACCTCTCTTGCATGTAGACGTTTTGTTTTATGAGGCGCTTTTCCATTTCCACCCAATATCCACATACTTTTCAGTTGTATAATCAATCGTTGTAGATCACCCATTGTTGATTGCAATTGAATCATCATATCCGGCAACTCTGCCGTTGCATCTTGAACATTTTTAGCTATCGGTTTCAAAGAAGGTGAAGCCTTGCTTAAATCTCTGGAAACTTTTTTGAAATTAACCATGACCTTATCAGAATTTTTAACAACATGATTAATATTATTTTCAATCGGTTTCAATTGTTCAATAACATTGTTGATTGTTTGAACCATATTTTCAGCTCTTCTGATTAATTCATCATTATTAACCAAACGACCAACTGTTCCACGCCCCTGTTGAATTCCCTCAACTGTCATTTCAAGTGAAGCCATCATATTTTTTGCACTATCCATAATTGGAACAATACGTTTATGAATTTGCAATACCATTTGTGAAATCTGGTCTGCAGGATTAGGCTCTGTCTTCGCCGACAAAACAGCATAACGCCAATTTAGCGGCGTACTATATCCTCTTGTTATAGAAACAAAAGCGGCACCTGCTACGGCAAATTTACGTTTGATGGTGACTGTACTATCTCGTCTGATAAAAGTTCTGATCTGGGGATCCAGCATTGCGATTGCCGTTAAACCACCATCAGAATTGACATTGATTTTTTGTATGGTCCCCGCATTAATACCGAATACCTCCACATCATCTCCAACCGATAGATTGTCAACACCTGTTTGTGGCAGGATAATATTCAGTTGTGCCGCAGGGGTAAGCCAGTCCCGTAATACACCAGCTTCAATAATTGCACCAATAAATGCTAATAAGCATAAAAGAACAAGACCACCTGTCCACTCATTAGCATATCTTAGCTGAAATAACTGTCGCGCTTTTGTGTATCGTTTGCTGTTAAACATTTTATTTTATAACCGTATCATTCATGCAATTAAGGATAAATATTCTTATTGATTTTCCAATGTTAACCCTTTTTCCTGCAACCGCATCCAATGCGTCACCCGTTCCCTATAATAATTCCACAAAGAAAACTGTTGTGTAAAGCAAATAACACCGGCCCCTTTATTTTGTGCCGTATTCAACATTTCAAACAGTGGGAATAACAAATCTTCTGAAAATCCTTCAAAAGGGTGCTCCAATAAAATTAGATCAGGGTTTCCCAACAAGGCCCTCACACATGCAGCCCTATGTAAATCTACCGGCATCATATGGCGAGGCGTATCCATGGGAAGACCAGGCAAACCAAAAATTCGACATAGTGTCAAAGCCTGCTTGGTCAATTTATCGATAGCTAAAGAGGAATGATGCAACATTGGCATCAAGATATTGATTGCGACAGGATACATATCAACCCAACCACCCTGTTGAAATATACGACCTATTCTTCCCCTTAAGGCAGATAATCTTGGCTCATTCAAAGAAGACCATTCCATCCCTTCAAATTTGACACTTCCTTCATCTAACTTGACAATACCACTACATAAATCTGCTAAAGCAGTTGATAACTCCATACTGCCCGTTTCAACAATGATACATTCGCCTGCCCGCAATTTTAAATTGTATGGCACATAAGGCAACGCGCTTTCTTCAAATGAAGGTTTGGCGTTATCTATATTCAATAATATTTTATCCACCATCACTAAAATCCTATTGTAAATAAAATATTAACCACCATGATGAGCAAAATACCGCGCGTAAAACCTTTGGGCAATAACGTTGCAGGATCATCTGTAACTTTGACATTCATACCAGTGATACAAGAACCAACACCAATCAAAAAACCCATAACGATAAATTTTGAGGGTACCAGAATATAATCCCATCCCGTCATTGCGGCGAGGATATTACTGTAGAACATCCAAATGGAATCATGCATTGTCCCCATAAAATAAGTTACCAGGTAACCCATGAATAACGAGATAATACCAAAAACCATTCCCAGGGTAAAACTGGCAATAGTAAAAGCCCAGGCTCTTGGCACTACAATGGTTATAAAAGCATCTATTCCCATAGACGTAAAAAATTTAAGCTGTCCACCCATTGCTAGTAAACTGCATTCCGTTACGGTCAGAATGCCATTTCTTCCTAATAAAATCATTCCTACCAGCACCGGGGCCAGTTCTCGAACCAGAACTGTAACCAGGATGGGTCCAGTCATTTTGGTTAATCCTGCTGCGCCAAGCCATAAAATCGCTTGAGAAACCACAGCCAAACCCGCAAGACTAGCCGTAAAGAAAGTGCTGAAAAATCCACCGCCAATGGCCAACCCTACCATTCTTTTGAATTCATACTTTACTGTCCTGCGCCATGTTAGAGGAGAGATGCTTTCAACCAGCACTCCCCATGAAACTGCCAGAACAGACAAAAGAAACCGAAAATAACTGCGCGTTGCTGAACCAATTACATTCAGAACAGGCTGCATGTACCAGAAAATAACAATTCCGATTTTTCTGAAAATCGAAAAGAAACCCGGTTCTACAGTTTTCAAACGTTGATATAATGTTTGCTCCTGTTCAGCTTCACGAATACGAATGGATTCCATATATTGATCGACATCATGAATACCATTATCATTCAAACTCGATAAAATCGTTTCGACCTGTTTATCCGATCTGGGAGCACTCCCCCTTTTGGTATACTGGTCATTATTATTTTGATAATCGTTCATCGTCTGCCAGCAAGAATAAATATATCAGCAACACCCATATCAGGAATAAAGAAATTTCCTCTTGATCTGAACAGGAAATCGTTTCTTAAAGCCGCATAGGCTTCTTGTGTCACTTGAATCGTTGCATCATCTTTGGCCATTTGTGCCATCAATGAAGACATTCCGACCACAGGCCCCCATAATGCAAAAGTTTTTGCGTCCTTGCCAAACCAGGACCCGATTGCTGGACCAACATCTATTCCAATCCCAAATGTTGAACTTGTATATTTATGGGGAATAATCTCCAGACAGGCCTCTCGCATATCTATTGCCGCTTGGGCCAATCTGATCGGGGCGGTGATGTCTGGCTCCTTTGAACATCCCGTCACAGCGATCAGATGACCTCCCATAATTCTTACGTAGAAAATACCATATTTCTGTGCGATTTGCTCCAATACAATGACTAAATTTTTGACAGGTTTGATTAATTCCACCGTATGTTGAATATCAGAAGACAAAAACCCACTAAATGAAATATCCATCATCGCAACAGCAGGATATATGGTTTGTTCACCTTGTTTATCAAATTGACCAAAATCAATTTTATTTTTTGAAAACTGACCCGGATCTATCAGATAATCATGATTAATATCTTTTTCCGTATTTTCCAAATCATCTTTGACCGTTTTTTTCAAAAATTCTTTCTGAGAAAAAACTTTACCATTTTCATAGTGTAGTCTTTGGTGTTTGCCAATCTGGTCAAATTCAACTTGGGCCGCAACAAAACGCATTGTAACCAGCCCCGCAAAAATTTTTGTGATATGATTTATATTATAAAGATAAGGCGTATCCTCAACCAGAATTGCCCCTATTGTTCCATTTTTACCTAAAACAGGGGTAATCATCAGCGATCGAGTAGAAACAGAGCTCATAAACAATCGATATAATGCAGCCGTTCTCTGATCATGTTCAGCATTGTCCACAACAACTGTTTCACCTGCATCAAGCAATTCAAAAAAATTGGGTAATTCCGAAATAGAATATTCATATCCACCAGCATGATTATCTTCTGTCCGATCATATATATCATTGCAAATCAAGGATTTATGATCAGTTGAAAAATGCCAAATACTGACTCGATGTGCAGAAACCAGCTTGCAAAGTTTTTCGGTAAGAATAAGCGCTTCATTTCTGGGGTCAAAAACTTCCGGAGTTGATGCTACCATCTCTATAGCGTCACTTTCCTGTTCAACCACATTTTGAATATGCTGGAAACGCAGACCAAGTTTATCCATACGATGTCCCTGATAAATCAGTAATCCCGCCATTGATGCGGCCAATGCAACAACCAACAAGGAAAAAAGCAGATTCTGCTTTGCACCTGAAGCTACAAAACCAGAAAAATCTTTTTCTGGTATAACAATCATGATAACCCATTTCTGTATTGAATCAGGCAATCTGGAAGTTACGCAAATATAATTGCCAGCGACTTGTTTCTGTTTATCAATAATATTTTTTGAATTTTTTTTCTGATCCTGTCCCTGACCAAGATCAGGTTTTTTTTCCATTTTAAAGGAATGAATACCAGAACCTTGGATCTGAAATTGATCATATGCTCTAGCTATCACGGGATTTACCGCAGGATTGATTTTTGAATCTTGAGGATTCCATTCATTTCCAACAAAATAGGTCAATAGATTGGGAGAGGCAATAATGTGACCAGTATTGTCAATGATTATGATCCGCGCATTATTGCTCAATTTTATGGAAGCCAAAAATTTCGTCAATTCTTGCAAGGAGATATTCATTGCAAAAACATTTTTTTTTCCATCTTTATCCACAAAAGGTATAGATGCCGTCACCGCCAAGCCTTTTTTTGTTGGCATCAAAACAGGTGATGACCAAGTCAATTTATTATTTTCAACTGCTGTATGATACCAGGCACGTAAACGAGGATCATAGGCGTTGGCTGGCATATAACGTGTTTTAATAACCTTTTTACTGTCAAAAATGTGATATTCCTCTAAAAAACGTCCACCTTTTTGATCTGGCTCCAATGTTATAACCCTTACTTGGTCAGGATGATCAGGAACACGTTCAACCATATTGAAACGACCATCACTATCAGCCAAATAAAAAGATTCAGCCTGTTTCGTACGATGTAAACTGCTCATCGCATAACTATAAAACATTCCCCATTTATATTCGGATGGAATATGACTTAACATATCAACCGCCAATCCCCCACCCTTGGTGGCTGGATTGAGATAAGACAATATTTCTTCGGAAATCCTAGATTGTTCGGTCCGCAAAATCACATGTGATAATTTTGAAATCCCAGCTTTTGTCGTGTGATAAGAATGAAGGGTTACCCCAACCACGACAAAAGAAACCAAAATAACCCCAAGCACGGGAATACCAATTCGCAGAAAAAAACGCCACAAACGATTTACTGGATTTTTGGTTGGATCAACAATTTCACCAGCAGGCACCTATCATCCCCTTGATTTAAACCATTCAGAATTTTTATTATTTTAAATAGTTAAATTAACAAAATCTATATTCTATATGAAAAAATAACTAACATAAAATAAATTATAATAGACTGATATATGAATCATCATAATTATAGCAGTTACTATATATTAATTTGTATAAATTACCAAATTTGCTTATTAAAACAGTTAAAAAACTTATGAAGCTTAGCATTGTCATGATAGCAAAAGTATTTTAACATAAAAATAGATTTGCGAAATCAATATATTTCTCAATAATTTATTATCATAACATTGAGTTTTCTATGACTTTATATTCAGTATTGTTTGTCTGTTTGGGTAATATTTGTCGTTCCCCCATGGCTGAAGCTGCTTTCAGTCTAGAAGTCAAAAAAAGGAAATTGCCAGTTTTTGTTGATTCTGCTGGGTTGGGAGCATGGCATGTTGATCAACCCCCAGATCCGCGTACCATACATGAGGTCATGAAATATGGAATAGACATTCGCCATTATCTTGGAAGGCAAATTCAGCTACAGGATTTTCATGATTTTACGCATATAATTGGCATGGATCATAAAAATATCGTTCAATTAAAAAAATTGGCACCATATGATACAGATAGTAAAATAAAATTATTGCTTGATTATATTCCCAATTATCAGAATGAAGAAATTTCAGATCCCTATTACAGAAATCAAGATGCTTTTTCACGAACATGGTCTCAAATAAATGAGGCTTGTCATAATCTGGCAAATTATTTTGAACAGCAAATATCATGAATATTTACCCTCCCTCTGCTCTCATTTCTATTGCGGAAAAATATCTTAATGACAAGATAGAACAAGCACAACCCTTAACCCAGGGTGATGTTTCCGAAACATTCCATATCATAACAAAAAACAAGAAAAATTATGTGATCAAAAATGGTGCATCTCCTCAAAGTGAAGGAAAAATGCTTAAATTTCTTGCAAGTAATGGCATTGATGTTCCAAAGGTCATTCTTGCCAATTCAGAAATTTTAATTTTGGAAAGAATTAAGGAAACAAATTCTTTTTCCTTGGAAACATGGTCCAATCTTGGAAAAATGTTAACCAAACTTCATAACATCCATAACTCCAATTATGGCTGGGAGGACAATTATGCTTTTGGAACAATCAATGTCATCAATACACCCTCATCTAGTTGGGTAAAATTTTGGGGTGAATGGCGTTTGGCATGTTACCTGTCCCATTTACCCGTAACAACTGCCAAAAAAATAGAACATCTTATTATCAAACTTGATGATTTTTTGCCTGATCATCCTATAGCCAGCCTCCTTCATGGAGATTTGTGGACTGGTAATATCCTTGCCCACTACAATCAACCCTATTTAATTGACCCAGCCTGTTATTATGGCCATAATGAAGTTGATATTGCCATGTTAAACCTTTTTGGTAATCCTTATGACATTTTTTATCAATCTTATAATCTTCTTGAAAAGGGATGGCAAAAACGTTTGGCAATTTATCAAATATTCCCTTTGATTATTCATTACATTCTTTTTGGAAATTATTATTTACGAATGCTGAACAAAATTCTTGATGATCTAAAATTATAAATTGAGATGTTTTTATCCTTTATTCCATCATATGCACAAAAAATTTGTAAGGTGTAAATGATAAAATCATCAGCCTGATAAACCGATATTTTTATACATAACATTTAATTTATATTGAATTAATTCATTAATAATCTATTTATTAACATAATAAATTTAAAACGAAACTATGAATAAATTGAAACAAGATAACCTAAACACTATAGATTTATCCTGGTGGATTATAGTCATACTTGGCCTGTTGACTGCGATTGGTCCCCTTGCAACAGATATGTATCTTCCCGCCTTTCCTCAGATCAGTCAAGATTTGGCAGGTTATGGCAATGGTGCAGCTCAGATCACCTTAACGGTATGGTTTATTGGCTTAGCCATTGGTCAATTTACATCTGGTCCGATATCTGACCGATACGGACGTCGGGCTCCTCTATTTTTAGGCATGTTACTTTTCACTTTAGGTTCGGCTGGTTGTGCAATCTTTTCAAATTTTTATCTTTTTTGCTTATGCCGCCTTCTTTCATCGCTAGGAGGTTCAACCGCCATGGTTGTTCCTCGAGCCATGGTAAGGGATATTGCCACCGGAAAGAGAGGCATTAAAATAATGGCGCAACTGGCATTGGTTGGTGCGATTGTTCCTATTGCAGCGCCAACACTTGGTGGTCTTATTGTTGCCAAATTTCCCTGGCGTGTCCTATTCTGGATAATGACAATCTACGGCTTTTTGGGCACTGTTTCAGTAATAATAATGCTTCCTGACACTTTACCCATTAAATACCGCATTCAATCCTCTATCCGATCAATTTTATGGCGATATATTCGCATTGTTCAAGAGCCTGTCTTTAGTTCAAACACTTTGATAACCAGTTTTGGACTTTTCATGATATTTGCCTATTTGAGCGGTACACCTGATATATTGAGTAATGTTATGCATTTTTCTAAATTGCAGCTAGCACTTTGGTTTGGTATCAATTCCGCTGTAATTGCCAGTTGTAATCAGCTCAATGGTATTTTAATCAACAAATTTAAACCAAGCTTTTTAACAAACTGTGCGGTAAATGTAGCATTTATCGTTTCAATCCTGTTTATTATTCTTTGCTTTTTACCACTACCTCATAATTGGCTAGGCATTATATTGGTTTGTTCTCCAATTGTAATCATCATGGGGTGCCTAGGATTTATTTTTCCTAATTGTACCATATTTGCCTTTACCCTACATGGAAGAAAAATAGGAAGTGCATCCGCATTATTGGGAACCATTCAATTCATTCTTGGTGCATTAAGCAGTTGGATCATGGGTCTTTTGCCCCAAGATAACATGCTCTACGTAGCAATTGGTGTTTTTATAGGAGTATTGGGATTCTTTCTTTGTAATTTATGGCGTCAATATGCGACGTGCAAAATTATTTCAAAAATGCAAGAAAGAGTAAACAAAGGAAATAATAATTTTGATCGACTTATTAAAGATTTGAAATAAAAATACCCATTTTAAATGGGTATTTGAAACTATTCAGATAAAATCCTAAGTTAACTGCAACGCTTTATCAGAAAAATCATGCAATTTGTTATAAGTTCTTGCATCTTTTTGAAGTTCCTGTTCTTCAGCAGGGAATATTTCATGCAATTTTTTGGCCCATTTTCCCTGGATTTGCTCAGGAAAACATTTTTTAATCAGGTTTATCATAATTGAAACTGATACAGAGGCACCAGGAGAAGCACCCAGTAAAGCGGCAAGGGATTTATCACTGGATGTTATAACCTCGGTACCCATTTGCAGGATTGGTTTACCATATGGATCTCTTTTGATAATTTGAACACGCTGTCCAGCAACTTGAAGTTTCCAATCTGATTTTTTTGCCTGGGGATAGAAACGGAGTAAAGCATTAATACGGTCATCCATCGTTTGTGTACTCTGTCGAATAAGATAACGAATAAAGTCAATATTATGTATCGCCACAGATAATAAAGGTTCAATATTTTCCAAACGAACTGATGAAAGGAAATCAAAATATGAACCCTTTTTTAGAAATTTAGTTGTAAATCCGGCAAATGGACCAAACAGGATTGATTTATTACCATCAATGACACGTGTATCCAAATGCGGTGCCACAACAGTAGGCAATCCTTCCATGGATAGGCTGTAAACCTTGGCATGGTGCTGTTCTACAATCGTGGGATTATCACATCGTAACCATTGACCGCTTACTGGAAATCCACCCAGTCCACGTCCCTCAGGTATGCCGGATTTCTGTAACAATAATAGCGCTGCGCCACCTGCACCTATAAAAACGAATTTTGATAAAACAATATTTTCGTAACCACTTATCCGATTTTTATATTTTATTTCCCAAACACCATTAACCCGTTTGATATCAACAACCTGCTCATCATATTGAATGGAAACGTCATCATATTTTTCAAGTTGTGCCAATAATTTACGTGTCAAGGCACCATAATTGACATCAGTACCGCCCTTCACACGTGTCAATGCAATTTTTTCACTTGCATTTCGACCATTACCAACCAGCGGCGCCCATTCTTTTACTTTTTGATGATCTTCAGTGAATTCCATTTTTGCAAATCCTGCAAATTCACGAATTTTATCATATCGATGCTTTAAAAAAGCAACATTATCAGCCCCATAAACAAAACTGCAATGAGGTACTGGATTTATAAAATCCCGAACCGTTGTAAATTTCCCTTGCTCGACCAAATAGCTCCAAAACAAGCGTGAAGTCTCAAATCTGGAATTCGTGACAATTGCGCGGGTTAAATTTATTTCCTCCCCCTTAATAAAGGGAGTGTAATTCAATTCGCATAAACCTGCATGACCTGTTCCCGCATTATTCCATGCCGCTGAACTTTCATCGCCACCTTCGGAACATCTTTCTAAAATGGTAATTTTATAATCAGGATTAAATTCTTTTAATAATGTGCCCAATGTAGAGCTTACAATGCCAGCACCAACAAGGACAGCATCTTTGACTTCATGCATAGATATATTTTTCATTTGATCAACATATTTTAATAACTGAAAATTATTCACTTTTTTATTTATACGACACGTTATCTAAATAACCTATTAATTTATGATAATATTTTCGAGAACTGATCAAATCAAATAATGTAGAAATTATTTTAAATTAAATTTATATTATTATTGTTACAATATTAACAATTATTATAAATAATCATTAAAAATATTCATAAATAAAAAGTATTATAAAGTATTGATGCAATTATTTTGAAACCGATCAATGCTGTTTTTTTGTTTGAAAAGCAATTTTAAACACTATATTTTAATTTTATTTATTATTTAATCGCCAATAAATATATGGACTTTGCAATGTCAAATGATAATCAGATTTTACCAAAAGAACCGATCCTTGATCTTGGCCCTGTAAAGTTTTCACAAAATATCAAACTTGCCGTTTTAGATATTCTGGAAGGATTTGTGAAATGGAGGTTAAATTGTAAATTGGGTTGGACAGATATTAAATTACGCTATCGGGGATCAATTCTGGGGCCTTTTTGGATCACCATTATAATGGGAAGTAAAATTGCGACTATTGGTTTTCTTTATGCATATCTTTTACACATTAATATTCATGAATATCTTCCCTATGTTTCCCTTTCCGTAGTTTTATGGACTTTTATAAGCACTTTAACAATTGATAGCTGCACAATATTTACCAATTCTGAGAAATTGATTTTATCCACACGTCTACCCTACAGCGTATATGCATGGCGAAGTATCATCAGTAATTTCCTAATCCTTATCCATAACCTATTAGTCATTGTAATTGTCTTCTGCATTCTAAAGGTCTTACCCTATACCCTATATCTTTTAATTCCCTCTGGTATATTATGGACACTGGATAGTTTAGCTATTTGTTTATTGATCGGTATTCTTGGCACCAGATTCAAAGATGTTCCACCTATTATAACCAGTATAATGCAAGCTTTGTTTTTTATAACTCCCATTATCTGGAAAATTAATTTCATTCATTTCAACAAAAACTATATGCTTCTAGATCCACTGTACCCTTTGTTTGAAATTGTGCGCGCACCCATTCTTGGAGAATATGTCTCTTCATCTATCTGGTTTGCTGCGATTGTTTACAGCCTGATATTATGGGTAACCGCAATTTTCATTTTCAGTAAAACACGTTTTCGCATTCCCTACTGGATTTAGATATCATGCCCTATATTACCGTAAAAAATCTTTATATATCTTTTCCTTTATATCATGAAAATATGCGTAATTTACGAAAAGTTACCAATATTTTCCTTTCTGGACGTCTTAGCGAAGACAAACACAAAAAAATTTATGTTCAAAGCTTGCGCGATATAAGCTTTAGCATTAAGGGTGGAGAAAGAGTAGGTTTGATCGGTACAAATGGTGCCGGAAAAACAACTCTTTTACGTACGATGTCAGGAATTTATGAACCGGTAAGCGGTCATCTTCGTATTGAAGGTCATATTAGCTCATTATTAGATCCATCAGTTGGAATGAATCCTGAATTAACGGGAAGAGAAAATATACGATTAAGATGTTATATTGATGGTGTTCCCCATAAGCAGATGAATGAAATTGAAGAAAAGGTCATTGAATTTTCTGAATTAGGACCCTACATTGACTTACCGGTAAAAACCTACAGTTCTGGTATGAATTTGCGATTGGGTTTTGGTCTCATCACTGCAATTGATCCACAAATCCTATTAATGGACGAATGGTTCATGACAGGTGATGAAGGATTTATGCTCAAAGCCACGCACAGATTGGAAAATATCGTAAAAAAATCACAAATTTTAATTATTTCAACTCATTCGCCACAAATTCTTATAAAATGGTGCAATCGGATCATATGGTTGGAACAGGGATTTTTGAAAATGGATGGAATCCCACAGGAGGTTTTACCGGTCTATCTTAACAAGCCTGTGGACGAACTTTTTAGGTAAATATCTAAACAAGAAAACCTTTTCATGAAACAATCATGAAAAGGTTTTATACTAAATTATTTGATGATTTTATTTTTTTTCACGTGGTGGTCTTGAATTCGCCTTGGCAACTTTCTTGCCCCAAACAACAAGATCAGGAGAACAATCTTGAGGATCAATAGCAACCTCGATTAAAACCGGACCTTGTTTATGATTAAGCGCTGTTTTCATCGCATCAGCCAATTCTGCGCCATTTTTAGCTTTCAAACCAAGTCCATGACCGTCTTCGGCATTAAACGTGTTGATGATATTCGCGTAATCCCAATTTTTAACACGATTGTAAGGACCGTCATGAATTTTGACCTCAATCGTATAACCCTGGTTATTGATCAAGATAATAATGACGTTCAAATTATGACGAATCATTTGAGCAACTTCTTGAGCTGTCAATTGAAATGAACCATCACCGACCATCACAATATTTCGACGTTCAGGGGCACTGACTGCATAACCAAAAATTGCTGGAACAGACCAACCAATATGTCCCCATTGCATTTCTGATTCAACACGAGCTCCATTAGGAAGCTTGTAATGCATACCATGGAACCATGAATCCCCTGTTTCAAGGAAAATCGTTGTATTATTGTCAATAATTCCTTGAATTTGACGTGTTAGTTCAACTGTTGTTAAAGGTGCATTACCTTCTGCAACGGCAGCAGCTTTTTCAGCATGATGCTTAGCTTTAAAAGCTTCCAATGCAGTTGAATTCTTTTTGATAAGAGGTATGATGTGTTTTAGAATGTTTTTTAGTTTGAAACCGCTGAATTCTGTTTTTGCTGCACGTAAATGATGCGGAGAAAATAGAATATCCTTATCCTCATCATATAAATGGGAAGTCCATCCAACCGTTGAATAATCGTTGAATACCGCGCCAACATAAATACGACAATCGGAATTCTTAACATATTCCTCGACACCAGGTGAACTGATTTCACCCCAGAAAGTTCCAATATAATGAGGATCTTCCTCAGGGAAGAAACTTTTCGCATGCGCCATAGTGGCCACAGGACATCCTAAATGTTTGGCCAATGCAACCACTTCTTTTTCTGCAGCTGCAGCACGTGTTTTATTGCCAACTACAATAACAGGATTTTTGGCATTGTTGATTTTTTCCAGACAAGCTTTTGCTGCAGCCTCCAATGAATCAACATCACTACTTTTTTCATAGGTCAGACTGGTGATTGGTCCTGGTCTTGCACAAGGCAAATTAACAATATTACAAGATAATTCGATATATACAGGTTTCTGATGATATAAAGCCTGACGAATTGCATGATCAATCAAGGCTGGCGCTGTATCGGCATGTGTTATTGAGACAGCCGCAACCGTGATATATTTGGCCATTTCAAGCTGATATGAATAGTCATAATGACCCGTTGTATGGTGTAAAATGTGTCCGCTGCCATAATCATTGTTATTAGGTGCACCAGAAATCAAGATTAAAGGCAAATTCTCAGCTGCAGCACCACCAACAGCGTTAAATGCACTAAATGCACCAACACTAAAAGTTACAACGGCAGCTCCCAGTCCACGTGAACGAGCATACCCTTCGGCTGCAAATCCACAATTAAGCTCATTGCTGCAATAAACCTGTTTTAATTCTGAAACTTTTTCCAGTTCATCTAATAGTATAAGGTTATAATCACCTGCTACTGCAAAAACATGGTTTAACCCAAGTTGGGCAAGCCGTGTGGCAAGATATTGACCAACAGTGTATACCAATGAATTTCTCCTGATAATGATTTAACTATTTATTTGCAAAAATTTGATCCAATATTTTTGCTATCAATTTTTTCAATATGTGCCTCAAGAAAGAAAAAAGAACTCAACTGAAGCACTATCAAATAATCGTTACCAATTTATCATACTGCAAGAGGCAGATCAATCCAAACTTTACAAATCTGGATGCATTAAGCCTTACAAAAACTAGAAAAAATATACTTTTTTAACTATTATTTCTTTTTTCAAAAAGAAAATAATATAATACAAAAAAATTATATCATATTAAAGAAATTATCTATTTATCTACGTTAAAAAATTAATTTAAAATTTTTTTTAAAATTGTTGTGAAAACATTGACAACGTCATAAACATATATTTGTATTATATTTACATACGTTTAAAATACTGAATTATAAGGGGATTTGATATCCATCATTCTTTGATGGTGAGCCGGGAGGGATTCGAACCCTCGACCATTCGATTAAAAGTCGAATGCTCTACCAACTGAGCTACCGGCTCTTAGAAAGTCCGCTGTTTTCTTGCGGTGTGAGCATTGAAATAGTGGTTATTCGCAAAGAAGTCAACCACTATTTTTCATTTTCTTTAAAAAATTTAGTTATGAAACTGTAATCATTCGAACAATACGGTCCGGATCTTGAACCATACCATTTGCCCCGGTTCCCCTTTTAATCTGATCTACATATTCCATTCCCTCGATAACTTCGCCAACAATTGTATATTGACCATTCAAATGCGGTGCCTCTTCAAACATGATAAAAAACTGACTGTTGGCACTGTTTGGATCCATTGTACGTGCCATGCCTATTGTACCACGACGAAAACCCTCTTTTTTTGTAAACTCAGCGGGCAAATCTGGCAAGTCACTCCCTTTGGTACCTGTACCACTTGGATCGCCTCCCTGAGCCATAAAACCCTCTATAACACGATGGAAAGGGGTATTATCGTAAAATCCACTTTCAGTCAACGCGACCAAACGTTCCGCTGCCAATGGTGCAAGATCTGGACGCAATTTTATAATGACCGTTCCATCCTTCAATTTCATATGAATTGTATCTGCTGATAGTTTTTTATTATTTTCCATTATTTTTTCACTTTATTTACATGAATAATTTGTTATTTCACGATTTCAAGAACATCTTCTGAAACCTGTTATAAGTAGACTTTGGAACAAAGGATGATATATCCCCGCCCAATAAAGCCACTTCTTTTACAAATCTTGAAGCTATACTCCGATTTTGTTCAGTGGCAACTAAAAAAATCGTTTCGATGTTTGGATCCAAACATTGATTCATTAGACACATCTGAAATTCAAAATCAAAATCTGTTGCCTGTCTTAAACCGCGTATAAGAATTTGCGCATTATATTTTTTTGCACAATCAACTAGAAGATTGTCAAATCCGATAACATCAATATCGCATCCGCTATGGTTTAAGATTTTGCAGACTTCACCAAATTCCTCAATCAAGGCTTCATGAATACATGTCACACGCTCTTCCAAAGACCATAAGGGCTGCTTATTTGCATTTAAAGCGACCCCTATGATTAATTTGTCCACAATACGAACGGCCCTTTTAATAATATCAATATGACCATTCGTTATAGGATCAAATGTGCCTGGATAAAATCCTATTCTCGGCATTCCCTATTCATCCTCATCTTCTGATAAGGCTGAATCGGTGTCTGTCTGATTTTCATCACTGTCATCAGAATTATCAATCACAGGAAAAACACTACTGACCGTTTCCCCTTCATCAATACGGAATAAAGTTACTCCCATTCCTGTTCTTGATGTAATCCGTATCTGGTTAACTGGCACGCGAATCAAACGTCCCTTGTCCGTCACCATCATTACATCTGTATTTTCCCATACCGCAAATGTTGCAACAACGGCATCCCCGTTCTTGCCCGTCAGATTTATATTAGCAATACCCAATCCGCCTCGACCACTTACTCGATATTCATAAGCGGAAGTCCGTTTACCAAAACCGGCATTGGTTACCGTCAGAAGAATTTCCTCAGACCGTTGTAGCTCGCTTAAGCGTCCTGTTGTCAGCTCTACAGCAGATTCATTATTTTCAACTTCGTCCTCAAACAGAACTTCACTTTCAACAATCGTTTCATCATCACTGGTTTCGGCATTTTCCGCACGTCGTTTCGCATTACTGTAACGTAAATAATCAAGTCGTTCAGAAGTTAAAATATTAACATGATTTAAGACAGTTAAGGAAATAACCTCATCATTATCAGCCAATTTGATACCACGAACACCGGTACTTCCACGTCCGGAGAAAACGCGCAAAGAACTGTCGGTAATCTGGAAACGTATAGCCCGACCTTTATTGGTGGCCAAAAGAACATCCTGACCTTCCTGACAGGTAGCAACCCCTATAAGCCGTTCATGTTCATCTAGTTTCATGGCAATCAAACCGGAAGAACGTATATTTCCAAAATCACTCAGGCGATTACGTCTGACGTTTCCGGATGAGGTGGCGAACACAAGATGCAAGTCTGACCACAATTCCTCATCCTGAGGCAAAGGCAATACTGTTGTCACCTCATCATTTCCTAAATCAGGCAATAAATTGACCAATGCTCTACCTTTTGACGTTGGGCTGGCTTCTGGTAAATGCCAAACTTTTGCACGGTACGCCTTTCCTCCAGAAGAGAAAAATATTACCCATTGATGTGTATGCGCGTTAAAGGATCGTGTAATTATATCATCTCCACGTCTTCCGGCCCCAGTTCTGCCACGACCCCCACGATTTTGAGAACGAAAAGTGTCCAGTGGGGTACGCTTGATAAATCCCTCACGTGTTATGGTTACAACCATCTGTCCAGGTTCAATCAGGCTTTCATCAGTTTGGTCGCCTTCATAATCGACAATATCGGTCATTCTTTCACAGGCAATTGCAGATCTTACACAAACAAGTTCATCACGCATAATTTCCATACGACGCAAATGACTCGCAATAATTTCCAGCAATTCCTCAATCCGTTTTGAAACTTCCATTAGTTCACTTTGAATTTTTTCACGTTCCAAACCGGTTAACCGTTGCAATCTCAATTCAAGAATACCACGAACCTGCACTTCACTGAGATAAACTCTTCCGTCTTTTAATGTATTACCTTCATCTTGGATAAGGTTTAAAAGACTTTGGATATCTTCCGCAGGCCAGGACCGATTTAATAATTGATCACGAGCTGTTACCGTATCCGGAGCCGAGCGGATTAAAGCGATAACTTCATCTATATTAGCAACCGCGATAACCAGACCCAACAATAGATGCGCCCGATCCCTAGATTTTCTTAATTCAAATCGCGCCCGACGCAAAATCACTTCCTCACGGAAGGAGATAAAGGCATTTAACGCATCTTTCAATCCCAGTAACTGAGGTTTTCCATTGGTTAATGCAAGCATATTCACACCAAAAGTCGTCTGTAGCTGGGTAAAGCGGTATAATTGATTTAAGACCACCTCCGCGGTAGCATCACGTTTGATTTCAATGACCACCCGCATACCAGAACGATCACTTTCATCACGGATATCGGAGATACCTTCAATCTGCTTATTACGTACAAGCTCCGCAATTTTCTCTTGTAAAGTCGCTTTGTTTACCTGAAAGGGAATCTCGGTGATAATAATGGCCTGCCTGTCCTTGCGAATTTCCTCGATACTGGCACGTCCGCGCACCAGTATTGATCCACGTCCCGTTTCAAATGCATTACGAATACCTGAACGTCCAAGAATGATACCGCCAGTGGAAAAATCTGGACCAGGTACAATTTGCATTAATTGTGCAAGATCCATGTCTGGATTGGCAATTAATGCCAAGGTGGCATCGATAATTTCTCCAGGGTTGTGAGGCGGTATATTCGTCGCCATTCCTACTGCAATACCCGAGGCACCGTTTATTAAAAGATTTGGATAGGCTGCGGGCAAGATAACGGGTTCCTGCTCGCTTTCATCATAATTTGGCTGAAAATCAACTGTATCCTGATTTATGTCTTCCAATAAAAATATGGCAGGTTTCCCCAGACGTGCTTCTGTATAACGCATAGCAGCTGGAGAGTCCCCATCAACAGACCCGAAATTCCCCTGACCGTCAACCAGACATACCCGCATAGACCAACGCTGTGCCATTCTTACCATGGCATCATAAATTGATGAGTCCCCATGCGGATGATATTTGCTCATCACATCCCCAACAGCACGGGCAGATTTACGATAAGGTTTATCAGGGGTCAAACCACTTTCAAACATTGAATATAAAATTCGACGATGAACGGGTTTCAACCCATCTCTGACATCCGGTAAAGCACGACTGACAATTACAGACATGGCATACGCCAGATAAGAGGTTTGCATTTCCTCTTCAACGGTAACAGGGGTAATATCGGTTGAAAAGGATGAAGTATTTTCTGGTAAATCGGTCAAGGCAGATCCATCATTTAATTAATTATAAACTAATCTACAAACAAATAACTTTAAATCAGGTTACAACGTAAGAATGTCTTTATGATCTTTGCAAAATAACCCTTAAATAATAATATCCCTATAATATAGAGTAAAACTTATAAGTTTTATAGTGGAAAGAAAATAAATAATTTTATGATCATAAGCTTGATAAAAACAAAAATACAAAAGGGTTTACTATTTAGATCTAATATTATCACGTCATGAAAATAAGATCGTATCTTTTTTTTATAACATTCTGTTTATATTTAGTTAGAGCGCGGATCACTAAAAATATACAAGTTATTATCAAACCAATAACATCAATAATATTCCAGTGATCAAAACTTCATCGATAGACTTAGAAGGGAATTTCATCATCCAAATCATTATTACCTGGCATGGAAGCATCCCAACTGGAATTGGATCTATTACCAGATGATGCATTACTGGCTGAACGGGCCGCAGGTGGTGGTGTAAATGATGATTCCGAACCATAATTATCCATTGAATCTCCACCACTTCGCGCGCTATCCAATAAAACCAGTTCTCCTCTAAACCGATCAACAACCACATCTGTGCTATACCGTTCAACACCTTGCTGATCAGTCCATTTCCGGGTTCTTAATATTCCCTCAATAAAAACCTTGCGACCCTTACGTAAATATTTTTCTGCGACATCAGCAAGACGCTCATTAAAAATTACCACTCTATGCCATTCTGTCAGATCCTTACGTTCACCAGTCTGACGATCGTTCCAGGTATCACTGGTGGCAATTGCGAGAGTAACTATCTTGGCGCCTGTTTGTGCACTTCTAACTTCAGGGTCTCGTCCAAGATTTCCAACCAAAATCACCTTATTAACACTTCCTGCCATTTTATCCTCATTTCTTTATAGTAAAAAATGCTATATCTTTACTTTTTTTCCATCTTTAAAAGAATTATATTCTTTCTATACCATCCTGTAATTTTTTTAAAACAGTAATCACAAGACACAAAACCATATAACAATCATATCATGAAAAATAAATCACCGACTGCGCTTACCCATATTAAAGTGCGTGGAGCAAAAGTCCACAATTTACATAATATTGATGTTGATATTCCCAGAAACAAGATGACGGTTATCACGGGCCTTTCCGGATCGGGAAAATCCTCTTTGGCTTTTGACACTATATATGCGGAAGGACAAAGACGTTATGTTGAAAGCCTTTCAGCCTATGCACGCCAGTTTTTGGAATTAATGGGGAAACCCGATGTTGAATCCATTGAGGGGCTGTCTCCCGCGATATCAATCGAACAAAAAACAACATCCCGCAATCCACGTTCAACAGTTGGCACCATTACTGAAATTCATGATTATATGCGCCTGTTATGGGCACGAGCAGGAACCCCTTTTTCACCGATTACGGGATTACCAATTGAAGCACAAACCGTCAGCCAGATGGTTGATCGAGTGATGGAGTTGTCCGAAGGCACCCGATTGATGTTATTATCCCCCATTGTACGAAGTCGTAAAGGGGAATACAGAAAAGAGCTTGCGGAACTTCAACGCAAGGGTTTTACACGGGTTAAAATTGACGGGAAACTATATGACATTTCAGAAGCGCCGGAATTAAATCGTAAACTTAAACATACGATCGAGGTGGTTGTTGATCGCATCATCGTTAAACAGGGTATAGAAAATCGATTGGCAGATAGTTTTGAAATAGCCTTATCCCTTTCCGATGGTCTTGCACAAGTGGAGGAGGTCTTACGTAAAGATGAAAAAAGAAAATCAATTCATTTAAGCTTTTCATCACGTTATTCTTGTCCTGAAAGCGGATTTACTCTTGAAGAAATTGAACCAAGACTTTTTTCCTTCAATGCACCCCAAGGTGCATGTCCAGTATGTGACGGTATCGGGACTGAAAGCTTTTTCGACCCAGACCTGATCATTCCCAATCCTGCACTTTCACTGGGAAAAGGGGCTATTTCAGCATGGAAAAATACTTCACTGCCCTATTATCAACAAACTTTGGCAAGTCTAGCCGAACATTTTCATTTTAAAATCAACACGCCATGGGAAAAAATCCCTGGAAAAATTCAACATGCCATTCTGCATGGTACAGATGAAAAAATTCCGATTCACTATCATGATGAAAAAAAATCCTATACTGTAACTCAACCTTTTGAAGGGGTGATCAAAAATCTAGATAAACGCTATCATTCAACTGACAGTCATATCATTAGGGAAGATCTCAATCGCTTTCGGGCGGATTATCCTTGTCACGCTTGTCATGGCGCCCGACTTAAACCCGAAGCTTTATGTGTCAAAATAAACAATAAAAACATTGCAGAAATTGCAGATTATCCCATCCATCAAGCATTAAAATGGTTTTCCAGTGTTGAAGAAACTCTATCCCCTCAAAAAGCAGAAATTGCCCATCGAATTCTGCGAGAAATTATTGACCGCTTGAAATTTCTCAATGATGTCGGCCTTGATTATCTTACATTATCCAGATGTTCAGCCACACTATCTGGAGGTGAAAGCCAGCGCATTCGTCTGGCCAGTCAAATTGGATCTGGACTGACAGGGGTTTTATACGTTCTGGATGAACCGTCAATCGGATTACATCAACGGGATAATGAACGGTTGCTCGGCACTCTTGATCGTTTAAAAAACCTTGGAAACACCTTGATCGTTGTTGAGCATGACGAAGACACGATCAAGGCTTCTGACTATCTTATTGATATGGGCCCCGGGGCTGGCATCATGGGGGGACATGTCGTTGCCATGGGCACACCCAAGGAAGTGGAAAAAAATCCGGATAGCCTTACCGGCGATTATCTGAGTGGCCGAAAATTCATTGCCATTCCCAAAAAAAGAAGGAAAATGAATAAAAAGCAAATATTAACACTGTGTAACGCAACAGGTAACAATTTAAAAAATGTTACTGTTGATTTTCCCCTTGGAACCTTTATCGCCGTAACGGGTGTTTCGGGGGGTGGAAAATCCACCCTGATCATTGATACGCTTTATAAGGCCCTTTCCAGACAATTGATGGGTTCGAATGCTGTACCCTCTCCATATAAATCCATCAAGAATATTCCACTACTTGATAAAATCATTGACATAGACCAATCCCCCATTGGACGCACCCCCCGTTCCAAC
This sequence comes from Commensalibacter melissae, assembly GCF_009734185.1. NCBI lineage: Bacteria > Pseudomonadati > Pseudomonadota > Alphaproteobacteria > Acetobacterales > Acetobacteraceae > Commensalibacter > Commensalibacter melissae. The sequence continues at coordinate 764,629 of NZ_CP046393.1, read as the reverse complement.
CCTGCAACCTATACAGATTTATTCACACCAATTAGAGAATGGTTTGCAGAGCTGCCGGAAAGCCGTGCACGAGGTTACAAGCCAGGACGCTTTTCCTTTAATGTCAAGGGCGGACGATGTGAAGCCTGTCAAGGAGATGGGGTCATAAAAATTGAAATGCACTTTCTTCCAGATATGTTTGTTACCTGTGATACCTGTAAAGGAGCAAGATACAATCGGGAAACGTTGGAAATCAAATTCAAGGGCCACTCCATTGCCGATATTCTAAATCTTTCAGTAGATGAAGCCATACCATTATTTTCATCCGCTCCCAGAATTTACGACCGTCTAAACATACTAAAACAGGTTGGACTTGGCTACATTCATCTTGGACAACAGGCCACCACCCTTTCAGGAGGAGAGGCACAGCGTATCAAACTTTCCAAGGAACTGGCAAGGCGGGCAACGGGAAGAACCCTATATATTCTTGATGAACCTACAACAGGACTACATACGGAAGATGTACGTAAGTTACTGGAGGTTTTACATACACTGGTTGATCAGGGAAATACCATTATTGTTATCGAACATAATTTGGAGGTTATCAAAACCGCTGATTGGGTTATTGATCTCGGACCTGAAGGTGGAAGTGGCGGTGGTGAAATCGTAGCAACAGGAACACCAGAACAAATTGCCAAGTCACCAAATAGTTATACAGGCGTTTTTTTAAAACCACTTTTAAATCAATAATTTATTTTGTAGGGTAATTGATACCCTACAAATTTGGTTTTAATCCATGATGACGAATCAATTTAACTTAAAAATTGTAATTATTTCTTATTCAGATCATCAACAGACAGCTATCAACGGTTTGATTGATTTATTTAATCTGGCAGAATATGCGTGTAACTCATTTAAAAAAATTCAGGTCAAGGTAATTTCCAACGATCACGATTTTACAAATTTTCTGGCAAAACAAGACGTGATCATTATTCCTCCCTGTATGAGCGGAATCCATACTCCGGATAATATTGGCGAAATAATTAATTTTATTAGACATCATCATTCTCAACAATCCATAATTGCGGCAATCTGTGTTGGAACATTTATTCTGGCTGAAACGGGGTTGTTGAATGGAAAGGAAGCCACAACCCATTGGTTATATGCTGATACCCTTAAAAAAAAATTTCCAAAAATCATTGTAAATAAAAGCAAACTTCTGGTTGATAACGAAACTCTTATCACTAGTGGTGGAATCATGTCCTGGGTCGATATTGGATTATATATTGTAGAAAAATTTTTTGGCCATCATATAATGCTAAAAACGACTCAATTCATGAATGTTGATCCACCAAGAGATCTTCAAAATCAATATATGTCTTTTTTTCCAAAACTGGATCATAATGATACAGCCATCCTTAAGGCGCAATATTGGCTTATGAATGCAGATATTCATGATATAAACGTCAAAAATCTTGTTATTCAATCGGGCCTTGAAGAACGAACTTTCTTAAGACGTTTTAAAAAAGCCACCAAACTGCTTCCAAAAAATTACATACAGAATTTTTGCATTGAATATGCCAAAGGTCTTCTTGAAACAACCGATATGCCTATTGAACAAATTTCATGGAATCTTGGTTATGCTAATTCAAGTTCGTTCAGAAAAAATTTTACCAAGATCACCTGTCTCACCCCAAGAGATTATCGAAACAAATATAAAATCCGTTCAAGATAGATTTAATCCTGAGCTTTCATCAACTTCACTCTCTGATCAATTATTTTAATGTATTTATTGATATTTTGAATAAATAACTGAATGGATTTTTTATCCAGTAATAATTGCGATGTTAAAACACTTGTTATCAAACTTCCCTTATGAAATGACATATGATACGTAAATAACAATGCACCAGATGTGCGATTGGCAACGGACCGATAGGCAAGAACATTTATATCATTTTCAAACTTTAAGGTATCTGTTCTACCACTATTGGTGAATCCCAATCCTTCGCACAATCTTACAGCCTTTTGAAAAGACAGCTTTTGTTTTTTTGCATCCGCAAGAATCTGGCTGGTAGTTTCCAGTTCTTTGGATAAGTGTTTCTTAATATAACTTATTTCCCTTTCAAACCTCCTGACTGAATCATCAATATCCCAGATTTTTACATTGATATTCACAACATCTAATAAACAACCCAATTGATTCATCAAATCGTTATTTTTACGGTAGGTTACTGCACTATAAGTATTAATGTTATTAATATTTAAAAGTTTCATTACAGCAATTGAATAAATGACAGTCAAAAGGGAATTAAGTTTACAATCCAATTTCTTTGCATAATATTCCATGGATGATAAGAGCGATGGGTTAATAATCCATGTATCAACAGCGGTCCATTTTAGAGGCAAGGGATTATCAAAGATTTTCAAAGCCTGTGAAAAATCATTGTCAGGTTTATGGACTTGACGGATATCGCAATCAGCCACCTCTTTTGCATTGAAATATTTCCATACAGGAAAATGTTCATAATATTTTTCTTCTTCGTCAATAGAAATTGAATCTATTAAATCTTTAAGAATTTTTTTTGCTGAATAGGTATCCATGATTGCATGATGTTGAGTAAGGATAATTATGCAACCTTTATTCTGGACAGGATAGATAATTTTCAGTTTTGATAAAACTTGATTATAATCAAGAATGTTATTAACTTCTTTTTCAAGAATCAAATCAAAATCTTTAATTTTGTCCTCGTATCTAAAAACTTCAAAATTAGAAACGGGATGAGAATTTTTCTGCAAACACCATTTTTTATTCTGAATGACCAGTTTTTGTTGCAGTAATGGATTTTTATTTATGTAATTTTCCAAAGCAATTTTAAATTGTTTTGATGAAATTTTATAATCCAGATAGAGCAAAGTTACTGCTTGAGATGTTCCCAGAAAAACAGCATGATTATTAGCCATCACTGTTTCAATCGTATTTAGATAACGGTCAAACATGATAATATATCGTAATTCATTTTCATTTAAGATAGATGTGCCAAAAATTCATCTTTGGGCATAATTTTGGCACCAGCAAAAGATAATATCCATAACATTGCAGCATGAACCTTTGGTGCAGGCACTTCAACATCGTTAAAGGTTATTTCTTTTGACGCAATACAATCAGGGATCAATGTCACCTGATATCCATAATCTAAGGCTGTCCTGACTGTCGCATCAACGCACATTTGGGACATGGCACCTATAACGATAAGATTTTTATAATTATGTCTATCAAGAGCGGACTTCAATTCCGTTCCTTTAAAAGCGTTAGGATAATTTTTTGTAATACATATTTCATTATCCAATGGTTTTACATCCTTATTAATTTTCACCCCTTCAGTATGCTGAACAAAAAAGGGGGCATCCTTCATGGGAAACTGATGTTGTATATGGATGACTGGAATATGATGTTGCCGTGCGGCAGCTAAAACTTTCATGCTGCTTTTACCAACAGAATTCATATTAAATAATGGAAATTTTCCATTTGGATAATAATCATTTTGTAAGTCTATAATGATAAGAACTGTATTTTTCATCAATGTAAATTCCATGCAATAACAGGCTTTATTAAAATACAGTCCAATTAGGTAAATTAATAATAAGTAAAATTGACAAATATCAATGTATTTCAGACAAAATATAAATAATTTATTAATAATCCTGTTAAGTAATTTCTAAACAATTTTTCTTTTTTTGACTGTTATTTGTCTTTTTAATTTATGTAATACTTATTTTATTATGGATAATATACAACCTAAAAATTGAATTATAAATATTAAGAAAGTATTTCAATGAATAACTATAAGGTATCCAGTAATAAAATTATAAATAAAAATAACTCAATATTATATGATGCTTTTAACCCAAATAATATTTCATTTTTATTTGAAAAAATTCAACAAAAACTTTATAAATTGCTTCAAGATAAAACCAAGAAAGGAATTCATTGTATTACTCCGCATGAACTCCTCAATATTGCCCTTCATCTGACAGATCACAAATCCGGTGAGTCAATTATTGAACGACTAAACCAGATTGTTGATTTACACATCAATACTGCAATCAAAGTAAATTCTACAGGATATATGGCCAGACAATTTTCATCGGTCATTCCTGTTTCAGCCATTTATGATGTTGTAAATTCTCTTTGCCCCCAGCCAGCATCATTTTATGAATGCGGCCCCCTACCTAATGTAGCAGACAAAATAATTGCGGAAAAATTTGCTAAATTTTTGGGATGGGAAAATAGTAATTATGGCATGATTTCAACCTCTGGAGCTAGTTTGGCCAATTTAACCGCGGTAATAACCGCCCGCAATAACAAATACCCAAATATCTGGAAAAAAGGAAATGCTGATCAAAAAAACCTTGTACCTACCATAGCTATAGGAACGGATGCACATTTTTCTGTCAGCCGGATTGCTGGCATTATTGGTCTTGGTCAAGACAATATCATTTTATTACCCCTGAACGCTCAAAGACAAATCTGTATAAAACAAGCAAAGCAAATTTTAAATAAAGCCCATAAAAACGGAAAAGATATTTTCTGTATTATCGCTGCTGCAGGTAGTACAAGCATTGGGGCTATTGATCCCTTAAAAGAATTGTCGGAACTCGCCATTAAATATAAAGCCTGGTTTCATGTTGATGCAGCACATAGCGGATCCTTTCTAGTTTCCGATCAATTAAGAAACCGAGTAGCAGGCTTAACATATGCTGACTCTTTTTGTCTTGACGCTCATAAAACATTATTTGTTCCTGCGGCTTGTACATTATTATTTTATAAAAATGGTGATAAAACAAAGCATACATTTCCGATTCAAGCCAGTTATGTTACAGAGGAATTTGAAGATGAAATAACAAAATTCGAAAGTGGAACTAAAAATTTCGAATGTACCAAACGGCCTTCCATTTTAAATTTATGGGTTGTTTGGTCTTTATACGGTCAACAATTTTTCGCAACCAAATTAAACCTTCTAGTCAAAACCACCTTTCAAGCATACAAATATCTACAGACTCTAGATAATTTTGAAACCTTGCACAAACCTGAATCCAACATTCTTTGCTTCAGATATTTGCCAAATGAAAAAAAACTATCGAAAGAAAAATTGAATTATTTACAATTAAAAATAAGAGATAAAATCCGTGATGAAGGACGCTATTTCATTTCAAAAGTGGATCTAGATCATATCACCGCCCTCCGTATCGTTATCATGAATCATGAAATCTCAATGGATGATATCGCTGACCTGACCAAACATATTGAAACCGCAGCAAATTCCATTCTTAAAACCTTTTAAATTCATTCCATCCCCATATTTTCCCAAGGAGCCCCTATCTTGCATATCCATCCAAGCAAGGAATTACTGAAAACTGTTTTTCCTGATTTTTTGTTTAATCCACAATCAATCCAAAATATTGCTCAATTTCCAACGTTTTTATCAACCATTCGCTATTTTGAACGGTTAACGGAAACTTACTTTGATGCAATTCCATTTGAAATACAGAACGAATTTATCCTTAAAAGATTAAAACAGCTGATCGAGATATGTCGAGTCAACCCTATTTGGAAAGAACGTATTGATCAAGCGATTGGCAAGGAAAAATTAAACGATTTTGAAACTTTTTCCGCCATTCCGCTTACTGATAAAGAAATTTATACAGATTTATTTTCTGGCAAACGTCCAGGTATGATTGTCCCGATCGAAAATGGTAATTTTCAAATTGCCAACAGTGGAGGTACCGCCTCAGGAAGATCTTCTGAAATCGTATTTTCAAAAAAAGAATTAAGGGATACTTACAGATGGGCAGGAAATTTTATCGGAAAACATATTATTTCACGTTATATGGAAGAACAACAGGCCAAATGGATTGGCACCACTCTCTCTGACAGTCAATTATGGAGCAGCGGAACCATGGTTGGTGGAGTTTTACAAGAAATTCCAAATGTTAATTATCTTGGTATCGGACCCATGTCCGCTAAAATTTATCAGCGTATTATGCAAAATCCGGGACAAAAAGGTTTCATGGGCATTGTCCGCGATATCGCCATGCTCGTTCCTTATGCAAGTGAATTAAATGATCAACAAAAAGGTAGTTTGAGAATAGCTCTATATGGCAGTGGATGTCTTCCAGAAAAAATTAAATCTGATTTAAAAGATATCTATCAGAATTTAATCATATTGAGTTTTTTTGCTGCTACACAAGCGGAAACTATAGGTTTACAACTCAATCCGGAAAGTTCAATTCTAACAGCTGTTCCCGGTTTACATCTGATAGAAATTGTCAATAAAAACGGAAAATGGGTTCGAGAAAACGAAGAAGGAGATCTTGTTGTCACAAGATTATTTGCAAATGAAGCCCCTGTCTTGCGTTATAAATTAGGGGATCGCGTCATAAGGCGTCCAAATTATACCAGCCGATTTCTCAATTCAATACAGTTTGAATATGTAGGCCGCAGTGACGATTTTATCTCTTTGATAAATCATCAATTTTATGCTCCACATTTCCTGACATTATTATCTAAGAAACTGGAAACTGATTCCATTTTTAGCTTCAACAAAATTGCTGAGGAATTTCAATTCCAAATAAACCAAAATACTGAAACCTTAAATTTAATAATTGCGATTTCAAATCTTTATGAAATGAAGAATCAATATGATAAACATAAAGACAAAATTTGCGATATAATGATACAATCATTGATTGAATCTGATAAAAAAAACACTCTATCACATTCCCTTTTTGAAAAATTGAAACATAAATGCCAATTCAATATTCATTTTGTTGAAAAAGAATCTTCCATGATATATCGAACAGATGTGGGAAAAACGCCTTTAATTTATAAAAAACAATAATTTGCAATTTATAAATTAAAATTTTTTATGATAAAAATTTAGGCAAAAAAATTACATAAACCCTACAAATCATTGTCTATTTTATAACATTTTTAAATAAATAATATAAAAAATAGGCATAATGTTTAAATAATAGACATTTTTTATTAAATTGTTCTATTCATTGTTAAAAATTCTCTATATCTTTACACTGGACAGAACTTTCCAAACATTCTTTAATATTGTTATCGTAAACAGTAACAGTATTATCGCTATATAATTTTTATTTGATGAATATAGAGAAACAAGATGATAAAAAAAATCGAAGCCATTATTAAGCCTTTTAAACTCGATGAGGTTAAAGAAGCGCTTCAAGAGATTGGCCTTCAAGGAATTACGGTAACAGAAGTAAAAGGGTTCGGCCGCCAAAAAGGCCATACCGAACTTTATCGTGGTGCTGAATATGTCGTTGATTTTTTACCCAAGGTTAAAATCGAATTTGTCTGTAGTGCGGATATCGTCGAACGTGCAATTGACATCATCCTCAATACAGCAAGAACTGGCCGAATCGGTGATGGAAAGATTTTTGTTATTCCTGTGGAAAATGCCATTCGCATTCGTACAGGTGAAAGTGGCGTTGAAGCTTTATAATCAATTTTATCTTTTTCATTTTGACAAAATGAAGTATCCCTTTGAGAGTTATAACCATATGGGACGAAAAATATTATCTTTATAGATGACACTGTTACGTTTTTGAATGCATAAATTTCTATCATATAATAAGGACTAATATTACATGGCCGACCAATTGATTTCTTCTTCAATTTCCAAAGAAGAGGCTATTGCCAAAATTATGGATCTGCTTCAGGAAAATTCTGTGGAATTTGTTGATTTCCGTTTTACGGATCCACGGGGAAAATGGCATCATACCACACAATATGTATCAACCATAGAGCCTGATATTTTTGAGGATGGCATTATGTTTGACGGTTCTTCCATCGCCGGATGGAAGGCGATTAATGAAAGTGACATGATTTTAATGCCTGATCCATTTACAGCAGTTATGGATCCATTTACGGCGAAACCCCAGCTTATTCTTATTTGTGATATCATTGATCCTGCAACGGGAACCGCTTACAATCGTGATCCTCGTTCCACTGCGAAACTGGCTGAACAATACCTAAAATCAACAGGAATTGGCGATACGGCTTATTTTGGGCCAGAAGCAGAATTCTTCATTTTCGATAATGTCAAATTCGGTGTCGGTTCAAATTATGGTATCTATCAACTCGATAGTATAGAAGGCCCTGATGCAAACCTAAAAGATTATCCCGAAGGAAACATGGGACATCGTCCTCGGGTGAAGGGAGGCTATTTTCCTGTTCCACCTGTTGATACGGAAAATGACTTGCGTGCAGAAATGCTAAGCACGATGGGTGAGATGGGATTGCCTATCGAAAAACATCATCATGAGGTTGCCCAGTCTCAACACGAATTGGGAGTGGCTTTTGCCACCCTAGTACGTTCCGCTGATTTTATGCAGATCTATAAATACTGCGTTCATAATGTTGCAAATTCATATGGCAAAACTGCAACATTCATGCCAAAACCAATTTATGGTGATAATGGCACTGGTATGCATGTCCATCAATCTATCTGGAAAAACAACACTCCAAATTTTGCAGGAAATGGCTATGCCGATCTTTCAGATCAAGCCCTGTATTATATTGGTGGAATTATTAAACATGCAAAAGCGTTAAACGCTTTTACAAATCCATCCACCAATTCATACAAAAGATTGATTCCAGGATTTGAGGCTCCTGTCTTGTTAGCCTATTCGGCTCGCAACCGTTCCGCCTCCTGTCGCATTCCATATGTGACCAGCCCTAAAGCAAAACGTGTTGAAATCCGTTTCCCCGATCCAACAGCAAACCCATATCTCGCATTTGCGGCAATGCTAATGGCTGGAATTGACGGCATCAAAAACAAAATTCATCCTGGTGATGCAATGGACAAGGATCTTTACGATCTACCTCCTGAAGAACTTAAAGAAATTCCAACCGTATGTGGCTCCTTACGTGAAGCATTGGAAGCCCTTGCAGCTGATCATGATTTCCTATTGGCGGGAAATGTATTTACTCAGGACCAGATTGACAGTTATTGCAAAATCAAATGGGAAGAAGTATATCGCTTCGAACACACGCCTCACCCTGTCGAATTTGATATGTATTACTCTGTCTAAAATTTAAATAAATATCCTTGCTGATCTTTAATCAGTCATTCCTACAGCAAGGATATAAAAAAACGAACTATTAAGTTTTTAAATGTCAAATTAAAAAATATTATTTAAAAAATTTAAATAAAATCACAATTTAAAAATAATAACTGATTCTATCAATTTTTGTAATTTTATTACCAATTAGAGCCATAAAACTGTTCAATTATAAATTGAATCGAATAAATATCACAAAAAATTGATTTTTTTATCAAAAAACTTAACAAAAATCATTTTTTACACTAGCATTATTAATGTTCACATATTATTTATCATATAACGAATTTAAATCATTTAAATAATTCTAAAAAGGTGTATAAAATATGAAATTTTTACTTGATACAGCTGATGTAGAAGACATTAAAAGAATTTGTGCGATGGTACCTGTTGATGGTGTTACAACCAATCCCGGTATTGTTGCAGCAAGTGGCAAGTCCGTTTTTGATTTGTTACCAGCCATCCGTGATGCAATGGGTGGAAAGGGAATGTTGCTTGCTCAAGTAATCTCTCCAACTGTAGAAGGTATGATCAAAGACGCTCATACACTGACCTCTCGTGTAGAAAACCTTATTGTTAAGGTTCCTGTAACCCCTAATGGTCTGGTTGCCATCAAAGAATTAACCAAGGAAGGCATCCCAACCCTGGGAACTTCAATCTATGGTGCCGCTCAAGGATTTATGGCGGCTTTGGCAGGTGCCAAATATCTTTCCCCTTATGTCAGCAGAATTGATGCACAAGGTGGAAATGGCCCCGAAACCGTTAAAGAATTACAAAGCTTGATTTCCCAACACAAACCAGATGTTGAAATCGTTAATGCAAGCTTCAAAAGCCCCCGTCAGGCTTTAGAATGCATGATGATCGGATCTGCTGGTATTACCCTGCCACCAAGCATTTTTGATCTTTTCATTGCTGATCCAGCAGTTCTTGCCGCTGTAACTGAATTTGGCAACCAATGGTTCAAGGCTTTTAACCGTCACACACTTGACTAGTCCAAATAATTTTCTATTTCATTGATCTGACACAATTTTCATTTATAAGGCACTTTATTGAGTGCCTTATATCATTATAGCTCTCTATATAATTTCATTCCTGTCAGATCTTTTATCTGTCTTTCAAGAATTTCATTATATCGATTCAGAACATCATCCTCATTTACAATGCCCATTATTTCATAATTGTCGGTTCCACGCACAACAATAAGCCATGGGCATTCATGTATGTCATCAAAACCATCCATCATTTCTTTGATATTCATACCCGGAGTCAAAACCCGATTTTTTCTGATTGCAAGTTCCCCGATTTGTTCTTGATAATGAACCAAATTCTCAAATATATCTTTTAATTCGACCAATCCTGCATATTCATTCTCCTCATTCTTTAATATTAATAACTCTTTATGATGAAATTGCAGCGAATGTATAACCTGATTAAGAGGTAAATTATAATCAAGCGTAAAATCAACAGGTTTCATCAATGTCTGTGCGGTCGTTCTCGTCAATCCACTGATATCCAAAGCTGAGCGAATTTTTTTTCCACTCAAATGGAAACGCCAGGTTGCAAAGGAATATCCAAATATTTTTCTCACTGTAACGATAGCCACAATAACAGCTAAAATAATCACACTTGTCATAGAATAACTTTGCGTCATATCAAGAGATAAAAACATCATGCTTAAGGGACCGCCAATAATACTCGCCGACATGACCGCCATCCCTATTGCCGCATATACAAGAGGGGAAAATGTATGAATCCCTAGATATAATACAATATTGCCATAGACAATTCCCGCTGTTCCACCAAGCATCATTGAAGCAAAAAACAATCCTCCCCTAAATCCCACACCCAGAGAAACGGATGAGGCGATTGCCTTTAAAAACAAAATAAAAACTGCCAATTTAAAGGCAATACCATGATCCAAGACAACCCAAAGAAAACCATGACCAGATCCCAATACAGCAGGGGTCAGGATACCCATTCCTCCCACCATCAGGGCTCCAGCAACCAGTCCATAAATTTTCGGAATTCTCAACTGATTTATATAAATTTCAATACGTGTCGCCCCATACATGACCATAATGGCAATGATTGCGCAAATCAGTGAAAAAATACATACAATTCCATAATCAATATAATGGATAGAATCCGGAACAATATGAAAAACGGGTCCTGCACCACCCAAACAATGAATCATTATATATCCAGACATTGCAGCAATCATGATATAGGGGAAATTTATAAAATTATATGAGGCTAAAACAATTTCAAATCCATAAAAAGCCCCTCCTAAAATCGAGTTGAAGGCTGCACCGATGGCTCCTGCCGCTCCACAGCCAACAAGTATTCTCAATTTATTCTGTTTAATTTTAAAGAAGCGTCCGATTTTGGATGCTGCTGCGGCACTAACCTGTGTATAGGCAGATTCCAATCCCAAGGAAATACCGAACCCATTGGACAAAAGGGTCTGCAGCGTTAAATAAAAACTGTCTTTGACAGAAAGCTTACCACCGTATAATGCATTTGCTTCAATTATATCTGCAATTTTTGCACTGAAAAATTGACCCATATAATAACGGACAAGGAATAAACCTATCGCTCCGATCATGGGAATAAATATACAATACCATGGATTAACGTAACTTAATCCCGACAAATGACCATTTCCATCCAAATGAAATAAGAATTTGTGGAGAGTAAGGGACAAAATATTTAATAGCTGAACTGAAATTGCCCCAATGAGTCCACTGCAAAACGCAAGAATAAAAAAATATACATTTTGCTTGAATATTAATCGCTTAACTTGTTTTAAATATGGGTTATTTGCGTTAATCATCATTATTTGTCATTTAAAGGAAAATTTTTTTTTATACGAATATATTATAATGAACGAACAATTGATTTTTATTTATAACTATTTTCATCTTGATCATTCATGCCTAGTATAATTATAGATATACATCTTGTATTGATGATTGATCCATTTTTTAATCGGCCATATTTCATGAAGAATTAATTTCATATGACACAAACGCCAAAACGATATGTTAAATATTTCATTTTTTTCATCTGCTTTCCTTTTTTATTTGCATGTGCATCCAAAAAACAGCAATCAATTCTCGAGCATGTCCAAAATGAATATAAAAACATGGTTAACTTGAATGAGCGTTATATACACAATTTTTATGGTAAAGCCGATCCAGCCTCATTTGAACGGCTCAAACGGTATCGTTATGAGGCTTATCAATCTATAATAAACCTTCGATCAAGATATGACAAAACAAAGCCCATACCCCAAGCCGAAATTCAAGAATCAAAAAAAAGGCTTGATATCTATCGATCATATCTCAATGCATTGGGCGCCACTTCTGCAACAAAAGATAATTTACTTGGGTTTTAAAGTATCAAGAGCGGCTTGTAATATATAACTCGCAGCCATTTTATCTACAATTTCATCCCTTTTTTTCCTGCTTAAATCCGCTTCATTAATCAAAAAGCGGTTAACTGCGCTGGAAGACAACCGTTCATCCCACAGACAGGCCGGAAGACCACTCATATTAGAAACAGCCATAATCCAATCTTTAGCTGCTTGTGCTGCAGGCCCAAAGTCACCATCCAGCGACAAAGGTAATCCGCAAACAAGACCCCCAACTTCTTCTTTTATAGATAATTCTTTCAAGTACTGAGCAAAAACGGATAGTTTCCCTCTTTTTACAACAGAAAAAGGGGAAGCAAGCATCAGGGTTATATCGGATAAGGCTAACCCAATTTGTTTTTTACCAGGATCTATTCCCAATAAACGATAATGTCTGGGTAAACCGGCCACTAAATCAGATAAACTGTTATAAAGCATGTAATCAATATGTTAGAGAAATATAAGGGTGAATTGAAAAGATAAATCTACAGAGTTTCATATATTTTTTCCATGTAAATTACATTTTATTATAAAATATTCCTTTTTATGGTCAAATAAACTGTAATTACTCCTTATTCATGAAAGCATTAATATATGTCCATTTCTCTTCCCTCTATGATGCAAGCGGTAATCTTTGATCAACCGGGTAATCCAGACGTTTTGAAATTATCCAGTATTCCCATTCCCTTACCAAGAAGAAATGAAGTTTTAATAAAGGTTGAAGCTGCCGGTATCAATCGTCCTGACATCGTTCAAAGACAGGGCAATTATCCGCCTCCCAAAAATGCAAATCCACATTTGGGTTTAGAAATAGCAGGAGAAATTGTTTCATCCCCATCAAATTCCCATTTTTCCATCGGAGACAAAGTTTGTGCATTAACAAATGGTGGTGGATATGCACAATACTGTTCTGTCCCCTACGTACAGTGTCTTCCATGGCCCAAACAATATAACGCTATAAAAGCGGCGGCTTTACCTGAAACTTTTTTTACAGTTTGGACAAACCTTTTTGCAATCGGCAATCTGAAACCGAATGATTCCCTTCTAATCCATGGCGGCAGTGGCGGAATAGGCACTACCGCAATTCAATTGGCCAAAGCTTTTGGAGCAACCATTTATACGACTGTTGGCACTGAAGAGAAAGGGAGTTTTTGTAAAAAATTGGGCGCAACTGACTTTATAAATTATAAAAAAGATAATTTTTATGAAAAAATAAAATCGCTTACGAATAAACAAGGTGTTAATCTGATTTTAGATATTATGGGCGCTTCTTATTTCAGTGATAATATTAAATCTCTCAGTGAAGAAGGACGTTTGGTTATCATATCATTCCAAGGAGGTATAAAAGCGGAAAATGTGAATCTGGGATTGATCGCCATGAAGCGTGTTACTGTTACAGGCAGCACTTTAAGACCTCGTGATACAAAATTTAAGGGAAAAATCGCACGCGCTTTACATAAACATGTATGGCCACTTTTAGATACCGGAATTATTGAACCTCAAGTTTTCAAGATTTTTCCATTTGAACAAGTCAGAAAGGCGCATCAATTGATGGAAAGCAATAAGCATATCGGAAAAATTGTTCTGGATCTATCACAATTTTCTGATTAATTTTATAATGTTAAAGGGTTACGTTTATTCAAAGGTTTTGATTGCTCAACAGCTCGCCATAAATACCATGCCCCGATTGTCCTGAATGGACTCCATATCCTGGTGGCAATTTCCAGTTGTTTGGGTTTAGGCTGCAGTGCAAGATTTTTACAAATACGCCACCCTTCCCTAATTCCAAAATCATCTTTTGGCATGATATCCATACGACCAAGTGTAAAAATTAAAAACATTTCAACCGTCCAGCGTCCAATTCCCGGCAGAACGGTTATACGGTCAATAAGATCTTGATCTGATAAAGTTAAAGCCTCTTCATAGCTTGGAACAATACCATCCAGGGTAGCCATGGCCAAAGCGTATAGGGAATCGATCTTGCGAAATGAAAAGCCGCAATCTCGTAATTGATCTGGGTTTAATTTTAATAAAGTTTTAGGATCTGGCAAAGCTCCTGAATTAGCCAATTTCAACCTGTTTAAAATAGCGTTCGCTGCATTTGCGTGCAATTGCTGCCCCGCTATGGCCTGTAATAAGGCATCATAAGGCGTTTTCCTATCGATTTTCAATCGACAGGGTCCTTCTTTATCAATAATTTTTGCTAGATCTTGATCTGTTTTTTCAAGAAACCACATTCCCTGTTCAATGTCAGATGATGATTTGATCATTAAAATAGTCATTATCTCATATCCAGTTTAATGACACGATAATATGTAGAAATAATATTAATTATTATTTTAATCGAAGATTTATTCTTTTTTAGATTACATTATGTTAAATAGATAAAGTTTTAGTCAATAAACATTCCATCCGAAGAAAATTACAGTCGAATGAACATTGGTAGACACCCTTCCCCAATATCTGGCAAACGAAAAGGCAAACGTCATTTATATTGGAATTTGGTTCAAAAATCAGATCGATCAGTAATTCATCATCAATCGGTATGCCATTTAAAACCTTCCCTGCTGGATCGCCCTAAAAATTATAACCATTTATTGAAAGGCTTCAAACTTCTTCGCAAAGAACCTTTCAATAGCAATTTTAGACTTTTTGATAATATTGACAATAAACTTGAGAAAATTATAACAGGTCGATTTTTACACTATTCAATAGATAAAAATTCCTGTCTTCATGTTCCTGACCAATCAAAAAAACATCCTTTTTTTTTAGATTTTACCACTTCCCTTTTTTTTCATGGAATTATTGTACTTCTTATTTTTGTGGGAAGCCTCTATATAAATCACAAAAATACCAATCCATATGGAAATAGTAGTCAGGGTAAACCAGTAGATGTCGTTTTTCTACCTCGATCAACAGGACAATCAGGATTAAAAGGTGAAGGATATAATGGGGAATCGGCCCCAAGCAAGGCGATTTCTCCCCCTCCCATTCCTGATTCGCTTCTTGTACCTCCAAAAATAGCCTCAGTTCCACAACCCGATGAAAACCCATCTGAAAACAGAATAACAGTTCCACAACCCGATGCGGAACCAATACCATCCAAAAAAGAAAAATCGAGACACAAAAACAGGAAAATCAATTTAAATCAAGAACATAAATATTTTTATAAAAATATTCCCCCACGGATCAAAAGAAAAACTGCTCATCCCGTAAGATCTCAATCACCTTTTGAAAACCTGACAAACTTGGATTTTAATGAAAATCCAAACGCTTCTCATCGCAGAATGGCAAAAATAAGACCCCAGGGGTCACGTTCAGCCATTAATATGTCCACTGGTCCTCTAGTCAAAAATGGTAAAATCAATACTCCATATGCAGATAAATTTACTATTAAAGGGGTAAGTTCCGATTACAGTGATTTAATTGCAGCCTGGATCCAACAACATATGTATTATCCACCTGATGCTATTCGTAAAGGAGAAGATGGCAGTCCTTCCGTTCATGTCGTTATCAGCCGGGATGGACAGGTTCTCTCGATAAATCTTACCAACTCCTCAGGTTCTGACTCTCTGGATGCGGCAATCCTTGGAATGTTCAGAAATGCACAACTACCCAAAATCCCTCCGGATCTTCCAGATCATTTTGATATGGATTTAAAAATCAATTATATTTTATTGCGGCAATGAGTTGTATTCTATTTTATTTTATTTTATATCAGGCAAAAAAGTGTCCAGCTCCCCCTGGAAACGAATGGGGAACGTACGTTTTGCCAATCCCGTTGCATCATCTATTTCAATGAATAATCCACAAATAGTGGCTGATCCTTCGGCTGGCTGAAAACGATATCCAGGCATTTTTGTAACAAAACGGTTAATGGCCGCTTCTTTCTGCATACCGATGACACTGTTATAATCCCCACACATACCCGCATCCGTTTGATAGGCAGTACCCAACGGCAAAATCCGATAATCAGCGGTAGGAACATGCGTATGCGTTCCTATAACCGCAGAAACTTTTCCATCCAGATAATATCCAAGAGACATTTTCTCACTTGAAGCCTCGGCATGTATATCTATCAATATGGCATCTACTGTTTCACCCAAGCGATAAGATATCAAAAGAGTTTCAATCATTTTAAAAGGATCATCAAGCGGATCCATATATAGACGACCCATTGCATTGATAACCAAAATTTTTTTTTCATCCTTTGTAAAGGAGATATAATAGCCTTGTCCCGGAGTCCCGATGGGATAGTTAATAGGTCTGACTATACGTGGATCCTGTGCGATATAGGCAATCAGGTCTTTACGATCCCAACTGTGATTACCTAAGGTAATAACATCGACACCCGCCCTGAAAAGATCCTGTGCGATAATAGGAGACAACCCAAATCCATGACTGGCATTTTCTGCATTTACAATAACCTGATCCAAACTTAGTTTAGATCTTAACATGGGCAATTCTTTTATAACGGCTTCTCGACCGCTACGACCTACTATATCCCCTAGAAAAGCAATACGCACCTTTAATCCTTCTGACTGTAAATAATCTCTGTTTCAGTAATAATCGTTTGTAAAGAACAATCAAATTTTTCAACCGGTACGGTTGATACCTCTTGATAGGAAAAAGCAATACCAGCGGTTTTAACCGTCGGATAAACAGCCAATGTTCTATCATAATACCCTCCACCATAACCCAATCGGTTACCCTTCCGGTCAAATGCAAGTAAGGGTAGCATAATTATCTGGGGGTGCATGATTTCCGTATCTGGATATAAGGTTTTATACCGTCCAGGCCTCAACTGCACTTCCGGATACCATAAGTGAAACTGCAAGGCCAATCCCACCGGTGGCGTTTCGGGTAATAGAATACGATATCCCTGCCGATATAATTCATGCAAACTATCCCGTATGTCCGCTTCAAATTCAAGAGGCCAAAAAAACGCAACTTTCTGACTACGAAAATGTTTTTTATGAATATACTGAACAATATTTCGATTTAACTGTTTATTTTTTTTTTGCTGTAAAATTTGATTTTCAATTCTTAATTGCCGCATTTTTTGTCGCAGCATTTTTTTTTGATTTGAAATATTTTGCATCTATGTCTTTTAATAAAAATAAAGAAGCCGCCATAGCCGTCGAACTGTCAGCTCTTCCGGACCTGCAAATACAGGTGGGTGCCAGAATAACGAAACCACGATTACGTCAGCGCCAGCTCCCTTGGAAGAAATTATCGGCCCAGGAGATGAACTTTCTAACGAACCAGGCAGCCTCCATTATATATTTAGGCTATTTCAATCCTGTCTGCAATAGTCTCCGCCCGTTCGGAGAAATATTTTAATTGTTCTTGCAATTCACGGTTCTTGTTTCTTAAAACCTCAATCTCATGCTCATTTTGTTTCTTTTCCAATACATTCAATTGATTAGTTATGTCATGAAGCTTATCCGCCATAATCAGGCTTGCCAGAGCCAACAAGCGTCCCTCACCACTCTGACCCCCTATCTTTCGTATCATATCTATATGTTGTTCAACAATATTGGCCATTGCCTGTAAATGACCTTCCTGCCCATCCTCACATCCAACTGTATAATTAAAACCATTAATGGAAATTGTTACTTGCGCCATTCTTTCATCTCTAACGATCTTGTTAATTTTATTTTCCAACTAATCCACTTTTAATAATACATCTTTTACCTGGGTAATTAAAATGTCTAAATTTGCTAAAATTTTATCTGCATTTTTATTTGAATTTATAAAATCAGGTGAAGATAATTTTTTGTCTAAAAAAAATTCTATTTTATCAAAGGCCTTTTCAAGCTTTTTATCTGATGAATCCTGATTATTTCCCTCTTCAGAATTGTTTATGGACAATATATTTATTTTTTCTGAATTGTTTTTATTATCAGATTCAATTGTACTAATGATTTCATGCGTTTCCATGTTATTACACCTTATATGATATCCAAATAATAAAAACCTTTTTATTTTTTAAAGGTAATTATCAATTAAATACTTAAAAAAAGACACTTATCCAAAATGCAAGCCCATAAATTCACTTTTATATCACAAAAAAATATAATTTTCTCATTTAATAAATACACTACTGATACAAATGCATACTTTTTTACCGTCAATCATTTATCCCAATTTTACTTTATTAATTCACATATTAAAAATAATTACTGCCCTATAACTTTCATCTCTCCCCAGAATGCTGTTGCTTATATGGGTGTACGCTGGTGGATGCAACTTATAAAATTTGGCAAACAACTTTTTTCAAATCCAATTGATGATGCACTCGATTGCTACGATAATGCCGGATTGGCATTGGCGGCTTTGAGACTTGGCCAAAAAAAAATACTCTTTAATTCAAAATCAAAACAGTTTAACCTCCTCAAAAATCGTGCGGACTCACTTCAAGCGATTATTTTAACCAAACGTTCAGAAAGTTTTGACTTGACCGAATTAAGATTCTCTTACTTCTAAGTAATGATTATTTCATATTACAAAAAATCACATAAACTTAATTTTACTATCCTTTCTGGAAAAGAATATTATAATTTTTCACTTCTCTAATGATTTGTTTTTAGGTTTAACAATGAAACTAACCCCTCAAATTAAACATATTCTTAATAATTACGAAAGTGATAGCCCGGTAACAAAACGTAATCTTGCACGGTTGTTAATGCACGGTAAACTATCGGGAACAGGCAAACTTATTATTCTCCCTGTTGATCAAGGGGTAGAACATGGACCAGCAAGATCATTCGCTGTCAATCCAGCGGCCTATGATCCTCATTATCATTATGAACTTGCCATTGACGCAGGATTGAACGCTTATGCTGCTCCATTGGGAGCGTTGGAATGTGGGGCCGGCATCTATGCCCATCAAATTCCAACCATTCTTAAACTTAACAATGCAAATTGCCTGAACAATGCAAAAAATCAGGGAATAACAGGTTCAGTTAAGGAAGCTCTCCGTTTAGGTTGTGTCGGTATCGGATATACAATATATCCCGCAAGTGATTATTTTTATGATCAAATGAGAAATCTTCAGGAAATTATTGAGGAAGCAAAATCCGTTGGATTAATTTCAGTCATTTGGAGTTATCCACGCGGCCCCTCACTGGATAAAGATGGTGAAACAGCCATTGACGTCTGTGCCTATGCCGCACATATTGCCGCTCAAATGGGTGCCCATATTATTAAAATTAAGCCACCCACGGCTCATCTACATTTGCCTGAAGCCAAAAAAGTGTATGAAAAAGAAAAAATTGACATTTCCAGTTTAACCAAACGCACTGAACATATCATGCAATCCGCTTTTGCCGGACGTCGATTGGTTATTTTTTCAGGCGGAACCCATACCTCGGAAAAAAATCTTTTAGAAACATATCAATCACTAAAAGATGGCGGTGCAAACGGAGCTATAATTGGACGTAATGTCTTTCAGCGCCCACGTCATGAAGCCTTAGAAATTTTAAATAAACTTGTTGATATCTTTAAAAAATAATAACTATAGTTTGCATATAATATAAAGGCGTTTTATTACATAATTAAAACGCTTTTATTAATAAATAATTTATTATTCCTTCATTATAGTATCTTCAATAAAAAATTTGGGACGCTTTTTTACTTCCATATAAATTTTTCCGATATATTCACCTATAATTCCCAAAGAAAAAAGTTGCACTCCACCTAAAAAAAAGATTGATATAAGAACAGAAGCCCAACCCTGAACAACATAGCCCATCATTTTTTCAGTCAATATATAGCCAATTGCAATTAGTGAAATAAAACAAGTTATAAATCCAATAAAACAAATTATTCTCAAAGGTATTATTGAAAAAGAGGTAATCCCTTCTAGTGCAAGTCCTAACATCTTCTTCAATGGATATTTTGATTCACCCGCCAGACGTTCACTTCTTGTGTAATAGACCCTGGCTTGTTTGTAACCAAGTAAAGGTATCAAACCACGTATATATATATTACGTTCTTTGAATTTCAGCAGACTCTGCAAAGCACGATAACTTAACAGACGATAATCCGCATGGTTGGCAATTTGTTCAACCCCCATTTTTTCCATTAATTGATAAAATAAAATTGCGGTTCCTCTTTTAAAAACAGTATCCGTGGAACGATCCTTTCTGACGCCATAAACAATTTCAAATCCCTGTTTATATTTTTCAACCATTTTGTCTATACATTGTATATCATCCTGCAAATCTGCATCGATACTGATACATATGTCCGTATCAACCGAAGATAAACCCGCTATCAGTGCAACTTGATGCCCACAATTTCTGGATAATTTTATTCCTCTTACACAGGATAATTCACGTGAAGCCAGTATAATTTGCTGCCAACTATCATCTTCACTTCCATCATCAATAAAAAGAATATAGCTATTTTCCTTGATTTTTTTTTCTTCAACCAAGCAATTGAGAAAGTTTTTTAAAATATTTAAACTATGTTTAAATATCTCCGATTCGTTATAACAAGGCACGATCAGAGCTAATGAGGGAATTGTCTCTTTGTCCATATTTCACCCCGCTTTATAAAAATCCCTTTTATCTTCCATTCTCATACAATAACATCAATGTATTATTTATTTCATGACCCAGAATTTATTAATAAAAAAACTATTCAAAGTATAAACGACCATTCCAATCAATTGGGCAAAATAGGCTTTTAAATTAGAAGATATCAAAATAAAATCTAAGAATATTTTCATCCCTAAGAGGTTTAAAAAATAACAAAGTAAAAAAGTTATAAAAAATTTTGAAAACCTTAAAACAGTTAATTGTACTGAAAAAGTAAATAATGAATTTAAAATAAAACTTAAAATAAATCCAAAAATATATCCAATAATATTAGCCAAATACAAATTGACTTTAAAATATATAAGAATAAAACTAATACCTAAAGTTAAGAGGGTATTCGCTATTCCAACAACGATATATTTAGTAAAAGTGACCAACATTATTTTCATTAAAACAGAAATGGAACATTATTTATTCTTTATACATATCTATATCTTTTTATTAAACAGGTTCTAACCTATCTTTTTATCAAAAACAATCCAATATCGAATTAACAAGATAATGTCTAATTGCCAGTTATACTTATTAACACCACCCCAACTTAATCCAGAAAAATTTAAACCCTTACTCGTTGAAGCCCTTGAAGCCGGACCTATTGCAGCTGTTCAACTTCGTTTAAAAAACGTCACGGACCTTGAAATATGCCAAGCAATTGAAATTCTTAAACCTGTCGTTCAGGAACGTGATATTGCTTTTATACTTAATGACCGTCCAGATCTGGCAAAAAAATTTGAATGTGATGGTGTTCATATAGGTATGGAAGATATGCCTATACAACAAGCCCGACAAATTGTTGGGGATCATTTACAATTAGGTGTTTCCTGTTACGACAGTAAAGACTTGGCAATGCAAGCTGGTGAAAGCGGCGCTGATTATATTGCCTATGGCGCCTTTTTTCCTTCACCAACCAAAAATACAGAAATTCGCACTCCTGTTGAACTCTTAAAATGGTGGTCAGAATTAATGGAACTTCCTGTAGTTGCAATTGGCGGCATTACACCTGAAAATTGCAAACCCCTTGTAAAGGCTGGCGCAGATTTTCTTGCTGTTATAAATGCTGTATGGGGACATGCTGAAGGTCCAGCCCAAGGAATCAAAGAAATGTTAAAATCTATAAATGAGGCTGAGCAAGAATAACCATTCCTATAATTAGTAATAATAATAAATCTGCAATTATCTTGGATAAAATTATTAACTAAAAAAAATTTCTTAAAACGATAATACTAGGTTTGTTTTTACTACAGGCTTTAAAACGGGAATCGATAACTTTGTATCCATCTATAGGTACACATGCGTTACTAAAAAAATCGTTGTTTTTTCTTTAATAATACCGACATAAGCAACATCCAGTTTTTTTAAGAGGGAGAATATCCAATACGAATTAAATCATTTCTGAAATCATAATTATGAACTGCTAAATACAATGCTGAAACTTGATCAATTGCTGTTTTTTGCCAAAAATGATTAAACGAGTATTATGTTTTATCTGTTTAATTTTTTAACGTATATCACGATCGATTTGATTCTGGTATGCCCACGCAATGAAAGGGATAGAAATATAGAAAACTATATAAAAAAAATAATACGAACCTATATTTGAAAATGACTTTCATACCTTTTATTGCGATTTACAAAATTTCTTTCAATTATGGAACAACATTTAGTAAATCCTGAGTCACATATATGAAACCATTGGCCTGGGGAATACCATTTACCCAGATTTTATTTCTCTCTCCAACCTTGTTTTTAACTATCAATTGCTGTTTAGTATCGTCCAAGGAAATATATAATGGATCATTATAATAGGTTGTTAGAGTGTAAGTTCCATTATGTTGCAATACCAGTTTTTTAAGATATTCAGGTGAATAACTTCCAAACACTATTGTATACCCCATCAATCTTTTCAAATAAGATTCATTCTGAACGTCCATCAATGAACCATTCACAAAAAATTTAGGCTTTTCCATTGGTGCATTTGGTACTGCAAAAAGCGTATAGGGACCCCGACGTTCAATAATCGATAACAGACCTGTTTTCCGCAATGCCGCCGTATAATCCGCCAACACGATAGAAGCTCTTACTGTTTGATCCAATGATTCGTCAGCATAAACAGGCATATTAGGCACTGGAAATTCTTTAACATTATTGTAAGAAGGAATAAAATAAAGTTTTGTGCTCCCTTTCGTATAATATGTATCAACTTTGGCAGTATGACGGCAATACCAGGATGGGCTCCCATGCCATTGACATTCTCGTTCATGCTCGGGGACACCACTATTGGAACAATTAACTAATGAGAGTAGTCCTATAAAACCACAAATTTGAATTGAAATTTTTTTTAAATAATTTTTATCAGCCCAATTACCACCGTTTAAATGTCTCATCCTGTCAAAATCCTTATATTAAATTCTTACTCTTGCCAGCGTTTAATAAACATTAGACATAATATCTTTATGATTTAACTTGTAATAAACATTTCGACAAGCATTCAATCATTTATTTCTATCAATAAAACTACGTTATTCATACCCATAATATATTCTGTATATTGGTCACACCTGTTGCCAACATGACCAATCGATCTACACCCATGGCAATTCCCGAACACACAGGTAATTTTTCAAGTGAAAGCAATAATTCCTCATCCATCTCCCAATATTTCATTTCAGGATATAATTCAGAACGACGCTGACGATCGTAAACAAATCTTTTTCTCTGCTCCAGTGGATCGGTCAATTCTTCAAATGCATTTGCCAGTTCCAAACCTCCTGCATATAATTCGAATCGCAAAGCCACCCGCGGATCCAAGGGATCCTTTTTTGCCAGGGCTGCTTGGCTTAAAGGCCAATGGGTCAGGAACGTTGGATTTTGTCTTCCTATATTCGGTTCGACTTTTTCCAATAGAAGACGAAAGAACAAATCTTCCCATGTTTCATTATTCCTTGCATCAACCTTTGCCGCCTTTGCCAATAAGGCAACATCTTCAGGAAGATCAAGCAAGTCAATACCAACATAAATCTCAAAGGCTTGTTGAATTGTCAGACGTTGAAACGGTTTGGTAAAATCAAGCTTGTAATGATTATAATCAATATAAGGTGGCAATAACCTCTTTAACAGCAATTCTGATTCATCCATAAGATCACCAAGGGAACAGTTTGGTCTGTACCATTCCAACATCGTGAATTCTGATGAATGAATATTACCTCCCTCCTGATTTCTCCAAACCCGTGCCAATTGAAAAATAGGCTGATGAATTTCTGCCATTACCTTCTTCATGGAAAATTCTGGACTGGTATGAAGAAAGAGATTGTGTTTTTCTCCTTGAGGAGTTTCATATACCGAATGAAACGGATGTAAATGGACTTCCTCCCCAGGAGTTTTGACCAAATAAGGCGTTTCAATTTCCATGTATCCTCGAGCATCAAAAAAACTGCGAATGGATTTCATGATCCATTGACGACGTTTCAATAAAGGTAAACGATCGGCTATCGATACTCTAAGATCAGACATAATATTGCAGGGTTCCTTATTATGTTGAGAAATTTATTTATGTCTTTAAATATGTAACAATTTAAATTAAATAAAAGCTTTCCTCTTCAAAGCAAGAAAAAATTCATGACATCAAAAACACTTCGAAATGTTCAGGATTTAATTGATTCCAGGCTAATTGATCAAACCATTAGAAAGCCTCTGCAAGAATTGGAACAGTTTTATGCCACCGCCATTTCTCCTGAAATGGTGAATCTTATTCATGATTTTGAAAAGAATGACCCCAACCCAATCGGTCTACAATACATTCCTCATCCTGATGAATTGAAAATTACCCCGGATGAAATGCATGATCCCATTGGAGATGAAGCATTATCACCAATCAAAGGGATTGTTCATCGTTATGAAGACCGTGTATTATTGAAACCTCTACAGATTTGTCCTGTCTATTGCCGCTTCTGTTTCCGCAGGGAACATGTTGGCCCAGATCACGGTTTACTTAATGACAGAGAATTGATTGCAGCACTTCAATGGATTGAAAAACATTCCAAAATTCGTGAAGTTATTCTTTCAGGGGGCGACCCCTTTATTCTTTCGCCACGCCGAATGAAACTGATTATACAAGAAATAAATAACATACCGCATGTTTCAACCATACGGATTCATACACGTGTCCCCTTTTCCGCACCCTCTCTTATGAACAAGATCTTTATTGAAAGTCTGGACACAGACAAGGCGCTATGGATCGTTGTTCATGCCAATCATCCAGCTGAATTTACCCCTTACGCATTCAAGGCCATTCGCAGTTTGCTCTCGAGAGGGATACCTCTTCTTAGCCAATCCGTATTATTGAAAAATGTGAATGATAATATTGATACGCTGGAAAACCTATTGAGATCTTTTGTTGAATGGCGGATAAAGCCCTATTATTTACATCAGCTGGATAAAGCGCCTGGCACCAATCGATTTTATGTACCCATTAATAATGGACAGGAATTACTTCGTGCATTAAGAGGGCGCGTTACAGGTATAGCTTGGCCTACCTATGTTCTTGATATTCCTGGAGGGTATGGAAAAGTTCCATTGGGACCAGACTATTATGATCCCGAAAAACCATCCTCGATTCTTGACCCTAAAAATCATAATCATAAAATTTAAATTATATCTTGCAGCAACGCCTAGTCCATTTTATATAAAAAGAACGATAAACCGTCTTTTTAGAATTTTAATCATCAGAGAGTATTATGAAACAACAGGCAAACCAAATCCGTGCAGGTCAGGTTATTGAACATGATGGACGTCGGTGGTCTGTCCTTAAGCAGCAAATCATCACACCTGGTAAAGGCGGTGCCTTTATTCAAGTCGAAATGCGTGATCTTAAAACAGGCAACAAAACCAATGAACGTTGGCGTACTGCCGATACCGTCGAACGTCTGTTAACCGAAGACAAAGAATATAATTACTCTTATGAAGATGGTGATAATCTTGTGTTCATGGATCCGGAAACTTTTGAACAATTTATGTTGCCAAAAGATATACTTGGGGATCAGGTTGCGTTTCTGCAGGATAATATGAAGGTCATAGTCAATTTGGTTGAGGGCGATCCCATTTCCGTCACATTGCCCCCTCAGGTAACCTTGGAAATTGTTGAGGCCGAACCTGTGGTAAAAGGTCAAACAGCAAGTTCTTCCTATAAGCCCGCCATGTTATCCAATGGTGTAAAAACAATGGTTCCCCCTTTTATCGAGGCTGGAGAAAAAATCGTTGTACGAACAGAAGATGGCAGCTATGTTGAAAGAGCAAAAAATTAGGCTTTTTTATAGTTTTAAACCTAAACCATTTTTATTTTGATCTAAAGAAAAGATGTCAAATCTTAGTCAATTAAGAAAGACATCTTTTTAAATTTGTATTATTAAGTTAGGTTAAATACTAACTGAAAAATTCAAATGCCTTTTATAAATTCTAGGAAAAATTAATGGCGATTCGACTTTCCCCTCATATGACCGTAATGCAAAATGCAGCACAAAAAGCTGCACGCACGCTTCTTCGTGATTTTAATGAAGTTGAGATGTTGCAAGTGAGTGTCAAAGGTCCCGGGGACTTCGTATCGCAGGCAGACCTAAAGGCCGAATCGACTATTAAAACAGAACTCAGTAAAGCGAGACCCGGATATGCCTTTCTTATGGAAGAAAGTGGTGCCTCAGGGGGAGATAACTGGAACTGGCGCTGGGTTGTAGATCCTCTTGATGGAACAACTAATTTTTTACATGGAATTCCACATTGGGCAATTTCCATAGGCCTTCAGAAACGTAATGATAAAGGGCAGGTTGAAATCGTTGCCGGCGTTATTTATAATCCGGTTGCCAATGAAATGTTTTGGGCTGAAAAGGGTGTCGGCGCTTTTCTGAATGAACGTCGCCTTCGCGTTTCCTCTCGACGAGACATGTTTCAGGCTGTACTTGCCACTGGCATTCCTTTTGCCATTTCCGACATTAATAAACAGGAAAAATTTGTAAAAATCCTTAAATCAGTCATGCCAAAAATTGCAGGAATAAGACGCTATGGTGCCGCTGCCCTAGATTTAGCATGGGTTGCAGCAGGCCGTTATGAAGGTTTTTGGGAAATGGATTTAAAACCCTGGGATGTTGCCGCAGGAATTCTATTGGTCAAGGAAGCGGGCGGATATGTAACCGATCCTGAAGGAAATCCATTAGATGATCTAAAAATATCCGTTAATACCGTTGCAGGAAATGCAGCGCTTTTTCCTAAAATTAGGGAGACAATATTAGAAAACATTTCCAAACCTTGATAATTAATGATAATTAATTTTAGTTATTCTTTTATTCTAACAGGTTGAGAATTCATCAAATGTTTTTTTTATCATCTTCTGCATCGGCACTAAAAAAAAAGCATCTTTATTATTTGACCATATTTTCAACCGTATTGTTTTCTTCTTGGAATAACATGATTTTTGCCCAGGTTAGTGTCAATAATTCAGCCTTGAATAATCTAGGTCCTGCAAAAAATATCCAACCAAAATCGACAAAAAATAAAAAAGCAACTTCTATTTCCAAACACGCAAAACAACCAACAAATCCTGCCAAAATTTCACAGTCAAAACCAAAACAAACACAAGCTGCCATCCCGTCAATTCCCAATTCCCCACCTCCCAACCCTGTTTTTAGAGATCCAGAGCTAAACGTACCTTTACATCCACCAGCCCCTCCTGCCATGCCTAAGATTAATCCTAAAGCCCAAGGAAATGTCGTGGTTAATGATCAACACACCATCATTAATTTTAAGGGAGATGAATCTGAATTAAACGAAATAATGATGAAAACGGTAATGGATATGGCTAATGTACTTAAGCGGAATCCTAACGTTCAGATTTACCTTAATGCATATAGTCATGGAACTGTTGATGATATATCTACACCAAGAAGAAACGCCTTAAATCGTGGGCTTACTATACGTGCTGTCTTAATTAATCAGGGTATTCCGGCCACTCGTATTTATTTGATTGCAAAAGGCATACCGGAATCAAATACAAATGCAAATCCAGATTATGTTGAAATGGTACGTTCAGATTTAGTAAAAGACAAAAAATAACTTTTTTAAACGCATATTGTTTGAATTGTATATTCTATAAAAAATCCTCTTAAACAGAGGATTGTAAAAAGTAAAACAAATTTAGAACTAACCTTGACGTGCTTTCATACGCGGATTTTTCTTGTTGATTACATATACTTTTCCATGACGGCGAACAATGCGACAATCTTTATCGCGGAGTTTCGCAGAACGTAAACTATTTCTGATTTTCATAATTAATTCATCCCAGGCAATAAATACAAAAGTCCCTTTTTATATAAAGAAAAATTAAAAAATGTCAAATGCAAAGCGATTATTTTCTAAAGTTTAAGCTTTTGGAAAACTTTTTCAAATTGCTTGAATTCTGCCGATCTCAATGAATTTCTACGCCAGGCTAGGCCAATTGTTCTCCAGGCTGGATTTCCCTCTAAAGAACAGACAGCTACATCCTTGTTTACTATTGCACCGGATTTAATAACCATTTCGGGAATAAATGCAATTCCCAAACCGACTTCAACCATACTTATTACCGTATCCAGAGAAGAGGCGACAAAATTGTTGCTGAAATCGTTGACCGCTTTCATGGTCTGACTTTGTCGACACATATCAATGGTCTGATCGCGTAAACAATGACCATCTTGCAACATTATAATTTCTTTTGGATCAATCTGATGTAATGACACCCTATCCAAAGAGGCTAAGACATGATCCTTGGGTGTTATTAAATAGAATTTGTCTTTATAAAGCGCATAGGTATCCGCACCTCCACAGGAACAGGGCATTGCAATAATCAATAAATCAAGATATCCAATGAATAATTTTTCCATTAGATTTTCAGTTATATCTTCCTGAATAGTCAAAGTTAGTTTTGGATAGGTTTTCCGAATTTCCCTAACCAAAAAAGATAAAATATAAGGTGCAATTGTGGGAATGATTCCAAGCCTCAAAGAAGAGGAAAGTGGTTCATGCGCAAAACTTACCATTTCACGAACCGTTTCCAAACCCTGTAATGCAATTCTTGCTTGTTCAGCTATTTCCTGTCCCAATGGTGTAAATACAACCCTTTTTCCCGCTGTTCTATCCAATATAGAGACATTCAACTGACGTTCTAAACTTAAAATTCCTGCAGATAATGTTGACTGTGTGACAGAGCAGGCATTTGCCGCACGACCAAAATGATGTAATTCTGACAATGCAATAAGATAACGTAATTGTTGCGGCGAAGGGAGTGCTTCCATCGTTTTTTTCAATCATTCATTACTAAATATTTCATTTGAAATATTAGCATTTTTTACACATATTAATAGAGGAACCAAAAAAAATTTTATAATGTTATTTTATTAGGAGAAAATAATATGTTGACTGTTGGTGATCAATTTCCATCTTTTAGTCTTACAACTGTTCCTGCTGGTCCTGATGGACTGAATGGAGAATTTATAACGATCAATAATCAAAGCGACAAGGGTAAATGGAAATTATTTTTCTTTTGGCCTATGGATTTCACATTCATTTGCCCAACGGAAATCGCGGCTTTTAGCGACATGGAAACAGAATTTTCAGAACGTAACACTGCTGTTTACGGTGTATCGATTGACTCTGAATATGTTCATTTAAACTGGCGTCTTCATAATGAAACTTTAAAAAATCTGAAAATTCCAATGCTGGCTGACAACAAGCGCGAACTTTCTGCAGCATTAGGTATTCTTCATTATGAAGCTGGTGTTGATTTAAGAGCGACATATATTGTTGATCCAGAAGGGATTATCCGTCACGTCAGTGCAAATGACCTGTCTGTTGGTCGCAATCCAGAAGAATTCCTTCGCATTCTTGATGCTTTGCAAAACGGGGGTCTTTGTCCTTGCAGCTGGCACAAAGGGGATAAAACTCTTTAGTTTATCCATTGATAAATCATCAAAGCCTCTTGATCTCATATCAAGAGGCTTTTTTATTTCAATTTGCTAATAATATTATTATAATTCTTCAAAATTTTTAACATAAACATACATACCAAAGGAAACAATCTTGAAGGCTTTAATCTTGCAGCATGCTTCTTTTGAGACACCGGGTTATATTCTTGATTGGCTAAAAATACATCAATATGAAACAATTATTTTGAAATTGTACGAAATGGATGAAAAAAACATTCCTCTTTCCTATAACATCAATCTTTTAATTATCATGGGTGGTCCCATGAGTGTTCATGATGAAAAAAAATATAAATGGTTATCAAAAGAAAAACAATTAATTAAAAACTTAATAAATAAAAATATTCCAACTCTAGGCATTTGTTTGGGGGCTCAATTAATTGCTGACATTTATAATGCCCATATTACAATCGCTAAGCATAAAGAAATTGGTTGGTTTCCTATTCAGGTAATTCAATCCAAGGAGAGTAAGAAAATCAAATGGCCTGAAAATTTTGTCACATTTTTATGGCATGGTGAACAATTTGATATTCCAGCACATGCCAAATTACTCGCATTTAGTCAAGGTTGCCCACACCAGGCCTTTATGATAAAGAATAATGTAATTGGATTACAGTTCCATCCGGAAATGACTTTAACAATGATTCAAAACATGATTGAAAATTGTTATGATCAGGATAAAACCCTCTCTCCTTTCGTTCAAAGCATAAAAGAGATACTTTCTGTCCCAAAGGAATATTATTCAATAAATCATCAAATAATAGACAACATGCTTTCATATTTAACTACATAAAGTCAATACCTAGATATTATTTTCAATCACTTGTTTTAATTTCTGTAACACAAGATCCACAAGCTGATTATCCTTTGCCTCAACCATAATACGAATCAAGGGTTCTGTCCCACTTTTCCTTAGAAGGACTCTTCCCTCTTTACCCAATTTCAATTCCGCATCCCTTACGACTTTTTTAACTGCTTCGGTATTTAAAGGGTTTTTTCCGTTAAAACGAATATTATATAACTTTTGAGGAAACGGCATAAACATTCTACATACTTCACTTGCTTTTTTACCCTCTTCAATAATAACTGCCAATACTTGCAATGCAGCAATAAGACCATCACCGGTCGTTGAAAATTCAGAAAGGATCATATGCCCAGACTGTTCCCCTCCAACATTACATCCAAGTTGACGCATCTTTTCAACAACATAACGATCACCTACACAGGTTCTCGTTAATTGAATTCCGGTATCATTCAAAAACTGCTCGAGTCCCATATTGGACATCACTGTCGCTACAATTGAATGATTTTGGAGCATTTTTTTTCTATCCCAGGAAGATGCAATTAAAGCCAGAATCTGATCACCATCGATAAGCTTGCCCTCTTCATCAACCAACAGCATACGATCAGCATCACCATCGAGGGCTATTCCCAAATCAGCCTTATGCTCCAACACAGATTTGATTAACGTTTCTGGATGTGTTGAGCCACAATTTTTATTAATATTTAAACCGTTCGGTTTACATCCAAGCGATATAACTTCTGCGCCCAACTCCCACAATGCCTTGGGAGCCACATGATAAGCGGAACCATTTGCACAATCAATAACGATTTTCAAACCATCAAGGCGACACCCACGGGGAAAAGAAGCCTTTGCATGCTCAATATAGCGACCTGCTGCATCATCCAGACGTACGGCCCGACCAATATGTTCATTACCAGCCAATTGACCTGACAAATCAGATCGCATCATGGCTTCAATTTCAAGCTCCTGTGCATCGGAAAGCTTAAATCCATCTCTGTTAAAAATTTTTATTCCATTATCCTGGAATGGATTATGTGATGCAGAAATCATAACCCCAAGATCAGCACGCAAGGAGCGAGTTAACATTGCAATCGCTGGCGTAGGCATCGGACCAACCAGAATCACATCCATTCCTGCCGATAAAAAACCGGCAACCAAGGCACTTTCAATCATATAGCCTGATAAACGTGTATCTTTGCCGATCAAAACTTGATGTCTTCTATGGTCTTTTCCAGCCATGAACATCAATCCTGCAGCTTGACCAAGCTTCTGTGCCACTTCTACCGTCATAGGATCACTATTGGCTGTACCACGAATTCCATCTGTTCCAAAAAGTAATCTATGATTTTTCATTAATTTTTCCCATGTTAAACAATAAAACATCACAATTGATATGACAGAAATCAACCATATAAAGTCTGCCACATTTTCATGCTTTGTACCGCAGCGGGCACATTGTGAACACGAATAATTGAATTTCCAAAATAAAATGCTGGAGATGACGCTATCATGGTAGCGGCATCATATTTCTCAAAATTCATTTTTCCAGCAATTTCGCTAATAAAACGTTTTCTGGAGACTGCTAGAAGCAAACGGCAACCTAAGTTAGCAAAAGCGGCGAATTTTTTTAAAAGTTCCATATTTTGAAAATTATTCTTTGCAAAACCTATACCCGGATCAAGTATTACATTTTCACGACGAATACCTGCATTTACCGCTTTTTGAATTTTTCTTTGCAATTCTGCAAAAACATCAACCAAAACATTGTTGTAATTCTTATATTGATGCATTGTCTGGGGATTTCCACGCATATGCATCAAAATCACAGGACATTGAGCCTGAGAAATAACCTGTGCACTTTCCCTATCATCAAGAGCAGAAATATCATTAATTAAATCAGCTCCTGCATCTAAGGCATATTTCATTGTTTCAGCATGACGCGTATCAACAGACAAATAGGCACCACATCCTTTTAATGCTTTGACAACAGGAATAATTCTACGACATTCCTCTTTAGTTGACACAGGTTGAGAGCCAGGCCGTGTACTTTCACCACCAATATCGATTACTGTCGCACCATCCTCAACCATTTTATGAGCGGCCCGAATAGCAGTTGAACTTGAATAATGTTTGCCACCATCACTAAAACTATCAGGCGTTACATTCAGTATACCCATAATTAGAGAACCTTCAGGCAATCCAGCCAAAGGCGAGGCAGTTGTTATTTTTCTCATCTGATTAGAATATAAGGGTGAATGAAAACAATCTTTGACATACCCAATTTCCAGTTTTTGATTCTCAATTATCTCAATCATTGAAAAGGCAACTTTTTTTTCTTGACCTGCAAAAGGTAATGCAAGCTCATTTTTGATTGCAAACTGGGCTGAATTTCCAAATAAAAATCCTGTAGGATTTATAATCATATCATTCTTAACACTATAACCATGACACTGTCATCTAATATCAATCTCAAATAAAATAAGTGAAAAGAATATATTCTTTTCACTTAAAAAATAGTTTTAATCCATAAAAATTAAAATCCTAGTTATGTTCCTCAAAATTAACACCTGTTGCAGGAACAGGATTATCAGCATGACCAGCATCATCCTTTTTTATTTTATCAGAACCAACATTATCACCTGAATGATGAGCCACATCGATTGATGATCTCAATTTTTTTGTCGTGTCATCAACAAGGCTACGTTCAATTTTTTCACCGCGAAGAACCTGTCTGATTTCCTCTCCACTTAAAGTTTCATATTCCAAAAGACCTTGAGCCAATCTTTCAAGATCTTCCCTGTGCTCTTCTAACAACGCTGTTGCACGTTTATGTGCATCATCAATCAAACGTTTAACTTCGGCTTCTATTTCATGAACGGTTTCACTAGAAATATTTTTACCTTGTCCCATGGAATGACCCAGAAAAACCTCTTGTTCATTTTCAGCATAAGAAACAAGTCCAATTTTTTCACTCATACCCCATTCAGTAACCATCCGTCGTGCAAGATCCGTCGCCATTTTGATATCGCCAGATGCACCGTTTGAAACATTTTCCGGACCAAAAATCATTGATTCAGCACAACGTCCACCCATGGCAAGAACCAGTTCAGCCAAACATTTCGATTTGCTTTTTGAATAGCGATCGCCTTCCGGTAGACTCATCACCATTCCCAATGCGCGTCCACGTGGAATAATTGTAGCCTTATGTACCGGATCACATCCAGGAGTAAATAATGCGCAAATGGCATGCCCGCCTTCATGATACGCGGTCATTTTTTTCTCATCTTCACTCATGACCAGTGAACGACGTTCTGAACCCATCATGACCTTGTCTTTGGCATTTTCAAATTCTAGCATCGATACTGTTCGACGGTTTAACCGTGCAGCCAACAAAGCCGCCTCATTAACAAGATTTGCAAGATCAGCACCAGAAAAACCTGGTGTTCCACGGGCAATTACTCTTGGATCAACATCAGATGCTAACGGAACCTTTTTCATATGTACGCGAAGGATTTTTTCACGACCCCCGACATCAGGATTAGGCACAACAACCTGACGATCAAATCTTCCTGGACGTAACAATGCTGGATCCAAAACATCAGGCCTGTTCGTTGCGGCTATGAGAATTACGCTTTCATTGCTGTCAAATCCATCCATTTCAACCAGCATCTGATTTAAAGTCTGTTCTCGCTCATCATTACCACCACCGAGACCGGCACCACGATGACGTCCAACGGCGTCAATTTCATCGATAAAAATAATACAGGGAGCAGCTTTTTTACCCTGTTCAAACATATCTCGAACACGAGAAGCCCCCACTCCAACAAACATTTCTACAAAATCAGAACCTGAAATTGTAAAAAATGGAACATTTGCCTCGCCAGCAATCGCACGCGCCAATAAGGTTTTCCCTGTTCCAGGAGGGCCAACCAACAAGACCCCTTTTGGTATTCTGCCACCCAGCCGCTGAAATTTTTGTGGATCTTTGAGGAATTCAACAATTTCTTCCAGCTCGCTTTTAGCTTCATCAATTCCCGCCACATCCGCAAACGTGACACGTCCCTGTTTTTCAGTCAGCAAACGGGCCTTGGATTTACCAAATCCCATTGCCTTTCCCCCTGCGCTTTGCATATTGCGCATAAGAAGAATAAATAAACCGATAATCAGCAAGGTTGGCAATAAATTCAATACAAGCTGCCAAAAAAGATTTGGATGATTATCAACAGGTTTAACCTCTATCGTAACTTTATGGTCAGTGAGGGTTGATAAAAGCGAAGTATCCTGTGTTGGCAAATAGGTTTGAAATTTCTTGCCATCCTGACTTGTTCCAGTTAAATACCGGTCCTGTATGACAACTGATTTAACATTTCCAGCGTTAACATCGCCTAGGAATTTAGAATAACTAACTTGATTGTCCACAACAACATTACTGCTTGGTCGAAAATATCCAACCACTAACATTACTGATACAATAACGAGTATCCATAAACTTAAATTACGCCCAAAATTTTTCATTCTACTTTATATTTCCATGTTTTAGGATAAACACGTTTTTAAAAAAAGAATATTTAATATATATCATTTTATATTCTTCATATTACAATTTATCTCTTACTTAATAACATAAGAACTGAAACAAATCTTTCCTACCCTAAAAAATATTTTTCCTTAAAAATATTGAATTTAAACCGATTTATTATAAACATAATTACATAATTAAGCTAATTTTGTGGTCGAAAAAAGATGACTTTGTGTCAAGGATTGTCTAGGCTGGAAAACAATATCCCATTCTTTAACGGACTCGTCCGAATATATTCCCAAATGAGGCACAGCCAATAATTTATCATTATGCCAAAAAGCGGGTAATGTTTTCAAAATGCAAACAGGCAATCCCTCTCTACATGAAAACTGTTTGTAAGATTTACCTAATGCAGCAATCGTAACTTTATCACTAATATCATATTCTGGCATAATAACTCGAAAACGATAATCCCAAATCGTATTTGGCCGGGCCATTTTTGCCTTTTCAATAACAGTTGTTTCTCTAATCATCAACCAACCATTTCCCAACCTTCCAGCTGGCATAATTTGTACGCCACCAAGAGTAACTTTGCGCATTGATTGAACAAGCCGATTAATTGATTTCTGCAAGGGTGCATACACAGAACCGGAAATTGTTCTGATTAAAGCACCCAGCGTTCTTTCATCCATACCTTTGGTGGAAAAATAAGCAAATCCTTCTGATCTGATCAAAATGTTTTCTGTAACAAAAACAGCCTGATCCTGATCTTTTTTCATTCTTTTTTTACTCTCTTCCCGCGAGCGATGTAATAGTATTGAAACAGATCCTGAAGATGCCCAGGCCGACGACAATTCCTTTCTCACCTGATTTCTCTGAAATTTTAGATCCTGATTGGATGGATCCTCGACCCATATAATCCCTTCCTGTTTTAAGGTTATTCTCAAACGTTGTGGTGCGATCGATAGTAAAGGTCTTATTAACCTTATCTGCGGCAAATCCGTAATAGCAGCCATAGCGGCAATTCCATCCTCACCACTTCCGGCACGTATTCGCATCAGTACAGTTTCCGCCTGATCCCCAGCATGATGACCCAAAAGCAAATCTATGCTTCCCATTTTACAACATGTCTGAATTAATATTTTGTAACGCTCAATACGCGCTCTTTCTTCCAATGCGGCTCCAGGTTTTAGATTATCTAATGTCAGAACTTTTGATTCAATTCCAAGATCCTTCAATCTTTCTTGTGTAAGTGCTGCCTCTATAGCCGAATTTGACCGAATTCCATGATCTACAATTAAAGAAAATACATTTCGTCGCCAACGGGATGCCAACAATGCAAGACACAAACTATCTGCACCACCAGATACAGCCAATACAATGGGTGGCAACTTTTCATCATCATTACCCCAAGGTCCCAATGACTCAATACAAGAATTAAATTCATCTTGAGATACAGGTTTTAAAATATCATCCATACAGATTTAACAAATCAAGAACATTTAGCTTTACGACTTAAATTCAAGGCAGAAGATTTCACCTGGGTTGAAACATTTGGATATTTACTATGAAGCAGACTTACAGCCTGACAAGCTTCCTGAACCTTGCCATTTTTTAACATTAAATATCCTACACCCAACAAAGCAGATGGAGCCTTGGGAGATTTAGGAAAATTTTTATAAACAGCATAATAATTTACTGATGAAGCCTTGAAATTTCCTTGTCCAGCCTGAGCCTGAGCCAGCAAATATCGTGCACTAGGGGACTTGGCACCTTCAGGCGTGGATAAAATTTTTTGGGCGATGGATTCTGCGATCTGAAAATTACCATTCAACAATGCCTGTTGACCATCTCTCAAGGTTGAACCTGTTTCAGGTTTTGCAGATTTAATTGTTCCTGAATCATCGGAAATTGATGATTTTTTAGAAACCTCACTTTTTGAATCAGTTACCACATCATCTGAAGAACCATTGGAAGCGCCTCCACGACCAGCAGCAAAATTCATATCATCAATTTTTTTATTGATAAGATCATTTTGAGTTTTCAATTGGTTTGACAAATCATCAATTTCGCCTCTCATAACCCTTTGCTGATCTTCTAGATTGTTTATCCGGCTAACTAAATCGGGAAGTAAACCGTTATTTGTTGATAAACTATCATCCTCATCTTTATCTTTATGCTTTTTTTTACGATAATTATCAGAATCATCATTAAAATTAGTATTCTGTGCCTGAAGCTGGCTGATTTGCGATTTTAATTGTGCGACCTGGTTTTGTAGCGCAATAACCTGACGACTGTTATTTTCCTGGGCATTACTGTAAAAAGGACAAATCATAATTGATAGAAATAAACCTGTTATACTTCCTTTGACCTTTGGATGATCAATTGAAAATAAATTAGAAATTCTTGAATGTTTTTGCTTCGTTATCATTGCCAAACCCTTTACTATCCCTCATTTGATAATAAATTCAAAAAGCTTTAACCATTTATAAATTACGTTCTTTTACATTACATAACAAAAAGCCGGCATAACGTATATACGTATTACCGGCTTTTATTGAAAAGTTATCGAGCTAGGAATTAACGAACTGAAGTAGTCGCATTACGGTTCTGTGACCATGCTTCTTCGTTGTCACCTTCAGCAATAGGTTTATCCTTACCATATGAAATGGTTGTCATACGATCTGATGCAACGCCCAAGGATACCAAATAATCCCGAGCTGCATTTGCGCGGCGAGACCCTAATGCAATATTATATTCTTCTGTGCCGCGATCATCGCAGTTACCGGCAATCATGACCTGGACATTTGGATATTTTTTCAACCAATCAGCCTGACGATTCAAGGTTGCGCGAGCATCATCCGTTAATTTGTTTGAATTGAATTCAAAGAAAACACGATCACCAACATTAGCAACTAAATCAGCTTGACTTCCAGGAACTGGACCGCTCACGGTTGGAGCTTGTGTTCCACCACCATTACCGGTTGTCGCACCTTTATGATCTCCGCCAGAACATGCTGCTAGTAATAACGCAGCACCAAAAGCACTAATAAGCTTTATATTCATTGTATGTATTCCTACAAAACGGCTTTCTATTTTCTCAACTTTTATGTTGGTAAATATTGCCTAAAAAAATCAAAATCAAAATCCAAAAAGTCTTATTTTATGAAAGACATATCAATTTCAATTCTAGTCTTTCATTTATATCTAAACAAGTTAAATACACAAGCGATTTTAGCAAAAATTGAATTTTTTACCGCAATAATTTTATTTTATTTCCAAAATTTATTTTAACTGTTGCCAGAAGACCAAGAAGGATCCATCGCCATCGTTGATGTAGGAATGCTTCTCTCATGAAAACCGGAAACATCAATCATCTTGATGGATGAAGAAAAACCACTTCCACGCGCACCGGCAGACGATTGGTTACAGAACGCCATAACACGGCCATTTGAACAAAATGTTGGGCTTTCGACAGTGAAACCTTGGGTTAAAATTCTTTCTCCAGTACCGTCAGGCGCCATAACACCCAATGAGAATCCACCGCCGCCAATTCTCACAAACGCAATAAGGTCACCTCTTGGTGACCATACGGGGCCTGCATAACTACCGTTTCCATAAGAAATACGTCGGACTCCACCACCATTTGCACTCATTATGTATAATTGCTGTCTTCCACCCCGATCTGAAGAAAAAACAATTTGAGATCCATCAGGACTATAACAAGGGCTCGTATCAATAGCCCCGGAACTGGTTAATTGACGTTTGCTGCCCGAACCCAGATCAACAGAATAAAGATCAGAACCTCCTCCCCTTGTTACAGACATAATGACAGACCTTCCATCAGGCGAAAAACGCGGTGCAAAAGATATACCCGAAAAATCTCCCAAAATTCTTTGTCTGCCTGATTGAAGATCAAACAAGTAAACTCGAGGACGGTTATTGACATAAGACATAAATGCTATCTGATTAGAAACAGGACTGAATCGGGGCGTCAAGACAAGCCAGCGCCCGCTGGTTAAGATTCGACTGTTAGCACCGTCATAATCCATGATTGCCAGACGTTTTGTGGGATCTGACCGGCGGCCGGTCTGTGCAACATATGCAATTCGTGTATTGAAATATCCCTTATCCCCCAATAAACGCTCATAAATAACGTCCCCTATCATATGGGAAACACGACGAAGATCCTCACT
The DNA here is from genome assembly GCF_009734185.1 of Commensalibacter melissae. Taxonomy (NCBI): domain Bacteria; kingdom Pseudomonadati; phylum Pseudomonadota; class Alphaproteobacteria; order Acetobacterales; family Acetobacteraceae; genus Commensalibacter; species Commensalibacter melissae. Next base: position 724,957 of record NZ_CP046393.1, on the reverse strand, counting down.
TATGGCACCTGACCCGGAAATCGAATAGGCTGTTCCCTGAATCTGTTCACCGGTCAACGCATTCCATAGCCGAAATTCAACTCGCCCATTCACCTCTGATCCAGTCACGATAGCACGAGCCCCCATGGCTTTATAGGCGGCAAAATCAGGTGTAGAGGTTGGTGATGTACTACTAATAACTCGAAATAACCCTGTATTATTCAAGTCATCCGTTAATACCTGAGTTATGGCGCCGCCATTCCCAGAACCAAAATCAGGAATAACAATAGGGATAGGCTCGTTTCTTGCCCGATCAACTGTAATTTCATCTGCACCGCCGGCTTGCTGCGCAAATGCAGATGATAAAGGTGTTGCCACAATTCCACCTGCTACACATCCATACAAAATTTTTCGGCGAGGAATTAAAACATCCCGTAAAATATCAGCATCATTATCAGAAATTATTGAGCGCATAATCCTATTTTCCCTATTATTGATAATGCATATTAACTTACAAATTTAGACATAATTATGGACGGAATACAAAACGAATCTGACCCGTCTTTCCCAACAGATTTGAAGGTATCGGCAATTTTGAACATACAGGACTTAACACGGCGTCCCTTGCCCGTTCTGCTAATGCCCTATATGTTGAATCAGCATTCATTTTTGCCTGAGTCACTGAATCAAATTTAACTATTCTAGCCTCTCCTGAAGCATCAATTGTTACAATTAAATGTGCCACAAAATTAGCATAATCTTTTGCTGCTGTGTCTTCAACATAACATCGACGAACAGATGCCGCTATTTTCCCCTGCTGACCTGCTGAAAGCCCTCTTGTGATATCGCCATTTCTCGCTCCACCACCATTAGGAGCCCCTCCCTGTCTTGGATTTGCTTTGGCTCTGGGAGGATGTGTTTGTTTCTGGTCAGCTTGATAGGCATCCAACGTCGATTCAAGTGAATGTGTATCAGGAATTTCTTTTTTTGCTTTTTCCATTTTTGTCAATCGAGAGAAATTCTGCACCTGAGGTAACGCAGTGGGCATAGGCATTGGTGATGGTGGGGATGGAACATGAGAATTTGAAGAGGATGCCAATGGTGAAACAGTAGGTGGTAACGTTACCTCTGCAGGTGCGGGGGTTTCAACAGCTTTAGGTAAAATCGAATCCTGTTTTTCCATTTTTGCAACCGCATCAGGTGGAGGGGGCATTGGTGGAGGTGGAGGCGGAGGTGGAGGCGTTTCTTCGACAGGTTCAGTTTTAGTAGGTGTTGGCGCAGGTGGAGCATCCAGTTTTTCCAATGCAGGCGCATTCGGGTTCGGGGAATCTTGCTCCGATTTAGCGGGAACTTCTTGTCCTGCATTATCGCTTGTAAATTCAATCTCTACTGGTTTTTCTTCAGGGGGTGGGGGTGGAGGCGCAAAATGAAATAACCATGATAATAGAATCGCCAGAACGATAACCCCAAAATGCGTTCCGATTGATGCCAAAAAAGAGCATCTGAAAATTTTTCTCTCAGAACGGTACATGCCCAGCAAAATACATAATCCTCAATTATGGCGTTTTTGAAGAAGGGTTGGATGTTGTATCAGGCATTTGTGCAAGTAACGCGACATGCGTAAATCCTCCAGCTGTAACACGTCCCATCACTTCCATGACCCTGCCGTAATTGATATGCTGATCTCCCTTAACAAAGATACGATGTTCAGAATCATTCTGAGACATGACTTTCAACTGCTCCACCAATTGATTCATATCTACAACATTGTCTCCCAAATAAACGGATCCATCTTCCCTGACTGTAACAGTAATCGGTTTGGTATCTGCATTTACAGGCTTCGCGGCAGTTTTTGGTAAATCAACATTAATTCCGCTTGTCATCATAGGAGCCGCAACCATGAAAATAATTAACAGAACCAACATGACATCAACCATCGGTGTAACGTTAATATCTGCCTGTGGACGTCTGCCACGCCCCCGTCTGTTTCGACCCTCTAAAGAAAATCCCATTGATTTTATTCCTGATTTTCTTTTGCTTCAGATTGACGAGAAAGAATCGCACTAAATTCAGCTGCAAAACCTTCAAGTCTTTCAGCAAATAAATTAAGCTTGTTATTAACAAAATTATAGGCCACTACAGCGGGAATGGCTGTCAACAAACCCAGTGCCGTCGCGAATAATGCTTCTGAAATACCAGGGGCAACCACTGCCAGACTTGTGTTATTGGATTGTGCAATGGAAGCAAAAGCATGCATGATACCCCACACCGTTCCAAACAATCCGATAAAAGGTGCCACCGGCCCTACTGTTGCCAAAAAAGTCACCCATCTTTCAAGGCGTTCCATTTCACGAGTAATAGTGATTGACATGGCACGATCAATTCGCTGTTTGACTCCCTCACTGCTCATCTCAATTCCATTAATTCTTGCTGATCGACGCCATTCACCCATACCCGCACTAAAAACTGCAGCCATGGGATGGGTTGGTTTCACCCCAATATTTTCATATAATTCATCAAGACTCCCACCTGACCAGAATAAATCCTCGAATTCATCTGCCTGACGTTTAACCTTGCGGAGGGTAAAATATTTATCAAAAATTACAGCCCATACCCAAATACTGGCACAAACCAGGCCTATCATAACAAGTTTAACTACTAGCGCCGCATGAACAAAGAGCGCCCAAGGGGACAAACTGGCCGATGGTGTGGCCAGATTTGCTGCATTAATTGATGGATCCAAAAATGCCTCCTGCACAATTAGTCTCACTCAATTTAATTTCATATATAACTTGAGACTATTTATTATTTTCCAATATCCATTTGATATATTTTTTTTCCAATAAAAACAATCTTGTTTTGATAATGAGTAAAAATTTATTCGAACTGGTTTGCCTATATCATGGCAGCAAAAATTCTTTTCCAATCCGCTGGAAAAGGAGCTGGTATATAGGTTTCCTTCTTCAGACAAACCAGCTGAATTTTTAATTCAGTCACAATTTCTTCATTACGGAAAAAAACTTGTGATAACCAACAACTTGCCCCCAAAGTTGTGATTATATTTGTTTTTACAATAACCAGTTCATCAATATACAAGGGTTTTCGGAATTTAATCTCGGCTTCCCTCACAACCAAAATCAAGCCGAAATCCTTGTACAAATCACTGGTTGTTCCACCCAACCGTCGTATACTTTCTGTCCGAGCGCGATCTGCAATTCCGAAATAACGGGCATGATAGACGATACCTGCCGCATCAACATCTTCATAACAAACCCTGAACCGGTAAGTTTTGACTTCCTCTTTCGCCAAAGCAGGATTACTTATACCTTTGTCAAATGAATTACTAGGGATGATCTCCATGATTTTCATTCCTCTTCCACATCATTATCCAGCAAATCAAATTGAGTATTTAATAATGCAGGGGGTTTCAGATGAAGATGTTGCCAGCCTCTCTCTCCCAAAACACGGCCACGACTTGTACGAAGAACCAAACCTTCCTGGATCAGGAAAGGTTCAATAACATCTTCAAGAGTATCCCTTGATTCTGCCAAGGCCGCAGCTAACGTTTCAACACCGACCGGCCCACCCTGATGAAATTCAGCAATACGCAATAAATAGCGACGATCCATTGCATCCAATCCAAGCTGATCAACCTCCAATCTTGATAAGGCTGCATCAGCAATCTCGCGATCAACCGCTTTTTCACTCTTATGCTTGACAAACGCAAAATCACGTACACGACGTAACAACCTGCCCGCTATTCTGGGCGTCCCACGAGATCTTCTGGCAATTTCCGCAGCCCCATCTTCAGTCAATTCAAATCCTAGCTTACAGGCCCCTCTTTCAACAATCAATTTGAGTTCATCTGTTGTATAAAATATCAACCGTAACGGAATGCCAAACCGATCCCGCAAAGGTGTGGCAAGCAAACCTGACCGTGTTGTTGCTGCGACAAGCGTAAAAGGGGGCAAATCTATACGAACCGATCGAGCCGCAGGTCCTTCCCCGATTATTAAATCAAGTTGGAAATCCTCCATTGCCGGATAAAGAATTTCTTCAATTGAAGGATGCAATCGATGAATTTCATCAATAAATAATACATCCCTTGGTTGTAAATTGGTTAAAATTGCCGCCAAATCACCAGCCCTTTGAATTACGGGTCCAGATGTTGCACGAAAACCAACCCCCAACTCCCTGGAAACAATCTGCGCCAAGGTTGTTTTTCCCAGCCCTGGTGGTCCATGTAACAAAACATGGTCCAACGCCTCATCTCGCTGTCTTGCCGCCTCTATAAAAATTGAAAGGTTTTCTCGTGATGATTTTTGCCCAATGAATTCAGCCAGAGATTGAGGTCTTAACGCAACCTCCACAGTGTCTTCCTGACGTTTTGTTGCATCTATGGGACGATTTATTTCAGACTTCATCGGGCCAACTCACGTAAAGCTTCTCGAATAATATGATCAAGTTGAAGGGGTTGATTTTTCTCTTTCAAACCTTTAATCACTCGCCCGACGATTGGTTGGGATTCCATTCGACGAAATCCAAGTCCCTCCAGGGCCAGTAACACATCCACAACAATATTAGTCTCATTATTGTCGGTTGTCTGACCTGAAATTGTAATTGAATTAATCACATCTGAACCAGAAGCCACTTTACCATTCAGTTCAGTTAAGATGCGCGTAGCCAATCTTGCCCCTACACCTGAAGCCCGCATTAAACTTGCCTTGTCAGCTGTCATAATGGCCGAAGTCAATTCATCCGGCGTAAGAACGGATTGAATCGCCAGCGCCATACGAACCCCAACACCTTGTACCGTTGTTAGCATCCTGAACCATTCCTGTTCCTTTCCATCAGCAAATCCATAAAGTAATATGGCATCCTCTCTGACGATGGTTTCAATCAATACACGGGCAATTTCTGGAGGACGAGGCAATTTTGATAAGGTCCGGCTTGAAACATAGACCACATATCCCACCCCATTCACGTCAATGAGACAACGATCCCTGTCATTTTGGTCAATCAAAAGCCCAGTCAATTGTCCTATCATGCCATTATTGTTCCTTTATTAACACGAATTTGACTTATCCGATGATGGGCATGACAAATCGCTATCGCCAAAGCGTCAGCTGCATCAGCTCTTGGAATTTTGGCTCCCGGCAATAAACGCTGAATCATAACAGATACCTGATCTTTGGTCGCCGCTCCCGTTCCAACCACGGCACGCTTAACTGTTTTAGCACCATATTCATTAACATTAATATATTTTTGCGCGGGTACTAATAATGCCACCCCCCTAGCATATCCCAATTTCAAGGTGGCAGAGCCATTCCGGTTGACATAGGTTTCTTCAACCGCAACCTCTTCAGGTTGATAAAGACCAATCAGTTTTTCCAAACCTGATGCTAATACACAGAGACGTTGAGGAACAAAATGATCACTATTCGTAGACAGGACACCACTTGCCACATAGGTAAGACGATTGTCACATGCATCAATTATCCCCCATCCGGTAAACCGTAAACCGGGATCTATCCCAAGAATTCTAACCACAACTCTTAAGCCGATAGCCGTTCAGCAATCTCGTCCGAAAGGTCAAAATTGGCAAAAACATTCTGAACATCATCATGATCTTCCAGAACTTCAATTAATTTTAGCAAGGTGCGAGCATTATCTTCATCTAATGCAACTGTATTGGATGGACGCCATTCAATTTTTGCACTTTCAGGATCTTTAAACCGGGCTTCCAATGCGTCACGGACTGCAAAGAAATTTTCCATCGCACATGTTATTTCATAAACATCATCATTTTCTTCGACATTATCCGCTTCTGCCTCAATAGCCGCCTCAAATATTGAATCAAAATTTGCAACCGTTTTGGTATAGGTAATAACACCCATACGTTCAAACATGAATGCGACAGAATTCATTTCCCCCAAGGATCCGCCATATTTATTGAATGCGGCCCTAACATCTGAAGCTGTACGATTACGATTATCTGTCAATGCCTCAACGATAATGGCAACTCCGGATGGACCATATCCTTCATAGCGCACTTCTTGATAATTATCTCCATCTGCGCCACCTGCGGCTTTCTTAATCGCACGATCAATATTGTCCTTTGGCATATTGACAGCACGAGCTGCCGCAATGGCTGCACGTAAACGGGGATTGGCGGCTGGATCTGGTAAACCCGATTTTGCTGAAACGGTTATTTCACGAATTATTTTTGAAAATTCTTTTGCCCGACGGGCATCCTGAGCCCCTTTGCGATGCATAATATTTTTAAATTGCGAATGTCCTGCCATTAATATTTCTCTTAATTCTTACAGTTTGATTTCAATCTTAATCTAATAAACATGTCCCGATTTTTAAACAAACCGACCATGACAATGTTTAAATTTTTTTCCTGAACCACATGGACATGGTGCATTTCTAGGCGTATCTGCCCATTCTTTTGGTGCATCAGATAGTGTCTGAGGGGTTTCCCCCTCTATAAGATCCGAAGAAGAATTTTCCCCTTCATCATCAGAGACATTGACTTCAACCTTGGCCAAAAGTGAGGTAATCCGTTCACGAAGCTCATCCAGCATATAATTGAAAAGAACAAAAGCCTCCTTCTTATATTCATTAAGCGGATCTTTCTGACCATAGGCCCGCAGTCCGATACCCTGACGCATTTGATCTAATCGCAACAAATGTTCTTTCCACACAGCATCAAGCGTTGTTAGCAAAACTTGCTTTTCAACATATCGCATAATTGAAACACCATAATTCGCGACCTTGGTGGCCATCATTTCATTAGCGGCTTTCGTAATGCGCTCTTCAAGTGTATCAATTGAAATATCTTTCTCTTCAGACCATTCCTTAATCGGTAGATCAAGATTGAATATCCGTTTTACATCCGCGGTTAATTCGTTAATATGCCATTGTTCTGCAAAGGATTTTTCAGGTATGTATTTTTCGATCAACATATTGATCACATCATGTCTCATAGATGCAATCACTTCTGAAACATCTTCCAGAGCCATATATTCCCGACGCTGAGAATATACCTCCTTACGTTGATCATTGATGACATCATCATATTTCAAAGTGTTTTTACGCATATCGAAATTGCGCGCCTCAACTTTTTTCTGGGCTTTTTCAAGTGCCTTGTTGATCCAGGGGTGAACAATGGCCTCCCCTTTTTTCAAGCCCATTTTTTGAAGCATACCACCCATGCGTTCGGAACCAAATATCCGCATCAGGTCATCCTCGAGGGATAAAAAGAAACGTGAATTTCCCGGATCTCCCTGACGCCCCGAACGTCCTCGCAACTGGTTGTCAATTCGACGACTTTCATGACGTTCAGTACCAATTACAAACAGTCCGCCGCTCTCTTTAACCAGTTCATGATCTTTTTGAACTTTTTCTTTAAGGGCCGTTTCTTGTTTCAAGCGTTCATCTTCATCCTCGATATGGGAAAGCTGCTGATGGATAAGCATATCCACATTCCCACCCAATTTAATGTCAGTACCGCGACCCGCCATATTCGTGGCAATTGTAATGGCTCCCGGAACTCCAGCTTGAGCAACTATCTGGGCTTCTTTTTCATGAAAACGCGCATTCAATACATTATGCTTTATGCCTTTTTTATTTAACAAATTTGAAAGATGCTCACTTTTCTCAATCGATGTTGTTCCAACCAAGATAGGCTGTTTCTTTTTATGAACCTCTTCGATAAGCTGGCTAACCGCATCATATTTTTCAGCCGCGGTCAGATAGATTTCATCATGTTCATCCTTACGCTGAACTTTAAGATTGGTTGGAATTGACACAACGTCCAGCTTGTAAATTTCGGCAAATTCATCGGCTTCTGTCATTGCCGTTCCCGTCATACCGGCGAGTTTCGGATAAAGACGGAAATAATTTTGAAAAGTGATTGAAGCTAGAGTCTGGTTTTCCTGCTGTATTTCCACATGTTCCTTGGCTTCCAGTGCTTGATGCAATCCATCGGAATATCGACGTCCATCCATCATACGCCCAGTAAATTCATCAATTAGAATGACCTTATTGTTACGGACGATATAATCCACATCCCTGGCAAACAAGGTATGCGCCCGTAATGCCTGCTGCATATGATGCACCAACGCGATATTATGAGTGTCATACAGCCCCCCCTCTTTCAATACACCCTTTTCACGCATTAACTGCTCTATATGTTCGGTTCCCAATTCTGTTGGAATGACATTCCGGAATTTTTCATCTTTTTCATAATTGGCAGGATCTTTGACTATCTCTTTTATAATTTCATCAACGGAACGATATAGATCTGAACTGTCATCCGCAACCCCCGAAATAATCAATGGAGTACGAGCCTCATCTATCAAGATCGAATCAACTTCATCCACAATGGCGTAATTAAACGGACGCTGAACCATTTCATCAAGACTGTATTTCATATTATCGCGAAGATAGTCGAAGCCGAATTCATTATTTGTCCCATATGTAATATCGGCGGCATAAGCAGCCTTACGTTCAATATCACTCAAATCCGCGATAATCGTTCCGACATTCATGCCAAGAAAACTATAGAGCCGGCCCATTTCAGCAGCATCACGTGAGGCAAGATAATCATTCACCGTTACAACATGCACCCCTTTTCCCGATAGTGCATTCAGATATACGGCCAAGGTTGCCACCAATGTTTTACCTTCACCCGTACGCATTTCGGCAACCTTACCATCGTGAAGAACCATTCCCCCGATTAGCTGGACATCGAAATGACGCATTCCCAAAACCCTTTTCGAAGCTTCTCTGACTACAGCAAACGCTTCTGGCAATAAATTGTCCAGTGTTTCTCCATCAGCTAACCTTTGACGAAATTCAACCGTTTTATTAGCCAATGCAACATCATCCAGAGCCTGTATTTCAGGTTCCAATTGATTGATTTCAGGTAGTCGCTTTTGATAAGCTTTTAATGAACGCTCATTAGAGGTGCCGAAAAAGACACGGGCAAATTTTGCAAACATCAATGTTTTCCAAATAACGCTTTGTAATCCTGCCTGTCATTACAAAGGGCTAGTTATAATTAAATTAGAACACAATTCAATCCAGACAGAAAAATACATATAGAAATAAGTTCACCGGTATTATAACCAACTTTACTTACACCATAAATATCATTTTAAAATTTTAAAAGTGGTTTAACTTTTTTCAAGAAAGGAACTTTATTAAAATAATGGGACAATTTCACCTTTCCATGATATAAACATATTCAAAATTATCTTTAATCCTCTCAATAAATAAAGGTACTATATGTCTTTTTACAACAAATCATTCAAATTTGCAGCAACCCTTCTTTTTTCCTCAAGCCTTTTGACAACAGCAGTTATTGCCGCTGAACCTGCTGTCACAACTACCCCGTCAGCACCTGCCGCTCAAAATCAGTCAAGTCCTAGCAAAATAGATGAAAATACTGTTTTGGCAACTGTTAATGATAAAAATATTACGTATCATGATATCCAAAATATGCGCAAGATGTTGCCTGATCAATATAAAAGTCTGCCTGCACCTGTTTTGACAACAATAATCCTTCAGCAATTAATTGTTCAAAATGCAGTTCTACAAGTTGCTGAAAAACAGAATTTACAGAATTCCCCTGAGGTCAAGCAACAAATTGAATTCATGCAAAAGGATATCCTGTTTTCGACATTCCAAAAATCTGAATTGGAAAAGAATTTAAAACAAAATCCAATTGACGATAAAGCCATTCAAACTTTTTACGATCAGCATTTCGCCAACGCAGCCCCTGTTAAAGAGGCGCATATATGTCATATTCTTGTAAAAACACAACCGGAAGCTGTAAAAATCATCAGTCAACTTCATGCAGGCAAAAATTTCGCTAATCTTGCCAAACAATATTCAACCGATAAAGAGAGCGGTAGCGAAAATGGCGGTGATTTGGGATGGGTCAAACAAAATGACCCTCTTGCACCGGAATTCATCAATGCAGCCTTTGCGCTGAAAGCAAATACAATTACAACCGCTCCGGTGAAAACCCAATTTGGTTGGCATGTCATCAAGGTTCTTGGTTATAGAAACGCTCCGGTACCACCATTGGATAAGGTAAAAGATGAAATTCGCAAAAACCTGTATCAACAAAGAATGAAAACCATTATTGAAAATGTAATTAAACAAAGTAAAATTACCAAAAATGATGAAGCCATTCATTCTTTAACACAAATGCCTGCCACACAAAAAAAATAACTCTGACAGAACAAACCATTAAAAATTTTTATAAAAGGGAAAATAAATTTTCCCTTTTATAAATTCAGAATGTTTATTGATTAATATCCCTAAAGAATTTAGTTCAAAAAACATATCATTAAACTCTTTTTTCTTATAAAGAAAACTTGTAAAAAACATTTTTTATAAAATATAAATATTTCATTATAACCGGATATGAATCAATCCTGTCGTATCCATTATTTTGCTCCATTGTTGAAAAAGAGTCTACCATGTCGAGTTATCCTGTTTCTCCGCTTGCCGTAACCCTCCCTGAACTTTGCCCCGTTGCCGGTGTAAAACTTGCATCTGTTCAAGCAGGATTACGATATACTGGACGTCTTGATTTATCGTTAATGGAATTCGCTCCGAACACAACCGTCGCAGGAGTATTTACCAAAAACAAATGTCCAGGTGCACCTATCGATTGGTGCAGAAAAATTTTATATCGCGGTAAAGCCAGGGGATTACTTGTCAATGCCGGTATTGCCAATGTATTTACGGGTCAGGCAGGTTTTGATGCAGTTAAATATTCAGCACAGGCAGCTGCAAAAACAATAAACTGCACACCCGAAGAAATTTTTGTTGCCTCTACAGGGGTTATTGGCGAACAGCTTCCTTATCAAAAAATCATCAATTATCTTCCAGAACTTTATTCGAAATTGGCTTCTGATCAATGGAAGGAAACAGCTCAAGCAATCCTGACTACGGATACATTTGCCAAAGGCTTTTCCCTTAAAACAGATATTGACAATATTCCTGTCACTATTCAGGGAATCGCCAAGGGGAGCGGTATGATCGCACCTGATATGGCCACTATGCTTTGTTTTGTTACAACTGACGCAAAATTGCCCGCTACTGTCTTACAAAAATTATTAAATGAAAAGGTCAAAACAACCTTTAATTCAATAACAGTTGATTCCGATACATCAACCTCTGATACCCTTCTTTTATTTGCCACGGGTCAGACCCCCAATACCGAAATCAATGATATTGATGACCCAAGATTAAGCAATTTTTCAAATGCCTTAGAAAAATTGTTACAAGAATTGGCTCTTTTGGTTATTAGGGATGGTGAAGGCGTAACAAAACTGATTGAAATCAAGGTTGAAGGTGCCGTTAACAATGAATCAGCTTTTAAAATCGGACAATCAATCGGTAACTCCCCTCTTGTGAAAACAGCAATAACAGGTGAGGATGCCAATTGGGGACGTGTTGTAATGGCGGTAGGCAAAGCCGGCGAACCAGCCGACCGTGACCTTTTGTCAGTGGCAATAGGTAATATTTGGGTTGCCAAACAAGGTGAGGTTTTATCAGATTATGACCAAGATAAAGTTAACAAGCATATGCAAGAACAAGTCATAAAAATTAAAGTCAACCTGAATCTGGGAGAAGGACACGCAAAAATTTGGAGCTGTAACCTAACACAAGGTTATATTGAAATTAACGGCTCTTATCTGCGTTCCTAATTTCTTTTATTTATTATCAATTGAATCGTTTCTTTATGAATACCCCTATTATCTCCGATTTTTCTGAAGAAGAAAAAAAAAGAATTCTAGCAAAGTCAGCACTTTTCAGTCCTCCGTCCTTGAAATTATCAGATGGAAGACAAGAACTTGTTGGACTTTCACGGGAAGAATTGGAAGAGGTCCTAATGGGTATGGGGGAAAAATCCTTCCGTACGAAACAGTTATGGCACTGGATTTATCATAAAGGTGTTACCGATTTCTCTTTGATGAGTTCAATCAGTAAACCCTTGCAAGCCAAATTGGCAGAACATTGTGTGATCAGCCGACCGGAACTGGTTATGCAACAGACCTCAAAAGATGATACCCGTAAGTTTCTTTTTCGCTTCAGGGATAAACAAGAAGCTGAAACAGTTTATATTCCAGATCGTCGAGAAGATCGTGGTGCTGTCTGCATTTCCTCACAGGTCGGATGTACGTTGTCCTGCCGTTTTTGTCATACCGGCACGCAAAATCTGGTTCGAAATCTTGGTGCAACAGAAATCGTGGGTCAATTCATGGCGGCAAGGGATAGTTATAATGAATGGCCAACTCCGACCGCTGGAAGACCCCGTCTTCTATCAACCATAGTTCTGATGGGAATGGGCGAACCTCTTTATAATTATGACAATGTTGCCAAGGCAATGCGTATCGTTATGGATGATGAGGGAATTGGAATCTCTCGTCGCCGGATTACCTTGTCAACGTCCGGTGTAGTTCCCATGATGGATCAATGTGGAAGGGAACTGGCAATTAATCTAGCCATTTCCCTTCATGCTGTCAGGGATGATTTACGAAATGAGCTCGTTCCCTTAAATCGTAAATATCCTATAAAAGACGTTCTGGCAGCCTGCCGTCGATACCCTGCAGCAAGTAATTCACGTCGTATAACGTTTGAATACATTATGTTAAGGGGAATTAATGACAGTGAATCAGATGCACGTGAACTGGTGCATCTATTAAAGGGTATTCATGCCAAGGTTAATCTAATTCCATTTAATCCATGGCCAGGCAGTGATTACAAACCCTCCAAAACTGAACAGGTGCAAAAGTTTGCCGATATCATTATGCAGGCAGGTTATTCCTCGCCCATCCGCACCCCAAGAGGGCGTGATATTCTTGCAGCATGCGGACAATTACGCACTGAAAGTCAAAAAGCCAAAATTTCTAAAAATTTAAAACATAACGAAACAATTTCTGACTGACAACATTGTTTTAAAATCAAATAAAAATTGTGAAAATAATTTATTTAATCTTATTTTCACAATTTTTCGAAATAAATTAATTCACATGATTATATGAATTTATCATCAATAATTATAGACTTGAAAAATTTCTACCAGGCATAGGCTTCAGGTGCCTCACCCCCCATACCGGGCCAAATATCATTTAAAGTATGTATTATTTCATCTGACAATGTAATGGAAAGCCCTTCAATAGCATTATCCAGCTGTGTTTCAGTACGAGGTCCAATAATCGGTGCTGTGACATCAGGTTGATGTCTTAACCAGGCAAGGGCTAAATTTGCAGGAGTTATTTTAAGTTCAGCAGCAAGATTCTCATATTTTTCAAGTTGGTATCTTAATTTTTCAATTATTTTCAGTTCCTGTTCTCTAAAACGTCGCTCGCCATTTTTCTGTTTCGAGAGGACACCCCCAAGCAATCCACCTGCCAATGGAGAATAGGGAATAAATCCAAGACCATGATATCGACAGGATGGAAGGACTTCCAGCTCAACTGTACGTTCTGTCAGATTATAGGGGCTTTGCTCAGAAACCAGTCCGTAAAAATGACGTTCCTTGGCCAATCCCTGAGCAGTGGCTATTTGCCAACCAGCAAAATTACAACTTCCTATATATAAAACTTTTCCCTGTTGAACCAATAACTCCATTGCCTGCCATATTTCCTCCCATGGAGTTTCTCGATCAATATGATGCATTTGATAAAGATCAATATGATCAGTTTTTAAGCGTCGCAAACTGTCTTCACACGCTTTTCGAATATGATAAGCTGACAAATACCGGTCATTCGGCCCAAAATCCATAGGCTGGTAAACTTTGGTAGCCAATATAACCTTGTCTCTCTGACCGCTCTTTTTAAACCATCGTCCTATAATTTCTTCAGAAATGCCATATCCCCTAGGAATTTCTGGCCATTGTAATCCTCCATAAACATCTGCCGTATCAAAAAAATTAATTCCTGCATCAATTGCCTTATCCATAATCATGCAGCTTTCTTTTTCATCCGTGACATCACCAAAATTCATGGTTCCAAGACATAAATCACTTATCTTCAGACCTGTTCTTCCCAAAAATCGATATCTCATGATAGCTCAATCTTTTTGTTTGCAATTTTAAATATTTTTGATTTTGCAGATAATGCAATTCAAATGAATTGGAATATCTAAACCCTGGGCGGTGTAATCGTCATAGGTTCCTTTGACAATGGAGGAATAATTCCATTTACAGGATGCGGTACATACGGTGCTTCAAGACTGTTTATTTCATTTTCTGTTAAAGAAAAATCAAGCGCCTTTACAGCCGTTGTCAAATGTTCAGCCTTTGTTACCCCAATAATAGGTGCCGTTACGTATTTTTTTGATAATAACCAGCCCAATGCAACATATGCACGAGGGACATGATGCAAGTTGGCAATCTTTGCGACAACCTCCACGACTTTTCGATCCTGCTGTTCTGCATCCTGATACATTTTCAAAGCAAAAGCATCATTTTGAGTACGTCGTGTAACTTCATCAAAATCACGAGTCAATCGTCCCCTTGCCATTGGACTCCAAGGAATGACACCAATACCTTGATCCGCACAAAAAGGCAACATTTCCCGTTCCTCTTCCCGATAAAGCAAATTATATTGAGGCTGCATGGAAACAAAACGTGTCCATCCATTTTGCCTTGCAATATGTTGCATTTTGGCAAAACGCCATGTTTCCATAGAGGATGCTCCAATATAGCGAACCTTTCCTGATTTCACGATGTCATGCAAGGCCTCCATGGTTTCCTCGATCGGGGTTCCATGGTCAAAACGGTGAATTTGGTAAAGATCTACATAATCCATTTTTAATCGTGACAAACTGTCATCAATTGATTGAAAAAGAGCTTTACGCGATAGAAAACCTGTATTAGGCGAATTCCGCCAAGGAAAAAAAGCCTTGGTCGCCACCACAATTTCTTCTCGCCGTGCCATATCATTCAATGCTCGCCCCGTTATTTCCTCTGAACTGCCTCCAGAATAAATATTTGCCGTATCAAAAAAATTAATTCCCGCCTCAATGGCCTGTCTAAAAAAAGGGCGTGCAGCAGTTTCATCAATTGACCAGGCTTGTGGCAACCGGTTGGGTTCACCGAAACTCATGCATCCCAAACATAATCTCGATACTTTAAGACCTGTACGACCTAGATTTGTATACTTCATTTTTTTATCTCAAATATGATATGAAAATTATCGAAAATCTTTTCTATTGTTTGATTTTCAAATAAATAATACGATAAAAAAAGCGTTGTATAATATCTTGATATTCCGTAATAATTACCTGATCCTGCAAATAATTTATGTTTACTTATAAAATCTGAATAATCATCAATTTGTCTAATCCATTATAATGACACTCAATCAGTCTTCAGACAGTCAAACCGAATTATTTTATCAAAAAATAATCAATATTCTTGAACGACATGTAAAAACAACGGGTGCACATAACACCCTGATTAAAGATCTCAAACTTTTTAGACAAGAGACACCTCATCAAGCATGTGCCTGTTTTTATCAACCGAGTATCAGTTTGTTATGCCAAGGTACTAAACAGATAATTATTGATAAAAATATCTTTCCATACGACAAACATCATTTGCTCATTACTTCTCTGGACATCCCTACGAACAGCCAAATAATGGAAGCATCCCCTATTAAACCCTGTTTTGGAATTTCCTTAAATTTGGAACGCAATATTATTGCAGAGTTAAGTACACAAATTGATCTTAGGAATTCAAACAAAACGAAATGTAGCAGTGTATCTATTTGCAGTGTTAATGTATCCTTTTTGGAACCCATGTACAGACTTTTATCCTTAATGGATGAGCCCGAAACCATTCCAGTTCTTGCCCCGTTAGTCATCAGGGAAATTTACTATCGACTGTTAACCAGCGATGCCGCACCAATTCTTTTACAGATTATAACAACTGGTAATACAGGATCTAATATCAGAAAAGCAATCGAATGGCTTAAACAAAATTATTCTCAACCCTTGAAAATAAGCCATCTTGCCAGTGCTGTTAACATGAGCCCCTCAAGCTTGCATCATCATTTTCGCCAAATAACCGGAAAAAGCCCGTTACAATATCAAAAATGGTTACGCGTTCATGAAGCAAAACGTCTGATGATCAATAATAATCTTAACGCTGCCACTGCTTCCTATCAGGTTGGTTATGAAAGTCCCTCACATTTTAGTCATGATTACAAAGCCATATTTGGCAAGTCTCCCCAAAAAGATATAAAAAATTTTAATCAAATATAGTTTTTCATTCCAGAATGTCATTCTTTCGTATAGCTCCACTAAAAAAATGCTTATTCAATTTCTAACAGTAATTTTGCCTTACTAGAATTATTCCTCTCATAGAAAGGTCCACGATGTCGATCCGTTTTAATGTTTATCAACAACCGATTGGTCAAGCTCTTCCTTCATGGAAAAAAGCAAAGCTTCCCAAAAAAGAAACAATCACGGGACAATATTGCCGGCTTGAACGCATAAATGTCAGACAACATGCTTTGCAACTTTATGATGCCTTTTTTAACGGTACTGATAAAGGGCTATGGACCTATCTTTTATCCGGCCCGTTTAATGACTTTAATGAATATCGGGAATGGCTACTTAAATTAGAAAATATCAAAGATCCATTTCATTATGCAATTCTTGACAAGAATTCCAATCAAGCAATCGGTTCAATTGCTCTCATGCGAATAGATCCAACAAATGGTGTGATAGAAATTGGTAGCGTTATTTTTTCTGGACGATTAAAAAAAACAACAATGGCCACGGAGGCAATCTATCTTTTAATGAAATATGCATTCGAGGAACTTGGTTATCGTCGTCTTGAATGGAAATGTGATACCTTAAATGCACCCTCTCGTGCTGCGGCATTACGCTATGGTTTCACATTCGAGGGAATATTCCGTCAAGCTTTGGTTATTCATGGCCGTAACCGGGATACAGCATGGTATTCAATTCTTGACCTTGAATTTCCAAAACTCTCCAAGGCATTTAATGACTGGCTTGATCCTGACAATTTTGATTCTGAAGGAATTCAGAAGAAATCCTTGCAAAAATTGATGAATTATTATGTTAAGTAAAAACATGTAATTGTATTTCAATACATAATCAATTTTTTAAAGAAAAAATACAATCAACAAAAATAAACCATAGTTTTCCATTAGTTTGTTTAGTAAAATCAATAACTATACATTATAATGATGAAAATTAAACTATGATTGTAAACCCGAAACGTGGACTTCTTTTTCTTATACAGACAAGTTTTAAACCTTTACTCATTTTATTTATTTGGGACATGCTAGTCGTCATTGGATATAAAATTTTTAATCTACACTGGTTTGATCAATCAGCATTACCAACCGCCCTGATTGGATCTGTGCTCGTCCTTTTTATGAATTTCAGAAACAATACGGCATATAATCGATGGTGGGAGGCACGTATACATTGGGGATCAGTCACAAATAACTGTCGATCATTTGCCAGGCAATGCATGAGTATTCTCGATAGCAAACCCGAGCTTATATATGCCATGGCCGGATATGCATACAGTCTATCCTATCATTTAAGAAATAAAAATTCCCTGACCAGTTATAATGTAAAAAAAATATTGCCCCATTCCATTCAAACCTATATTAAAAATCAGCGCAACCAGCCTAATGGCATTCTTGTTCAGATCGGCTATATGGTAACCCAGGAAAGCCGCCAAAAAAATATTGACGGCGCCCTTCACTCTCAAATCGACAGAATTTTATCTGACTTGGCCAATGCACAAGGTGCCTTGGAAAGAATTAAAAATACACCCTTATCAATCCAGTTTTCCACCCTGCCCCGTTTACTAAGTGAAGTTATCTGCATCATTCTTCCTTTTTCAATGGTGGATACACTTGGGTGGATCACACCATTAGGGTCCGCACTTGTGGGTTTTTTATTTTTGGCTCTGGACCGAATTGGAAATGATTTGCAAGATCCCTTTGATGAAAGTCCGCATTCCTTGCCCATGTTAACAATGTCACGCAGCATCGAGATCGATTTGCTTGAACAAATCAATCAATCTTCTCAACGCCCTATTCCTTCCATTAACGGAATTCAATGGTAAATTAAAATAAAATACCTATATATACACATTATATAAAATTTTGCCTTTTCTAAAATATCAAATGACAATTTATCCTGAATATGGTATAGTATATTAAATGAGTGTATTGAAAAATTCTTCCAAAGGTGGTGTAACCGACGAAATGGCTCAAGCAGCCGTCGCAGAAACCGCCGCACAACAATCCAATAGTAAAACCTCTTTTCCTTTTCAAGAAGGCGATGCCATTGTTTATGCTGCACATGGTGTAGGCCGAATTGATCGTATTGGCGTGGAAGAGATTGCAGGCACGAAACTGGAAATGATCCAGATCTCTTTTCCAGATAATCAGATGACCCTGCGTATCCCTTTAGATAAAGCAAAAAAAGCTGGATTACGCAAAATTGCTTCCCGTGAAATTGTCGGAAAAGCCATGTCAATTATTAAAAGCAAGCCGCAAATCAGCAAAGGTATGTGGGCAAGACGGGCTTTGGTTTACCAGGAAAAAATCAATTCTGGTGATCTGATGCAGATTGCTGAAGTTTTAAGGGATCTACGCAGAAATGCTGACAGTCTCGATGGCAGTTTTAGCGAAAGAAAACTATTTGAAGCGGCTCAAGACCGTTTTGTAACCGAGGTGGCCGTTTTGGAATCAAAAAAACCAGAAGACGTTCTCAACGAATTAACAAACGTGATGAAAACAGCTTAGAATTTATCAATTGATCATTACAATTACAATGAAAGGAGAGTTACTCTCCTTTTTTTTCATGTCTTTATTTATAATAAATGAATATATAATGACATTTTGTTATCCTTTACAAATGATATTAAACGAGTATGATAAAAGGCTTATTAACTATTTATAAAGGTTATTAGAACCTGAATAATTTTTAGATTGTCAAAAGCGTATACAAAATGTTTTTTCAAAAAAAATCGATCTCTGCCTCTCATAATACATCCAATCAAAATTTGATTGTTCAATTAACAAAAATATCTGGAAGCAGAAACGTTATAACTGACCCATCCAAAATGGGATTATATTGTAATGGTTTTCGATATGGATCTGGGAAAGCAATAGCAATTGTAACGCCAGAGCATATTCTGGATCAGTGGAATGTTGTCAAGGCCTGTATAGAATCAAATGTAATAATTATCATGCAGGCCGCCAATACTGGATTGACCGGTGGATCTACCCCCGATGGCAATGATTATGATCGTGACATTGTCATTATTAACACCATGAAAATGAAAAAAATTTATGTGATTAATAATGGTGAGCAGGTAATATGTCTTCCCGGGGCGACTTTAAATGAACTTGAACAAAAATTAAGGCCCTATCATCGTGATCCTCATTCTGTAATCGGATCATCTTGCATCGGTGCTTCAGTTCTTGGAGGAATAAGCAATAATTCTGGTGGAGCATTGGTTCAGCGAGGCCCCGCCTATACCGAGATGGCCCTTTATGCCCAATGTAACAAAGAGGGTAAATTAGAACTTGTTAATCATCTTGGCGTTGAGTTGGGAAACACACCTGAGGAAATTCTGGGACGACTTGATCACGGTAATTTTGATCATGAATTGATAAAACAATCTGATAAATGCTGTTCAGACCATCATTATAGGGATCATGTCTGCGAAGTTGATGCCCCTACACCCGCCCGTTATAATGCCGATCCCAATCATTTATATGAAGCCTCTGGATGTGCCGGTAAACTCTCAATTTTTGCTGTACGCCTTGATACATTTCCACAGGAAAAGGAAACAAGAGTTTTTTATATCGGTACAAACGATCCAAATGATCTTACCAATATTCGATATAATATGCTCAGCAAGAAAATAGTTCCCATATCCGGTGAGTATATCCATCAAGATGCTTACAATATTGCCGCTATTTACGGAAAAGATACATTCATTTTTATAAATTGTCTGGGTACTGCATATATTCCACAATTATTCTCCCTGAAAAACAAATTTGATTTTATTACAAATAAAATCCCGTTTTTCCCAAAACATTTCAGTGACAAGGCAATGCAGTTTTTTAGTAAATTATTTCCTCAGCATTTGCCGGAACGAATGAACGAATATGCAAAAAAATATGAACATCATTTGCTATTGAAAGTGGGCAAAGAAGAAATTGAACCTGTTCGTTCCCATTTAAAATCTTATTTTAAGGAAAAAACATCGGGTAGCTTTTTTGAATGCAATGCCGAAGAAGGTCGCAAAGCATTCCTGCATCGCTTTGCCGTGGCAGGCGCTGCTGTTCGTTACAGGAATGTCCATACGGATACGGTTGAAAATATTCTGGCCATTGATGTTGCCCTACGCCGTAATGATAAAGAATGGGTGGAACATTTGCCTGAAGAAATAGAAGAACCAATTCTCCATAAATTATATTACGGTCATTTCTTTTGTCACGTTTTTCATCAGGATTATATTATTCAAAAAGGATATGATGTATTTGCACTTGAAGAAAAAATGTTGAGAATTCTTGATCAAAGAGGAGCGGAATATCCCGCTGAACATAATGTCGGTCATCTTTACCCCGCTAAAGATCCTTTGAAGAATTTTTACAAAGATCTTGATCCTTGCAATGCTTTCAATCCTGGCATTGGAAAAACTAGCAAATTAAAAAACTGGAAAGAATAACAGCTTTAAGAAAAAAAGACGCTTGAATAATCATACTGTTTCAAAACATATTCAAATCGTCCTTTTTTAATGTTAAATAAGCGAATTCCTGATTGGTTGTATAAATTCTTGATATCAAATTAAAATTAATATTTTCTAATTTACCTTAATAATCAAACTCATAAAGCAATCCCACGTTACTACCTGGATCATTATCTGGGGTAACAAATCTTGAATTGTCTTTTCCCGTACCAACCGTTGCAGTAGCTTTCAAGTGTTTGGTGATATCAATCTGCATCTCGGCCTGTGTACCTGCATTGCCTGTAGATTGTTTGGCACCAATATAAACACCTTTTGCCACATACTTCCCTGCCGCAACACTTGCTCCATTATTGGAGCCTCCATTTTCATTGCTACGACTCCCCCCTCCTAAAGAAAGTCGATCCAATCCAAGGCTTTTTCTCACGGTACCCAAGGGATCAATCCCTGCACTTTGTCCACCCAACGTTGCCAATGCCAATCCTATTTCTGCCATTTGGGTTGCCGAAAGACTTTGTGAATCAACACCAAATAATAGAATGGCTAGAACCCTGTCTTGTGACAATGGAGGGGAAGAGGTTAACGTGATTTTGGGTGAACTTGCAAAACCTGTAATCAATAATCTGGCCGTGTTTCCTTCAACCGTTTTTTTTACCTCAAAATCCAGAGAGGGATCAATCTTGCGATCTACATTACTTCCCTGAAACCCGATCACACCCCTTGTGAAATCCAATGATATTCCTGAAAGATCAATATGACCGTTTTGCATCTTCATTCCCCCCGCAACTGAAGGCGCATCAGCTGTTCCAGTGATATGCAATGCGCCTGCCATATCTGTAAACAGTCCGAAACCTTGAACCAAGATTTGACCGGCAGATTTAATGGTTAAATCCAAACCGATAATGGGTCCTGGAAGATTTGGCCTGCTTTCTGTTTCAATCTTGTCACCTGGACGAATTACTTTTAATGGTACAACAGAACTTGAAATAGAATGCGGTATATTAATCTCGGCATGTTTGATCCGAATTGTTCCCTTCATATCAATTTTTGATTTTGCCATTCCACTAACATCGATATCACCATCAAGAATGGCTGTTAACAAATCACTAACCAATGGACGGGCATTTTTCATATTCATATGCAAGCTTACGGGAATACCCGGTTGAAAAACTCCAATTTGTCCATTGGCATATATATCCCCATGTCCCGCCTTGGCAGTAAGTGATTCAAGGGTTATATGATCTTTTTTCCCAACAAGCTTTGCCTGTATATCCTGAATACTTGTCCCTTGTGCGTAATCTCTAAAACTTCCTTTGAAAAGCTGTACAGTTCCATTAACAATCGGTTCCATAAAACTTCCCCCAATTTGCATGGCAAGATTGATATTGCCCTTGACTTGCTGACCATAGGCACCCGCAATCGCATTTCCCAATCCCAAATCAATTTTCCCTTCAAGATTCAAATCCATCTTACCATTTGAATTTAAAGGTATTAAACCATTCATACTCAAATCAAATTTCTTTCCCATCTGTAAATGCGTATGCGTTTGGGCATTTTTACCCATCAAATTTGTCCGAGAAATCAATTGTGCAACAGGTAGAGAGGCGGCTTCTCCTGTAAGCATTTTAATATTCGCTGCTTTAATTTGAATTGAACCTGTGGGTTTTTCCAACGTCCCTTTTAACCTGGCCTGGGCATCCAAGGTTCCATTAGCCTGTAACTGAGGTAAAAAAGGTCTTAAAATGGCAGGAGTCACATTTTGAATACTAGCATTCAAATTTAATGCTGGCATAATTACTCCAGCCAAATCGATAATGGCCAAGGGCGCATTTGGAGGAGCCAAGGTTAAACGAAAATGATCTATGGCTACTTTCTCCCCAAAATCCACCTTGGCTGGAGCAGTCAGGTGTATATTTTCACCTTTTGCCAATGCATTCAGTTTTTGCAAAAAAACATTTTTTTTCTTCAAATCTAACAATAGTGCTGTATCAAATGCACCTTTACTTTTCATTAACGAAGGAAAATCAGCATTTGCCACTACTTTCAAGTTATCGATAAAACCATTGGCACTTAACTGGATATTACCTTTTGCCTGTGGAAGCTGAAAATCCGAAATTTGCGCCTTTAAATTGATTAAGGGTTTATCTAATGGATAATCAATATAACCCGTTAAAAGCAAATTATTGAACCTGTAATTAGGCATATTCACTTTGCTGCTTGCATTAACGAATAATTTTTGGTTTGTATGCGGTGAGGAATGAATTTGTAAGGCAAGATTGCCTTCAATATTCTGTCGAACCAATTTTTTAAAATCGGCCAATCGAGTTATTTTTATATCAAGGTTACCATTAGGAATTATATTTTTACCGGAAATACTAAAATCAGCGAGACCATTCAAGGATCGCCAATTCAATTTTCTTAAATTAAAATAATAATTATCAGTATTTTTCTTTTGACTTGCCAACAGTTCCATTTCTATCGGTGAACGGTCAAGATTTCCATTCAAGGATACCAAAAGCGTTGGTAGCGCAAATAAATGATTCAGCTCAGCCTTCATTTTTAAATCGCTTGGCGCTATTGCATAATCTCTTTTTGATGATGTTTGAAATTTAGTAGCCATTTCAAATCTCAAACCCAGATCTTCCAGAGATCCATCAGCTTTTAAAACCGCCTTTCCCTGACCCGTCAATAACGGGGAAAGTGCCATAAGATTATCTATATTAAGATTAACAACCGCCCTGACCTGTTGATCCAATAAATGTCCATTACCTTGAATTGATAAATTTTGACCTGATATTGTCAAATTATCCAAATAGATATCAGGTTTTTCTTTATGGAAAATACGTGCATGAATACCAAGATGTCCCTTGGATCCAACCATATTTACCATTGCAGGTAATCCTTGATTAACCTGTATGGGACCATCCAAATCAAATACAATTGGATTATCTGCATGCTCTGGCATTGTAAAAGCAAGATTGAATACTGATTGACCTCCCAACCTAACACCTGTCAATTCGGCTATATCACTTAAATGTGGTAGAGCCAGATCAATTGATCCTTTTAAGACAGGGTAAAAAAAGATATGTCCCACAGCCTTCACAAGATCATGTTGAACTCGAAAATCAATTGATTGTTCAGGTTCATTTATTCCATATACAGCATCAGCTATAATTGGGACTTTGGCAAACATCATTGGATGTTTTCCGGGAACACGCAACCCCTCTGCAATTAAATGTATATGAGCTCTATCGATTTGCCTTGAATTTATGGCTTGCAAATCATCATTTTGCTCTCCCGAAAAAGAAACAATAAGATTATTCAAAAACGTTTTACCAGCCGCTAGATTGACCAGTTTGAATTTTCCCTGACCGATTGGTTTTGTCAATAATCCAGTCAATCTGGCATCTAGATCCCATCCATCCCAATGAATTTGCGGATTCAAGGTCACTGCTGGAGAATGACCGGATAAATCAACATTCATTTTTGAATGATTAAGGTCAATATGTCCATTTTCCCTTAAATACGTCTGATTTGATTTCAGTTCCATTTTTGTATTCAATGAATCAAACGGTCCATCAAGCGACAAATTAAATGATAAGGGAGTTAATTGATCGGACTTTAATAAACGTTCAAGAATTCCATCTGGATTGGATTTTGCCAAAAAAGTTAACTGTCCTTTTGAAACCTGATGATTTTTAACTGTTAACTTCAAGGAAAGATTTGTTGATTTATTAAGTTCTTCACCATCAAGCTCCAGATTTGTGTCAGGCAATGCATTCAGTTTAAATTCATCTAGAAAGAATAATATATTAGAAGTCGATAGTTTTCCGTTAACCTTTAAATCTAACGTTTTTGAAAAAATTGTCTGAGCAAGATGCAATTTATTAATTTGTAAATGGTTAATCGAGGCAAACAACCATAAAAATGACAAATCGGATGATGTGGAATATGATGCGTCTGGTGATTGTGTGGATTTTGGTAAATCCTCAATATCAATTTCTTCAGCCAAAAGACTTTGAATAAATAATTTTTTATACAGTAATTCAAAAAAAGACCAATCAAGTTTGACTTTTTTTAATATTAACCACGGTTTATCCGTTGATGGCAATTTTTTCAACGTGATTTCTTCAACAATCAGATGATTAGGAAAATTCCCGTGAATTCCCTTAACATTTATGGAATGATCGGTCCAAACATCAATTTTATCTGAAAGAAATTCTTTTCCACTCTGCGTATTAAGATAAATGAATAATGCAAAAACCATAGCTACAAGCAATATGAGTATGCTTGCCAGAAACCATAATATACTCTTGATTATAGAATATTTGACTTTTCTAACCTTTATATTCCTTGGCACTTTGTCAATGGATTGCTTCTTTTCAGGTTCCTTACTAGATTGAGACATTAAAAAGTTTCCCCCAAACCTATATAAACTTCGAACCGATCTCCTCGATATGGTCGCTTAACGGGTACTGCGATATCTAAACGTATGGGCCCCATGGGCGTATAATATCGAAATCCACCACCAACACCTACCTGAACCTTCCCCTCAAAAGGCATACTGTCACTGCTGACCTGACCGGCATCAATAAAGGCTTGGGCACCAAATTGTCCAAGTATTCTTTGCCGGAATTCAGCCGTTCCCGTATCCATTGCCTTTCCCCCTTTTGCATATTTACTCCCCTTAAATTGAGGACCGACACCCTGGAAACGGAATCCTCTTACAGTTGAAGTACCTCCTGCGTACAAACGTTGGTCAGGGGGAAGATTCATTCGTGAGGCCCCTTGAATACTGCCAATGTTTCCACGAAATGCAAAAATTGAACGACCAGGTTTCGTTAATCCCAGATGCGTTAAATCAAAATAGGTAGAGGCTGTTCCTTGCATGATTGCAAAAAATATAGTCTTGTCTCCAAAAGATTCCGTCGGCGTTATAGATACAGACGCTTTCATTCCGTGATCTGGAGACATCATTGGATTGACCAAGTCTGTTCCATCATATGCCGCACCCAGTGGAAGGTTGATCATGGTATAATTGTTTCTTTCACCTCGCTGAATAATATGTTCTTGTATTCCACCCAAATAAGCTGACATGCTCCAGCGTTTACCAAATTTTCTTGTCATTCCAACCTTTGCAAGAAACGCTGTTTGATTATACGAGTACAGCTTCTGTTTTACAGCTTCAATACGTGCATTAAAATCCTGGTTACGATGTCCAAAATCAGGTTTGGTAAAATCCGCATACACATCATATCCCAGTCCCCGTTGGGCTGTTCCTGCTATACCCGTCGCTATGGCTGCCAATTTTAACTGTTCGGCATTACCAAATATATTATGATGCGTCCATTTTGCACCTAACCTTCCCCCAAGATCCGTCGAATATCCCGCTTCAACACTTACGGTTCTTCGTTTAGTCTCTTTAAAGGTTATGGTTAATGGTATTCGACCCGATTGATCAACATGATCTGCAACGTGCATATCAATACTCGAAAAAACACCAGTTGAAGAAAGATCCATGCGTGCGTTTTCAATAGTTGAGGGTTGATATAACTGTCCAGCATGCAATAACAATCGGCGACGAATATATTTCGCGTTGACCTTTTTCAAACCTTTGAAATCGATATCACCTATGTCCACTACAGGACCCATATTCATATCAAAAACAACATTCAAGGTTTTATTGTCTGGATGCAGATAGGCAACGGGCTCTCCCATTTTAGCCAAGGCATGTCCCTCTTCCTGCAACCCCTTGATCAGTTTGTCCCGAGCGGCAACGATATCAGCGGAAACGGCAGGATCACCAATTTTCAATCCGAATTCCCTTTGCTGCTTAGCTGATAACTGGATGATTTCATTTTTTTGTAAGTTCTTGAACTCTAACTGACCTATGCGATATTGGGATCCCTTTTGGATATGAACAATAATGATAACATCCTGCTGGACAGGCACTTTATCAATAAAATTTGGTAAATCCGTACTTGCACCATCAATTATTCCATTGGCAATGATATCTTTTTCATGTTTGAATATATCATCGGATTGCTCTCTTTTATTCAATTTTACATTTTTTTGATTATGTAACGCAGCCGCAGTTCCAACCTTGATACTGATTTTCGCATCATAATATCCGAAACTGTCCATAGCATTTTTAAAACGGGCATAATCACTTTTAATTCGACCAGCCAACGCAAACGCATTTACAGCATTTGTTTTTTGTAAAGTAACTAAATTGGATGTGTTTGACAAAACTTTATCAATTGTCTCATTTCCTATTGAATATATTTTCACTCTATAATATTGAGGATCTGCAGCCACTCCCTGCTTAAAACAGCTCAAAATAAATAACACTATGAATATGAAATAATCACGAATGCCTAATTTTCTATTATCACCTTTATATTGTATGGATTTTTCGTTTTCAAACCAAAACCACAAAGATGACAAAACGCATATTCCCTATAGTATACTGAATAAAAATTGGATTTTATAAAAAGTATTTTCTTTTATAAAAATTAAAGGAACTCTTCAAAAGAAAAATACATTAAAATAAAAAAACGCCAAAAATTTGGTAAATTATTTTAAATTTTTCTTTATGAATAAATCTTGTCGTTACACATATTTTCAGATAACAATTATAAAGCCCGTGATTATTACTTTTATATTACAATACTGAGAAAACTGTATTTTATTTTTTGTTAAAATTATGAATTTTGTTATTTATGTTATCCAAAATTAAGAATATTATTCTTCAGTCAAATAATAAAAAAATTAAAGATAGGTCACGTATAGGTTTCAATTCATTATTTGACAATAATGAAAATGCAGTTAATACCTATAATCCTAAATTTTTGAAAAAAATTAGGGCAATTCTCAGAATCTTCACCATTTTGGGATGGACTGGAATGGCTATTCCAGTACAATCAATCTTTGTCAAACTCCCTGGAAAATTAAAAACCAATTTTGCAAGGTATTATTGGTATATTGTAGGAAAATTACTGGGGCTACGCCTTCATACCTTCGGCAAGATTATTGCCCTGGACTCAAAAAAAGGACAGGATCGTCCAATCTTATACATTGCCAATCATTGTTCATGGCTGGATATCGTCACTATAGGCGGATTATTGCCTGGATGTTTTGTTGCAAAAAAGGAAGTCGGAACCTGGCCTCTTATCAGTATTTTATGTAAACTTGGCCGCGTCTCCTTTGTCAGCAGACAACGACACTCAACAGCTAAAGAACAAATTGAACTACAATCAAGATTAAAAAACAATGATAGCCTAATCTTATTTCCAGAAGGCACCTCTTCTGATGGATCGCATTTATACCCTTTTATGTCATCTTTTTTTGCATTGGCAAAACCCCATGGTAAGAACACCATAACTTATAAAACACCCATTATTCAACCAATTTCAATTACATATGATCGTTTGGACATGTTACCTGTCAACAGGTTCACCCGACCCATTTACTGCTGGTATGGTGATATGGAATTGGCACCACATTTATGGAATCTCAGTCAATATTCCGATATGCATGCATCCGTTATTTTTCATGATCCTTTATATCCAGAAAATTTCAAGACCCGTAAACATCTTGCGCAGGAAACCTGGGATATTATTGCCAAGGGTACTATTGCATTAAGATCAAACCATTCTAAAGATGAAATAAAGAAAATAATTTGATATTTTCTATCCGATAAAATATGAATTACGATTTATCATACCTATATTAAGTTATATAAATGTTAATGAACTAATTCAATTTTTTCTTGCAACATTTCTGGATATACAAAATATTAATTCATATTTAAATAATAAAAACCTTTTACTTATCTTCAATTTGAATATTAATTTTCATATATTAATGGATAAATAGCTTGTATCTATTCCTGTCTTTTTATAAAAAGTGTATTTTATTGTAATTCAAAAATATCCTAATACCAAGGCAAAATCCTGATATGGTTCAACGAGACTTTACTTTGACAAATGCACATTTAGATAATGAAACATCACGGCGATATCTGCATATAATCACATGGGGATGTCAAATGAATGTTTATGACAGCAACCGAATGGTCGATTTGCTGCGTCCATTAGGATACAAAGTAACGGATAAAGCTGAACAGGCGGATGTTCTCATTCTTAACACTTGCCATATACGCGATAAAGCCACTGAAAAGGTTTTTTCAGAACTAGGACGTTTGAAACAGATAAAGGAATATCGCAATCAGCTGGGGAACCCCACCCTTATAGCAGTGGCTGGATGTGTAGCTCAGGCTGAGGGAAATATCATTCTTCAGAGGGCTCCCTATGTTGATATCGTGTTAGGTCCTCAAACTTATCACCGTCTTCCAAAAATGATTTTGGAAGTGGCCCGGCAATCGGGGAGCATAATCGAAACCGATTTTCCTGTTGAAAGCAAATTTGATTTTTTGCCCATACCTCAGGAAAATACAGGTTACAGTGCTTTCTTAACAATTCAAGAGGGATGTGATAAATTTTGTTCATTCTGTGTTGTTCCCTATACACGTGGTGCCGAAGTCAGTCGTCCTGTACAGACAATTCTTGATGAAGCTACTCATCTTTGCAGTATTGGCGTAAAGGAAATCACTTTACTTGGTCAAAACGTCAATGCCTATCATGGAGAGGGTCCTGACGGAAACATTTGGAATCTTGCTCGTCTTGCAGAAAAACTTTCATCATTACCAGAATTAAGCCGTATTCGTTACACGACTTCCCATCCAAGGGATATGGATGACAGCCTTATCAACGCACATCGTGATTTACCTGCATTAATGCCATTTCTGCATTTGCCAGTTCAGTCCGGATCAGACCGTATTCTCAAGGCCATGAACCGTGGACATACAGCTGATGAATACCGTAAGATTATAGATAAATTGCGCAAGGCACGTCCTGATATTGCTTTATCTTCAGACTTTATTGTCGGTCATCCTGGTGAAAACCTAAAAGATTTTGAAGATACCATGCAACTTATCCGTGACGTTCAGTTTTCACAAACTTTTTCCTTTAAATATTCCCCCAGACCCGGAACGGCTGCCGCTATTTCCATGCATCAGGTTAGGGAAGAAGAAAAAGATGCTCGTCTTCAGGCCTTACAGGCTTTGTTAAGAGAACAGCAAGATCAATTTAACCAGAATACGGTCGGACGTACCATTCCCATCCTTTTTGTTGGTAAAGGTCGAAAACAAGGTCAGATAACGGGAAAATCCCCCTATTTGCAAGCGGTTCACATTCAGGGTGACACATCGCTAATCGGTCGGGAATGTCAAGTTAGAATTGATAAATCTTTGACAAATTCGCTTTCAGGAACATTAGTTTAAAAAGGAACCATTTTGAATAATAAAGTTTCCCTACAGATTTATCCCATTCTTTTATCAGAAGAAGTAAAAAACGAATCTTTTTTAAAAACAACCCTGCAATTTCCTGACAATTTATTACTGGCTCAAATGTTGGGAGATCATGACCGTTATTTGGTTCAAATTGAAAACGAACTTCAGGTCAACATGGGTTGTCGGGGAAACTATCTGGTCATAGAAGGGGATATCCAACAGGTTGAACTTGCTAAAACAGTAGTAAGCAATCTGTATCAACATATATATACCCATAATGAAATTAACTCTACCATCGTTAATAATTTCATACGCATGGCCTATAACGGACTCTTATCCATTCTTTATCCATCAAAACAAAATGAACCTCCTGAATCCATGGAACTCAAACAACCAGAATCAATTCCAACAATTTCTGTACGTAAAGGTACTATTTCACCTCGTACAACGGGACAGGCAAACTATTTGAAAATGCTAGCAAGAAATGAAATGGTTTTCGGAATTGGCCCTGCTGGAACAGGAAAAACATTTCTTGCTGTAGCCCAAGCAGTTTCCATGCTTTTATCTGGTCAGATTGATCGTATTATTCTATCTCGTCCCGCTGTAGAGGCTGGCGAGCGATTGGGATTTCTGCCTGGAGATATGAAAGACAAAATTGACCCATATCTTCGTCCCCTTTACGATGCTCTATACGCCATGATGCCAGGAGATCAAGTTGTCAAAAGACTGACCAGCGGGGAAATTGAAGTGGCTCCCCTTGCCTTTATGCGAGGTAGAACACTTGAACATGCCTATATCATACTTGATGAAGCCCAAAATACCACTCCTGCTCAGATGAAAATGTTTTTGACACGGTTAGGGGCTGGTTCACGAATGGTCATAACCGGTGATCTTAGCCAAATTGATCTGCCCCCCATGATCAAATCAGGATTAAAGGATGCAATTGATACGTTACAGGGTGTTTCCGGTATTGAGATTCTTCGTTTCAAGGCGGAAGATGTTGTCAGACATCCTCTTGTTAACCGTATTGTAAGGGCTTATGACAAACAGTCAGCAAAATTAAAAATATTTTCCGAGAATAAATCCTAGAAAGAAATTTCCTGATGACATCCCTCTTCCGGCAATATCGATATCAAATTCTTGATTTTCTTTTTAGTGAAGTAGTAATTATACAAGACAAGAGGTGGTATAAACTGATTCCTGATCTCAAGGAATTGATATACCGTATTTATACCCTGCAACCTTTTGCTGAACAAACCACGCTTTGTTTTGCCAATGACCAGACAATACGAAAATTGAATTGCCAATTCAGGAATAAAAATAAGCCTACAAATGTTCTTACTTTTGAGCATCCAGATCCCCAATCCTATGGAGGGGACATTATTCTTGCCCTGGAAACCATTCAAAAAGAATCCCGTCGAGCCCGAAAACCAATGCGCCATCATTTGACACACCTTATTTTTCACGGCTTATTACATTTAAAGGGATATGACCACCTTAAATGTAATGAAACAAAAACCATGGAAATGAAGGAATCCTATCTTTTAGGTAAAATCAGGATCCCGAATCCCTGGAAAAACTCGTCTTTTGGGAGTATATAGCCATGTTTCGTGCGCCAGGTAATAATGCGCCGAATAATACCGCATCAGAACAGTCACAATCAAACACAAAGCCAAACCGTTACAAATCTTTTTTTAAACGTTGGTTCCATCAAAGATATCAGCACAATTTGCGACAATCAATTGTCAACCTTGTAGATGACAAAAACAATCATTTACCTACAATTCCCGATGACAACAAGGAGGAATTCAATCCACATGAGCGATTACTGATCTCCAATATATTGAGATTGAAAGATAAAACGGCTGATGATGTAATGATACCAAGAGCTGATATATTTGCCATTGATGATTCAATCAGTTTCAAGCAGGCACTGGAAATTATGCAGCATGAAAATCATTCCCGAGTTCCTGTCTATCATCAGGAATTAGACAATATCCAGGGGATGTTGCACGTTAAGGATCTTATTTCCTATATTGGACACAGTGAAGATTTCGATTTTGGTAAAGTCATTCGACAGCCCCTTTTTATCGCACCTCAAATACCAGTTCTTGATCTCCTGCTACAAATGCGTGTACACCGGATTCATTTGGGGCTGGTAATTGATGAGTATGGCAGCATTGATGGATTGATAACGATTGAAGATCTAGTGGAAACAATCGTGGGCGATATTGCTGATGAACATGATGAACCTGAGGCCAACATGATTATCGAACGGGGAAACAATACGCTGGATGTGGATGCAAGAGCACATCTTGAAGATCTTGAGGAAAAAATTGGAACATTCTTGACCGAAGAAGAAAAAAATTCAGATATGGATACGTTGGGTGGACTTGTTTTCCATCTGGCTGAACATATTCCGACCAAGGGAGAGGTATTAACTCACCCATCTGGATTGATATTCAGGGTTCTGGAGGCTGACCCGCGACATATACGTCGTCTGCGAATGCATATCCCTCAGAACTGGTCTTTACCCACATCCAACGATTCAGACACCCTATCAGAAACCAATTCAAACAATATATAACCCTGATTATCAAACAGGGTTCATATCACTCTATAATTTTATAGCTTTCCTTTTAATCCGTTCATCAACCTCTTGTTCCCAAGGAGGATTGGCTCCACGCCGTTCACAAATCATTGCCGCAGCAACCGATGCATATTTTAAGGCTTTGGTAATTTCAGCAGGCGTGATAATCTTAATTTTGTCAAGTGTCAAAAATCCATTTTTTTGTAAATAGGTCAGGGTTGCCGCCATAAAGGTATCCCCTGCCCCGATTGAATCTACCACATCATCAATATAATCAGGTGGAACATCAATGACTTCATGACCTGGCAGATAACAAAGAACACCCTTGCTTCCACGTGTAATAATAACAATGGAGGTACCCTGATTGATCCAATGTTTGGCAGCATCATCAACTCTGGTGTCAGGCAATAAGAATTCCAGATCAGATTTGGATAATTTAATAATATCCGCCATGGCTGTCAGACGTGCCATACGTGCTCTATAAACAGCTGGATGATGTGTATTGCTGGGTCGACAATTTGGATCAATTGATAAAATTCTTTTTCCTTTTTCCATTCTGAACATCTGCTCACAAGATTCAGAAATAGGAGGTTCAATCAGAGAAGTAGAACCAATGTGGATCAAATTGACATCGTCGGAAAATCCGGGGGATTGTGAACGGACCCATAATCTCGATACAGTATTTTCATCATAAAAGGCATAGGCGGGTTCTTCATTGCCCAATTCAACAAAGGCAAGGGTTGTTTGTTGGTTTCCTCTAGCAACATATCTTACATCAACGTTGGATGTTTCGAGAAATTCCATCAATTTCTCACCCCAAAAATCAGTGGAAATTCCTCCCATAAATCCGACAGCGCCACCAAGACGACCTATTGCAACAGATATATTTGCACAAGATCCGCCCGGGGCTGGACAATAGCAATCTGCACCATCTTTTGTTTTATCGGGAATGAAGTCAATTAAAACATCACCACAAACAATAATCATCCAAATCTCCTTTTTGAAAATACTGCATATTTTGATGAATCACCAAGATGTTACCAACATTATATTAGGGAATACAAATTAAAAAACCAGTATTAATATTTTAAAAAATAGAAATCGAGACACAAATAACAATCCCAATTTATTTAAAAATTCATTTTTAAATAAATTATATTGGAAATAATATTACTCTTTACATCTTATTCATTTCAATCATTCCAAGATTGATATCACCAACAACCCTACGAACATAAGGAAAATATATGCCTGTTTGGCTTATTACAGCATTGATGCTTGTCTGCTCAAATTTGTTCATGACCTATGCATGGTATGGTCATTTAAAAACATTATCCGGCAAACCCTGGTATATAGCTGCATTAATCAGCTGGGGCATCGCTCTTGGAGAATATCTTATCCAGGTTCCTGCCAACAGGATTGGGTTTACAAAACTATCTCTTGGTGAGTTAAAGATCATGCAGGAAGCAATAACTCTTTCCGTATTTATCCCTTTCAGCATATTTTTCATGCATCAGTCTTTTAAGCTTGATTATTTATGGGCCGGTTTATGCGTTATGGGTGCTGTATACTTTATATTTCGTAGTGGTTGAGAATTTTTTTAACTTGCTTTCCAGAACTGTATGGTTTTTCTTTGTTATAAAAATTATAAATGAGAAATAATTAATAATTTTACCAATCCTTTGGATTATTATCTAAATTGTAATTTCTCTCATACTTAAACTTATTTTACTGGAAATAATATCATGTCCATAACACGACGCTCCTTACTAGCCTCAGTTTTGCCTGTTTTGACTATTATGGCGACCAAAATTCCCACTCATGCGGAAATACCTAAAAAATTTTCAACTCCTCGTACACTCGGGAATTCCAATGCAAAAGTTCATGTTGAAGAATGGTTTTCGCTAACCTGTGTGCATTGTGGACGTTTTGCACATGATATACTTCCTCAAATACAAAAAAAATATATTGATACTGGAAAAGTTTTCTACATTTTTAAAGATTTTCCCCTAGATAAAGTAGCTCTAAAAGCCGCGATTGTGGCACGCTCCCTACCAGTAGATCAATATAAACCGTTTATTACAGCCCTCCTGAGTAATCTTGATCAATGGGCTTTCAATGAAAATGCTGATCCCTTGCAAGAATTGCAAAAATATTCGATTTTGGCTGGTATGTCCAAAGAGCGTTTTCAGCAGGTAACTCATGATGATGCAATTCAAAAAATAATATTGGAAGAAAGCAATTACGCTGAAAAACATTTCAAAATAGACAGTACACCAACCTTTATCTTCAACGGTAAAAAGGTTGTCGGTGAATTAACGCTTGATAAATTTGATCAGGAAGTTAATGATGCGTTGACAAGAACTGTACCTTCATAATTTCATTACCAACAAACTTATATGTCAATATATTTTACCCATTTAAAAATTTCTGGTTTTAAAAGTTTCGCAAATACGACTTCACTTGATATTTTACCTGGATTAACTGGTATAGTTGGTCCCAATGGATGTGGTAAATCAAATATTGTAGAGGCTATTCGCTGGGTTATGGGGGAAAGTTCCGCCCGTTCCCTGCGGGGTACAGGAATGGATGATGTCATATTTGCAGGAACTGCACGACGTGCAGCCTTTAACATTGGCGAAGTTGCAATAACTCTTGAAAATATTAAAAACCAAACCGAAAACGGGTTTGATGAGGTTATTCCAAACTGTTTTCATAACCAAAATCAAATTGAGATTTCCCGCCAAATTGAACGGGAAGGAGGCAGTCAATATCGCCTTAATGGAAAAATACAACGCGCCAGGGACATTCAAACCCTATTTGCTGATCTTGGATCAGGTCCACGTTCAACAGCAATTATAAGTCAAAATCGCATAGCACAACTTATTTCCGCCTCACCAGAGGAAAGAAGACAGGTTCTAGAAGAAGCTGCAGGGATATCTGGGTTATATAACCGTCGACGAGAGGCAGAGCTGAAATTAAAAGCAACTGAAGAAAATCTAGACAGATTAAATGACCTGAAAGAGCAGCTGACAAATCAAACCCAAACACTTAAAGAACAATCTGTACAAGCCACTAGATACCGTGAGATATCTACAGCTGTACGCGATAAAGAAACCAATTTGCAGATACTTTATTACCAACGAGCGCAAAAACAGCTTCTTGATCTTAAAATGCAAATTTCAATTATTCTAAGTAGAATTAGGGAAAAAGAAAATTGTATTCTGGATTTGCACAACAATCTGAAAGCTATGGAAAAAGAATCTGCTACCCTGCATCAACAGGAAATTCAGACGCGCGTTCATTGTGATCATCAGCGCCAGCAGATTTCTGAACTTGAAAATGAATTAAATCAGAAAACACAAGAAATAAAACAATTGAATGACCGGCTGAGAGAAAACAAAACCCAATTGATAGACATACAGTCTCATCTTGAAAATAATCAATCCGATCAGGAAAATATTCTAATCAAAATCAACACAATTAATGAAAAACTTGACCATCATCCAACAAAAATTCTCCAGATTGAACAGGAGGTTAAAACCCTAAAAGAAAAAAGTGCTATCCTGCTTGATTTAATCCATGAAGATGAAAAAAAACTGTCTGCATCTATAAATAAAAATCATGAGATAACGCAATATTTTAATCAGGTGAATGATGAAAAAACCAAATTTCAATCCGAATATGAACAGCTTTTATCCGAACAAAAAAGTTGTCTTGAAAAACTTCCTTCAGCTGAAAAACTGCAAAAAAAACGAGAGCAACTAAATATTCTCGAAAAAAAACTAGAGGAGATTGAAGCAAACCGACAAATTCTTCAGAAAACCATTCAGTCCAAGGAATTTGAAAAGGAAAAACAAACTTATCATGCCCAACAGTTAGAAAAAAATTATAATGATCTCAATCAGACAATAAGACAAATCAAATCACAAAAAAAGCGATTAAATGATGATTATCAAAATACTATAAATCAAATCACTCAACTGCAAAGTCAGTCTTTAACAACAGAAGAACAACAACAATTTCAGGAAAAGTTAATCAACACACAAATTACTCTTGAAAAAAGTAAAAAAGAAATTGATTTGGCACTCGAGCATCATCAAGCAGCCATAAAAAAACGCCTTGAACAGGAAAATTCTTATAATCAAGCATTACAGATCCATGATCAAAACAAAAAGAATCTTGACATAATTCATACCAACTTACAACAGGCACAGAATTCATTCGAGACTTTAACCAAACAACAGGAATATCTGGCCAAACAGCTAATTGCTCCTGAATATCTTCAGGAAAAACAAACACAATATGAAAATATTAATTTACAATTAAAAAAACAGCATCAATTAATTGAACAAATAGAAAATGACCTAAAGAAAAATACAGAAGCTTTGGAAAAACAGTCTTCCATTGTCCAACAACATGAAAGTGAAATTCGTAATTTAGAAGCAAGACAGCAAGGATTGGCACAAATCCTTAAACAAACATCAGAAGAAAACATCAATACTGAATTACCAGCCGTTCTTGATCCTTTATCAATACCTCAAAAATGGATAAAAACTATAGCTGCAATTTTTGATGACACTATTGATGCACCAACTGGTCTTGATGCATCCCGGGGCTGGGTTACCCTAAGTAATATCAAGACAACATTAACAGGTGCATTGCCAACCCTGTTTGATGTTATTTCCCCGCCACCGCCCTTACAAAGAGCATTTCAGCAAATTGGAATTGTAAATTCAGTTGAAGAAGGGAATAAACTTTTTCCCTATCTTTTACCAGGGCAAATGCTGGCTACTCAACAAGGAGATATCTGGCGCTGGGATGGTTATTACCAAACACATGCCATTCAAAACAAATCTGCACAACGATTGGTTCAAAAACACCTTCTGCAAAATATCGAAGAGGATTTAAAACGTCATTTACAAAAATCACCACAGATAGAAAAGTTGTATGAACAATTAAAAAATACACAAATACAATTTAAAAATAAATTATTGCAAATCAAAAGCGAATATAGGGATATTGAAAAACGGGCACAAATAATTACTCAGGATTTTTACGCTTTGCAAAATGAAGCCAGAATGGCCGAGACTCAATTTAACGCCATTGAACCTGCTGTCCAACAGGCTCAAAACGAACTTAAAACAAAAAAATTATATTTTGAACAAGCACATAAAAAGACTCAGATACCCTTGCCAGATAAAGAGAAAATTTATCAATATTTACTTATAGAACAAGAAAAAGAACGGATTGTTCAGCAAAAAAAAGAGGATTTTAATAGATTTGAACATCAATATTCCTTAGTCAAGGAACAATATCAACAACGCTTGAACCAAAATGCACAAAACAAAATCCAGATTGAATCTCTACAGGAAAAACTTGCACATCTTGAAATAGAGATTGATAGAAATAGGAAAAATTTAAATAATTTGGAAAGACAACTTAATCAAGCAGAAAATCCTAAAGAAATATTTCAATCTGTTCATGTTATTGAAGATACGATCAATACGCTTAGCAAAAAGTTAGATAATGAAAATGAATTTTTTCTAAAAACGGAAACTGAATTAAATCAGGCTCAATTTTCTTATCAATCTCTTAAGGAAATTACTATTCAGCAGCAAAGCCGGCTGGATGCCCTGACTCCACGATGTCATAAACTTGAAAACGATCTAAAAGAAATTTTCGTTCTTTTTCATCAAGCGGAATATAATTTGAATCATCGCATTAATTGTGAAGAAATGGAAAATAAATTAAAAAAACTGAAAGAGGACTATGGAATTAATGAAACAGAAAAAGAAAAAAAACGGCTTGACTATCATTTAATTCTTCAAGAAAAAGATAATCTGGACATTCAAAAAGAATCCCTTGCTCAGCAATTGGACAAATGGCAAGAACATTTCAGGGAAAGACAAAACGAAAAAGAGCAAATTCTAAAAAAAATACTGAATCTTGAAAATCAACTTAAAGATATAGATAAACTACCTGAAATCTTAAAATCCAAACTTAATGAATTTAAAAATGCAGAACGGCAATCTATTGCAAATTATCAAGAATTGCAAAAAAGAAATATAGAATATGATCAAGCAAAAAAAAATGCCGAACAGAATTTACAAAATATAAAGCTGGAAAAAAATAAAATTCAAGAACAACTTATAAAAGCCGAAACCAAAAAAGAACAAGCCGAGATTGTATTTGCTCAACTTGATAGCGACATTACCGACGAAATCAAAAACCTGTCAAACGAGAGAAATGATCATGATCTGGATGATCAGGCAGAAAAAAAATTAAAAAATTCAATTGCATCATTGAAGGCACAGCGGGAAGCACTTGGAGCTGTCAATTTGCGGGCAGACCTCGAATATCAGGAAAAACTGACAGAACTTAACCATCTTGAAAACGAATTCAATGAATTAACCACAGCAATCCAACAGTTACGTGAATCTATCTATAAACTTAATAAACAGGGAAGAAGCAAATTAAACGCTATTTTTAAGGAAGTGGATCATCATTTTCAGGAATTATTTACCCGTATGTTTAATGGCGGACAAGCTTATCTTAAGCTTTTACCTCATGAAGATCCATTACAATCCGGTTTGGAAATTTATGCTCAACCTCCAGGAAAAAATCTTTCAACGCTTTCTTTACTTTCTGGTGGTGAGCAAGCGTTGACAACCTTATCGCTTGTATTTGCTGTCAGCCGATGTAATCCTGTTCCAATTTGTATTCTTGATGAAGTTGATGCCCCTCTAGATGATCCCAATGTTGAACGTTTCTGTAGATTGTTGTCTGACATGTCACATGCAGGGACACGTTTTTTAGTTGTAACCCATCATCAACTTACCATGAGTCACATGCAACGCCTCTATGGTGTCACGATGCAGGAACGCGGCATAAGCCAACTGATTTCAATTGATCTTGAAGATGCTGTTAAAATTCAACAAAATAAACAACATGAACAACTGGAACTTTATTAGTTTGTCAAAATGTAAATTGTACCCTGGACAAAACCAGATTACTTGTGCGTCCAGTTGAATTATAGTAATTGTTTCTAGACCGTGTCGCCATTACATGATTATAATCAAGTGATATCCGCATATGTGACGAGGGATACCAATTCAACCCTGTTGCAAATATATTTTGTTTTCCTCCTTGAACCCCAAGATAATGACCGTTTTCATTCATACGATATTTATAATGATTAAGGTTCATGTTACTCCATCGGATTGACCATTCCAAAGCTCCCCACTCTCCCGCGACAGGATTGAAAAAGCTCCCGACAGGGGGAGTGAAAACAGCTTTACTTTCATCATAGGATCTTGGTTGTCCAAACAGGACATAATTGACGCTAATATACCAGCCAGAAAAATGCAAATTGGGCCTATTGCCTGACTTTTCCGCAACCCGTTGCAAAAACATGGAGTAATATTCAGACTGTATCAGAAAACGATTCAATCTTACCGCAAATTCAGGTCCTATTGCCCATATATTATTTACACCCTGAACAGTTCCTGTTCGCAAATAAGGACGGCCCAACCAAACTTGCCCCTCCTGTCCCGTACTTAATGAATATTTTCGGCTATCACCATGTGTCACAAAAGTTGTTGATAAACCCAAATGCATATCATAATGATTGATAGCTAAAGGTCTTACCGCCGCTCTTACAATACCGCCAAGTTCATTTCTTTGAAAATCCTGATAGGTTCCTCCCAACCTTTGCCCGGTAACTGAAGCGCTAAGATAATACCGTTTATTCCAGTGAGTCATCATCAAGGCAAGACGGGCATCTGATCCTGTTAAATTTCTAACCAGATCAACAATCATTGGACGTTCAACCAGAATAAATCCATTTGAGCTTTCAGTATCCAGCATAGTTATGGGAGGTTGTAACAGACCGATAGCGATAATGGTGTTTTCAAATCCGACATATTTTAAATAGGCCTCATAAATGGAATTATTAACCAATGCTGGGCGCCCTGCATCCGGTGTTATGTTAATGATGAAATCATCATAGCGGATAGCAACATTAAATCGCCCCCTACGCAAAAATGCCTGTGAACCATCCATTCTGGATCCATTGCGTTTATTATCCGGACCTATAATCCCACCAATATCAAACTGTATACTTGCCCCAAGAGAGATACTGAATCGACGATCACTGGAGACCAGAGTTGGACGTCCCTTGGGAAAATTCAAATTGAAATGACCTATTTGATAAGAAATATCCCTATAAATATCAATGTTTCGAATTTTGTCAGCATTCCACATTGTACAATCCTGTTTATGATCCAAACATAGGTAGATGGATTGTTTGTTCCTGGAATTAGGCAACGCAGAAATCAATGAATTAGAAACACGTTCTGTTTGGGCATAGGCAAAAGAAATAGTAGCTTTTAAAACAATAATATTAAATGAACATGACAAAATAGGTCTTATATTCCTATATAAGGCCTCTACACTATTTATTCGATTTTTTTGAATCATGAAGGATCCTACTGTATTAACAGCTTTAAACTGAAGAAAGATTAAACAGAGCAGTTCTGTTTATAAATTTTGTCTCATTTCAGTAATGAATAATCATTCAAATCCTTTTAAATTTGTATATTCTCAAAAACAGCTTAAAGCCTTACCTCTAAAAATCAAGCCCTTGGGAGAATTAAATTTCTAAAAATTAAATTCGATACGAGAAATGAGAATATTACTTTTACGACCAGCACTATTATAATAATTATTTCTTGAACGAGTGGCAAAAACATAATTATATTCAAGCGAAAATCGCATCTGATCAGCTGGATACCAATTGAAACCTGTTGCGATAACGTGCTGTTTTCCACCATGTATATTTTTTGGTTTGCCGTTATCCCAATCGTATCGATGGCTGTTTAAATTCATGGTGCTCCAGCGTGCTGTCCATTCCAGTGCTCCCCAATCCCCTACCACTGGATTAAAAAGCGCATTTTTTGGTGCGGAAAAATAGGCACGTTCGGAAAAATATTGTCTTGGTTGACCGAACAAGACATAATTTGTACTGACATACCATCCAGCAAACTTTAAATTTGATCGGCGTGAATTATTTTCCGAATTTCTTTGCAAATCAATTGAGTAATATTCTGACTGAATAATAAAACGGTTGAATCTAAAGGCGAATTCAGGACCTATTGCCCAAACATTGTTTACCCCGTTAATTTTTCCGGTACGAATATAGGGACGCCCCGGCCAGATAAAGGCCTCTGGCAGTGCATTCATGGAATATCTCCGATTATCTCCATGAAATGCGACCGTTCCACTCACTCCCATATGCAAATCATAATTTTGAGATCCTATTGGATGGATGACAGCACGAATAATTCCCCCTTTTTGATTCTTTTGAAAATCCTGATAAAATTTACCAAAACGCTGTCCGGTAACTGAAGCGCCAATATAATAATTTTTTCCCCAATGAGAGGCTGTAAATCCTATTCTGGCATTCGCACCAGCTATATTTCTTACAAGATCAATGATCATGGGGCGTTCTACCAGGGTAAATCCTGCAGATGTTTCAGATCCCAGCAAAGTGACTGATGGTTGTATCAAACCAATGGATAAATCTGTATGATGAAACCCGGTATAATTAAGATTAATCTCATGAAATGAATCATTAACCAATGCACCACGTCCAACATCAGGTGCAACAATAATTTTAAAGTTATCATAGGTAATTGTTATGATAAATCTTGCACGCCTCAATACAGCCTGTGACCCACCCATATCGGGTTGATTATGTTTTTTATCGGATCCTATGAAACCACCAATATCATATTGAATGGACGTTCCAATTGATAGACTGAAATGATTATCTATTGATTTTAATAAAAATTTACCTTTGGGAAAGCTGATTTTAAAATCACCCATGTCATAAATTATATTTTTATATGGATCCAAATAAGTGATTTGATTTGTTTGGAATAAAGAATCATCATTGGCTTTCGCGGCTGAAACCCAATTCAATAAAAAATATAATGATATTGAATAAATCCCGAATTTTGAAAAAGCCATAGAAGTTTCATAAGATTTTCGCATTTTACAATTTCCATGGATTTTCTTTAATAAAGACCTGTTTAATCTTTGAAAGAATTTTCAATTATTTTTTTCAAATATTAATGTATCCAGTATTGATTATGTATACAATATTTTTGTAATATATTTTTATTTACGTTAAAATATAGTATTATATTTAGAAAAAATAATTTTTCATGTTAAATAAATTTTAAAAATAGCACTTCAAAACCTTAAAAAGTTAGTTGTAAACGTGAAATTATTAGATTGCTATCCTTTTTTCTTAAATGCCATAAATTGTTTCTAGAACGTGATGAAATTATATGATTATAATCAATCATCACCCTGAAATGTGGTGACGGATACCAGTTAAACCCCGTTGCTATGACTTTCTGTTTTCCACCTTGCACTCCTGCTGCATATTTGTTATTTTCATAATCCCTAGCATGACTATTGAGGTTCAGATAACTCCAACGAACTGACCATTCCAAAGCTCCCCAATCCCCAGCGGCAGGATTAAACAGTGAACCTTCTGGTGCTGCAAAAATAGCGCGAGAGGGTAAATAATGACGATGAGCCCCGAAAATCGCGTAATTTAAACTTCCATACCATCCCCAAAAATGAAGATTATCATTATGTCCATATCCCTCATTCTTTCTTGGCATAAAAAATGAATAATA
Organism: Commensalibacter melissae; assembly: GCF_009734185.1. Taxonomy (NCBI): domain Bacteria; kingdom Pseudomonadati; phylum Pseudomonadota; class Alphaproteobacteria; order Acetobacterales; family Acetobacteraceae; genus Commensalibacter; species Commensalibacter melissae. Next base: position 681,536 of record NZ_CP046393.1, on the reverse strand, counting down.
TTCCCCTTGAAAAATCAACCTTTTCCATCGTAAGGCAAATTCAGGACCTACAGCCCATATACTGTTGACACCATTGATGGTTCCTGTCTTAAAATCTGCCGCGGATGGGAAAAGACGGGATTCATTATAACTTACAATAGAATATTTTCTATTTTCACCATGAACGGCAAATGTTCCTGTTACGCCCAAATGAAGATCAATATTTCTTGAAGCTATTGGACGACCCGCCAATCTTAAAACGCCTCCCTTCTGCCCCTGTTGAAAATTGGTAAATTTTTTACCAACGCGTTGCCCTGTATAGCCAACACTGATAAGGTATCGCTGCCCCCAATGAATAACATTAAAACCAGCACGAGGTTCCCCTCCGGCAACATTTCTTAACATATCGATAACCATGGGTCGTTCTGCAAGAAAAAATCCCCTGGAAGTTTCAGAATCCAACATTGATAAAGTGGGTTGGAGTAAACCCCCTCCAATTACCAGATTCTTAATACCTGTATATTTCAAATCCGCTCCGAACAGATCATGATGTTCAAGTCCAAAACGTCCAATATCTGGTGTAACCGTTAAGGCGAAATCAGTATATTTTACAACAATAATCGGACGTCCACGACGTAAAGTTCCTTGATAACTTGAAACTTTTGGTCCATTTGCTCGTTTGTTTGGACCTAATAAAGCCCCAATGTCGTAATTAATATAAAGACCAAAAGCGATACTAAGTTTTTTACTCGCTGAATAAAATGTCGGTCTTCCCTTTGGAAAGGCAAGCGTTGAATAACCTACTTGATAATGAAGGTCTTTATATGGATCAACATTTACGACCCTATCCGCATTCCACATTGTGCAACGGATGGATTTTTCATAACAAATATATTCAGCCTGTTGATCATTTTCATCTTTGTCTTTTTTTTCTTCTTTTTCTTTATTTAAAAAAGGAGTTATATTTGATCTCCATCGGTTAGTCTGATAGACATTTGCATAAGAAAATGAAATCGAGATCTTCAAAAAAAGAATACCCATTGTACATGATCGTAAAAACCCTTTTTTACGTCCATATGAGAGGTTACTTTGTACGGCTTCAATATTGTTTACCATTATCAATGACCCCTATATAATTTTATTAGACGAAAATAAGCTCAATACCCATTTATAAGCCACTTAAGATTGAAATATAATTTCACAAATATTTCAATTTTTATTCAAAAATGTTAAAATAAACCAAATTAAGTTTTTAATAATTTTATAATTTAAAATAATTGTCGAATAACAAACGTGAGATGAGATGTCACTTTTCCGAGATTTTTTCTATTTTGAAAGGTTATTACCCTCTAAATATCAAAAAAAATGGTGCCTGATTTCCGTAAAATTACATAAAAAATTACCCAAAACGATCCCATTGTATCTATATATAAACCATAGGGATAACCCAACATTTGAACCTTTAACTTATCTTGTCTCCGGTAGGTTTCTTCCCAACTTTTGGCGTGTATCTCTTGTTTATCTTCCTGAGAAAACGAACTGTTTACGAATCTATCCAATCGCCAAAATTTTTAATTCCGCTTTACAATCAGTTTCATCAGTAAAAATTCGGGCTCTGAGCCGCTTAACAACGGCTTTAATATTAATTATTATAAATCCTTTTACTTTTATAAAAATTTTTTGTTATCCCTTCATTCATCTAAACAAACGTATTCGAATGGGATTATTACAAAATCAACAAATATTTTTTCCTAATTTATCATATAAATATTGGTACAATTTATATGAAAACTGGAATGGTAACGAGATAAAGAAACTATATGAAAGTAATTATATTCATCTATGGCCTGTTTTTTCATTATTTACATATTATGGTAAAACCATGGAAATTGACTGGAACAATTTTTACCAACATCCGAATACTAGAGGAAGAACCACTCCCCAAGCTTTTCAAGCACATTATATCATTCTTAAAAATTCAAACGAAATTTTAGAAGAACACAGTTTGGCTGTTTTTGCCGATCAGGCTGCTCGTCAACATTATCCGGCCGCACTTTACGCTGATTCAGATGAAATCAATAATCTGAATGAACACAGCAACCCTGTATTCAAACAAAATTTTAACTTGTCGATTCTACTGACAGGTTTTCTTACCCAAGATATATGGATTATCAGAAAAGATATATTTGATGATTTCATAAAAGAATTTGATTCTCCAATTCGTTCCATCCATGCCATTAGAATGGCTTTAGCTCTTTATTTATGGAAAAAAAATCATTTTATTTATCATGTCCCTCTGATCTTAAGTCATAGAACTGCAAAAATATCATTACATGATAAAAATGAAACAATTGAAATCATCAAAATTTTCAAAACTGAGCTGAATTGGCAATTTAACGTTAATACCCATATATTTCCCTTTGATATAAATTATATAAATTATCAAGATCCCGTAAGTCTCATCATCCCGACAACCCTCGGTTCCGAAACCATACATCAATGTATTACAAAACTAATAAAAAAAACCTCTTACCCAAGATTAGAAATTATTCTTGTCATCTCGCAAAATAAACCGTTGACAAAACAACAGGAGAAATTTCTCAGTTCATTCCAGTATCATAAACATTTAAAAGTTCTGTTTGTTGAAACGGATCAATTCAATTTTTCGAAAAGTTGCAACGTTGCCATCAGACATTCTAAATACCCTTTTATAGCCCTAATAAACGATGATATTGAACCTCTGGATCAAAACTGGTTATCCTTAATGATGGGTCATATGCAAAATGAAAAAGTAGGTGCTGTTGGTGCAAAACTATTTTATCCTGATAAAAATATTCAGCATGCGGGCGTTATAATGGGTGCCGCTAATTTATGTGAACATGCCGGTCGTTTTCACAAGTCAGATAATTTTTACCTGACGCATGATCATGAGGTCAGTGCCGTGACAGGTGCCTGTATGGTTATTCGTCGTCTGGCTTTTAACGAGGTAAATGGATTTGATGAGACATTTGAAATAGCATATAACGATATTGATTTCTGTTTACGTTTAAGAGAGAAAAAATATCATATCATCCAGTGTCAGAATGCACAATTGATTCATTACGAATCTCTTTCACTCGGAAATCATTACAAGGGTGAACGTGCCGGAAAAGAACGACAGGAAATTCTTTCCCTGAAGAAAAAACATTTAAAAATCATAAATCATGATCCATTTTATAATCCCAATTATTCCCTGCAACGTGGAAGAGATTACCAGCTTGCCTTTCCCCCTCGCATTTCAATTCCATTTGGATTAACTGAAAATAATGTCTGATTACAATCCCCCAAGCATTTTGATAGAGAATGTTTCATTAACCTTCAATAATTGTCAATTGTTCAAAAATCTAAACACTGTTTTTCCAGCCGGAAAATTCAGTATTATTCTTGGTGCGAGTGGTGTGGGTAAAAGTAGTCTTTTAAAAATTATTGCAGGATTGCAACATTGTAAGCTGGGAAGCGTCAAAGCGGATGATAACAAATCTTTATCAAAACGAATCAGTTATATGGGACAACAGGATCTGTTAATGCCTTGGGCAAGAATACTACATAATGTCACCCTAGGCAGTAAACTCCGTGGTGAAAAACCAAATCGGCATAAAGCTTTAGATATCCTTAAACAAGTAGGCTTATCCCATGTTGCAAATGCATATCCATCCGAACTGTCTGGCGGAATGCGTCAACGTATCGCTCTTGCAAGAACACTGTATGAAAATCGCCCCATCGTTTTAATGGATGAACCTTTTTCAGCATTGGATAGTGTAACACGAACCAACATGCAAACCTATACGGCAAAATTGTTGAAAGGTAAAACGGTTATTCTTATCACACATGATCCTTTCGAAGCTTGTCGATTGGGAGAACAAATTCAGATTATGGCAGGAACTCCTGCAAAACTATACGATTCTTTGGTAGTTCCTGGATCTATACCTCATCCGCTGGAAAATCTCGACTTACAAAAGGCCCAAGCCCATTTATTATCTCTTTTGATAGAAAAAACACAATCATGAAAACTCATTTACATGAATCTTTTTTAATAAGTATCCGCATTGTTTCATTAATCGGAAGCTTGATTTTTGTCTGGTGGTTGATCAGTTTTTTCAATTACATCCCCGCTTATCTTTTACCCTCACCTTTAGCGGTCATTCAGGCTCTAAACATTAATCATCAGCTTTTATGGCAAGCCACGCTTACAACAACACAAGAAACCATAATAGGGTTGGTAATTGGATGTTTTTTTGGAATGTTTCTTGCTCTTTTTATGATACTTGTTCCTTTTCTCCGTCACTGGTTAATGCCCATCATCATTATCAGTCAATCAATTCCCACCTTTGCTCTAGCCCCTTTACTCGTATTATGGTTTGGTTTCGGAATAAGTTCAAAGGTTGTAATGACCGTTATAATGATTTTTTTTCCCGTAACCTCATCATTTTTTGATGGCCTAAACAGAACACCTCAAGGATATCTTGATTTAAGCAAAACCATGAATACCTCTGCCTTACGACAACTTTTATTTATACGTATTCCTGCTGCTTTACCCGCTTTTTCGTCAGGCTTGAAAATCGCGGCAGCTATCGCTCCCATCGGTGCGGTCATTGGAGAATGGGTCGGAGCGTCTTCCGGTTTGGGATATTTAATGCAAAACGCCAACAACCGTTTTCAAACAGATTTGATGTTTGCCGCCCTTTTGATATTATCATTCATGACAATGAGTTTGTGGGGAATCGTTACATTAACAACAAAAACCTTAATTTCCTGGTCAAATGAATAAAATTAATTATATTAGCATCTGACCTTCAGAACAAACTTCCTTAAAGGAACGAATTACGACACTTTCAAATAGACCTGCTTTTGCATAAGGATCACTGATGGCAAATCCCTCAGCAGCCGCACGATCTTCCACATTCAGAATAATAAGTGAGCCACAACTTTTTCCCTCATTATCCAATAAGGGGCCAGCAATTTTTATTTGTTTTTCATAAGTCTTAAGATACGCCAGATGTTGAGAGCGAACAGCCATTCTCATTTCTAGAGACGAAGGTTTGTCATTACACATTATTACAAATAACATTTGTTCTCCCATCACTACTTTACAAATCATAAATAAAAAAACATATTATGACCAAGAATGGATAAGCTTGCCAGTTTTTTAAATATAAAATATCCTCTTATTTTCCATAAACCCTGATTATTTTTCAATGACTGATTCAAGAACTCTATCAAAACCAAGAAGTAATCGATTTTTTTCAATCAATCGATTGGCAAATCCGAAAATTTTTTTTCAGTTTACGACAAAACTGCAGCCCTGGATCAACGGGTTTGCTTTGCTTTTCATCGTCATTGGAATAATATGGGGCCTTTTTATCTCCCCAGCAGATTGGCAGCAAGGGGATAGCGTAAGAATTATGTATATTCATGTTCCCATGGCCATGCTTGCCAGTGCCGGTTATATTTTACTTGCTTTTTGCGGTTTTTCATCCCTAGTCTGGAAACATCCCTTAGCCGATCTAGCGGCCAAAGAAATTGGACCTGTTGGAGCTATTGTAACTGCCCTATGTTTAATAACGGGGTCCATTTGGGGAAAACCCATGTGGGGCACTTGGTGGGTTTGGGATGCACGATTAACATCAGTTCTGATATTGTTTTTTCTCTATTTAGGACATATCACTTTATGTCATGCCTTTGATGAACCTCAAAAGGGTTATAAGGCAGCTTCCATTCTTGCCCTTGCAGGCGTTTTTGATCTCCCTATAATCAAATTCAGTGTTCAATGGTGGAACACATTACATCAGCCAAATACATTCAGCTTAACCCATGCCTCTTCAATCACTCTTTCCATTGCTACCCCATTGATTTTCTGTTCGCTAGGTTTTTCCCTTGGATTTATAGGTATACTATTTACACGAATTCGAACCGCCATTCTTGAAAACCAGATCCATCGCCTACTTATCAATTCACAATCTTTGTCAATGCAATGATCATGTCGCATCTCCCCTACTTGATTTCCGCTTATGGAATTACCCTGTTAACTGTTTTGGCTTTATGGCTTACCACTTATAGACGGTTTCACCAGGCAAAAAATAAACTGGACATTATGAAAAAACTTAATCATGAAACGTAAAACTCAACGTCTATGGATAATCCTAACTTGCATGATGGGCTTCGCGATTGCAATCACATTGATTTTATCAGCTTTTTCAAGTAATTTGGTCTATTTCAAAGTTCCTTCCCAACTCATAAACCAATCTATATCTAATTCTACCACAATACGATTGGGAGGAATGGTTGTAGCCAACTCCCTTCATCATCAGAATGACCATCACACACCAATCGCTATATTTGATATTACAGATGGAAAAGCTGCCATTCATGTAAAATATAGAGGCATTTTACCTGATCTATTTCGAGAGGGACAAAGCGTTATTGCCATTGGTTACTTAAATCCTCAAGGAATATTCATCGCCACTGAAGTATTGGCCAAACATGATGAAACTTACATGCCTAAAGAAATCGCCGACGCTTTGCGCAAAAATGGCAAGTGGGATCCGCGTTTTGGTCCACCACCCGATCCAGACAGCTGGAACCACATGATAAAACCCCAATAAGCAATGGAATGACAAATGTTTTCAATTCTTCTAAGTCCCGAACTTGGTCATTTTGCATTGGCACTTGCCTGCTGTTTGGCGGGGGCTCAATTTGTTCTGCCATTACTAGGAAACAAAAAATATAATTTTCATTTAATGAATCTAGCGTCCCCCCTGGCATGGGGACAGTTTTTCACTCTGTTGATAACATTTATTTGTTTGGTTACAGCAGCATTGAATAATGACTTTTCTGTGCAAAATATCTTACAGAATAGTGCAAGTGACAAACCCATTCTTTATAAAGTAACAGGCATATGGGGAAATCACGAAGGTTCAATTCTCTTGTGGGCATTTATACTTTCCTTTTTCGGGGTTCTTTTTTCAAGTTTCAGTCATCATCTTCCATTTTCATTGAGAATAAAAATCATAGCCATTCTTGGCGGATGCGCAGCTGGTTTTGAACTTTTTTGCCTGATTACATCAAATCCTTTCCTGCGAATCTGGCCTGCCCCGATGGAAGGTCAAGGAATGAACCCGCTACTTCAGGACCCGGGATTGGCGTTTCATCCCCCAATTCTTTATACTGGCTATGTAGGTTTTTCAATTCCATTCGCCTTTGCTGTTGCCGCATTGATGGAAAAACGAGTTGATGCAGCCTGGGGACGATGGATTAGACCCTGGGTTATTACTGCATGGATTTTTCTTACCGCTGGTATAGCAATTGGATCATGGTGGTCCTACTATGTTCTTGGATGGGGAGGCTACTGGTTTTGGGATCCTGTCGAAAATGCCGCATTAATTCCATGGTTGACGGGAACCGCCTTATTACACTCAGCCTTGATCGTTGAAAAACGTGAAGCCCTGAAAGCATGGACGATTTTTCTTTCCATTATAACTTTTTCTCTTGCATTATGTGGAACTTTTCTGGTTCGTTCTGGCATATTAAATTCCGTACACGCATTTGCATCAGATCCAACTCGTGGAATTTTCATTCTTGTATTACTAACAATTATTTGTGGAGGTGCTTTGGTTCTGTTTGCGTGGCAGGCTCCACTTCTTTTATTCACGGCATTATTTGCGCCCCTATCTCGAGAAGGCTCAATCATTCTCAACAATATATTATTCTGCTCCCTGGCTGCCATTATTTTGGTAGGCACCCTCTACCCTCCTGTTTTACAAATGATTGATGGAGAAACTATTTCCGTTGGAAAACCCTTTTTTGACAAAACCTTTATCCCTCCGGCCCTCATTGCAATTTTTTTTATGGCCTTTGCACCTTGGTTGGCATTTAAAAAAGCAAAAATAAAAAATTTGCTTCGTCCTTTATCCATTATGGGAATTATTACGATCATTATCGTCATCGTAAGTTTTATTTATTTACATCGTTTCTTACCAGCGATTGCGACAGGGGTTTCATTCTGGGTAATCATGGGTGCCCTCGCAGATTTCAGCGGTAAATTATCTTTATTTCATACCTCTTTCAAAAATAATATCAGCCGGATGAAAAATTTACCTAGATCCTTTTATGCTGCCTATATAGCTCATATTGGCGTTGCTGTTACCTTATTGGGGATTGTGGGAATGGCCTATAGTCAACAAAAAATTGTTGAGGTACCTATTGGGACAACTCTGCATCTGGCGGGTTATGAATGGACCCTGGAATCTGTACAGAAAAGAAATGGACCCAACTATCAATCCGAGGAAGCGGTTCTTAAAATCAGTAGACATAATAAAACAATATGCTGGATGTTTCCTGCCCGACATTTTTTTCCTCGCCAGCAACAGGTCATAACAGATGTAGCCATTCATACCAATTTTATCGCTGATTTGTACGCTGTTCTTGGAGATAACAGGAACAATCATGACAAAGCTAGCGTCTATGTCCTGAGATTACATTTCAACCCCTTGGCACCCTGGATCTGGATCGGTGGTTTCATTATGATATTAGGAGGTATCATCACCCTTATTGATCTTTGCGCCAATAAGAACAATAAAAAATTTTCTATGCAAAATATGGAACAATCATCATGAAATCCATTACCCGACGACGATTGATATGGGGATTACCACTGGGTGCAACCGTTCTTGCAGGTGGAGGGTTTGCCACGATGCTATCCAGTTTAAAAAAAGGAAAATTCGATCCACATAAAATAGAACTTCCCAATTTGAACAAACCTATTCCGGATTTCAAACTCAAGCCAATATTATCCTACAAAAATTTTGACAGTCTATTGTTAAAGCAACAGCACAAACCCGTATTAATCAATTTTTTTGCTTCATGGTGTCTACCCTGTATCAGTGAGATGCCAATTTTGAATCAGCTTTCCACCAGGCTTTCCATATGGGGCATAGCTTATAAAGACAAAAATAATACGATAGACCAGTTTCTAAACCGTCATGAAAATCCATATCAATATCTAGGACAGGATGATGAGGGGATGATTGGGATCAATTGGGGAATTTCAGGTGTGCCTGAAAGTTTTCTTATTATCCCGGGGGGAATTATACGTTGGCATTATGCCAAACCTTTGGATAAAACTGCTGTTTCATCCCTGCTTTCGCTTGTAGGGACTTGATCAATGCGATTAGTTATCATTCTTGTCCTGATAATCATTAACTTTTTTTCTATTCCCACCTATGGTCTCGACAGCCCTGATGAAATATTGCCAAACCAACGGCAGGAAAAAAAAGCCGAAGAAATTGGTTCGCAATTACGCTGTCTTGTTTGCCAGAATGAATCCATAGAAGACAGTAATGCCGAACTGGCAAGGGATCTAAGAAAAGTCGTTCGCCAACATGTTCAGGCTGGTGAAACCGATGATCAAATCATCCAATGGATGGTTGACCGTTACGGCAATTTCGTGCGGTTAAGTCCTCCCTTTAATCTTGCAACCGCGTTATTGTGGTTTATGCCTTTACTTGCCCTTTTGACAGGGTGTCTAATAGCTCTCATAAATTTCAGGAAAAAAGAGTTGAAGCCATCTCCCTTAAATAAAGATGAAGAAAAACGTCTTGAAAAATTGATGAAAGAACCTTGATCCATGTTATGGATAATGATGATTTTAATCAGTCTTATCAGTTTGATACCCTGTTTTATAAGTCTGTACCGAAAAAAATATCCTTCAATAGCGAATAATCCTTCAATAGCTTTTTACCAGTTACAACTTAAAGAACTGGAAAGTGAATTGCGGCAGGAATTGATTTTACCAGAAGAATATCATCAGGCAAAACTTGAAATTCAACGCAGGCTTTTAAATTCGGACGATCAAAGTGAAAAAAATAATTTCATATCTTGTGATCCGGCAACCAATGGTCATTTTTTTATTCTGTGCGGCTTGATTTGCATTCCCCTGACCGCTATAGGTCTCTATTTGCTTAATGGTGTACCTGCCTTACCTTCTCAACCCTTACGGACAAGAATAGCTGAACAGCAAAAACAGAATAAAGATCTCGCACCTTATGTAAAACAATTGAAAGAAAAAATTGTCACGCTTGCTTATAATGATCCGAAACGGATAGAAGGTTACCTCTTACTGGGTCGGATTGAAGCTGAACAAGGTCAATTAGACAATGCTATTCAAGCCTGGAAAACAGCCCTTGACCAACGTTTTGACCCTTACCTGGCCGCGCAAATTGCCGAACTGATAATTCAAAAAAATGGTCATATGACCGAAGAATCATTCACTCTTTTTCAACAGGCCTTACAACGCGCATCTTCAGATGCACCGTGGCGAAATATAGCTGAACAGAGAGTCATGGAATATCAGAAAAACAATCCTTAATTCTGTTTGGATTGATAATCCCTGAAAACATTATATAAAAAAACAATATTTGTCGCGGTAAGATGTAAAACATATTCCGCCATATAAATTGATGGCGATGAAGATTGAGACGAACTGCCGTGACCACCAAAATGATTTCGCAATTCTGGCACCCCTGTTTTGAGAGTCATGATATAATTGTCGATTGTCTTTTCCATCCCAACAGGAAACAATCCATTTTTGTGTATAATTTTTATAAGGTCACTGGCCCGGTTGTTTGGATCATATTCTCATTCACATTCATTGCAAATCGATTTCAACAATGATTCAAAAGCACGATTACATGCGACAATACAATCCTTGATATATTGATTCCGGTAATGTTTATGTGCGTTATTATATTCTTCATTAACCTTTTCAAAAGCCTGATTATGGATAATCTCTAATGCAGGTTTAACGATTTCCTTATGAACATATTGATGATCAATACGGATTATTTCACCATTTTCATACTGATACTCTACGCCCGCATAAAGAAAACGTTTATTCAATTCCTCAATCAACTCAATTAAAATTTTATCGTTTTTAAACTCATAATAGGGATTAACTTTTGAAAAACTTGCTGTCCTTATATTAATTACACATTCAATTAAATCTAAAACATGTTCATAATTATCATTACTGATAATATAAGATTCGAATCGATCAATAAAATTCAATGAATTAGAAAAATCTAAAAATTTTTTCCTTCATTCCCTTGATAAAATATTATAAATAGAAATCCAAAAAAATTACTGTCTTCTAAATATCAATTATATTCGGTTTCTAATAAATCCTTTAAAATGAAAAAAATCTATGTTTTTAATTCTTCAGAAAAACAGTCATAAACATAGACATCATTTTTGATAGCTTTTTCAGCTTTTATACGATTTGAATAAAGATTCATGATTACCATTTTTAAAAACTTCTTTTTATGGAATTAAAATATTTTTTACATTGTATTCAATGAAAAAACGGTTTGACATTTCTTTTCTGGCGGAGGGTTGGGCTGACAGGAGATAAGATAGATGCCAAATACAAAAATTGTATTACTGATGCTGTTCAATAATAATGTTTCCTGAAAACGCTGATCCGCAACGATTCCTAGATAGATTGAATAGATTGCAAATGGAATCGAGATAATTCTTATGCCTGCCAGCATCATACGAAAAGGATTGAGAAATCCTATCCGAATAATGGATTGCATACGATAAATGGATAGATAAAATAACACGCCAAGACACCATGCCATTACATTAAAAAGCACAGAAAAAACACTCATTTCAAAATAAAGAACAAGTAGAATCAGGGAACCGGCTGAAAAAACCAGCGATCCGAGCTGTAAACTCATTCCAATTTTCAATGCTGACCATTTTTCTGGCAGACGGTCAGCAATTGGTTGAAAAAAACGATCCAGTAACCATAGATCAAGAGCGAGAATTCGATCAGAAATGGGGGGTTTATTATTTGAAAACATGAAACTTTTATCCAGCAACTTTTAAAAAAGTTATAGCATTATATCAAGCTTAATCAAACAATATACATTTCCAAAAAATTATATTTTAACCTTCACAAAAAGAACCCGCTTTAATTAAAAAGCGGGTTAAAGGATATCAAGAAACAAACATACAAAATTAGGGTTGGATCGCGTTTTGCCTATGTTCTTTCAACATAATCAAAATCCGTTGAATACATCGACCACAGTCGGGTTTTGAACCACAAGATTTATAGATTTTGCTTGGACAGTCTGCACCATCCTTAATAGCATTTCCTATATCCTTGTCGGTTAATGCACGACATGAACAAATATACATCGCCAAGGCCCCATCACAACTAGGTTGTTAATAATGATTATAATAACCATTCTTAATAACTGTGTCTACAATTTTTTTATTACGTATATAAACTTTTTTTGATTATGGATTTATTTCTTTTTTTATTTACAAAAAAAACATATAATTAACGAAATAATCACAAAGATTATTTAAATAAAATGCAAGTAATTTAAACATACAGCAACTAGGATTTCATTAATGATCAAAGATAAAAAAGTAATTGAATATTTGAATATTCAACTTACAAATGAATTAACAGCCATCAATCAATATTATCTTCACTACAAAACCCTGTGTCATTGGGGGGTCACCATTCTTGGCAAAAAAGAATACCAGGAATCCATTGAGGAAATGAAACATGCAGATTCGCTGATTGAACGTATTCTCATGCTTGACGGATTGCCCAATATGCAAAGACTAAACACCGTACAGATTGGTCAGTCAGTTGAAGAGATCCTCCATGCTGATCGCCAGATGGAGATGAAGGCTTGCAAAGATTTACGCGAGGCAGTTTCCTATTGTGAACAGATACAAGATTACGTGACTCGTCATATTTTTGTTTCAATTTTGGATTCTGAAGAAAAACATATTGACTTCATTGACAAACAATTTGATCTGATCAAACAAATTTCTATAGGTCGATACATCACTTTAAATTCCGATCACGCAACGGAACAAGAATCATAATTCAAATTTTATTCAATATGGATATCTTATTAAAGTAAGATGTTACTATCTTACTTTTTAAGAAAATTACGAATTATCCTTTTTCATACAAATCAAGTTAATATATCCAATCTTACAATAGATTGTCTTTGACAGATCCTCTGTAATTAAGCAAGATTAGCTTTTACAAATTAAACAACCCTGTTTTAAATATTTTATATAGACAAGACCCGAACAGGAAATCAAAGACATGAGATCAATCCTACCCCCTTTGACACTAAGCTTGACTTTGCTTGCAACCACCCCTTTTAGCGGGTTTCTTCATCCTGCCTATTCTGTTCCCACCAATCATATTTCATCAAAAAATATATCTTCTTCAAAACAGCAGGTAATTCGCGCCACTTTGAAAAATGGATTACGGGTGATTATCATTAAAAATAATTTGGCCCCTGTTGTTACGGCGCAAGTCAACTATCTTGCCGGCTCCAACCAAACGCCAAAGGGATTCCCGGGAACTGCACACGCATTGGAACATATGATGTTTCGTGGAAGCAAAGGTCTAGACAAGGATCAGCTGGCAATTATCGGGGCACAATTGGGCGGAAGCTATAATGCCTTTACCACAGAACACGTCACACAGTATTATTACACAGCTCCTGCCGAAGATTTAGATGTTATCCTGAAAATTGAAGCTTTACGAATGAATGGATTAAGCTTAAATGCCGCGGATTGGGACAAGGAACGTGGAGCGATTGAACAAGAAGTTTCAAGGGATTTGTCCAATCCAATTTATAAATATGTTTCTGAATTACAAAAGATTTTATTCAAGGACACCCCATATGAACATGATGCTTTGGGGACCCGTCCATCTTTTGATAAAACAACCGTACAGGATTTGCGTGAATTCTATGAAACATACTACACACCCAATAATGCAATTCTTGTTATCTCAGGCGATATTGATCCTCAAAAAACCCTGGCAACTGTCAAACAAAATTTTTCCTCCCTACCTCGCAAAAATCTGCCCAAACAAACCTCTTTCAAATTAAGGCCAATAAAAGCCAAAACATTACATTTTCCAACGGATCTCCCAGCTGGACTTATAACAATGGCATGGCGTATGCCTGGGGAAAAATCCAGTGATTATGCCGCCGCGACCATTCTGAGTGACGTTATTTCAAGCCAGCGGGAAAAGTTATATGGTTTAGTGCCACAAGGAAAGGCCCTGTCAGCTGATTTTGAATATATTCCCAAAGGCAATACGGGCTTTGGCGTGGCTATTGCAGCATTTCCAAAAAACAGGAATCATCAATCCCTTTTGAACGAGGTTCAGACAATCCTTAGATATTTTCATGAAAATGGTGTTCCGGCCGAACTTGTCGAAGCGGCAAAACGCAAGGAGATTGCATCCCTCAAATTCTCTGCCAACAGTATCACGGGATTGGCCAGCAGCTGGTCAAATGCCTTGGCTTTTCAGGAATTAAATAGTCCTGATGATATGATTGCCGCTCTTAATGCAGTCACTCCAGAAAAAGTTAACCAATTAGCAAAAAGGATTTTAAAACCGGAAGAAGCGATCACGGCGATTCTCACACCTGAGGATTCCGGAAATCCTCTATCGAAAAAAGGTTATGGAGGTGCTGAATCTTTTACCTCAATTCCTGATAGACCTGTCCCCTTGCCTGAATGGGCTGATAAGGCACTGAAAAAACTTAATATACCCAAGGCATCCCCTTTACCTACAGATATAACCCTGAAAAATGGTATTCGTTTGATTGTTCAGCCAATCAATGTCAGTGATACCATAAGTGTATTCGGTGCCATTCGACAGAACTCAAGTATGCAAGAGGAAAAAGATAAGGAAGGTATTTCAGACATTACAGATGAGATGTTCAAGTATGGGACCAAGACTTATGATCGTCTGGCTTTTCGCAAACAGATTGATGACATCGCTGCCGATATCAATACAGGAAGCGACTTTTCGTTATCTGTTCTTACGCCCTATTTTGACCGTGGTATGCAGTTATTGGCTGATAGCGAGTTAAATCCGTCTTTCAAACAAGAAAACCTAGATATCGTCAAATCACAAACAACGCAGTCTCTAAAAGGATTATACCAGTCCCCAGGTTATCATTTTGACAGATCCATTGCAAAAGCGGTTAATCCCATTAATGACCCAAGTTTACGTCAGCCAGTCCCTGAAAAAGTTATGAAATTAACCTTAAATGATTTGGAAAATTTCTATCAGCAATCCTTTCGTCCAGACCTTACAACAATTGTTGTGGCAGGCAACATAACGCCTGAAAAAGCGCAGGCAACCGTTGAAAAATATTTCGGGTCATGGAAGGCGAAAGGTGTCAGGCCCAATCTTGATTTGCCTCAACGTCCAAATAGCAAGACCTCCTACATTCATGTTCCCGATAAAAGCGCAGTGCAAAGCAGCGTCGCATTGGTTGAATCCATTCCGATGAACGTTTACCATCCGGATCATTATGCCCTGAACCTTGGCAATGAAATATTAAGTGGCGGATTTGCAGGACGGTTTTACAAAGACTTGCGGGTTAAGACAGGATATGTCTATAACGTAAACAGCTCTTTTGACTGGTCCCGCACACGTGCGGGATATAACATCAGTTTTGGTGCGGATCCTGACAAGGTTGATCTCGCCCGCAAGGCAGCCCTGAAAGACTTGCAGGCCATGCAGACGCAACCCGTCAGCGAACATGAACTGCAACTGGCCAAGGCGTCATTGCTGAGGAGCATCCCATTGCAACGTTCCAGCATTGACAAACTCGCGTCACAATATTTGACCTTCAGCGAATTGGGATTGCCCCTGGACACACCACAAAGATCAGCTCAAATCTATTATCGGATGAGTGCCGGCGATATTCGGAAAGCCTTTAAAACATGGATCAGAATTGATGACCTCGCCCAGATTACCAAAGGGCCAATTAACCAGAAATAAAATTATATATTGTTGCTATTTTAAAACAAAAATTATAATCTTTATTCATCATCTTATAAAAATTAAGTTTTGGGGATTTATATGTCAAAAAATATTTTAATTACATTTGCCGGTCGCCAAGACAGGATGGAAAATTTAAATCAATATATACGATATGCACTAAACAATAATTTATTAGATGAATGGCATATATGGGATTTTACCCGTAATAAAACTGATAAAGAATATATCAGAAACAGTTATGGGCCAATAGCATATATGCAAGATAATGCCGGTTACCAATTTTATAAAGATTTACCCAAGAATTCTAAACTTACCATTCCTTTAAGAATATCAAATGATTTTCATATTGCATTTATAGAAAAAAACCAGGATAAATTTACAGAGGTTGTCATAGGTGGATGGGGTAATTCTGGTTCAGAAATAAGAAGAATTGATTCCAAATATTTATATGACAATAATAGAGACGATACAGAGAAAATTTTTAAAATAGAATTTTTCACTCTCCTAAACGCTTACTGTGATAATATCCTCACGATCAGCAGAGGAAGTGATAACGACATAAATATTTCAATTAACGGATATGAATTTCCAACATTCAACCTCCTTAATAGAGACGATATACCAAAACTATACTTGCAAGGCGGATTTGGTGCATGGCTGGAGTTCTGTTATGTCAATGACAAAATAAAACAATTCATAGGCAACCCGAACGAATCTTATCCCTATTATCATGCCTATCGATATTATGCATCAAGAATTGACCTTTTCAAAGATGATGTTTTCTTGAAATGTGATGATGATATAGTTTATATTGAACTTGAAAAACTGAAGGAATTCATTGATTTTAGACGAAGAAATGATGAATATTTCCTGTTATCAGCAAACGTTGTCAACAACGGCGTATGTGCCTATTTTCAAAAAGAGAATTTATCCATCCCTGATGAGGTAGGTGAATTTGAACTTCCACCTAACGGTTTTAAGGGTAGTTTATGGGAAAATGGAGAAAAAGCTGAAAAGCTGCACTCTTATTTCATTAAAAATCGTGGAAAGCCCCTACCTTTAACATCAAAAATTGTAGAATGGGACAAAAGGTTATCAATTAATTTTATATCTTGGAAAGGAAGAGATTTACGCTTTATGATGTTGCCTTTTCAATGCGATGATGAACAAATTTTAACAAGCAATACACCACAATATTTAAATCGTAAAACAGCTTTATTTTCCGATTTTACTGTCTCTCATTTAAGTTTTTATTCACAAGAATCTCATATGAATACAGAATTACTTATCAATGAATATGTAAAATTGAGAAAAGAAAAATATAATATTTAAATATCAGTAATTTCCGGTTTTGACCTGAAAAAATTCAGCAATCCTTTCGTCCAGACCTTACAACAATTGTTGTGGCAGGCAACATAACGCCTGAAAAAGCGCAGGCAACCGTTGAAAAATATTTCGGGTCATGGAAGGCGAAAGGTGTCAGGCCCAATCTTGATTTGCCTCAACGTCCAAATAGCAAGACCTCCTACATTCATGTTCCCGATAAAAGCGCAGTGCAAAGCAGCGTCGCATTGGTTGAATCCATTCCGATGAACGTTTACCATCCGGATCATTATGCCCTGAACCTTGGCAATGAAATATTAAGTGGCGGATTTGCAGGACGGTTTTACAAAGACTTGCGGGTTAAGACAGGATATGTCTATAACGTAAACAGCTCTTTTGACTGGTCCCGCACACGTGCGGGATATAACATCAGTTTTGGTGCGGATCCTGACAAGGTTGATCTCGCCCGCAAGGCAGCCCTGAAAGACTTGCAGGCCATGCAGACGCAACCCGTCAGCGAACATGAACTGCAACTGGCCAAGGCGTCATTGCTGAGGAGCATCCCATTGCAACGTTCCAGCATTGACAAACTCGCGTCACAATATTTGACCTTCAGCGAATTGGGATTGCCCCTGGACACACCACAAAGATCAGCTCAAATCTATTATCGGATGAGTGCCGGCGATATTCGGAAAGCCTTTAAAACATGGATCAGAATTGATGACCTCGCTCAGATTACCAAAGATGCGGCTAATCTAAAACAATAAACAACTCAACCTCATTCATTATTTATTTAGATTAAGAAATCATGTTTTTATACTTTTCAAAATCCTTTAATTTTTGAAGTTTCTTTATAAATTCTTGAATTTCTTTTATCAGCAATTCCAAATTTACAATTTTAACGGTTCTAAGAGAATTATTACTATCGTAATTTTTTATATATTCTGTAAGTTTTTCAACAACTGTTTGCCAAAAAGGTTCTTCTTTAATAAGAATCTCTTTATTATAAGAATGGTTACTATTATACCGTAAATGTAATGCATGATGAAAATCGTGTATCAATGAATTTTTACAATTTACTATTGCCTGAACAAATTCAGCAATATAATCATTGTTGATAAAAATTTCTTTTTGCCGATTTTCATCATTAAAGTAAATTACATTATCAAAATCGTTATTTTCTTCTCCCCTTAACATCTGAATTATTTTTTTTAATTTTTCACTTACTTCTTCTCTTGACAATTCAGAAATACATTCTTCTTTGGACTCTTTAAAATCTTCCAATATTTCAGAAAAAACAGGATTATGACGCGATACAAAATCATAATTTTTTGGATTATAACGTAAATCACAATCTACATCATTTCCATATTTTATTATCCATGTCTTGCAACATTTCATGATATAATCAACTGCAAGCTTCTTAATTGAATTTATATCTTCCTTAATCAATTTATTTTCATTAAAATGAATAATTAATCCCAAATAGTGAAAAAATATAGGGAAATCCAAATATTCTAACGAAAAATAATTAACCCTAAATTCATTAAGTAAATTTTGAAAATCTTTTTCATCTAATGATCTATAAAAAAATAATTTATCCAATAAATCCTTACGATTCTTATCAAAAAAACTTTTAATGTTTTTATCTATATTGGTAAAATCTAATCTAAATAGAATATTAATCCATACATGCCATTCAAATATAGTAGTTTGTATTGAATTAAGTCCAAGAAAAAACCTCTCTAAATAATTATAAAAAAAAATCCTCTTTTATCCATAATTTCCAGAAGTTTATAATTTTTAGCATAAATTTCTTTTAATTCTGGTGGATCACTATTAATAAAATGGCGTGGATTAACTATTTTATTTATATCGCATCTGATTTTTTTAGATAAATCATTATCCGTTATTTTCCATTCAATAATTATTAATTTAAAAATAAAAAAATTTTTAATTAACGTCTCAAAAAAAATATTTTTTAAGTTGTTATTTTCTCTTTCTTCACCCGTTAATTCATTATCCTTTTCCAGAGGATAATAATCGTCTTTGATATTTTGTAACAAATATTCACAATCATCTATGGCCTGTTTAAACCCCCTTAAATTTGGTGTGGCAATCTGACCATCTTTATAAATCTGTTTAATAAAATCATAATGTTGTGCGATAAGCTTTTTATATTTGTTGGGTTCTGTACCATTCTCGCCAGTAAATAAAAAATAATTCACTACAGCTTCAAAATTGGAATGAATTTTGAAAGTTTTCCCAATGACTTTCTCTTTAAATTCTTTATATAAATAGGATTTTTTCAGAATTTCAGGATCTACAGCCTGTTTATTGCGATCAATTACATTACCCTGATTTACATTATCAGGTTGCCTATTACTGTCTTTGTTGTTTTTTTCGTTATCCTCAATCTCAGAAATTTCAGATTGTTCAATCAAAAGCTTTTCCTCATTCGCTATAAGGATAACTTTCATTTTTTCAATCTCTACAACTTGATTGATCCAGCCCAGCAACTCTTTTAAGGGAATATCTGATCTTTCCAAATCATCAAGAATATAAACCAGATTATGTTTTTTCTCTGATGAAATAATCGATTTCAATTTTTTTTTTATATCTGGAAAAGTTGTTAATGGAATAAATGCCTTGAGTAAGGAAAAATAAGGGTTGGCAAAATTAGAAAAATTTGAATTTTTAATCAATAAGGAAGCAATATCTGATAGAATATTAAAATTACCAAAAATTGATTTAGTCAATCTACTTTCAAGCTCTTCTATAGTTTTGATACCGAATACGCTGATCTTGATAAATCGTATATTATATTTTTTTAATTTTTCATTTTTTGATAATACTTTTCTTGATAATACTTTATTTAATCGATCAGGTTCGAATGCAAGATAATGATCAAATTTTATACCAACAGATACCAACTTTTGATAGATAAATACCAATATATTATAAACAAATTCAATTATAAATTTAGATAATCCACCCTCGCTTAAAATGACT
The DNA here is from genome assembly GCF_009734185.1 of Commensalibacter melissae. Classification (NCBI taxonomy): domain Bacteria; kingdom Pseudomonadati; phylum Pseudomonadota; class Alphaproteobacteria; order Acetobacterales; family Acetobacteraceae; genus Commensalibacter; species Commensalibacter melissae. Next base: position 661,333 of record NZ_CP046393.1, on the reverse strand, counting down.
TTGCTATTTTGTAATTTATCAGCCCCTGAATATGCATCGATATAATATGTTTTACCGATGCCCCATTTACCAGTTAACAATACAGCAAATTCTGGCTCTTTTTTATCAAGAACATAATAATCCAAATACTCCGTGATATCTTGATTATCACCACCTAAAATGTCAGAAAATTTATCCACAGTATATCTCATTCATAATATCACTTATTTTGATTTTGTAATATTTTAACCTGAAATTTGAATGAATGAGATATTATTTCATAATCAAGTAATCACTATTGATTTATATTATGGGCAGGCTTTCCCCATCTGTTTTCCGTTGGTTTGCTATCAATACAAAACATGATAATAAGGGCTAATGACCCTATGACGGTAAAATATAGCAATAACCACCACCCCGATAGATTAATATCATGCAAACGCCTGATTGAAACCGAAATCAGGGGAATGAACGTAAATAAAAGCCAACAGAAAATAAAAAGATAAATAACCCATACAAGAATTGACAAGACTGGATGGGATGATGATCCTATATTATATACAACATAAAAAAGAACGACCGTGCTTATAACTAGAACGGTAAGAAAGATAAGCAGAAAATACCAGAATTCCTTTCTTCCAGCCCTTCCCTCTACTGTCAAATAATTTTTTATACATCTATTAAACCAATCAATGATTGTATAATTTTCTTCATTATCATATTGGTTAGATACATCAATGTTATTCTCTGACATGTTCATCTGTTTGCACCCTTTTCAATAAAGATAAATGGTGGACTTTTTGCATTCACCGAATTATCAGAAACACCTGATTATTGAATATTCTGGTCAATATTCCGGAATATCCCAATCTTTGTATTTATATTGTAATAATAAATAATTATACAAACAACCAAAATAATTCCATAATAATAGAATTAATATTTTTATAGAATTACAAACAATACTGTTAAAATTATTAACATAGATTATTTTATATTTTTTTATTTTATATTATCCAGACTGATAACAAAAATCCCTTTTCTGTAAAACTGTTAAAGAAAAGGAATGAAAATCAGTTATCTATATTTTAATTTTGCTGGAGGCCCCCATTGATTATCCTCATATTTAGTATCAATGCAAAACATGATCCAAACAGCAATTGAACCAACGGGTATGAAATGAAGAAGCAACCAAAAACCTGACAAATTAATATCATGAAGACGTCTGACCGCAACGGAAATCATGGGAATAAACATTACAATGCTAAATACACTCCACAAGAATATTGATAGATATAGACAGACCTCAAACATTAGTATTCCATCGAATGAAGTATCCGTTTGAACAATGGTAGCAGAAAATAACAGGCCAATTATGAGTAGTCCAATAAAAAAAACGGCCCAGTAACAACTTTGAAACGACCAAAATTCTGTTCTTCTGGCCCTTCCTTCAAAATTAACATAATTTCTGATGCATTTACTAAACCATCCTATGATCGTATAGTTTTTTTCGTTTTCAAGTTTTTGTTCATATTGGGTCCGTGATTGAATTTTATTCATAAAATGAACATTTTTATCATCAATTAATATAAAAACTGCAACAGCCCTACCGAGTTGATTGACTTGAAAATCAACACAGGTCCCTTTTTGAGGGACGATATTTTCCTTCCATTCATCGCCACTAAATTCGTAACGCTGCCCATCATCGCCTGAGATATACCCTGTATTAGTCTGAATGATAAAATTGAGTATAAATCCCCGCATATTTAAAATTTTTTTCCTGTCTTAAATAAATGATATCAAATAATTTTTCTAAAATATAATCTAATCTAGAAATCCATCATTTTTCAAAATTTCCATAACGGTCTGAATTCGGTTATTATAAAGATGATCCCGCAGAGTGCGTGCCTGTGCTTTTTTAGCCGTTTCCAATAATAAATCTGGATCATTCAAATATTTATCAAGTTGTTGTTGAAAATCATAACGTGTTGAAAAAACCGGGACCTCATCCCGTTCATAAAAATCATGAATTGCATAATTATCTTCATGAAAAAGCTGCATAGCACCTGCAGCAGATGCCTCGAACGTTCTTGGTCCAGGGTTTGAAGGCATAATCATATACCGTTTATTTTCAAAATGAAGGCTACGACCCAAATTAAGAACAATTTTCGAGCGCTGATATAACTCAATTAACTGATCTTTCTCTATCCTGGCATCTGAAAAGCCAATCCCGAATTCACCCCAACCCGGGCCGATAATTTTTACTTTTAGATTTGTCAGGGCTGGTTTTATGCTGCGCATGACATCCTTGCGGCTACCAAATGCAACACCACAAAACATGACATCAACCGTTTTTTCAATGGTTTCGTCAATGGGACGGTAATGCAACTTTTCACAAGCTGCCAAAGGTAAAAAATGGGTATGTGGATGATTATAAAAATTCGTTCCCCAACGATCACAGGAAAATATTACATCGAAATCGTCAATAATTCTGTAATTGGCATCTTGTTCATATGGATCTTCTGTCGCCCAAAAAATGGTGATCGCACCGAATTTTTTTGCCCTGTGACATACTTCTCCAAAATAGGTGCTTTCCGGCAAATATGATCCAATTGAAAAAACAATCTTAGGTTTTATATACTCAATTGCAGCCGCGGCTCCTGCAATATTCGTGGAAATTACATTACCTTCACCAAAAACACTTTCCCAACCTGATATAATGGCTTCACGGATCTGCGCATTGGCCTGCGATTCATAACGTCCACCACTGCATACCATTACTTTTTCATTTTTAGTTTTTTGAAATTTATTTTTTGATTTTATAGCCATATGAACCTTTTAACACCTGTGTAAAATAACTTTTGATAAAATTGACTGCAACTGCTCCTTAAACCGTTCACGATTGCATTCGCGAGCAATACGATCAAGGGCATTTTGACGCAGTTGATTCCATAATTCCTCCGTCTGGTACAACCTAATAATTTGCGAGGCAAAAAATTCCGGATTATCCGTGGAGGCTGCAAGAATATCCCTCTCATCTTGCCATCCCAGTTGTTCCACCAATAAATTTGACGCCACGATAGGAATTCCATAGGATGCAGCTTCATGTAACTTATAGGGAATGCCACCCGCAAATCTCGTTGGTGCGATATAGACACGATGATCATCATATAAACTGGACAAATCTGGCACCATTCCCAAAAAATCTATATCAGGATAATTAATCAAGGCGGATATATCAACAGAGGGATTTACATAGCCTGCAATTGAAAAAGTAAAATCCGATCCCATTTTATCAATCAAAATCGGCATCACAGAAGTTATAAACCATTTCAAACTGTCATAATTAGGTGCCTGATCATCATGCAAAGCGCCAACAAAAAGAATATTTTTGCGCTCTTTCCATTCCTTTTGTGATTTGCGTATGTTGATACTATGTCCGAGAATATCGACATTGTTAAATCCTGCCTGTCGAATATAGTTTGCATCAATTTCATTAACGGCTACAATTTCTTGACAATGTTTTGCACAGGATAACTCCTCCTCCAGAGCCTGTTGAAAATTTTCGTCTATTTCCTTTTCCAATAGCTTTGCCTGCAATCGTGTCCGGGGTGTCGCAACAACCTCTGTATCAAGGATTATTTCCTGGGGTAAATAACGGCTAGCTTCACCCATCATGGGCAATATTCTATTTAAATTATGGGTTCTTCCTATCCAAACCAAATCATAATATCCCGCCCTTTCCTTAAAGAAATCACGAAGATGTTCAACTGTATGATTGAACAATACCTCAACCGTATCAGGCATGCTTGAATAAATCTGATAAACATGGGGATAAAAGTAATTTATAGGATAAACCGTCACTTCATACCCTAATTCAGACATTTGAAAGATAATGTCATTTGAACGAATATACCCAGACCCAAGATGTTTTAAAGGAACCCTATCCTCAATGAATAAAATTCTTTTATTTATATTTCGTCTCTGTCGCGCAATTAAAACATTGTCACTATGCCGGGGAGATTGAAACCTTAAAAAATCCGCATGTTCTCTGGCAAATAATCGATGGTTTCGCTTTATCAAACCACTTGAAATAATCGGATTGCTTGAACAATACTCCATATGTTCCACAACTGCATTGGGATCATATACAATACGATATCCTGCCTTTATCATCCGAACACAAAAGTCCGTATCCTCAAAGTAGGCTGGATAATAAATAGGGGAAAATCCATTCAATTCCTTCAGCACTTTTGATTTTACTGCCAACATCGCCGCTGAACAGTAATCAACATCCCGAACAAAATTCGCCTCGGGAATTAATGGGTCTTTTCCTCTCAAATACCCTGTCGTTGTTCCATCCCGCCAAATAATCTGGCCTGCCTCTTGAAGCAATCCATCTGGATGAATTATTTTACCTCCGACTGCACCAATATTATCTGCTGAAGTCAACCGTTTACAAAGTGCATCAATTGCTCCCGGCAATAAATTAATGTCATTATTCAAAAAGATAACAATCGGGGCATCAACGTCTTCCATCAATATGTTACATGCCTTACCAAAGCCAAAATTATAGGGAAAACGGTTTACGGAAGCACCGATCAAACAACCTTGGATAAATTGACTATCATCTATCGAATGATTATCACCCAAGAGTAATTGTATATTCCCATTAAAATTAGAACGAAGGGATGCCAACGCGGTCAATGTTACCGTCAGATTATTGTGCATCAACATAATTACACAGATATCCGCCTGACCCTTATAGGAGAAATCAAGCTTTTCATGAACAACCGATGGTAAAACAAGCCTTGATTTTTTTTTAAAATATGTTCTGCTTTCCTTTGTTTCATTAGTTAAGCGATAATGAGAATCATCAGGTTGCTTATTTATCCACTGATCAAGTTTTTGTTCAAATACATAAGCAGCAAAAGCATCCCTAAATATACCCGTTTCAACCTTATCACGAATATCCCCTGATAGATAATATTCGTGCAGACTAATATCGATCCTTGGAGAACGAAGTTCTAACGCACCATAATGTATGAAATGATCATAGCCGTTTCTAAAACTTGCTGTTGATTCAATGGCTTGATTTATATCCTTATAATGATCTAGGTAAAATTCTTCTTCAAACCATGGAGATGGATTAAATAGTTTTGGTGTTTCATTCAAACAATAATGATGTAAAGCACAAAGATATTCACCATCAGCAATTTTTTGTTTTACATCAGGATATTTTTTTAAATACCATGATGTGTCAAAATAAAGAGAGACATTTGTATTTTTTTCAACATCACTAAGATAATAAAGAAAATTTCTATAAGGGTTTTGACTGTGCTTTACATCTTCACGTTCATAACATGCCTGTTGATAGATTGAAGGATCAAATAACAAGGATCCTGTACGACGTAATCCATCCCCTTTTTTCAGATAATGATCATAGGCATTAATATATTGGGAATCATTAATAACTTCATGAATAAAATCAGCGTTATTTTTTAAATAATAATGTGTTGAAAAAAGCCAGTGAGGATCATGTGTCAAATAACCCTGATTACAATAATGCTCAAAACCTGATTTAAACGCTCCACGATCAATATTTTTTCTTAATTCAGGATATCGTTGTAAATACCATTCCTCATCAAAGTAGGGATTGGGAGAATGTCCTAAAATTGAACCTACCTGATTATAATAAATTTCCACATCATCCAAACCACAATTTTTCATTCTTTCACTTAGGTCAGGATAAGTTTTTATATACCATTCCCCATCAAATTTAGCCCATAATGCTTGATCAACTGCATCCTTGTCATTTTCTATATTTTTTTGAATTGGCAAACTATCAGATTGTGACGAAACAGGTAAATCCTTATTCTGTCCCCCATAATTTGTTCCGCTAGCTAGCAATCGAATATAGGCATTTGGATAAAGTCCCTTTTGAATATCCTGTTTAACAGCTTTATCCGCAGCATATTGCTGTAAATTTATTTCTTCACAGGGATCCCAAAAAAGCTGTATTCCCTCGTAAATAAAATGAGCATATCCATTTCTATATTTTTTGAACGCTTGAACATTTTCAAGCTGGCTTTTATATTTTTGATCATAAAAGGATTCATCAAACCAGGCATTTGGATTGAAATTGAAAGCTTGATTGTTTACTAGATAATGATGAATATAATTGTTGAATATTCCTTCTGAAATTGCCTTTGTTATTTCTGGATAATTCTGCGCATACCATTCTGGATCAAAATACCAGGATACCTGTATTTTACTATCAATTTCATCCAAATATTTTAGATAATGTTGATAAGGCGATAACCCTTCCTTAATGGCCTGTTGATATTTTCCAATGAAAAAATTACTGTTAAAAAAAAGACTGCCACTATTTCCCTCAATATCTCCTACTTTCAGAAAATGGTCATATCCATTAACAAATCCATTCCTTTCCAAATTCTCATTTGTCAAATGTGGATTTACTTTTTTGTAATATTTTTCAGAAAATAACCAATGTGGATCATGGGTATGATATCCCTCCTTGCAATAATGTTGAAAACCACTACTAAATTGATGGCAATCAACCATTAATTTTACATCAGGATATTTCTGTAAATACCATTCCTCATCAAAATAAGGATTGGGGGAATGACCTTCAAAACAACCAAATGTTTTATAATATTCTTCAACATTATCAACTTCCAGTGCCTTCATTTTTGAAGTTACATGATCATATTTGTGAACATACCATTTTTCATCAAAAGCCTGCCATATTGGCATATAATCTGAAGAGGCTATTTCCTTTTCAATATTAGAAATGTTATCCTCGATAACTGGAAACCCTTTTTCATTTTTTCGCATAGATATGGAGTCTGAAACATCCCCAGATTCAACGGTCTCTTGATTCTTTACTGATTTTTGTATATCAAAACTATTTTCGATTTTGTCTTTATCGTTTGAATATTTTTTTTGGATTTCCATGAATTTATCTAAAAGATGCAAATCCTGTTGAGCCACCCAATATTCAAATATATTCAGATATAGATTGTCTTTTGCAATTTTTTCAAATATCTCATCAGAAAATTGATTATAATCAAAATCCTTCAATGGTTTTCGTTTTTCCTTGCATCCACATACAATAAAATGTTCATAACCATTTCGAAAAAGTCCATGACCATCCATCAAAATCGAAGGAGATAAATCCTTATAATTTTCAAGATAAAATTGTTCGGAAAATTGTTCCAAAGGCGAGAATAATGTTGGTGTTGGATTGGATAGATAATGATGGAGAAGATTCAAGTATTGATAATTGGTGGTTTTTAATGTTTCCTTTGAATATGTATTTCCATACCAATTTGGATCAAAAAACCATGAAAGTCTGAATTTATCGAAATCATCCGTATCATTTGTTAAAACATATTGATATGGACCATATTCTGTAATTTCGTCTAAATTCTCTTTTTGGGATAAATACAAACAAGGATTGAAAAAAAAACTTCCTGTAAGGCAGGATTTATCTCCAACCCGTAAATAATGATCATAACCATTAATATAAGGTTTTCCCTCGCCAATTAGGTCATTTATTTCTGGATTATGTTTTTTATAAAATGTTTCTGAAAATAACCAATGTGGTGAATGATCTTTAAAGCCAATTTTACAGTAATGATCAAATCCAGAAGTGTATTTCCCCTTTTTTATAAGCTCCTTTACATCATAATATTTTGTCAAATACCATTTTTCATCAAAATACGGATTGGGCGAATTTCCAACCTTATACCCATTAGTTGAATGATAAGCAAAAACATCGCCTTGATATATATCCTGTATCAGTAACGAAAAACTTTTATACCGATTACGATACCATTCTAAGTCGAAAACCATCCATTTGGGTTGTTTTTCTTCACTATCATACACAATTTACCACCTTATATTTTAATTAAAATAGCTACTTAAATAATTATACTTATCGCTAGTTAAAATTTATTTGAAATTATTTTTATTAATTAAAATCACTCCCTAAATAATTTTCTTTTCAAAAAATCCGTATATTGATCAATTGTATCTTCATTTATTATATCATCCATAATATTACTGACCTGGTTATTTTTAAAATTCACAGAAATATTCACTGGAACAACCAAAAATTCATTATGAATGAGATTAATCAGAAAAATTTGAAATTTTCCTTCTAATTTTAGAGAATATCCTTTCTGTAAATCCAATTGTATGTAAAAGCCATTGTTTAATGGAACATTTTGAAAAACTGAAATTGTTTCATGACGAATAAATCTTGATGTGGCAACAAAAAAACAGTTTTTAAAAGATTCATTAACAAAGGCAAGATATATCTGCCCTGCCTTACTTGTTGTGCGATCAAAGGCCCATCCAGAAATTTTAAGCAAATTCCCTGCTTTTTCATTTTCCGGATTAACATCCGTAGATAAATTTTGAATATAATATTCTAGTTTACCTAAATTTTTATGAAACAATCTATTTTCAGAAATATCACTTAATTTTATTCCACGCATAATACCATCTTTTTCAGTAATACGCAGAAAATCATCTAATATAACCTGATTATCATGAAATTCATTATAGATTTTAACAACTTTTCCGGCGTTAACCTTTATTTCGTAACCAGCCAGTTGAAATGCCGCTATTCCATTGACAACATTAATCAAGCCAATTCTGAAACGGCCCTCACACCATTTTCCTCTCAATGCTGATTTACACGAAAATCCATTTCGTACAGGAGCATTAACAAAATTAGATGCCACATCCTCCCGACTTTCTCGATCGCATTTTAAGAAAATTGTCAAATCACTATCCTGATGAATCAAAACCGTATACAAATTTCCTGCATTGGACATATCAGGATAAATAAACCATCCACGAATATGGAATTCATCTGCCTCTTTAAATTTACTGTCATCATCGACATTAAGAATATGATAACAGATATCATCAATATAAAAATGTGCTCCCTGTACAACTGCCCAATCTTCAATTTCCTGTGGAAGCTCGATATAAAGACTGCTACTTGTGGGCGCATCAAAAATATGACGAGGTGGTGCCTGCTCTTTCCAAGATGCATGTGGAATATAATGAAGCCGCCCTATATCCCATCGTAACCCGCTGTTACCCAACATATTTATAGGAACGACTTCATCGTAAACTTGCAATAATTTTTCAGCATATTCTTTTGAATTGACCCATAAATCAGGTGAAATGTTATTGATAAGCTTCTGACGCAATATTTCATCGGAACGTATCAGTTCCAATCGATCAATAACCAGATTCACATCCCCGATGGGAACCGTAAATCCATTAATTCCATCCTGCACACGATCTTTTAACGCACCAACATCTGTCACAATGGGAATTAACCCATTCTGCCAAACTTCAGAAAGCGATATACAATATGTTTCGGGCCATATTGACAATATCAGGGCTACATCTGCTACCTGCAATGCCGAAACTTCACCCAATCCATATGAACCATGCAATATAATATTATCAAGTTTCAAATCTTTTAGGACAGATTCATAGTCAGGCTGCATATATCCAAAAATATGAAATTCATACAAATTTGGATTGGCAGTCTGTAATATGGATAAAATCGTATCTGCACCCTTTGAACGGATAAAATTACCAACAGTCGCAACTTTCAGTTTTCTGCCTTCCAAGGGTTTGAACTCTTTTTTTATCAAAGGTATTGTTGTGTCTGGCGAAGGGATACCAAGAATATAATTTTTTTTACTTTCCACAACAGGATAAATATATTTTGCCACATCAAACGAATGTTGTGTTCCATATAAAAACGCATCAATGGATTTCATGACCTTTCCAACAAATGCACGTCGTGTCTGTTGCACACCAAAATCCAGCTTTTCAGAAATTTTAAGACAAACATCACAAGTTCCAACATCTTTATTTTCTTCAATACGACAGTAACGTTGTTCGTAATTCAAAAGATTATAATGAGAACAAACCGCCAGAAAATCATGAAAAGAAAAAACCGTTCCAACACCGCAAGCCTTGGCTATAATCGGTAAGGAAAGAGTGTGATGGCCTAAATGCTGAATGTGGACCACATCAAATCCATATTGATTAATTATATTCGAAAAGGCAGTTTCTTCCCCGGCATCATTCATGGAATCCAACCAGCCCACATCTGGCATGTCAAACCGTTCCAATTCTTGACCATTAGAATCTGTTAGCGTACATGCACCTCTTCTACGAAGCCAATAATAAAATTCCACATCTTTTACTAGTCCAAAAGAAATAATCTGCTGATATACTTCAATGCCACCCCATACTTGTTCACGAATAGTGGAATGCGTGACAAATAAGACCTTCAATTTTTTTTTAAACTGAGATTCAACAATAATTTTTTTCTCTTTTTTCTTTAAAGAAAAATCCGCCTGAGTCACATCTTCAATAATTTTCAAACGATTTTGATACAAATGTGATTTCATTACAGATTGCTGGGAAGAAATCGCCATTTTCTTTCTGATATTCTTTTTTTCAATCACCTCTGCGATCTGTTTAATGATTTCTTCAGTATTATGAGCAATAGCAACGCCATTAATCTCTTTTAAATATTTCTCATTCATACCTGCTGGCAACTCCACAATCTGTGCTGTACCAGCCAAACCCAATTCATATAGACGTGGACCAGGTGCAGTTGCCTGCCCTATATCTCCATGACTAGCATAATTGCGAAACATTGTTAAGGTAACTTTACTTGCATTGGCAAAATCAGTAAACGCTTCAATACTTACAGGTCTATGTATAACCCTTTCACTCAAATCAGCTGGCAAAGGTGGCAAATATTCATTCCCAGGGCAAATCAATTTATACCGTGCCTGGGGAAAGGCAATTATAACACGACGTAAAATATCAACACGGTTTGGCCACATTGTCCCCGCAAAACATATATCATAATCCAGCGCATCAGTTTCTTTCACTTTACGATAATGAATTTGATCACTTGCAGCCAAAGGTAAATAAAATGCTTCTGTTTGATAGGCCTTCACGCAAATAGGGTCGTTTGTAAACACATAATCAAAAATAGTCGTTACCTGAACATTGAAATCCAACATGAAGGGATCTTCAAAAGCCCAGAAAATCATGGTTTTAAAACACGGTCTAAGCCTTTTCATCAATTCATAATCAGTTCGCTGTCCATCAATACAAATAATAACTTCATGTTCTCCACTTGCTGCAACTGACAAGATATCCATATTATCAACTACAACAACATTATCTTCTCCCCATAGTTTTTTTGCTGCCCAAAAAACAGCAAGAGTTAAGTAAGAATTAGAGTTATGCGTATAATTTGTATTGTAAATGACTGCCATGATAAATACTTAATAATTCTTAATTAATTAGAAAAAGTAACAAAATCTATGATTTTAGTAAAAAATATAATTTATATACGATATACTACAAAAGATTGCGTAATCACAACCAATTTGAATTATAATTTTTTAAAATTATAAAAATTATCTTTTAACAGTTTTCATTAAAAGAATAAATTGTATCAATAAAAAAACAGACTTTTTACAAAGCCTGTTTTTTAAAAATTAAAAATAATAAAAACTTATTCTACATCCGGTTCATTTTCATTCCGGCGTCGGAAAGCTGCTCCAAGAATATCTCCCAAGGAGGCGCCACTATCTGAGGACCCATAATCAGAAATAGCCTGTTTATCCTCCTCAACTTCACGTCCTTTAATCGTTAAGGTTAAACGACGTGCATTTTTATCAATTGAAACAACCTTAGCATCTACACGGTCACCGACGTTAAAACGTTCCGGACGTTGTTCCGCCTTGTCACGAGAAAGTTCGGTACGTCGTATGAATCCACTTAAAATGTCATTAACACTTACATCAATACCATTTTGTTGAATACCGGTAATGGTACATGTAACAATACTGCCCTTGTTGACTTTTGCAAGTGCATCTGCAACAGAATCTTCACTTAACTGTTTGATACCCAATGAAATACGTTCTTTTTCAACATCCACATCAAGTACTTTTGCTTTAACAACGTCACCTTTTTTAAAGTGAGTAATAGCAACTTCACCAGGTTCATCCCATGAAAGATCAGACATATGAACCATACCATCAATATCGGCTGATAGACCGATAAACAGGCCGAATTCGGTGATATTGCGGATTTCACCTTCAATTTCAGAACCCACCTGATGTGTATCAGCAAACTGTTGCCAAGGATTTGGTTGAACCTGTTTCAAACCTAATGAAATACGACGTTTTGAACTATCAACATCCAATACAACAATATCAACTTCCTGAGATGTTGATACAATTTTGCCGGGATGAACATTTTTCTTTGTCCAAGACATTTCGGAAATATGAACAAGCCCCTCGACTCCAGGTTCCAATTCAACAAAAGCACCATAATCCGTGATATTTGTAACGCGACCAGTAAATCGTGAGCCAACAGGATATTTTGTTGTGACATTTTCCCATGGATCAGCTTCAAGCTGTTTCATACCCAAAGAAATACGATGCGTTTCAGGATTGAAACGAATAACCTGAACACGTACCGGCTGACCAATCTGTAAAGCTTCAGCTGGATGATTGACACGTTTCCAGGCTATATCCGTGACATGCAATAATCCGTCAACACCACCCAAGTCAACAAAGGCGCCATAATCCGTGATGTTCTTTACAACACCATCCAGAATCATGCCCTCTTTTAATCCTTGTATCAACTCGCTGCGTTGTTCAGCACGTGTTTCCTCCAATACCGCACGACGAGAAACAACAATATTCCCACGGGCACGATCCATTTTCAAAATTTGGAAAGGCTGTGCTACACCAATCATGGGGTTGATATCACGGATAGGGCGAATATCAACTTGTGATCCAGGTAAGAAAGCCATTGCCCCACCTAAATCAACAGTAAATCCACCTTTGACACGACCGAAAATGGTTCCGTTTATGCGTTGGTTATTTTCAAATGCTTTTTCAAGAGCAGACCATGCCTCTTCACGACGTGCCTTTTCACGTGAAAGCAGAATTGAACCGTCACGATCTTCGTAACGTTCCACATAAAGTTCAACCATATCGCCTGGTTTAACTTCTGCCTTTACACCCGCAGGTGCGAATTCTTTTAAAGGAACACGTCCTTCACTTTTTAAACCGACATCAACGATCGCATAATCATCCGTTAAACGAACAATTTTACCTACAACAACGGAGCCTTCGAACCCAATATCTTGTCCAAGGGTTTCATCTAAAAGCGTAGCAAAATCTTCCCCACCAAAATGATCATTAGGGGTTTGTGTGGTGGCTGCAGCCATGAGTTTCTGTAATCCCAGTCACATTTAAAGACAAATATTGCCTTTTATATACAGACTTTAATTTGCGCGTTTCCAAAATAGAATGAATCTATTTATAAAAATACGACTTTTTCACGATTGAATTCATGAAACAATTTCAACGAAAAAATAATTTATTCTATTCTTTAAGAATAGAGGGGAGCATATAAGGAAGTTACTTTTTTTTCAATAATTTATTAAAGATAAATTTAAATTTCTTATCTTTTTAACAATTATTATGTCTTTTTACTTTATTAACCACTTTTTCTAGAACCTCCAGAGCTGTCAAATGATCTGTATCAATTACAATAGCATCCTCTGCAGGTTTTAACGGAGCTACTTCTCGAGACGAATCCATTTCATCCCTGGTTTTCAAATCCATCTCTATTTTGTTAATCTGCTGTTCTTTATTTTCCGCTTTTAAAGAATTCGCAAATTGCAACCAGCGTCTTTCTGCCCGTATCCTTGGTGAGGCCGTAAGATAAAATTTAAAATCAGCGGAAGGAAAAATAACCGTTCCAATATCCCGACCATCCATAACCCCGCCTCTTAACATGGCAAAATTGCGTTGAACATTTAATAAAGCGGCTCTGATTTTTGGATTGGCAGCAACCTGGCTGGCCGCTTTATCCACTTCAGGTATACGCAGATCATTTCTTAACCAATCTTTTTCTTGAAGATTTTCAGCAAAAGCCAGGACAGATTTGGAATCTGGTTTTTCACCTGCATCCAGCATTTTTCTACCAACTGCCCGATAAAGCAATCCCGTATCAAGATAAGGTAAATGAAAATAATCAGCTACTGACTTGGCCAATGTTCCCTTTCCCACTCCTGAAGGTCCATCGATTGCTATAATTATATTTTTATCCATAATGAATATTTATTAGCCTTTATATTAAGTTATAATTATATTTTATATTTGAAATCCACATCCCAGTGAATTCATCAATTCAAAATATCCAGGAAAACTGGTGCGTATAAAACGAATATCATCGATAGTTATCGTTTTTTTTGCAACTAATCCCAAGATTGAAGCGCTCATTGCCAATCGATGATCCATATGGGTTTCAACTTCGCCTCCCCCTAGAATATTGCCAAAGGTACCCTCAATAATCATATCATCTCCGTGAGATTCAACAGAAACACCATTTTTCCGCAACATGTTTATGATGCTATTAAACCGATCACTTTCCTTAACCCGTAATTCTGCCAATCCTCTAAAACGGCTCTCGCCTTTGGCATACGCAGCAGCAACCGATAGAATTGGAAATTCATCTATCATGGATGGGACAATTGAAACCGGAAGATCAACACCCTTTAATGTCGTGTTTTTAACAATGATATCACCCGTTATTTCACCACCTTCCTGACGCTTATTAGATATCTGCAAATTTGCTCCCATCATTTTCAACGCTTCAATTATCCCGGTTCTCAAAGGATTAAGTCCAACATTCTCTATCAGTATTTCTGATCCGGAAATAATCAAGCCAGCTACCATTACAAATGCAGCAGAGGATGGATCACCTGGAACATTAACATCTTTAGCTACTAGTTTTGTTGGGCCTTGCAAACAGATTTTGCGACCTTTTTCAGCTAAGGTGCTAATATCAACCTTTACCCCAAAATGATTCAACATATTTTCTGTATGATCTCTTGTTGCAATCGGTTCTTCTACAATTGTCATGCCATTGGCATTTAGACCCGCCAACAAAATGGCGGATTTTACCTGGGCAGACGCAACAGGTAACCGGTATGTAACGGGATTAGCCTTTTCCACTCCCTTGATCGCCATAGGCAAACGTCCTTCATTGCGCGTAATAAACTGGGCACCAGTCTGGCTCAAGGGTTCTATAACTCTTCTCATGGGGCGTTTTCTCAAACTGCAATCACCTGTCATAACGCTGAAAATATTATGTGTTGATAAAATCCCACTCAACAACCGCGCCGACGTTCCGGAATTTCCCATATTCAAAACATCATCGGGTTCATTCAGATATCCAACCCCCTTGCCTATAACGTGCCATTCACCGGGTGCCTTTTGATGAATAATTGCTCCCAAAGCACGCATGACCTGAGCGGTTTGCATAACATCCTCACCCTCAAGCAACCCCGTGATTTTTGTTTCTCCATTTGCCAGAGCCGATAACATTAGAGCACGATGGCTGATTGATTTGTCACCTGGAACATTCACTTTACCTTTCAAAGGCTGTTGTAGAAAAGAAACAACAAGTGGTCGTTTTGAGTGAGTAACTGTCATAATTTTATTTTCCAATTTAACAAATAGAGTATAAAAACAAAAAAAACTTTGATTTAAATCAACAAATCGTATTTTATCATTTGACAATAAGACAATAAACTGGCATTTCGCCATATTTATGTTTTATTTTTTCGATCAGAGAACAGGATACATAAATGGTCAAGCTAGAATTGGGTATTAAAAGAACATGTTGTGCTTGTGGGACTCGTTTTTATGATTTAAACAAAATGTTACCTGTATGCCCAAAATGTGGCACTGAACAACCCATTGAACTACCTCGTCATCGTCAAATTGAAGGAAGCGGCAATCTGGACGAAGAAAAAGAAATCGATACCATTATTGATACTGATGATCTGGAAAATTCAGATGCTGATGTCGATGATGTAATTGAGGATGCTTCAGATCTTGAGGACGATGTTGATGCTATCGGCTCTGAAATAGAAGCAATTAAAAATAACGACGACGATAACGATTCTTAAAAATGATACAGGAATTCATTATGAATTCCTCTTTTCTGGTTATAAATACATTAACCAGTCTTACCATTTAAATCGCATTTGATATCATAACAAACTTGAATTTTAATAAATTTGTATTTAATCAATTAAAGATAAAAAAGTATTTTGCAAATTTTCTGGTATTAATAGCAGACTTTATCTATTCCATCGTTCAATTTCAACGCCGACCCCAGCTGTCTCCGGAATAATATCCAGTTTTTCAATCATGACGCGAACAACCTGAATCCTCTTATCTTTCAAGATACGGTCAGCCAAGGTCTCAGCCAACGTTTCGACCAAATGAAAATGGGTCTGAAGAACAGTGTCTTTTACATCATCAACAATATCCGCATAGGATACCGTCCGGGATAAAATGTCTGGACCAACGCCTTTTTCTTCCGGAATTCCAATGGAAATATTCAATTGAATACGCTGAGTATTTTCCTGTTCAAAATCATAAACACCTATACGTGCCATCAAAATTAAGTCACGAATAAAAATACGACGTAAGGGTATGTCATAATGCCCTGACCATACTAGGGAAAAATTCATAAATAAATCCTGTTTTACTCGTTTTTATCTGGCATTAATGTCGGTGACCACTGTAAATGTTGCCCTCCATCCAAAGCGATCATCTGTCCCGTCACAGATGGTAAACATATCAAGCTTAGTACCGCTCGCGCCACTTCCTGTGCAGACGTGCCACGCTGCAACGGAACAGATTTGCATTGATTGGCAAATTGTTCGGCGGTTTGACGTTTATGGGCCATTGCTGGACCGGGTCCAACTGCATTGACTCGAATTGATTTATGTGCCAATGCTAGGGCCATTGTTTGTGTTAATGTCCATAATGCGGATTTGGATACTGTATAACTGACAAAATGTGGTGTTAGAGACCATACACGTTGATCAAGCAAATTAATAACACATCCACTAGATTGCTTCGGTAATAATTTTGCAAAATCCTGAATTAACTGAAAAGGGGCCCATAAATTGGGCATTAAATGTTCTTGCCAGGATTGCAGGGTTACACTATCCCATTCATCGCGCTCAAATACACTTGCATTATTAATCAGAATACCCATTGATCCCAATTGCTCTACTGCCAGTCCCATCAGGCGTTTAACCTGATCAGCATCGGAAAGATCGGCTGTCAGTAGAATTACATTTCTCCCAAGCTGCCGAATTTCCTCTATCAATGTTTCAGCTTCTTGAGTGCGCTTACGGGCATGTAAAACAATATCAAATCCAAATCTTGCCAAGGTTAAAGCAATTTCACGCCCTAACCTTACGGTCGCCCCCGTAATAAAAGCAACTTTAGGGAGTGAATCAGAAACTGGGAAAAAATTAGTTGATCTCCCTTGATTGGACACAGAACTTTCCTTTATTTTGTAAAGATGCAACTTATTATCATAAACAACATGATTTTTGCAGTAAAAAATTACGAATTTGCATAACTAAGCTGGACGTCTGGCGGTCAAAGCCGCTGTCAGGGTTCCTTCATCAAGAATTTCCAGTGAGCCACCCATTGGAATGCCTTGACCAACACGGGTAATTTTTACATGCCAGGGTAACAATTGATCATATAGCCAATGCATAGTTGTTACACCCTCAACCGTAGCACCAAGTGCAAGAATAATTTCCTTGACTTCATTGCGCTTCAACCTTTTTAAAAGAGGCGCTAGATTTAAATCCTCTGGCCCTACCCCAGCCAAGGGGGATAAGGTGCCGCCCAACACCTGATAATATCCCCTGAACGCTCCGGTTTTTTCCAGTGCCCATAAATCCCCAACTGTCTCAACGATACAAATCAATTCACGATTACGATTTAAATCATTACAGATCTGGCATGGGTCACTGCTATCCAAATTACCACAGGAAGAACAGATTCTCACCATCTTGGCTGCCTGTTCTAACGCGTTTGCCAAGGGAATCATACGGGAATGTGGCTGTTTTAGTAATGACAAAACAACACGACGCGCCGAACGTGGTCCAAAACCAGGTAATTTACCAAATAAAGAAATTAGCCGTTCAATTTCAGGACCACCCACGATACCCTCTTCTTACCAAGATAATTAACTAACAACAAATTACCTTTATTACCAATATTCACAAAATAACTTCTGGTCAAATTAGAAAGGAAATTTTAAACCTTCAGGAAGATTTATTCCCCCGGTAACTTTCTGCATTTCCTCCTGTGTTGTTTCATCAAGTCGCCTACGTGCGTCACTGTAAGCTGCAACAATAAGATCCTGCAACATTTCCATTTCAGCTGGATCAGCCAATTTCGGATCGATTTTTATAGATTTCATGTCACCTTTTCCACCCAATGTTACAGTTACCATACCGGCCCCTGATACACCCTCAATTGTAATGGCGGCAAGCTTTTCTTGCATCTCGGTCATCTTGCTTTGCATTTGAGAAGCTTGTTTCATAAGATTGGCAAAATTTTTCATTCAATTCTCTTTCAAAATTTAATTTTGAGATTAATTATATGTCAATTCGTCAAAATCATCTATCATTGCTGATTTTTTTTCAGTTTCAAGATCTGACATACTTTGCTCATCCCTGTCTGTAAATGAATTGTGTTCTGGAAATAGACCATATTCATCAAGATGTGGATTGATAACCTTATTAACAACAGCCCCAGGAAATATACGCATAATTTCTTTTACGATTGGTTCAGATGCAACTTTGTCAAAATCGGCCTGAACCTGTAAAGATTCCTGTTCCATCAAGGTTGGTTCACCCTTTTGCTGGGAAAGAACAATTGTCCATCGCAACCCTGAATGTTCATTCAACAATCTTGATAATTGTTGGGGCAGATTTGCGGGAGCCCTATCTTCAATTCTTATTTCAATCATTGGTGGTGCGAATTTAACCAGATGAACCGCGTTACGTAAATGGGCATGCAAAATTGCAGCCTGTTGCTGCTTTACAAAAGATATAATTTCCCGCCAACTGTTCCATAAAATTTTGGGGTTTTCGATCTCAGGATTTTGTTTAGGTAATGACAGGACTTCAGATTTTGGTTGTATCAATGAATTTAAGGCATAAGCTTTACCATATCCATGAAAATTGACACCCTCTTTTGATACAGATACCAATGACGTTGGCTTTGATGATTGCATATCTGAAGATGATAATGAGGAATGATGAGAATATTGGTCTGACTTCTTTTCCGGGGAATTGGATAAATGATTGATTATTTCACCAGGAGTGGGTAAATCGGCTATAAAACATAAACGAATCAAAATCATTTCAGCTGCTGCCTTACGATTGGGAGCCATATCAACCTCCTTAATCCCTTTAAGCAGCATTTGCCATGCGCGGCCCAATACGGGTATGGAAAGCACGGAAGCCATATGACCACCACGATTTCGTTCAAGTTCTGATAATTCAGAACTATTTTGCAAATTTGGCAATGATTTCATTCTTGAAAGAAGATGAATTAGTTCCAGAAGATCGGATAATAACACGCCCAGATCAACGCCACCTGCATAAGCCTGTTCAGTCAAGCTTAGAACCTGATCAGCTTTTCCTGACATAACCGCTTCAAGTAAATCGAATATTAGGGTTTTATCCGCAAAACCCAACATGCCTGAAACAGCTTCAGCCGTTATTTCATGATCCCGCTTATCATTTTCTGGCTGATCAGGGATAGTGGCACGGCCAAGTGCAATAGCCTGATCTAACAAGGATAAACCATCCCGGACCGATCCATCAGCTGCACGCGCAATCAAATGAATAGCCTCATCAGATATGTTTACTTTTTCCCGATTTGAAATTTTTTGAAAAAATTGACTTAGCTGATCCTGCGGGACACGTCGCAGATCAAACCGTTGACAACGTGATAATACCGTTACGGGAACCTTGCGAATTTCAGTTGTCGCAAAAATGAATGTAACCTGGTCAGGTGGCTCCTCGAGTGTTTTCAACAATGCATTAAACGCATTACGCGATAACATATGAACTTCATCAATGATATAAACCTTCATCCTGGCCTGAATGGGACGGAAACGTGAACCGTCTATAATTTCCCTTACATCATCAACACCTGTATGAGAAGCTGCATCAATCTCCAATACATCAGGATGCCGATCTGCCAAAATTGCCTTGCAATTTGGACAAACACCACAGGGATCTGCCGTAGGTCCACCCTGACCATCAACCCCTATACAATTTAATGCACGCGCGATAATACGGGCGGTTGTTGTTTTGCCAACTCCTCTAACTCCCGTAAGCATAAAAGCATGAGCAACTCTACCCATTGCAAAAGCATTGCGCAGAGTGCGTACCATCGTTTCTTGACCGATCAAATCCTTGAAATCCTGAGGTCTATATTTTCGTGCCAAGACACGATAGGACTTTTCATCAGATGAGGGTTTGATCTCAGAATCATCGCTCGATAAGGATTCAAATAATCCAGCAGACTCTATATCTGGGGTGGGTAATTGCTCGTCCGGAATATCTTTCATTAACAACCATTCCAGAAAATATGATAAAATCAGGTTTTGCGAATTTTGATTATACCACTAAATTACCTGAGATTCTAATTTATTTGTCTTAAATCCAAGGAAAGCTTGAATGACCCAAACGATACTCGTGATGGCTGCTTCCTTCCGGACCTGACCGAGTTCACAAGGTGTTCGTCCACCCAAGCTTTCCAGTTTCTTTCTATTACAAATTAAAAAAAATTGGCAAGTATTTTTTTTGATTTTCAAAAAAATTATTTTTTATATGTATAATCAAAAATTAATATCCTATCGCTCCCCCGCCAGCATGACGATAATCCATCCCGCCATAATAAACAGTCTTTCCGTTTTTATCATGTTCAACAAGAATCCCTTCGGCAATTCCCCAAGTAGAGTAAAGATCCAAGGGATAGTTTTTTCTTTTTAAAATTTTACGAACTTGACCGCTTAACGCATTATGTTCAAGCTGAATTCCCTGAGGCTGCCATTGTTCATGTATACGGGGGAGATTAATCGCCTGCTGAATATTCATTTTGTAATCAATGACACCTGTTATCACAGAAAGAATAATAGTGGGAATTCTTGACCCCCCAGGGCTGCCTATAACCATAAAGACCTTATTGTCTTTGGAAACTATTGTTGGTGTCATTGAAGATAAGGGCGTTTTCCCCGGGGCAATTTCATTAGCCTTACCCCCGATTATTCCATACATATTTGCTTCACCTGGCACCGTGGAGAAATCATCCATTTCGTCATTCATAATTATACCGGTATTGCCAGCAACAACCCTCGCTCCATACCAGCCATTAAGCGTATAGGTTAATGAAACCGCCATGCCATCCTTGTCAATAACAGAAAAATGCGTCGTTTCATTTCTTTCATGTGATAATAATGCTTTTCTTTCCTTCTTATTCAACGATGTTGCCTCGGTAACCTTTCCTGGAACCAAATCAGAGGAATTAACCGCTTTTTTAAAGGTCAGGCTTTTGCGTATTTTTTCTGCATAATCGGGATCATTCAGGTGTTTTACAGGATTATCAACAAATTCTGGATCCCCCAAATCTCTCCGATCTGAATAGGCCCGACGCATTGCTTCAACCTGTCTTTCCACCGCAGGAACTGTCTGAAGACCCATTTTATGTAAATCATAACCGGATAAAATATTTAACATTTCGCACAAAGCTATTCCCCCTCCACTTGGAGGCGGGGCTGTATCAATATGATAACCTCGATAAGAACAGGTTAATGGCAGCATCATTCGTGGATGATAATTTTCAAAATCTTTCAAGGACAATATTCCACCATGCTTTTTACTGGCATTAACTATTTTTTTTGCAATTGAACCATGATAGAAAACATCTTCCCCATGCTTTGAAATAGTTTGCAAGGTATCTGCCAAATCTTTTTGACGAAAGATATCCCCTTTTTTCCATGGATTTCCATCTGATTTAAGAAAAATTTTAGCTGCATTGCGATCTTTGGCAAAATCAGACAGAGAAGTCGCCATCAGATCGATATCTTCCTGCGTCAAGATATATCCATTTTGCGCAAGTTTAATAGCTGGGGCCATTAATTCCGCACGAGACTTGCTTCCCCATCGTTTACGCAACATTTCCATACCTGCCACCGTTCCCGGAATAGCAACAGCTTTCCATCCCAATATAGAAGCATTGGGAATTTTCTTTCCATTACTGTCAACAAACATTTTGGAAGTTGCTGCTTTTGGCGCCTTCTCTCGAAAATCTATAAAATAAGCCTGTCCATTTGGTGAACGAAGCGTGAGGAACCCCCCACCCCCTAAATTTCCAGCGGCAGGATAGGTAACCGCCATTGCATAGGCAACTGCCACAGCTGCATCAGCTGCATTTCCGCCATTCTTTAAAACCTCAGATCCAATTTTTGCAGCAAGATTACTTGCCGAAACAACCATTCCTTTTGACGCCACAACAGGTTCTGAAGACATGGTTTCTTGAGCAACCTCACCAAATGCTAAGGCATCAACCCCATTACCAACCTGCGCATAAACTGCCCCAGAAAAACAACCACTTGAAAGGAGTAATATACCTAATGAATATTTATATTTTTTTTGTCTTATTTCTTTAATTACGCTTTTCATATTACTTCCTGAACGTGTATTATTTAATTAAAATATTTCTGAAAAAATCTATTAAAGAAATATTCTTTATATCTTGCATAAACAAACATAACACAATTTTATTTTTAATATAAAAATAGACAAAATAACACTTACAAAATATATATTAACTTTCAATATTTTATTTTAAGGTTTTTTCAATGAGTGTTATTATTGCATTTAGAACTCATATTTGGAATGATGATATCGAATATATGGCAAGACGCCTTAAAGGTTCTTTTAGCAAAGCTGATTTTATTATTCTTGCTGATGAAAGCAGGGAGATCTTGGATGTAGGTGATTTTCCTAAAATAGGTCATACCTCTGATTTTTCTGAATTCAATATCCCGAATATTCCCGGTCAAAAAACTTTATGGTATAACGCTGATTATCCTTTATATGCCTTACGCAAAGCCTTGCCTAACTATAATCATTATATAATGATTGAAAATGATGTCTTAATAAATATTAATCTAGACCCCTTAATAACATCCCTTGAAAAAAAACAGACAGATTTAATTGCCCACAACATTTTAAGTATACCGGATCATTGAGTTTTCAAAGATACGATAACACCCTATTTTAAAAATTCTAAATATTGTTTTTTACCGGTATTGGCACTATCCGCTCGGGCAATTGACCATCTTCTTGTAAAAAAACAGGAAATTTCACACCTATACAATAATGATAATTCCATCATATGGCCATATTGTGAGGGATTTATTCCATCAGCTGTTTTTGAAATGGAAAATCCTATTGTAGAAGAATTGCGCAATTTTTGCAAATTACAACCATATGATTTTTGTAGTGGTTATTACTATCTTGATCCATATGTTAATATTCATGGAACGATATGCCATCCTGTCAAAGGCAAAGATTTTGTGGAACGTTGCATAACACATGACGGTATCAATCCAATTTTCAATCCACGTTCTTCATTAAGAAGAGGTCTAAAGAATCTTAAGCCCAGTGACTTTTATCAATATATTCATGATACAATAAAAAAGACAGGAAATGTGGGTTTTTATCAACAATTCAATGAAATTGCACTTCAGGAAAGATGGATAAAAAAACCTGAGGCCGTAAACTGGGCGCTTGGTGGTAAAGCTTCACAATCATCCGTTTGTGCACATTCAAAATTCAATAACATATACAAAGATGCTGCGGGCGCAGTTAATGGACGTATTGGTCCAGATTACAATTTTCATACTGCAACGGAATATAACCCTTGGTGGAAACTGGAATTACCTCGCACAATCAACATTAAACATATAATAATTTATAACCGTCTAAACTTTGAAGATCGTGCCTCAAAAATAAAAGTTGAAATATCTGATGATCACGAAAACTGGATAATTGTCGCTGATTATCCTGACGGAATTATTTTTGGTGGAGCCGATGGCAATCCATTAATTATAAAAGTGAATAATATTAACGCTCAATATGTCAAAATAAGTCTTTATGACGAAAATATATTACATTTAAATCAAGTAGAAGTATATGACCAATAAAATTTGATTTCTCATTATCCAAAAATTAAAGCTAGCTTGTTATTACAACATAGCCAGCTTTTCAAGAATAATTTATAACTTATCTATTTGGACACTGTTTTGACAAGGCTGTAAAAACATCTGCGACAGCTACAGCACCCGGATCAGGATTTCCCGCCAAACTACCACTGTTCAAATAGGATGAACGTCCTGCATTTGCTTTCGTTGCTTTTGCCGTATTTTCAACGCCTTTTTCAGCCGCTTGAACGGCGCCTTTTAAATCATTCTGATCTTTAAGCAATATTTCCAAAGCAGGTTGCAAAGCATCAATCATCGTACGATCCCCAAGGTCAGCTCCACCATAATGTTTCATCTGTTTTAAGCCAAATACAAGACCTTCAACAAATGATGAACCTTCAGCGATTTTTTGACCTGTTGCAGTAAAGAAAATCGACATTAAAACGCCACTGGAGCCCCCCATAACAACAGCCAGTCTTTCACCAATGACTAGACAGAGTTTTGTCAGATCGTTTAGGGGTAATTGATTGGTATTTAACAATTCGGCAATACCTCTTGCCCCTGCAGCAAATGTTGAACCTGTATCTCCATCCCCAACCTTGGCATCCAGATCATTCAATTTTCCTTCAAGATCACTCAATGTCTTTGTAACAACGGCGATAACATTTGCCACAACTGGATTATCAGAAGGTGTGAATTGCACTTTAGTTTCAACAGGATTAACAGGCATATGTACAATTTTAGCAGGTTGAACAGCCTTAAAAGATCCTGTAATTTCAACAGGTGCTGTCAAAGCGCTGACGATTTTGTCATCCAAAACCATGGCTGATAATGAAAAGCCCTTCATGTCAAGCGCTGTCGTAAACCAGTCTGGTCCTACAATCCAGTCAATATTTGAAGCAAGTGCAGAATATGAAAGTTCTTTAGCCAAAATGGCCATTTCTGTAACCGAAACACCGCCCAGATTATTCAACATGACGGCAAGACGATCCGAATCATTTATACAAGCCTTGATTTTTGCTGTCATGATATCCATGATTTCACGACTATTTTGAGTATTAATTGTCGTGGCGCCTGGTTCACCATGAATACCAAGACCCAGTTCAATAGACCCTTCCGGAATTCGTTTATCATCACTTTGGGACTGGGGTAAATCACACCCAGTCATGGCAACTCCCAGGCTAAAAATCTGCCTATTTGCATAATCAACAAATTTTTTAACTTCCTCAAGAGAATACCCGGTCTCGGCAGCATAACCGGCCATTTTATGGACAAAAATAGTGCCAGCAATACCACGTGGCTGTTTATTGTCAGGTAAAGAAATATCATCCTTAACCATAACAACTTCTACCTTGTAGCCTAACTGTTTTGCCTTTTCAGCCGCAAGTCCAAAATTTAAACGATCTCCTGTATAATTTTTGATTACCAATAAACAGCCAGCTTCACCTGTTACTGTTGTAATGGCGGTCAATACGGCATCAACTGAAGGAGAGGCAAACAAATCGCCACATACAGCGGCTGTCAACATCCCTTTACCGACAAATCCCAAATGAGTAGGCTCATGTCCAGATCCCCCCCCCGAAATAACGGCAACTTTTTTCTTATCCCAGTCTTTACGAACCACAATTCGCATAGAAGGGTCAGTATCAAGTTTCACAAGATTATTATAGGGAGCTGTGACTAATGTACCTTCAATAGCATCATTCACTAATGAAGCACGATCATTAAAAAAGAAATTGGACATTTTATATCTTTCATTTTTGAAAGTTCAAATCACTATAAATTGACTTATAATATCTATATATAATAATTAAATAAAGACTTAATAAGACAACCGTTTGTTTTATTATTTATAATTTTAATTGAACTAAACAAATTAACATCATTTATAATGCTCGATAGTCAATTTTATAATAATGCCAGTTTAATGAACGTTTTTAAAACATTAATTAAAACTTTTGGTCTTGATATATTGTTTAAATACAAGACCAAAGCATTCTTATCCTATGGTAAATACTTTAATTTATAATAATTTTATAAATAAATAATTATTTGGAGTTTCCAAAAATAAAAAACTTGATTGAAATTAAGTTTCAACTCTATCTAGAAATTCTAAATAACTCAATATTACAACGTTTTTGAAATTCTCATCTATATTGTTTTGATGAATTTATTAGTCTTAAATTAGAATTTCAAACAAATATTCATTTTATATAACTCTTTATCAAATTTTGATTTATTAATTTCCATTTTGATAAAAATCATCAAATATAAGGAGGACAATTCCAACCTTTGGGTGAATAGGTGAATACTTCACATCCATCTTCAGTTACTCCCATCATATGTTCAAATTGCGCACTGAGAGATCGATCACGCGTTACGGCTGTCCAGTCATCATCAAGAATTTTAACGTCTGCCTTACCAGCGTTTAACATAGGTTCAATAGTGAAAACCATTCCTGGTTTTAGCACAAGTCCCTGCCCCTTTTTTCCATAATGCAATACATTGGGTTCTTGATGAAAAACGCGTCCAATTCCATGACCACAAAAATCGCGTACAACAGAAAAACGCTGTGATTCTGCATATTGCTGAATGACGTAACCTATATCTCCCAAAGTGTTCCCGGGTTTAACAATATCTATTGCCCTTTTCAGACTTTCATAGGTTACATCTATCAATCGTTGTGCCAAACGTGAGGCCTTGCCAACGACATACATACGGCTACTGTCACCAAACCATCCATCAAGAATAGATGTAACATCGATATTAACAATATCTCCATTTTTTAATTTACGATCTCCAGGAATACCGTGACAAACTACATGATTGATAGATATACAACAAGATTTTGGAAAACCACGATAGTTAAGTGGTGCTGGAATGGCACCTTTATCAATTGTATAATCATGAATAATCTGGTTAAGTTCGTCTGTTGTAACACCTTCCTGAACATGAGGAGTAATCATGTCAAGTGTTTCTGCTGCCAAACGTCCCACAGCTCTTAACCCAACAAAATCCTCTTGAGTGTAAAACATCATGCGACGATCTGTCATTCCTAACTCTCCAATAAGACTTTATCAAATTACCAATAATAAATAACTTGGTATAATTTACGAACTTTTCTTATATACCTAGCTAGGATTATGATCCCTGTCCAGTCTTACTTTTTCCGATTATGTCTGGATATGGTATGATGTCTCACAGCCGCCTTTTTGATATTACGCTTAAAAATCGAATCCCGTTTTTTTGCAATTGAAGTACGTGACGAGGCCTGTGCCACTTCAACCGACTTTTTACCTCTTGTAGTACGGGTTGCACGAACAAGAATTACTTTTGGATGTTTATTATAACGTGGGTGTTTTTTCAAGGAATTTGTTCTTGCCAGATAAACCGGTCTAGCAACAGGAGCCACACCACTTTTTGCAAATCCGTCATCTAGTGCACTCATCATGTATTGATTTCGTGAACCATTACTTGGTGCACCCATAACAACACCAATCAAACGGACATTATCATGAACGGCTGATCCTACAAGATTATGCCCTGCCGCAGCTGTATAACCTGTTTTTAACCCATCCGCGCCAGCATAACCTTTTAACAAGGGATCGTGATTGGGAATTGTCCGTCCACGAAAATAAAAGTAAGGTGTTCTGAACAAAGGATAATATTGAGGAAAATCCGAAATCAAATGTTGTGCCAAAATTGCCAAATCACGCGCAGTTGTTAGTTGCCCAGGATTTGGAAGGCCAGAAGCATTATAAAAACGTGTCCGATTCATTCCCAAAACTTTGGCCTGTTGTGTCATCATTTTGGCAAAGCGTTCTTCGTCTCCACCTCCAATAAATTCACCAAGAGCGCTAGCCGCATCATTCGCGGATTTAGTAATCAAGCCTAAAACAGCTTCCCTGACAGTAATATATGAACCTGGACGGACTCCTAATTTGGAAGGTTCCATTGAAGCTGCATGAATGGTTATAGGAATTCTCTGATCAAATCGTATGGCATTGGCATTTAAGGCACGAAATGCCATATATAAGGTCATCATTTTTGTCAAACTGGCTGGAAACCGTTTCAAATCAGCATCCTGTTCTGACAAGACTCGGCCATTAACGTCCATTACAATTGAACTGATTCGTCCTACATACTGGGCATGCGCACAATGCGCATAAAATAGTGTATAAGAATATACAGCCGTAAAAAAAACTAAGAAAAAATTCCTAGACGTTTTTCTCATAATTTTCTTAAGACTTACGGTAAAGTTTAACTGTTTCAATTTTTTTATATGATTGCAATAAGTGGACACTTTAATTTTCCAGCTTCTTTTTCATTAAACGTTTACTTAACCTTTAAAAATGATTAACTTCTTAAATTGTTTTGTTTATTTTTGGAATCAAATCCCCATGTTAAACAAAACGTTACAAGAAATTGCACTACTATCTTTACGAATATATATTTGGAACTTTATATTCATATAAAAAATATACATCTGAATTTACGCCATATTTTGTAACCATACAAGTCCAAATCAAAATCATTCAATTTGATTCTTCCTTAATTTGAACCTTAACAAAATATTTTATGAAATTTATAAAATGCACTCCAAATACATCATAATGAATCCCTTTAGTAAATCATTTTCTCTTTATTGTATGACTTCCAACCAGAACCAGCATGATTCTAGAAAGAACACAAAAACGCTGACAAAAACAAATTTGAAGAAACCCACCCTGTATAAAGTTCTTATGCTCAATGATGATTTCACTCCCATGAATTTTGTCATTTACACATTGGAAACAATATTCAGAAAAACAACTGAAAATGCTGTTTCAATCATGTTAAAAATCCATCACAATGGAATAGGAATATGTGGTATATTCACATACGAGGTTGCTGAAACAAAAGTTATGCAGGTTATGAATCTTGCCAAACAACATCAATATCCACTGCAATGCCTATTAGAAAAAGAATAAATTTAATTAAATATGATTTGATCAAAATATTAACTGTATAAACCCTTTTCAATAACTATATAATAAATAAAAGGAATATGTAGGATTTCTCTTTCGATATTTCACAGTTTGAAAGTTTAAATGATGTTATCTGATAACTTAGAACATTCCTTACGACAAGCTTTTGAGTTTGCTTTAAATTTTCAACATGAATACATGACGCTTGAACATTTGCTCTATGCATTAACAGGCGATCCCGATGCTATTGTAATTTTTGAAGCCTGTCAGATAAATCTTGAAAAATTACGTCAAGATATCTTCACATTTATTAAAAATGACCTGAATATTCTAGTAACTGAAAAAAAACCATCCCCCAAACCCACGCATGCATTTCAAAGGGTCATTCAAAACGCGTCTGTCCATCTTTCTTCAGACCCAAGTGAAAAAATTAGTGCCGTGCATGTTTTAATTGCTCTTTTTTCTGAGCAGGAAAGTCATGCGGTTTACTTTTTACAAATGCATAATTTGTCAAAATTGGACATTCTGAATTTTATCGCACATGGTATAACAAAAAATACAGAATCCACCCATTTTTTTGGATCAAATTTTTTACCTCAGAATGATATCGATAACCAGTTGAATGATCTGTTTACCTATACTGAAAAAGAAAATTCAAACTCTAAGAATACCAATCCCTTACAACTTTATTGCGTTAATCTAAACGATAAAGCCCGTCAAAACCGTATTGATCCCTTGATTGGAAGGCAATATGAAATTCAGCGTGCAATCCAAATATTGGCACGCCGGACAAAAAACAATCCATTATTGGTTGGAAATCCTGGTGTAGGAAAAACCGCTATTATAGAAGGTCTCGCCTTACAGATTGTAAACAAGACAGCACCTGAGTTATTGCATAATTCTATAATTTATGCATTAGACATGGGAGTTTTATTGGCTGGTACACGATATAGAGGTGATTTTGAAGAACGTTTAAAATCCCTCATTCAATCCATTAAACAAGAAAAAAATGCCATTCTTTTTATTGACGAAATTCATACAATAGTCGGGGCTGGTTCCACTTCAAACGGATCCATGGATGCATCAAACCTTTTAAAACCTGCACTCGCCGAAGGCAGTTTAAAATGTATCGGATCAACTACCTATAAGGAATATCGGCAATATATTGAAAAAGATCATGCCTTAGTCAGAAGATTTCAAAAAATCGATATTCCCGAACCTTCGATAGATGAAACAATCAACATCTTAAAAGGTCTTAAAAAAAATTATGAAAAATATCACAATGTAAAATACACTCATGATGCTCTTGAAACAGCGGTTACCCTATCTGCCAGATATATTCATGACCGTAAATTTCCTGATAAAGCATTAGACATAATTGATGAGGTTGGTGCTATACAGGCCATTTCCCCTGCCAAAAAACGCAAAAAAACGATTACAGTCAATGACATTGAAAAAACAATTGCTAATATCGCCCGCATTCCTGAAAATACTGTTTCAACCAGTGATAAAAAGGTTCTCTCTCAAATTGATAATAAACTGAAAAAAGTTATTTTTGGGCAGGATCAAGCAATTGAGACATTAGCTTCAGCCATAAGAATTTCCCGTGCAGGATTGCGTTCCGAAAGAAAACCAATAGGTAACTACCTCTTTGCAGGACCAACAGGCGTTGGAAAAACAGAAATCGCTCGACAACTTTCAATTCATCTTGGCATCAAGCTTATCCGATACGACATGTCTGAATATATGGAAAAACACTCTGTTTCAAGAATGATTGGTGCACCACCCGGTTATATCGGTTTTGATCAGGGTGGATTGTTGACAGATATAATTGACCAGAATCCCTATGCCATTCTTCTTCTTGATGAAATTGAAAAAGCTCATCCTGATTTACATAATATTCTTTTACAGGTAATGGATCATGGTATTTTAACAGATCATAATGGTAAGGAAATTAATTTTCGAAATATTATCATTATTATGACCACCAATACAGGGGCAACAGAATTTGCTCGTTCAGCAATTGGTTTTGTAAAAAATCATCAAGCAGGATATGCAAACGAGGCCATAAACGAAAAATTTTCACCAGAATTCAGAAATCGTCTTGATGCGATTATTAATTTTAGACCTTTATCAAAACCAATCGTTGCTCAAATTATTGATAAATTCATTAATGAATTAAACACTAGATTATCAAATAAAAACATTATTATAGAAATTTCCAAATCGGCAAAGGATTGGCTGGTTGAAAATGGATATGATCCATTATATGGAGCACGCCCTATGCATCGTATTATTCAGGACTTTATTAACAAACCCCTCTCTAATGAAATATTGTTTGGTACATTAACAAAAGGTGGCAAAGTTCATGTAATAGTAAAAAATAATAAAATATTCCTTAATTGCATAAAAGAAATAAATTCAATTCTATCAAGAAAAAACGAGCTGGTTTAAAATATATTCTACTTTATCATCAAAATTTCAAAAAATGATGTTTCAAAACGCATAATCTTATTTTTATATTTAAAATTCTAATTGAATTAATAATATTTTATACCATTTATAATCACATAACCTGGATAGGGCCATTTTCTGCTTGCTCCCTTATGCGTCCAATCAACTCCCTGATGTCTTGGACTATCATAATAATATCGCCCGACAACTTCAGCATAGTCCCCTCTTTTTACCCAAGGCCAGGTTGGAGCTTTCATTTCATCGAGATTATTCACAATTCGAATAGATACACCTTTCCCGATATAAAGATAAAAATAACCATGTAAGCCACTTCTGGTATAACGTGCATCACTTACTGTGATCACCTTACCACAAAGATGAACAGGAACATCCTTAAAAGTTAAATGTTCAATATTATTTTCATACTCTTGTTGAATATGTAAAAAATTTTCATTATCACATTTATCAGAAGCAGGTTGTGCCAGACTTTGAAAAGAGTAAAAAAAGAGGCTGGACAATATGAACAGCCAAGAAAAAAAACGAGCTTCAATAATCATTGAAGATTATTCCTTAGACTTATTTAGATTTTTTATTTTTTTATCTTTACCGATTTTTTTATTCTTTTTGATTTTTTTTCCTACTTTATTATTAGAAAATTTACCTCCTAATTCAGCTTTCAGTGAATTTAAAGATTCCAGAACTTCTTGACTTGGCTTGGGTTCTGGAATATGAAGTTTTTCCAATTCATCAATCATGATTTCCGCAACAACCAAACGTGCAAACCATTTGTTGTTGGCAGGAATCACAAACCAGGGGGCGTTTGGTGCCGCTGTCTGTACAATAACCTCTTGATATGCACCTTGATATTCTTCCCAAAATTGACGCTCTTTTGGATCATTGGGGGAAAATTTCCATTGTTTTTCTTTATTTTCCAAACGTGCCAATAAACGCTTGCGCTGTTCCTCTTTGGATATATTTAAAAAACATTTAACTATTCCAATACCTTGTCGATAAATATATTTTTCGAAATTACGAATATCTTCATAACGGTCAGACCAGAAATTTTTATTGTTAAGCACCCGCAATGGTAGTTTTTGATTGGCCAAAATAGAGGGATGAACCTTGGTAACAAGCACTTCCTCATAATGACTTCGATTAAAAATCGTAATCTTACCTCTGGAAGGAACGGCCATATGAATACGCCACAAATAATCATGCATCAATTCTACAGGACCAGGCTGCTTAAATGAAGTTATCGTAATGCCCTGCGGATTTATTCCAGAAGTGACATGTTTAATCGTGCCGTCCTTACCAGAAGTATCCATACCTTGCAAAGCGACCAATAAAGCTGAATGCCCATTCGCAAATAACAGCTCTTGTAAATAGCTTAACCGTTTAATACGTTTCTTCAGCACTTTTTTTGCTTCTTTGGGAGATAGGGATAATCCGGCAGTATCATCCGCATTATAATCCGTTATAAGAAATTTTTTTCCATCCTCTACACGATATTTTGTTCTTAACAACTCACGTATTGATTGATCCGACATTTAAAGCTCCTTTAATGTTAACGATAAATTATTACGATATATCAATTTCCTGTTTTTACTACTGCAACCCCACCCGGCGCTTGGCAAACAGGCATAAGTTCAATTCGATTAACATTGACATGAGAGGGAAGACTTAAAATCCAACGTACCGTTTCAGCAATATCCATAGCTGTTAAGGGAATTGTACCTTTGTAAACTTCTTTACCTTTAGCAGAATCTTTTAGTCTTACCTCGCTAAATTCGGTTCCACCACAAAGACCCGGTTCAATATTTGTTACCTTCAATGCAGTGCCAACCAGATCAGTTTTAAGATTTAACATAAACTGTTTAACAAATGCCTTTGTCGCACCATAAACATTCCCACCACGATATGGATACGTACCTGCAATACTGCCCAAGGAAATAATATGTCCCCTCTTTCTTTTAAGCATTCCACTAATAACCAACTGAGTCAAATGAATTAATCCGATAATATTTGTTTGAACCATCCGATCCCAATCCTTTAAATCAATATTGGGAATTGGCTCCACGCCAAGTGCCAATCCTGCATTATTGACCAAAACATCAATATTCTGAAATTTAGCTGGTAAACTACCTAATTGACGCAAAAACAATTCTGATTTGGTCATATCCATTTCAAGTGGAAAAATTTTTTCAGGATGTTTGCTTGATAGGGATTCCAATTTATTCATCCTACGTGCTGCTGCAACAACCTGATAACCCTCCTGCACCAATACTTCGGCTATTGCCATTCCAAATCCAGCCGATGCACCTGTGACCAGTACCGTTCCCCTCATGATTTTCGTTCCCCTAACTATTAAAAAAAATAAGTAAATTATAATAATTACATCACCGCAATTATAAATTATTTTTTTGAAACGGACCATTAAAAGCTGTTCATTTACATTTCATTAAATCTGATAGTATAGTTTAATTTGAATCATCTCATTTTAAATAAATTATTATATTTGGTTTCTTTGAAAAATGACACATTCTTTCCTTGATCTTACCAAAGGATTGGCAGGCTGTTTTCTAATGTCAAGTCCTTTTACAACCTCACCCGCATTTGCACAGACGGTTGTATTTATTTGTGCATATTCTCCGAAGGAAGGTACAATGGGCATTGTCATTAACCGCCATATTGCCAAACCAACTCCAAAAGAATTGCTAAATCAGCTTGGAATTAAAACGATGCCAACATCAAATAATTTTTCCATTACAGCGGGTGGTCCAATTGAAAATGCCCATGGTCTGGTTCTGCATACAAATGACTGGAAAGGTAAGGAATCAATCTATGTAACAAAACAAATCAAATTGAGTACAAGCCTAGATATCTTACGTGATTTATCAGAAGGACATGGTCCTTCAAAAGCGTTACTAGCCCTTGGTCATGCCAATTGGTCACCAGGACAGCTGGAAGAGGAACTTAATAATAATCTTTGGTATATTGCCCCCTGTCAGGAAAGCATTTTATACAACAAAAATTTCAAGAATAAATGGTCAGACTGCTATAAATCCATTCTAACAAATCCAAGAAAAATATCTTTATATTCCGGAGAAGCGTGATTTAGTTTGATACATAAAAAAATAACTCAAATATTTAATTGTTCCCATTTCCTGAATAGCCAGCTCAACTTTAACAAAGCATGTTATGAATTTTTTTCTAATATGACAAAACAAATTTGATTATTTAATGATACATTTGTTAGTTCTTTACAGTTTGTTATTGAATGAAATAAAAACATACAATAAACAGATTTTTATCTTTACGTTTTTCTATATACAAATATAGAAAAACGATATGTAATTTTACCAAATTATTTACAGATTTTTTATTTATTTCAAGATATGTAGACATTTTACACAAAAATTTTATTCGTTTATTGAACATAAATTCCAAACTAAAATAATTTTAAAAATATCCAAAATAGAACTGCAGATAACATAATTGAAACAGGCAAGGTTAAAATCCACGCCATTGCCATATTACGTATTGTTCTCCATTGAATACCATCACCATTGGCCAGTGCAGTTCCTGCCACCGCAGAAGTCACGACATGAGTGGTGCTAATAGGCATATGAAACTGATTTCCCATTTGTATCATTGTCATTGCGACAGTTTCAGCAACCGCACCTTGACCATAGCTCATTTCATTTTTACCAATTTTTCTGCCTACTGTAACAACCACTCTTTTCCATCCAACCATTGTTCCCAAACCTAAGGCAATTGCAATTACAGCCTTGACCCACGGAGGAATAAATTGTATTGCCGTGACAATCTCTTTCTCGAATTTTTCAAATAAATCCTTTTGAGAAGATGTCAGGGGAGATACCTTGGTAAAATGCACCAGATTCTGTTCCACCAAATACAAATCGTTTCTTAAATTGGCCTGATATTCAACAGGGACTTGCTTAAACGTTTCCTTGTTATTTACATCATGCTGGATAGATTGCAACATCATCCGAATAGCAGGAATAGTTTCGGGAAAAATTTTACTGGACTGAATTGTTTTTGTCAGAATTTGACGACTTTGATCAATTGTAGGTAAATCCGGATTATTATTATATTTCATGAGAACTTGATCAATAACTACCGCTTTATTCATGAAATTCTCGACTTGTTTTGATGAAACCGCATTATTCAACGCATATGCGGTTGGTACGGTTCCTATCAAAATAAGCATGATTAATCCCATACCCTTTTGCCCATCATTTGAACCATGACTAAAGCTTACACCGGTACATGTAAGAATCAATAATAAACGGATCGGCCAAGGAGGTGTCTTTCCTACTTCAGGTACTTTGTAAAATGAGGTTATGGGCAAAAAATTCTTCAACAGAAACATTCCCAGTAATGCAATCGTAAATCCTGCCAAAGGACTGAATACAAGGGCCTTGAAAACCTGCAAAGCCTGTCCCCAGTCAACACCACTTGCCCTGTTATTTCCCATAAGCAACTGATTCATTAGACCAACGCCCAAAATCGAACCAATTAAAGTATGAGATGAAGAATTCGGAATCCCGAAAAACCAAGTTACCAAATTCCAGATCACTGCAGCCAGAAGTAATGCAAAAACCATTGAAAATCCAGCTTCACTTCCAACCTTGAGAACTAATTCAACAGGTAAAAGAGAAACTATTGTAAAAGCAACAGCGCCGCTTGAACACAAGACACCCAGGAAATTCCATAAACCTGACCAGACAACAGCTACAATTGGCGGCAAGGAATTGCTGTAAATTACAGTTGCAACAGCATTGGCCGTGTCATGAAAACCGTTTATAAATTCAAAACCCAAAGCAATAACAAGAGCCAGAGCCAATAATACAAATGCCAGAAAAGATGGATTGGTAACGCCTATTATGTCTTCACGCAAATGAAGAATAATATAGATTATGCTACCCAATAAAACTAAGATAAAAGCGATCTTGTTGAAACGTGGGTTATTAGGTAGGATCATATTCAAGGCTTTTTTCACTATAGACAAAATCCGTTTCTTGCATCATCAAATTGATCATAAAATTAACTTTATTTCAGAAACGCTACAATTAAGTTGAATAGAATTGTTTACGGATAGATTTATTGTTTACAATGGCCTGACCCCTTTATCATAGGTCTTCATATAGTCATCCAAACCTTAATTTATAATGTTTTCATATTTATCATCATCAATCTTTTTTTACAAAAGAAAAATATGCTTCTCAAGATATGAGATTTATATCTTTCACATTTATGACTAAAAAAATCATATCCGTCATCGCAAAGATACACCCCAGATAATTAAGAACTATTTTCTTACGTGTTTTTTCTGTTTTCTCTTTATTTTTACAAATTATTTGTTTAAATAAATATGAGGCTTTTTGTCAGATAAATTTCTTCAGTTGAAACTCTATTTACTCTCTACTATCCATGAATAACAATTTGATAAATTCGGAAGTTCCCTCTTATTTTCCAATAACTTTGCGTATTGATGGAACACGAATAGTGATAATTGGCGGGGGTAGAATTGCGGCACGTAAAATCAGGCTTTTATTAAGGAAAAATGTACAAATTGAAGTTTATGCGCAAACCTTTAATAAAGAATTGCAAACCTATGAAAAAGAAAAACTGATTAAATTTTGTTCCCCTTTACTAAACGAAAATGATTTTATTCAAAATGCGAAAGACGCTACCTTAATTTTTATCACGACTGATAATCATGATTATAATACTCATATTTCCCTATGGGCAAAAAAATTAAATATTCCTGTCTGCACCGTTGATAATGCGGAATTATCTACCTTTATCACTCCTTCGATTATTGATCGTAATCCCGTGCAGATCGCCATCTCCACAGGAGGTTCCGCTCCTGTATTGGGACGGCGAATACGTCAAAAAATTGAACCTCTACTAGGACAATTCATAGGTCCATTAGCTTCATTCATCGGAAAACACAGGAATTGGGCCAAGGAAATATTATCAACCCATCAAGAACGACAACGGTTATGGGAAAGATTCATTGATGGCTATGGCACTTCTCTTATTAGCCAACAAAAAGAAAAACAAGCATTTGATTTTCTCAAGAATATTGCAAAAGAATCTTTTTTGAAGAAAGGTGAGGTATGGCTGGTTGGGGCAGGACCGGGTGATCCGGATTTACTAACCATAAAAGCACTTCATCACCTGCAAAATGCTGATGTTATTTTATATGATAATTTATTATCACCCAAAATCCTAGATTACATACGTCGTGATGCATTATTATTTTTTGTAGGAAAACAAAAAAATCACCATACTTTAAAACAAGAAGAAATAAATGATTCACTAATCAAATATGCACAACAAGGCAAACGTGTTTTACGATTGAAAGGTGGTGATCCTTTTATATTTGGTCGCGGTGGGGAAGAGGCCGAGGCATTAATGCATGCTGAAATTCCATTTAAAATTATACCCGGCATCTCCGCTTCTAATGGTTGTGCGGCATATGCCGGAATTCCCCTAACACATCGTGAATGTGCACAGGCCTGCTTATTTTTAACTGGTCATACCAAGAAAACAGATCAACTTAACCTACCATGGGAGAACATGATATTTAAAGACCAAACCTTGGTCATTTATATGGGACTTTCTTCTTTACCTCTTTTATGTAAAACACTTATTGATAAAGGATTGGATCAAACATGGCCTGCTGCTGCGATTGAAAAAGGAACCTTTCACGATCAGCAGGTAATTATCGGAAATTTAAAAACCTTACCTGATTTGGTTATGCAAAAAAAAATAGGTAGTCCCGTTTTAATAATAATCGGTCAAGTCATTCATCACAGAGTTACATAAAACACATTCAGTTTGCAAAAGCATCATTCAAAGGAATGGAACATGTTTCAGAAACTTTCTTACGCCATCGATCAACATTGACGCCATAGGTAATCCCCTTGATAATCGATAGCGAGTGAAGCATACTGTAAAGTGAAAAGTCGTTCCAAGATAGCTGCCGTTTCAAATCCAACAAAGGATAATTTTTCATTAAGGGTTCCAGACAGTCAATCGCCTTTTGAGTTCTCTGGATCAAGCTCGGATCAGCCAGATCAGAAACAAATCCCCCGCCAGAGGGGTCCTTTTTTTTACGGTAATATTTCTTTGCCTCTTCTGTAGAAAATTCAGGAAACGGTGCATTTACCCAACGAGGATAGGTCAAGCGATAAATAAAACGTTGAACATGACTGATCCATTCCATAATTCCTTCATTATCAGGCAACGTAATCTTTGGCTTATCTATGGTTGTATCAATATAGTTAATAATATCACGACTTTCCGGCATAAAGCGATTTTGCTGATATTCCAATATAGGCAACTGTTTGCGCCCTACCATTTGCATGGGACCATGAATGTCATCATATAGTAAATATGATATTTCGACGGGATAATTTTTTAAAACAAAAATCATTTTTGTCATGACACAAAAAGGACAATGTTCGTAAATATAAAGTTTCATAGCAATTAAACAACACCCCTCAAATGATCAACCCTGCAAATTTTCAAAATTTAAATTAATATATTTAAATCCCTTTTACTTTAATTAAAAATTATATTTGAGATTAAAATTACAAGGTCTTGTTGAATAATTTTACTATCATAACTTATAATTAAAAACTAAAATTATCATTTAGGAAATAAAAATGTTAATTCGAAAACAATTTCTTCTTCTTTTATCCATGTGTTATTTAATACCACTATATCATGCTTCTGCTAATCTTGGTAAAAATCAACTATCCATATGGCCTAAAGCAGAAAAAGGATATCAAAGAATCGTAATTCAACTACCACCCCTTTCAAATGAATACAATGCACGTGTTGAATTGATTCCCCAGAAAAAAATTAAATCAGACTGTAACACGGTCATAATCCACGGTCATATGACAACACAAACAATTCAAGGATGGGGATATGATTTTTACAGATTAGACAAAATCAGCAAACCGGCTTCTACCCTGATGGCCTGTCCACAGAACATTAAACAAGAGAAGCAGGTTTCAATTACGACCAATTTAACCTTTATAAACTACAATAGCAAACTACCCCTCGTTGTTTATGTTCCGGACGATATAACTCTTGCTTATCGGATTTGGACATCTTCTTCAATGCATCAAGCTAGAAATAAATAAATTTGCGGCATAACTTCATAGAGACAACAAAGATAAGATTGAAACAAACTTTTTTGCTTCATCTACCTCAGCAAAACTGAATATTTATTTAAATAACTTCCCATTGATTTATAAAATTTATATTCTTGGTCATACTGTCATATATTATACAAACAAATTTGGATCTATCGATGAGTATATGTTTCAGGCTATAGAATCGTATGGTTATTCAACTATTTTTCACTTTGAACCTGATAAAATTACTTATAAGATATATATCTCGAAAATAGCTTTATTAATTTTCAGGTCCAGATTGTTTTTCAAGGCATCAGGCTGATGCAAATAAACCGTTTCAAAACTTATTTGATCTCCTTTTGTTACAGGAATCGCATTAGAAAAAGTTAACTTTGGACTGGCACAAATTGTATTCATCACATCATTGATATAAGGAATCAGGGGAAATTCAATTTGATTAACAGGTTGAAACAGAATTGTTTTTCCGGTTTTAACAATTTTTAAAACCAATTGATCGCCACCATGAAAAGAGATTGGTCCTGACAAATCCATATTTTCTTCCTTGAATATGAATGAGCCATTTATTTGTAACAAACCCGTTGCGGGAATTTGCCATAATTCATTTTTATTTTGCCATTCATCTGAAATGTTTTGAACAGGGGATATTTTATCCAGTTTAAGTTTAGTCCATGAATTTTCTATTTTCTTTGAATATGGTATGATTGAATCTTTGGATGACAACCTTATATAATGGTGATTATTTGTAGAAAAAGATTTTTCTGACGGAACAGGTTTAACAGTCCGATTTGAAATATTTGTGACCGAGGGTCTTATCTCTACAATTTTATCATCATCCAATAATGATAAATTGGAAGAAACTACAGTTAAATCCGGTTTTCCCGATATGTTATTTTTTACCAAGACTTTATCATTAACAATATTCCATTCCCCAGAATTTTTCGGTTTATCCTTGATGGAGCAAAGTAAAACTGGTGAAGAATAACCTGGATAATCATGGCATAATATTAATGTGCCTATTGGAACATAATTTGGTAGTTCTTTAATGGAAAAGAATGCGAGTTGCAAAAAATCTGCTGAAAGATGTTTAGTCGAAACAACCCCATTACAACCAAGATAAATATTTTTAGGTTTTATTCCTGCTGTTCCAATATAAAGACTTTGTCCGGCAATCATTCCTTCTGTAACGACAGAAATCCCTTTTCCTATAGGATTCCCAGATATAAATGCATCTGTATGAATAGACTTGACATCAATATTCTCATTATACAATGAATTCCTTTTTATATCAGGTCTTGATGATTTTTCAATTTGCGATAGACAAGATTTGTCAAAAAGGTTATATTCAATTGGAACCGGCTTAACAACCCCCTGCATTGTAAAAATCTTGAACCATTTTGAATTAATTTTAGAGTCATATTGCCAGAGATTAAGTGTTTTAAGATTTAATAATAAATCACCTTCAATCCAGGATAATCCAAATTCCTGTTTATAATTTTGATCTGGATCGCTGTTAATAACCCATAATTCAGGTTTTCTTAAACCATGCCTTTGATTATAAACTGTTTTATTTTGACCAATAACATCCAGTAAAACCGTAAAAATTTGCTCTAATCCTGTATCAGTAATGATTTTAAATGCAATCGTCGATTTCGTATTTATTTTTCCTCCGGAAATATTGACTGAAAATTTACGTTTTGAAATCAAGAATTCATTCAGATTTATCGTAGGATCTCCACATTCAAATTCTATCGTATTAATGAATGATTGTGGATGCAGGGCGTAAGATAGATCAATTAAACAGATCATGTCACAATTTTCAGTTATCTGTATAAAATCTGTTTTATATCCCTTTTGCAAAACAGGTAAAATTGTCATCTTCCACTGTGAAAAATAAGGCATCATGAATCGTTTACAGCCTTTTTTGAACACACTTAAAACCATTTAACCTGTACCTTGTCTCTTTATAG
This sequence comes from Commensalibacter melissae, assembly GCF_009734185.1. Taxonomy (NCBI): domain Bacteria; kingdom Pseudomonadati; phylum Pseudomonadota; class Alphaproteobacteria; order Acetobacterales; family Acetobacteraceae; genus Commensalibacter; species Commensalibacter melissae. The sequence goes on along the minus strand of NZ_CP046393.1, from coordinate 619,546 downwards.
AGTTATAGAGCATATTAATAATAATATTTTTAATTAATAGAAAAATAGTATATTGAATATGGGTAGGGTAGTAACCTGGATCAATCAATATAATTAAATTATATAAAATTAATTCTGATATAATGAATATTTTACCTAGACCCCTCTTTCAGTTTTTAATTATCCCCATAGGATTAAGTCTAATTTTACTTTCCCCTTCTTATGCAAAAACTGAGAAAGATAAACCGATGAATAATATAGATCGTGTTATCAAACCTGAAAAAAAACAGATTCTTGTACTAACTACCGGAGGAACCATCGCAGGATCAGCAACAACAGACAAGCTCGAATATAAAGCAGGCAACACCAAAGGAGAAGATCTTATCGCTTCCATACCTGCTTTACAAAACATGGCAAAAATTCATGTTGTTCCTGTGGCGCAAATCGGTTCTCAGGATATGTCTGATACAATTTTGTTAAAATTGGCCAAAAAAGTTCAGGCTGCTGAAAATGATCCTTCGATATCAGGAATTATCATTACCCATGGCACTGATACCATGGAAGAAACCGCTTTTTTTCTTAATAAACTTATAAATTCGAAAAAACCAATTATTTTGACGGGTGCAATGCGCCCGACCAATTCTATCAGTTCAGATGGTGCATCCAATCTTGTCAATGCTGTTAAATTGGCTACACGCCCTGAGGCTTATCACCAACCTGTCATGATAGTAATGAATGACATGATTTATGATGCACATTCTGTTCAAAAAAGCCATACAACCAGCCTCCAAACTTTTCAATCCCCCAATACAGGGCCAATCGGCATTATCAATAATAATCATGTATATTTTTACCGTACGTCCAGTAATGCAAGGAAACATATTTACACCATTCCTGAAAAAGCTCCTTTTCCGCGTGTTGATATTATTTATTCTCATATCCAAATGGATGGAGATCTTATTCATGATGCGGTCAAAAGAGGTGCAAAAGGCATAATCCTTGCTGGTGTTGGCGATGGAAATACATCAACCCAGGCAATACAAGCATTGAAAAAGGTCGCAAGTAAGGGCGTTATTGTTGTTCGATCCAGCAGAACGGGGAGCGGATTTGTCAATCGTAATGTTGAAGTTAATGATGATGCCAACCAATTTATAGCCGCAGCTGATTTAAACCCGCAAAAAGCTAGAATTTTGTTACAACTTATCTTGGCAAACAAGATTAATGAATTAGATACTATTCAACAACTTTTTTATGAAATGAACTGATTTAAAATAAATGCCATTATTATTAATATAAAATATGGCATTCTAATTTTCACAATTTGATTCTTAAGCTTTAATTTTTTACAAGCTTGAAATCAGAACAAGATTACGTTTATCCTAAACCTTCATTTAGAATAATTTTTATTAAAACCCTAATGTGGAGTTTTAGATTGATAAAATATTTATCGTATACAATCCTGTCTCTAATAATCTCTTTGACTGTTCTATCGAATTTGACATATGCAAGATCTTCAAACACAAAATCCAGTGTTAAAATCGGTCCATTAAATAAAGCGTCTAGAATTTTACCACAAATAGAAATTTTCGAAAGCCATGTCGGCATAAGCAAAAATTATGTCATAGCCTTAGATCCCATCCATCCCGGAGCAACTTTAATAACCTACAATTCTCCTACCTGTCAGGCAAATACCCATGGAAATACGATACTCAACCATCATGATCCATCAAAACTAGAATTCACTGCCAAAGAAGATCCCTATTGCAAAATATCTATGCAAATTACAAAAAACCATCAATTGAAAATACTTAGTGAGACAATTCCTTGTAGTACATGGCATGGGGATTTTTGCTCTTTTGAAACATTGCCAATAGTAAACCGTATTTATCCGATAACGATTAAAGAGAATATTTCTTCAAGCAAATCCGAAGAAAAAGGTCAACCCAAATGAAATCCTTATCCTTGATATCAAAAATAAAATATGCATTTACAATTATCTGCATTATTTTATCTTTACCCACAATGGCAATGAATCCATCTCATTCATCACAATCCATTACAGAACAAACTGTCGAAAAGGACCCCGTTAATTTAATTCTCTATGAAAACAGAACTCAGGTTAATTATGCAGCTGTAGGTTATATGCCATACTATCCCGCTTATGGCATGATTCATTATAACACTCCAAGCTGCAAAATTGAGATTACGGGTTTTGTTGATCCTTTTGCACTCAAGAAAAATAAATTAATTATCAGCTATAAGAAATGCAGGATATCTTTTGACCAGGATGGACAATCCCTAAAAAATCCACATGAAACTGAAGAATGTATGATTTATCATGTCAAGGAATGTAATTTTAGGGCGCTTTCTAATTTAAGAAAAATTGATTTTCAATCCAATACAAAATAATTAACAAAATATCATACACAATCTCACGAAATTGCGTATGATTGTATGCAGCTACAAAACAATATTATAGTTTTTTAACCATTTATGACCAATTCTATCAGCAGCCATAATAGCGGCATAAACCTGATCTTCAGTAACTTCGAAAGGCATGTTGTGTATAGTGTCATCTTTAGCACAACTTGCCTTTGCCACTTTCATTATTTTTCCCTTAAGATCATCATTATCCTGTATACCAATTTGGTCAAGAGTAACCGGTAAACCTATTTGTACACAAAAATCAAGAACGGTTTCCAATTCTTCCTGTTTCGCATTTTCAAGTACAAGCTGGGCTAATGTGCCGAATGCAACTTTTTCACCGTGTAACATGGAATGACATTCTTCAAGAACGGTTAATCCATTATGGATTGCATGTGCCCCTGCCAGGCCAGAACTTTCAAATCCGATACCACTTAAATACGTATTCGCCTCGATAATGTGGTCGACAGCTTTTATAGCAACTCCAGCCTCGACAGCCGCTTTCGCCTTCAACCCTTCCTCCAACAAGGTTTCATAACATAACCTGGCCAAATTCAAGGCTGCCAATGTTGATTGCCCCCCTGCCATGGAGACAGCTCTTGCCTCATAACAGGCTCTGGCTTCAAAATAGGTAGATAATGCATCTCCCATTCCTGAAATCAATAAACGAAGGGGTGCATTGGCAACAATTGTGCTATCCATAATTACCATATCAGGATTGGAAGGATACATCAAATATTCCTCAAAAGCACCATCTTCGGTATAAATTACAGATAAAGCACTGGTCGGCGCATCATTCGATGCAGCTGTCGGCACAATTATAACCGGAACCTTATTATAAAACGCAATGGCTTTCGCTGTATCAAGGGCTTTCCCGCCACCAACACCGACAACCCCTTTGCAACCGTGCCTCTGTAGAATTTTCCCTAAACGATTAATCTCTTTTTTACAACACTCTCCCCTAAAAATTTCAAAATATGCCTGCACCGAGGAAATTTGGAAACTTTTTTCCAATGTGGCTTGTGTCAAATTCATTACAAAACTATCAGCGACAACCAAATAACTATTGGCCAGCATCAAGGCATATTTACCAACTTTTTCAAGTGCACCAGCACCTTGGATATATTTTGACGGAGATTGAATAATCGTTAACATCACAAATCCTCTGATTATGTGTTCCTATTTTCAAATATTCACAACCATGGAATATACTAAATAGTTTAATACCAACTTAATTATACATAATAAGGATAGTTTATTTTACAAATAATTTAAATATAATTGAGCATGCAAACATTATAAAAACACATGCTAATAATCTATCTATCCTAGACTTATTGTTTTTGTATCCCGGAATGTGAAAAAGCCAATCCTACAAAAAGAAACCAGATCAGGGTTTCAAGCGTTATCATAATAAAAATAAAAAAAACAGTGGAAGGATTTGACCCAAAATGAATAATTGAAAAAATACTTGAAAAATAGAGTAAAGCTTTCGGGTTGGTTAAATTGGTAAGCAATCCAGTAAAAAAATATGAATGACCAATGCCGTGCTCTGCCGGCAATGGTAAATCAGCCGATCTGTAAATCTGAAATGCCAGATAAAATAAATAAACTGACCCGCCAAATAAAACTAATTCTCGTAAAAAAGGGTAATATTGAAAAATAAGGTGCAATCCCAACAACGAGAACAAAACCCAGATAATTGCCCTCAATGTTGTACCCGTTACAACTTGAATGACAGCTTTTTTATTGCCTGTTAACCCTGTTCTAGAATTTAATAGAAAATCAGGGCCCGGTACTACCAATACACATAAGTGTATGAAAAATATGCTGATAAAAAGCATAATACAATAAAATTCTCATTAACTATTCAAAAAGGTCAGAAACAGTATTCTATATTAAATTCAATTCTTGTCTTCAAAATATAAAAATATTACTTAACCCTTGGACGAATAGGTTTAGGCAAGGGAAATTTATTTTCCTTGATATCATTGGATAACGCTGGAAAAGGATCAATCCCGGTTTTGTAAATGAAAAAAGCTATACTCATGCGATAACATACAGGCCTATGTGAATTTTTACAAAAATAAACCCCACCCTTTTTTAAGGACGGAATATAAACCGCTTTCCAGACTGCATACGGAATCCATACTCCGTCATAACCGATTCTTTTGACCGGTTCCTGAAAATAAGAACCTGTTATAACATATAACTGATCGTAGGATATTGCCATTTTCCTTACATTATGTTCAATCCAGTTCCATTTTCCACTATTCAGCTGCTTTGTCTGAGGTACAATATTACTAGAGATAAAAGTCTGTACCTGAGATTGATAATCAGGCATATCCCCACTAGGCGTCATATGACCACGATCAAAACCTGACCCTCTGTAATCCCTGATAACAGGATCACGATTATCAAATTTACCATATCTTTTCATATTCTTACTAGCCATTACCTGATTTTTTGTCAAAAATTCAGCTGAATAAATATTCCCCAAAGTTATATCTGAAAAAGAAGCGGCATAATCTTTAAAGCAGACTGTTTTTATCGGCCATTCAATAACTGGCGGTTTTCCATATAAAAACTTATTTTGACATGGAATTTGCGCTTGAACACAAATTCCAAATCCCAATAAAATAAAAAGTAAAACCAATAACTTTTTTTTCACAATTACTCTTCAATCTTTATCTAGTCCATTAAAAAAATAATGATTGATACATAATAGCTGCGAACCTATTGCACAATATAAAGACAATTTTTTCTGATTAAATTTAATCTCTTGAACCATATTTAAAAATTATAAAATTTGGTTTTTTTAAAATTATCAATTTTTTGTCATGTAAAGACCATAAAAGCTTTAAAACACTAATTACGATAACTTCATTATATTAACTTAAAAATATGATTTAAAAATAACGATATATATTTGTTGAAATGACAAATTATCTGATAAAAATTTAAATAATGAATTCCAAGAAAAATCAATAATGGAAATTTTCAGTTTATATGAATTATTTTTGAAATAAAAAATCATATAACCTTTTGAATTTATTACGAACTATATTTAGTTGGAATATTTAAAATAAACACCAAGTTATGACGATAATATCTTATTCTCAAGCATTTATACATTTAATAACAATATATGAATTAATTTCATATAATTTCTTTTGTACGCTACAGAAAATATAATGATTATTTGATTAAAAAATTAATCTATATTAAGTAATATTTAACTTAATAAATTATTAATTGGAGCGGGCGATGGGATTCGAACCCACGACCCCAACCTTGGCAAGGTTGTGCTCTACCCCTGAGCTACGCCCGCTCTGAAGAGCGTAAAAGCCTTTTATGATATTTCTATTAAAGATGCAAGCGGAAAAAACAAAAATTAAAAATTATTTTTATTTCCTGTCTCTCATCCACTATAATATATACAAAAATCAATTCTAATACCTAGAAATTGTTAAACATATGAGAATCAAATTTTTCATTTAAATGAAACAGGATATGATTTATGGCGCTTTTTAACTCCCCGTCCCAACCTGCAAAAGGTCAACTTTTGACTGAACATGGAACAGCCATTTCCTCGGCTTCTTCTTCCAAAACGAGTATTATTGAAGGTAATCAAAATAACTTTGTTCAGGAAGTCGTTGAAGCCAGCCAAAAAATTCCTGTTTTAGTTGATTTTTGGGCGAATTGGTGCAACCCTTGCAAACAACTTACACCATTATTGGAAAAAATTGCAAATGCCACTCAAGGACGCGTAAAACTTGTAAAAATCGACATAGATGCGAATCAAGCTCTTGTCCAACAGTTGATGCAGATCGGCCTTCCCATTCAGTCTATCCCTCTGGTTGCTGCTTTTTGGCAGGGGCAAATAGTCGATTTATTTCAAGGGGTGCAAGCTGAAAATGCAATTCAACAATTTGTCAGTCAATTATTAAAAACCGCTGGTAGTGCAATGCCCAGCACGGATTTAATTGAACAGGGACAATCATTGTTGCATGACAAAAAATTCGATGAGGCAATGGGTGTTTTTTCCCAAGCCCTTGAACTGGAACCTGAAAAACCGGAAGCATGGGGCGGGTTGATACGATCAATTCTTGCCAGTACAGGACCAGAAGCGGCACAGGAAAGTCTTGAACAAGTTCCGGAATCCATACAAGATCATGCTGAAATTATAGGTGCGAAATCTGCTATTGAACTTGCTCTGGAAGGTAAAAAAAACACTGGGGAAACACAGGCATTAATGGATAAAATCAAATCGGATCCAGATAATTATCAGGCACGCTATGAACTGGCAACCGCTTTAAATGGTGCCGGAAAAAGAAATGAAGCCGCACATGAATTGCTTGAAATTATGAAAAGAGACAAAAGCTGGAATGATGAAGCTGCAAAAAAACAATTGTTACGTTTTTTTGAATCTTGGGGATTTGACGATCCAGCTACGTTACAGGGGCGTCGTCAATTATCAACCTTATTATTTTCTTAAGCCCGATTGCCAATAGAATTTATCTAATTCATTAAAGGATAAACAAATGTCTCAAAATACCCCTCCCATTGATCCAAAACTGCTTTCAATCCTTGTCTGTCCTGTGACAAAAGGCCCTCTTATTTATGATCGTAAAGCTGATGAACTGATCAGTTGCAATGCAGGTCTGGCATATCCAATTAGGGATGGCATACCAATAATGCTTGCCAATGAAGCAAGAACATTAAGCGATGATGAAATCTCAAACTATAAGAAACCAAAATAATATCGTTAAAAGCATTTCATGAGGAAAAGATATCATGACCTCTGCAAAAATCATTACAAAGCGCCTTTAATGTAAATTGAATGATGGAAGGGCAAGATTTTTTAGCCTCTTCCAGCAGTGGATTTAACAAGGAATCAAAATCAACATGAATATCACAGGCATTCCGCAATTTTTTATGTTTGCCGTTGGCCTGTCTTACAGACTGAATTTTAAAAAAATAAAATATTTCTTTTAAAGCATGTTCCAAGGCTTTTTCGGTATTGGGATGTAATTTTTGACCATAAGCCTCCATTGCTCTTGCCACAAAAATACTATCACTTTGCAAACGTCGCAAAATTGGAAATAATTGCACAAGCACAGGATCCGTTTCTTCCAAAACACAGGTAGGTCGTTCTTTACGTGCTTCATCTATATCACTGGCCAATTCGCGAAGTTCTGTAATGATTTCATCATTTTTAGCTTCAACAGCATCCCATGAAATTCCTTCAATCAATACAGCGTGCAATAATTTATATAATTTACTAAAAGCTTCCTTGGCATGTAAAAAGGCATGATATCTAGCCTGAGGTCTCAATATACAATAACTAACCAATAAAGAGGCCAATACACCTACAACAATTGAAAAGATACGATCAAAAGGTCTTTCAAAAATCCCTCCGGGTGAAGGGAATAGAAAAACGACTGCAAGTGTCACAACTCCAAGCCTCATGGTGGGACGCCATGAAACGAACATAACCATCGGAATCATTACGATTGTAAACACTATAATCGGTGACCAGCCACAATAAATCTGCAAGGCAATGGCTATGATCCCTGCAATTCCACCAATCAGAGAACCAATAATTTGATCACGACTGGTCTGAAGGGTTTGAGCGATACGACTTTGCGTCACGATAACAGCTGTAATTAAAGCCCAATAAGGTTCGTTCAATTTACATAGATGTGCAAGTAGGCTTGCTGTTGCTACAGATAATAATAACCGAACACTTTGAATAACAGCGGGATATAAATTCAGCTTTTTAATTCCAAACCTCATTTATACCTTGCTCGATTAACCGTAAATCCTGGAATCCATGATCAGAATTATCGTTTATGATCGCTTTTGTTTCTTTCGGAAACGAACGGGACTGCAACCCAATGCATAACGGAACCGCTTTGAACCAGCAAAAGCATTGAAGCAGGATTTCTGTTTTCTTTTTTTACACTTGTGATTGCCTGTTGAAGCATATCAACATCATTTACAGTTTTAGTATTTGTTCCCACAATTACATCTCCAGGCTTTAAACGCTGCATCAAATTTTTCTCTTTATGATGTACGGTGGTCACTACAACGCCCTGCTGTTTTTCTGCCAGATTATATTTCTGTCTTAGTAAATTCGTTATCGTACTGACCGTAATATTCAGATCTTTAATTACTAATACCCTTGCCTTTTCATCTTGAATATCACTCTCCTTACTTTCCTCATTTTCTTCAAGATTTTGTATCTCTATGGGTAAATCAACAACTTTTCCCCGTCTTATAACTGTTAAATTAATTTGTGAATGAATGGGAGCGGCAGCAACCATCCTTGGCATTGTGTGGGCTGTAACAACCTGGCTATTTATTTTTTCTATGATATCGCCAGATTTTAATCCAGCTTTATCAGCAGGGCTACCCTTCTCAATTTTTACAACCAAGGCTCCCTGAAACGGTTTTACATTCAGGCTACTCGCTATACTTTCATTAATTTCCTGGATACGAACACCAATCCATCCACGAGTCACCTTGCCGTTTACACGAAGCTGATTGATAATATCCCTTGCCTCATTGGCAGGTATGGCGAAAGCAATACCTATTGACCCTCCAGAAGGTGAAAAAATAGCTGTATTAATGCCTATGACCTCTCCTTTGATGTTAAATAAGGGACCTCCGGAATTTCCCTTGTTGATTGGGGCATCTGTCTGAATAAAATCGTCATATGGCCCCTGTTCTATATCCCTTCCCCTTGACGAAATAATACCGAATGTCACGGTTCCAGATAAACCATATGGGTTACCAATCGCCAAAACCCAGTCACCTATCCTTGAATAATCACTATTGCCAAAATGCGCAATGGTTAATGGTTCTTTCACATTAATCTTAAGTAAGGCAATATCTGTTCTTTCGTCATATCCCTTTAATACAGCTTTAACCGTCCGATTATCCTGTAAAGTTATCAAAATCTGGTCGGCATCTTTAATAACATGATAATTTGTTACGATAAGGCCTGATGAATCAATAATGAAACCAGAACCCAACGCCTGAAGATGATCCATACCGTCATCAGGACCACTCTTGCCATTCATATAGTTTTGAAAGAATTTTTCGAAAGGGGAATCTGGATCAGAAGCGGTATCCTCCGTATTGTCATCATCTTCATCGTCATGCTGCCCCGGTTTAAGAACTCGACTGGTTGAGATATTAACCACCGTCGGCAATAATTTTTCGGCAACATTTGCAAAACTACCAGAAGAACATCGAGAACTAAATTTATCTGGCCAAGTTAAACGACCTATAAAAGGTAAGTTAACAGCAGGTTGAGCTTGCAACCGATGAGTTGAAACCAAACCGAAAATCCCCATGGTAAGGATCAAACAACGTATCAAATCCCCTTGAAAAAGATTTTTTGACATACTTATTCTTTATTCATTAAAAATAATAACAGCATTATTACAGGTTACTTCATGCGCAAACTTATCTCTTTTCTAAAAACATGCAGAGATCAAATAACTGAATTAATTTAACCATAAAATTCATTAAAATAAATATAAATCTATCTAAAATCATGATTTTATGGTTACACTGTTTTAAAATTCTAACATCTTAGACATGAATTCATGATAAGCTTATTTCTGAATAAATCCTGATTTTTGAAATTATTGAACTTTAATAATATTATTGGGATCTTAGATTGATAGTTCTTAATCGTTGTCTTTTTTTATCAAGATATAAAGACAGGAGATAAAGAATATATATTGCGATACAATTTATACCTAGCTGCAAAAATAATGATTGTCCCCAGCTAGCGAACATCAAACGCCCCCATAGATCAAAAACCGTACTCAAGGAAAAAACCTCCAGCGAGTGTCGACCATATAAAGCCAAAAGCTGTCCAACTTTATTTTCGGAAAATTGTTTGGTCCATTTTGAAGATTGAACAAGGTAAAATATTGCGATAACGTCCATCAATCGCAATGGTGAAAGATAAGCCTTTGCAGGAGTATGCAGTTCTATCAATCTCAAATCGGGTAATCCCCAATATCCCCATGGAAACGCTTCTAGGAAAGAAAAGATTAAATAAGCGATAGCAAGTCCCTGTAACCATACAAAATATGGAAAATTACCTTCATGCTTACCTGCAAGAATAGAACCATAAACCCCAAGCGTGAATAAAAACTGCCATGCTAAAGGATTAAAAAACCAACCATCAGGATCAAGCCAGTTAGGAAAATTGAACCATGGATCAAGATTAACCCAACCCCATAGCAAAAAACTTATTCCCAACGCCAACCACCAACGATATTTCATGATTAAATAAAGGATGGGAAAAAAGGCGAGTAAAATGATATAGAGTGGCAAAATATTCAGATTACTTGGCAATGCGTCCAGAAGCAACAACCGCCAGAATACTCTTAAGATACTGTGACCATGCGCCAATTCAGGCTCTAAAAAATCAACTGGCAATATCCATATTCGACGCCACTGATAGATGCTGAATAATGTAATTAATACCAAGCCTATCTGAAAAAGATAAATTTTCCAGCAACGTGCAAAAATCCTTTTGCAAATTTTCCAAAACCCGTCAAGCGGAATCCTTCTTCCATATGCAAGCCAGGAAGCATATCCAGCTAATAATACGAAAATTTCTGCTGCATCGGCAAACCCTACATTCCGCATGGTAAAACGATTTAGAAGATTTTCAGGAATATGGTCAATATACATCATGATCAGCGCCAATCCACGCAAAGCATCGATACGATGATCCCTTTTTGATTTTTTTTGCTGTTTGAACAGAACTTTATTCCTTAACGATTCTTTCCAATTAATTCTACATTTTCTTTCTAAATAAAATGAAGAAAATTAGTTTCAGAGCTTCATTACAACTTTACAAATCTGTTATATACTTTTTAAAATAAACTTGATAATTACATTTTTTAATGATTGTTTCTTCAAGGTTTTACATGAATAACCCTATTTCAATTAACCGGCAAAAAGTCAAAGAGGCTTTGAAAGATTTTACGCTTCCATGGTCTCCCCATATTCGGCTGCTAGACACTGATTTGATTGAAACGCTTCATATTGAAAACCAAAAAATACATATAACGTTAAAAGTCCCCAATGTCGATCCCGCTCAAGTGGAACCATTACGGGCAAAAATCGAACACCATTTAAGTCAGCTTAAAGATGTGGAACAAGCCCGTGTTTTTATGAATGCCATTTCTTCCGGCTTACATGATCCAACCATATCAAAACGCTTGGTATTCCCACCCAAACAAACCGGTCATACCAAATCAGATACAACTTCAATAAAAGCAAATAATATAAAAAATGCCAAACCCATTGAAACTCTCAATTCGGTTAAATGTGTCATTGCAATCGCTTCGGGAAAAGGAGGTGTTGGAAAATCCTCAACAACTGTCAATCTTGCGATTGCCTTGTCCCAAAAAGGATTAAAGGTTGGCATCATGGACGCTGATATCTATGGCCCTTCCATTCCACATATGCTTGATCTAAAAGGCAAGGTAGAAGTAAGAGACCACAAACTGATCCCAATGACGGCATGGGGTATTTCAGCAATTTCCATTGGCATGCTGGTTCCCACGAATCAGGCGGTTATATGGCGGGGACCCATGGTAATGGGAGCGGTCAAACAACTGTTGTCAGACGTAAAATGGGGAGAGTTGGATATCATGTTGATTGATATGCCTCCTGGGACGGGTGATGTTCAAATTACCCTTGGCCAATCCATTAAATTAGATGGTGCTATAATGGTTTCCACACCTCAGGATATTGCTTTATTGGATGCCAAAAGAGGTATTTCTCTTTTTCAGAAAACGCGAACCCCTATATTGGGTATCATTGAAAATATGTCTTATTTTCTTTGCCCTCGTTGTCAGGAAAAAACCTATATATTTGGACAGGATGGTGTTAAAAAAGAAGCCAAAGCTTTGAATATCCCTTTTTTGGGGGAAATACCTATTTTACCTGCGATCCGTACGGCATCAGATGAGGGAATTCCCATAACCGTTCAACAACCTGATGGCCCAGAAAGTCAAGCCTACCATGCTATTGCAGATTTAATTTATCCCGCCATTTGTAAAACAGGACTTGCAAATAGCAAAAATTCCTAAAAACCCTGTCACCCCGAATCTATTTCTCTAAAGAAGATCCAGGACCTGCCAAAACATAACAAACCTTATTTTTTGGCATATACCGACATAAAGGTCCCTGCTTTCCGTTTTTTCCTAAAATTCCAAATTCGAAAATCAACCCCAAAACCAAAACGAAAGTACAGGCAATATACCAAGGGCGTAAAGTGGCAAATTCGATTTTTTGATTTGGATCTAGAGGTTTAATATTAGAATCAAGATTTGAAGGTTGGGTAAAAAAACTTTCTCCCATTGATTCAGATGATGAATGGACGGATTTACCAGGCAATTCATACTCATATTCATCGACAGGAAGATTCTTTTTATCTTTATAATCCATAATGAAATTTTCAACTACTTTCATATTTATAATCAAATATTTAGCATAGTTCATTTTTTCTTTGTATAAAAAGTCTCATGTAGATACTGATTATCCGCATCTAGATTACGTCCAAAAGGAAGAAACCACATCGCTGCAACAATGCCGATAAATAAAATGATAATACCAGCAACATATAAAAGTTTTTCCATTTTCAATCTTTCCAAGAGATTTTATATACACATTAACTCTAGGATTTGTAATGATCCAGAATCTGCATCATTTCTGTCCATTCACGTTTGCTTAATCCACTGTCAGCTTGATCAACAGATTGTCCATTTAACAACTTGCCAATAACATTCATCATGGTCGAGGAAAATGTTACAGCTCCTTTGCGATAATCTTCAAATGCCTCACAAGCCAGAGGAACCCATGCCCGAACCGTTTTCAGCATTACTTCAGCATAAACACGGATTTCATATTGTGCATGCGAGTCAATTCTTAACTGCAAGAAATGAAATAAATTATGTAAGTTAATCTTCCAGTACCATTGACTATAACTGTTCAAGGTCAAGTTCATTCTGGCAAGCTCACGAGCCAGCCCAAAACCATTTTCTTCAGGATTACGAAGCATTTTTTCATAATCATCATAGCATTTTTGCGCATCATTACGTAAAAGCGATAGAACTGCCTCTGATTGGTCAGCAGAAAGAACTTCTCCCCGACCTTGATGATTAACCTTACTTTGCATTGCCAATACGCGAGGTTCGGGAATATAGAATTCTCTATCCATTATTGAATATCGGGCCGAATATTCATTCACGCTGGCCGTACGATGACGAATCCATTGTCGTGCTACAAAAATTGGTAATTTAACATGAAACTTAATTTCACACATTTCAAAAGGGGTTGTGTGATAATGACGCATTAAATATCGAATTAAACCACGGTCTTCCGATACTTTTTTTGTACCGGTTCCATATGAAACTCGGGCTGCCTGAACAATTGCAGAATCATTACCCATATAATCGACAACCCTGACAAATCCATGATCCAGTACTGGAAAAGCTTGATAAAGCATTTCTTCCAAACCTGGTGAAATTGGTCGTTTTGTATAAAGTTGCTGACTTGACTGCGCTTTAATATCTGCCTGTTGTTCTTCTGTAAGTGCCATAATAATCTATTTACTCATTTTAAGTACGACTAAGAAATTATTTATAAACCAGTATAAAACTATTTTCCTAAAATATATGATTTTAATGGTTTTTAACAGTCATGATTTGCATATTCCCCTCGTTAGCTATTTAAAAAAAATGCGGCTTTAAATTCAAACCCAATAAACAGGACAGATCAATGTGGACAAAATTTTTTCCGAAATATATAGCAGGCTTCATTAGTAAAAAATGACTGATTATCATCATATGAAAAATCAACCGTAATTGAATGATAGCCTGTTTTATATAAAAAATTGGCTATACTTCCCAAAATAATTCTTGTACCGTTTCCCATACCCTCTGTTCTCAAATAGTTAATATGAATTTGATACCCTGACTTTTCCGATACTCTGGTCTTGTAAAAATAATCTATCCCGCTTAGCTGATGGGATAAAGATTTAATCCGCCAATTTTCAGCATTTATTCTGCCAATATCAAAGTTCACATGAACCCTGTTTAAAACGGTTTTCTATATTGAAGTTTCCCAGAAACCGTTATTTGAAATCCCTATTTTCTTAACATTTAAATGACTACCATCTTCAAGCATCACATTTATATTCTCGAAAATGACCGTTTGGAAAACTTTAAGGACAAACGCCTTGGAATATGAATAATGCCCTTTTTTCCTGCAATCCGTGTCAGGGCATTATGCGTGTATTCTAATATGAACGGAGCCTCCCCATAACGTATATTATATAAATTCAGTCCTATAATAAATAAAAAGCAAAACAAATAGAGAGAAAAATACTTTTTTCAATTTATTCATTTTGCACATCTTGAAAATGTAATTTATGTAAGTTTATTCAATCCAGCCGAATAAATTCATGAATTTATTTTATAAAATCCATTATTAATGCTTAGAATCACTATGAACCTTAATATTCAAATGATCAATTATCTGACTAGCATTATATGAAGTTAGATCTAAAAATGAATAAGGTTTATCCGGATTAACCTCAATTGTAAGCTCATGATCCGGATGATGAATAACATCAATGACAGCATTTCCAGCTTGTTTAGACAATTCCGGAAAATCTCTATCGGGTTTCTGTAAATCCTCAATCCATTCTTGCTTAATCTGATCAACGGATTCATTCTTTTCACGGCTTTTAAGATCAGCCAAATGTTGTATTAATCCATCATCACGAAAATGCATTGTAAAGGATACAATCTTATAATCATTTATCATTGCCATTTCATTATTTGCTGATGGTTTTTCCGGACCTTTTACACGAGCATTAATTTTTACATTCCCAATATTTTTTGCACCAATCTGGAACGGTTCAAGATTCCATTCTTGCAGATCATAATGATACTGCGCGGACAAATTCCCGAACAGATTTAGTTGATCATAACCATATTGCTTTAAAGCGTACAGTCTTGGATCACTATCGGTTTGTAATTGTAAGTTATCGAATTTATTACCTCTAAACAAACGGTTTTTTCCATCTTTTTCTGTCGAAATTTGCATGTCACCAAGCTGGTATCGTGCAGCATCAATTTTTAATTCGACATTTTTAATATGAAAAAGTTTAGGTTCGTCACTTGCAAATTCAAATGTTTTTCCATATTCAATATTTTGGAAAAATTTAGCAAAACTCAAATCCTTAATCTGAAGTGATTGAATATTGAAATAATTGTCCCGATTGTTAACTTTATCATAATAACGGAAATCATTCAAAGTTTGGTCGGATTTTCGATCTAATCCATAATTTTTGATTTGATATTGAGCTATTGCTATCTTTTCCGATCCAGAAGATAATTTCATTGTAATATTCTTCAGATTTAACAAATCAAATTTTGCCTTTGAAAAATAAACACTCTTGATTTTTCCAGATGCATCGATGTCAAGCAAATCCTTTCTGGGAACAAAATTGTTTAAATCAATATGATCAACGTGAATCTGCCCGTTATTCATCATCAAGTCACTATCAATTTTTGTCTCAAAATTATCAATTGTAGCGCTCATCAATCCATTACGTGAACCAGATTTGATATTCAATTTATCCATTGTATATAATTGCCCAGACTGGCCTTTGATCTTCACTTTTTCCAAAATGGCACTACGTGTGAATACATTGGTTACACTGCGATCATAAACAATAGAAGAACCCGGAAAGGATTGCTCCAACATTTTAATTCCCGCATCAAGACGATTGTGTAGCTGATGCTGAAGATAGATATATCCACCTCCAAGACTTGAACCTAGTACAAGAATGACTGCGGTTGTTCCAAAGATTACTGATTTTTTCATCGCTTATTTCCTGTTAAGATTATTACGGAAAATTATAAAGAAATAATAAGTAAAAACAATTGGAAATTAATTACGGTTACCCAGAAATTTAATTTGGATCAAAAAAAATTAATTTCCCCTTTTTTTATTAGTGAAATATTATTATATTAAAATTGTTGGTTTACCCAACTATGGCAATAAACGGTATATGAAATAGGCGTAGTGGACCCGGGGGCGGTACCCGGCGTCTCCACCATAAAGCTTATGGGGACGAAACAGGATCGACACGCGTAGTAAAGATATATTTTTTGCTCGGTATTGTACCACCGTTATCGGACTGTTTTTTACAAATGCCAACGATAATTTCGAGGCACACGCTATCGCGGCCTAATAAGCCAATGTGACAAGCGCGGCTTGAAGGGTGCCGGGCAACAGAAACCCTTCACTTTAGATTATTGATTTTATAGTTAAAGTTTAGACAATGACCAATTCAGATAATTCAGGTTCTAACGAAAACCCCCCTTCCCTTTTACCATATAATGAATGGATTGAAGCTGCCTATCGTGAGGTCATGTTAAAAGCTCTGGAATCAGTTGCAAAAGATGGACTGCCTGGGAGTCATAATTTCTATATCCAGTTTAAAACCGACTATCCTGATGTGATTCTTCCACCCCAACTTAAAGAAAAATATCCAGAAGAAATGACGATTGTTTTACAACATCAATTTTGGGATCTGAAAATCAACAGAATTAAACAGCAAATGTCTGTTGGTCTTTCATTTGGCGGAGTTGGGAGTATATTGGTTATTCCGTTCGGATCTGTTATTGGGTTTGCAGATCCGTTTGTTAATCTAGCATTTAATTTTCAGCCTATTCCCTCTAGTCTAACCGTGATTCAATCTGAAGAAAAGACACCTGTTCAAACACTCCGTACAGTTACAAATAATATGGAAGAATTAAAAGATGCTAAACCTTCTAAGGAAAGTAACGCATCGAAAGAGAAATCACAGGTTATAAGTTTAGATGCTTTTAGAAAAAAAACCGATTAAATTTTATAATATAATATCAAATGATAAATAGTTTAACAAAACCAAAAGTTTAATTGGTAATAAACCGTATTGTGCTATAAAAAATATTAATCATTTTTTTAATAGTTAAAATATAACTTTTGTTAAAGATAGATTAATTACAACATAAAGCGATTTATGAAACTAGTAGATTATCCAGATTATAAAAAATATCATAGTTGATTAGACTATTAATCCTACTATCATGCTTCGTAGTTTCTAATATAATTTAAATATTTAAATTATATTCCTTCACAATAACAAATAAACTGCAAGTCTTTATATTCATTATAAATTTATTATTATATAGAATTTTATTGTATAATATTCATTGACTCCGAATCATTTTAATATAAAAAAATTATTTTTAATCTATAAATATTTTAAACATGTTAATAATCATAAAGAATTTTTGGAATATTTTATTAATAGCCTTAATGGGTTTATTTATTTTTATTCTATTCTTTCATATCAACCAAATCCCTTTTGCCAGTTCTGATGAGAGCCGACACGGCGTCAGTGCTTTGGAAATGATCTACAATCATAATTATATTATAAACAGTTGGGCTGGCCAACCCGACATGTGGAATTTAAAACCTATTTTAAGTTTTCTGCCAACTTGTCTAATGATTTTACTTTTTGGCAAATCAATTCTAGCAATCCGTCTTTTTTCTCTTTTATGTGCAATATTTTTATGTAATCTTGTCTGTTATTATACAATTAAAAAATATAATATTTACACAGCCATTCTTTTTATTTCACTTCTATTTACAACCTCACTTTTAATTCGTAACCATGCTTTCAGAAGCGGCGACATTGATTCATTTTTTATCCTTTGTCAAATTATCGCAACATTATCATTAGCAACAAAGTATGATCATTTTCATATTACTCTGGCCGCTTTTTTTTCATCGTTAGCTTTTCTAGCAAAAAGTTGGCATGCTCTTTTCCTGGGCTTACCCTTTTTAATTTCCTATGGTTATCTAATTAAAAGCCATCGGTTCAATATAAAAGCTATTTTATATCCTGTCATTTGTTTTAGTTTGCCCATATTAATATGGCTTGGCATACGTTATCAATATGATGGTTTTGCTTTTATCAAAGAAATGGTGCGTTATGATTTAATAAAACGCTCCTCCCATATGATTGAAAATCATATTCATGGCTGGAATTATTTTATAAAAATTTTATTCAATAATTTTGGCCTCATTTTTTTAACATTTATATTTTCCATATTTTATAGTTACAAATATAGGAAAAAACATTTTTTAACTTATGATATCATCATTTATTTATCAGCCATTTTGAGTAGTCTGCTGATTTACAGTATGGCTAAAACAAAACTTTACCATTATGGCTATACGCATATTATATTAATCTGTCTGGTCACAAGTATTTTGATTGGTCGAGACATTAATAAATATACCCGATATTTTATTATTATTCTAAGTTTTATAGCAGTTATTTTTGCATTTACCAATCTACATAAAATCTCTTCAATACATTTGCCAGACTATTATTATCAACTTCAAAAAAATGCCTATCCAAAATATAATACCTTATATGTACCACAACATATAGAACAGAATGAACGTTTAGCCATCATGGTATTTGGCAATTTCAATTATGATAAAATCAAATATGGAAAACCCATATCAAAAGCACTGGTTTTTTATCGTGATCAAGGCAATGACAATTCCGATATCAATCGATGTCATCCCATAACTGAAAAAGTAACAGAATTAAAAAATAAACATGATCAGAACGAAATATCTTTATTTTCTTGTAAAAATTTATAAATTAACATTTTAACGCTCATTCAAACCCTATATTTTCTAACGAAATAATTAATTATGAATAAAACCCCGCTTTTTATAATGATGACTGAATAATTATGTTTTTATTAACAAGAAAAAATTTTTTTATTATTCTATTGTTTATACTTCTTGCAATTTTCTATTGCACCCTTTTCTATCACATAAATCTTACCCATTTCGATAGCTGGGACGAAAGCCGTCATGCAGTCAGTTCAATTGAAATGAATATCAATAAAAACTGGATTATCAACACATGGATGAATAAAACTGATATGTGGAATTTAAAGCCCATACTCAGCTTTTTACCAACTTGTATTATCATTTCTTTATTTGGAAAATCCATTTTAACGGTACGATTATTTTCAATAGTCTCAACAATACTGCTTTGCAGTATTGTCTGTTATTACACATATAAAAAATATAATATAATCAGCTCCATTCTTTTTTTATCCCTATTATTTACTGCATCCCTGATAATCAAAACCCACGGTTTCCGTTCTGGAGACGCGGATGCTTTTTATATATTTTGCCAAGTTATGGTTGTAATCGCCCTAGCAAGTAAAAATGATACCCGACATATTGCACTTGCGGCTTTTTTTTCTGCCTTGGCTTTTTTAACAAAAAGCTGGCATGCTCTTTTTATGGCTATTCCCTATTTTATTGCTTACGGTTATTTATTCAAAAACAAACAGCTTTCAATAAAATCATTTACCTTTCCCATAATCGTTTTTTTTTCACCTATATTAATCTGGCTAGCATTACGTTACCCCTATGACAAGTTCGATTTTATCAAGGAAATGTACCGCTATGACCTTATAGCCAGAGCCTCTGACCGTATTACAGGTCATTACCATTCCATCTGGTATTTTTTTAATCAGCTTGTGGATCATTTTAGTCTGATCACCATAATTTTCATTTTCGCCTTGATTTATTCTTTTTCATTTAGAAAATGGAAAATGTTTTCATATGATATTTTAATCATTCTTTCTGCAATCCTGTCAAGTTTTCTGATCTTCAGTCTCGCCAAAACAAGACTGGCCCATTACAGTTATACCCATATAATTTTGATCTGTATCATCAGTGCCATTTTAATTGGGCGTGATGTTAATTATTATACAAAATTACTAACCTTATTATTAGCAATCATTGCATTAATCTATAATATGAGTACCTTGCATCAATTTTCGAAAAATAAGTTACCTGCCTATTACGATCAATTACAAAAAAACGCTTTCCCTCTAACCAGCGCCATTTTCACGCCACATGAGATAACACAGGCGGAAAGATTATCCTTTATGGTTATGGGTAATTTTAATAATGATACGATTAAACAAGGGAAACCAGTAAAGAATTCATTGGCTTATTATCGCGTTGGAGCAAAAGATAATCCCGATGTGACAGGATGCCGTATTTTAACTGAAGAAAAAACATTAAATGATATACGTTATGAAGACGATACAGTTCGTTTGTACACTTGCCAAGAGAACCAATAATTCTTATCTCTTGATCTTTCTAACCGAAATATACATTTAATAAATGTATATTCTCAACATTTTTTAATGGCCCAACCATAATAATCCATGACTGATCTTACTGCAGATTTTGATTTCAAGCTTCCTGAACATTGCATTGCCCAGCATCCGGCCCGTCCCAGAGAGGCTGCCAAACTTCTTTACATTCCATCAAAATCGGGAAAATTTCAGGATAAAACAATACGGGATTTACCCTGTTATTTTCAAAAAGGTGATATCTTGATTGCCAATGATACAAAGGTCATTCCCGCCAAATTATTCGCACAAAGGGGTATGGCTCACATTGGCATTACACTTGATCGACCGATGGGAGATGGTACTTGGCATGTATTGATCAAAAACAGTAAACGTTTAAAGAAACAAGACCGCCTTGATTTTCCAGATAAAAAATGTTTTGCCACAGTGGTAAAACTTGAAACAGGTGGTGGTGCGTTCATCCGTTTTAATCTTGAGGGTAATGAATTTGATAAATGGCTTAATACATCTGGTCAATTGGCGCTACCTCCCTATATTCGTCGTCCCTATGGACCAACTGAAAGGGATGAGCTGGATTATTACACAATATTTTCACAAAATCCTGGTGCAGTTGCCGCTCCTACAGCCGGATTGCATTTTACAGAAGAATTATTAACCCAGCTTGATCATAAAGGTGTTGAACGGCTGGCCCTTACTCTACATGTGGGTGCTGGAACATTTTTACCAGTGCGAAGTGAAAACATCAATGATCACCATATGCATGCAGAATATGGCGTGCTCAGTCCAGAAAACGCTGAACGATTGAATCAAGCTAAAGTTGAAAAAAGACGTATTATCGCGGTGGGAACAACAACCTTGCGATTATTGGAAAGTGCAATTGATCAACAAGGAATATTTCACCCTTTTCAACAGGAAACATCCATTTTTATACGTCCAGGTCATCAATTCAGATCCATCGATATTTTGATGACTAATTTTCATTTACCCAGATCCACATTATTTATGCTGGTTTGCGCTTTTGGTGGAACAGAAAAAATGCGTCAAGCCTATGAACATGCTATTCGAAACAATTATCGTTTTTATTCTTACGGGGATGCATGTATTATTGAAAAAGAATTTTTATAATAAACAAAGTATTTTAATTTCTTGAGTTATAACAACCCTGTCATTTTAAATAAATGAAACATTTTCAGGTTTCATGCAAGATAAATTATTATAGGGATTTTTCTAGGAGAAATTAAGAAACTGATTCTGTTTTTTCTGAATAGAACCAACAACAGCCATATCTTCTGCAATACTTTGATTGATTAAATTATGGTTATCGTCCTTATCTGCATTTACGTAACAATTTTCAACAATATTTATTATTTTAGCTAAATGATTTTTACAATAGGCCGGTTTTAAATTATCTATTGTCGCTTGAACCAATTTTTCACCATAAGATTGGGCATGAACCAAGGATGGACACAATATCAAATATAAAAAAAAATATTTTTTTTACATTCTACTGTCAAAAATAATGACATAAAATCAATTTTAGAATTTATTAAATTTTCGCTTAAATAACTTTAATTTATTACTGAATGAATATTAACTATATTAAATGCCTATCTTTAAATATAATATTTATCAATTATAATGTTAAAATATTCAGGTTTTTAAAAACTCGTAAGAATTTCAAAGAATATAATCATTTTATTAATGATCATTATCCCCCAGATTATGATAAATTTTCAATATCCATGATAATTAGATAATTTTTTAATCTTCCTTTTCATAGAATAAATTTATATAACATCAATAAATTGACCTTTTTTAATTTGACACACTAATCATGACATCGTTAAAATTCCATTGGACACAACAAGCTCAAGATCATAAAGCCCGTGCGGGAATATTACATACTGCTCATGGCGACGTAATCACGCCAACCTTCATGCCTGTAGGAACAGTGGGAACAGTCAAAGCCATGACCATGGATGCTGTCCGTTCAACCGGAGCGGGAATAGTATTGGGAAACACCTATCATCTGATGCTTCGTCCAGGGGCGGAACTGATTCATGAACTGGGTGGATTACACAAATTTATGGATTGGTCTGGACCTATTTTAACGGATTCTGGCGGGTTTCAGGTTATGTCTCTGGGGGCCTTACGTAAACTGAACGAGGAAGGTGTTACCTTTCGTTCTCATATTGACGGATCCACATATAAATTGACACCAGAATCCTCGACGGATATTCAATATCTGCTTGATGCCACCATAACCATGTGTTTTGATGAATGTCCTGCACTTCCAGCCAGTCATGATACCATTGCCAGCTCAATGCGTATGTCGATGCGTTGGGCGGAACGGTCAAGAAAACGCTTCAAGACAAGACCTGGTTATGCTCAATTCGGCATTGTTCAGGGAGGTATTGAACCCGATTTAAGGATTGAAAGCGCGGAAGCATTAAACAAAATAGGATTTGAAGGTTATGCAATTGGCGGACTTGCTGTTGGTGAACCCCAAGAACAAATGTTTGAAACCCTTGATGTGACTGTTCCCTATCTTCCATCAGACAAACCTCGTTATCTAATGGGTGTGGGAACGCCACAGGATATGTTGGGATCAGTTATGCGGGGGATTGACATGTTCGATTGTGTCATGCCAACAAGAGCGGGAAGAACCGGTCGTGCCTATACAAGCCGTGGCACACTTAATATGAAAAACGCCTGTCACATTCATGATCGGCGACCTATTGATCCAGAATGTGATTGCCTCGCCTGTTCAAAACACAGTCGTGCCTATATCCATCATCTTTTCCGCAGCAAGGAAATCCTTGGAGCAATGTTGCTAACCTGGCATAATCTTGCCTATTACCAAAGACTAATGCGAACTATACATCAGGCTATCTTAGATCAAAATTTAGAAGAAAAAGCGACAGAATTGCATAATGACTGGAATAAAGGCGATTGGAAACTGGATGAATGGAATTAAATTTATTTTAACAAATAAAACAGTTTCATATAAATAAGCCAATATCAATAATTTATTAAGATATTGGCTAAATTTTTTAAAAATTTGTAATTAATAAATGATTTTTTCAAGAATTAATCCGGAATTTTATCCATAAAATAACGCATTACATGATTATCATCAGTCAATTCGGGATGAAAAGAACAAACTAGAATATTCCCCTGTTCCGCCATAACGATTTTTTTATCATATTCCGCCAGGACATTTACATCTTCACCAACTGAAGCAATATAAGGGGCGCGAATAAAAACGGAAGGAATATTTTTTCCTATATTCCTTATATCCAAATCAACTTCAAAACTGTCAATCTGACGACCGAAACCATTACGTGTTACGTCAATGTCGATCAAATTTAAAAGTTTTAATTTCTCTCCACCATCTGTAATAGAGGAACCACACAAAATTAAGCCTGCACAAGTACCAAAAACCGGATTTTTTCTTGCAAAATCACGTATTGGTTCATAAAGTCCAACTTCTTGTATCAAACGGCTGATTGCTGTTGATTCACCACCAGGTATAATCAATCCCTTCACCCGCTTAAGATCTTCTGCTGTTTTGATCTCAATTCCCAAAACACCCAATCCCTGCAACTGGGCAATATGCTCACTCACTGCTCCTTGTAACGCAAGAACCCCAATTTTTTTATACATAATGGTTCATATATACCTTTTTAATCAACATTATAAAAATTTCATAAAGGGGAAATTTAAATTTCCCCCTTCCCAAAATCTAGTGGGACCGTTCTTGCATTCGTTCATCCACTGATAATTTGCTCATTTCAATACCTTTCATTGGCACACCCAACCCCTTGGATAATTCGGCAATCAATCTGTAATCTTCATAATGAGTTGTTGCCTGAACAATTGCACGGGCAAATTTTTCGGGATTTTCTGATTTGAAGATACCGGATCCAACAAAAACACCATCAGCACCCAATGACATCATCAAGGCCGCATCCGCAGGTGTTGCCACACCGCCCGCAGCAAAATTTACAACAGGTAATTTGCCAAGTTGTTTGACCTGTTTAATCAATTCATAAGGTGTACCAAGATCACGTGCATATACCATCAATTCATCGTCTTTCAATCCCATTACATGATGAATTTGTGACTGAACCTTGCGCATATGACGTACAGCTTCAACAATATTACCTGTGCCCGGTTCCCCCTTGGTCCTTAACATAGAGGCACCTTCTCCGATACGGCGCAACGCTTCACCTAAATCACGGCATCCACACACAAAAGGCACTGTATATTCACTTTTCAGCAAATGGTATTCATCATCTGCAGGTGTAAGAACCTCGCTTTCATCAATATAATCAACACCCATCGCTTCAAGTACGCGAGCTTCGGCAATGTGACCAATCCGGGCTTTTGCCATTACAGGAATAGTCACCGCTCTCATAACAGCCTCGACAATAGTTGGATCAGCCATACGAGCCACCCCTCCAGCAGCACGGATATCAGAAGGAACCCGTTCCAGAGCCATCACGGCAACTGCACCCGCTGCTTCTGCTACCTTTGCCTGTTCTGCATTCACAACATCCATAATGACCCCACCCTTTTGCATTTGGGCCATACCACGTTTTACTCTTTCAGATCCTACTTTTTTATTCATTAATATATTCTCCGGTTTAAATTAAGATTATCATGCATAAACATTCAGGGAATTAAAACATCCAATTGGTATGATTCAAACCCATCCAATTTATATATAATTAAATTTATAACCTCACTTTAAAATTACCTCATTTATTACAATTATTTTAAAAATTTATTTGATTAAATCAATAATTGTAATTATTTTTTAACCAAAATGAAATAACTGTAAAGTAACTATTATGAATACTCGTGATATTGAAAAAAAGACAAATTTAATGGTTAAAACCCTTGATTGGGCATACAATAATTCAATAAATGGATTCCAAACTTTTGTAAGTGCTCAAAATTTAGGTGAATCGTATTTAAAAAATAGTAATTATAACAAATTAGATGCTATTAACAGTCTCATTAGATGGCAAAATTCTAAAGCAGCCACTTCTGGTTTTTTATCAAACATGGGTGGCCTTATAACCTTACCGTTAGCCGTACCAGCCAATATAGCCTCTGTTATATATATACAATTACGCATGGTAACAGCTATTGCATGCATAAATAAATTTGATCCCAAACAAGATGAAGTTAGAACTTTATGTTATACATGTCTTACAGGTAGTAGTATTTCTGAAATTTTCAAAAAAGCTGGAGTTCAAATCACACAGAAACTCACAATTTCTACAATACAAAAATATATAACACGTGAAATGCTTAAAACTATTAACCAAGCAGTAGGTTTTCGATTGATAACCAAAGCAGGATCAACTGGAATTATAAATTTGACAAAAATTGTTCCATTTGTTGGAGGGATAGTAGGAGGATCGTTCGACGCCTTTACAACAAATACAATTGGCAATTTTGCAAGGGATATGTTTTATAATCAAGATCCTAGCTTAATAATATCCAATAATGAAAATAATTCCACAATGATTATGAAAAAATAAGATAGAAAAAATATATTTATATTATATCATGACTCTGTGCTCAGGGTTTGATCATCATGTGGACTTTGTCTTCCTCTTCCAATAAACCGTTATATCAACAACTTATTCATCTTATTCAGCAAGCCATTATCAATGGTACCCTGGGTCCTGGTGAACGATTGCCTTCTGAAAGGCAGTTGAGCCATCTCCTGAACATCAATCGTTCAACTGTTATCCGTGCATTGAACGAATTGACAGATCGAAAATTATTAATTCGAAAAATAGGCAGTGGATCGTATGTAAATCCGCTCAAACATGAAATAAATCTTTATCCATCAATGAATTGGTATCCTGTCAAATCGGTATATACCCAATATCAGCGAGATCCCTATCAGATTCATATACAAGAATTACGTAAAAAGGCCCAGGAAAAGCATATCAACCTTATTGATATGGCAACTGGTGATCTTGCACCTTCCCTTTTACCAAAAATTGATCCTACCGATTTACCCTGGCAACATGTTCTATCGTTAGAACAAGATGATGAAACTACACTTCTAGGTCTTTATTCCTTTCGCCAGGCCGTTCAATATCATATGAAAAAACGTATAGGTATATCAGTTGACCTATCCGAAATTCTGATTACAACTGGAACTCAGCAAGCCCTTTTTTTATTGACTCAAACCTTGTTAGGGCCAGGCGATCATATTGCGGTAGAAACCCCTTCCTCTTTTTTCCGACTTCCCATTTTTCAAGCTTCCGGTTTACGTGTTCATCCTGCTGCACTGGATCAAAATGGGGTGAACCCAGAAATACTCCAGAAATTGATTCGTAAACATCCCGTAAAAATGATTTTTTTAAATCCAGTTTTTCAAAATCCAACCGGTTCAATCCTTTCATCTTTTCGTAAAAAAGAAATCCTACGGCTTTGTCATGATAATCAAATTCCACTTATTGAAGATGATGCATATAGCCTGCTTTCATTTGATGAGAATACTGATTGTAGATCTATCAAAATGTATGACAAATACAAACAGGTTATATATCTTGGTTCTTTATCTAAATATATTGGTAAAGCAATCCGTGCTGGTTGGATTATAGCCCCTCGTCCCATTATCCATCAGCTTGCCAATGTTAGACGTCAAATCGAGGGTGGAACAAGTGTTTTACCACAATTACTTGCCCAGTATTATTTAACCCATCAAATGGATAATCATTTCAATTTTTTACAGAAAAAACTTTCGAAAAAAGCAAAGAATTTATGTCATTGGTTGGATCAAAATTACCAATCTCTGTTCCAAATTCAACCTCCAAAAGGTGGACTTTATCTCTATTCAAAATGTCCTCCAGACAAAAACAAGGAATTGTCCACCCTTTTACAGGAATGGTTAAAACAAAAAATAATTATTGCAAAGGGTGAAGAGTTTGGAGGGTCTCAAGGAGAGATACGATTTAATTTCTCTCATTTTTCTTCAAAAACAATCAAAAGATTAAAAAATTCATTGTGAAAAGGCAATATCAATTCTAACCTATTTATACAAATCAAGTAATTCTATAAGGAAATAAATATGTTATTCAGTCACATCTGCGTCGGCACTAACAATGTAGAAAAAGCAAAGAAATTCTATGATGCTATTTTCAAGGTTATGAATCTTTCCGATTCAGGATTTGATAAAAAGAGGCGCCCTTTTTATGCGAAGGATGGTCAAAAACTGATTATTTGCAAGCCAATCAACGGACAGGCTGCAACTTATTCCAATGGTGGAACTATCGGATTTCAAATGAACTCTCCCGAACAGGTCAATCAATTCCATGCCGCAGGAATAGCCAATGGTGGTGTGTCAATTGAGGACCCTCCAGGTTTACGCAAAGGAACAAATAAATATCTGGCTTATCTTCGTGATCCTGATGGAAACAAACTTTGCGCTTTTTATGAAGAATAGAATAGTTTCTTGAATGATTCAAAGTTTGTTGCATATTATTTACAATCAATGTTCAATAATAATGAACATTGATCAAACATAAATCAATAATTTATTTATATTTTTAACAAACAGTTAATAGTACATTCCCATATCCCAATACATTTAAAATCAAAATATTTAAACTATATAATACATTGATCATTAATTTTTAATGGAAGCTAATCATCAATGTTCAATAACAATTTAACTTTAAAGGAATGTAAAAGATTAATAAGTCTGGTAACCAATTTAAATGTTAGAAACCGATCATTTGTAATCGCTATGATCCTTTGGTTTTTTTTGGGTTTCTTCGGGGTGCATCGTATCTATATCAACAAATTTTTTACCGGTATCCTGATGGCTTTCCTTATGGTTTTAGGATTAGTTACAAAAATAGTCCTGATAGGTTATGTTTTTTGCGGAATTGTCTGGCTGTGGTGGATATATGATTTATTTATGCTCTTAATACAAACAAACAAACCCAAAACCTTTTATCGAGCCTAACTATATTGACAGCTTTCTGAATTTATCTGCCAAAATTGCGCTGATTGCACGTCTCAAACCCAATATTCTGATTTGATGTGAGCGATACAAATATAAATGTGCAATTTTTGCAACCCACCCTCTTATTGCAATATGATGACCAAAAACACCAAAAGATTGATAACGTCCAACGCTGACAAGTGAACCATAATCTTTATAATCAAAAGGGTTGACCGAAGCAGGATCTTGAATCAGTTTTAAAAAATTACGACTTAAATAGTAGGCCTGTTGCGTAGCCACTTGCGAGGTTGGTGGTAAAGAGTTATCTTGAACAGAAGAGCAATCTCCCATTGCAAATACATAGGGAAACCCAATGACTTGTAATCGTGGGTTCACAACAATCTGGGATCGTTTGGAATATTCGACACCATCAATTTCCTGCAATAAATTATCACCTTTTATTCCGGTTGTCCAAGCAACCTGATCTGCAGGAATTACAGCACCATTTTCAAGATATACGTGATCCTTGGTTACTTCCTTTACGCGCGCTGATAACAAAGTATTTATGCCAATTTTATTCATGGTCACTTTGACAGCATTACCAATTTCTTTCTCAAAAGTGGGTAAGATCTGATCCCCCGATTGCACAACTGTCAAATGCAAATAATCGGTAAAATCATACCCAACATACTGTGAAGACTGTTTAAGCTGATAGATAATTTCACCGCTTAACTCAACTCCAGTCGCTCCGGCCCCAACAATGACAACATGATGCTTTTCCTTCAAAATTGCAGCTTGTATTATAAAATTCCTTAAATCATTGTAAAAATCAAGAGCATGATCCAGATCATCAATTGGATAGGCATATTCTTTTACACCTTTAGTGTTAAAATCATTGGTTTTACTGCCCATCGAAATAACCAAATAATCAAATTCAATATTCCGTTCCGGAAGTATTTCTTTATTGGTTTTGTCATATAATGCGTCTAAAGTGATTTTTCTCTGTTTCAAGTCAATTTTTGAAACATTTCCCGGATTAAAGATATAACCATCACGTTTGGCCTGTGTAAGAAAGTTAATCCCCTGTTCATTGGGTTTCGCACTTCCTGCAGCAAATGTATGCAGCATCGGTTTCCAAATATGATATTCGCTTTTATCAATTAACATTAATTCATATTGTTCAGATTTCAATAAAGAGGATAATCGGGTCACGAATTCCATTCCTGCAATTCCACCTCCTAATACAACAATACGTTTTTTCTGCATTTTTACTTGCCCCTTTACGTGATATTAATTGAATACTTATAAAGTTTATGATTTAAAAAAAAACGTACAATTGTTTAATTGATAAACTGAATTTTTTATTTGAATTATTACTTTTCTTAAAACAACAACTTATTATTTGTTCTTTAATTATGACGTTACAATTTTTAAATAATTAGGTCAATTGCAAATAAAACTATAATCATGACCTATTTCTATATTTATTTACGTGACAATAAAAATCATATCTCTGGATATTTTTCATTTTAAGAATGTTTTTTACACTTAAAGAAAACTTGTTTGAATATACAAACCTATTCTATAAAATAGATAATCTGAATTACAATTGATGTAGTTATATATTCATATCTTCATGCTACCTAAAAACTTTTCCAAACTTATACAAAAAAAAGCGATTGAATTGGGATTTGATCAATGTGGCATTTGTGAAGCATCTCTTCCACCAGAAAAAGCGGCTTTGCTTAAGGAGTTTGTTTCTCTCAAACGACATGGAACCATGCAGTGGTTGGAAGATCGTCTATATTATCGTTCCAGTCCCCACCATTTATGGCCAGAAGTGAAAACGGCAATTGTCTTGGGAGTAAATTATGGTCCCCGGGAAAATCCCCTGGAAAATCTTAAACATCCTGAATATGCAAATATATCTGTTTACGCCCGTAATCGGGACTATCATGATATAATCAAGGGATGGCTGAAACATTTAGCCCAATTTATATTAAAAGAGACAAAATATTATTCAAATAATGAACAGGTTAAGGTTTTTGTCGATACGGCACCCATCATGGAAAAACCTCTCGCGCAAAAGGCAGGTTTAGGTTGGCAGGGAAAACATACAAATCTGGTTTCCCGTCAATTTGGCAGTTGGCTTTTTTTAGGTGAGATATTGACCACCCTTCATATTCCCCCTCTACCTGCAAGCAAATCACATTGTGGTTCCTGTAAAAAATGCTTGGTTTCCTGTCCAACTCAAGCTTTTCCCGAGCCTTTTAAACTGGATGCAAAACGCTGTATTTCGTATCTCACTATAGAATATGCTGGCAGTATCCCCATCGAATTTCGTAAGGCTATGCATAATCGAATTTACGGTTGTGATGATTGTCTGGCTGTCTGTCCATGGAATAGTTTCGCCAGCCAAAGTCGTCACATCAAGTTACAGGCTCGAACCGAACTTGTTTCACCCCCACTTGCAAAATTTCTTCAATTCAATGAGGAAGATTTCAGAAGTTTTTTCACTGGATCTCCTGTAAAGCGTATTGGTCATTTACGATTTATCAGGAATATCCTGATTGCGGCAGGTAATTCAAATATAGAAAATCTTTTACCACTAATAATAAATTGGAAAAATCATGATAATGCTATTATTAAGGAAACAGCCCAATGGGCATTTGATCAATTTATGATATCCGTATAATTGCAAGCCAATCAAAAATCATGTCACGACATTATTTAAAAAAACGCAGTTTTCAAATTTCTGGCCATCGCACAAGCATCGCTCTGGAACAGGACTTTTGGAATATTTTAGATCAAATGGCGGTATCAAAAAATCTTACCCTGCTTCATTTGATTACTGAAATTGATGCAAAACGGTGTGCAAATCATCCGCTATCCTCTATGCTAAGATTAACAGCGTTACATTTTATATTAAAAAATATATAATTATTTGATTTTTCCAACTTTTTTTCAATAAAAATCATTGACTGTAATTAAATAAATAAATTATCCCTCATATTACAGATAATATATGCCACGAAAACTTTTAAAATAAATTTGCCTTTTAACAAAAGAATAATAGAATGAAGCGAGTTTAATTCTATTATATTAATTCAATGCCTGTTTTTGGAAAAATTTTTGGAACAATCGCCGGCTTCGCAACAAGTGGTCCTCTTGGAGCATTACTAGGTGCTGCCATTGGTCATGCTGCGGATAAAAACAAGCTGTTAAATCCACCTTTGGGAGGATGGGTTGAACAATGGAAACATAAGATCTCTCCCGATCTTGTGGGTGCCAGCACCTATATTGCTGTGCAAATGGCCTCAAATGCCGGTAAAAAAGAGCAAGTTATGGCATTATGTCTCATCATTTTATCTGCCAAGCTTGCCAAATGTGATGGTCCGGTCAACCGAAGTGAGGTTGATTATTTTAAACATCATCTTCATATTCCACCACAGCAAGAAAAGCAAATAGGTATGCTTTTTGATCGGGCCCGTTCAAGAGTTGATGATTATCCAAAATTTGCAAAAATTCTTAAACATAATTTCCAAGAGGAAAAAGGCAAACTTGAAAATGTTTTTATCCTTCTATATATGCTGGCCCGTTCTGATTTAAAAAAATCGGAACCTCTTCATCCGCTTGAAGAAAAATATTTGCGACATATCCAGCATATATTCGGTCTCTCAGAACGAGTATGGGATTATGCAGCCCAAGGAGGCAGTCCCCGTTCTGTTTCTGACGAACCTGATGCATACGTAATACTTGGGGTTGATCCTAAAACGGATACCGAAACTATCCGCAACCGTTGGCGTGAACTTGTTCGCATCTATCATCCTGACCTTATTGCAGCAAAAGGGGGAAATCCACAGGAAATTGAAAAGGCAAACCAAAAAATCGTAAAAATTAATGCTGCATGGGATTATATTAAACATAATCGTGGAATTTAATTTCAACAATTTTCTATATAATCGTTTGGATCAGATTCTTAATTTTGAGACATGAGCATAACATAAAAGATCTTTCGTTATTTGTTGTTTTATTACCACAATCAGATCTTTCATGTCTCAATTTTAATTAATACAAATTCTTTTTTCTGTTGTTTAATGATGAATCTGCTATGTTCTGAATTGTTATTGCCTAAATTGTTATGATTATTTATTTAATTCATTTAAATTGTATGATCAAAATTTAAAATTGTTATAACGAATTAAAAGTTAACAAAGGTTGCCATGAATTTCACCCTATTTTCTTTCTTTAATTTTCCAAAATCATCCGAACTGAAAAAAAAGAATTTTTTACCTTGTTTAACTTTTCTGGGCTGTCTTGGCATTTTTCTGAATGGATGCAGTAATCCGCCACCAAAAGATCCTGAAGCCTTGGCTGAATATAAACATAATAATGACAAATATGAACCAACCAATCGTAAAATGTACAATTTTACAATGAAAATGGATAAATATACGCTGAAACCTGTAGCCAAAGCGTATGTATGGGCGGTGCCAAAAGTAGTCCGAAAATCACTCAGCAATATGATACGCACCATGGATGAACCCGTTGTCTTTTTCTCAGATGTCGGGGCAGGTAAATCAAGACGCGCTGGAGATGCTTTTGCCCGTTGGTGTATAAATATGGTGGCCGGAATTGGAGGATTAATAGATGTAGCCGAAATGGCTGGATATAAACATCATGACACCACCCCCGGTATGACTCTGGCCAGTTGGGGCGTAAAATCAGGTCCCTATCTATTCGTTCCCTTCATGGGACCAACCTCTCTACGTGAAGGTGGGGGATCCATCATTGCGGTTGGTCTGTCACCATGGAATTATGTCCCCAGAGGATATGGCTTGATAACTTTTAACTGGGCATATAATATTTTAGGTGTAATAAGTTCGAGGGCTGATTATCTTGATGCAATGAATCAATTGCAACAGGATTCTTTGGATCCTTACGCAACCATCCGAAGTGCCTATCAACAACAGCAAGATGCTGAAATCAAAGCACTTATCGAGGATCATAGAGCAACTGTCCCTGCATGGTATGTTAAATAATTTAGGAGCTATATTTTGAAAATTCATCCCTGTAAAATCTTTTTTCCTGCACTTGCGATTAGCGGTATTCTCCTTGCCGGGAACGTTGTTTCAAAACAAGCGATTTTCCCTCTTATAACCCAAGTTCATGCTTCAGAAGCCACCTATTCCGACAATCAGTTGAAAGAGTGGCTGCGATCCACCGGGAATGAAATGGTTGCCATTGTAAATGCAGATTATTCGAAGACTGAACAAAAAGAAAAATTTCTGCCTATTTTGAATAAATATGTAGATGTCGATGGTATCGCGAAATTCTGTCTGGGGCGTTTTTGGAGAGTCGCCACTTCAGACCAGCAACAAGAATATACCCAGCTTTTTCATCAGGTACTCGTTAATTCAATTACCAATCGGCTTGGAGAATATAAAGGGGTTTCGTTTACCATTGGCGAAATTACGTCAACAGAGGGAAACAAAAAATCCATTCAGACTACCTTGAAACGTCCAAAACAGCCAGATGTCGTCATTCAGTGGATTATTGAAATTAAAAATGGCTCCCCAATGGTTGTTGATATTATTGGTGAAAATGCGTCACTTGCCGTAACTCAAAGAGGAGATTACACATCTTTTATTGCACGTCATCAAAATGATGTATCCGCTTTGATTGCAGCTCTAAAACGCCAACTTCAAAACCACTCCTAAATTAAATTGACCATCATAAAATATTTTATGATGGCATAATAATTATCCTGCCAGTAATCATGACTAAAGAGCGTTTTTCAGATCATTTTATAAATGAACTTGAACAACTGTTCACTTGGCGAAGGGATGTCAGGCATTTTAAACCAGATCCTATACCTGACGAAATAATGGATCAATTATTGTCTTTTGCATGTAAGGCACCTTCTGTTGGATTGAGTGAACCCTGGTACTTTATCAAAATTAACAGGCCCGAATTGCGACAGAAAATCCATAATGTTTTTAAAAAAAATAATTTACAGGCAAGCCGTGATTACAGTTCCGATAAACAAAAGCTTTACAATTCTTTAAAACTATCCGGAATGGATGACGCTCCACATCATATTGCTGTTTTTTCCGAACGCAATCCCGATCAAGGCAAAGGCCTGGGACGCAAGACAATGCCGCAAACCACCGCTTACTCAACTGTTATGGCCATATATAGCTTCTGGTTAGCTGCCAGAGCCTATGGTATAGGCGTTGGATGGGTTTCCATCATAACACCAAAGGATATACATCAGATTCTTGAAATACCGGAAACCCTTGAATTTATCGCTTACCTCTGTGTTGGATATCCGCAAACGATCCGGGATAAACCAGAGCTTGAAGAAAAAGGTTGGGAAAAGCGTAATTCGCAAAAAAATAAATGGATCATCAAATAGCAATTCAAGACTAAAAATTTCATGGCATTTTTTACGGTTTAATTAAAAAAAACTTTTGAACAGACACTTTTTATGCTTTGCTATAATTTATGAGTTCTTGTTAAATAAATATTGCCTTTCTATATTTACCTTAAAAAAGAAACCATCTTGATATAAAATATAACCCTAAATAACAAGGGAATTAAGTTTATGAGTCATTCTTCAAATGAAGCGTCAACCATAACAACTCAAGACAATAAATTTACCAATTACCCTATTGCCTTAAGTGTTATTTCAATCGTGTTTTTCATGTGGGGTTTCTTAACCTGTCTAAACAACATTTTGATTCCACATCTCAAAACCGTCTTTAACCTTAATTACACACAAGCGATGCTGGTGCAATTCACGTTTTTTGGAGCATATTTTTTAATGTCTGTTCCAGGAGGCAAAATTGTATCTAGACTTGGCTATAAAAAAGGAATCATTACCGGATTGATTATTGCCGCCATTGGAACATTTTTATTCTGGCCGGCAGCAACAATTGCCAATTACTACTTTTTCCTTCTTGCCCTATTTATTTTGGCAACCGGCATTACCATTCTGCAAGTTTCAGCCAATCCTTATGTCACACTTTTAGGGCCACAAAAAACAAGTTCTAGCCGCCTTAACATGGCCCAGGCCTTGAATGCCCTTGGGACGACTGTTGCTCCTTATCTTGGCAGTATCCTAATCTTAACCGGTGCCGCTTATACAATACCCAACAGGATTGCATCCGATCCACAGACCATCCAGTTAATTTCAACTCTTGAAAATAATCCAACAAATGATATAGAGGCAATTTTTGCAAAGGCCTCCAATGAAAATGTTGCTTATGCTTTGAAAAACATACCTCCTTATGTATACGAAAAGCTTCCGGATTCCCTAATCCAACAAGAATTACAAAAATTTTCACCCGGATTAATTGGAACAACACTAAACAATATACCAACTGAAAAAAAATTAAGCTTATTAAGTCATTTCACCGCTGAACAAATTGATCAAATTCCAACCGGGTCCTTGGTTGAAGCTCTTGAAAGCTTTTCATCCCTGAAATTGCAACCAATTGATCAGGAAAATCTCACACAGCTCAAACAACATATTTCTGATTCAACCAATACTAAAATTGAACAGTATCGTAAAGAACAAGCTAAATCTGTTCAAACTCCTTATGCAGTGCTTGGAATAATCCTTGTTTTACTGGCTGGCTTTGTAGCAATCTTTAAATTACCTACCAGCAAAGACGACAATCAAAACCAACAGAAACAAAACTATAAACTTTCTGACGTGTTCAAACATCCTCATGCAGTCTTGGGCGCCATAGGAATCTTCTGTTATGTTGGTGCCGAAGTCGCATTGGGCAGTTTTATGATAAATTATCTGACCTTGCCAGAAATAGGCAGAATGTCTGAACAGCAAGCTGCACAATATGTTACTTTATTCTGGGGAGGCACCATGGTTGGCAGGATTGTTGGATCAGCCGTGATGGTCAAAAGTTCGCCAAGTAAAATGCTAAGTTGGTGTGCAATTATCAATCTCTGTCTTTTATTGACAACCATGTTTAGCACAGGGTACGTTGCAGTTTATTCCATCGTGGCAATTGGGTTGTTCAACTCTATAATGTTCCCAACCATATTCTCACTTGGTATTGCAGAAATGGGCCCTCTAACAGAACAGGCATCGAGTTTGTTAGTTATGGCTATTGTTGGTGGTGCAGTCGTACCGTTCATTCAGGGAATGCTAAGCGATTCCATTGGAATTCAGCATGCTTTCTTTCTAACCCTGATTTGTTACGCATTTATTCTATATTACGGTGCCAAAGGCTCCAAACCAAAAAAGGTAACAGCATAATTTATTCATAAGTATAATTCTTTAAAAAATCTGGAATCTGGAATACGGGTGTGCCTTTAACTGAGAAAATAATTTTTTTTGTCCGTATTCTGGATTTTTCATGTCTGCATAAAAATTACAATATACATTATATCTTTTGAAATTTTGGTCGGACTATACAGTCATTCTCTCTACGATAATACACTGACATAGGTTAGCATCTTGTATCCATGACGCATGAATTGCTCCTCAACATTCATGCCAATACTTCCAAGAATACGACGAGAGGCTATATTTCTTTCTTTGGTAACCGCCACTATCCGTTGATACCCACGCTCATGGGCGGCCGATAGTACAGCAAATGCTGCCTCACGGGCATATCCTTTCCCTTGCGCCCATCCCCATAGTGCAAATCTCAATGCATGCCCACGGTTATCATTGCGCAAGTGTATACCTGTTATTCCCAAAAATTGACCTGTTCTATTTTGAATATGCTTGCGGACAGTATATATGCCAATCCTATGTGATCCCCAATAAAGAATATCTTCAGCCATTTCCTTTTGCACTTGCCATGAAGTTCGAACACCACCCAACATACTACTAAAGGTCAATACATCCGTTTTTAAAGCCAAAATATCCGGCATATCCTGCCAATTTACCGGCGATAAAATCAAACGTGAAGTTCTTAAATCCAACCAGTTCACAGATATCAAAACTTACATAAAAAGCCCATCATGACAAAAATCATATGGGCTTTTTCAATTTAAATCAATAATAACCGAAATTATCGTGAAATTGGACGATATTTGATACGACTAGGTTCTGTTGCATCAGGGCCCAGACGCCGTCGCTTATCCTCTTCATACGCTTCAAAATTGCCTTCAAACCATTCGACATGGCTATCCCCTTCAAATGCAAGGATATGAGTTGCAAGACGATCCAGAAACCATCGGTCATGGCTGATGACTACAGCGCAACCGGGGAATTCCTCCAAAGCCTCTTCAAGAACACGCAAAGTGTCGAGATCAAGATCATTGGTTGGTTCATCCAGCAGGATTACATTGCTTTCCTGTTTTAACATTTTGGCAAGATGAACGCGGTTTCGTTCACCACCGGATAGAACACCAACCTTTTTCTGCTGATCCGAGCCCTTGAAATTAAATGTTCCAACATAGGCTCTCGAAGGAATTGCCCGCTTACCCAGATAAAGGACATCCGTCCCACCGGAAATTTCTTCCCATACGGTTTTATTAGGATCCAATTCATGACGGGACTGGTCAACATATCCCAACTTTACCGTATCACCAATACGTATCTCACCTTCATCAGGTTTATCAGCACCTATAATCATTTTAAACAAGGTTGATTTACCCGCACCATTTGGACCGATTACTCCTACAATCCCTCCAGGAGGCAATTTGAAGTTTAATTTATCAATTAGTAAACGGTCACCAAATCCTTTGCTGAGATTATACGCTTCAATAACAACATTACCTAAACGGGGGCCAGGAGAAATATAAATATCCGCAACACCTGTTGCCTTTTCCTGGCTTTGAGAAAGCATTTCCTCATATTTTGCAATACGGGCCTGGCTTTTCGCCTGACGTGCCTTTGGTGAGGAATTGATCCATTGCTGTTCTGCCGCCAGGGCCCGTTGACGTGCACTTTCCTCTTTTTCTTCCTGAGCCAGACGTTTGCGCTTTTGTTCAAGCCATGAAGAATAATTACCCTCGAATGGATAACCACGGCCACGCTCAATTTCCAAAATCCAGTTCGTAACGTTATCCAGGAAGTATCGATCATGGGTAATCAGAATAACGGTACCAGCATATTCCCGTAATGTCTGTTCTAACCATGCAACACTTTCCGCATCAAGATGATTTGTCGGCTCATCCAATAAAAGAATATCCGGTTTTTCCAGCAACAGACGACACAGGGCGACACGACGTCGCTCACCTCCTGATAATTTATCGACTCTTGCATCAGCTGGTGGACAACGTAACGCATCAAGGGCAATTTCAATTTGACGATCAAGTTCCCAACCATTACCGGCATCAATTTTTTCTTGCAGATCAGCCTGTTCTGCCAACAAGGCATTCATGGTGTCATCATCCATCGGCTCGGCAAATTTCATTGAAATTTCGTTAAACCGATCAACGGCCTTTTTTAAAGGGCCAAAACCTTCGGCAACATTTTCACCAACCGTTTTAGTTTCATCCAGCTGCGGTTCTTGTTCTAAATATCCAACCCTGATTCCATCAGCTGCCCAGGCTTCCCCGCCAAATTCCTTATCCTTTCCTGCCATAATGCGTAATAGAGTTGATTTACCCGCACCATTGACCCCAAGAACACCAATCTTTACCCCAGGCAGAAAAGACAAAGTTATGCCTTTAAACACTTCACGACCACCGGGATAAGCCTTTGTCAAATCTTTCATCACGTATACATATTGAGGCCCAGCCATCGTTAAGAAGCTCCTTATATCATCTATCTAGTATTAAATATTTAGGGGGAAGAACCTGAGACAATCACCGTTATCTTTTATTGCCCTCAGGCTGGATAAAAAGCGTCTGCGCCTGGCAGGACTCGAACCTGCAACCAGGCCGTTATGAGCGGTCGGCTCTAACCAATTGAGCTACAGGCGCGTTGACGCAGCTCATATTTGCCGCAAAACAATCATTTTTGCAAGCGTTTTCTTTACGTTTATCCGAAAAAACTTTGATTATTACCCATTCCATTCAATTTCATTTATCCATAATCCTGATATCATCAAAAGTTTTGGGATATATTTTTATAATTTTTCCAAAATGTTAGGATCAAGTCCAGATATGACTATCAGGTCATCCCTGTTTAGCAATTTAACCCGTTTCAATATTGATAAATCAACGGCAATTCGCTAGTATTTCTGTTTTAAATAATAATGGAACATAATTATGGATCTTTCTAAGATTGCACCGGGCAAAGACGTGCCTAATGATATTAATGTTGTTATTGAAATTCCCAAGGGTTCAAAAGTAAAGTATGAAGTTGACAAAGAAAGCGGTGCTGTTTTTGTTGACCGTATTGTCTTTACCCCCATGGCTTATCCTGCTGCTTATGGATTTATTCCCAACACCCTTGCAGCTGATGGTGACCCTATTGACATGCTGGTTTTGATTCCGGAAGCGGTGGTTCCAGGTTGTGTTATTCGTGCCCGTCCAATCGGTGTTTTAAAAATGGAGGATGAATCAGGCATGGATGAAAAAGTGATCTGTGTTCCACACGATAAAATCTATCCTCTATACTCGAAAATTCATGAAGTTTCAGAGCTTCCAGAAATTACCCGCCAAGAAATCGAACATTTCTTTACCCATTATAAAGATTTGGAAAAGGGTAAATGGGTTAAAATCCAAGGCTGGGACAATAAGGCAAAAGCTTGTGAATTAATTGAAACCGCAATTAAAAAGTATAAAAAATAAATGCTATAAAGAGGGCAATAATATTATTGCCGCTCTTTAATAGTAAAACGTAGATTTGATAAGTTATCTAGTAAAAATTAATTAGTAATTTTTTTATCCCATGCAGATTCTATCAATAAACGTTGTATAACCTTGTAAACTGGTTCATTAAATTTTTTAGCCATCGCCAAAATTATTTCTCTTGAACGTCTATCACAATTTAACATGCCACGTTTAGGATCTTTATTTCTTGTTCTTATACCTCTTAAGGCAATTTTAATTTGATCCAGAGGAACATTAAGTTTTTGAGATATTTTTTCAAACTCCAAGCAAAACGGTGGTAATCTCAAACGTCGAGCATGAATATATTGATCATGAGACAAACTTGTATGAGATCGATATTTTTCTGTGATTTTATTAACTTTTCCAGCATGAGATGGAATTGAAAGACTAAATCTCAATTGATTTTTATCATTTTTTTGCATTATTTACTCCATTTGCAAAAAATTAAAAAAAATAATTATTTTCAAATCACTCTTTACAATGGGTCTAAATAATGCAAAATAGGAACAATGGTTGTATAACTTTAACATTATGATAATGACATATAACCTTCTTATAAAGAGTGATAAATAATTAATAAATGTTAAAAATTAATACGTGACGGGCAGTCTTAATATTAATTTAACATTTATCACTCTTTTTTATATTAATTCCACCAAGTATGTCAATTGTTTTTCTATAGTAATGTCTATATTTAGTATGTTTTTTTTCAATATCATACTATATCAAGTGATTAATATGAAATTATGTAATATAAATTATATTTTTAATCCATTACCAATCAGATTGATGACCCAAAAGATGAAAAATATCTTTACGAATTTTAATCAGTTCTTCCGAGTCTCTATGCCTTGGATAATCCATATTGAGCCGAAATTCACCTATGATATGCGCTGGACGATGCCGCATGACAATGATGCGCGTTGCCAGTAACAATGCCTCCTCAATATCATGGGTTACCATAATTGCCGTGAATTTTCTTT
Source organism: Commensalibacter melissae (assembly GCF_009734185.1). Classification (NCBI taxonomy): domain Bacteria; kingdom Pseudomonadati; phylum Pseudomonadota; class Alphaproteobacteria; order Acetobacterales; family Acetobacteraceae; genus Commensalibacter; species Commensalibacter melissae. The sequence continues at coordinate 578,108 of NZ_CP046393.1, read as the reverse complement.
GTTGCCATAAATGAACCAACTCTTTTTGCATTGTAATGCGAGTCAGGCTGTCCAATTTTCCCAATGGTTCATCCAAAATAAGAATGCCTGGATCATTAACCAAGGCTCTGGCCAACGCCACCCTTTGTGCCATGCCACCCGATAATTGTCGAGGGTAGGCATTTTTAAAACTATTCAACCCGATCAGTTCAAGCATCAGTTGAACGGCATGATCGTTCTTTTCCTTACGGATTTTGAAACCCAAATTGACATTATCCCAAACTGTCAACCATGGATATAGGGTCGGATCCTGAAAAACAACCACTCTTGATGGATCTGCCTCAGAAATTTCCTGTCCATTTGCCTGAATCGATCCATTCAAAGGTTGCTCAAGCCCCGCTATCATTCGTAACAATGTTGATTTACCACATCCTGATGGGCCCAGTATGACAACAAATTCCTGTGGTTCAATTGTCAGATTAATATCATCCAATACCGGCAAATCATCATTATCCAGACTATAACCATGGCTTAAATGTGTGATGTCAATCCTTTGTTTTTCCGCCATACATTCCTACCATTTAATACTTTCTTTTTGCCAACGCAGTAAACGATTCCTAATTTTAAAAAGTAGGGTCATGAAGCTTGTGCACATTACCGCCATGATGATTAAAGCCGCATACATATTTGGATAGGCAGCCCATCCCTGCGCCCATTGCATATAGAACCCGAGACCTGCTTTAACCCCCAGCATTTCCGCTACGACAAGCATATAGAAACAGGAACCCAAAGCCATGAACATCCCTACAAAAACAAAAGGTAAAGCTGCAGGAATGGCAACATGACGAATCAAGAAGGATGAGCTTGCCCCCATCGTTCGGGCAACATCATAATATCCCGGATTGACCCCTGCAATTCCTGACCATGTCAATACTGCAACAGGAAAAGCGGCGGCAAATGCCATTAACAGTTCACCCGCCAACCAACTGGATGGTATAACAGCAAAAAGTAAAGGTAAAAAAGCTACAGGTGGCAAAGGTCCAAAAAACCTCAATACAGGATGGGCCCAATAACCAAAACGTAAAGACCATCCCATTCCTATTCCGATTAAAAAGCCAATAAGACAACCAAAAATATATCCACCCAACAGCAACGTTAGGGAATGTAACAGGGAATCCAGTAGACGATACCAATCTGTTATGAATACATCCAACAATTCCTGTGGTGCACCAAAAAAAGGACGCGGCAGTAATAACCACTTTGCCTGTACAATTTCCCATCCTCCTGTAATAAGAGCCAGAGCCAGCAACCATGGTCCATAATATCTAACTTTATTAAATGGAAGCGTTACTACACAAAAAACTGCTATAATGATACATAGACAGGTAAATTCAGTTGTTCTGGGAAAATCATCAGCATTTTTGATAAAATAGGTAAGAAAAGCAGTCCCAAACCACATTATAAAAGCTGCCAATTGCGACCAATATACTATTTTTACTTTTTGAATCATAAAGCAAAAATGTCCTCGGTAACTTTATCGGCATACGCATTTATATCGAGAGAAAGAGGAAAAACACCTATTTGTTTTAATTGCTGTGCATAAAAAGATACATTTTGCCGGAGATTGCTGCCAATAACCTGTTGATGAGTTCCTTCTGATTCAAGAATTTCAGTTAACTGCCCAACAGTTGCCTTGGGCGCATAGGGTTTAAAAATTTCAGCCGCCTCTTCCTTATTATGATGCACCCATTGACCTGCTTCCAGAATTGCCTGAGTAAGTGCCTTACCTACCAATGGATCTTTTCTTATCAATGACCCTCTTAAACCGACAACACAGCAGGCGATTTTTGCCCATTCACCTGACATATTGGAATCTATAGTGACAAGATGATGTTCCTGCTTAAGTAAATAAGCCAAGGGATCATCCAGTCCTGCAGCCTGGATCGCCTGACGTTTTATAGCCAAAGGTAGAATGTCAGATGGAAACTGACGCCAATTTACGTCTTTTTCAGGATCTATCCCGATTTCCCTGAAACGCATACTGAAAAAATTTTTTGCTGGTCCACCAATATCTCCAACACCAATTGTCTTACCTTTCAGATCTGCTAGATTCTTTATGGAACTTGTACCAGAAGCCAATAAATGCAAACAGCCAGAATGTAACCCCGCAACAAGTTTAACATCAAATCCCTGCTGTAAAGGTTTCAACCAACGCAGGGCCATACCTGACGCACCATCAGCCTTACCTGTCGACATTGTTTCCAGCATTTGGTCGACAGATCCTGCAAAATCAATAAAATTTACATCCAGATTATATTTACTAAAAAAACCCTTAGCTTGTGCAACTGGAAAGGCAACCGTACATATTGAATCCGCACTCCAAGCAAGTGTTATTTTTCTTGCAGCCCCCTGAAGTTTTTGCATTGTTCCCAAATCAGGAAAATGACTATCCCCAGTTTGAGATTGCTCTTCAGCGAATGCCTGATTTCCACAACGACCGGCGATAAAAGCGGCACCAGAAGCCATTAGAAAGGAACGCGTAAATTTACGACGGCTGATGCGATCAAAATCCATAAGGTTTTTCCTTATTATAAATCAGAGAATTTGGCAAAAAACGTATATATCAGTATTTTTCAATAAAATACAATTTTAATATAACTTAATTTAAAAAAAATTGTAATATACAATAATTTAAAGTATTTAAATTCTCTTTTATGGATATGATCTACAGCTCCTCTCCAATCATGGCAGGAGATTTACCCAGACTTAGATCTGGCGTTCGATGATTTATAAGATCATCGATTAATGTATTATAATTATTTAAATAAATATCCATTGAAAGAGATCGTTCAGCCTCTTCCCGAGAAAAATGTCTGATTTTACTTGAAAGATCCTTATTTTCTAGAACCTCCAAAACATTATCAGCAAGTTTTTCTTTATCAAAAAAAGGTGTCAGAATTCCAGTTTTCTGATGAACAATAAATTCTTTGACTGGGTCAGTATCACTTGCAATAATCGGACAACCCATCGCCATCGCTTCTCGTAAAGACCACGATAAAACAAAAGGATAGGTCATATACACATGCGCATCTGACCGTTTTAAAAGTTTGCAAAAAACGGGATAAGACAAAAGCCCGGCAAAATAAATTCTAGTGGGATCCAGTTGATTACCCAACTGTTGAAGAAAATAGTGTTTCCAGGTCAATTTACCGGGAAGCGCAGCACCATAACTGACTTGATCCCCACCAACTATAACGATTTTTGCGTCTGGACGTTCTTTTAAAATTTTGGGTAAGGAGCGCATAAGAATATGAAACCCTCGATAGGGTTCCAATCCACGGGCAACATAGGTGACCAATTTATCTTTGGGGTGGATGATGAAATCCTCGAATTTCATTGTATGATTATATATATCTGCATCAGGACTGCAAATCTTTAAATCAACCCCTTCTCTCAACACTGTAATTTGTCCACGCGCCCATTCAGGATAGGTTTTCCACTGAAACAACGTAGGGGTCTGTCCCCAACCTGGATTATTCGCAGAGATTAAATTAATGGTATTCTTGATTCTGACCCGTGACGGAAGCAGTTCATCAGATAAAAATTCCGGATCAAATTTAACATCCAATCCATCTGAATGATAATAGAACTCACAATATTTCAATATTGGAACATCAGGATAAATATCCTGAACATTCAACATCTCCCCCCATCCCTGATGACCAATAATGATATCAGGGACAAAACCTAGCTGTTTTAATTTTTTAAGAGTTTGGTAAACTTCCTCTCCTCTTTTAACGGCCTGATGCAATTCGTTCAAGGAAGAGTGCAATTCATTTACGGAATCAATTTTACCGTAAAAGACATTCCGAATTCCCCCAATTGTTCGTCTCGTCACTTGACTGACAAAAACAATTTCATTATCAGGCTTTCCCGCAAGATATTTTATTATATGTAAATACTGACCGGGGAAATTTTGATGTATGAATAAATATTTCACAATTTTAACGAGCTAATTCAATAATTATTAATTAAACATAATTAATTTTGGTAATCAATATTGGTTAAAATCAGCTTTCAGTTTTTTTCTGATTAGATGAAGATTTATGTTTAGCATTTTTAACCTTGATATTAGTTCTTGGTTTTATACCCTTTACATTGCTGGAACTAACATGAGTTTCAGGGACTTCCTTGCTATTTTTTCCCTTGTCATGATCAATCAAATCCAGGCTAAATGCCTCTAGAGGCGCAATTGTTTCCGATGAAAGAATGGTATCATCATCGACAGGACCTAATTTAGTTCCATCTATAAAGGTTGCTTTCACGGATAAGGTATATTTTTTCGCGGCATCACCATTCAATCTAACACGCAAGCCGCACAAAGGAAGTGACATTCCTCTACTTCCACAAAATTCATTACCCTTATACCAGGGAGAAAACCACCCTTTTCCCAATACAGCCTGATATTCAATATCTTCTGGCTGTATACGATCATCTAATGATAAACCGAATCCTTCAATCCATGTTTTACTGTCTGGAATACCAATCCAATCTCCAAGTTCGACACTAACGTCACCAAGACGTTGAACATGGGCGACAACACGCATTTTACCTTCTTTTTCAATTTCATTCTGTTGTTGAGCGACCGCACGCTTTGACTGTCTGGCTATTTTTTCATTGATACCTGAATTTTGATTGCCCAATCCATTTGTCAAATTATTTGAATTATCATTTTCAGAAGCATCATTAAGTCGAATAACCTGTAATTGAGGTGCGGGATAATTATTTGATGGATTCCGATAAACTGTTACAAGAACCAAACCAGCATCTCCCGAAATACGTACTAGAACAGCATTTTTTTCAGCGCCTAGCCACCCATCATTTTCAAAAGTCTTGATCTCAACTGTAGCGTTCTGTTTGAAGGGAGGAACAGAAATACGCAGGCCAGGCAAACCAAATTCATCAGCTGGAATTTGATTGGCAACATGATAAATACAATATAATCCAGTGTCCAAACTCATTAAATGACCATTTACATTTAAATCAATAATTCGTTGTTGATACTGATTATTATTTGATTGATCATCAGACTTTGACATTAATATATTTCCTTTTTAAAAGATGGCTAAGTATAGCAAAGTTAAAATAACTAAATAATATTTTATTAAAACTAATAAAAAATTAATAATTTCTCAAAACAAATTTTAATTTTTATTTAATGACCAACATATTTACATTCTTTTAATAAAAAATCATTCTGTTTGGCAATAGATAAATTTAACGAAATGACATTTCCTCGTCCAGTTCGCTTAATTCTTTCAGCAATAGCACCAATATCGTAACTTATTGTCCTCAATCCAGCCCGCCAAGCAATGCTTAGTGAATAACACCAGGTTTCCGGACAAATTGACGGGAAAAATGCAAGATCAGCCTCTTGTTCCCGCACCATGGAAACTGCCTCTTCCTCCTTATATTCTCCTGTTACAAATATGCGACCGGAACGCATTAGCAAATCATCATCCACGGAACGACCAACTAATACAAACTCAATCGGCAAATCACGCTTATCAGCATCTTGAAGTAAGGCAAGAATGACATCAAACCCTTTTTCCACTCCAATCGCACCTATTAAGCAAATACGGAAACGGTTTGAACTATTATCTCTAACTTTGATCTTTCCATTCAACTGGCAGGGTTTTTGAGAAAAGAATGTTAATTGTTTCATAGTGAGATCAGGACGATCGTCTTCGAGAAATTTTAACGCCAACTGTCCCAATTCTGGAAAATGTTTTGAAACACGTTTAAATGCATCATTAGAAGGCACATAAACAGCCCTTGCCTGTTTTAATTCCTTCCATGAATCATGCCACCATTTTTCCATATCAATGAAATTAGGGCTTTCTTCTTCCTTCCACAAACTATTTACACAATTTTGACAAATCTGCAAATCATTCGGATCTCCACAATAATGCATGGTTTCATTTAACAAAACGGTTCTCGGACAAAAAATCAGATAGTCATGAATATATACATCATAAGGTTTATTTATTTTAAGTAATAAATCTGTCATCAATTTATGATGTTTTTTCAAATGATGTATTTCACACGAATCTACAGAAAGAAATTGTAGAAAATTTAGGCATTTTTCTAATTCATGAGGAAAATAAAAAATTAGATTGGGAAAAATCAGGTTTATTTCTTTTTCCAAATTTCTTTTTGATTTGAATTGAATTTCAATCTGACAGCCATCTCCCAAAATTGTCGGTCTGATCAATACTGGAATAAAACCTTGGGAACGTAAAATATCTGTTCTTTCTTGAACCGCCCTTTCCACCCCTCCACCAAATTGATGCGTGACCAGTAAAACAAATTGATACTTCTCATGACGTTTCTTTTGAGCATCAAGCAGGATTTGAATTCTATATAGATCAATATTTCGACGGAATGGCAATAACGGATCATCACGTATGAAATCCTGTACCATTTCATCATATCCTGGATAAAGCCGATTGAGAATTTCCGTATTTCTTTTCCCTAATAGTTTTTTTGCATATGCAAATGAAACACCCCCTTTATGTCCTATAAAACAATCAGCTGCCAAAACATGTTTCCAACCTAAATGCCGTGCACGCATGCAAAAATCATTTTCCTCACCATATCCCTGGGCAAATAAATCCTCACGAAACAATCCTGTTTGCGCCAGACAGTCATGTCGGATAAACATGCAAAAACCATGTGCCGTAGGTATCTCTATTAATTGATGCTCGTTTATTTTTTTAAATATTTTTGAAAAATGAAAAATTGTTTGATTATCAGGCATCAAATTCTTCTTATCGTGATAAGGATAAGAATAAATACCCGCATCATTTGAAAAAGGAGTTACCGTTCCAATATTTTCTTCCTGATAAGCGGCCCGACAAAGCGTTTCGGTCCATTTCCCTCCTACCAAGGTATCACTATTTAACAAGATAATATCGTATCCAGGCCAAGCCTTCATACCACTGTTAACAGCAGTGGGAAAACCCTTATTTACCTTATGATTAATGCAAAAAACTTGCTGGTCATCTATGAATTCCTTTAATGAAACAACCAGTTCCTTATCAGGAGAAGCATCATTAACCAATTGAATCTTTACATTTTCCGGTACACTATTCAATACGCTCTGAAGTGCATCCAATGTTATCTGTTTTCCCTTATAAACAGGTATGACAATAACTATGCCCTCTGATGATTTTTTAAGTATTACTGGGTCATATCCTTTATATACTGCTTGAACAGGAAAAAAATGAGCTACATTTGAAATTTTAATATTTTTCTTATGGTATGCAGGGGTTTGCATATGAATTAAAAAAGTTTTTGCCCTGAATTCCAAGCTAGGATCCAAAGGACTACCAATTAAATGACGCAAAAACTCATCTTGAACAGAATACATTCCAGCAGAAAAATCATGAATGGAAATTCTAAAAGATTTTGCCTGTAACAAAGGTGTTTCAAGAGTAACAACCTCAATATCATCCTTGGGTCGAAATTGATGATAAATCTTTCCCTTATAATCTTTTATAGTGATCAAAGGTATTCGACTGGGCTCGGCTGGACACCAAACCCACCCGATTAATGTTTCATTCTTAACTTCTACAAACCCAATTGTTAGATTAATTGACTCCAAATCAACAGGACTGCCTACAAAAGGAACACCATCTTGTTCAATACGCAATTTTTTATATTTTTTCTGCCATCCTGAGGGCAGAATAATTTTTGTCTGATTTGTTTTAATAAATAATTGATTATCCAAATATATACTGACTTGATAATCATTAAATGAATCTATCCATATTTCATTTAATGACCCCTTGATACAACAACAGCCGACAATATTTGAAACCTGTTTCAAGAGATTAATAGTCAATAACCATGTTTCCGGGGATGGACTGTAATGAGAAAGAAAATAATTCAAAATTTCAATTAATTGTTTTGAGGATTTGCGAGAAGAATAAATAACTGCTTGTGCTATCCAGCCTTCATAGAAATCATATTGCTTCAATAAAGGCTGCAATAAATCATGGGCATCCTCTAAATTACCAGTTTTTAGATTTAAAACTGCCAAATCAAAGATAATATTCGGATTGCCTCGTGTTAAATGATGCGCTCTACACATCCATTGAAGTGCAATCTCAATTTGTCCATTTTGCTTAGCTTCTTGGGCTTTTGAATATGCAATCTGTGCATTCTTTCTTAGTTTTTCGAGCCCTTCTGCTTTTTTTCTAGCGTAAACCACTAATTGTGCTTTATTTTTTCCTGACACAACGCCTCACAATTAAGCAATTAAATATAAATTAGCTATGTGTCTTGAAATATAAACAAACCAGGAGCCACTTCCACTTGTTTATTTTTAACAGGTTTCAAATCTTGCTGATTTATTTCCTCATTTAGTACATTCAATACCAACCCTGCTTCTTTTTCCCCATTATCTTTTGCTTTTTCAAACCAATAACGCGCTTTAGCTATATCTTTATTTCCCGCTAAACCGTCATATAAATAACGTCCCAACATCAGCTGAGCTTTTGAATGACCCAATTCAGCAGCTTTTTCAAACCATTTTTGAGCTTCCTGCCTATTTTCTCTTAAATGATTTCCACCCCCATAAATTGCACCCAATGAAAACATGCCCGATGCATCACCTTTTTCAGCAGCCTTTTTAAAAAATTCTAAAGCTTCCTGAATATGAATTTTTCCATCTTCCGTTTTCCCTTCCGACAAAAGGGAAGCCCATAATAATTGCGCTTTGACTATCCCATGCTCCGCTGAAGACTTGATCCATTTACAAGCTTCTTTAAGATTTTTTTCCCCAGCAATTCCCTGCAACAACATGCGCCCATACCAATATTGAGCTTCTGCATCTTCATCACAACAGATTTGCAACCACTTTTTTGCTTCTTTTTCTTTGTTTAAATCAACTTCAGAATTTTTATTGTTTGTCAATGCCATCGCTAATTTTAACATAATTTTCTTGTTGCCTTTTTCCGCTTGGGGACGCAAATAATTATCGACGACTTCTTCTACAGAAATATATTGAGAATTTGTAAGAGCGATTTCGGCAAGAATATCTAACGCTGGCAAATATCCTCTATCCGCAGCAAATTTATAAAGATCAATTGCCTTATCTACAGCCTTAACAACTCCTAAACCATTAAAATATAAATATCCCAAGGCAAAAGCGGCACCAACATGCTGTTTTTCTAAAAACGCAAACTGATACCATTTTATAGCTTCAGTATAATTAGGTGGTATATCCTTATTACCTGATGCCAACATATCGGCCAATACCGAAGCAGCCTCTACATCCCCACCTACGGCAGCACGTCTTAACCAAGTTTCAGCTTCAATGAAATTCCGCTCAACCCCGTTTCCTTTTCGTAAGGCAATGCCATATAATGCTTGAGCCTGTCGGATACCCAATTCCGCAGCCTGTTTATACAACTGAACAGCATATTCATGATTAATTTCAACCCCTTTTCCAGTTTCATACATAATAGCCAAGGTATAAATCGCCGTACCAAGTCCATTTTCAGCTGCAACTTGCAATAATGCAGCCGCTTTGGAAAAATCATCCTGGGTTTTGCTAATTTTTAATAAAAACAACCCTTTCCCCATATAACCTTGCGGTGAACCTTGGGAAATTGACTTATCATACCATTTTATTATTTCATCAAATTGATTTTGTTCAGATGTGATTTCTGATAAGAGATAAGCATAGAGGGCCTGACCATCAGCAGACCCATTTTCAGCTACTTTTTGAGCCCAATAACGAGCTTTTTCATAATCGGTTTTTAAGTCATCGGAAACTTTAGCCTGTTTTAGGGTAAATATATCATGTCCAGTTACTGCATTAAGTTCGGGAAGTCCACGCATATATAATAATGCAAGCATATATTCAGCGTCATTATAGCCAGCTGATGCTGCACTTTCAAACCATAAAGATGCTTCTTGCAGACTAAAAGCAACTCCATGTCCATTTAAATAACATAAAGCCAGGTAATATTGAGCTTCAGGGGATTTTAAAGATGCGCCCTGTGAAAAACAATTATATGCTGAAACATATTCTTTTCTTTCATAATGTTTTTTCCCCTTATTCAAAAATTTTTGAATTTTCTTTTTTTTGACTTTATTCAAGGGATTAAAAAAAACACGCATTATAAATTTTCCAATTCAATTTCACCTTATGTTTTACATTACTGTGGATCACGCATCCCTTCTGTTAACTTAGGTACAATACCATTCATTAAATACTGAGCCGCTGTCCTTTTACCAACATGAACATCAGCTGTAACAGTAAGTCCAGGGGTTGGATGAAAAAAATTCGGTATACTGTGCAAAGTGTATTTATTGATTTTCAATCTTACACGATAAAAAGGTTTTTCTCGAAATTGTAAAGGTGCTGCACCCCGACGATTACTCATATCCTGACCTGTATCACCAGGCTGAAAGACATCGGCACTAACATTTGTTACAACTGCTTCCGCTCCACCATATTGTGTATAGGGAAAAGTATCAAATTTTATAATCGCTTTATCACCCAACTTCATATATCCAACATCCGCATCTTGTACAGCAGCTTCAACTTCCAAACCTGTACCAACAGGTACTAGAGTCATAAACGGCATTCCAGAATTTAGTATAGAACCAACAGAACCTTTTGAAATTGATAGTACAATTGCATCCTGTTCGGCCCTCATCAAGACTTTTTTACGACGAAGTTTCGCCTTTTCATACTCTCCCTTATCTTTTGCCAATTGCCTTTGAATTAAAGTTAGATTCTTATAAACTTCACCCTTCCAACTTTCAATGTAAGCCTGTTTATCAGCTAATAAAGATGCTATTTTCTTTTGCGTAGCATTCGCTGATTGTTGTGCCGTTATTAATTTATCCTCAACATCCATTAAAGTATCTTGCGAACCTAAAGTTGATAAGCGACTTCCCACTTGTTGTTCCTGCAATTTTTTCCGCATCAAATGAATATCAGATGCAACTTGCAATCTCCCTTTCAATACAGCAGTAGTTGCAAGAAAGTTTTTAAGTTGAAACGATTGTTCGTTGATTTTCTGGTTGAAACCATCAACTTTCGCATCATACTCAAGTTTTCTTTTTATAAAACTATTCCCCTGTTCTACCGAATAAGGATTTGATGGGTCCACTGTATAATTTTTATTAGAAGCTTCGGCCTGCAATCGATCAAACTCAGCCTGTCCACTTTCAACTTGTAAACGTAGATTATCAATATCGGCCTGTTGAATTGTCGGATCCAAATGAGCCAAAACCTGTCCTTTCGTTACAAAATCCCCCTCTTTAACATCAATTGATTTAATAATGCTCTCTTCCATTGGTTGAATTAACAAAGGTGGATCCACTGAAACCAGTCGACCTTGAGCTGAAACTACTTTGTCAAGTGGAAATACACATAACGCGATAATGGAAAAAAGCGCCAAAGCTCCAATAACCCAAGTAATATACTGGGCAGAAGCTGTTGGCGGCATATTGATAATAGCTGCAGTAGGTGAAGTAAACTCTAGTAAAGCTATCGGCATATCAGCTTGAGATTCTGCCGTGTTATCTGCTGCAGGCAAATATCCTTCTGGTATACTTGACTGTTCATCATTCAATGAAACATCTTTTTTTTCTGAAGTTTTTTTTATTTTTTTTTCAGTAGTATCTGTCAATTCATTAGAAATATTAGATTTTTCATTGTTATTTTCAGAATTCACATTTCCTGGCAATTGATTTTTATGATTATCATCCACCATTTTATGTTCCTTCCGTAATTACAGGTTTCTGGGCTTCATTTTTTTTTGAATGCTTTCTTTCATCAACATGTCGATTTTGCTGCAACCATAAAGTACGATAAATTTCACAGGTTTCTAATAATTGTTCATGTGTTCCAATTGCCTGCATTTCACCCTGATCCATAACCAGTATTTGATCACAATTCACTAATGATGATAATCGATGTGAAACAATAACCATCGTTCTTCCCTTGGCAATTCGCTCCAAATTGGCATTAACCAATGCTTCACTTTCAGGATCAAGAGCGGATGTTGCCTCATCTAAAATCATTAGTTTTGGGTCTAGAATAACAGCTCTTGCAATTGCAAGACGTTGCCTTTGTCCTCCTGAAATGTTCGTTGAGCCCTCTTCGATAAAAGTGTCATATCCAGCGGGCATACGCTCTATAAATTCTTCAGCGCCAGCCATTCGTGCTGCCCAGATAACCTTTTCCATTGTCAATCCTGGACGTCCAGCGGTAATATTATCCCTAATTGTTCCACGAAACAAAAAATTATCCTGTAAAACAACACCAAAAGAGCGCCTTAAATGGGTAAGATTAATTTCACGCAAATCTACACCATCCAGCCTTAAAAAACCTTCATAATTTCGGCTTACGCCCTGCAAAAGACGTGTTATAGTGGATTTACCGGATCCACTACGTCCCACCAAACCCAACATAGTACCTGCTGGGATTGAAAAACTTAAATCTTTTAACGCCCGACTACTTCCTCCAGGATATGTAAAATTAATATTTTCAAAGGATAGTGCACCAATAATCTTTGGTCTCAATCCTGTAGTCAACGCTTTTGTTTCCGTTGGATTATTTAAAATTTCTCCCGCTTGAACTAATGAGGTTTCTACTTCTGTTATTACAGTCATTAATTTAGCCAATCCAACGAGAGGAGCCGCAACACGCCCTCCCAGCATCATAAAAGCGACAATTGCACCAGCATCAACTCCCGCTGTTGGATTGGTTATACAAATAAAGGCACCAATTAAAATAATCCCTCGATTAATAAAGAAATCCAACGGCATAACCAATGTTTCAGGCCAATTTTGCATACGCGTTGTTGATAACCGCCATTTACAAACTTCAGCAACAATATTATCCCAATCACGACGACGGGAAGGTTCCAAAGCTAAAGTTTTAACAGTTCGTATACCTGCAACGGTTTCATACATTGCAGATCCACGCGTCATTTCCGCTTCAATACGATTACTATAATAATATGTTAATGGTTTAATAAAAATAACCACAATTAAACCGATCAAACCTGCTGCAACAACCGTCAGCCATGCTAAAATAACGCTAATATAAAATAAGAAAGGTAAAATAACAATTAACGTAAACATATCCAGAAAAGTTGTCATTAATCGGCCCGTGATAAAATCTCGCACCTGATATATCTGAGAAACCTTCCCGATTAAACGACCTGCCTGTTGCCGTTCAAAAAATTCCAATGGCAAAGAAAGTAAACGATTATAGGTATGAATAGATATACGAGCATCCAAACGTGTTGCCATAACGTTGGTAATCTCTCGTCTGGCATAACTAATTAAGATCTCATAAAAACTTAAGACAATCAACAACCCACTAATCGATATCAGTGTCGCCATTGATTGAAAAGCAACCACACGATTTACTACCTGCATCACTATAAAAGCAGGAAAAATTTGCAAAATACTTATTATCATTGAACTTATTGAAATATCACGCAAAGAGGCACGTTCACGCAATACCATTTTGAAAAGCCATTTAAAATCAATCTTATCTTCACTTTCAGAAAGATTTTTATTTCGCTTTACAAGAAGAATATCACCCGTCCAGGCCTGCCTTAAGCGAATTTCTTCAACAGGGATAGGGGGTTCACCTTCCCCCTTCAACGGATCTCTTAAAAAAACAATTCTTTTTTCAGGATTGACACCCACCATCAACCCTGCAGAACCATCCTTAAACATTAGTACAATGGGAGGTGAATTATACAAGCGTATCAAATATCGCCATTTCAAACGCATCCCTTTAGCAATCAATCCCTGACTATTCAGCCAGCGTGCCAAAGTTGCCGGGGACGGTGAGTCTTCACCAGGCTCAGCTGCAAAATCACGTATATCTAGATCAACCCCATGATATTTTGCAGCTGCCATTGTTGCCCGTAAACGAATCATCATTGGGGAAAGCTTCTGCGTTTTCCCTTGATTATTGCTTTGCCCTGCTCCTAACTGTATGGAGCCCTTATCTGGTTGATCCACCGATCATCCTTTATCAATTAAATTAACAAAATATTTTACAAATTTTTAATAAGAACAGCTTTTTAATATGCAGTTTTCATTATCATAAATTTATTTGACCATTAAAATAAACAATAAAATCATTATCCTTAATCAACTATATCTATTAATGCTTTGCAATTTTTCTGCCAAAATATCATTATCATTTTAATAATTCAATTCTTTTCATGCTGAATATGCAATAAATACTATAATGGGTTATACCTTATCATTCTTTTCACATATCTTCAAACCGGACTTAGAGTATCAAAAATTAATTCAAATAATTAAAATGCGAGATAACATCTCATTCTTTGTTTATTTAATAAATTTCATTTTATTAAAATTATGGTAGATATTTCAATTGAGTATCCTGATTTTAATAAATAAAAAATTCTAACATCAAGGTTTTCTATGTCCAAACAAAGTCAGCTTTTGAATCAACTTCATGAACAGATTCTTTTATGTGATGGAGGAATGGGATCCATCATTCAAGCACTTGATCTCGATATTAACAAAGATTTTTGGGGAAAGGAAAACTGTACAGAAATCCTTAATTTATCTAGACCCGATTTGATTAGGGATATTCATAAACGCTATTTTGCAGCAGGTGCAGATATGGTGGAAACAAATTCTTTCGGAGGATCTTCCATCACCCTATCCGAATTTGACCTTCAAGACCAAACAAGAGAAATCAACAAACGTGCCGCTGAAATTGCCAATGAAGCCGCAAATTCATTTGCTGATAAAAAAAGTAGATATATCCTTGGATCAATCGGACCCGGGACTAGACTACCCTCCTTGGGAAATATTGATTATGATTCACTTGAAGATGCAATTACAGAGCAATGTAGAGGTTTGATTGAAGGAGGTGTTCACGCTTTTTTAATTGAAACATGCCAAGATCCACTTCAAATCAAGGCTGCTGTAAACGCAACCAAGATAGCATTAAAAGAAGCTGATATTTTTTTACCAATCTTTGTACAAGTAACCATTGAGACAACAGGCACCCTTCTTGTTGGAAGTGATATCGCTGCCGCAGCGACCGTCATTGAAGCGTTGGATGTTCAAATGATGGGAATGAATTGCGGAACAGGTCCTCGGGAAATGGCCGAGGGTATCAAATGGCTTTCTCAATACTGGCCGCATTTAATTTCAATGCAACCTAACGCAGGATTGCCAGAACTCGTCAACGGTAAAACGCACTATCCACTTTCTCCAGAAGAAATGGCCGTTTGGATGTCCCGTTATATAAAAGAACAGAAAATAAATATGATCGGTGGTTGCTGTGGAACTAATCCTAATCATATTGCTGCATTTGATCAGATGCTCAAAAACGAAGCGGCTTTGGGGGGATGCTTCACAGACCGACCAGCCTGTATACCCAGAAGTTCAATATGGATTCCCTCGGTTTCAAGTCTTTTTACCCCCACACCTTTAAGACAGGAAAATAGTCTGTTTTCGATTGGGGAACGCTGTAATGCCAATGGCTCTAAGAAATGGCGTGATTTACAGGATCAACAAGATTGGGATGGATGCGTTACAATCGGTCGTGAACAACTGAAAGAAGGATCAAACGCCCTGGATGTTTGTATGGCTTTTGTAGGTCATGATGAGAAAAAGGATATGAAGGAAATTATTCCTCGCCTCACGTCATCTATCAATGTTCCTCTCGTTATAGATTCTACTAGTACGGAAGTGATTGAAACTTGTCTTAAACTTCATGGTGGAAAACCCATCATTAATTCAATCAATTTTGAAGATGGTGAAGAAATAGCGGCTCATCGTTTAAAACTAGCCCGTAAATTTGGTGCCGCTGTTGTTGCATTAACCATTGATGAACAAGGAATGGCACGAACACCTGAGGACAAATTACGAATCACCCGTCGATTAGTTGATTTTGCCTGTAACAAATATGGCCTGCCTCACTCCGATT
This sequence comes from Commensalibacter melissae, assembly GCF_009734185.1. Taxonomy (NCBI): domain Bacteria; kingdom Pseudomonadati; phylum Pseudomonadota; class Alphaproteobacteria; order Acetobacterales; family Acetobacteraceae; genus Commensalibacter; species Commensalibacter melissae. The sequence continues at coordinate 562,105 of NZ_CP046393.1, read as the reverse complement.
TGATGATTGACCCTCTTACCTTTACTATTGCCACCGGAGTAGAAGATGACCGTAAACTGGGTTTGTGGACCATACAAGGGATCAAAGCCATCCACGATGAATTCCCTGACATTCAAATTGTGCTCGGATTATCCAATATATCATTCGGACTTAATCCAGCCGCCAGAGCAGTTTTGAATTCTGTTTTTCTTTATCATGCCCAGAAAATGGGAATGACAGCTGCCATTGTTCATGTTTCTAAAATACGGCCCATGCACCTTTTGGACAAAGATGAAGTTAAAGTCATTGAAGATTTGATTTTTGATCGAAGAACTGATGATTATGACCCACTCAAAAAAGTTTTAGAAATTTTTGCTGATCGTAAAGCCACACAAGTGGCAACTCGCGCTATCGCTACCACCATTGAAGAACAATTGCATAATCGAATTGTAGATGGAAATCGCAAAGGTTTGGAGGATGATTTAAAAAAGGCGATGGAAACCTATGCCCCCCTTGAAATAATCAATTCCCTTTTACTTAATGGCATGAAAACGGTAGGGGAATTATTTGGATCTGGGAAAATGCAGCTTCCTTTTGTCTTGCAATCTGCCGAAACAATGAAAGCAGCCGTATCCTTTCTTGAACCTTTTATGGAAAAGAAAAATAATGAAACCAAGGGTACGATGATCTTGGCAACGGTGAAAGGGGATGTACATGATATTGGCAAAAATCTTGTCGATATAATTTTAAGCAACAACGGTTTCAAGGTTGTCAATCTAGGCATTAAAGTACCTGTAGCAGACATGATTAAGGCAGCAAAGGAACATAATGCTGACGCGATCGGCATGTCTGGATTATTGGTCAAATCAACTGTTATCATGAAAGAAAACCTTGAAGAAATGGCGCAACAAGGCCTCAGCATACCTGTCCTACTCGGAGGAGCAGCTTTAACACGTGCCTACGTTGAAGAAGATTGTGCGGAAATCTATAAAAAAAATAACGGGATGGTTGCCTATGCCAGGGATGCCTTTGATGGTTTGACACTTATGGAACAATTAACCCATGGTGATTTAGATAATTATCTTGCTGCCCAAAAAATCAAAAATAAAAGACCCAAACGTCCCGAAAAAAAGGAAAAAACCATTGTAGTTCCCCTTTCCATGGAAGAATCATCCTTGCGAAGAAATAAAATGACTTCTCACGAACCTCCCCTCAATCCACCATTTTGGGGTGCGCGAAAGTTGGAAACCAGTTTAAAAGCTGTTTTACCCTACCTAAACGAACGTTCTTTATATCAATTGCAGTGGGGAATGAAAAAGCAGGGAAAAACGCTGGAAGAATTCCTGCAAGATGCGAAAACAAATTTACGACCAATCCTATATAAATTGATCCAACAATGTGAACAGAAAAAAATCCTTCAACCACAAGCCGTTTATGGTTACTGGAAAGCCGCTGCGAGCGCTGAGGACCTAATCCTCTTCGATAGGGATGGGAAAACCGAATTGTGCCGATTTACCCTTCCAAGACAGCCTGGCAATCAACGCATTTGCATCACTGACTATATCCGGGATTATAATGATCCCATTCGTGACGTAATTGGCTTGCAAATTGTCACTGTAGGTCAAAAAGCTTCAGACACAGCCAGAATCTGGTTTGAAGAAAACCGTTACCAGGATTATTTATATTTGCATGGTTTATCTGTTGAAATAACCGAGGCAATGGCTGAGTATACGCATCAACGAATGAGGGCAGAGCTAGGTTTCAGTAGTGAAGATGATCCTGATATGAACAAGCTGTTGATGCAAAATTACCGCGGGTCCAGATATTCGTTTGGCTATCCCGCTTGCCCTAATCTTGAGGATCAAAAATATATATTGAATCTTCTTGACGCAAAGCAGATTGGAATCTCCCTATCTGAAGAATGGCAATTGCATCCAGAGCAGTCAACGTCAGCTTTGGTAATTTTTCATCCTAAAGCAAAATATTTTATTGTATAACAATAAAAATATGAATTTTCATTGACGCAATAAACATTCACATTTAATTTAGGTGACAAAATTTAAATTAGGTTAAAAACTTTTTTAACTATGTCACTTAAAAATTTTATAATCTGCAGAACTGAAGAAGAATCTTCTTTATGCTATCTAAACCATCACCTCTATATGGTTCAGAAAAAAAACAATCACCACCCTGTTTATTTGTCCACAACTGATATGAAAACAGGATTCATCCATGATAAAAAAAACCTGTTTGATCATGTTATTATAAAACATCAATTTCCCGGAAATTACTCTTTTATTTCCCGACGATTAAACTGTTATTATTATAATATTCCCATTACAACACATCATCATCAAACATTATTTCAAACTGTACAGCTAAAAAATAAACAATGGAAGAAATTTAAGCTTCAAAAAGCACATAAAATAAAATTTGATATAAACCAATTCAACACTCTGGTTAACAAAAAAATGAACAATTCTGTTAATCTGTATTGGTGGCGCAACAAACAGTTCACAAATATAGGTGATGAACTAAATTTATATATTATTGGATATTTAAGTAAAAAAATAATATGTAGAACCAATTTAAAAAACACAGACTTAATCGGAATAGGCAGCATTTTAAACTGGGCAACACCAAGAAACAGAATTTATCCTGTATGGGGGAGCGGAACTCTTTCACCTTCCTCATTACCTACTGAATTATTCAAGATTTCTTTATTACGTGGACCATTGACCCATGAATCCTTAACTTCACATAAATGTAAATTACCTTATGGGGATCCTGGATTAATATGTGATCGTATATATAACCCCAACAAAGAAAAAAAATATGACTGGGGTCTTATTGTTCATCACAGTCAATATAAAAAGAGCTGGGTAGAGCAAATATTACAAAATACACCCAATACTCTTTTTATTGATATCACCGATCCTGATATTAACGTTTTTATTGACCAGCTAAAATCCTGCAAATATATTGCATCCAGCAGTTTACATGGACTTGTTATTGCAGACAGCTATCATATCCCAAATATTTGGTTGTGGGATAATAAATTGCATGATGGAGGAAAATGGAAATTCTTTGATTATTTCGCAGGCATACATCGTACAGAAATAAATTTTTATAACCCCGTTTTATTCAAAAATTTAAATCATATTCCATTAAGACAACTTGATTTAAGCTATTTTGATAAACTCGAAAACACCAAGAACCAAATTATTGATAGTTTTCCGTTATAAATCATTCCATAAATAGAATTTAAAATTAGCAAAACGGTATTTATTAAAAAATATAATCAATTATTCGATTCACAATAATAAATAATTAATTTAAATCTTATATTTATATTCAATAACATTGTGATAAGGTTAGAATAATTTATAATTTACATAACAATAACATAGTGATGGCTTTATCACCTTTTACTATTTAAAAATTAATCCCTTACCACAATTTTTTTAAAACATATAATCCCTTATCATCCTCAACCCCAGTTTATCTTAATTTATCTAAGTGTTTTTCTAGATAAGGATAAAACTCAGCATGTTTTAGCATTTTTGACTTTGTTTCATCCTTATAGGCTTGACCAAGTTTTTTCAGTTCAACCCGATTTTCATGCGTTTGAGATTTATGATATTTTTTTAAAATATAATTCAATTCATCATCTTGTGAAAAATTGATATAATCATGATCCGATACTGACATATTCATATTCTCCTTTATATAGAAATAGTAATTGTTTCAATTTATGATATAAATGATGGAAAAGCAATTTTCTTTCTGAAAAATATCAAAAAAATCAATATATTATCAAAATATCCCAATTAACGAAAACCGATACCAGTAATATTTTCTAAATTTAAATCCGACAGTTTCGATAATTAAATTGGAAAGTTTAATTTCAAGCGCATAAAATTATGCTATATTCACCTTTTGACAAGGAATTTTTCAATTATTTATATAATTTTAATTTATAACTTTTTTTATTTAAAAAAATTTTTCTTCTAACTTCAATAACTTAAAACTTTAAAAGAGGATATTCCTTGAATTTTGTTACTGTAATTGATCTTGCTGGTAGTGTTGCCCTGCTTTTATGGGGTGTTCATATGGTTCAAACCGGTGTGCAACGAGCGTTTGGCGCACGGTTAAATCATTTCCTGTCAACCATGTTACGAAACAGATTCCAATCTTTTATCGCAGGTGCAGGTATCACTGCAATCTTGCAATCCTCAACTGCAACGGGACTTATGATCACTGGATTTGCCGCCAATGGGGTAATCGGACTACCTTCTGCATTGGCGGTTATGCTGGGGGCAAATGTTGGAACCACCCTAATTGTCCAGCTATTATCATTTGACGTGTCCCGTATCGCACCCCTTTTTGTTTTGGTAGGCGTCATCATGTTTCGCCGGGGTCTTAATCATATCCGTGATTTTGGACGCGTCTTCATCGGATTAGGCCTGATTCTGATCTCCCTACATCAATTTCTGGTAATCCTTCATCCCTATACCAACCAACCAGCGCTTCGTACAGTATTGGGCAACATTACAGATATGCCTTTTATTACAATTTTATTATCAATGATCCTAACCTGGATTATGCATTCTTCCGTGGCGGTTGTATTGCTAATAGCGTCCTTCGCCTCTCACAATGTCATACCTGCTGAAACAGCCTTTATCATGGTTTTGGGCGCCAATATCGGTACCGCTCTCAATCCCGTGATAGAGGGAACAGGGAAAAACGTGATTGCCAAACGTTTACCTATGGGAAATTTAATAAACCGTGTTATCGGTGCGGCCATTGTCTTTATCTTTATTCATCCACTCACCCATTGGTTCACATATTACTATCCTGATATCAACCGATCTATTGCCAATTTTCACACATTATTTAATATTGCAACGGCACTTCTATTCTTGCCTTTCCTAACCCCCTACGCCAATTTACTAAAAAAAATATTTCCACGCACAAAAGAGGAAACTGTTCAAGATCCCTCCAAACCAGTCTATCTTGATAAATCCGTCATTCAATCACCTATTCTTGCCCTTGGCAATGCAACCCGAGAATCATTGCGTTTATGTGATATTTTGGAAAAAATGCTGAATGGTGTTGACGATAGTTTTAAAAATCAAACGCCTCAAATTGCCAGCGCCGCACGACGTTTTGATAATACGCTAGATAAATTAACAAACTCAATACAAAGTTACGTCACCGGTTTGGATCCCGAAGCTTTGAATCAAAATGAATTGAATCAGGTGGAAAAAATCCTAACCTTCTGTACACAAATTGCCAATGCGGGTGATGTCCTGGACAGGAATGTTCTTTCAACCGTACAGAAAATGGTTAAACAAAGAATCATTTTACCAAAACCCATGATGGATCCATTGCAAAAAATGATGCGACGCATCCATAAAAATCTGCATACAACAGCAACCTTGCTGATTAATGAAGACGAGAATATTGCCCGTAAACTTGCCGAAGAGAAGGATATATTCCGTGAAATTGAAAGCAAAGTTATCGCTATCTATTATGAAAATCTTCGACAAAGCACAGACGATAAAAAAAACCAGATTCAGTATGGTTCATTCATGATTGAATTGGCCCGTGATTTAAAACGTACAAACACTCATGTTGTAGCTTCAGCCGCCTACCCTGTTCTGGATCAGAATGGAATGCTATTACCCAGCCGTCTGCAACCTGAAGAGGATACAGAAAATTACGACAATGATCCAATCAAGATTTTACAACGTGAAGATAATATATTAACCCGTGATTGAAAAACTCTAAAAAATAATTTCTATTTATGATATAGTTCAACCACCTTCATAATTGAGATCCATGATTATCAAACAATTTACAGTTATTTGTTTTTTGTAATTAAAAATTATAAAAATATTTTTTATTTACCCATTGCGGTAAATGAATTGTTTATTTACTAATACCGCTTTATAATCTTATTAAAGGGAATAAGTTAATCAAGTGCTTAATTCTATGAACTGGATTGATCTTGTTTGTCTTGGTGTAATTATCCTTGGTGCCTTATCCGGTCTTACGCGAGGGTTTACTCGTGAATGTATAGGTCTATTTGGATGGATTATTGCAGCCAGCTTGGCCAATCGCTGGTATCCCGATCTTGCCCCCAAGCTATCGCCTTACGTAAACTCTGAAAATTTGGCAAATATTGCCTCCTTTATTGTTATATTTGCCTTGACCTGTATTGTCATTAATGCGCTGGCAAATGCCGTTGTCGGTCAAAATTCTGCACGAATCTCCCTTTTGGGTCGTCTGGACAGATTACTTGGTGCAATATGTGGTGGGGTTAAGGGATATGCAGGGTTGGCCATTCTCTATCTGATTGGCGGAATAATTTTTCCTGCCGCACAATGGCCTGAACCTCTTCAAGAAAGTCAAATGGTTTCCTATATATATCAGGGAGCTGTCCTGATTAATAATCTTCTCCCAAGCTCAATGCAACGGGATGTTGTTGTCCCCCAAACAAAGACACCAAGAGTATCAATACCTGACGGAACTGGATTACATAATGGAATATCTCATCAATCCTCTTCAACAGATCAATCGCATAATGATGAGCTGTCTGCTGTTCAACCAGAGGGGGGATATTCCTCAACTGCTCCCTCACAATAATCCTGGCCATTTTTAACTCATAAAACCCTTATCTATTCATTTATTTTCGGAATTGCGATGAATAAATCTAGCGAATCAATATCCTATTCAACAATACATACATCCCCAGATCATGAAGATGATAAATTTCATGAGGAATGTGGCGTGGTAGGCGTTTGGACAACACAGGATGCCGCATCATTGACTGCATTGGGATTACATGCCTTACAACATAGAGGTCAGGAAGCGACAGGTATTGTTACTTACGATGGAAATTTTCATATTCATCGTGGTTTGGGGCTGGTCGGTGAAGTATTTGCTGATCCCCAGGTTATCGCCAAATTACCAGGTGGAATTGCGATTGGTCACAATCGCTATGCTACAACAGGTGCCACGCAGCTTCGTAATGTACAACCTTTATATGGTGATTTTGAATTTGGTGGATTTGCTGTTGCCCATAATGGAAATCTTACCAATGCACAACTCCTTAGACAATCCCTGGTACGCAGAGGATGCCTATTTCAATCCAGTACAGACAGCGAAGTCTTTATCCATTTGATTGCCATTTCCCTTTACAGCAATGTTATTGACCGCTTTATTGATGCCTTAAAACAGGTTCAGGGTGCATATTCTCTGGTGGCCCTTTCCAAGGATATGTTAATTGCCGCTCGTGATCCGTTAGGTGTTCGTCCCCTGATACTCGGCAAACTCAACCAGAATAAGGAAAAAGAATGCTGGGTTGTTGCCAGTGAAACCTGTGCACTTTCCAGCATGGGCGCGGAATTTGTCCGTGATATCGAGCCTGGTGAAGTCATCATCATTAATGATGAGGGTATCCGTTCCATTAAACCTTTTCATAATATTTCTCATCGCTTTTGCATTTTCGAATATGTTTATTTTGCCCGTCCCGATTCCATTATTGAAAATAAATCCGTATATATAGCACGTCAAAAAATTGGAGCCGAACTCGCGCTTGAAAATCCCGTTGAGGCAGATATTGTTGTTCCTGTTCCCGATTCCGGTGTGCCTGCTGCGCTCGGCTATGCAAAAGCCAGCAATATTCCATTTGAGTTAGGCATAATCCGTAGTCATTATATAGGAAGGACTTTTATTGAACCGACTGATCAAATCCGTAATCTTGGAGTAAAACTCAAACACTCCACAAACGGTTCAATTTTAAAAGACAAACGCGTCATTTTAATTGATGATTCCATCGTCCGTGGAACAACATCCAAAAAAATCGTTGAAATGGTCAGAGCTGCAGGAGCAGCCGAAGTTCATCTGCGTATTGCCTCTCCCCCCACACGGTTTTCCTGTTATTACGGAATTGATACTCCATCAAAAGAAAAACTATTGGCACACACACATGATATTGATGAAATGTGCAAATTGATTGGGGCAGATTCACTGGGATTCATTTCATGCAATGGATTATACAAAGCTCTGGAAGAAAAGGAAAGAAATAACGAAAAGCCGCAATATTGTGATGCATGTTTTACAGGAGACTATCCTATTCAACTTACAGATCATGACATGAACCTAACACAAAATAAATAATGAAACTGTCTTTTAAAAACAAAGTGGCTTTCATTACTGGTGCAAGTCGTGGCATAGGTCAGGCTTGTGCCATAGCATTGGCCGAGGCTGGTGCACACTGCGTTCTCAGCGCAAGAACGCAGGGAGGATTAATACAGACAGATAATATGATCCGCCAAAAAGGTGGTAAGGCCACCTTATTTCCATTTGATTTGCAACCCAAAAATCCATTCGATACAACAATTGATAATATTGGCCCTTCCATTGCCCAGCAATTCCATCGACTTGATATTTTCATTCATGCAGCCTTTTATTACACGCCACTTACACCTGTTGACCAAATAACGGATCAAGACTGGTCAAAAAATATTTCCATCAACCTTACAAGCTGTATGAAACTTGTTCGAACTTTGTCCCCATTGTTATGCGCCACACCAAATTCTCAAGCTCTTTTTCTTCAGGGGATAACAAAACCCGGTGCATTTTGGGGATCAGTCACCTCTGTTCAGGCAGCTATTCAAAATCTTATAAATTGTTGGAAAGAAGAAATAAAGGATATCTCTACAGTTCATGTTCAAACCATTACCCCTCCGCCAACTAAAACCTTATTAAGGCAATCCTTTTTTCCTGCGGAAGATAAAGATAAGCTTAATTCGCCAGAAAAAACGGCAAAAATAATTCTTGCTTTTTTACTAAAAAAACAAAATCCATAACGTTAATAAGTCAAAATTAATTGATATAACCACTTTATTAAATTGATTTTTTTTATAATTTTCAATATAATGGTAAACCTACTTGAAATAATGGGATATTACGAATGTAAAAATCATATCCTGTGAAAGGAGGAAGGAAGCATGTTAAAATTTAACCGTATCATTTATGGTATCTTGTTTAGCAGTATTATCGCATGGACAATTTATATTCTCACTATTGATTTTTATGCCCTTACCCTTTTAACCTATGGACCTCAATCTGTTACTACAGGTCCCATTCCTATAAAATTATCGCATCTTTCCTCTCTAACCTCGATAAATTTATTTACCTTGCTGATTATTACGCTATCAATTCTGTTTAGTAAAATAAAATGTCAAAACCTTTTTGACTGATATCTTATTAAAAATTTAATAAAATATTTTGAGATAATACCACTGTACAAAATAACCGTAAAATCCTATCTAAATACACTGCCTAATCTTCAAGTTATTCATCTATTTACTATGAAGAATTAAAATGTTGTTGAATCTCATAAATGAACACAAAAAATTTGAAAAAATACACTTTTAAAAAATAACATGTTTAAATTGATAAATTAATTTTTTTGGTGCAAATTTCTATATTAATAAAACATTTCACGAAACACTCAATACAAGCTAAGATTTGTAAATTAATTAATAATTAAAGAATTGAATTGCATGTATATCTTATCTATCATTATACGGGCTGTAACTATATAATTCTTTATCACTTTTATAATAATCGTAATATAAACCGACCATTTTAAGGTTGATCTCTTTTTCCATTCATTTTACGATTATAGGCATATATTAATTTATTATACATTTTTTACATGTATATAATTTTATTATGAATTATTAACGTAAGGATAATCATGGATATCGAAAAATTTGCACTACGTCGCTTTACCGCTAAAAGATATGATCCAACAAAAAAAATTCCTGATCATATTATAAATCAGTTAGTTGACCTTTTACGCTACACACCTACTTCAATTAATTCACAACCTTATCACTTCATTGTTGCTTCCACGGAAAATGGTATTAAGCGCGTTGCCTCATCAATGGTAAGGGAAGAATTCCTTTATAATAAACACAAGGTTGACCGTGCTTCACATACAATTGTTATTTGTTCAAAAACAGATATGGATGAATCCTATATTCGCAAAATTATTGAACAAGAAATTAAGGATGGCCGTCATAACCCAAATTTAAACAAGGAAGAATTTATCAATCTTTATATCGGATATATGAATCTGCATAAAAAAATTCTAAAGGATCTTCCCAATTGGACAGCAAAACAAGGTTATATTGCTCTTGGAAACTTATTACTAGGTGCCTCGTTAGCAAATATAGATGCCAGTCCCATTGAAGGATTTGATGCAGATATTTTAGACAAAGAATTCCACCTAAAAGAAAAAGGATTTACAAGTATTCTTGTAATTACTTTAGGTTATCATGATAAAACTGATTATAACGCCAAACAACCTAAATCACGTTTCCCCAAAGAGGAACTCTTTACATTCTGTTAATCAGGATAACTGACTTTTAACGATTACAATATTGTGTAACAATAATAGGTTATTGATTCACCTTTTTGAACCATAAAATCGGTTCCCCATCTCTGGAAAACCGTATTATCATACCGCCATTATGCCAATATAGTGCCAATGTTGAAAAAAACAGATTGGCATCTTGTTCATATTGGCAGTAGATTAAATCTGTAATTGTTTTTTTTATTATCAAGGCAACAGCTGTTTCACTTAAAAGAAAAACTTGTCCTCATTGTGTCGAATTATGGCCTGAAGAAGCAAACAAACTAAAAATGGTCTTGAGTTCTATATACAACGTTAATCATCAATGTCAGTCGCCATTCAACTGGTCTATGCTGATTGAAAAGTTTCAACTCATATTCCATGGAAAACCCATAACCAAAGATATGCATCCTATTCTTCCATCTTGACCTATATGGCAGGCAAACCACTGTTCCTTCAGCCATTTTTTCTGGTTTCTCCTGTGCCAACGAGAACGACCATCAAGGGGTAATCAAAAAAACAAATCTGGATTTTATTAATTAATTAGCAACGAAAAAATAATCGGTTTGAATGACATCGACATTCATATGGTTAATGAATATTACTTCATGCTTTTCTTTTTCTACCATCTAATCTCAGATCAGATTAATATAAAAAAACTCACTTAACCACATACATTTCCCTTTAAAGGTTTATTAAGCCTTAAGAAAGAAATTTCTACCAACATTCTTGTTTGGGCAAAAATTTCCGCTATTGATTAAGTCAAAATCGGATAAAATCTGTAAGAATCCATCTTGTTCTGCAAGAAATCGGAAAAACTAGGTTTTGCTGTTATTCACGTTTCATCTGCAATCTTGACCTTGGTCTGCTGATTCCTGCCAACCAGGTTTTAAGCTTTTTTTGCAGAGAAAATAAAGCAACAAACAGACATTACAACTATTACTGTTGTTGTAATATCCTTTCCATTGAAAGCCAAAACTATTTTGGCAAGTCATACAAGCTGATACCATTGCAATTGGAAGAACAATTATGCATAATCCATACTGATCATGAATTGCAGTAGAACAGTTGAACCGTAAGATTATAACAGACCTTCAATTTTTTCGGGCAATAACTGAACCCAAATTGCAGATATTCACAATTTAATTTTTAATAAAAGCGAACTAGACATATAATTATTTGGCACGCTTTTAATATTAGCTAATGAATTAAATTTTAGAATCATTAACTATTGGATGGTTTTACCATGATGCAAGCAGTTAGTTTTTTACAGGCCATCTGGGCGGCATTTAAACTTAATCCTGTCACCCTAGCGCGATATATCTTGCTTTTACCTTTTTGAACGACTTGTACCTGTTGTTTACCTGAAAAAAGAGAAGCTCGATTTTTTGCAATACCAATAGCATTTTTCGCCTGACTTGATGAAGCAAAAGCTCCGACCTGAATTCCCCAGTTCCCTGATAATGATGACTCATTTTCTTTTTTAGTTAAATCCATACCTCTTTTACGATTATAATTTACAGTAGCCACTGCAGCTGGAAATTGGTAGGAAATGGGTCTATAATATTGTTTCCGTTCTGATCTTGATGGCAAAGCTGCCGGAGCTGATGCAACCTGAACAGGCATTGGACGCGATTGCATTGCTGGTGCCTGGGTTGATTGATATCCCCTAGCCAACCATGCTGATTTAACATCTTGACGCGTAACGACTGATGGTGCAGTTGAAGAAGCAACTGGATGAGTGTCAAAATTCTTCCATTTAACTGGATAGGTTGATACAGCAGGCTGTGAAGGCAATGGTGATGCCATAGCAACTTGTGTCGCTGCTGAGCCCGCTCCTTGTAAACTTTGCCTGTTCAAACTATCAGTTGTTGCAGAGCTTGTCCCATTAAGACTGGCCTGATTAAGCGTTTCTGTCGTCTGGCGATTTTGCCATGCATTCTGCACTGCCTGAGCTTGAGGCGATAATGCCATTCTTTGAAATCCGGCTTGCGTTGCCGCAGCATATTGAACTGCACTGACACCCATACCATTTTCATGACCCTCTACCATCAAATCAGCTTGCGATTGTCGGTTTGGTTTTATACCCTGAATTTGAGGGCCAATTGAGGCAACATACCGTCGGGTTTCCAAAGGTAATGTACGATTATGTGTTAAGAAATCATCCAATCTGCCAGGCCCCCCATTATATGCAGCCAAAAAACCTGGAGAGCCATAAATATCATACATTTGACGAATATATGCCGTTCCAGCCATGATATTATCATGAGGATCATAAGCATCATCCCCTAGATTATAAGCAATTTTCATTTCATCATATGTTGGGGGCATTAACTGCATCAACCCCATCGCACCGGGACCAGAAGTTACCAGTTGCCCATTATGATATAAACTTCCACCAGACTCCTGCTGCATAACTGCCCGAATCCATATTTCCGGCACATCAAACCGAGCAGATGCTTCCTGAATATATGGCCCCCATGGATCCTCTGGAGGCCCTGGTGGAGTATAGTAAGAACGGGCATTCGCTTTATAATGCGCAACTTCCTGAGCAATAGGTATTTGTTGCTGACGGGGTGCATTGTTTGCACATGCAGCCAACATTCCAATAATACATCCGAGCACACCAAAACGAACCAAGGATAAATAAAGAGATTTATCATGAAGTTGTTTTTCGTTTTGTCTGGAAATAATAAACTTCATTGAACCAGATTTGAGTTTTTCGCCAGATCCTGTAAAATCTTCTGATCGCTTCATTATACCTTTACCCTTATCTACATTCCATAAAGAATTTATTTCCAAATAAATCCATTTTTTTTCAGTGTTATCTTACGAAGCTGTTCGGATTGCAAAGACTTGCACGAATCAGATAAACACTTTAAGAATTCTATCTAAGGTGTACATTATAAAGCATTTCTTTACAATAGAGTAAGAAAACTTATTATTAAAAGTATAAGAATAAAAAAATCCCCGTCATTTTTTGAAGAATAATTTGTGTATATTTTATTCTTTGTGATAAACCATGACTAAATATTTTATTTCAACAAGAATTGATGTCTAATCTTTAAAATGTCCACGCAAATACGAACCAGTAATCAGAATTTTTATTATCGACATTTACAATGTTGGATCGATATCAAAGAAAGTTTAAAATTGTGGAAACTGGCTTATTCAATGGCATGGCTAGATATCAAATTACGTTATAAGGGTTCTTTTTTAGGGCCTATATGGATGACATTCTCATCAGCGACGATGATGTTGGCAATTGGTCTCATTTACGGTTCCCTATTTAAAATCCATACAGAAACCTACCTACCTTATCTTTCTTTTTCCCTAATTTTTTGGCAAAATGGTATTGCCAATATGATTGTTGATGCATGTCAATGTTTTCTACAAACAGATACTTTCATCCACTCATTAAAGCTTCCCTTCTTCTTGCAAGCAATCCGTACCGTTATCAGAAATTTCCTGATTACCTTTTTAAACTGCATTACTCCTTTTCTTGTATTTATTTATTATCATAAATGGCCTGGAACGATTATTTTATTATCCATACCAGGATTTATTATTTGGATTATCAATAGTCTCGCCATCAATATTTTGCTGGGAAGTATTTGTGCACGTTTTCGGGACATTCCACAAATAATCAACAGTCTGATACAAATCGTATATTATATTACCCCGATCATGTGGATGCCATCTCAGATTCATAATTTTCAATCATTGCTTTTGCTTAATCCAATATACAGCACGATGCAGATTATTAAGGGACCTATTCTGGGAGAAATCCCTACCATTTCTGTTTATCTAAGTGCTTTAGCTTATAGTTTGGTATTATGGGGACTTGCTTGGATAATGTTTATACGGTCGAGAACAAGGCTGGCTTTTTGGATATAAAATTTAAACTATTTATTTATAAGATATACAAAGCGATTGAACTATGAATATTAAGGAAAATTGTTCTATTTTTACTTTTCGCCCGCCTGGCGTATTGAAAAGCTCAGTTAATCATTCAAAACGTTTGCGTCATCCCTTGATCCCGGCTTACGAAAGGCAAAATTTAAATGATTTAGGATTTGAGATTGATCCGCACAATAACAATTTAAATGATATTCTAACCTATATCCCTGAAGGAAATCTTTTTTTATCAATTCTTGAAAATGCTTATTTTATTATTCAAGAGGGATTCGATGGTGTAGTTATAACAAATGATTTACAATTAATTGATGAAACTCTTCATTTTTGTAAAAATCAGTCTTTAGATCAAATAAAGATTGATTTGAATGATGCACAATTATTAGAAGAAATTTTTCTCGCTTTTGATCCCAAATGGATGCAATACGACCACTGGATGGGATATTGTCTGTCAAAATCTTATCTAGCAAATTTATATACACCTACAACAATGAAAATTGCCATTCCTGAATATAGAAACAATAATATATTCATTGGTAATTCAATATCTCGTGAATTATATGATAACACATTAGAAAAAGCTAAGCTAAACTCTCGTACAATATTTTTGAAGGACGGTATATATAAAGCGAAAAAACTAGCATTATTCCATCCAAACAGTCATTATCCTTACGATTATTTCAATTTTCATGACACTAGAAGAATCTTCAATTTCATTAACAAAAATTCCCAATATAAAAATGACCTTCCCACAAATTTCTTGATTGCAACGAACCAGAAAAATCAATCCTGTTTTTCTGATCATTTTCAATCAATCTTGACCCAGACTTGTAATGAATTGAATTTACCCATTATCCATTTAGAGAATATGGATTGGGAATCACAAATCGCACTTTTTTCACAGGCTGAATTTATCATAGCCCCACATTGTCCTGAACTGATTAATCTATATTTCTGTCAAAAAGACACAACCTTATTGGAATTGACTTCTTTTAACAAAAATAAATCCAGCATATCATGCTGGCCTTTTTTAATAGCCTCCACAAACAATATCAACTACTGCTTTATTGACATGCTAAAAGATAATATCAATATAGAATTTTTAAAAAAAACTGTTCGTAATATAAGAGCGTTATAAAATCCAATCAATGACTCAATCAAGTTTTATAAAATTAGAGGAACTTTCATTACAATTCCCTCTTTATCATAGCAATCATCGTTCCTTAAAAAAAACATTATTTGCTAAAGCAGGAAAGTTCATCTCTAAACAACAATCCTTAAACCAGAAAACAGGTGCTGATATTCTGGTTGACAATACTAACCGTATAACAGTTCAAGCATTGCGAAATATCAATCTATCAATAAAAGCGGGAGAGCGTGTTGGATTGATCGGCCACAACGGGGCAGGAAAATCAACCCTGCTTCGTGCAATCACTGGAATATACGAACCCAATTCTGGAAAAATCATTACTAACGGTATAATAGAATCTTTATTGGATACAAATGCAGGCATGAACCGTATTCTCTCTGGTAGAGAAAATATTTATTTAAGGGGTAAACGTCTTAAATACAATAATGAGCAGATCAAAGCCCTGGAAAAAGATGTTGAGGAATTCGCACAATTGCATGAATTTCTTGATTTGCCAATCAAGACATATTCTGCAGGTATGATGATGCGATTAAGCTTTGGTCTGGCAACATCTGTAACCCCAGATATTTTGCTAATGGATGAATGGTTCATGGCTGGAGATAACAATTTTCAGGGTAAGGCAAGACAACGATTGGAAAATATAATCAATAAGGCAGAAATTGTTGTTTTAACAACACATTCCATGCCAATCATCAGGCAATGGTGTACCCGTGTAATATGGCTAAAGGCTGGAGAAATATACGCTGACGGATCAGTGGAAGAGACAGTCAGCCATTATGAACAAAACATGCGTGAAAATTCTTTCTAAAAACTCAACATGATATTATTTAACTATTGAATTATCACAACAATCATCGCATGATGGATCATATTCATAATATTATTAATATATAATAAAATGTCTCCTAATTCTAATTCAGAACAACCAACCCAACAGGAACAGCTCTATTCTCTTCTTCAAATTGTCATCTTGCTAACCGTAGGGGTTATAGCAATCTGGCTTATTGGCGATTTGATGATGATTATTTTTGCGGCAACACTAACCGCCATAATTCTGAAGGGACTTGCAACGATCGTTCGCAAACATACACATCTTGCCCACTGGCTAGCTCTGACCATAGTTTTAATTTTAATTGTTGGCATTATTAGTGCAGTCATCCTAACCAGCGGACCGCAGATTAATGAACAAATTATCAAATTAAAACATGCTCTTGGAACTCAAGTCGGGACTTTCAGGGATCGTTTGCATAATAATCCCTTGGGAGACATGATTATGAATTATCTTCCCAATTCTATTGGCGGGGGTTCTAATAATAGTAATGCTCATTTTACCCTTGGCTCTAGAATTGCAGGTTCAATGACCGGTTTCATTACATCTGTATTTGGGGTTCTTGGCACCATATTTGTTGTATTCATAGCGGGTTTATATTTTGCTGCCTCACCAAATTTATACGGTAATGGCCTACTCCGTCTTTTCCCAGGTCGTCAACGTCCAAAAATCCGTAAGTTATTAATGGTTGGCGGACATGCCTTATGGTCCTGGACAGCTGGACAATCTCTGGATATGCTAGTCGTCGGGATTTGCTCTTTCATTGGTTTAAGCATTATTGGGGTACCCCTGGCCCTTGCATTGGGTTTTGTTGCCGGCATGGCGAATTTTATCCCTTATATTGGAGCAATCATAGGGGCTGTTCCTGCTGTTTTAATTGGTTTTTCTCAAGGGAATAAAGAAGGTATATTAGTCATAATCTTATATTGTATCATCCAGTTTTTAGAAGGAAATGTCTTATCACCTCTTATTCAAAAACATACTGTAAAAATGCCTCCTGCTATCACTATCTTATCTCAAACTGTTTTTGGTACAATTTTAGGCATGCCAGGACTGATCCTTGCTTCACCTCTGACAGCTGCAATACTAGCCATTATGGATGCCAGTACTCCGAAACTGAAATCAGATGAAGAACTGCCCCCCATTGAATGATTCAGCAATAAAACTGTAGAAACATAAATAAAAATTTTATTTACTACTATTATTACTAAATATTCATTTATATGAATTAATGAAAAATTAAATATTAATATCTTTACTACTAATATTTAAATAATAATTACGCGCAAAATATAAATCATGATAAACTTATTATTGATATAAATATTTAAGTCTTATAAGGAGGGATCATGACTAATCAACACGACACAATCAAAATCCACAATATCGATAAAACAATCGTTCGAATTGCTTTAGGAACATGGGCAATCGGCGGATCATCATGGGGAGGACCCGATGACGACAATGCTATCAAGACCATTCATGCAGCACTAGACAATGGTATCAATATGATTGATACAGCGCCAGTTTACGGTTTTGGCCATGCAGAAGAAGTTGTAGGTAAAGCCTTAAAAGGGAAAAGAGATAATATTGTATTGGCCACTAAAGTCGGATTAAATTGGGATAATTCTGGTAAAATGTTTAGAGATTCCAGCCCAAAACGTATTCAAAAAGAAATTGAGGATTCTTTACGCAGACTGAATACAGATTATATAGACCTTTATCAAATTCATTGGCCAGATGATAAAACCCCAATTAAGGAAACGGCACAGGCTATGGAAAAATTGAGAAAAGAGGGCAAGATCAAAGCAATCGGTGTCAGCAATTTTTCAACCAAACAAATTGAAGAATTCAGCCAATATGCCGATTTGGCCGCTATTCAACCTCCATATAACATGTTCGAAAGAAGTATCGAGAATGATATTCTTCCTTGCGCAGAAAAACATAAATTAGCCACCCTTTGTTACGGTTCAATTTGCCGTGGCTTGTTAAGTGGAAAAATGAACAAAGACACTAAATTCACGGGGGATGATTTGAGAAAATCTGATCCTAAATTTCAACCACCCCTTTTCGAACATTATTTGGCAGCGACTAGAGATTTGGAAGAATATGCACAAAAAAACTACAATAAAAGTTTGCTAGCCTTGGCTGTTCGCTGGGTCATTGATCGTTATAAAGGCAATATTGCACTTTGGGGAGCTAGAAAACCCCAACAGATAAATGGTGTTCAAGATGCTTTAGGCTGGCAATTGACAAAAGAGGACTATAAAGAACTTGATGAAATTCTTGCCAAACATATTAAGAAAAATATAGAACCTTCTTTTATGGCTCCACCAAGCCGATAAAATAAATTGGGGCGTTTATTCTATAATCATTAAATGGAATCAACGCTTCCAATTAATTCCTAATGAGAATTTTGTCCTAAATTAATAATCAAAACTCCTATAATTATAAATAATATTCCCATAATTGAAGTCATAGTTAATTTTTGTTGGTAAATCACCCATCCAATCATGCAAATTCCTACTGTTCCCACCCCAGACCAAATTGCATAGGCTATTCCAACAGGAATGATCCTTAATGCGATCGATAATGAATAAAATGATATGGCATATCCTATCAGGGAAACAATCGTAAATCCCAAATTTGTAAAACCATTTGATGCTTTTAAACTGCTTGTCGCAATAATTTCAATACAGATAGCCATTGTTAAATATAAATAAGGCATTAACAATCAAACCATTTCAACATATAATAAATTAGAATTTTTAAAGGGGGAAGATTATGGGTATTTTTGGCACTATGATTATTATTGACATTATCATTGGCCTGTTGATTTTATTTATATTGAAAATTATCGGCTCCACATTAAAAACCAAAAAAACAATTGAAGAACGAATTTCCCAAGATACAAATGAATTCAATCAATTTTAATATTATTTTTCGTGAATATCAAATTGAATAGATGTATGATTATTAATAACCTTACCAATAATTGGGGTTATTGTTACTTTTATATTTGCTTTTTTATATTCTTTCGCAATTTTAAACATTGATTGCATTATTTTTGTTTCATTTACATTACTTCTTTGATGAAGTAGAATAACACGTAATAATTTTTCAGAACTTATTTTTTTATTTCCGGTTAATAAAATTGAATCTATAACAGGATTGTCGTTATCTGATTTGTCAGGGTGAGATACAATTGAAGAAATAGTTTTTATAGAGGTTTTCTGATGCTCAACCAAAGCCGAAACACTTGTTGATGGTAAAATAAAACTGAAACCTATAATAAACAAATAATAAAATTTATTGCGTATTCTATATATATTTTGCATAATCTTTCTCATTCCTTAAGCTAAAATCATTTATTTCAATATTTCATCAAAATAATCAGATATTTAAATCCACCCCCGCAATTCTTCATTAATCAAGCCCTCAAGCATATCAATTCCTATTTCCCCATCATTTAGACAGGGAATATAAATGAATTTTTTACCTCCTTCTTTTAAAAATAAAGCTTTATATTGATGACCGATTTCTTCAATTGTCTCAAGACAATCTGTTATAAAACCAGGCGCCATAACCGCTATATTTCTTACACCTTCCGTGACAAGTTTTTTAATAACATCAGTGATATTAGGTTCTAGCCACTTGCCGGGCCCAAAACGAGACTGATAAACCAACGGCATATACCGCTCATCTTTATTCATCATTTTTCGCAATGCCGTGGCGGTCTTTTGACATTCCTGTTCATAGGGGTCCCCTCTATCGACATAGGTTTGCGGCAGACCATGAAAAGATAAAATTATACGTTCAGGTTGTTCGGATAATGAGTTTAAGGTCGTTTCAATTTGTTTATATAAAGCTTGAATATAAACCGGATAATCCGCAAACGAAAACATCGTGCGTATTGCAGGTTGTTTACGATATTTCTGCAAAATTTTAAATAGCTTATCATTGACACTTGCCGTGGTTGTCGCACTATATTGCGGGTATAAGGGCAAGAGAAATAAATGATAAAATTGTTTTTTTAAGAAATGACTGATTTTTTGCTCAATGGATGGTTTTCCATATGACATTGCCCAATCAATTAATACAGGTTTGTTCTTGAACCTTGATTGCAATTTTTGAATTTGACGTTCTGTAATCACACTTAATGGACTTTTATTTTCTTGGTTATTCCAAATCATTCGATAAGGTTTTACAATCCGGAATGGCCGAACTGTTAGAATGATCCCCTGTAAAATAGGTTGCCAAATCAAAGGATTCATTTCTATAACACGTCGATCTGAGAGAAACTCTGATAAATAACGTCGTATTGCGCCATAAGACGCTGCTTCCGGTGTTCCAAGATTAACCAATAAAATCCCAATTTTTTTCGGGCTTACGACAGTTTGCATATTTAAAACCACCTGTATTTATCTATCAATCAAAGCCCAGTTGAACAAGTTTTTTCATCAATGAAGAAAATGGAAGAAATTGTATGTCATCGAAACTATACCATAACTCATCTCGATCTCTAAACGATAAATCAATTTTTTCTATTCTTTTATAAAGCCTTAATTTAAGCACAAAATGTGTAAAAACATGTTTAATGCAACCTTTGTCCTCAAATAATCCTTTCACCCCAACGCTTTCTTTTGCATTATCCAGTGATATTGGCTTCAAATCCCATTGAGTGCCTGGCAATTCCAAGGTTCCACCCAGCAACCCCTTTACTGGACGTTTCCTAAATAAAATCCTGCCTTCCCGATCCTGGATAAAAAAAGCAATTCCATATCTTACAGGTCTTGAAGATTTTACAACCTTTCTTGGCAATGTTTCAGCTATTCCCTTTTTATATCCCAAACATTGTCTAGACAAAGGGCATGATAAACAGGAAGGTTTTTTTGGTTTGCAAATTGTTGCTCCCACATCAAATAACGCTTGGGAAAAATCACCGGCTCTTTGTTTAGCTATAAGATCATCATTTAAATGACCAGCTTTTTCATCAAGATATTTTTTTGCTTTTGGTAACTCTGCGTCGATAGTAAATAAACGTGCTGTTAGACGTTCGACATTACCATCAATTGGCACTACAGGAACATTATAGGCAATTGATGCTATCGCTGCCGCTGTGTAATTTCCAACACCCGATAAAGCCTTTAGTTCCTTGACCGTATCAGGAACTTCGCCATTTTTACGCATAATTTCCTGAGCACAACGGTGCAAATTCCTGGCTCGACTATAATATCCCAGTCCAGTCCATAGTGACATGACCATATCACGATCTGCATTTGCCAGAATATTAATAGTTGGAAAATGTTCTATAAAACGGTAAAAATATGGAATAACCGTTGCAACTTGTGTTTGCTGAAGCATAATTTCACTTAACAGCACATAATAAGGATTTGGTTTTTCATCTTTTTTTGCTCGCCAAGGAAGATCTCGCCGATTATGATCATACCATTCTAATAATGACTGCGCACAAAAACCCTGTTTTGACATAAAATGACAAATATTCCCAAACAAAACCAAAAAAAACGCAATTTATCACAAACTTCAAAAGAACAGAATTCTCGACATCCTGACAGGCGCACCTTTACAATGAGTCAAATTGGCGGTACTGTTCATAGCCTTACGAAACAGGCTTTTCGCCAAAAATCCCTTGCCCACAGCCAGATCAGCATTAATTGGGTCGATATTATCGGCCCTATATACGGCAATAGAACATCTCCACGTCATCTAGCCAACGGGACGTTAACAATTGCATGTTCTAATACAACAGCAACCGAACTTCAATATTTTTCTGAACGTCTTATTGAAAAAATCAATCTTTATTTTGGCCAGAAAATTGTGGCTCGTTTAAAATTTGTTTACCAACGATACAACACTTACCCTTTGACAAAATCTATAAATCATTCATCTTTGGTGGAACCTGTAGAAATTCCAATACTACCGTCTGGTCCCCTGCAAAACGCACTGTCACGATTGGGGGGGCACATACAAATAAAAAAGAAAGGAAAAAATTGATCCATGTATAACCATCATCAAAAAATTATTGAAAAAGCAAAGGTTAAATCCCCACCTTATTGTGCTGTATGTTATCCATGCGAAGCAACCGCTATCGAATCAGGACTTGAAGCCTTTAAACTTGGTTTACTCACCCCAATTTTTGTTGGTCCCAAAAAACAAATCAAGCTTATCGCCGAACAATATAGATTGGATCTGAAAAACCATCAAATTATTGAGGCATCTTCAGAATTTGAGGCCGCCACACATAGTGTAAAATTAATTCGCGAACAAAAAGCGCATTTATTGATGAAAGGCAGTCTGCATACGGACATTCTCTTGAAAGCTGTAATCAATAAAGAGACCGGTTTAAGAACAGGTAAACGCATTACCCATGTTTTCCTAATGGATGGTCCCAATTGGAATACCCCTTACATGATTACAGATGCCGCCATTAATATTGCCCCGGATCTTGTCACTAAAATGCATATTATTCAAAATGCCATAGATCTGCATCATGCTTTAGGATATGGCGTTCCCAAGGTTGCAATTCTTTCAGCCGTAGAAATGGTAAATCCAGATATTAGTTCTACTCTTGAAGCCGCAGCCTTGTGCAAAATGGCAGATCGAAAACAAATTGTTAATGGTATTCTTGATGGACCTCTTGCATTAGATAATGCCATCAGCCCTGAGGCAGCGGCAATGAAAGGTCTTGATACACCCGTAACTGGAAAGGCCCAAATTCTGGTTGTTCCCAATCTAGAGGCAGGAAACATTTTTTTCAAATCTCTATCATTCATTGGACAGGCAGACAGTGCTGGAATAGTACTAGGTGCGAAGGCCCCAATCATTTTAACCAGTCGTGCCAGCAGTTTGGATAGTCGTCTTGTTTCCTGTGCTATGGCAAAATTATCCTATCATCATAGTTTAACTCATTAATCAAAATTCCTAAGGCAGTTTTATCACTGCCTTCTAATATGATCCCTAATTCAAGATATATCTTAATTGTTGAAAATTTAGACAGGAGATTCCCATTGATAAATCCGGTATTATGTATTCATTGCATGTCAAATAATAATAATAAAACATTTATCAATCGGATACATCAATAACCATTAGCCTGAACAATTAATATCATGTAAGTGATGAATAATTACAGCAAGATTTCTCAACACAAAACCGCCTAAAAATTTTTATGAAAATCTTAAAAAAATATATTTACAAAATAAAGATTAACAATAAATCCTGAAATGAAATGTGATACCGAATTTTTTTGGTTATTTCTACCTTAATAATTCACAAAATTTATTAGAATTTTTCAACAGGAACAAGAAAAAAATATGCTTGTTCCAAAGCGCCAACAACCAATATCAAGACATTCCCCTTTTGGCTGGATGATAATTTTCTTACCATTTTTTCCCAGAAATTGATAACATTGATCATTGTCTTCTACATAAAGAGCCTTTATTTTCTGAAGTGCAACAATGTGAAGTTATCTGCCTCTGGTTTAAAATCATTTTTATGCAAAATTATTTTAAAAACTATATGATTTTTTAAATTATACTATTACGGATTTTAACCGTAATAGTATATGAATTTTAAATTCTATACCAAATTTAATGATTATACGAATTTCATAAAAATTATCATCTATCTGGATTTAGCAGGTGATCCCCATTTGTTTCTTTCAAATTTGGTATTTTTCAACATCCATATTAGAAATAATATTGAACCAATAATGGGAACAAAACTTATTAGAAGCCACCAACCCGAATGATTTATATCATGCATACGTCGAACGGTTACTGCGAATGAGGGAATTATAAAAACAATGACTAGTAATGAACTTGTAATATTTGTCAATATGCTCATTGTATAGTCATCAAGATTTCCAACCATAAAACCAACAACCAGAAGTACAAAAACATTAATAAAAATAGTTAATAAAAACAAAATCAACATATAAAACCAATATTCTTTTCTTCTTGCCCTTCCAGAAAAATTAAAAAGATTTCTTAAGCATTTCCAGAACCATTGAAACATATTATAAGTTGACTCTGTTTGATATAATTCATGCATGTTTGGATCGAATTGATCACTATTTTGTTCATGACTTGAACCATTCTGACTATCAAGAGCAAAGAAAACTGATTTAGCTTGTCCTGAGGCATCAACCTCAAAATCTAGACGCTCCCCTTTGGTTGGAATACGATTTTCTTTTCATTCATTTCCAGAAAATTGGTAACGTTGACCATTATCTCCAACAATATAGCCTTTATTATCTTGCACTATATAATTTAGTAATTGACCCTGCATAATAATCTTTCTAAAATTTCGAACTTAAATAAATTTTATTATAATTTTGATATTATTTGACTTCCATGTTACTTTCAATATATTTAAAAAATTATTAAGGTTATTACCATTTATCAATAAGCTGTAAATGATGAAATTTGTACAGGATGCTTGATAACCTTTTTATTCCACAAAAAATCAAGAAATTGTTGATATTTTGCTTTATCATAGATAACTGGATCTGTCGGTAATAAATTTAGGGTCACATTCCAAGCGGTTTTATTTAAGGGCGTATTCAATTCAGGATGATCTTTAATTGTCTTGTTAAACACTTCTAGAGAATGGCTTTTCAAATATACATTCCCCTCTTTTAAGGCCTGCATGAAACGGATAATTCGTGAATCTTTTACAAGTTCAGGACGAGTTACAAAAATCATTTCATCATAAATTGGAACACCATAATCTTCTGGATTATAAATATTGAATTGATAATGCTTCTGTTCAAGATCAATCACTTCATAGTTCCGTGATGCACCGATAACTGCGTCAACTGCCCCAGTCATTAATGCCTGTTCTAGTTGAAAATTAACGTTGATGATCTGTATATCGGATAACTGAACGTTTGTCTTTTCCAACATTGTTTTCAAAATCGTATGATCATCCCCGGCAACGGAAACACCGATTTTTTTTCCTTTTAAATCTTGTAAGTTCTTGATATTCCGCGAGGTAATCAATGTATTTAAGGGCTGATTTAAAAGAGATCCAATTCGTATTAACGGAATATGATGGTCAATCATCATGCCCAATTGAATAGGATAGGAGATCGCAATATCTGCCTGTCCCGCAGCAACCAATCTTGGTGGTGTACCAGGATCAGCGGGTGAGATCATCTCAACCTGGAGATTGTAACGTTTGAAAGCTCCACTATATTGAGCAGCCAGCAAAGATTCATGACTTGCATTGAGAAACCAGTCCAAAATTACGGTGACTTTATCCTCTGCCTTTACCTGGGAAATGGAACACAAAATCGCAAAAAAGATAAATATTCTTGAAATTCTCATCATCATCCTGACTTTCATAAAGCGGACGTTAGCGTTAACATTGTGGCAAATCCTCCACCAATGTTATAATAAGGTGATGAACCCTTGATTACAGTCCCATTTTTTCCAACCGTATTATGAGCATTTGATGTTGGAGTACCTATTCCTGACAGATGTTTTTGATCAGTTATATTTATAAAATTAAGCCTGATTTCTGGATATTTTGCAAAAGAAATAGAATCAAAACGGTATCCAAGTGCAAGATTGCCAGTTGCATAAGAACCCATTGCTTCATCATTCATGAAGGTGGCATATTGCTTGCCTACCATTTTCATATTTCCATTGGCAAAAAAATGTCCATCATCATAGGTAAGCCCTACTGCAAACTGCCAGGATGGACTTCTTACCGCTTTTTTTCCTTTGGTAAGCAAATAATCTCCACGTGTTTTAAAATCATTATCCATGGTTGCATTTAAATACTCCCCTGATATATAGGGGCTAAAATGATGCCAGGGTTTCAACCCTAATTCAGCATCTATTCCACGTGAGGTCTGTCCACCCGCATTAATTGAAGATCCTATCCATGCATTGTTTTGTCGTAAAACTGTTTTGATCATGCGATTGGTATAATTATAGTTAAAAAATGTAACGGAACCAACCAGTCGTGGACCATTATAGCGATAGCCAATCTCTTCCTCGATAGAATATTCTGTTTTCAAATGATTTGTCCCCTTCTTTGTCAATGTTCCAGAATTTGGATCATAGGTATCAAACAACGTTGATTGATGGGGAACAGAAAAATTTGTACTTGCGCTGACAAAAAGCTGGTGTTCTTTTGTGAATTGATAAACCATGCCAATTCTGGGCAATGGTTTGGCAACATTGTTACCGGTACGATATTGAGGTCCTGGAATACGATTATATCCAGCCTGTGATAGCATAACTTGCTTAAATCCCACATCAATATGCAGTTTGTTATGAAGAAAATTCATGCGATCCCCGATAAATACCGCATTTACTTGCGTAATTATACTTGTATCCCTTGCATAAAGTGGTTGACCGTCTGGTAAACGGATCGTCTTGCCTTTCCCCCCCCACAAGTCCCATGGTTTGCCATTTTCTGATACTGGCGTAAAAGGTTCATTTATCAAGTTGTCTGAATAATCATACCAATATCCCAAGTATAAATGATGATGTTTTAATCTTAAATGTAATTCTGGAGTAAAACCTGAACGATAAGTTCGCTGGAACCAATCTCCCATAACCATTCCCTGACCGTCAACAGCCCCTGGAATGGAAATGCTCCCTTCCACAGGAAGCTTACCCTGCCATAATCCATGATCGGAAAGCATAGCTCCATATGGCGTATTTCCATAACCATATTGAAAATAGGGAGTTACTGTAAATTGCAATTTATCTGTCAGCGTGAATTGTCCCGGAGTTGCAAGATAAATTTGCTGAAAGGTTTGCTGATATAATTTCCAGTAATTACTATTGTCTACTCCATTATGATACCATGTGCCTGAATAATTATTACCGTTTTTTATTCCGTTCATTTTCCATTCATGCTTAGTGGGCGTATAATAGCTGCTCATCAAAGAGCGGTTCCAGTTACCAAGCAATGAAACCCGATTGTCACTCCCCCATTCTTTGGTAAATTTAAAATCAACATGTTGACGATGATCATATCCGGCTCCACGCCAATTGTCCCCATCCGTATAAGAATAGGAAATAAAACCCTTAATACCCGTTTTGCCAATTTTTCCAGTATCCATACGGGCAAAAATCTTACCCGTATGATAAGAACCATATGAAAACTGGGTCATTCCACCCAGATGATCAGATGGTTCACGAAACTTGATGTTGACAATGCCACCGGCAGCATTAAAAACAGGACTGTCAAGATCGGGGCTTCCCTGACTTAAACCTACCGATTCAAGATTTTCCATATCAACAAACTGATTCAAATAGCCACCGCCATCGGACACATCATTTAAGGGCATTCCCTCTAGAACATATCCTATAGAATCAGAAGTCATTCCCCTTACCGTCATGTCCGTTTGTGTGGCAAGTCCGAAAGGATCCGATCCCGACACATTTGCACCTGGCAATAGACTTATAAGATTGTAAACATTGGACGTGGGTGCCTGTTTATGAATAAAATCCGAAGAAACGGTACTAAGGGATCGAACGGAATCTTCTGGTCTAATCAATCCCCCACCAGCTTGCTTACCAATATATCCATTGGCAGAAGGATAACCACGGAAAGTTCCCTTGACTATAATCTGCTCACCAGGATCAGACTGCATTTCCTGTCTCGTTATCGAATGAGTTTCTGGTTGAGATTGAGTAATATGAATATCTTTTGCCTGAATAGAGGGAAGCCTCCCCAAAATAGGGATTAACAGTAAAAGATAACGTACAAAAGCAAATAAAATTGATCGCATTAAGTTCCTCCCTTCGCTGGCATGACCCAGATCAGGTTCTACGGGTTTATTCTCAGCCCCTAACGGACACCCCGGTGATTTATAACAAAATGATTTTTATCAATTTTTTAATTAATTACAAGTCTTTTATATGACACTATCCTCTTTTAGCAGGAAAGGATGAGTTACATCCAGAAAAGCCTTGTTTTTATCTAAGGAATCAGCAATGACAGTCAAACAAGATACGGCGGCAATAATCTCCATACGAAGGGCGAGATTTTTTTCATTTTTTTCACGCTCTCTCAATCTTTTTACAACCGCATGACAAACCGCGACTGTCCGACCATATTTACCGCTATATTTGGAGATACGTCTTAAAACAATTCTCAATAAGATCTTTATATCTTCAGTCACAACATCATGATCGATCATGGAGTGCAAACGAAGTATATTCAATCCGATCATCATCACTGCCACAGTACCCTGGCTATATGCATGAATCAATTTTATATTGGACTCACCACTCAACTGTCGAACCATATTAACCAACAAAGCGGCTGTTTGAAAAAGCCATATCCGGGGACTTCTTTTATAAAAAGATACAGAAGCGAGTGCATGCATTTTTTTCAATAGCATTTGCCGTAAATGCAAACGGGTTTTAAGAGGACTATAGGGATATATTATCCGGAAAGAAGCAATCGCGAAAAATATCCCCATTAGCAAAGCTAGGGAATTATTGAAAAATGTTGATTCATTCAACCTGACCTGGTTATCCAGCTGCAACATATAGGGTAAATATGCGGCATAGGAAGCGGATACAGGAAGCGTTTTCAAATTGGCAATTCCCAATCCACCCAACATTGTAGGAATAAAAAGTGCCATACAAAGAGATTCGAAATTTCCCAACGGTGGAATGAGATAAAGCGTCAAAATACTTCCTGCCAATAATGCCCAAAATGTACCTTTAAACCATCCAAAAGTAACTTGTGCAGGATTTTCAAACAAACAGAAACGTGCACATCCCATTCCAGTCAGGGAGACCATGGTTCCCCCCATATTCCAGCCTGTCATATACCACATCAAACTGGCAGATATCATTGCGACAAAAGTTCGCAAACCATTTTTCCAAGCCAGATCAAAATTTAAAGGTGCAGAAACATAAAACTTAAAATGATCATTTTTAATAGGATGACTGCTTTTATGATATTCCTCTAAAGTAACTTCTATCTCACCCAGTAATTCACTTAACTTACGAAAAAGAATACGGTCGTTAAAAACAATTTCCCTCTGTTTTGCCCCCTTATCGGGAGTTTCAGTATCAATTTTCTTGTAAAAACTATCTGTAATATGCTGTCGACATTCCCATCTCAGTTTATTCAAATAAGATTGGTCCAAATTAAAATCATGATCATTTTCAATGGAATCTAAAATTCTTTTTAAACATTCCTGAACATTGGGAATGATACTAGCAAAATCAGCTGTTACATTCTTGAAATGCTGCATTCGTATGGATAGACCCATACTTCGCGCCAAAACAGCTGTCACTGAAAATAAAGCCGCATGTGCATGATCCCCTGTATGATCATTACCATTCATTTCAATCTGCCTGAATTCAATTGAATTATCAAAACTTATAACCGAAGTCAGCAATTCCTGTGAATGCAAAACCATCTTTTCATCTTTTGACAGCATATTGACAACAGACTGAATCGTTTCACAGATTGCAAATTTAAGATTATTGTTTAATTGGATTCGAGCATTTTTATCGATATTAACATCAAAAAAACGACCCACGAAACTATCACACCAAACCCCGAGAAGAATATAAGTGGTTCTGGCCATTGCCATCATAAATGTTCCATGTGGATCGTTTATGGAACTAAAGGCAATTATCGCACAGGTATAACCTGATAAAACCATGGCATACGCCTTGAAACTCTGCATGCATGTTCCACACCAAACACAAAGGGCAACAAAAGAGGCAACTGTAATGTTAAATAACCATGGCTGTTGAGGAAAAACCGCAACAAAAACAACAGCGGCAATAGCTCCAAAAACGGTTCCAACACCACGCCAATATGCCTTTGATATCGTTTCCCCACGTGATGTGTTCCTTGCACAAACCCAAACTGTCATGGGAGCCCATTTTGGACTATCCAATTCCAGCCACAAAGCGATTGCCAATGCCAAAAAAGAAGCAATGGTAGTTCTAAGGGCAAAAATAAATGCTGACCAGCCTGGGGCATAAATCCAACGGTAATTTTCTAAGAAATTTTTTCTGGACCATGAATATTTTTTATACCACGGCACATTGGCGGATCCGATCACCTACTCACAAAAACCTTTTTATTTTTTAATCACATAAATATGATGACAGTTTCCAAACTATTCTTTTTTTTGAAAAATGAAAAGGGATTACTGGCAATTTGATAATGTTCAATAGCTACAACCGTAAGAAAGATCCGTTTTTATCCAAGGCATATGAAATAATTATTAGGGAAGAAATAGCGGCACTGATTTCTATACGGATTGCCAGATTTTTTTCATGACTTTCCCTTTCCCGAAACCTAGAAATGGCACGATGGGCAATCACAACAGTTCTTGCATGTGGACCATATTTGGCATGACGGCCATCAAATTTCGCAATACGTCTTAAAACAACTTTTAGAATATTTTTAATATCTTCCGTCATGATGTCATGGGCAGCCATCGCTCTCAACCGAATGATATTGACACCAATCAATGTCACGGCCATCGTTCCATGACGATAGGTTTGCACCAGTGTCGTATTTCGGTCCTCATCAAGCTGACGCATTAACACGACAAAAGCTTCAATTACATAACTAATCCACTCTCTAGGTAATGGAACAACAATAGCATTCGCCAAATGATGCATACCATGAAGCAATTTCTGTCTTAACTGAAACCTCAATTTACGAGGTTGGTAAGGAAAAACCAACCGATATGCGGTAAAGGCGAATAATCCACTCATGAAAATGGCCATTGAATCATTAAAAAAGGTTACTTCATCCATTCTACCAACATTAGTAAATCCAATCATATAACAGAAAAAAAACATGCATGCCGAAGCGATCGCAGCATATTTTGGCACCGCCATTGCTAATCCCCCGATCATGAACGGAATCAAAAGCACAAAA
This sequence comes from Commensalibacter melissae, assembly GCF_009734185.1. NCBI lineage: Bacteria > Pseudomonadati > Pseudomonadota > Alphaproteobacteria > Acetobacterales > Acetobacteraceae > Commensalibacter > Commensalibacter melissae. The sequence goes on along the minus strand of NZ_CP046393.1, from coordinate 530,884 downwards.
TAGAGAACCTCTATATTCGTAATAATAGGCAAGAAAAGAAAATTATAAATAAATCCACCAAATATAGCCCAACACGCCCCCTTGAACCAACCCTTACAGGCAAGCGAAGCATTCTCAAATATACAGAACCGTGCACATCCCATACATAAAAATGCAAGAAAAAGCGGACCGTAGCTCCAACCAGTAATTTCCCAGGCAATACAACCAAATGTTATTGCCACAAAAGCCCTGATCGCATTTCTCCAAGCCCTTTTGAAATCATAACTATTTTTGACAATAAAACGAAAGTGGTCTTTCAAGGTCATATCTCGACTTTTAGCAAATTCTTTCAGAGTAACTTCTAATTCTGCCAAAATTTCACGTAAACCTTGATATAATATACGATCATTTAAAGTTTTTTCTGCATATTCATCATCCGAAATTTTTTTTTCTTTTAATACACGGTAAAAACTATCAGCAATACGTTGTCGGCATTCCCATCTTAGTGAATTCAAAGCTTTTAAGGATGCATCAATGGAAACACCCGACTTAAGATGATTTAGCAGTTCCTGCAAATAGATTTGTGTAAGGGGTAAAATACTTGAAAATTGTAAATTTTTCCCTTCTGTCTGTTTCATTAAAATGGATAAACCCGAAGCTTTGATAATCAAACTCAAAACTGAAGATAATACAGCCCTGGCATGATCCCCTGTATGACCTGTACCCTGCATCTCCTTTTCACGAAACTCAATATTATTATTTAATGAAATAACGGATGCCAAAAATTGATCTGATCGTTGAACCGCCCAATCATCTCCATTCATCATATTAATAACGGATTTAACAGCCTCTTCAATTGACAATTGTAAATCCTCTGTCAATTTTCTATGGGCCTGATGATGCAAATTGAGATCAAATAGGCGAGCGGTAAAATTTTCTGCGAGTATACCCAAAATAAAATAACTTCCCCGTGCCATTGCGAGCATGAAAACATTATTTAAATTATCAACGGCACCATATAAAACAATGGCACAACTATATCCTGCCATCACCATACCCAGAGCCCTGAAATTTCTTGTGCAACTGCCAATCCAGCAACAAAATGACACCCAAATGGCAACTGAAATTTCAAAAATAAAAGGCTGTTGTGGAAAACAGCCCGCAATAACCAATGCCATGATAATACCAATGACATTTCCGGTAATAATCCAATAAGCTTTGGAAAGGATTTCCCCACGGGATGAATTCTGGGCTACAATCCATACGGCCATAATTGCCCAACGCGGACTATCCAATTCCATCCATAAAGCAATGACCAATACAATATAAGAGGCAATGATGGTTCTAAGCGCAAATATCAAGGCTGTTTTTTGTGGGGCAAATAACCAGCTAAATGACGGTAATGTAAAATCGCTAAGACGCATCTGAATGCCTGATCTTCAATATACAGCTTTAGAAAAGGGATATATCAGAGATCAGAACAAATAGCATCAATTAAATATTCATAAACGCCATGATAACATTTACTTGACTTTGTTATAATAGGAAAAAAACATCATGATTTAACTTTAAAAATATTCCCTCACCGATTAAAATTATAAATTCTCAAATTTTTATCAGAATAAACACTGGTTAAATCTGTATAAGGCATATAGCTCCAAACCGGATCATAACGTGTAACAATTATTGCATTACACTGAAACTGTTTAATCAAGGCCAGATCCTTATCATTGGCCTTACCGTTATAAAACTGTCTGATCGCATGATCCATCAATTCAACCTTGTCACCCCAGTTAGGCCCAAAAGTTTTGACATAGCTAATATTTTGAAAACAAAATTTTCTGTTAACCATTACAGGTGGCAATAGATTGCCCCCCCATGGTTCAAAAGTCTCGTTTTGATGAATATTAATTAGTAATCTGTCCTGTTTATGGGTTTGGTGAGTTATTTTGTTTAATTCTTTTAAACTTGGTCTGGGTCTATAATAATCCGCACCGAATATCAACATTTTACTGAAATTTAATGGTTCAATAATACCAATTAGAGCAATAAATATAAAAATTACTTTTTTGAAACTGGAACAATATTCATTGACATAAAAAGTGACAATCGTTGTTCCTGTCAAAACAAATAATAAAATTGCACGCCAACCCAAATCGTCATTATATATACTACTGTGAATGAATAAAGAAACAAAAATTGACGCTAAACAGATAAATAATATTACCCTAAAAGATGGATCAATCTTTATTCTTTTTAATAAAATCTCAAATATCAAACAATATAATCCAATTATTATTACCGGAAACCATAAAATCACTGCCCCAGTGAAAAAGAAAATAAAATCTATAAACTGTTTATAAACTGATGAATTATAAATAAATATACGTATTGGAAAACCGGATTCCCTTACAGGGACGGTAATGACATTATACATAATCGGTAAAATGATTATAAAAGATCCAAGAACCAGCCATAACCAGTTAATTAACACATTTTTTTTATTTTTTTTCCCAACTATTTGTTCAACAAAAATCATTAATGATACTACCGCAAACGTAAGCCCCCCAACCCATACCGAAAAGCTGAATCCGGCACCAACCAAAATAATAATTGAAAATAAAATTATTTTATTATTTAAATTTCTTGCGCCAATCAAAAATAAGGCCAAAACTGAACATGATGCAGCCAAAAGATGTTGTGGCACCCAAGCGGCTTGAACAATCCATGATTCTAGGGGATGAACATTTGATAGAATTTTAAAAAGTTTATAACCAGTCAATAAATCGACAAAAGAAACAATCGAACCAGAAAATAAAAAAAAACAAAATAAGTATTGGCCTTTTTTTTTATTAATAGATTTCGAAAATAATTTACTTAATAAATAGAAACAAGTAAATATAGAAATAAATGCAGAAATAAAAGCAAGAATAATATCGGCATTTAAACCTGAACAATGGAAAAATACAACAATATTTGCTGACAATAAATAAAAAAGATAATAATAATGAAACAATTCCCCTGCAGATGGATCAATACAGAAAGGATTTATTATAGGAAAGCCATCCCTAACAATTGAATTAACCAAGGCTATTTTAATATGGTCAAATAAGGGTGTAGAAATCCCAACATCAGATCCATTTATTTTGATAAAAACACCTGATACTGCTATAAATGACAAAATCAGAGGTAAAATAATAATCGGTTTGTCAGAAAAACCTTTTTTATAACACTCAATACTCGGTTTATTGATCCAAAACGTCAGACCCAGAGGAAATAAAAATATTATAGCGGCCTGAAATGTTCCAATATTAAATAAATTATTGATCCATAATGCAGTTATTCCCAAAATAGCGATACCTAAAGGGAAAGATAATTCAAAAGATCCATATTTATTTACTTTTCTGGCAAATGGATATCCGACAACATAACTGTAAAACAGTAAAATTACGGTAATAATCATTAAAAATAAAAGATTGGAAACAATAAACATAAATTATACCATTCAAATAATTTTATTTATTCTATTCAATAATTAAAATTATTAATCATAACAGGGGCACATTAATTATCACTGTATGATAAATTGAAAAATGTAAGATTTTTTTCCAATGCATAATGTATTGGTATTAAACATGCAATTGCCGTACCGATTTCAAGTCTTTGTGCAAGGTTCTTTTCATGACTTTCCCTGTACTGTAAACGTCGAATAGCACTTTTAATGATCAAGACAGTCCTGACATGATGTCCTCCTTTAAAATGACTTATTCTTCTAATAACAACACGCAATTGATTTTTGACATCCTCAGGTAAAATGTCATGAATGATCATTTTTCTCATTTCAATAATATTAATCCCGATAACCATTACCGCCAATGCACCTTGATTATACCGTCTAATCAGTGTTAGCTCCTTAGCGGGGTCAAACTGCCTCATCAATGAAACAAACCAGTCCGTCGTTACCGCAAGCCATTTTCTTGCCGGAGGAATGGTCAATAATACTGGCAGGGTATGAATATCTTTTATCATTCTTTGACGAATTGATTTTCGCACCTGAATTGGTGAATATGGTGCGATATATCGGAATGAAAAAATAGCAATCGCTGCCACTGCCACAGTGGCAAAAGCCGTATTGAAAAAAGTCAGTTCGTTCATTTTATCCTGATTATCAACAACCAGCATCAATGATAAAAAGATTGTGAAACTCATCCCTATACCACGGGTTGGCAAATTATAAATCGCCAATCCCCCGATAAAAGCTGGAATGAAAAAAGCGATACAGAGCAACTCAATCGTATTTGCTGACGCAATTAAGGTAACATTCATAATACCACTGACAATCATGGCCAAAACTGTGCCTTTTAGAAAATCCAATGAAAATTTATAACTATTTTCAAAAAGGCATAGGCGACCACAAATCATACAGGAAAATCCGAGAGCATTTGTAAAATTAGGCCAGGCAGTAACTTCCCAAATCAGACAACACAAAATCACCACCAAAAAAACACGCAATCCATTCGACCAGGCCAATCTGAAATTAAGCAGTGGAGGCATTCTAAATGTAAAACGGTCATGCAGGGGAGGATTGTGAACCATTCTGTATTCCCTTAAAACCACTTCCAACTCGCCCAATAATTCACTTAAAGCCCGATATAAAATTCTTTGATGTAGAAAAGACTGTTTTTCAATAGATTCACGATCTGAATAATTTAAAGCCGTATCATGAAAAATATGATTGGCAATAATCTGTCGACATTCCCAACGAAGATCGGCAAGCTTTTGCATATGCGCTCTAAAATCCATATTCTTATTTATAAATTGAATCAGAGATTGAACATAAGTATGAACTTGCGAAAAAATACTATGGAAATCATTTCCTGCCTCTTTGAATTCCCGCATGTAAAGCACTAGATTCATTAATCTAGTCAAAACAATGACTACAGAAAACAAAGTGGCATGAACATGGTCAATCATATGATCGTTACCAGTCATTTCAGCTTTTCTGAATTCTAGGGTATTTCTTGTTGCAGCAATAGCAGAAAAGGTTTCCCTTACCCGGTAGACAGCCTGATAATCACCATTAAAAACATCCTTGATAACATTAAGGGCTCCTGTTATGGCCATTAAAATATTCTTCTCAATATTAGATCGAGCCTGTTTCTCCTGATTATAAGCAAAAATACGTTCAACTAAATCCTGACACAATACAGCTAAAATAATATAAGTGCCCCTGGACATTGCCAGCATAAACACATTTTCAGGATCAGAACTTGCTGTAAAAGCGATAATTGTACAGGTATATCCTGCCAAGACAACGCTATAGGAACTGGAGCTACGGATTAGGCTTGCAAAAAAACAGCAGCCCCCTATCCAGCAAGCCAGACATATTTCAAATAAAAATGGTTGCTGAGGGAATGCGGCAACAATCAAAACCGAAACAACAACTCCGACTATGGTTCCCACAATACGCCATTTTGATTTGGTTATCGTCTCTCCCCGAGAGGTTTGAGAAATAATCCATACTGTCATAACAGCCCATTTGGGGCTATCCATTTCCATCCATAAGGAAATTGCCAAAGCAAGAAAAGAGGCAATGATTGTTCGCAATGAGAAAAAAATGGCTTCTTTTTTAGGAGCGTATAACCATTTAAAAGATTGTATATTTGGTAAAAAAACGTTGAATTTAAACCAATTCAACTTTAAACGAATATTCTCCATCCATACAACCTTGTTCTTTAGCCCTTTAGTTAATTATTTCCCCCTCGAGAGGAATTTGCCTGCTACTCCTGTAAAAATACAAATAAGTGACAAACAAAAAGGAATAAAACGATGTCCCAACGAAAACAACGTAAAAGACAAAGCTCCTGGTAACGCAACCGCCCTTACTCCTTTGACGCCCCAGTCAATCTGGCTTATTTTTCTTCCATAAGAATCATAAACTGCTGATATTCCCGTATTTGCTACACGCACAACTGGAATTCCTTCCTCCACGGCACGCAATCTCGCCGCAGCAAGATGTTGTCTAGGACCGGCAGAATTTCCATACCACGCATCATTTGTTAAATTCAATATCCATTTTGGTCTATTTTTATAATCAAGAATCTGTCCCGAAAAAATAACTTCATAACATATTAATGGTGCAAAAGAACTTACTCTTGATAAATTCAATGTGACATTTCCCTCACCTGGTGTTAAAACCTGTCCAGGTACAACATGAAATGGAATATACCAAGGTTGGGATTCACCAAAAGGTACCAATTTCACTTTATTATATACATGATCAATCGCTCCATCCGGTTGCCTTAAAACTACCAAACTATTGTAAAGAATATTTGGTTCTTGCTGGGTGATGGCCCCTATAATACCGAAAGAGGCATCTGGATTATTTTGCATCATAACTTTTCTGGCTGCGTCATCATATTGAATACTTCCCGGAAAAGAGCTTTCAGGCCAGGCATAAATGATAGGTCTTTCAAACTGCCCCAATTCTTGACGCAAGGTTACCGCCTGAACAACCGCATCCGAGGTAAGTTGCATGTATTTCTGGAAAATTCGGCGAGGATCTGTATTCGCTATCTTGTCATCTTCAGCTATATTTCCCTGAATTAAGGCAACAATGGGTGTATTATTATCTGTAATAGGCGGTTTTTCTACCAAACGGTAAGAACCAAATAAAGCCAAACCACAAATAGTTCCAGCGATAATCATCCATCCTTTTTTTCCATATAATGGAAGCAAGACGAGAATAACCGTTATCAATGTCAATCCATCCACTCCAATAAGGGAAGCGGTCTGGATAAAAATATCCCCTATCCTGCCAGGGATCTCCCAGGTACTGGCCAAAGGATTCCATGGGAAACCTGTCAAAACAGGATTCCACCAATTAGGCGGCAACATCACCGCTCTGGACATATCACAAACGGTCCATAAACCAGCGAAAACAAAAATTTTTAATTTTTTTGAAGGTTTTATCCAATAATAGAAAAGCGTAGGCAAACCCGTCCATAATGCAAGTAATATCGCACATAATGGAGATACAATTGGAACAAGCCACCAAAAGTCCTGTGCCCGTATCAGTATAGCATTTACAAGCCACGATAATCCGATTGTATGCAAACCAAAACCAAACCAGTACCCTTTCATCAGGGCACATTTCCAATTTTTGGAATGATCAATTGAATGCAGAAGTAACGGAAATGACAAAAATAAAATAAATATAAAATAGGTGGGTGGAAAAGCCAAGGCAGATATTCCTCCCAAACCTGTGAGATATAATGCCCCTTGCCATCCTTTTAAGTCATGCCATTTATCCAAATGAAAATCCATTTTCTTAATGTATGAAATAACTTTATAAAATAGTTTATAAATTTTCAAACTTCATGAATAATTCAAAATTCCAATGCGTCTCTCAAACGACGTTCATAATGACGATAGTATTTATCTGCAATGAGTTCAGTTTTAAGAATTATTGCAACATCCGTGGTATTAAATTGCTGATCGATAACAGCACCATCCCCAACATATCCTCCCAGTCTTAAATAACCCTTAATTAAAGGAGGAAGTTCCAATCGGCAACGAAAATGATCCAAATGATGCGGATCGACACGCAACATTTCCACACGACGCTCTGGCAAAGCCTTGACTAACAAAGCTGGGGGTGCCAATTGAGTTTGATAAAGATAGGTTAAGATTTCGGCATATTGATCGGGGTCTGTTCCCGGGAAACTTGCACAACCAAATAAGATATCTATTCGATAATAAAAAATATAGGCAGCAATTCCCTCCCACAATAACTGCATTGCGGATCGATTACGATATTGCGGATGGACACAAGAGCGACCGACCTCCAAAAGATTGCCAGGATATTCCTGTAATACGGAAAGATCATATTCTGCACGACTGTAAAAACCACCCGCCTTGTCGGCATTTTCCTTTCGAATTAATCGATAGGTTCCCACGACCCGCTCATGATCAGATATTTTATTATAGTCAATTACCAGTAAATAATCTGAAAAGTCATCATATTCATCAAAATCTCTTTTAAGATTACGAATACTCTCGTTAGGAATCGCTCCCATCTCTTCATAAAACACTCGATAACGTAAAGCTCGGGCTGCATCCTTTTCCGATTCTGTCTCGGCCAACCTGACTCCTAGGCTACCTGAACGTAATTCAACAAATTTATCTCTTCTCAATTCTAAAGTTGATAAAGAACCGCTTCTCTTTTCCCTATGCATATTTTCTTTCTATATAAATCATAAACCAAAATAATTTATATATATCTTGTAAAAATTACGAATCTTGTTCTGTCTTAATACGGCGCCCAAACAGTTCCAACCGATGCTGAACCAGTTCGAACCCTAATTTTTTCGCCATGATCTCAATCATCTTGATATGCTCAGGATCTTCAAATTCAATCACTTTTCCAGTATCAACATCGATTAAATGATAATGCGTTCCCTGTTCAGTCACTTCATAACGGGCACGTCCCCCACCAAAATCATGTTTTTCCAGAATACCCTTTTCTTCCAACAAACGAACAGTACGATAGACCGTGGCTACAGAGATATTATTATCCAATTTTGAGGCCCGTCGATATAACTCTTCAACATCGGGATGATCATGGGCATGCGAAAGAACATGGGCAATAACACGTCGCTGCCCGGTCATTTTCAGACCTTTCTTAATACATAACCGTTCTATATGAGATAAATTATTCATTTTTTCACGTGTCATACAATTCATTCAATTATTACAAAGAAGCCTATATGCGCCCTAACTGGAATACGGACAATTGCCAAGTCAATTTTCAACAAAAATTATAACTTCAAAAGATAGCTTTCTTCAAACTATTTATAACTTAATTCAAATCATTAAAAAAGATATATTTCTCTATTTACCAAGAGTCGTTCTAGGACAAAGACTTCAGCATAAGATAAGCATTCTTATTTTTACCATAATAATCAACCCTTTTTGTTTGAACTTCAAAATTATAATTACAATAAAGCTGATATGCCTTTTTATTATCTTCAGCAACTTCTAAAAAAACTGATTTGATGTTTTCCATTTTCATTTTTTTTATAAATTGCTCAAGAATGGCCTTGCCTATCCCTCTTCCCTGAAAGGGGGGGGAAACAGCAAAAGTAACTATTTCCGCTTCATCAATAATTTTGGAGTAAAATAGAAAACCCAGCATTACATTTTCTTTATCCATATAGACACATGCAGAATGTGTAGGTAAAGCCATCAGTGTTTTGAAATCTTCAGGTTTCCAATATTCATGTTCTGGAAAAGCGGATTGATGTAATAATGCCAATGGATATTCTAAACCATTTCCCTCTGTAATAAATTGTATCAGCATCACTTCATTCTCTCGGCATTTTTATTTTGGTGCTTTTCGCAGTCCACCAGCAGGTAAACTCGCTTTGGGAGGATCTATATATAAAGGATAGAGTTTATTCGTAACTTTATCACCCTGATCATAATGATCCGCAATCTTGGCCATCATAACTGCATCCGCCTCATTTATAGAGGATTTACGCCAATTGACTTTTGTTGGAATAAGAGGTTTTATAATTGGAAACGCTTCACCTGACAAAATAACTTCTTCTTCCGGCCATGGTATATCAACAAAATCGAAAGCTTTTATTTCAGATTTTTGATTGGTTTCAATAAATACCCTATTTCTTCGGGCCAAGGTCATATGCCAAACTAATTTACCAGAATAGTCTTTTTCGATATATGGAAAAATCGCCTCACCACGGCGTAAAGGGACAACCGGACAATGTAACCCTGTTTGCAATCCCAATGAGAATGCAATGGAAGCCCTCAATCCCGTAAAAGATCCAGGTCCAATAATAATAGAAATAAGATCAATCTTATTAGCGACTAAATAACCGTTCCGTACAAATTCATTGAAATAGATTGGAAATCGTTCTGGGGCACCTCGTTCAAAGGATTTTTTTTCACATTCCAACCTATATATTTGATCCTTAACAACAACAGAAATAAAATTAGGTGCCTGCTCAGATGCAGAGGCACCATTAATGACTAAAATTGTTTTATCGTTTTTCATAGATTTACAACATTAAGCAGGCTTCCTCAAACGCAAGCCTTTCATTTCGTTCCCCAATATTTTCTTTATTCCCGTATCCCAAACATATCAAAAAATTGGAATGCCAACCCTGTTCTTCAAAAAACAGTCGATCCACCATTGTATTGTCAAAACCCGATAGGGGAGCAACATCAAGCCCCAATGAGCGAGCTGCAACAATCATATATCCTCCCTGCAAAGTAGAATTGCGCAAAGCCGTCTCTTCAGCAAATGGCATGTCTCCCGCATACCATGATCTCAATTCAACCGTTGGATATAAAATCGGTAATTTTTCATAAAATATTGGATCATATGCTACAATAACAATAACAGGAGCGGATAGTGCCAGATCAATATTCCCGTCTGTAAGGGCGGGTCTCAATTTTTCCTTACTTACTGGATGACTAAGAAAAGTAAACCGAGCCGGCTGGCAATTTGCAGAAGTTGGACCCATTTTTACCAAATCATAAAGCTGATACAAGACGGAAGATTCCACATCCCTATTTAACCAAGACCTAGGAGTCCGTGCCAAATTAAAAAGACGATCCAGACATTCCATAGGCAAGAAAGATTTTTCATCCATTTCTTTTTCCAATTCATTCATCCGAATTGATTCGAGACGTAGATATCTTTAATATTTTCTTTAGCAAATAAAATTAAATTCTTACTTGCTCCACAGTAATAACCTCAGAAAGATGTCGCTGCAGAATCACTTCCACCCCATGTTTCAAAGTAATTGCTGAAGAGGGACATCCCTGACAGGATCCCTGCATTCTTAAATAAACACATCCATCCTTATAACCGTAAAATATGATATCGCCACCATCTTTGGCTACAGAGGGACGAATTTCCGTATCTAATATCCATTTTATTTGCTCAACAACTGCTTGATCCTCAGGTGCAACTTCCATCTCGATCACATTGACTTTTGAAGTTTTATCGAGAAGGGGTCTTTTCATCAAGAGAAAATCCATAATGATAGCACTTAACGCTGATTTCAGCCCATACCAGGAAACTTTCTTGTCTTTGGTTACAACAATAAAATTGTGACCAAAAAAAACACGTTTCACACCCTCAACATCAAACAGGCTCAAGGCGAGTGGCGACTTATATGCAGCCTCTTTATTCGTAAAATCAATTGTCTGGTTCGAATCAAGGATCGGTTTACCCAAAATGAATTTCAATGCATGATTGTTTGGTGTTTCTTCCGTATGAATAAGCATTCCCAGTTCCTTAATCCCTCCACCTTAAATAAACAGATTTTACCCAAATAAAAAACCTATCAAGAAATATGTCTTTTAAGTGGATTTATCAAAATAGGCAAATAAATAAACAATTTTTAAAAAATATCGAAAACTATCCTCTTCACGAAAAAGCATATTATTATTAATTACTTAGTATTTCAATATATCCTATTTCAAGATTTAGGTTTTTGTCTGTAATTTAATCAGCCATAAATCAGCAATTTCTTTTATAACTCCCTGTGCTTGGATAGATTTTAGATTTTGAATTGATTGATTTTTCTGGTTAACTTGTAGTTGTGCCATAGCATAATGAAGCAACGCCTCATTAGAATCTTTCAACGTTTTTTTCAGTGCTTCCTTCATCAATAGTAGACCTGACTGACCTTTACCGTCCATAACCTGATCATATCCAAGCATCAACATATCATCACCATTTGGTGCCTTTTCGAAAGCTTCCAATTTTGCAGGCAACGCTGATTTATTCTCGTTAATTTTATCCCGAATAAATTTCCTAAGTCTCATAACACGTGTCGAGTTATGATCCGTACCCAATAATCCCTTGCCATAACCAGCCGCGAGGATTTTCAATGCGAAATGCGGCATATTGGCTTGCATTGCCACTTCCGCCATTTCCATATATTCTTCACTGGTCCTCATTAAATTCATGTTAAAACGCAAATTGAGTATTTCAAGTTTGACAGAGGATGATAAATCACGGCTGGATGATAGTGCCGCCATAATATGTCCCCAATATTCGGCTTTGGGATAATGCATAGCCAATTGCGTGTAACTATGTCGCAAACCATCCTGATCTCCAAGTTTTTCTTGGCAATTAGCCATAATTTGCCACTGGGATTCAGCTGGTACCTGACCATTTTTTATTTCTTCATCTATTTGTTTTTGCTGAGCTGTCATTGCTTCCTTATAGTTATTGTTAAGAAAATATGACTGGATCAACAATGTTTTCATGTGTGTATTGGTACCACCAACCAAAAAATACTGTTTAATATATTCTATTGCCTTCACATATTGTCGAGCTCGATAGGCAAGGCTGGCCTGCGCCATTCTTATTTGAATTTTTTCAGATGCAGACGTACGTGTGGAATTAATCAATTCATCATATCCGGTAAAGGCTGCATCAAGATTATTCTGCTTGATTGCCAAAGCAATCCGCAAATGTTCAATAATATTTTTTTCATAGGCGGAAGGATTTGGAATTGTCTGAACTTCCTTAAGCGCCGCATTGGCCTGGGCAATCTTTCCCTGTTTCATAAGATGTTCTATATTTTTTAAAGGAGCAGCCATTTTTTGGCTTACCACTTCTTTGGATTCAATAGAAACTGAATATAAACCTCCAGCAATTCCCAATAAAGCCACCATCCATAAATTTCGCAATAAAGAAACAGGTTTCATAGTTTAATATCCCGATCTATCCTCATTCATTACTGTTGATTGGCAATTGTTATCTTTTTTACTCCTAACCGTTGGGCATCTGCCAAAACAATGGCAACATTTTTATAATTTGCCAATCGATTGGGCTTTACGATAACAACTGGCTGGTCAGAGTTAGCAGCTATTTCACGAAAACGATCAAGTAACGCATCCTCATTGGATATAGCAGTATCATCAATCGACAAACTATTATCAAAATCAATACCGATTGTCACCGTTTTTGGAAGTTCTGTTTCATTTACTGGAACTGCTCTTCCCAAGGCCAATTGTACGGATTGCGTCTGTAGGGGAATAGTTATGATCAACATTACCAATAAAACCAGCATTACATCAATCAAGGGAGTCGTGTTAATATTTACCATTACCTCTTCTTCCTTTTCACCTTGCTGAATCATGATTCTGCGAGCATGTCCAGAACGTAATGAACGCATTATACTATATCCTTTTCAATCATATAATCTGGCTTAACCCTATACCGTATTACTATTTCCTAATGGGTTTCGTAATAAAATCAACCCTACTGATCCCGGCTTGCTGACAATCCTGGATAACCTGACCAACTTTCTCAAATTTTGCCTGTATGTCTCCCCAAACTTGAATTTGGGGCTGAGGATGTAAAGATGCTACCGAAGCCAATTTTGCCTTTAATGCATTATCGTCAGGTAATAGCTGTTCATTCCAAAATATTTGACCATCCGCCTTAATGACAAGGGCTATATTTCCTACCTTGGTTTGAGTTAAATGACTATTACGTTCTGGTATATCAACCTTTACAGCGTGTGTGGCAACAGGAATAGTGATTAAAAAGATAATCAGTAGTACAAGCATGATGTCAACCAAGGGGGTTGTATTGATTTCGGATACCACCTCATCATTATCCCCTTCCGCGCTGATAAAATCCCCCACACCACGATTACCATTCAAATTAAAGCTCATGTGCCTTTCTTTCCTTACTCAGAGATCACTTTTTTATTATTCAGGTTTCCCCCAAGTAAAACTGTTTGAACATCTGCAGCAAAATTGCGAGTTTGATCCATAATCACTTTATTGCGACGAACCAGGAAATTATATCCCAGAACAGCTGGAACAGCCGTAGCCAAACCAATTGCTGTCATAATTAAAGCCTCGCCTACAGGACCGGCGACTTTATCCAAGGTAGCCTGTCCAGCGATACTAATGGCGGTCAAGGCATGATGAATACCCCAGACTGTTCCGAACAATCCTACAAAAGGGGCAGTGGATCCAACCGTTCCCAAAAAAGCCAGACCGCCTTGCAATTGTCCCTGTATCGTGTCAAGCGCTCTATGTAAGGCCATGGACACCCAGCTGTATAAATCAATCGTTTCCTGCAAGGAGCCTTCATAATGCATCAGTGCATCAATACCATTTTCAGAAATATATCGATAGGAAGAGTTACTACCTAAACTCTCCGTACCCTTTTTTAAAGTGTTTTGTTGCCAGAACTGTTTTTCACGCACTTCTTTTCCAGCACGCGTTACACGATTTTGGACAACAATTTTTGCAACGATTACATACCAACTCCCTACTGACATTATTGCCAACACAAGCAATGTTATCCTTGAAACAATATCACCCGCTTTCCACAAAGCTTTTAAACCATATGGATTTTCTGATGATTGAGGAACAGCTTCCGGTTTTACTGGGTTGTCTATGGTCGAAGAAACGACTGGATTTACGTTGCTACCCGCTGAATTTTGCATTGGTTGAGAAGCGGAGTTATCATGTGCAGTTGATGTTGGTATATTTTGCTGAGGCTGCTGTGCAAAACCATTGTTTATACCTGACAGGCAAAGCATTCCAGAAAATGCGGCAATCACAGTGAATTTAAAACGAATCAATCGAAATAAACTTTTATTTTTATCCATATTTAACACATTCCTTCGTTAATTTTACTGGGCAGTAATTTCTTTAAACAACCTCAGACAATATAAACATATTCATTGTTATTTATTTTTATATTGATATGAATAACCATCAACTTATAATTGATTATAGGTTCATTTCAAACCTATATACCATATCTGTTATCGAATTGGTGACGCTCTGGGATTGATTTTTGATAACCCAATAACGTAACGATCATGTTCCTTAAATATATTTTTACAAATATTTAAAGCATCAACTAAACCATCCCTAAAATTTTTGTCATAAAAATTCATATCATGAAAGCATAGATTATCAATGTTGGTCTGCCCAATATATTGTTTGGTAAATTTATTCATATTTTTCGACATTAACGTAACTAAATTTAAAGAAATTTTAACTTTATTTGCATTTAAGATGATTAATTGACATATCCAATCCAAAATAAATGAACCATTTATCCAGCACCTAATTTAAAACTGATTGTAAGACGATGATTTTTCTCTTTTACTGGCATACCGTTGCGTGTGGCTGGACGATAACGGGCAGAAGCCACATAGCGTAGAGCCTCTTCTTTAAACGAGTTTCCTCCCTTGGCTTCAATTACATTACAATTATTGGTATGGCCATCCGCTTCAATATCACAGGATAATATAACCCGACCTTCCTTACCCGCTGCTTCCATATCAGGAGGATAATTCATTTTAACACCATTAAGTGCACGACTGCCAGCACTTCTGTCAGGAGGACCATCATTTGGAGTATTCGACATCCCCTCACCAGATGTACCATTCATATTCCCTTGATTTTGACTATCGGATGCCGAGCTTTTTGCAGGTTGGGCAGCCGGTTCCCTTTTTTTGATTTGTTTTTTTACAATTTTAGGCGGTTTAGGTTGTACAGGGGCTTCTGTATTAATTGGGGGGGGCTCAATCTCTGGTGGAGGTGGAACAATCATTTCCGGTGCAGGTGGTTGTGAAACCTGTGCGGAAGCTGAGGATGCGGCGGAAGATACATCTACAACCCTTATTTCTAATGGAGCAGGCATATCTTCTTTTTTATTGGAATGCATCAGAAACAATAATCCAAGAATTCCAAAAATATGAAACAAAATAACAAGAATTAAAATACCAATAGATTCAATAGGATGACGTTGATTAAGATTAACCATGAATCATTTTCCATTTCCTGTGAAATTACTCATCTTCAATACTTATCCACTGATAAATCATTATTAGTCAAAGTTTTTAACAAAGCCTTTTTATTATGTTGCTTTCGCACTTGCTTCTGAACGTGTTGCCCCCACCCTTAAAGCCAGTGCCGCTGCCATGAAATCATCCAGATCACCGTCCAGAACAGCATCTGGATTGGTTTTTTCCACATCCGTTCGCAAATCTTTCACCAATTGATAGGGTGCCAAAACATAAGAACGGATTTGATGACCCCAACCTATATCAGTTTTATTGGCTTCTGTCTGTGCCGCCTCTTCCTCGCGTTTTTTTAATTCCAATTCATATAGACGGGCCTTCAACATTTCCATTGCTGTTGCCCGATTACGATGTTGTGATCGATCCGTTTGACAAGCGACAATAATTCCTGTTGGAACATGGGTAATTCTTATGGCTGATTCCGTTTTATTGATATGCTGTCCGCCAGCACCCGATGCACGATACGTATCGATTTTCAAATCTGATTCATTTACTTCAATATCAATTGAATCATCTATAACTGGATAAACCCAAACAGAAGCAAAAGATGTATGACGCCTTTTAGCGGAATCAAAAGGCGAAATACGAACCAAGCGATGAACTCCTGCTTCAGTTTTCAGCCACCCATAGGCATTTATCCCGCTTATTTGCAATGTTGCCGATTTTATACCCGCCTGTTCCCCTTCAGTACTTTCCAACATGGTTACCTTATAACCATGTTGTTCAGCCCAACGTGTATACATTCTTAACATCATCTCAGCCCAATCCTGCGCTTCCGTGCCTCCTGCCCCGGAATTCACTTCCAGATAACAGTCATTCCGATCGGCTTCACCAGAAAGTAAACTTTCCAATTCAAGACGTTTAACTTCTTTTTCCATTGATTGCAATTGTTGCAAGGCATCCTGAACAATTTCCATGTCATTGTCCTGTTCAGCCAACGCAATTAGGTCAAGATTTTCCTTGCAATCCTGCTCCAACCGTTCAACCCGCTCAATTTGATTGGCAAGCCCTGTTCTTTCCTGCATAATCTTTTGCGCATTTTCCGCATCATCCCATAGATTGGGATCTTCAATGCGGTTATTTAACTCGGCTAGACGATCTTTAGCTGTATCCCAGTCAAAGATGCCTCCTCAGCAGTTCTAAAGACTGCTCTATTGTTTGTTGGAGTGTATCACTCTCCGCAGACATACTCGTTTCCTTTATTTACCTTAAATGCAATTAATTATTAATCCAATTAACAAGATTTTAATAAAAATACAAGGTCAACCTTAATATAATCCACCCATACCTATATCTTCCCCTTCACCTGAAGATGAAGATTGACCTGTTTTTTCACCAATCTTTTTTTCACTTCCTTCATTAGATGGAGATACAATCCCCTCATTACTATCCATGGACTCTTCAGAATCAGGTATATTTTCAGCTCCTGTATCCTGGGCTGTCAACTCACCCGTTGCTGCCCCCTTATTCAAATTGATGCTAATTCCCGGGGTTTGTCCTTCCTTGAAAGCATCGGTTACACTTCCTTTACTCGTATCATAACTTGCTAGAAAAACACCTTCTGGTTTTGCAAAATCAAGTTTGGGACGATTAGCCAGAATGTTTTTCATGAATTCATTCCAAACTGGCGCGGCAACAACAGCGCCAGACATACCTTTTCCCAATGTTTTTGGCTGATCAAACCCAAACCATACTACTGTCACGACATCCGGTGAAAATCCTGCAAACCACGCATCATTAAAATCCTGACTAGTTCCTGTCTTGCCGGCAAGTGGACGATCTATCCCACGCGCTGCCGACATACCGGTTCCACGTTTCATCACGTCTTCCATCATGGTTATAATTTGATAGGAACTTTGAGCTGATGCAACACGTTTACGATGATCAATAATAAGGGGAAGCCTATCTGGATCTTCCGAATGTTCCAACTTCAAGACATCTGAATGCCAGATTACCTTTCCATTCCGATCCTGAATATAGTCAATTAAGGTTGGTTTTGTTAACAACCCCTCTGCCGCAATACTTGCATAGGCACCAGCATGACGGAAAACCGTTGTCTCCACAGCACCCAAAACGGCAGGTAAAACCTTAGGCATTGAATCTACTTCACCTAATGCAATTGCCAAATTTGAAATAGCATTCATCCCGACTTGAGCGGCCAAACGAATGGTGACCAAATTCCTTGAATAACGTAAGCCATTATGTAACGCTGTTGGTCCCCAGAATGTTTTTTCATAGTTGTTTGGATGCCAGCTACCTGCTGAAAAAGGGGAATCCATAAAAATCTGAGATGGCGGAATATTTTGTTCCATCCCCGCCAGATAAGCTATGGGTTTGAAAGAAGAGCCTGGTTGTCGTTGAGCTTGTGTTGCTCGATTAAACTGTGACTCAGCAAATGACCATCCACCAAACATGGATAAAACGCGGCCTGTCTGAACATCAACAGAAATTAACGCACCTTCTATCAGAGGAACCTGACGCAAGGCGACTTTACCATTATTAGCCAAAGGCTCAATTAAAACAACATCTCCCATTTTTAATGGATGAGAAGAACGCTTTGTCCAACTTACATCCTTATTTTCTAATAAAGCCAATTTCTCATTCTTATTCTCCAACCATCCAACTTTTCCCGTACTACTATTCAAAACAATGGCAACACGCCATGCATCCAATATCCCGGCAGGATTTTTTTGTCTGGCTAGCAAATCACTCCATTCTTTTCCATCTTCAATATTTAAATGATTTATTGCACCTCGCCAACCATGTTGCCGATCATATTTCATTAATGCCTGCTGCATTAACCTTGTTGCTAGATTTTGATTTTTCAGATCCAAACTCGTATGAACTTCCAAACCACCCTGCATTGTTTTATCCATTCCATAGCGATCTATCAGATCACGCCTTACAGCCTCGGAAAACCATTGTGTTCCTGCCAAAGGTCCACGTCTTATAACAGATTGTGTCACTTGCAGAGGTTCATCCATTGCCTGTTTCAAGACTTCTTTGCTGATTGCACCAGTTTCTAGCATACGGCTCAAAACGAAATTACGACGTTCCAGCCCTGCTTTTGGATGATGATAAAGATCATAATTATAAGGAGACTTCGGCAATCCACCGAGATAGGCCGCTTCTGCCACGGTCAGCTGATCAAGATTTTTATGAAAATAAGTTTGTGCGGCCGCAGCAACCCCGTAGGCACCATCACCAAGATAAATTTCATTTAAATAAATTTCCAGAATTTGATCTTTGGTCAGGGATTGTTCAATTCGAATTGCCAAGATAGCTTCCTTAATCTTGCGATTCAAATTCCGCTTATTGTTAAGCAACATATTACGCGCAACCTGTTGCGTAATCGTTGAGGCCCCCACCAGACGCTTACCTGACGTTTTACGGAACATATCTTGTACAACCGCACGTACAATTGCCAAGGGGTCTATCCCGCCATGAGAATAAAAATTCTTGTCCTCTGTCGAGATAAAAGCGTTCTTGACCCGATCCGGAATAAGGGTAATAGGAACAAATAATCTCCGCTCTGATGCCAATTCTGCCATGACACGATCATTATTGGCATATATCCGGCTCATAACAGGCGGGGCATAATTTTTCAACCCCTCAACAGTAGGCAAATCCTGTACGGCTCCCTCATATTTTATCCAGGCAAATAATCCACCTCCCGCAAGAATAAAAAGGAACAAGCCTGCAAGTATTCCAACCAACATCCGCCATATACGGTATCTGGGGCGTTTTATAATTGAATTACTATATTTATTACCAGTATTAGACGGATCAGAATTTTTCGAAGACATAAAAAAAACTCTACATCAATTGTGAAAACTCGATTATTAGGAGTTATTCTTATATAACATTTTTAATATGAGTAAAAAACAACTATGTTGTTATTCCAAGAATATGTCGATCTTTTATTCAGTTTACAAATATAATTTTGCAGATTTTTTTTGTTTATCCCAAATCTTTTTCCCCTCCAAATCAAGTTTTGTCCATTCATCATCCGTCAAATTAACATTCACCGCTGCTGTATTTTCCTCTAAATGTTGAACGGAACCCGTTCCGGGAATGGGAACAATGATTTTTGAACGTTTTAATAGCCAGGCCAACGCTATCTGACGGGCTGAGGCGTGTTTTTTGTTCATAATTTCTTCAAGAACAGGACCAGTGAATTTCACCCCCTGTTCCAAAGGTGCATAAGGTATGAAAGCGATATTATTTTCATCACAAAAATCAACAACGGCTTCTGATTCCCGATTAACCAGATTATATTTGTTCTGAACGGAAGCAACCTTGAAAAATTTTGACGCACGTTTAATCATCCCTACAGATACGGCAGATAACCCAATATGACCGATTAATCCCTCCTGCTGCATTTTGGCGATAGCTTCAAACTGTAATTCCGGAAAAGTATCTTCCCCCACACGATGCAATTGCCATAAACGGATTTGATCCAGTTTTAGACGACGCATACTCATTAAAACACATTGACGTAAATAATCTGGACTGCCAATGGGTCGCCAAATATCCGGCCCATGCCGAGTGTGCCCCCCTTTTGTGCCAATCAATAAATTTTTCGGATAAGGATAAAGTGCTTCGCAAATTAATTCTTCGCTGATAAAAGGACCATAGCTATCTGCCGTATCGATAAAATTAATCCCCAATTCTAACGTACGATATAAAGTTGCAATAACTTCCTTACGATTTTCAGGTTCCCCCCATACACCTTTACCAACAATACGCATCGCACCAAATCCCATTCGATTGATCTTGATTTGGTGATCAAATTGAAAATTACCCGCTAAAGCCGCATCAATTGACTGCATTCTTTTTTCCTATCATAGATCATTCATTAATTATTAAAAATAAATGATTTATAAAATAAATACCACTTTAGAAAAATAAATTATCTATCAGAATGATATAAAGTAATATTTTTAATAATGAATTTTATCTATTCAGTATGAAATTTTATTAGATCATATTAAAAATAATTGTCGCAATAAATCTTGAGATATTATTTTATTGTACATTAAATCATAACCTTATATTTATTCTAATTTTAAACAAATTATTATGGCATTATAATTTAATCAGAGATAATTCTCATTTAAACATATTTAATTTTTGAATGATGAAAGAATTTAAATGTTTTCGCTTCCACCTAAAATTATTCCTGATACAGAACTTGTTCTCGCCACCCATAATCCAGGCAAGGTAAAGGAAATTCATCAATTACTTTCCAATTTTTCATTAAGAATTCATTCGGCAGGTGAACTTAATCTGACAGAACCTGAAGAAACAGGGACAACCTTTCATGAAAATGCCCGTTTGAAAGCTTTACAAGCCAGTTATGCCTCAAACATGATTGCATTGGCAGATGATTCCGGTTTTTGCCTTAATGGATTGAATGGGGATCCTGGTTTATATTCTGCTCGTTGGGCGGGACCCCATAAGAATTATTCTATGGCCATGCAAAAAATGCATGATAAATTACAGTCCATTCCTGATAAATCGGCTTATTTTATCTGTGTGTTATCCCTTGCATATCCAAACGGTAAAACATATGAATTTGAAGGAAAAGTTGACGGTAATTTTATTTGGCCTCCACGTGGACAATACGGTCATGGATATGATCCCGTTTTTCAACCATTAAATAACCCGTTAACTTTTGCAGAAATGACTGATTCGAAAAAAAATTCAATTAGTCACCGTGCTCTAGCTTTTCAAAAATTCATTCAGGCCTGTTTCTAACCCTTACCTCTATATAATCTATTGGAATGAAACATCCCAATAGATTTATTCCCTATCGATATCCCGTTTGGGTAATAACGCAGGAACAAATATTAATGTCGCCACCAATGTACATCCTAGAGATATCAATAGTAATAACCCCATACTCGCTGTTCCAGGATGGGCTGAAGCTGCCAAAGATCCAAAAGCCGTTCCAGTTGTTAAAGCTGAAAATAGAACCGCTCTAGCAGTTGGCGATGATAAGGGATTCGATAGTCCTTCACGCCAATTCATTACAAAATAGATATTAAAGGATACACCAACTCCAAGTAAAAGCGGTAATGTAATGATATTGGCAAAATTCAAAGGCTGATCGATTAAGACAATCACAATAATTGTCATAAGTCCTGACAATATCAAAGGCATTAATACAAGACACATATCCAATATTCGACGTAATGCGATAAATATAATGATGGCCAAAGTTATTATCGCCATAACCGCCGCGATAATAAAAGCATGAACCACTGTATTTGCACTTTCTATGATATCAACGGAAGTTCCGGCCGCTTCAGGAGCAACGGAACGAATTTGTTTAACAAACGTTGCAATTTGTTCATTATCAAGATTTGTGCCTTTTGGATAAATCTCTATCCTGTATAATCCATCTTTTGTTCGATATTCATTTGCCAAATCTTTGGGAACATCAGTTAAAGAAACGGCTGATGGCGTTAACATAATTTCCAGATGGTGCAATTGAAAACCAAGAAAACGAACCAGATCATCATTGATTTTCATGAGGTCATTATCAGACATACTGACAATTTTTTGCAATGCAAGACGTATTCTTTCCAATGGACTATCAGACGTCAGTATATTTTGCACCGAATTGAGTTTATCCAACATTTTCTGCATAGACTGACGTAATTCCAATGCTGATGGTCTGGATTTGATTGATGTGTTTGACAAAGTGTTTAACAAGACCGACGCTGCATCCCTGATCATTGGAATTTTAATTTTTTGATCCTCCGGAACAAAAGATCCAAGCCAAATAACATTTTGCACTGAAGAAAGCTGACCAATCTGATCTACGAGTTTTTTTGCCTCTTCAGGAGATTTAGCCATTACATCTGCTGTATAAGGATTAGTATTCGGATCATTCATCAATAGCTGTAAAGCCTTCATCCCTTCAGAATGGGTATCCTTGGTATGAAATGGGTCTGCATCAAAGCTGACCTTTTGATCAACCAGAAAGAAAATGCCGATAACAGCAATCACTGCATAAACAGCAAGGATATACCAACGATAATGTCGAAATTTATTATCCACACTTTTCAATCTGGGAAAACCAGCCATAGCTTGAACTATTTTTGGCTGTAAAATTGTTAACATGGCTGGCAAAAGTGTTAACGTGCAGATCAAGGCAATAATCATACCCGTGCCAGCAATTAAGCCAAGCTGCTTAACCCCAACAAAATTTGTCGGAGTAAACGCCAAAAAACCTGCTGCTGCCGCAACAGAAGCTGTAAATATCTGATGACCTGTATCATATCCTGTTTTAGACAATGCCAATAAAGTTGATTGCCTTTTATTGGTATTGTCATCCGCTTGAATATCTTGCCCCCTGAAACGAACAGAAAACTGGATTGCGAAATCAACAGCAATACTGACAAACAAAATTGCGAAAGAAACGGATATAAGGTTTAACGTGCCCACCGCAATTGAAGCAAAACCTGTTGTAAGAATCAAACCGATCAATAACACATATAGTATGGGTAAAATAATACGCCAGGTTTTTACTGCAAGGAATAACCAGCCCGCAACCAATACAAAAGAGGCAAAAAGACCGAGAACCATGCCATCCATGACCGTGGAAAATTCCTCGTCATTGATTTTTGCATCTCCTGTAATATGAATCTTCACATCTCCTCTTTGAACATATGATATGGAAGAAATTGCTTTTTTTAATGACGCAACAGCCTCCCCTGAAGGTTGCAAGGAGGTTAAATCCATTTTTGGTTTTGCCACTACGATTTGATATCGACCAGCCAAACTTGAAAGTTCTCCAGAAAGACTTTTCTCCCATGAAAAAGGTTCAAAATCTCTTTGTGATGCTTTCTCTAATGTTTTAGCAAATCCATTTAATTCATTTTTATACTGTTCCAGATCAACCTGATTTTCCTTAATACCTTCTACAACCATACCCAACGTATCAAATAATCCTCGTGCAGAAGTATCCGCGGCAAGACTACTCAAAAAAGGTTGTGCACGAATTATTGTATTCAATGTTTGATCCAACACTGGAGGATCAAGGAACATCAATCCGTTTTTAACAAGAAAAGGATTATTTTCTGGTGAACTAGCAAAATAAAAATGTTTTTTATCCTGATTTAACTGATTAACAAGGATTTCTGCACTTAATTCCCTTTCTTCCGGAATTTTGGCCTCAATAATCGCAACTAAAATTCCCTCTCGATTTGGGAAATTCTTTCCCATCCAGTCCGATCGCTGCTTCCAAGGCATTTTCGTGGAAAACATCTTGGTAGTATCAGTAGTTATATCCAGTTTCTTACTTGTTACAAAAATAGATACAATTGCCAGCAACAGATAAACTATAAAAACAAGCCATGCATGACGTGAGCAAAATTCAACAATCCGTCTAATCAATGCAGAAACCATTCCGGCAACACATCCTTTTCGTACAATACAGAAGAATTCAAAACTCTATAGATTTATAAATATGTTATATCTTTTAATTGATACAATAGAAGAAAATAGCTTTCATCTAAAAGCATTCAACATCCATTATATAAATCAATTTTGTAACAACTTATAAAAAAGGAATAACAATTCAGAAATTTTCATTATGATTCGATTTCAATATTCTGAATTTTAAATTATTAACTCTTCCATATGACAAATTCTTCTGGCAGTTTATTTTTTTTAAAACTGAAAAACATAACTACTCCTTTTTTTTATATATTTAAATCCCAAAAATAATAAAAATTCATTCAAAATATAATCAATGTTATGCAATTAATAATTATTCTTAATTGATATATAAAAAGTGCAGCTTTTTTCTTTCTCGATAATTGTATCATGCCAATTACCGAGAAAAAATTAAATGATTGAAAAAATTAAATTTTTTGTAATAAAGCCAAACTTTCAATACAGGCTGCCACAGCCTCGCGACCCTTATTCTCCTTATTTTCTTCAGAACGGATTTGTGCCTGTTCCGAAGTATAAGTGGTTAAAACACCAAAACTGATAGGAACTTCTGTATGCAAACTGGCCTGCATCAATCCGATAGTTGCACCCAGACTGATAAATTCAAAATGCGCTGTATCTCCCTTAATGACACACCCCAAACATACAACACCATCATATTTACCTGACTTGGCCAGTTTTTGTGCGATTAAAGGCAATTCAAAAGCTCCAGGTGCATAATATAAATCTTCTTGATAAAAAAGAATTTGATGTTCAGACAACCATTCCTGTGCCCCTTGACACAATCCATTCGTTACTATTTGATTAAACCGACTAACCACTATTGCAATCCGTGGTGGCTTGGAAAATGAAAATTTCTGTATTGATTGAGGAGCTTGTTTTATCATGTAAAAACCTTTATTCACTAGTTATAAACTCTAACTGAAATTTATATTTCAGATAAATGGGTTAAAAGATGCCCCATACGATCTCGTTTTGTTTTTAAATACTGACTGTTAAAAGGATTAGCATCAATTTCCAATGAAACACGATGACGAATTTCAAAACCCTGTTTTTTTATCATTTCAACCTTGCTCTTGTTATTCGTCATTAAATTTAAAGATTTGATACCAAGTTTTCTTAAGATGGCACCAGCAACTTTCCAGTCACGCATATCAGTCAAAAAACCCAATTGATGATTCGCTTCGACCGTATCAAACCCTTTTTCCTGTAATGCGTAAGCCTCAATCTTATTAAAAAGCCCTATTCCACGGCCTTCATGACCGCATAAATATAACAGAACACCACATTCGGATTCACCAATCATTTTCAAGGCCTGATGTAATTGGGGACCGCAATCACATCGCAAAGAACCAAACACATCCCCTGTCAAACATTCTGAATGCAGACGAACCAAGGGAATTTGTTCATTGGTTTGATGAAATGGAAAGTCCCCTTTCATAACGGCCAGATGTTCATTACCCTTCAAATCTATGAATGCCTGAACCTTAAAATCCTCTCCACCATAACAATTGGGTAAATAGGCTTTTGTTCCCGCTTTCACCAATGAAGATACGGAATCCAATTTTTTCGCGTCATACAGTCCACGCCAACGTATAATTTCAGCAATTGTAACGATTGGAATACCATATTTTTCAGCAAACTGACGAAGCTCCGGCATTCTTGCCATTGATCCATCATCTTTGACAATCTCACAAATTGCGGCAATAGGCTTCAATCCAGCGATTTTTAATAAATCAATTGAGCCTTCCGTATGTCCATTTCTGGATAAAACACCATTAGGATCGGCAATTAAGGGAAAAACATGACCGGGACAAATAATATCCTGCGCAGTGACGTCATCCCTTGCAACCACTTCAAAGGTCTTTGCACGATCCGAAGCAGAAATACCTGTTGTAATGCCCTTTTTTGCTTCTATAGAGACTGTAAAAGCTGTCTCATGTGGTGAGGTATTGTGTTGAACCATTAATGGTAAACGAAGTTTCTGCGCCAGCTCACGTTGTAAAGGCATACAAAGTAAACCTTTGGCATTCGTAATCATAAAATTAACGATCTCAGGCGTTACAAATTGCCCGGCAGCAACTAGGTCACCTTCGTTTTCACGTCCCTCATCATCAACCAACAAAACCATCTGCCCATTTTGCAAGGCAGAAACAGCACGTTTCAATTCCGCACTTAAAGTTTGATTCACTTTTGAACTTGACATAGATTTTCCACGTATTTTGAAATGATATCAACCTCAATATTGACAATGTCATCAACCTTTAACAAACCGAGCCGTGTATGATTCCAAGTATGCGGAATAATCATCAAATCAATCAAGAACTCATTTATTCCGTGATTTTCTTCGGCTGTTTCTTTTATCCCGTTAATAGTTAAACTGACACCATCTATGGCTATTGAACCTTTTTCCACAACATACTTACGTAATGAAGAAGGTAAAGCGACAAATAATTGATGTGCCTCACCTTTCTGTTCAATTTTGAAAATACGGCCAGTTGCATCTACATGCCCCTGAACAATGTGACCAGAAAGCCGGGTGGAAGGTGTTACGGCCCGTTCCAGATTTACTTTCATATTTTCAATTAAAACATATAGATTTGTACGATCTAAAGTTTCTGAACTGATAAAAAAGGAAGCTTCATCATTCGTACCTAGTTTTGTCACCGTCAAACATACACCATTTACGGCAACACTTTCACCAAGAATCAAATCTGGTATACCAGTTTTAATCTTAATTTCCATAGCTTGAATTTTTAAATCCTGCTTTTCATATTTAACAGCTGAAACAACACCAAGAAACTCTATGATACCAGAGAACATAATGTGCCCTCCTTTCTTTTCGAAAAGTCAACAAAATTGAAGTGGGATAAAAGTAATCGCGTAGGTGAAGCAAGGTGGTTAGAAATTAACTTTAACTGATCATCCCCTTTATTTTGTTTTCGAAATATAAGCCATTCATCCCAAAGTTTCTTTTGACGAATGACTTGC
The DNA here is from genome assembly GCF_009734185.1 of Commensalibacter melissae. NCBI lineage: Bacteria > Pseudomonadati > Pseudomonadota > Alphaproteobacteria > Acetobacterales > Acetobacteraceae > Commensalibacter > Commensalibacter melissae. The sequence goes on along the minus strand of NZ_CP046393.1, from coordinate 503,567 downwards.
AATAACTGTGGCCCTCCTTCAACCATCCCCCACAATATATTATGATTATGTAATAAATATGGTAGATCATCAATTTTTGAACATGTAACAAGAGAAAAATTATTTTTTTCAGCATTTTTGATATAATTTACGGGGACAATTTCCTCTAGAGGCTTTTGCTGTTTAGTGCAAATAATCAACAAGCGTTTTCGATCCGGGTGATCAGGGACATAGCGCACGGTGAAAGAGGGATTATCCTCTTTAATTGTATTCACACCTGTTATAATCGCCTCAGTTCCACGCCGCAATTGATGAGCCTGACATAGGGATGTAAAAGAGGTGAATGTCTTTTTCCCTATTGGTGGGATCATGGAGCCTGCAACATCAAGAGCTTGTTTAACCGTTATCCAGGCTTTCCCTCTTGTCACAGATTGAATAAACGGAGCAATAAGATCCTCACATTTTTTTTGCCAGTAAAGAGATTTTTTACCGCAAAGATCTCTTAACAAAAAAACTTCTTTGCCGCCTTGTCTTAACCGTTCATTACCAGCACCACAAACATTAGGATTGGGATCAGCAACTCCCACCCATATACGACGAGCCGGAGTTCGCAATAATGATTCAGAACAAGGTGGCGTACGCCCTATATGATTGCAGGGTTCTAACGTTACTATAACATCATGAATTTTATTCCAAACACCTGCAACACGACATTGCCGCAATGCCAACGCCTCGGCATGTAGCTTACCTGCCTCATGATGGGCTGCAGTAGCAAGGATTTTACCCTGTTGATCTAAAATTACACATCCAACAGGAGGATTAGGCGCTGTCTGCCCAACATAAAGTAAAGCTTCGCGTATAGCATATGAAAAAGCATTAGAGATTGCTTCGGGTAAATCAATTCCCTCATTCATTTTTAATTGTTCAGCCTGTGAAACCGAACCTAAGCGTGCTTGCATTTCTAGTTCCTATCTCTAGACGCACGCGGGCACTCCATAACATACCTTCTTCACGTTATTAACGAAACGTAAAAGGTAAATTATATCGTTCTTTCTCATCCGGACTGTAACCGTCGGCTTTGGAATCGCACCAAAATCTGCTTGACCCTGCATTATTACAATACAGGCGCTCACGGGCTTAAGAACAAGATATTCTCTTACCGTCGGTGAGGAATTACACCTCGCCCCAAGAACGTCGTTATTTAATTATCATCCATTTACTGGACATCATTAAGATAAGCATTTTCATTCTTGTAATCAAGTTTTTTCAGGATAAACACCCATTTCCTCAATGATAAATATTTTTTGATACTTAATTTTATACATATTGTCTTTCCGAAACCCTAGCCCATTGTTGATACTGACCGTATATCCGTTCGTATTGTTCAGATAAATGCAAATCAGGTTTATAGATCTTGGATATAGGACTGGACATATGGTGCTGAGCTTCCAAAACTGAAGAATACACCTTTGCAGCTACGGCCCCTAAAATGGCGCCCCCCAAAGCGCAACACTGTTCAGAGTCTGACACTTTTATTTCACGTTTCATAATATCGGCACATGTCTGCATTATGATTGATGATTTTTTAGCAATTCCGCCAATTGCAATAATTGTGTTAATAGGTATATCCTGTTCTACAAAACATTCCATAATAGCCCTTGCACCACAAGCAGTGGAAACTATCAAGCTTCCAAAAACCGCAACTGCATCAGTGGCCAATGTTAATCCTGTAATTGTTCCTTTTAAACGCTGATTGGCATAAGGTGTTCGACGCCCATTAAACCAGTCAACTGCAATCGGTAAATATTCTAGATTCTTATTTTTATACCATTCTTCAGCTAGATTATTTAGCAAATCATGCTCAATTTCATAAAATTCTTGCAAATGTGTAAAATTATTACGTGCATAGAATTGCAAGGGCCAGCCTAAAAAACGTTGAAACCACGCAAAAATATCACCAAAAGCGGATTGTCCCGCCTCGAAACCGATATATCCCGGGACAATACTACCATTAACCTGTCCGCATATCCCCTTGATAAACCTACCTTTTACCTGCTCATTTTCAGCCGTTAACATATCACAAGTTGAAGTTCCTATGACCTTTACCAGACTATAGGGTTTAACACCCGCACCTATTGCACCGACATGGGAATCAATTGCCCCGCCTGAAACCGTCACATTTTCGTTTAAACCAAGTTTTTCCGCCCACTCCTTTGTTAACTTGCCAACAGCCATATCAGCAGTATAAGTCTCTTTAAATAACGGATAGGGTAATTCTTCAACCAGTACAGGATCTAGGTCTTTAAAAAACTCATAGGAAGGCAAACCGCCCCATTGTTCATTCCAAAGGCATTTATGACCAGCCGCACATCTGTTTCTTTTAATTATATGGGGTAAGGTTGTGCCTGTCAGCAACGCGGGAATCCAATCTGAACATTCAACCCAAGATACTGTGGCTTTTTTAACAGCCTCGTCATTTCTGAAACTATGCAAAATTTTTGACCAAAACCATTCTGATGAATAAACCCCTCCACATCCTTTTAAAAAAACAGAATATGCTGGTTTTTGACATAATCGATTAATTTCTTCCGCCTCTTCAATAGCGGTATGATCTTTCCATAAAATAAACATTGCATTTGGATTTTCTGAAAAATCAGGCCGTAACGCAAGAATTTGACCATGCCTATCTAATGGTGCAGGACTGGATCCTGTCGCATCAACTCCAATTGCAACAATATTTTTAGCAACACTACCCAATTGTTTTACGACTGAGCAAACAACCTCTGTTAATGATTCCATAAAATCCAGAGGATGTTGCCGAAATTGATTTAGAATAGGATTACAGAACAACCCCTTTTTCCAGCGTGGATAATATGTGATACTTGCTGCAAGCTCTTCACCATTTTGACAATCTACAGCCAGAGCGCGAACGGAATCGCTACCAAAATCAAGACCTATTGCAATTTTATGAGGCATATATTGTATATCCATGGAAAATAATTGGAAAACAAAACTGTTTTCATATAATCCCCCTTCACTTCATGATTATCAATTTAATTTCAAGCAATCAAAAAAAATTGATTTTTATTATAAAAATTAAAAATATTAACTTTTTTGTATTTTTTTCTTGAAATTAAATCTAAAATCAGGCATAGAACTGCACGTGTTGATTGTATATTGCCGGATTAGCACAGTGGTAGTGCAGCGGTTTTGTAAACCGAAGGTCGGGGGTTCAAATCCCTCATCCGGCACCACAAACATAACAAAATCGATATGTGGAAATTTAATATAGTGTGATCAATTATAGTTCACCTAACAATTTATTATAGAAATAAGTTATTATTTCAACGTGTAAAAAATTATTGATCAATATAAACAGCCAATAATTTTGTATATCTTTTATTCGCTACCAAATTTAATAATAATCAATAAGCATTGTATAATTGATTAATCATAATTTACAGTTATATTTACATGTTTTGTGAACATTTTATCCATTGTTCAAGACAATATTCTATCAAAAAATTATAATTTCATTTAACATGAATTAGAATTATTATTTATTCAAATAAATATATATTTATTCTTTATTATTGTCATAAAAATTAATTATTATTAAGTAATAAATATAACGATATATAAATTATTGACTATTAGTATTGATATTCACAATTAATTTTGCTAGATTGATTTAGGTAAGGTAAAAAAGGCCTTTATTTCTAAATAAAAATTATTTAAAACCTTTTGAAATTTTTAGTTAGATGTTGTGTCAATAATAAAGGAGGTAATTCTTTTTTTACCTTACCTTATTGATTATATACATTTTATATAAAAAAATCTATAAAAATCATACATAAAATAATTATTTTTAAATTATTAATCTAATAATTTCTTTTATATTATTTAATTAATATTACATATTTTATGTTTTATATTCATAGATTATTTTTGATCTATTTTAACAGTTTATAACTTATTGAAAATGGTCATAATTCTTCAAATTACTTTACCTAAATTGATACTATAGTATTTTTTATGATACTGAGCCATTGCTACAGTAATTCCTTAATTCAAATATAAAATACGACATATTGCCACAACAAAAAATGATTACCTATTAATATATCAGGTTTCGGTAATCCCTAACTATCTAAATTAAAATTTTCTGCAATGTATATTAATACATATATTAAAGATTGGCGTTTAGTATTGTTAAAAAAATATTGCAAATGTCATAATAAGTTGCTGCTTCCATCTGACAAATACTTAATGCTGGTCCATTACCCATTTGTTTTAAATAAGTAAAATTACCTGAATATCCTTCAACCAAACAATTACTCGTAACCTAATGATTATCAGTGCGTTATTTCCAAAGACCAAAATAATTTAAAATTGACATAACAACACAATATTTAAGGTGATTTAAACAAATACCCCCGTTGTTTTTAAATAAAAATTTACCTTTAAAAATAAAAAAAGCCCACCATTAAGGTGGGCATAAAATTATTATAAAAATTTAATGTATGATTTTATAAAATAAAATCATAATTAATTGATTGTCTAAAAATCTGACAAAGCGACACGTTTCCATTTGTTTGTAGAAACACATACATAATGATAATTAGCATCATCTGTAAACTCTCCTGTTGTACAAGACGCTGATGATGAAGATGGTGTTGACAATAAACCAATAAATCTTCGTGATGAAATGGAACCCCTAGCAGTAAATTGATCACTTTCCATACTATTTGCCTTAACCGTGCCATTAAATCTATAATTATTACCATATCTATTATTTGTAAAATAGAAAGTGTTTGATTCCAATAAGTTACCAAAATCATCTCTATTATCACCATCCCGATTATAAAACATATCAATCATGTTATTGTTCGTATCAGGGCTATTAGTTACGAAACGTAAAATATTGTTTTTATGATTAAGCTGAAGAAAATTAGTATTAATACTATTGTTATTAGATTGACCAGTTACCGATAAATTTTTATTTATAAAAACATTAGCATCCTTGTCTACAACCAATCCTAATTTAGCTTTATCTCCATAACCAGAACCTAATCCTATACCACCTATATAACCCAACGGATCAAAAAATATCTGACCTAAAACAGCACACTCTTTATTCTCGTTACAAGTTGGTGATTGATTCCAGGCTAGGTTCTGAAGGGGATCAGTAGAATTTTGCTTCGTTAACCCCAAATGCAATGAATTATTTCGCTTGTTATCTACATTACCATCATTAGACATAAATGTCATAAGTTGGTATGAAGCCTGATTGGTTTTTATTTGTCCCAAACCAGATATGCTCATAACATCATTAATATTTTGCAGATAGGGAGATGCTCCTAACATAGTCCATTTATACAAAAAGAAACCTGCATCAGTTTCAAGAGACTTACCACCATATGGCCAAATACCATCAATTTTCAACCCCAATGGCATATGATTGAATCCAGCCATACGCAACATATAGCTTCCTTGAGCCAATGGGTGTCCACCTCCGGAAAAGACCATGGTAAGTCCACGCACAGATGCTTGTCCATCATGATCTTGATTCATAGGAAAATCCCATTCATTATCAAATTCACGGGTAATTGAATCAGGACTTTTATTGAATGATTGTTGAGTGTAAAGATTAAAATTCTTTTGAACCATTCCTAAAAACAGGGCTGGTTTTTGATAGCGATGATAATTACTATTATAAATATAATTTATATTATTTATTTGTTCCGGTCTTACAACTGCAGGAATATTAACTTTATCAAAACAATTTGGTCGATTACCAATATGCAATCTCTTTTGTAGTTCTTCATTATCATTTAACTGGTTTTTTGTTAAACAAGCGTAGGAAAGTTTATAATCCAACTGATCGTAAGCATTTAAGCCTGGAGATTTTATATTGGGATCATCATTAAGCGGATGCTTGTTATTCTTCCATTTTACTAAGTCACCAGCTAAACCTGGATAACTAAAAGATCTCATAAATATCTTGGTTACTTTATTTTGTCTTATGGCAAGATCTTTTTCTTCATCTGTTTTTGTTTTATCTGCTTGAATAGCGTCAATATTGGCTTGATTTAAAACAGTATCGCCAAACCCATCAGCATATCCATAATAATAACCGGGCATGTCTGTATTACCACTGTCTTCATTGGTTCCATTTTCAACACTGGCCATCCCATTGGCGATATTAGTCCATACAGCCATACGCGCGTGCGTAAGATTTCTTTCTTTTTCTGATAAAGATGGATAAATTGCCGCATATTGAGAACCATTATCATCTTCAGAAAAATCAATAGCATATGCTGTACCATCAGAAGCATAATATATAATTTCTAATTTTTTATCTGGAGTTAAAATATCCTTCAAAGCATAACCATCATTAATATTTACTTCTGTCGTATTGTTTGAAGGGTTATAAAAACCGGGGGTAACTTTTACAGAATTAGATATTTTCCCTGCATTGTTTACAAAATTGATACCCCTCAATTCACAACGTGATCTGCTTTCACCCAACCCACATCCAAAGGTTCCTTTGATAACAAATTTTGTTGCACCAGCCGGAACATTCGATATTACCGAATATTCATTACCTTTAACAATATATGAACCATCGCTATTTTTAACCAATGTATTCCCGCCTATTGAATCCATAGGAGAATTATCCATTGTTCGCATATCCATATTAATACCATCAGTCACTCCAGAACCGCTACGATGGTATGCTTGTGGACCGCTCATATTTGTAAATTGATAGCAAGACCCACCTTGATCTCCTTGTCCGGTATTTTGGCAGGTAGCTTTTATTCCAACTACAGAATTGCGACTACGCCCTCCAACCATTAACGTATTTGGTTTAATATTTCCCCAATCATACCCTGGTTGACTCAAAAATATTAAATTGGCATTATTTCTATCATCATTATACGGATCAACTGGTTCAATCCCCCCTGGAATTGGTTTATTTAATACATGTCCATTAATCTCAATACCACCAGCTTTAACCGTTCCATTGAATCGGTAATTATTACCATATTTATTATTCGTGAAATAAAATGTATTCCCCTCTAATGGATTACCAAAATCATCCTTATTATTACCATCCAGATTATAAAACATATCAATCATGTTATTGTTGGTATCAGGACTGTTGGTAATAAAACGCAAACGATCACCATGTCTTGGGAGTTCAAAATGTCCACTGTTGAACGATGAAGCCTTGACTGTCCCGTTAAATCGGTAATTATTGCCATATTTATTATTCGTGAAATAAAATGTATTCCCCTCTAATGGATTACCAAAATCATCCTTATTATCACCATCCGCATTATAAAACATATCAATCTCATTATTATTAGTATCAGGACTGTTGGTAATAAAACGTAAACGATCATTTTTTTTATTTAACTGAATAAAATTACTATTTATTGAATTATTATTTATTCTATCATTATTTACATTGGCCGTTATTTCTCCATTCTTGTTTAAACCAGCCACTCCATTGGCTACATTTATTTGAGATTTAGCCACATAATCTTCTGCATATGTAATATGAGAAAAATTTATAATAGGGGAAGATACAACCCCCAGCATTAAAAGAAATTTTAAATTCATTTTTTTGACTTTGTAATATATTAATAAATAATTTTTTGTGATGTTATTATTTTGTAATGTTTAAAATTTTACATAAAATAAATGATAGAAATTAAATAATTTCAAATATTTACTGTAAAATCTCTACACATTTAATATATTATTATTTAAGAATGATACATTCAATATTAATTTTATTTAAGAAATAATTTTAATAAATTAATATTTCTTACACAAAATTTTTATAATAACACATATCATCCGTATAATCATACTTAATGGAATAGATATAGCTATTACAGGAATAACCCATGGATCATGTAATCTAATCCATTCAACATTATTTTGCCACCACCATTTAATTAATTCATAAATTGTATTCATAAACCCGCTCTACTCCTGACAATATACGTGCCAGAGCGTAAAGGTTAATCAAAGCAAATATTCCCCAGGCAAATAAACAAAAATGCGATTGTGATCCATAAACAAAATTGTTTAATGTTTCCCAAATAATCAAGGTTGATGCAAAAAAAGCTGCAGTGACCCGTCCCAACAGGCTTTCATATGATAAAACCGCAAATTGGACAAATCCTATAAAAATAAATAAACTATACCAAACTTGGTTGGATATAATTTTTAAATAATCCTGGATAAAAAATGGATGAAAAATTTCATTTTCCGGTATTATAATCACATAAATACCGGCACTTAAAAGTAAGGTCGCACTCCACCATTCTGCAAACCAATGTTCATGATGATAAAGAGATCTATATAATTTTCTTTTCATCATTTTTTCCTGATATTCGCATGTTTTTTAGGAAATTTAAAAGATGCCAGAAAATTGATAAATGACCATAATTTATGTGATCTATTCTTGTTATCTGGCTCTTTCCAAAATCTAGTAATCAATGTGCATAACGTTACACTAAACGTAAGTAACGCTATCAAGTTGAAAGTTACATTTCCCGGTAAAATATTCAAGAAATATTGTAATGCTTGTGATAAAAAATCGGTTGCAACCATTTGTTCAAACCTTGAAAATTTGATAATCACCTTATTCAGGTGATTATTGAATAAAATTAAGTTTTCAACTTGCTTCTAACATTTCTTGCTGACATAAAGGTCCAACAAATAACGAAGGATTTAGCTATTAATTTAAAAAAGATTATCAGCAGTCAGAAATTTCGAATTAGAATTGATAAAAAACAATTTAACATTATAAATATCTTATCTGGCAAATAACCTGATATTCTATCGAAGATAATGTGCAAGTTATTCAGATTGACATATAATGTTTTACTAATCTTTATGTTTTTAAATTGTTACTAATTGTTTTTATCACCCAATACATAAGAATATAAAAAAATTTATAATTTTATATTAAATTTAATGTAGTTCTAACTTTATTTAATCCTAAAGGAAAAGATGAAAATTCCTGAATTTGTGAAGACCAATAACCTAACAATTTTATTCTGTCCCCCTTTTTTACAATTCTTTTTAATTGACCTTTAATATTATTAGTTGCAATAACGGGTTCTGGTTCAATAACTATCTCCTTAAAATTATATGATAATTCATCAAGAACAAATATCGTATGTTGGTGAAAAATTGAAATAGAAGGATTTATTAGTTTACCCCCTTGTAAACTAATATGTATTTCTTGTGATCCATCACCACTGCTACCTATTGTAATATGGAAAATTTTACTATTATCACTTTTACCTTGCGTTATTTTTTTCACGTTGCTGTCATAATAGATTATATCACGATCAAATAACGAAATTGGAAATTTTGTTTCGTTTATATCATAAAAACAATCATTTTCAGAAATTAATTTTATATCATAAGAAACATCTCCTGCAGAGATATAATAATTATTACTTGATCGACTCGTTGTAGAATCAATTAGACTGTATCCATATATTTCAGAATTTTTTATTCCACAATTTGTTTCTAGATACAATCCCATGCTATTATTTTCATCATATTGATAAGTTCTAAAAATAATTATATTATCTAAGACCGCTCCGTTTTTTAATCTTATCTCATTCCAATTGACTAAATTTAAGGGTTCATTTCCTCTGTATATCTCGTCACCGTTATCCACACGATAAACATTAACCAAGACAGGATATCCTTCTTTATCAAGAACAATATTTTCAGAGCTATCTTTCACTTCCTCAACATCTATTACTAAATTGTTGTTGGTTGAGTCTCCTAAATACATCAATGTTTTATTGGAAATAAATCTTTGTTTACTATGTTCCTTAACCCATGAAATTATTTCATCTGTATTCATTGCATTATTATATAAACATTTACTTTTATCTTTAAATAACCAGTAAGATGGATGAGATACTGGACTATCTTCTGACAATAATGGAACAATTGGACAAATAAATTCAGCGTTATTGTAACCTTTTAATCCTATAGGATACCCATCAGTTCCAAACCAAAACAAATTATCTCGCGAGGAATAATCCTTTGTGCTTGTACACGTTTTGCTTGTTGAACAAAATTTAGCTTTCACTTCTCCCACAATTATCAAGGTATCTTTTAAGGATATTGCATTATTATACAATTCAACCATGCTACTTGAATACGTGTTATGATATGATTTGCCTCTTGATATCACATTTCTATAAAATATATTTGAATATGAAATTTTTGCATTTTCCTCAATGACCAAAACATATGGATCTTGTCTTTTATTATTTACATTCGTTAATAAACTGATCCCAGACACTTCGGTACCCGATGATATTGTCACATCTACATCAATCAAAATTACTGGCCCTGCATAAGCTTCCACAATTTCTTCTGTAAAAACGTAATCATTATGATCAATAGCTTTTTTTAAATACTTATTAGAAATTGTATCAAACCAGGCAATTTTACCTTTATTGATACCTTGCGTGATTTTAACAGTCTTCCAATTTCCTGAATCTATAATTGGATATTCACATTTAAGAAAAAATGATTTTAAATCTGTTTTATTATCCACCTTTATTTGATTATTTTTTGTTTCTTCAGAAACTAAGTCTAAATTTTCTTTAAGAGGTTTAATGTAAGAAGTGATTTCCTGCTGATCAACCACTTCTATAATTTCATTAACTTTATTCAGCTCATTGTTGATTGCCATATCAATGTTAAAAAAATTTTCCGCTTCTACTATAGGAACATATTTTTTTCCTGACATATCACTAAAAGCAATATCATAATTAATATCCAAAATCCCGTCTTCAGGAACGACCCATTCACCAGTTTCTTTATCGAAACACTTAATCCCGTTTCCATCAATTCTACTATTTTTATCAAAAAGAGGTGTCCAATTATCAATTGCTTTCTCACGATCAGATCCAATTGCAACACATTTAACATCTAAATCATTATTTTCTTTTTTTTCTTGATAAATATTTGTAAATGTTGAAAAGGATACATTATTTAAAACTTTATCGACGACTTTACCCAAAGAGGCATCCTGATGGGATGGAGTTGGGACTTTTATGGTATAATCCAACATTTCAGCGGATAATTTACCCGCGCCATCTGTTCCGACCTTTCCGCCATCTGACTGAATTGACTTGACGTTGAGTTCAGTTGATCCGTCATTCGTATAGCTGTCCCCCTTTTCTCCCTTGGGAATGGAGAACTCGAGCACGGCGGTATTTTCTGATCCTGAATTGCGAACGGATGCCTGGACATCCGGATCTGTGGTGGTCACGGTTCCTATACGTATGGTAGCTGCGGCCCCCTCTTTTCCGATCGGGCCCACATCCCCCTTCTCCCCTTTTGGAATGCTGAACTGCAGGATCGCATCATGTTCATCGCCAATATTTTTGATGGTTGCCGCCTCATCGGGTCTTAAAGGCTGCACCTGCTCAACAACCCTGACAGTTGCCGCTTTTCCCTGGGGTCCCGCAACTTTTCCTAAAGGTCCGCCCCAGGTCTTGTCATTGGTGTATATATAGGCGCTGGCCTCACCAGTCTTTTCATCAAGATAAAGATATTGATCCCCCGCTCTTGGCATACCACGGGGATCATTAAGACCAATTGTCGCATCAGGCAAGTTATGACCACTATACCAGCGTGAGCCATCATCCCCTTTTGCACCTTTCTCACCCTGCAATCCCTGCAATCCCTGCGGGCCGGTATCACCACGGGGACCCCTGATGCTGCCAAGACTGACCCAATCCCAGCTATCTCCATGCGGAATGGTGCGCTTGACCTCCCAGCTCGTCGTGTTGATCCATACAACATTCGGGTTTAGGGGGGCGCTTCCCTGATCCGGATCCTGCTGGCTGGTGATGATGCGGGTTCCATCAAAACCGTCCCTGCCGTCCTTGCCTGCTTCCCCTTTCTCTCCCTGAATACCCTGCAGTCCCTGCGGGCCAGTATCACCCTGCAATCCCTGCGGGCCGGTATCACCACGGGGACCCCTGATGCTGCCAAGACTGACCCAATCCCAGCTATCTCCATGCGGAATGGTGCGCTTGACCTCCCAGCTCGTCGTGTTGATCCATACAACATTCGGGTTTAGGGGGGCGCTTCCCTGATCCGGATCCTGCTGGCTGGTGATGATGCGGGTTCCATCAAAACCGTCCCTGCCGTCCTTGCCTGCTTCCCCTTTCTCTCCCTGAATGCCCTGCAGTCCCTGCGGGCCAGTATCACCCTGCAATCCCTGCGGGCCGATATCACCTTGTTTACCTTGAAGGTTTCCAACCTTTTGCCAATTCGTGCCATTGAAAACAAACAGATCATTGGAAGCTGTATTCAGGAAACTATCCCCGACCCTATAGCTTGAAGAGGTTACAGGATCCTCCTGGGCAAAAAACCATAAAGAACCTCTCTCTCCCTGATCTCCTTTCAAATTGGCCAGCCTGACCCATTGATTATCATTAAATGTGAACAGGTTGCTGTTGGTAATATTGAAATAGAGATCACTCTTTTTATAAACCTCATTGTAAACGGGATCCACAGTACCAGTATATATGATACTTCCAGCCTCCCCCTTCAGATTCCCAGACTTGTGCCAGCTATATGCATCCCCGCCCCGGGAGACAGTTTCAAACAAATCTCCTGTGACATCATTGAGCCAGACAATATTTTCCTTGGCATCACGGGCAACAGGATCACGATTGGACAACAGAATTTGCGTGCCTGCCTTCCCCTGTATCCCCTGTATGCCTTGCCTACCTTCAGGAATGGTAAAATCAAGAACAACGTTATGCTCATCACCCCTGTTCTCAACAGCAGCATCACTCCCTGCCGCACCTGTCACAACGTTTCCAATCTTTACCGTCGCGGCCTGGCCCTGCTCACCCTGAGGCCCAACCTGACCACGGGGCAAGGTGAAATCCAGAACGGCATCCACCTCGGTTCCCGAATTGACAATCTTTGGATCCCCATCAGGTTCTGTAGGCAAAACCTTGCCAACCGTAACCGTTGCAGCACATCCTTGAGGACCCTGGGGACCCGTATCCCCCAATACATAATTGCCAGCCTCGCCACTGCCCATGATTCCTTCCGGCATAATTGGCAATGTCACAACAAACTCACGTTCCTCATTTGCACGTGTGGTTACCAAAAAACGAATACCGATTTTGGTATTCATTGTCCCTCCACTGATACGTGCCTTAAAGGTCTGCCCAGATACCGTAATCCGATCAACACTAAGTGTCTCATCTGAAGGTTGGGCACTTACACAGCTGATTGCATCAGAGGGAGAAAGGCGATTGACCATTGAAAACTGGTAATAGACACTTTCCAATGGTGATTTACATTGCAGATCAATCTCACGATGTCCCAAACATCCAGCTGGAACGATAATAATTCGACTGCCTTGATCACAGTTCATTTTTTAATCCTTATTGATTACTGAAATTTATATGTAAAATTAATTTATTATTTCCATCTTTATTATTCACATACCTGTTTAACGGAACCCTTCATTAAAAAACCTCCGTTAATCCAGGGACTTCCATCTCCTGGATCCTGGGTGGGAAGCATCGCAAACATCTCTTTTAATGCACTGCTTAATCCCTGCGGGGAAACCGTACCAAATCGTGATACATCCCCGCTGGCCAGACAGACAAATCCCTCATTCAGCCATAGGGAACGGCCATCTGCCGGATCTGTCCTGGACATTGACTGAACAGCCTTCTCCAATAAATATAAAGCTGCCCCTGAACTAAACTCTTCAACCCTGGCACGATAAAATTGCGTCTGTTCCCCATCCTTGCGAATAACCAACAGCTCATCTTGCAACCCTATTTCATTCGTAGAATTTAACATAGTCACCTGATCTGATGCCACGATTGTTTCCTGCTCGCAAAACTCCAGATTGCAGACACCCTCACACTGACAATCGCTCTTTCTGTTACTCATCCCTATTCCTTCCCCTTAGATACATATAAAAAAACCGTTATCATCAAGAAGATAACGGTCAATAAGCTTTATTCCATTCAATGGCGGTCGTATGTCAGGCGGTCTTGTCTGGGAAGCCATACTTATGAACCTCTCCTCCCTCCGCTCTGTTGCGGCATGTCCAAAAGTGGACAAAATCATCTCCTGGATTACGCTCCTGCCCCGGTCTGTCTGCGCTGTATAGGTCAGACAATAAGAATGACTAGCCCAGCCACCAGAAATAAACGCCGTTAAAAACCTGTCATGCGCCAGAACACTCTCCACCTTCAATCCCAGGCCATGCACTAAAACCGTCCCGGATACAACCCTTTCCCCATCAGACAAACGATGAAAAAAATCAACGCTGTAATCCTGATAAGATGTGACGTTCTTCGGGGGAAATACAGACAGTTCCCTCTTCGGGCGTCTCAGTACCTGGTATACACAATAGCTGTTCAAAAAAAACGTTCGCATTAAATACATCGCTAACTATCCATATCTATTTGAAAATATATAAAATATTTAAGAAAAGTCCAAATCTAAGCTTGTTTTCAAACCTTGGGGATAATAAAAAGTTTCCACAGGTTGAGAACCTTTCATCCGGTAAGCTACAGGACGCATTTGTGCAGATTGATAATTACGTATACGTTTAAAAAATGCTTCAGCATTTGCTTCATAACGTTCATATGAATGCCCATTTAATGTTTCAGTATCAGATGATAATCTAGTAAAATCAACGGTTAAAGTCGTCGTAGCTGGACCTAAACAAATAAATTTTCCTTCTGTTACAAGATTACCATTTTCATCAGCTGTATGACATCTAGTAAATTTAATCGTATTACTTGCACCTTCCCAACCCCCATATAATTGATTTAAAACATCTAAATTAACAAAACTACAACCATTAAAAACGTAACTTAAAAAAGGATGAAAAGGAGATCCATCCTGATGATTACCTAATTGTGTACCTCTTTGAACGACAAATTCAAAATGTTCAAAAACTACAGAAGCTCCAAGATCTCCTCTAATATAACCATGAATAGTCATATTACTAACATTATCAACTCCAACAGGAATATGAATAATAGGTTTTTTCATTATGGAAAAATGCCAAATCCCCTCTTCACTGTGAGAAGAGACTAGATCATGCTTTAATTGATCAATCAAGGCTCCTGTTTCATCATTATAATTACCAAATTTATCCCTTTCATCTTGTCCCCATGGAACAAAGTTTAAATTTCGATGACCAATATCCCATCCATTTGCCAACAATCCAGGCAAATTCATGGTATTATCCTGCATTAAGGTATATTCATCTTGATACCACAAATAGATAGTTGCTGTCCCACCATTAGGCACAGCATTAATAGCATCTTGCACCGTTCTAAATGGAAAATCTGGTGTACCTAAGAATTTAACCTCTTTTGTCGAAGGCCTTACATAAACATTAGCTAATGGCCCTGCAACTTTAGTAGTAATTCTAAAAGTATCGCTATCCAAGAAAGAAATATTATCGGAATTATCAGAAAGTATGGATAAAACAGCCCAATTATTTCCAGGTTTATCATAGTTGACCCAGTAATCACTAGTTATCTTTCCTGTGTCTGGATCAATTAAATTACCATCCATCATATTTATATAAAATACATAAATAAAACGTTGCGATCTCAAAACTGATCCAAGGGCATATCCTCCTACTTTATTCGACCATTCCTGATTGAAAAAGGCTAATCCCCCTCCTTGTGTCCATTGTATAGCTTCTGTAATTTTATATAAAATTCCATTATGATCCTGTCCCCAGGGCGGAACTCCTCCCTGTAAGACTGATTTCATTGTTTGTGGTGGGAAACCCGTTTCTATATCAGCACGTCCATTTTGATAATCAGCCCCAGTATCTTCGATATTAAAGCGATCACCATATTCTGCCCATTTAGAGGAGAAAAGCTTTCCAGGTCTTTGAATAGACATTTTTTGTCCTTTAATATTTATTTGTTAATTATTTAGGCTGAATATCAACCTTCAACGAGACCCCAGCTGGTTTGAACAATAAACCTGCATTCATGATAATAGCCACTTCATCAGTACTAGGCAGCCAATTTAAAATAAGAGTTATCGACATATCAAAATTATCTCGAACATATATTTCATGATTATTTTTTTCCCCATTTTCATTGTATCCAAAAATATACATCAAAATAAAATTGAGATCTGATGTATTGTAATTACTCACGTTCGCATGAGCCTTTGCGAAAATTAACTTTTTAAAGTTTTTATCTGTAAATGTGATTTCACCCTCTAACTCTTGGTAATCACGAAACATACCCCAAGCCGTACGACGATCTTCTATTGAAGATAAGGAGTCATTAAAACCTGTTAAATCGTGATACGGACGTGCTAATAATAAAGTTTCCTCATTAAATCCCCAAAAGAAACCCGTAAGGGTTTTTACAGTACGATTAACACCAACCACCTGCCCCCAAATATCTAGTCCTTTACCTGTGGCAGTATTCAAATCCCAAATATTTTCATAAAAATCACTAAAAAAAACACAGATTTTCATCGCTTCACTAAATGATCTTATTAACGCAAGTAAACGGGGTGAATTAGCATATTGCGCAATAACTGTTTCATGATAATCAAGACATAAAGGGGGTTTATTTTCATCAAAAAATACCGATTCATCCATTAAACACTACCTCTACATCATCTTTATTCAATGTAGGCATTTCATCAATATTCATTTGAACCAACGAAAAACTGGCAATTTCTCGTCCAATAAATAAGGTTATGATGCTGATCCAACTCCCCAATCTCTGCACAGGTGCATAAAAACTGGATGCTAGAATTTCACTTCCAATTCTAGGTTTTTTCGATCCATCATTACCTGTAAAAGCTTTTATAATTGCCGTTTTTATTTGATCAACCGCATTTTTTGGTAAGAACTGTGGTCTTGCTAAAGTAATTTTTAACCTGATCGGAATTCTTTTTGCATTAGCGTAACAAATAGTATATTTCGGAGGTGTTGAATATAACCCACTCTGGTCCTGAATGACGACTATTTGATCGCCATTCATATCACAACCCGGTGGTTTTTTCTTCCATATAGTTTGTGCAATTAATTGTTTACTCCAATCATCATCTGGTGCAGAGACACAAACAAAAAGACTATGCGGTTTTAAAAAAACACCGTTTTTATTCACACCTCCTCCCGAATCATTATCAATAACATAAACATCTTCACAAACACTGCTACCATTGCCATTTTTTAAATTCAGTAAAGCTGCCATAATACTATCCACACTATTTACAGAATTTAAAGCTACGGATTGTCGCCGCCTTTGTTCAAACTGTGCTTGGCTTTCAACATTATTACCAATGATACCTTCTGTAGGATTATCAACATTATCCCACCCGGGAATAAGCTGATACATTTGTAAACTATGCGCTGGACAATTGATTGGACCTTTTTGCAAACAAACAAAATTTACAGCTACTGTGCCATCTTCACCAATTATATAATTTTGATCCGCTTCATATAAATTTCCATCACCATCCTGCACTTTAGTTCCTGCCGAAATCAAAACATCTTTTTGACCTCGACAGATACCGGTAACAGTAGTCGCTTTGGCTTTTATACGTTCAATAAAATAAATCCGACCAATACCATCTTGCATTCGACCCGTAGCATAAGATGGATCAACCTGATTTACATAATATGCCAATAAACGGTTACGATCTGAAATTATCGCGGCCATAGAGGTTGCAAGTTGGCCCTGTGGGGTTGATAATAAAAATTCATTTTGATTATTGAAGAACTTTAATTGATTATTAAAGGCATTCTGAAAATCTTCAATAACGCCTGCAAGAATATCCTGCTCTTCAGGCAATATGATACCTGTATTACCCCATTCTTTGTCATGGTCTGATGTGGATTGTCCCCCCCATTTTAATGAAGGGATGTTCGTGTCGACATCTTTAACAATCGGTAAATTTCTCAGCTGAACTGGTGAGATATTTCTTGCATTAATATTGTCATCGTCAGAAAACGACATTTAATTGTTCCCCGCTCTTTGTATCAATGATTAAATAAATGTTTCCATGCAAGGCCCTTTGTTTATCAACATACAAATCCATGTCAGCACGGATAACACCATCAACATTTTCAGCACGATCCAATAAAATATTCTTAATTAATCCCCAATTTGGATTAACCCCCAATATTTTAGCAAAATATGGTGTTCCCTGGTTCACATCATACCATCCCTCACCCTCTTCCAATTTTATTTCGTTAGCAACCTGTTGAGCAATGGCAAACCCATCATTTACAGTTGCTATATTTCCATTTCTATCAACCAGCAAATCCCAATCCTCAGTTAATAATAATTCCATTTTCAACCTCAAAAAAAACCACTCAAAAGAGTGGTTAATAAAGTTCTTGATATTTCAAATTAATTTTTTAATAGAATATGATTTATGATAATTAATAATAAAAAATAACCTTTTGAATATATTAAAAATTTTAAATCTAATTTTTAGGTTGGGTAGTATCTTGACCCTTATTACCATTTCCATGAACATGTTCAAGAAAAGAAATTCCATCAATAACAGTATCTCCTGTCGTTTGAGCGGCACCTGTAATTAAAGTGTTCCCTATAATTGAAGTCTCACCAATAATGGATGTTTCTCCCAAAATATTGACCTGACCATTTATATTGACATTACCTTCTATATTAATATCCGAAGCTTTGATATGAAGTTTATCATCTTTTATTTTTACATCGGTACCATTAGATAAAAATATTTCTACGTCCTGATCCCTTATATTCACGAAAGTAGTGGGGGATTGTTTTGACACAGGCGCAATGGCCATCTCCAGATTACCATCAGTGATTTTTAACCATGTTCTTGGTTCTTCATTTAAAAGGGATCCTATATAAATGGCATCTGATATAGAATGTTTACGATAACTTGCCGGAATATGTTTTTTACGACTAGAAACAACATTTGAAATATCCCTAGCAGCAAAAACAACAATGCCCTTATCACCTATTTTAGGATCAATAATGATTCCATAATCTCCAGCCTGTTGTCTTGCATAAGGAATATTACTGATTTGCGCATGATCTACTGCCTTTCCTTCATTATCCAACATTGCGAGCATCGGAATTACATCAAGAAGCCGTTTTTCGGTATCAACAGATAATACTTGTACCGGCATAGCAGTAAAAACACGACTGATTGCATTATCCATCATAGTCCATAACGTATTAAGAACGCTATTTCCTTTGTTGGGATTCATCATTAGCCAATATGTCCTTTTTTATCTTTTTTAGAAAAATCTTTTTGCAATTCAATATTTGTAAACCATGGCCCATCAGGTGTATAACAGGATAATTCATGTTTTAATGAAACCATATATCGCCATACTCCATTAATATTTTTAATATATTCTGATTTAAGAGCTATTTCCTCTCCAAATCGAATTGAATGATTAAAAATACTTCGAACAGTGATACCTCTATCTGAATAGGCAGGATAACCGATCATTCCATTATTGACAGAAATATTCCTGGAAGAAATTTCTACAGCTTCTATCTTATCATTATTACTATCATTAGTTTCTAGTCTACGTTCATAATCATTTAATGTCATATTTTCAGGAAAGATTTTGCAAATCTGATCCTGAAATGTAAAACGGGTTTTCGTATCTCTTGTACATAATCGAATTTGTTCAATTAAATCATCATGATAATTGGGATTGTTTAAAACGGCATTAACACCATAATTTTTAAAACTCAATCTTCCTATCCCATTAGAATAGGGTAGAGATGCATTATATTTATCAATAATTGTTTGCACAACAGTTGCGACAGGTGTTTTATTTTTGAATGAAATGGATTTAGCTGGAGTCAGATTTAATCCTGCTGCAACCATTGCATTCACATGGAAAGCAAGATCAGGTGCACTGCCATAATCTGCATAAGCAACTGTTATACCGCCTTCAAATATTTTATTATATATAATTTTTTTATCGGAACTGTTTTCCAGACTTGCATATATGATCAAATAATTGCCAAACCCATTTGACTCTTTTTTATATTGACCCAATGTTGATAATTGATTGATCCAATGCTCATCCATATTATAAATCGTGCATTGACATTCTGGAAGACTCTCCCCTCCCTGATAATTAATAGAAACTTTCGCTTTAAGATGTTCGACCGAAAGAATTAATTTTCCATCTGCAAACGTTTTTTGTCGTTTATTTTCATCCACTCCCATTACAAATTCAAATTTTAAATAACGTTTATGAAAGGTAGTAAAAGTAGGACGATGACCAATAACAGTAATTTTCTCTTCATAGGATGATAGCATTATATACCTATCCCATCATCAATTCCACTTTCGAGATAATAAAGCAAATAACGATTACCAAAATCTTTATAAGATGGATGATTAAATCCTTGCTGATCAACAAACATTAAATCTCCAGGAAATTCAAGATAAGCAGAACGGATTAATCGAACCCGATCCAGACATAAAATTCCTGTTAATAATGGTACTGCACCATAATAAACATCAAGGAACACACCAACATTTCCTCTATCCAACAGGCGAAAACGATAATCCATTCCCTCAAGAGTAAGAATAAACTGCTGAGCCTCAATAGGTGAAATCTGTATAAGTTGCATTTCGTATTATTACCTATCAATCTGACTAATAAGGTTTTTGGCTTTTGTTAGCCGCTTGTTTCTGATTACCATTTAAAGCATGAGGTTGAGTTGTTCCCTGACTTACACTGTCGTTAGAATAGGCTCGCGCATTTTTAATGGTAATATTCTTTGGTGTGGATATAATTTCCTGAAAATCAATTAAGTATCGTACAAGTTGAAAACCTTTTGATGAATTTCGTTCAACAGAATGAGCATTTATTTTAACATTGTTAATCAAACGTTCCGCTGTATGTAAAATGTATACATTTGTAGAATTTTCCGCATGTTCCAAAACATCCTCAAATAATTTCCGTTGTTTTTGAGTTCCTGTTGAAACATAAGTGACTTGTCCCGTTCTGGGTTGCTCTACCAGATTATATGCGACAACTTTTCCACCTTCGACAGGTGCAGTTGAAGTTTTATATTCTTTTTTATACTTTAAATAAATAACCCCTGCCTCGGCTACATTATTGCCCATAGAAAAACTTAATGTTTTATTTAAGATTTTTATTTCATTTTTTTTTAATCCGGTTTCATAAAATGGATTTCCATTTTTATCGAAAAAACCGAATTTGGAATCTGTATTAACCAATTGATTTAATAGCTTCCACCCAGCACTCTGGGCATAAGAGGACAAAATATTATCAGCCCCTATTTTTATAGCCATAACATCCTCCAATATCGAGGCTCTTTTAAATTAGAACCAACAAATAAATTATTTAAATTTAAAAGAATATTTATAAATATTATAAAATTATCTTAAATAAATAAAAATTAAGATTATATTTTTCGTTTTTTAATAAGTAAATTTTTAACAATTGATAGCTTTATAAGATTGTACCGCGTTAGAAAATGGAAAACTAAGGCTCAATTGCTGTTTTACCTGTTGTGCTATCATCATGGGATCAGCACTTGAGGGTTGTACAATAATGTTAATTCGATATTGCTGATTATTATTAGTCATGCAATTCATTATCTTATTAAAAGAAGGATTAACCTTATTTATTTGTCCATCATTTGCCAGTAGTTTACTCATTTGAACATTATCATTACCTGATGATAAAGAATGTTTTTGTGAATTACCAATCGTACCTTGATAGGCTTTATATGCTTCGATTCCAACAGCTGTACCACCCACACCCGCCGCGATGGTATTGCCCGACTGATTAACCATAGAAGAAGCGAGTATTGGTTTTTTCAAAGGAGGAGATGCAGCCTTACTATCTTTACTTGTCATGTAGTTATACAAACTATACAAATCATAACCTAATGACATCGCATCAAAAGCCCACCCAGCAGGTCCAGCAAATAAACCTGCTATTTTAGGTAATATATGACGTGCACCAAAAGCTGCAACTTTTCCCATCATGCGATCAGCATTACCAAAATGAGGAATCTTAGTTACAACATGCTCTAACTCATCCCCAACAGCCTTTACTCCTCCAGTTAATCCGAATATTCCTGAAATTTTCAAAGCTGTATGACCAATACTCCCTATAACGGAACCAGTTCCCTTTTTGACAGCACTTATACCAGAAACTTTATTCCATATTTTACCTAATCCACTAGCTTTTTTACCTATAGCACCAATTTCAGGTATTTTAGAAATAAATTTATCAGCTTTACTACCATTTTTCAGTAAGGATTTGGCAATATTTGCCAATCCTGAACCACCCTTTCCTAAAACTCCTTTAAATGTCGCAATTGTTGCTACAAAACTTATAACCGCGGTAAAAACAGTTTTTAATAGATCAATCTTATCATTAACATCATTTGTAATAGCTATCTTTGATTTTGCAGAAGCGATTGTATCTCCATGCCTTTTTAATAAATCACTTTCCAAATTCGATTTATTTATAATGTAACCGGCGGATTTTTCAGCTGCTAATAAGTTATTTTGATTTTTAATATTATCTAATTTTGCACTAGCGTTTGACGCTTCTGATAAAATTTGATTGGTTTCGTTATTTCCTTCTAAATTAGAATTTTTTTGTTCTTCTAAAAATATATTTTGATATCCATAGGTTTGAACTCTTTTTGATTTAGCATCAATAATATCATGTTCAGGCGCAGTCAATTGATCATAAATATGAACATTGTCATGAGCCAATTTTCTAGCAATAATATTTGCACGATCCGGATTAACTTTTTGTAAAGTGGCTAAAGCCTTACGAATATTTTCCAAGCGCTCAAGTACAGTAAAATTATGCCCCTTGTCATCACCCCTTTGTAAAACTCGCTGACTGGGAGCTACCTTATCTAATTCTTGTAATTCTGGATAATTAAGTAAACTATTTGTTTTATTGGTGGAAATGGCAGAATTTATATTCGCCATTTCTTTATAAAACATCAAACTTTCAGATTTATTCGCCCCATAACGATTACCAACATTTACAGCTTGATAAACATCCGATACAGATGAATTTGTCATGCTAGCCATTTGTTGCATTGCACTATTATCATCTGTAATATTACTTATGTCCCTTATCGTCAAGAAACGATCTGCCAGTTCGGAAATTGCCCCCTTAAAACTATCAAAAGAATTTTCTAATTTGCTTACCGCAGCAAGAAATGATTCTCCCTTTCCATCATGATCGGACTTTTCATATAATGAATTTTTCAAAATATCTAAATCATCAAGTTTATCTAGCTTTCCTAATTTAGACAAATTATTCAACTGATTTAAGTTATCAAGTTTTTCATTCGCAGAATTTTGATTATCAATTATGATTTGTAAATTTGTTGAAAGGATTGATGAAGATTCCGGATTATCTGATGAATGTGTAGAAAAAGCTAAAGAAAATTTTTCTAATGCCTGATCCATCTTTGCAACTGAATCCAACAAGGATTGTTGTATCTGATTATCTGGTTGATTAGAATTATCCATACCTATTTTTCCTTAAATTATAGCAATGGCTATAGAACTTCATCAAGTTCACTCTTCCGTTTAATATATTCGGAAGCTATCATTTCATTATATTGATTAATTAAAATTATTTCTAAAAATTGGTACAAATCTCGCACGCTATAAACAGATTGTAATTCTTTTAGCGTAGCAAAACCTGAAGTAATCACCTCTCCGATTGATTGAGGGATGTTTGGGTAGTATCGATATCCTTTTTGCTCTGTAATTGCTCCATCGAAACTATGAAAAGGTCTAAGTACCGCTTGGCGTCTCTCGTAAAAAAATCCGTATGTAACTTAAATGCCTCCCGTTTTAAAGCGATAATAGTAGAAACTTCTTCAATATAATGATTAGGATTATTCAAAATTGGCTCTACCAAATCATTTTGACCAGGATTCAAATAAATACTACAGCAATCAAACAAGGGTTTAACTACAATTTTTAAATCATCATAAGGCAAACTGAAAAACAATGAAGACAAATATACAGCTAATTTTTCAGTAGCTTGTTGAATTTTTACCATTCCTTCATCATTTTTCTCCATTAACTTTTCATAACTTGATTCTATTGTTGCTTCTTGCACATAAGTGTAAACTAAAGGTATTAAAAACGATATATCCTCTTTATTAGCATTTCTTAAAATCGCATTAATCGAGCGTTCAGCCCATTCTTCTGTATCAAAAGCAGACATTTCGGTGATTTTAAATAATTTACCTTGATCACGACCAGGTTCTTGGATTTTTAATTCAACTGAGCGACGTGCCATAAACTTAGACCTCTACAGTTTCATCAACAGATTCAAAAATAAATTTACAAGGAACGGCACTTAATGTTTTTTGATGATTGGGTATAGCCTGCCACTGAGTCAGATAGCCATTATTCAAATTATAATTTTTACCTAAAGAAGGAATAATCATTGTTCCATTAAATTTCAAAGCTTCCCTTTGAACCTGCATTACTTTTGCCAGTGATTGCAAAATTGCCAAAGAACTGGAAGCTGCGACAAAATTAATTTCCAGCTCAACTTGATGCGCATCAGGCAAATAACCTCCATAAACAGTACCTTCAAAAGATGTTACTGTTTCAACTAAACTTTTCGAGGAAAATTTGAACGGTGAATCTGACGTCAACCCCTCCAAGCTTAATGGTACGCCTATCAAGGGTGAAACAAAACCTGATGCTGTTGATCCCAAACCAACTTTATCCGCTATATTATTATTTACCCATGGATTACTTGCAATGAGCGTTAATTTTGTATTGATTGATGTAATTGTTCTATTTATTGCCATTTTATTGTAACTCTATGCTGTTCATGTTGATTTGTTGAACGGATTGACCATCGGTATACCAAAAATTAATGGGAGGCGAACCACGACGAACGCGGGTTTGTGGTGTTACATTACCCATATCAATTTTCAGATAATAACCCACAGCCGTTATATTATTGATTTGAGATAAATTAAGACCAGCCTGTTTAAGACTTTGTGTTTGATCTTCAGATAAATAAATACCAGAACGTATTGCGCCAAACTTAATAAAATCATCAATTGCGGGTTTGATTGCCGCACTTAAAATTCCCTTACCTTCATTATTATATGGAATCTGTCCTTTGGCTAATAGGGTTTTTATAAAACAATTTTGAAAATAACGACGCATCCATACCTGACAATACCAGCTATCCAACCATAAATACTGTCCTGAAATTTTACCTTCCATCATAAAGACAAAATCATTTGACGCTGATGCCCACACGCCATAGAAATTATAACCATTCGCTTTAAGTGCCAAGGCAATGTCTTCATTCGTTACATTGGCTTTTAATAAGCTGCTACGACGAAAAGCGGCATTATATCGTCCATCGGTTTTTTCAAGATCCCATGCCGCAGGATAACCTGCGATAAAAGCACAAAGTTCAAGACTGTTATAAACACATACAACACCCTCGTAATTTGCTGAATATACCTTTTCGGCAAATGAAGTTCCGGTATTGGCCGTTATCGCTTTATTTGAACTATCAGAAAGAATGACACATACATCATCCTTCATAGAATCAGCCCATTTTGCAAAAGTTAGAGCTTCTGCCTCATCAGGTTCCCAAGTCAGAAAAACGGAACAAAAAGTTAGGTTTTCTTTTCTCAAAGTATTAATAACACTTGATGGTGTAGGAGATTCAATTGCGGGTGATAAACTGGCCCCTTGATTTTCTGAAAGTCTCAATAGATCAGCCAATTGCCCTGTTGCAAAACTAACATAAGAATTGTGTCCGGTTAATCCGGATGTGATAATAAAGGATTGATTTCCAGATGAATAAACAACAGAAACTCCCAACAAATTTTCCAAAATTGTTGCCGCTTCACTAAAGCTATTGATAAAGCTAAAATCTGGATCAACTATATTTTTTTCATTATTATCAACCACAATCTGTAAATCACCCTTAAAAGATCTTAACTCTTCCAAAGTGACAGCCGACATTGTTGCGCCAATCAAACCAGCGCTTGTATTGTTTTCAGCGTATAAAGCCATATAAAGCTGAGTTGCAACACGATCAGAATCTGTAAATCCAGCAAAATAAACTGTTGCAAGGTTATATTCCATTGAATCATAACCAAATAATTTTCCAATTTCTTCAGCATTTTCAAATATGGATGTAATCCCCGCAGGAATAACATTCTCTTTTCTTGTAAGCATTAAACCAAATAAGTCATTTCCCTTGTTCCCTACGGATAAAACCTTTGGATTAATTCTTACAATATTATTTAATGGTATAGACATTAATTTGTAATCCTTATCATAGTGGATTGGTTTATAAAATTATCGAACACCAATTTTAGTATTCCCTGTTTCAGGCAATTTAGGCTTGGTTCAAGCATGCCTGGATTTCGAATGTTTGAATGATTTATGAAAAATAATTAATTTTTAATTTGGAATGTGTTTAAGAATAAAAAAAACCACCTAAAAAGGTGGTTCAATTGTTTGCATGAAGATTGGAAAACTTGTTATTATTTTAAGATTTTCCTTCTTTTTTTGCCGCACTTCTTACATCAAGATAATAAACGAAAGATGCAAGCATCAAGGCAACAGAAGGAATTAAGGCAAACAAATAGGCATAAATCATCATCATTTGTTGTGTCGTTACACTATTATCTGCCGGCAGGGAGACAAATCCCAAATAAATAAATATCCAACCTCCCAATAAAATAACAGCAAACATTAAAAAAGCCGGTAATTTTCTTACATGCTTAGGCATTGTAATAGATTGTTTCGTAATCGCCGAGACCACAGATAAAACAGCACCGACAGCTATCATAAAACTAAAAAAACCGACCATAACCGCTTTAAATAATGCAATTACATCCATGTTATTGCCCCTTGCTTAAATTGTTTTATAATCAAGGTTATTAAACTTTATTTTAGAAAGCAATTATAAGTATATGGTATTGAAAAAAATAAATTTTATTCATCAGCATAGATAACCAGTTCTCCTTGATCGTTTTCAGGTTGATCAAGTTGAGCTACGACCAAAACCTTACACCAGCCAGACATTTCCCACTCTTCTAATCTTTGAACAACCAACCAGCGTCGCCCCAGAAATTCCAAAAGATCACCACCGACACCTCTTACACGATCTATGCCGTAAAGTTGTCCATTAGCATAAACCACACGTTTTTCATTTTGTTCACTGGCATAATGACCATGAATCAACTTATCTCCTTTTAAGGATTGAACTTGCAATTCAATAGATTCAGGATCTTCATAAACAGCCTCTTGTCGAGTTCCTTTTAGAATATAACCTTTTGAACGAAATAACGATCCTGTAATAGAGGGATTTACAATTCCAATCATACTTCGCACCATATTATGAAGCTTCATAGAATCTTATTCCTTTAGATTTATATAGACTAATGTTTATGATTTAAAAATTATATACTTAATTAAATTATAGATTTTATCTATAAATAATTATTATTTTTATGTAAAATTGATAATCAATCTTCATTTTATTGCAAAATACAATTAAAATTACTTAGAAACTATGCATCTGAACAATCATCCTGACAACTGGCAATAAAAACAGACCCATTTACTAATGGAGACCATTTAGAATGACATTTTAAAAATTCATTCCATAAATCCCTTGGCAAACGTGTAAAGCCAATATTTCCAAAAAAACGTCTGCTATCTTTACCTGGCATATCCCGAATACCTCGTAACAGGATGTTTTGACCATCAACCTTAATAACTAAACCGTTGGGTATTCTACAGCCAATAATAATATAATCTAGATTATGTTCTTTAGTATTATCATAAGCGATTATAGATTGAGCATTAATATCTATGGCATCGTCCAAGAATTTATCCATATAATCATCAGCAGCATTGCAATCATTGAATTTAAATTTGCTTAAATCTATCGATTCATCAATTTCAGCATTGTCTTGATCTAGAGAATAAAATTGAAGATTTTCCTTTTCATATTCTGAATGATTAAAGTCTAATAATGGCAAATAATATTTTAAATTGGATTTTATTTCCTTGTTATCAAAATTGTTATTTTTAGCCCTTGTCATAATTCCCTCTTATGGAAAGATACGCAGACGAGGATCAGGAATGGGTTTAGTATAAAAAGTACTACGATATTTTTTTGTTAAAGCCCAAAATTCATATCCATAACGTGTTTGTGCCAACCAAGGATCAATTTTATTTTTTGCATGAGATTTGGTATCTACATGAAGAGAAACACTTCCTTCTGTCACCGATGAAATTGATCCTATAAGCTGATCCCCATTTTCAGTTTTTTTTTGCAAACAAACCAGATGAGAAACCAGCAAATTCATTAAAATACGCTTTTCCTTTAAACAACAAACCACGCTATATTTTCCTGGATTGAAATAAATGGCAGCTCGTTCAGCGATTTTATAAATGGTTTCAGGACGAAAAAAACTCTCCAATTCCGGAAAGCTTGCCGCCCAATCTGACCAATCAAACACACATTCCTGATGTTTCAGATCAGATTGTAAATTCATATTGCCTGTCCTGCTTTCACCTGTTCCAGCGACTTTGGCATTTTAGCAGAATCAATCGGTTCAAGACCATGCATCAAAGTTTCTTTTTCTTTGGCTTCATCTAAAACTTTTTTCTTTTTATCTGCAGCAAATATGAAGCCTTTTTGGTAGGGCGCAAAATTTTCATGTTGTTTGACCCATGCCTCCCAGAAATCTCTTGAAACTTTTGTTAACCCTACAATTTGGGATGCCATATAAAAAGGAGTCTGTGGACGCCCCAAGTGCATGCTGCCTTTTAACTCAACTTTTTCTTTTCCTACTTCTAAAATAATCCCATGAGGTAATTTACAGGCTACTATGACTGTTTCCGCCATTTTAAACCCCAATCATTTGCGCAATCAGGATAGGACGTGTTATGATTGCCCCCCATGATCCCTGTGTCAATTTTTCTTCCATAGAAGAAGTTTTACGAACAATACCATGACTTCTTAATTTTTCAGAAAAAGCACAGGTTATAGTGTCAATACCTTGATAATTCTCTACAAAAAGCTGAATCAATTCACCACCTTCTAACGATAATTGAGGTGCACTGACTTGTGTAAGATTAGGAAAATTTTTCTTCAACAAATCCATAACCCCTATCCCATGTTCATTTGTTTTTAACAGATAGGGTTGAATCTCATTAGATACGACCAATTTTAATGGACTATCCATATTAACGGCATTGTCCAGATTAATCATCCCTTTTGTTTGCGCCTGTAATTGTCTGTACAGCTTCTGAATATCTTCATAAATTTCATTAGCTGAAGCCTTCCCCCAAACCGTACCGCCAGAACCTTTTATTGTGGGCGCAATCGGAGGTAGTAAAGCGGGATCATTCAAGGCACCATAATTTTGCAGGTTGGAAACTCCAAAAAAATAAGACTGGTTCTGCCAATGATTTAATAATAAAGCGGCCGCCATTCTTTTACGTGATGCAATATCAATATTAGATAAAGCAGCCCGACCTTCTTCACGATCTCCCCATTCTGCAAAAGTTTGGACCAGAAATTGTTGACGCTGGGGAAATGAGGTATTAAGGACACTATATCCTGCTTGGTTAAAATCTCCATAAGCGGCAATATCACCAGCTGGTTCAACGACTGTAAACATCATTGTATCATGTAGCCAATCCCCCTTTTTCGCTTCCCCGTATATAGAAGCTGCCTTACATGGGGCCGTTAAGACATCAATAATATTTGGATCTATATAAGTCGTAAATTGACCTGGAATGGAATTATTTGCCTTTGTTACAGGTGAAGTCGAACTATCCCCTACCCTTATATTGTCTGTATAATCAACAACATTGGGTAAGTGAATTCCAAATTGGTTTTCCAAAATTGCTCGATCACGTACCCATGATTTTGTTTGAATGGTCATAATTGTTCCTCTTAAATCCATGCAGAGATTTTGACAATATCCCCGCCCTTTGCATTTTCAGCATATTTATAATTTGTTGCGACAGCATTTTTGTCATCTGATACAACAACTTTACCTGTTTCCTTCGACGCATAGACCATTTCACCTTGTTGAACTTGGGACATCATTTCAGGTAATTCAATAATAAATTCCCCCTTACTGAAAACAGTCACCATTGTTCCCGGAGAAATTTCCATATTCCCCTCTCGTGCATCTGGAAGATTGATTCCTGCCCATTCGCGCCCGACAAAACCAATTGGACTTGCATTTCCTTTATTGCTAATCAATCCTTCCCGTTCATCAGTCCATACAAAGGAACCAGCCTCAATTGCTGTTTCTCCAACCTGAAACGCCCCGTCTTTACCCAATAAACTGATCCGTGGATTTACAGACGAAAAATCACCATGCCAACCTTGGGCAGGGTTCAAGTTAACTTTATTTTGAAAAGACATAATTAAATACTCCGTAATCGTGTAACACCAAAACGATGCTGTTCTTTGGAACGAATATATCCAGCATCATTGGCCCTGATTTGTTGTTTATGTGCAAGCATCATATCAACAGTATATTTTAACTGGTCGTATCCCATGTTTTCTGGAGGATTTTTTCCTGTAACTTCACTCAACACCGTTCGTAGAATTACCTCCCCGCTATCTTCTGTACCAGCCCATTCACCAACTAGGGGTTTTACCAGAATTCTGGCTTCTTGGGCCTGTTTAGCTTTTGTCATGATCCGACGTTCTATTAATCGTTCTAGGGAAACTGCATCATAAGCTTGGGGTTTAAGTCCTGTTTTTTTAATTAAGCTATCCTCAACATCAAAACCACCTGATGCATTCATATCATCATCTGAGGTCGATATAGTATCAATTGAATCATCATCATTTACCGGTGCATTCTGATCATTTTCAGATAATACCTTATGAACAAGACCAACAATTTTTTCTGCCTGTTGCCCATCTTTACAATCTTTTGCCATAGAACAATCAGAAAGGACCGCTCTCAATAACTTTCCAATATATTTGCGACGTGCACCACTAACAGAAGCAACCGCATCTGTAATTTGTGTATAATTGGCTCTATCAGATTTTGACTGATTTAAAAAATCAGCAAGGACTAAAGCTAATTTCTGCCCTAAATTATTAAGTTTTGACATTTGTATGTTCAACCTTTCATCTGCAACTCTAACATCATGTCCTGCACGACCTTGTTCAACCAAAGCAATATGATCCACATTAATATCCGTCATTATTCCGTCATAAGGCTCATTTTCAAACATTCCGGTCTCCATTACAGGTGTAAAAGCGTAAGAAGCAGATAATTCAGCCTGTGTATTGTTTTTAATTGCCTGTATATAATCCCCGTCCCAAATCGTAATTGAAGCCTGAATATAAGGATAAGAAAAAGACGGGTCTGAACCCGTCGTTCCAATGACTTTTGAATTATCAAGCTGATCCGCATCTGCAGCTTTATGCACGTAAAGAATGGGACGTTCTTTAAAAGAAAAGACTGCTTTTTTTAAAGCATCTGGTGATCGAAGAAAACGATATTTACGTTCTGGTTCCAAACCATATTTCATATGATTTTTTATCTCGAATCCATAATACTCACATATATTAGCCTTGGTTAAATTTGTTTTTTTTACACGTAAATGTCCGTTCCAGTCCTCAAAACGCATTGTTTTTGCATCAAAAGTCAAGGTTCGGTTCCATAAATTACCCATAATTTTACCTATATATTTGATATCAAAAGGGTTTTTTGGTTAAAAACTTATAAAAAAATGTAGATTTATACAAATTTTGATATTCATAAACATTTTACTGCACCTAATATTTTTTGTATAAAACCTATTTTTTTAAATTTATAAATGAAAACAAAGCAGATTGATCTTCATTTTCTAATAAGTCTTTTATTTGAGAAAGGCTTAAAATATTATTGGAAACATAATCACACATCGTTTTTGCTATGTTCATATTAACTTGTGATTGCTGCAATTCGTCCAATTGCCACAAGGAATTAAAATCAAAAGTGATATCTGGATCTATTTTTCCAAATAAATGCAGTTGAATAATTTCAAGAATTTTCTGCAATGGTTGACGTAAAACCGTTTCCTGAAAAGCGGCAATTCTATCGTAAAAACAACGTATTTCTCCATCGGAAGATGCATTCAAACCTGATGGTGTTATACCTAATAATTTTACCAAAGGAATACCTGAAATTGCGGCCATGTGTTCCTGAGCCTGAGCTTGTAATTGTGCCAATCCAGTCAAGGGTGTAGCAACATTTGTAAGTTCTTCTGTTTCTTTATCTACAATCTGCAAACCACGATTGTCACGGTAAGCCGCCATTAAGGCAGCTCTTTGCGTCAATTCTTCGCAACCAGGACTTAATAACTGAGATAAATCCGTTTTCAAAACCATAGTTGAAAAAGACTTGATTAAATCCGATACTGATTGTCGCGTCCTTAACCAGTTATCAACATAAGGTTTGGCCATAAAAGCAAATGGAACCCCACCAAAATTATAAGCTGGTTTCAAAATATCAGGAACTGGTTGAGAAATGATTGTAATCAACCTGCTGGCATGAATTTTTTTTCCCAATACCCACCACATTGAAGGCTTATAAAAATCTTCTGTAAAAGGATCTATTGTATCATATGAAACAGGGGTTGCCCAGGTCGGGTCAATAAGCTTGAATCCACGCAGCTCACCTTTTCTAATTTTTTTTGAAGTTAGATATAAAGGAGCCTGTTTTTCCTCATCATCATGATTAGCCGTTTCTAAATCAATATAAAGATGTACCAGCCCAAAATAACCTTCCGTACATAATGATTTTTTAATTAAATCTTGAATATTTAAACGCTTAAATTCCGCTTTTATTTTATTTATAATGGACGAATCATACCCTTCCTTTTTGATATGTTTAAACCTTATCCATTCTCTTGTAGCCTCTTCTGCTCTCGTTTCAATAATTATTCTATATTCACCACGTAAGGATAATTGTGCCAGATATGGATATCCGGGAAATCCAATTCCCTCTTCAAATAATGTCGTCGTCGGACAATTTCCAACATTGAAATTATGAAATTGATTAAAAAACAAGCTGTCGTTAACAGTTACAGAATTATAAGAATCGCCAACCACTCCCACTGGAGCTTGATATGGTATATATATATCCTGTTTGTTTCCAAAAAATTCTGGATTTTGTCTAGGAATATTAATATCCCTTAATTTGGTTTTTTTCACCATAACCGAATTCATCTTTCATTATTAAATATCTCGATTGAAAGTTTAATACGCTGTTCAACTATCGGTTTTGTTGTTTTTAAAAAATTAAATCTAATTTATTTAAAATGTAACTACGCTAAATTGGTTTTAAAAATTTAACATTATATTACCGCTTATAACAAAATTGTGATTTTTTAAGATCTTAAAATAATTGCAATCAGTAATGTTTAATTATATGTTATTAAAATCATTGACTATTTCAATTAAGATTATTTTATAATTTTATTAATCATAGTTATTTAAATCATTTAAATATTTTAGTTCATCAAAGCGGATTAGCTTTATAGGCTATTCCGCTTTTTATTTAATTATCAATACGAAATTTAATTAAATATTCATAATTCCTTGCCAATTTGGCATTTTCGGTAATTTTCTTTGTAATGAAATAGCTTCAAAAGCGCCAGAAGAAGCATCAACCTGATCATCATGTGAACCATTAGGAAAGTCAGAAAGTTCATCTAAATATGATCTGTTCCAATTAGCTCTTAATAAAGATACATTTCCTATGTTAACCTGTGATGCAAATGGGTCAGCTCTGGCAATTTTATTCCCCGTTTCCCGTATCGCTTTTATTTTATACCCGGCAAGCATTTTGAGGTAATATTGCACCTGAGCCACACCCGCCTGTCCAGGATCCTGTGGAATTACAATTTTAACATCAAAACCATCCTGACTGGCGACAGCCTTGACAGTCTTAATAACTTCATCTGGCAAACCACGAAGTCGCACAACATCAAGCACTGTATATCCACTATCTACATTCCGTTGCATCTTTACCCCCACGGTCCAATCAGGATCATATTTGCCAATATCTCTGGAAGCAGCAAAATCCCAACGTCTGACAACCTGGACTGGTTTTGGTGCTGCATCAATAATATTTAGCATATTAACTTTGAAAATTGATCCAGTTGATAGCGTTGGTTCACCTTGATACAAAGCAAACCAGTCTCGTTCACCCACTGCCTTTCGAATCTGTTCAAGCTCATTTCTATCATACGCTTCAGGCCATAAAGGCTCACCTTTTTTCCGTCCTAAAACATCATTTTCATTTGCAATAGCTGGTAAATTAATAACCTCCCATTTTTCACCTGTATCATTTTTCATCTGTGATAATAACCTTCCCGCCAAATCATCAACATGCCAACGAGTCTGAACAATAATAATGGCCCCACCGGGCATAATTCGTGTTCTCAATACAGACTTATACCAATCCCAGACATTATCACGCATTATTTGACTTTCAGCTTCATGTCTATCTTTTACAGGATCATCAATGATAGCAAGATGTCCTCCATAACCTGTCATACTTCCACCAATACCGGCTGTTAAAAACACACCCCCATGATTGGTTTCCCATAAATCCTTTGCTTTGCTATCAATTGAAAGAGCAACATCAGAAAAAATATTTCGATAATATTTTGATGTCACTAAATTACGAACATCACGACCAAATTTATCTGCTAGTTTAGCTGAATAGCTGGCTGTAATGACTTGTTTTGTAGGATTGCGCCCTAAAAACCAGGCAGGAAAACGTTTTGAAATTAATTCACTTTTTCCATGGCGCGGCGGCATAAAAACCATCAGTCTTTTAACTTCACCACGTTCAACTGCTTCAAGTTTTTTACATAATAAATTCAAATGAAGACCAGCACGATAATCCGGTTTTGTATAAATTGTAAATGCCGAAAGATAATGACGCGCATCATGACGTTTTTTTAGTTCTTCAATGGCTAATTTTTTTGCTTTTTTTAGCAAAATCATAAATTATATTTTTACACCTAACAAAAATTTTATCATATAATCGAAATTATTATCTAACCGAAATTTGATTCATTCAGAAAAAAGTATTATATTAAAAATTACCTTAAGGTTTTGAAGTTATTAATTTTTTATAAAGGTATAGACAAATGAAAATTTTACAAACAAACGAATTGTCAAAAGTTGCTGGCGGTCATGGTCACAATAATAACCATCAACATCATAACAATAATCAACAGCATAATAATCACCACGATAGAGTTATTAACCCTCCTCATAATGATAAAGCTGATGGCTTGGCAAAACTTAATATCATTAAAACCGGATTAGAAAACGGTGATAATTGGGCCACAATCGGAAAAAATATTCACAACTATTTTGCTGAAAAATATAGTTTTGTTGATCATTTTGGCAGATAAGAGCCTTTATGTAACCTTGATAGAATTGCTTCATCAAGGTTACATCATTATTAATTTTAATAATTTTATAATAAAACTATTTTAACGCGACCTTGCCAATAAAGTTTTTTAGTTCCTCTTCAGACATATCTTCTAATGTTTTGATTTGTGTCATTTCTACTTTTGCATCATTCAATTTTGGATGACAATACGGTGCTGTCTTATAGGCAATTTCCAAAGCTGTTTCATATTTTTTTTCCTCCAAAGCTTTGTTCATTATTAAAATCATTATTTCCAATGGCAACTTATGTTTTTTTAAAAATTTAATTTTTCTAGCTCGAGGATTTTCCATAATTATTTGCTTAAAATATTATCTAATAATATCAATTAAATTTTTATAGAATAAAAAAATCATTATTTTAAAATAATGATTAGTAATATTAAACCATGTAATAGAAGTAAAATATTACAAAATTATGAAATAGTTTTTTTCAAATTAACCATTAAATTAATATTAATTTAATATTATTAATTCTTTTTTATATTCCCTTAATTATGAGTTCACATAATTAAGGGAAAACCAGTAATTAAAAGTATTATTAAAAATTATTGTAAAAATATATTAACTAAAAAAAGAATGTGCTTATTAATTTTCTAATAAAATATATTTATAATTTTTTTTAAGTTATTTCAATGATTATTTCGTCACCTCATTAAAATGTTACCTATTGTTATACATCTACTTGACTTTTATTTATATTTAATCAAATTAATTGTTGTTGTACTTAAAACAATTTTACTCTCAACATAATATTAAAAATTTTTTAAACAGTAAAATTCCGACGATAAAGACTGGGAGATAATCCTACTATTTTTGTAAATATCTTCCGAAACGCATTTAAATCTTTATAGCCACATTCAATTCCTATCTCATCAATCAATTTTTTTGAAAATTGTAATAAAAATTGAGCACGGCAAATTCGATGATGTTGAATATATTCTGTAACAGTCATTCCCGTAGCTTTAATAAAACGCCTCTGCAATGTCCGTATTTCCAATCCTGTTACTTTTGATAGCTGTTTCAATGAAATATTCATATTC
Organism: Commensalibacter melissae; assembly: GCF_009734185.1. NCBI lineage: Bacteria > Pseudomonadati > Pseudomonadota > Alphaproteobacteria > Acetobacterales > Acetobacteraceae > Commensalibacter > Commensalibacter melissae. The sequence continues at coordinate 466,952 of NZ_CP046393.1, read as the reverse complement.
TTTTGATTAGATATCCATTTTTGTCCCTTAATTATTGGAATATCTCCATGCGTTAAATTAGGTGAAAAAATATTAAAATAACTCTGTGCACGTCTTGCCGGTTGGACCAAAAAAAACCGTGCAACCTCAGCCATCACTATAGAACCGAAAAATTTTTTAACCAATTCCAACCCAAGATCTATCCAAGATAATGAACCTGCCGTCGTAATAATATTTCTTTCCTCAATGACCATAGAATCAAAATCAGTATAGATATTTGGAAACTGGTTTCTAAATTGATGTTTTAACTGCCAATGAGTCGTAACTGTATAACCATCCAATAGTCCAGTCTCTGCCAATAAAAAAATGCCATTACCAATAGAGGCAATTGTACAAGGTTGTTTAAAGGAATGTTTTAAAAAATTAATATGCGTATTATATTTTCTTCCAGATGGAAATTCTTCTGTACAAGGAGGGACAATGATCACAGAAAAATTTAAGTCATTTTTCTTAACAATAAATGAAGGCAGGTTAAAATTTACTGTTGGCTTATCAATTTTTACAATTTTAATTTGAGGTATGGGAAGATTAGTATTCCATTTCTCCTTGACCAACTGATTTGCTACAGAAAAAAAATCAATTAAACCGAAAATGGCTCCTTGTTGAACATTAGGGTACATTAAAAGACCAATATTAATAAGATCTATTTTTTTCATATATCATTATCCATACTGTTTTTATTACATAAGCAAGCGATAAAAACTGTTTAAAATTTTTTACGTAAAATGTATTTGAAGTCTTAAATTTATTAATTTAAATTAAACATCATAAACTAATTGATTATGGTGAGCTTTGAAAATTTTTTATATTAACTATTCCTTAAAAAATATACTGACTAAAATAAAAATATATTATTTATAAAAATAAGTAACGATATTCAACTCTACGAATATTTATTTTAAAAAAACGTTTCCCTTATAATCATTTCAAAACAAAAATATTAATAATATTTAATTTTTATAACAAAGCAATTCATAATTTTAAATACCATACATATTCATCAAAACTATCATGAATAATAAATATAATAAAAACATAAAACATGTGATAAATTTACTTAATCTATTACCTTTAATTTTTTTATGACAAATAAATAGAGACCAATGAATTATAAAAAAACAATTATTTTTACATTATTAATAAATATCCTAATATCCCCCTTAACTGGACAATCCAGCAATTTACAAAAAGATGAAATAAAAAGACTATTTACTAAATCAAAAAAATTACCCTTGCATACTGATCAATTCGCAAATAGTTTGAAACTTTTACCGTCTCCACCAGATAGAAATAGTCAACTATTCGCAATTGATAAAGAAATATATCTCAATACACGCAAACTTATAAACACATCTCGATGGAACCAAGCCATTGAAGAAGCCGCTATTTTTAACGGAACAATCGGAAAGAACTTTTCTAAAACCATCGGTATTGAAATATCCAAGAAAAATACCCCTATCACTCAAGATTTTTTAGAGGATCTGTTAATCATGAGCGGTAATTTTGGAACTGATAAAGCGAAAAAACACTATCAAAGAATTCGTCCCTTTATGTATTATCACACGCACAGCTGCACTCCAGAGGATGAGGAGCTACTTAGCAAAGATGGTTCATACCCCTCAGGTCACGCAGCTTTTGGATGGTCCGCCGCCTTATTTCTATCTGAAATTTTTCCAGATAAACAAGACCAGATATTGAAAGAAGGTTATGAATTCGGACAAAGTCGCGTTATTTGTGGTGCGCACTGGCAAAGCGATGTAGACGCAGGCCGATTGATCGGAGCTGAAGTCGTCGCTCGTTTACATGCAAATCAAGAATTCAGAAAAAAACTTAAAAAAGTTAAACAGGAACTCCTCAAAAAGTCACGGGAAATCCATTTTAATAAAAATTAACAAACTTCTAATAAGAATGCAATTATAGTTTAACTTTTTCAAAGATTAAGTATTATTAATAAAATACAATTGTATATTTGATTTGATATGTTAATAATTTGATGATAGGTTATTGAAATAAATTGTAACCCCTTCTATTCAGGAATATTAAAATGCGAGAAATTACATCACATGAAATCAATAGCGTATCAGGTGGATCTTTTTTGGGTGATATTATTGGGGGCAATATTACACTTCCTGTTTCTTCCGCTTTAATAGGCTCTTTCATAGGCGCTTCAATTGGAGGAATTGTCGATAATCTTTATAGTAGCTTAACAGGAATTAAAACCAACAATGAAGCAAATGCCGGAAGTAAACTTGGCAGTGGTATTGGATCTATTGTTGACGCAGCCAAATCAAAAAATGCCGCCGATATAAGTAGCAATGTTAACAATGCAATTTCTGGGATAGGATTGGGTACAGTTGGAATTATTAATGGAATATCGCAGGGAATTGCTAATCTCTTCCATTAGTTTCAACATACATCAACATACATAATGATATTTTCCTGCAACTAATCATTATAATATTTAAAATAAGTTGTTTTTATCGTGTAAATTGATGCACCTAAAATTAATATAAATATAAAAAATCTTTAGAGAATATATAATATTTCAATCATAAACATTTATGATTGAAATATTATTTCTCAATTTTCTTACAAAATTTATTTAATCTATCAAAATTATTATCCATGAATTCTCTTTTCAGGCATGAAGTTTTAGAAGCAAAACGAGATACATGGTTAGGTCGCGTACAGGATGTACAACCTATTCCTATAAAAATCATCGCGGTTACCTCATTCATTTGTGTCATTATTATCATATTATATACTATTTTCGGTGGTTATACGCGTCGTATACATGCTTCCGGCAGCATTATGCCTACAGAAGGGTTAATCACTATAGGATCAAGAACAAATGGCATTGTTATTGAAAAAAACGTTATAGAGGGCCAATTTGTTCATAAAGGCGATAAATTATTCACGATAAGTCTCGAAAACACCTCTATCAATGGACCCACACAACAATTAACTAATAACTTGTTGAAAAAACAAAAAAATATTCTTGAAAAACAGCTTGCACTCAAAGAAAAGGCCGCTCCCATTGAAAAAAACAATATTAAGGAAACACTCTCTAATCTTTACAAACAGCATGACAAAGTTACCCAGCAAATCGAAAATGACAATCAAATAATCCCCTTGGTCCAACAATCGTTACTGATGATTGAAAAAGCCAAGAAAATGTCTTTGGCAACAAATCAGGAATATCAGAATCAATTATACACATATGCCCAAATTTTAGGTACTCATGCACAGTTCTTACAAAATCAAACTTCGATTGAAGGCCAAATATTAGAAAATGCATCAAAATATCAACTGTACGATAACAATTATCAACGTGATCTCAATGAAATTAAAAAAAGCATAAATGATATTGATCAGAAAATCATACTGGGAGAACGTAATCAAATTATTTTCGTTACAGCCCCCATAAATGGAACAATAACAGCGCTTCGGGGATATATCGGTCAGCAAGTTTCACAAGATTCCGCCTTAACAAGTATAGTTCCAGAAGGTCAAACAATCGAAGCCGAACTTTATATTCCTAGTTCAGCCGTGGGACTTTTAAAGAAAAATAGCAATGTTATCTTACGTTATGCAGCATTTCCATATCAAAAATTTGGTCTATACAACGGGACTGTTACCGAAATTACTTATACACCAGTTACATCGGATATAATGGGTAAAGACAGCAATCCAAATTTAAAAAATGAAATAATTGGTCCCAACAGTAAGATTGATCGTAACTTTTATAGAATTCGGGTAAAACCTGAAAAAAACTTCATTGCAGCTTATCCCAATAAAAAATATTTTTTGCAGCCCGGAATGCAAGTTGAAGCTGATATTGCCGTTGATTATCGTCGCCTTTATCAATGGATGTTCCAACCCATTATTGAGGTTAACGATACTATTAAAACAAGATTAACGAAACCGAACTCATGATTAATACCTTGAAAAGACTAAATTTTGCTTTTCGCCAAACTGTTCCCGTAATTTTGCAAGTGGAAGCTTCCGAATGTGGCTTGGCATGCCTTGCCATGATTATGAGTTATTATGGAAATTATATTGATCTAACAACATTTAGACAAAGAGAATCTATTTCTATCAAAGGAATTACTCTACAGAATATTATTGATATTGCGCAACGGAATAACTTGACAACACGTCCTTTGCGTTTGGAAATGGAAGAACTAAACAAATTACGCTTACCTTGCATTCTTCATTGGAGTTTAAACCATTTTGTCGTGTTAACAGATGTAAAAACCAATGGAATTATGATTAATGATCCCGCCCGTGGAAAACGTAAGGTACTTTGGGGTGAAATCAATAATGAATTTACAGGAGTGGCGCTTGAGATTGCTCCCGACCAAAATTTTACCCGAAAAGATGAGCGCAACAATCTTCATTTACGTGATCTTTTCAGAAAAACAGACGGTCTTAAAACAACCCTGTTTTATCTTTTATTAACTTCTCTTGGGTTGGAAGCTATTTCAATTGTCATGCCTATGGCCTCGCAAGTCATTATTGATGAAGTCATTGTGACTTTGGATAACGGCTTGCTAACAACAATCACAGTTGGAATTGCCATTCTTATTTTGCTGCAAATGCTTATTTCCACAGCCCGAACATGGATGGTCATGCTTTTCAGCACCCGTGTATCTGTTCAATGGAATGCCAGCCTTTTTGAACATTTATCCAAATTACCGCTGGATTATTTCTTGAAAAGACATGTTGGAGATATATTATCCCGTTTCGGTTCATTAGGTATTATTCAACAAACCATTACAACTGATATGGTACAAGCAATCATGGATGGTTTAATGGCAATTGGTATGTTTGTAATGCTAATCATCTATGGTAAATGGCTGGCACTTGTAACATTAATTGCTGTAATCCTTGACGGTATAAGCCGTCTTATGGCTTATCGCCCTTACAAGCAAGCCTCTGAAGAGGGTATTGTCTATAATGCTAAAAAGGATTCACATCTTATTGAAACTTTGAGAGGTATGGCAAGTATCAAGTTACTTGGATTGCGGGAGCGAAGACGTGCACGCTGGTTAAATTTATTGGTTGATGCAATCAATGTCGGATTAAAAACACAACGTTATGACCTTATTTTTGGACGTATAAATGATTCCATCTTCGCTATTGACAGGTTAATAATGTTGGTAATCGGGGCACATTACGTCATGGATAATAAAATGACAGTTGGAATGCTGGTTGCCTTTCTATCTTACAAAGACCAATTCACCGGACGCATAGGCAATCTTATCGGTGCCGCCTTCAAACTAAAAATGCTTTCTATCCAAAGCGATCGTATTTCAGATATAGTCTTAACACCTACAGAAAGTGAAGAAAATGCTATAATATCTATATCGAATAATAACAGATTGACGGAACAACTTCATATTAATGATCAAAACCATCTTGTGTGTAAAAATTTGGGTTTTAGATACTCTCCTGCTGAACCTTGGGTATTTCGTAATATAAACCTGAAAATTCCAAAGGGTAAAAGTATTGCTATTGTAGGCGCATCAGGATGTGGAAAGTCAACAATTTTAAAAACAATGATGGGTTTAACCCATCCAGAGGAAGGTGATATCTACTTTAACGGTCGAAATATATTAAAAGAATCTCTAGACAATTACCGACAAGAAATTGCTGGTGTTTTACAGGATGATGGACTGTTTTCTGGTTCAATTGCAGATAATATTTGCGGGTTTGATGATAAACCTGATCAGGAAAAAATTATTGAATGTGCACAGAAAGCTGCAATTTTACAAGATATAATGGCAATGCCCATGAAATTTGAAACATTTGTTGGTGATATGGGAAGTTCCTTGTCAGGAGGACAAAAACAAAGGGTTATTTTAGCCAGAGCTTTATATCGCCAACCAGCAATCCTATTTTTAGATGAAGCAACCAGCAGTCTGGATGAACCAACAGAAGCCCATATTGCGACAATACTAGATGAAATGAATATAACACGCATTATTGTGGCACACCGGCCTGCAACAGTTGCGCATTGTGATTATGTTATTGTAATGGATGTTGAAAATGCACAATCTGGAAAAATTGAAATTGTTGAAAGACAAGAGCTTATCCACAGACACCAACAGCATAAAACATCATAAACCTTCAATTCAAAAGATAATTCCGGATACGGTTTTTTAAAAGAACATAATTTTATATATTAATCAGTTTGGTCATAATACAATCAGAAAACCAGGAAATTAACCCTGTTACAATTTATTTCAATAATTTAAATATTACCAGATAACCCTAAGTTTCAATTTATCAGTAGGAATATTTTTTATTTAAATATAAAAAGCCTGTTCTAATTAAAAAAACAGGCTTTTATAAACTGTGGAAAAATTATTGTGCTGAACCAGATTTAAAATGTTTCATACAATCACTATAATAACCGCCGCCTTTTTGAATCCATTTCAAATTGCCATTCTTATTATCGGCTTTGTTCGCTTTATATTGATCCAAACAGGTATGCATCCGAGCAGTACCTTCTTTCTCATTTGAATATTTACTATCAACCGCGTTTGGAAAAACTGCATCACCTGCTGCTATACTTGATGCTGTAGCATCTTGTTTAGCTGGAGATTTAGAAGAAGCATTATTCTGGGATGTATCAGATTTTTTCGCATCTTGCTGATGCATTTCATCTTTGACAGATCTTTCATCTTTACAATTAGCTGCCTTGAATTCTCTAAACGTTTTTTCTTTGACGGTTCCAGCTTTTTTAGCTGCCGTAAACTGCTGATGACATTCTTTGGATGTAACAGCATGGACAGCATTATTTACCAGCAAAGAGGTTCCGACAAAAGAGGTAATAGCTAAACCGGCACCTATAACAGGAAAGCGCGCAACTATGGATTTTATCATTTATAATACCCTTACATAAATAAAAGGTTTAATATTCTTAAACCAATAGTATTAAAGCGCTTTTTGTTAAAAATTGTAAACAAAAATAATTGCTAATATTCAATTTATCTGTTCATTATGTAAAACCATATCCAACCCTTGCCTTTCTGAATCTGTATCTACACGCAATCCAATCAAACAATCAATAATTTTCAATAAAACAAATGAAACAAGACTGCTCCAGATTATTGTGACAGCAACTGCCTCAATCTGGGCAATAACAAGATGCAAAGATGCACTAATACCCACTGGATCTGTCTCTGTAGCGGACAATGGACCAAAGGCAAAAACACCGGTTAAAATTGCCCCGATAATTCCCCCCATTCCATGAATACCAAAAGCATCAAGAGAATCATCATATCCCAATTTTCGTTTTAAATAAGAACAACTCCAAAAACAAATCAACCCGCCTAGAAATCCCATTAATAAGGCCGGGCCAGGCATTACAAAACCAGCTGCTGGGGTAATGACTACCAAGCCAGCCACTGCTCCAGATACAATACCAAGTACTGTTGGTTTTTTTCGAATAGTCCATTCAATCAACATCCAGCCAATACCACCAGAAGCGGCAGCAATCTGTGTTACAAGTACCGCCATGGCTGCACGACCATTTGCTCCCAAGGCTGATCCCCCATTAAAACCAAACCACCCAATCCATAATAGGGAAGCGCCCATAACAGCATAACCTACATTATGCGGTGCCAAATCACTTCGACCATACCCTAACCGTTTTCCTGCAACCAGAGCACATATTAAACCCGCAATACCGGCATTAATATGAACAACTGCTCCACCTGCAAAATCAATTGCTCCTAGATTGGCTAACCAGCCTGTCGGATTCCAAACCCAATATGCAACAGGCACGTAGGAAAATAACGCCCATAATATACAAAATATACATAGGGCAGAAAATTTTATACGTTCTGCAACCGATCCAACCAAAATTGCCACAGAAATAATGATAAATGTCATTTGAAACATAACATAAACACTTTGTGGGATAGTCATAATAACAGGATTGTTTCCATTGGCTCCTAATATGAACCCCTTATCAACACCCATGTGATAGTTGCCAAGAATTCCATTCAACATAAATTGTGATAAATTACCAATGAAAGAATTCCCTGTCGTAAATACAAGACTGTATCCCACTGTTATCCATATTAAAGTAACAAGACAACATATAGCAAAAGATTGCATCATTGTTGCAAGAACATTTTTCTTGCGAACCATCCCTGCATAAAATAAGGCCAATCCTGGGATTGTCATTAATAAAACCAACGCACTGCTGATTAACATCCATGCCGTATCACCACTATCCAAAACAGGCATCACTGGCAAAGCCCCTAATGCAGAGTCTGGAATTAATCCAACTATACACATCAGATACAGAAAAATTTTTTGAATATTCAGAAAATTTTTATTTTTACATTTCATTGGAAACTATTCCCGTACAATCCAAGTAAAACCCACTTTATTCTATCAAATCAATAGTTTATGCTTATGATACATAGAATGAAATATTATTGTATAAGTCCTTATTCAACTATTAAACATTGTTAGACAAAGCACAATCCTTTGCAAAAAAATTATGTAAATTTTTCCACATGTAAAAAAAATCTGGTCATTTGAATAAAAATATAGTTTCCTTATATGTCATGTTAACCTAAGTCACATTTCTCCCTAAGGATACTGATAAATTTGCATGAGGGCATGATGAAAAAAAAATTTGGTCAATCTCTTCATCCAATTGCACCTACTCAAAACGCAATGAATGATCCGAATAACCTATTAGCGAGCGGCCCCGACAGCCACGAAATAAACCTTCAAGCCTTGTGGGAAAAAATGGTTCAAGAAAGCAATGGATGTTGTGATCCTTTGTTATCCAGTTTTTTTGATACATGCATTCACAGCCATCATGATTTCAAAACCGCCCTGACTTGTATGATAGGACGCAAATTAGAGGATGCCTCCATCCCCTATCAGGCATTAACTGATTTAATCAAACAAGTGTACAGAACCAATCCGCCTCTCATTTCCATAGCTGCAGCCGATTTGATCGCGGTTATGATGAGAGACGCAGCATGCTCCGATTTAATTACACCATTTCTATTTTTCAAGGGATTCCACTCCATTCAGGCCCATCGCATTTCCCATTGGCTATGGCATAATCAAAGACGCTATCTGGCACTTCATTTACAAAGCCGTATTTCGGAAGTGTTTGGGGTTGATATACATCCTGCCGCCCGTCTGGGACAGCGAATCATGATAGATCACGCCACTTCTGTTATTATTGGGGAAACCGCTGTTGTAGAAGATGACGTTTCAATATTACAAGAAGTTACCCTTGGGGGAACGGGCAAAGATGAAAAAGACCGTCATCCCAAAATCCGTCGGGGAGTCTTAATCGGTGCAGGTGCAAAAGTATTAGGAAATGTGGAAATTGGAGAAGGAGCCAAGATTGGTGCAGGGTCAATTGTTTTAGAAGCAGTCAAACCTTACACAACCGTAGTTGGCAATCCTGCCCGACAAATCGGGGTACGTCATAAAGATTTACCTGGAGTATCAATGGATTTAAGTCTTCCCCCTATTGATTACGTTATTTAACAACTGCATTATCAACAGAACGCATATAAGGTTCAAGTTCATCAAGCCTCTTCATGACAAATGCTACATCAATTGGTTTTTCCCAGGCACTAAGATGATCTGGCGCCCCATGATCAACACCACTGTCAAATTGATCGGCCCAATAACGCAATCCGCTTTGTAAAGACAAGACCAGAAAACATGGATTGATATGATGACTTGGAATCAATTCATAAATCAATGTGTCTTTTTGACAGAAAACGATATTTGATAAACCTGCACCCAACAAACCAACCACAATTTTTGCATAATGAAAAAGCATGATTTGTTCATCTAGACTGTATAATTCAGGATTTAAAATAAAATATCCTCTTTTCTCCAATGCTTCAACAAGCTTTTCCTCGTTAGGTAAATGCCGATTATTCTTATTTACGCGACTAATATATATCTTGTCATATTTCGCTATTGACTGAATAGATACAACAGCATTCTGTTTCATTTTGACATATGCCTGCTCAGAAAGCTTTGAACAGGAATAGCCAAATTTTTGTGAGAGATAATCAAAATAATAAAATTCTGAAAATCTATATTGTTTTTCCTTTTCAATGGGATAACACATGGATAAGTCAAGTCCCAGCAATTCCAAACTGCGTTTACGCCATAACATCAATGGGTAAGGCAAAAGAAATTTGGCTTTTATTCCTGATTGCATTGCCGCATAATAAGCTGGAATGGCATGCATCATCCAATGAAAATAATTGTTTTCCCAATGATCAGAACAACAGAATACAGCTCCCTGATCTCGCGCATCAATCAGTTTATCCAATTGAATGTGGATGGAATTGAGCAAATTTTCCGATAAGTAATAATTACTGTTGGTGATAACCCGGTTTTGTTTGAAATATACCATATGATAAACATCAAGGGTTATATCTTTCAGATGATAACGGTAAATTGTCTCGGCTGGATGTTTCCAGTGCAAAAAAGGATATGATTGATTGTTTGCAAATTCCTGAATATTCTTCCATCGCGGGCTGCCATAACATCCAATCGTTTTTTCAATCTTAACAGTTTCAATAGAATGGTGATTTATACGATTTTGCTGATGAAAAACTAAATCTTTTATTTTTTCACGCGTTGATACAGACAATCTAAACAAGCTGATCTTTACCTTTAATATTGCATAAAAAGAACAATTTTAAATAAACTAACATAAAATTTCTAGATTAAATTAGAATGGATTATTTCGTACAAGGCAATGGCACCCGCAACTGATACGTTTAAACTGTCAATATCCCCGGCCATATATAATGAAACAATTTCATCACAATTTTGACGGACAAGCTGTCGCAGTCCCTTACCTTCGGCACCCAACACCAATGCCACTTTTCTTTTCTTATAATTTTGACCATTTAGAACCTCACCCTGCGCATCCATTCCAAGAACCCAAAAACCTTTTTCCTTTAACTGCTTCATAATACGTGAAAGATTAACCACTTTCATTACCAATACAGAATCAAGAGCACCCGATGCCGCCTTGGCCAAAACCCCGCTTTCTTCTGGGGAATGACGATCCTGCATAATAATTCCAGCTGCCCCAAATGCCATTGCCGAACGTAAAATAGCACCAATATTGCGAGGATCTGTAACTTGATCAAGGATGAGCACGGGTCCATGCCGTTTCACTATATCCTCTAAATCTGGGTCGGGAAGTGGCATAACCTGTAATGCAACGCCCTGATGTACAGCATCCCGACCACAAAACCTATTCAACATCATACGATCAACAATTTCATAAGATATATTTAAAGGCCGTTCCAATTTGGTCATTAAAGTGTCAAATATCTCTTGTGTAGCCAACAAACGATTTTTTTGACGTAATGGATTTTTCAAAGCCGCTTGCACAGCATGCAAACCATACAACCAATATCCACCCTCTTTTTGATGAGAATTAGAAACAGGTTTTTTACTCATATATAATTCAATCTTTTCTATATATTTAAAAATCAAATGATTATAGAGAAAATCAAAAAAATCTACAAAGAAAAGTTAAAAACTCTGTTGACATCTATCAAAAGAACCTGTTATTTGTTTTCCATCTTCCGATGGAGGGGTGCCCGAGTGGCTAAAGGGGGCGGACTGTAAATCCGCTGACGTGCGTCTACGTTGGTTCGAATCCAACCCCCTCCACCACATTAAATAATTGAATTCTCATCTTTTATTTATTTCAAAAAAATCAATTCATCGTTAAATCTTTTTTGTAGTTTTATAAAATTAATCCACCAAAAAACAAAAAATAATAATAAGCGTTTGCAAAACCGTAACGAAAAACAATTTTTACTTGCAAAACAATCCATATTCAAATAATCTCGGTTTCATTTTCGTTATATTTCGAAAGGAATATAAATTATGATTAATTCCATTGATCATATTGTGCTGACAACATACAGGCTTGATGCGTGTATCCATTTTTACACTCAGGTTTTACAATTTTCCCTGCAACATTTTGGACAAGATCGAATAGCTTTTAAATTCGGCAATCAAAAAATCAATGTTCATGAATATGGTAAGGAAATTGAACCAAAAGCACATTTACCCGTACCAGGCTCTTTAGATATCTGTTTTGTTACTCAAGAAAAACCAGCAACAATTCTAGCTCATTTACAAAAATATGGAATTAAACCGCTTGAGGGTCCTGTCAACCGAACAGGGGCACAGGGATCCATTGAATCCATTTATCTACGTGACCCTGATCTGAATTTAATCGAGATTGCACGATATATTGAAAACCCCTGAATCAAACAAGGGGTATTTTTAAAAATCAATAACTCTTACTCTATATTTTATCTTAACTTAGTGCCAAGGCCTGTTCAAGATCCTGAATAATATCATTTACATTTTCGATACCAATCGATAGACGAATCACATCGGGTCCCGCTCCTGCAGCAATTTTTTGTTCATAACTTAATTGACGATGTGTAGTCGATGCAGGATGAATAACTAAGGAACGCGTGTCTCCAATATTAGCCAATAAAGAAAACATTTTTAACGAAGAGACAAACCGAACAGCTGAATCATATCCTCCTTTTATTCCAAAGGTAAATACTGATCCAGCCCCTTTAGGCGCATATTTCTTCTGCAAATCATTATATTTATTATCAGGCAATCCAGCATACGAAACCCACGCAACCTTTTCATGATTAGCCAGATAATGAGCTACCACATTTGCATTGTCACAATGACGCTGCATACGCAAAGGTAAGGTTTCAATTCCCGTTAAGATCAAAAATGCATTAAAAGGAGAAATTGTTGGACCAAAATCACGCATACCCAATACACGCGCAGCAATTGCAAAAGCCGATGAACCTGCCGCATCCGCAATAACCAACTCTGCATAATCATGTCGTGGCTCTGTAATTTTTTTATATTTGTTATCTTTTTTCCAATCAAATTTACCACCATCAACAATAATGCCGCCCATCGAATTTCCATGTCCCCCCATAAATTTAGTCAGGGAATGAATCACGATATCAGCACCATGTGCAAAAGGGCGAACCAGATAAGGCGTCGCCATGGTGTTATCCACAATCAAAGGGATATGATTGGCATAAGCAATTTTTGCAATGGCCTCTATATCAACAATTATACCACCAGGGTTTGCAAAGCTTTCAATAAAAATCGCCTTTGTCCGACCATCAATTGCTTTTTCAAAAGTGGATAAATCGTCAATATCAGCAAAACGAACATGCCAGTCAAATGATTTGAAAGACTGAGTAAACTGGTTAATTGAACCACCATATAATTGACGAGCGGCGATGAAATTATCCCCTGCCTCCATCAGGGTATGAAAGGTTAAAAACTCTGCAGCATGTCCAGAAGCAGTTGCCAATGCTGCACTTCCTCCCTCCAGTGCTGTCACCCGTTCTTCCAATACAGACTGGGTTGGGTTCGTAATCCGACCATAAATATTTCCCGCATCTGTCAAGGCAAAGCGATTGGCTGCCTGATCAACATCTTTAAAAACATAAGCTGTAGTCTGATAAATCGGTGTTATTCTTGCCCCTGTTACTGGATCAGGTGTTGCCCCCGCATGAATAGCCAAGGTTTCAAAATTGGTGTTTTTACTCATTATTTATGATCCGATATAAAAATGAAAAATGATGCCAAATCATCATTTATGATGATTTGTTTTTCGTTAAATTATCTGTTTATCGAAAATTACGAAATAAATGTAATACAATTCAAAAATATCAACAATCATTATTAAATATCGAATCGAATAATCGAAAATTTTTTTAAAAAAATCGATATAATTTCGTAATTATATTCAAATTTTAGTGATAGTAAAATCAGAATAATATTTTTTTAAATAAAAATTGATTTAAACAGATAAAAGGATCTATTTATATCGTTCTTCAATAACCCTTGAATACATTCATATGCTTTTTCCAAAAATAACGATCCTGATCAAGAATTTTAACAATTATAATCATGACAAACCCTTTTTGATAATTTAAATAGATAAATAATAGCATATATGTGATTAAACAACCGACTGCATATAATTCATAATTTTATCTTTAAACCTGATAATGCCGTTGGAAATTATTGAATGAATCACGTTAAACATTATACAGATATTAGCATCGCAGAACTTGTTGAGTTAGCCATTCAACGCAATGAGGGAAAATTGGCCGCTAATGGTGCGTTAACAGTAAAAACGGGCAAACGAACCGGACGGTCCCCGACTGATCGTTTTATTGTTAAAGAAGCCATAACAGAAAATGCGATTAATTGGGGTAAAATTAACCAACCTTATTCCGAAAATAAATTTGACACCTTATGGAAACATGTCGAGGATTATATCAATCGACAAGCATGTTTCATTTCTCATGTTCATGTCGGGTCTGACCAAAATTATTATCTACCCGTCAAAATGATTACCGAAACCGCTTGGCATAACGTGTTTGGAAGATGTCTTTTCATCAATCCTGATATTTATAATCCAAAACAACTATCTGAATGGCAAATTATCAACGCTCCCGGTTTCAAGTGCAATCCTGAACGAGACGGTACCAATTCTGAGGGAACTGTCATCATTAACATTTCTCAAAAAAAAGTTTTACTTGCAGGAATGCCTTATGCTGGGGAAATGAAAAAAGCCATGTTCTCTGTGCAAAATTTTCTTTTGCCTGAGCAAGACGTTTTACCCATGCATTGTGCAGCAAATATTGGCGAAAAAGGTGATGTAACCTTGTTTTTTGGATTGTCAGGAACAGGTAAAACAACACTTTCAGCCGATGAACACCGTTACCTGATTGGAGATGATGAACATGGTTGGGGTGCAGGAACAGTTTTTAATATTGAAGGAGGATGCTATGCAAAATGTATTCATCTTAGTGAAAAAAATGAGCCCGTTATCTGGCGAGCTATCCGTTTTGGAAGTGTTCTTGAAAATGTCGTATTAGATAAAGTGACACGTGAGCCTGATTACAATGATGAACAATTCACTCAGAATACAAGAGCTTGCTACCCTCGTGATTTCATTGTGAAACGGGCAAAAAATAACAAAGGGGGCGAACCTAATGCAATTATCTTTTTGACTTGTGATTTAACTGGCGTCTTGCCACCTATTGCCATTCTAAATCATGAACAAGCTGCATACCATTTTCTTTCTGGATATACCGCATTGGTTGGATCAACGGAAATAGGATCCGGTTCAGGAATCAAATCCACATTTTCAACATGTTTTGGTGCACCTTTTTTTCCACGTCCACCACAAGTCTATGCAGAACTTTTAATCAAACGCATTAAGAATTTTCATTCGCATGTTTATTTGGTTAATACAGGATGGACAGGGGGTGGTTATGGTGTAGGTAAAAGGTTCAAAATTCCAACAACGAGAGCAATTATCCATGCGATACAAAATGACCTTATTAACGAAACAAAAACAGAGCATCTTGAAATTATGAATCTGGATATTCCCACTGCAATACCTAATGTTGAAAATAAAATTCTAAATCCACGCAACTGTTGGAAAGATCCACAAGCTTATGATCAAGCTGCACAAAATTTAGCACAACAATTTATTGATAATTTCAAGAAATTTAACGTCTCTGAAACTATCTATCAAGCAGGACCCAAATTAAAATATTAGATAATAGTTTTTTGATAAATTTTATTTAACATGATGATGAGAAGATAGTTTGAAAAATTATTCTCATCATCAAAATTATAACTTTCAGATTATTTAAAAATTGAATCCAATTTCCATTCTTTTATATTTTTAAAAATTGCGGTTCCTTTCTCAGCAAATAACGTTAACTTTTTTTGGTCAGAAATCGGATAAATCTTGCTAGTTAAACTATATTCACCTTCATTAACAAAAATTTCTATAGAAGAGGCATCAATAAAAATATGTAAGTCTATTCGTAACATTCCCTTTAAAGAAATACTTCGACAGGATTGTAATTCATAATCAGAACTATGTCGGTCAAATATTAACCGCTTCAAAGCTGAATCAACACTAATTCTTCCAGCACTTTCAATATTTAAACCAAAACACCTACATGAACTAGCAGTCAAATCAATCGATAGCTTCAGCTCTTGATATGTTTCATCTAATGAATAAACCTCATTATTTAAAGCAATCAATTCAAAATTTTTATAATCTGTTCTAAGTAATTCCAATTCTACAATTGGTTTACAATATAATTTACCAATCTCATTACATGAAATTTCTCTAGGCAAGGTTAACGCGCCGCTCCAACCCTCGGATTGATTAGGAAGAGGCGCATCCCACATCTCCATCCATCCGACCATAATTCTACGCCCATCAGCAGCTTCAAATGTCTGGGGGGCATAAAAATCATGACCATGATCAATTTCTCTAAATGAAGTTTCAATAGAAAAAGTTCCATTCTTTTCCCATTGACCTATACAATAACCACTTTGATGTAAATTACGGTAATCATATTCCTGAGCAGGCATACCTTGAGGTGAAGTAATTAACACATCTTTATTATTAACACTAAAAAAATCAGGACATTCCCACATATAACCATCTACGCTATCTTTTGCCTGATGTAGGATACATCTAAATTGCCATTCTTTTAAATTATCAGATTGATATAACCTCACTTGACCCAAATCATTTACTTTTGCCCCCACAACCATCCACCATTTTTCCCGAGCTCGCCATACTTTGGGATCTCGAAAATCAACTATACCTTCTGGAGGATATAAAACAGGTCCATGTTTGGTAAAATGAATTCCATCTATACTGGTCGCCATGCATTGAACTTGACAAATTCGTGAATCTTCACCGGTTTTCTCAAAAAATCTATGACCTGTATAAAATAAGGTTAGTATACCATTATTATTTACAGCTGAACCTGAATAACAACCATCCCGATCATATTCCTGATCAGGATATAGAGCAATTGGCATATGCTCCCAATGAACCATATCATCACTGACAACGTGCCCCCAATGCATAGGCCCCCATATAGGTTTATAAGGATAATGTTGAAAGAAAAAATGATATTTCCCGTTAATATAAATTAAACCATTTGGATCATTAATCCAACCATATTGAGCGGCAATATGAAATTTTGGGTAATAATTATCACCCCTTTTCTTCATCGCTTCTTTAACAAAATTATCAGCTGAACTTAAAGATCTCATAATGATTTCCATTCTAAATATGAATGCCAATATTATTTAGTTAAATAGACGATCTAACAAGATTTATCTATAAATCGATAATTCCGTAACAGAAATTTTAAGATTATTTGTATGATATCATAATTTCATTCAAAATTTCTTTACAAAATAAATAAAATAAAATTTTTACGAATTAAGTTGAAAAACTTTATTTTGAACAACCTGCGATCAATTGGTCATGTGAATTATAATAAAATTCTGTATTGCCTACTTCTGTATCTTGCACCATATTTACAATCGAAATCGAAATATCTATTATATTATAATACTATTGAAAATATTGCACATCAGCCAAATCATTATCCTTATAAAAAAATACTTGAATAGATAAAGCTTCAGGATTGGGAATTTTCTCTTCAACTCTAGGGAATGTTTTAATGATAACCTTATCATCATAAAAAGCTCTTGAATTTTGCATTTTACGAATAGTTTTTTTAAATTTTCATTAAAAGCATCTTCCTTATTAATATCCTAGCTTAAACAAGAATTTCTTCCATCCGGATACAAACTATCATTACTAACTATCAGATCCAATTGATGTCCAACCATCAATTTGAAAAAAACATTTTATTTCAGCCCATCCTTTACATGAAGGTTACATTCATCTTGGACAATATATAAACACCAGATGTTTTTCCTACATAGTCAAGATGAGCTCAATATCATTTCGGAAATATATAAAAATATACTTTGACAAGAAATTGAATTAGAGCTTATCCCACGTATGATAATTATATAGATACTTGTAACACGTATCATTATACCTGGGCATAAAAAAGCAGCCTAAAGGCTGCTTAATAAAGAATTATTAAAACTTTTCCATCTGATTAAATTACTAATTATATATGTTATAATTTTATCGTAAAATTATTTTTTTCCAAAGCTTCTTCTAATAAAATAAAAGCTGATAGAACCTGACCCATAGTATAATTCAAATTCAATTTAAGTAATTGGGATATTTCTTTACATTTCATATTTCCCAAAATAATCATATTCAAAATATCAAGATGATAACGCCCAATTTCTTGCCATATAGATAATAATTTACTGTATGCATCATGTTGTGAAGGTATTGGTTCCCAATTTCTGCCACTTATTTTTCCCTCTTTCAACCAATGACTTATACGTGCGTAAATTGAACTGCTCTGTCCGAAAGCTTTTTCACACAAAATGGCATATCGTTCAGCACAATTACGTTGGGTAATACTTATACTACCACGATTCATCATCTCATCATAAACACATTTACGTCGTAATCGTGTAACTTTTTCATTTATATTTTGAGGATCAATACCAACATCAATTATTAGTTTTCCTGAATTATATTGCGCTTCCAGATGATGTTTACGTACAATAAAAGGTAATTTTTTTTTATTAATCCGTTTTTTTATACTTTTTTTCATAAAAGGCCTTCTTTAATTATGATGAAGCCTCTTGATTAATTAATAATTCCTCTTTTATATTATTATCATTCAACAATACTAATATTCCGTTATGAGAGAAAAGAACAATTTCTGCGCTATAATGATTATTTTTCTGTTCATCGTACCATTTCCGAACTCTTAATTGTCCTTCAATGTATAACTGATCCCCTTTTTTGATGACAGTTTCAATTTGTTTAATCAAATTTTTACTAAAAACGACAACTTTAAAATACTCAACTTTGTTAATTTGTTGAGCTGTACGTCGATTTTCCCAGCTATCATTTACCATTAAGACTAAAGTCGCTATGTTATCACCAGATTGAATCATTTTTATTTCTGGATCCTTGGCTAAAATACCAATCAAAACAACTTTATTTATAAAGCCACTCATTTCAGTTCCTATTCATATTAATTCTGCCATTAATGACATATTCTCATAAATTTTATTTAAATTGATGACTGGCTATATATTGTAATTAAACCTTTTATTAATTCTACTACTGTTCCTTTATTCTAATAATAATTAATCCAAATAAAATGTTAATTGTTATTATATATTAAAATTATTTTAGATATATAATACTAAACCATCTTTTAAGAAATAACTGCTTTTCCATATTCATAAATTTTTATTAATATTCATTATTTAAAACAGCACCTTCCTTATCTTTTCAATGAATTAACACTGTTTAAAAAAAAATCAAGCATAAATAATATTTTGATAATTTATTAATTTTTTAATCTATTAACAATCTATTTTTTAAAATTTTTTATGCAATTATATTTATTACACTAACTAAAATTTTAAATGTATATATAATTTAATTTGCCTTTAAATAGATATTTTATTAATTTTTTATAAATGAAATAATTAATTATTGTTTTATATAAAGGATATTAAATGAACTTATCTATTTTAAATCAAGAGCAGAAAAATTTCCGTGATGCTATGTCGCAATTAGCTGCAGGTGTTTGCATTATAACTACCAATGGAAATACAGGTCCACACGGGATTACCGCAACATCAGTTTGTTCCATAACCGACACCCCTCCAACAATATTAGTCTGTATCAATAAAAAAAGTAAAGTAAATCAAATATTTAAAGATAATCAAAATATTTGTATCAATATTCTTTCTTCCAAACATCTGGATGCAGCAAAACATTTTGCCGGAATTACAAAAGTTAGTATGCAAGATAGATTTTTACAAGATGAATGGCAAAAAACTGACAAAAACCCACCATATCTTAAAGATGCATTGGTTTATTTGAAAGGTCAAATAAATGAAATTAAAGAATACGGTACACATTCGCTTTTTTTCACAAATATTAATATAATTAATATTAACAATAAAAACGATAATCTCGTTTATTATGATAGAAATTTTTGCTCAACTTCAAAAATATTAGATATAAAATAAATTATATTAATATCATGAAAGATCATAATTTAGCTTCTATTTGATTCATTCATTAAAAATATTAATATCAATAAGTTATGTTGATCATATCCTATAATTTGAATAATTAAAATTTCTCTATAAAAAATTGCTATCCTTCATCAATTTAAATTGCAATAATGAATAAACGTACGGTATTTTAACCTTTATAATTTATATTCCGGTTAAAATACCACATATAATTAATTAATTAGTATGGTATTATTCTTTAAAAATGAACATAAAAAAGCTTTTATTTAACATTGAAAACATCATAAAAGAAAAAAATATTAGTGAACGCAAGGCATGTATTAATGCTGGTATAAGTCCAGATTTTATTAGAGATATGCGGAGAAATGGTAATTTTCCCAAAGTTGACAAGTTAATCAAGTTAGCAAATTCATTAAATGTCAGTATTGACTATTTTCTGAACGCCCTAAACCCACAATCTTTCCCTCCATCTTTAACTTTAAAAAACCCTTTCATTTCTCTAAAAATAATCTATATCAAAGGAAACATAGAAGCCTCTCAATGGATTCAGAAAGTAGAATGGCCACAATCCGAATGGATTATTTTTCCCATTCCTGAGAATCCGGAATTTAAAAATGCAAAAAGCTTTGCCTTGAATATCAGGGATGAATCAATGAATTTGTTATATCCTAAAGGCTCTATCATCATTGCTGTCAATTTTTCTGATTTAGAAAGAGCCCCTAAAGATGGTGAATGTGTTGTTACCATTCGTTATGATAAATTAACAAATTGTTATGAGCAAACCCTTAAAATAGTTGAAATAAAAGAAAATGGTAAAATTTTTCTCTGGCCTTATAGTAACAATCCTAATTTTACACACCCTATAATTTTACCACGCTCAAATTCTTTTCACTCAAAAAATAATATTACACCATCTGTAACAATTCAAAGTCTTGTCATTGGTTGTTATCATAACACTATACAAAGAATAAAATTACAGAATTAAAAGATTTATTTTTGTTAACGATTCGTTTCATTGCATTTGCGGGATTTTTACCAAAAATTGTTGACGACGGTTTTTTTCCCTATAAAATATAAGCATAACACAAAAAATCATTGTTATATCAATACTTAATTGAAAAACCTTATTTATTTGTTTTCAAAAAGGATATTAATTAAAATGAATCTTTCTTTTCAAATTATTAAAAATTCTGCCAGTAGTCATTTTGCACTTACCGTTCGTCAACTTGCAATCTTATCCTTGGTTTATAACGAAGCGATTGAAGCGAGTGTCGATTATTATTCTAAAACATTAAATCTTTCTAAACCTGCTGTAACCAAGGCAATTAACCGTTTAGAAGAATTAAAACTCGTTAAACGTAAACCAGATACACAAGATGGACGTAAAGTAATCGTTTCATCAACATTAATTGGTCAGAATTATATTCAACAAATTCAAACTATACCCTATTCTATGTATCATGCCTGTTAATCCTTAAACATTTAACTATATAATTTTAAACGCATCTTCTTTATCTTTTATAAAAAAATACATTACCGTAAAATATTTCCCCTTTATACTTAAATAAAATATTTTATAAACGCATATTTAAATCTTAATATTTAATTAATCAAATCTTATATTTAACTGAAAATGATATATTATTATTTATTATTATTAAAAACATTCGATATATTCAAGAATATCATTACAATTATATTTACAAACAATAATCGTTAAATTTGCTGAAAATTTTTGTTAATTGAATTAAAATATAACGTTTTTTGTATTATTAAATTATAATTTATTAGAATTTAATATAAATAATATTTTAAAAAAGTTAATCAGCTATGATACCTAAATTTGTATAACCCTTAAATTGTAACTGATATGCTGCTTTAATAGCTCTTATCCCAGTCTTACAAATAAATACTATTCGTCGATCGATCGGAAAATTACTATTTTCTATATTTTCAGGTTTCATCCGAACAACATGAGAATTAACACTGATTGGAGCTTCAATTTCATCCCGTAATTCAACCAAATAATCATCAACTTTGAGACTGTCCCTATCCAATAATGAAATAATTGTTTTTTGTTCAGGTTCTTCCGCATCATCAAAACAAATCTGACCAACTCTCCAGTTAATGCAATCTATATGAAACAAGTTTCCTAATGTCGGTTTGGAAAGCTTTATTATTATATTTATAGCCATTTCTGCCTGAATAGATCCCATAATCGCAACAACAGGTCCCATTACTCCAATATTATTACAATTATTATTCGAAAACGAAGGTTTTGGAAAAACCGAGCGATAGCTTGGCCCACCACCACAAAAAGCCCCTACATATCCCTGAAATTCCAGAACAGAAGCACTTATAAAAGGAATATTCATTTCATAACATTTGTCAGAAAGAAGATATGTCACCATAAAATTATCAGCCGCATCTATAACCAGATCAATTCCACGCATTGCATCAGAAATATATGAAAAACTTAATTTTTGAGCATAAGCCTCGATATGACACTCTGGATTTTGACGATATAAAATATTCTGCATTACCAAAACTTTATGTTTGCCAAGATCAGATTTAGAGTACATATATTGTCGATGTAAATTAGATACTTCTACAATATCATGGTCATAAACCCTTATAAAACCTATCCCCGCTGCACTAAGTAATGGTAAAACCGTATTACCCAATCCACCACATCCTACAACTAATAGACGGGCCTTTCTTAATCTCTCCTGACCTTCGATACCAACCTCAGATAACATTATCTGTTTTTTAAACTGTTTTTCCATTAATTGATGACCTTTTTAATCTGTCTTTGCCAAGCATTATAACGATTGATTGGATCTGACGCAGTCTTAATATCTGTTACTACTGCCAAACTATCTGCACCCGCTTTCAAAACATAAGGAATCCGTTCAACTGTTAATCCCCCAATAGCAACCAAAGGAATATTTCTTATTCTCTGTTTCCATCTGTTCAGTTTTGATAACCCTTGCGGGTGCCATTTCATTTTCTTCAATACAGTCGGATAAATTGGTCCCAATGCAATATAGTCAGGGTAAAGCTTCAACGCAATTTCCAACTCAGATCTATCATGTGTGGAAATCCCATATTGAATTCCTGCATTTCGTATCCTGTTAAAATCTGCTTTTAATAAATCTTCTTGTCCTAAATGAACAAAATTTATGCCCAATTCTAAAGCCAATTCCCAGTAATCGTTCAAAATCAATCGCGCACCATAACGTTCACAACAGATTTTTGCTTCCATAATATTTTGCCTCAAATCCGGCTGAGACATGTTTTTAATTCGTAATTGAATCAATTTAACCCCAACAGGCAATAATTTTTTAATTAATGAGACAGATTCTGTGACTAAATAAAATTTTTCCATTATAATGATAGATCCGCCAATCCATATGCTGGTGTTGAGGCATAGGCCATATTACGCTTTTCCATTAATCCCGCTTTATATGCTATCCGTCCCGCTAAAATAGCTTTGTTAAAAGCATCTGCCATTAGAATAGGATTTTTTGATTTCGCAATTGCCGTATTTAGTAAAATTGCATCAAAACCTATTTCCATCGCTTGGATTGCTTGACTTGGCGCTCCAATCCCCGCATCAATAATAAGAGGAATATTTTTAAAATATTGACGCATTGTTTTTAAACCTTCAATATTACGCAAACCTTGTCCAGATCCAATCGGTGCCCCCCATGGCATCAAAAGTTGACAACCTGCCTCTAATAACTTTTCACCAACAATTAAATCCTCGGTCGTATAAGGAAAAACCTCAAACCCTTCCTTTGACAAAATCCTGGCAGCTTCAACTGTTGCAAAAGGATCTGGTTGTAAAGTATCCGCATGACCGATAATTTCCAGCTTAATCCAGTTTGTTTCAAAAACTTCACGTGCCATCTGCGCTGTTGTCACGGCCTCTTTCACGGTATGGCATCCTGCCGTGTTTGGCAAAAACCTTTTTTTTGTTTTTGCTATTAACTGACGAAATTCAGAACCTCCCACTCCTTCCCTGCGTAAACTGACAGTTATAATTTCTGCCTCGGAAGCATGAATGGCTTGTATCAAGATATCTGGCGAAGGGTAACCGGCAGTACCCAATAACAATCTTGAATGAAGATTTTGGTTATAAAATTGCACAACTAACCTCCCTGCATTGGTGATACAACTTCGATTTTCATATTTTCCTGTAGCTGGGTCTCCTCATAACGTGCCCGAGGAATAAAATTTCCGTCGATCGCACTGGCAACACAAGATACCTCTATATTTTTTTCCTTCAGCAAATCTGCCAAAGTCTTTACCTGTGTTGTAATGAATTCGCCATTTAAATATAACTTCATTTTCATTATCCCAAAATTTTCCTCACGAAATCTAATGCCAGAACCGGAGCAAGTAAAAAGCCATGTCGATACATGCCATTGATATAAAATTTACCATCCTGTTCAATAATTTGTGGAATATTATCAGGAAAGGAGGGTCTGCATCCTGTTCCTGTTTCTACAATTCTTGCTTCAGCAAAGGCAGGATGAATTGCATATACTGAACTCAGCATTTCTATCAGGGCCCTAGCACTTATGGGACTATCATCATTGCTTTCCACCATTGTTGCCCCTACCATAAATCGGCCATTTGCACGAGGTACAAGATAACAGGGAAATCGCGGATGCAATAAACGAATTGGACGTAAAAAATTAACTTCGTGGCATTCAAAAATCAGCATTTCACCACGAACAGCCCGTAAATTTTTTAACGAACTGGTTGCCGCCATACCAGTACAATCAATGATCTTTCCTTTGGGCGAACCCGTATGAAAACTAACGCCCTTATTTTTTAAATTTTCTTTTAGTTCCTGCAAGGCCAAGCGAGGATCGATAAAAGCCTCAGAAGGAAAAAACAGCCCCTCAGAAAAACGACCCTTCAAATCTTTTTCTATCTTACCTGGATCAACCCATTCATGACAAATGGTCATATTGGCAAACCGTCTTAATTCAGACATATCTCGAGGCGGCGCAATGACAATAGTTCCGGTTTTTTTTACATTGCTGACATGATTATCCCACCACTCAACAGATAATTGTCCATTTTTTACGACAATATCTGGTGCACTTTCCCCTTCACAAAATGGTGCCAACATACCGCCGGCAAAATATGATGCGGCTTGAATATTTGGATTTTCAACAACCTCTATTTTTTCACCCTTTTCATATAAAGCTGTTGCAATACACAATCCTGTAACACCACTACCAAGAATAGACCAATAAGCCATTTATCCTACCTTATATAAATTGATCTCATAATCAATATTCAACTGATTATCATATGAAATGGATAAATAGAAAAGGAACAAGAAAGTGAATATGAACAATAAATAAATAAAATTTAATATTAATTAAATAATTATAAATTGAAAATTATAACACATAATTATAACAAAAAATAAAATATATACTTTAAAACTATTGATAGTAAAATTAAAATATCCAAATATCACATGTCATTAAATTATCAAATTTAAGAATATTCAACTCAATGTAACATTTTTTATTTGGAAATTATCATGAACCGTCTACAAATCACAGAAAAAATAATTCAAACCAAAATTAGTAAAGACATCAAATGGTCTTTTGTTGCCGAAACCTTAGGATTAAGTAAGGAATATGTTACAGCCGCTTGTCTCGGCCAAATGCCTTTAAATAAAGAACAGGCCGTTCTGATCGCTTCTATTTTTGATTTGACAGAGGAGGAAACCAATTGGTTAACCGTTCCACCTAATAGAGGAAGCCTTCCAACTGCCATTCCTTCTGATCCAACAATATATCGTTTTTATGAACTAATTAATGTATATGGATCAGCCATCAAGGAACTTATTCACGAAGAATTTGGAGATGGTATAATGAGCGCCATTGATTTTTCAATGAATATAACCAGAGAACCTAATCCCAATGGAGATCGTGTTAATATTCAACTTAGCGGTAAATTCTTACCTTATAAAAAATACTAGATTTTTCAAAAATATCAGTATTGTACTATAAATGATCCTTTATCCATCTATCGAGGATCATTTTTCATTAATTTAAATCAATATTTTAATTGATCTTTTATTCGTTGCCGATCCATTCTATATAGAATTCTTTGATTGGCACTGCCTCGAAAAGACAATTGCAAATCCCGTTGACTGATCTGAAATGGACCGTCAATCAAAATATCAATCAATTCCAATAAATGGATAATTGAAGGATTACATTTTCCCAGTTCCAATAATCGTTCATACGTATAACCCGTATAGGTAACCAGCGTTTTTCCTGTTTTCTTTACAATATTGGCAAGTAAAACAAGACTTTCCGCCTGCAAAAACGGTTCCCCACCCGAAAACGTCATGCCTGATAAAAGTGGATTATTCAAAAAGTCATTGATAATTTCTTGAATAGAAATTTCATAACCACTGTTTAGTGCATGTGTTTCAGGATTATGGCATCCGATACATTGATGAGGGCAACCCTGGGTGAAAACAACATACCTCAACCCAGGCCCATCCACGATAGATTCTGCTTCTATACCACTGATACGCAGTTTAGCTACAGCCATGCTTGACACGATCTTTTTCTTCTGCACGTTTGGCATTATTAAAACGGTCCAATGTACCAACCAAATATCCCGTTATACGGCGTGTCCTAGCAAAACTTATATCTTTTCCCACCATTTTGAATTTTTTTTGAACATGTTCTTTAGGTTTAACCATATTGCATTTGCCCATTATTAACCCTTTCTAATTATAATCTGGAACATTCGAATAAATCTGTCTTAATTCGTTCAATTTCGCGATACTGACCGCCTCACCATCTTTACGCCCGCAACGTGGGCATTCATTATCAATAACACCAACATACCCACAGACAGGATCTCTATCTAAAGGATGATTAATCGCCCCATAACCAATTCCAGATTGTTTCATGTAACGGATAATTATTTCAAACGCATCCAAATTTTTATATATATCACCATCAAGTTCGATATAAGTTATGTGACCACCATTGGTTAATTCATGATAGGGCGCTTCAAGTCGAATTTTTTCATGCGCTTTTACTGGATAATAAACAGGAACATGAAAAGAATTCGTATAATAATCCCGATCTGTCACTCCAGATATGACACCATATTTTTCACGATCCATAAGGACAAAACGGCCACTTAGACCCTCGGCAGGCGTGGCAATCAATGAAAAATTAAGTTTTGTTCTTTTTGCCACCTCATCTGTTTTTTTACGCATATGACTGACAATTTTTAGCCCTAATTCCTGCGCAATCTCACTTTCCCCGTGATGAAAACCCACCAAAGCTTTCAGGGTTTCAGCCAAACCAATAAAACCAATCGTTAAAGTGCCATGCTTTAGAACTTCAGCAACTTCATCATTTTCTGATAAATTTTCTGAATCTATCCATATCCCTTGTCCCATTAAAAAAGGGTAATTTTTCACTTTCTTACGACATTGAATTTGAAACCGATGTATAAGTTGACGAAAAGATAGATGAATCATTTCATCAAGCAACTGAAAAAATAAATCTGTATTACCTTTTGCCTTCAGAGCTAACCGTGGCAAATTGATTGACGTAAAGCTTAAATTTCCGCGGCCACATATTGTTTGTCTGTCCGGATCATAAACATTTCCCAAAACACGTGTACGACATCCCATATATGCAACTTCCGTTTTATAATCACCCTGTTTATAAAACACTTTATTAAAAGGAGCATCGATAAAACTGAAATTTGGAAAAAGACGTAAAGCGGACGTTTCCATCGCCAATTTGAATAGATCATAGTTTTTATCTATTGGATTAAAATTAATTCCTTCCTTTACTTTAAAAATCTGGACAGGGAAAATAGGCGTCTCACCATTACCGAGCCCCGCTTTTGTTGCCAGCAGAAGATTTCGAATAGCCATGCGACCTTCTTCAGAAGTATCCGATCCATAATTAATTGAACTAAAGGGAACCTGTGCCCCAGCACGTGAATTCATTGTGTTCAGATTATGTATAAACGCTTCCATCGCCTGATAAGTGCGTCTCTCTGTTGTACCGAGCGCTTTTTTACATGCAAAGTTATAAGCTTTCCTTATTATTTCTAAATCAACACCCAAATTCTCAAATTGATATAATTTTTCTCCATAAGATTCTAAAAATTGAAGGCCAATAACACCTATCCGATGCTCAACCTGATCTTGAAAAACATCAATTTCCACATTTCCCAATTGTGTTTCGATTTGCAAAAAAATTGAAAAAACCTTCCAAAATTCTTGTCTGAATGTCTTTTTAACTCCATCCGCCATTGCATAATCAAAGTTGGGAACACTTTGCCCTCCATGCATTTCATTTTGATTGGCCTGAATGGCAATACAGGCAAGCGCTGAATAACTCTCGATTGAATTAGGTTCCCTTAAATAACCATGCCCCGTTGAAAAGCCTTTTTTGAACAATTTAATCAAATCAATCTGACAACATGTTTCGGTCAACATGTAAAAATCCTTGTCATGAATATGAATGTCACCATTCTGATGGGCATGTGCAATTTTTTCAGGCAATATGTATTGATCTATAAAGAATTTTGATCCTTCGGAACCGTATTTCAACATTGTGCCCATGGCGGTATCCCCATCAATATTTGCATTTTCCCGCTTAATATCTTCATCCTGGGCCGCTGTAAAAGTCAATTTCTTGTAAATATCCATCAATCCAGTTTCATTTGAGAACACCGGATCAGGTTTCTGAGTGCTTAGAACAGGCTTCATCGCAATTTTGACATCTTCATCACGCGTTAACATATTCCAAACAACTCCCTGGTATTTATTTTACTCTACAGTTAATCAATTCCTATTTTGTGGGATCGAAACTAAAAATTCAAACAGGCTTACTTTGCATATTCAAGTCTACCGAATTCACCAGAAAAATAACTCAAAAAACAATTGAACCATTTTATATAAATATTTTCGAAACCTTTCTTTAATACTATATATTGTATGTAAAAATTTTTAAAGAACTATTTATAGATATTTTTTATTAAATTATCTATTTTTACTTGACTGTTGAATTTCATTTTATCCTATCCATCTGATCTATTTGAAACCTCTGCCAGAGCGACTAAATATTGAAAATTTATTCATTCATTTGACCTAGACACATGGATAAAATTTTCCAAATATATATAATCCTGGCCAGATCCAACCTCATTTTATACATCATTATATCTATTGATTATTATCCTTAAGAGACCGTTCATGAATTTATCAGCTGTCATATCTGGTTTCCTTACAACCGCCAGTCTGATTATGGCAATTGGTGCGCAAAATGCCTTTATACTGCGACAGGGATTGCAACAGAATTTTGTTGGCTTAATCATCATTATCTGTTCCCTGTCCGATATTTTACTGATTTCATCAGGCATTGCAGGAATTGGCAAGATTGTTCAAACCTGCCCTCAATTGCTTCAATTCTTCCGTTATGGAGGGGCATTGTTTTTGGCTGCCTATGGTTTAATGGCAGCCAAAAGAGCTCTGTCAACCGTTGAAACCCTAAATCCGACAAAAGAAAAAACGGCAAGCAGAAATAAAATAATATTGACCTGTTTGGCGTTTACCTTTTTAAATCCGCATGTTTATTTAGATACAATGATTCTGATCGGCAGCATTTCAACACGTTTTGCAGGTATTGGCAAATGGTTCTTTGGTATGGGGGCCTGTATGGCAAGTGTCACCTGGTTTACATTGCTTGGATATGGCGCAAAGTTTTTACAACCTTTTTTTCAAAATCCCCTGACCTGGAAATTGCTTGAGGGATTTATTGCATTGCTTATGTTTTTCTTGAGCTATATGTTAATTTTTCATTCAACAAACTGATAAATCCAGAAATCTGATTGATCACAATAAAAACCGTAATTCATTTGATATAAATGATAAAACACTTATTAATTTAACGAAATAGCATTATAATGTAACTGTATCATAATATAAGGAATTCAATTATGCTAAGAAAACTGGAAAAACTTATTTTATTTACTTTATTTGTTCTATTGGTTTACCGACTGGGCAAGGCCACAATTACATTGTCACAAAAGGAGAATGGCTGGTCCTTTGATATTGATTTTAAAACACATCCATTAGTTCAGAAATAAACTCTTGATCTATTAATTCGTTGGGAAAGTTCAAATCATGACCAAAAATAAAAAAACTAAAGTAGATAAAATTGCCCCCTCAAAAAAAACCGACAACATGCCCAATAATAATAAAAATGATAAGCTGATTCCTGATAAACCTTTGGTTGACAAAATCAACAAAAAAAATAAATAAACCTAATTAAATACAAATAAAGTCGTCTTGTTTAATTCCCTTTATTTGTATTTAATATTGATCATAATCAATGCTTTTGTTATTTATAAATTGTTTTTAATATAATATTATAGATAATAAGTTTTGTTATAGCATATCATTTATTATCAAATTGTATGTAATAAATGTAATCATTCATCATTCTTTCACATCAAATAATGTAAATTATTTAACTCAGGTTGTATAATTTCATTTATAACAATCACTGATTAACATAAAATTTTTCCTTTATTAAAAAGAATTTCAAATTTATTATAATTTTAAAAACTAAACTATAAGCTTTTAATGGTTATAATTTATAAAAAACTAAATTAATGATGAAATATTATATTCAAAAATTAATTCAATCAATAGAATCATTAGATATAAAAAATAATATAATAACCCTTGATAATATCAATTATATTATTCAACAAAAAAAAATAACCTCATTTGTAAAAAAATTAGGAGCATATTTTACTGAACAAAAGCTTGCAACCGTAACAGTTAACACATTTTCTAAACAAATTACACATAATTCAATTATCCTTGATCCAACATGTGGTACTGGTAATCTACTAATAGAAGCCTCCCGATGCCTACAAATCACATCTCATTTATCCTCTACATTAAAACAATGGGGGGAAACTCTTTGGGGCTATGATATCCATTCAGAATTTATAGAAATCACAAAATTAAATTTAATTATAGAAGCATTAAGAAGAGGTGCCATATTAGACTGCAGTATTCATCAAGGTTGTAATTTTTTACACAATATTCTACTGATTGATGCAATGCAGATTTCAGATATACAGGTTAAAAAAGTTACACATTTATTAATGAATCCCCCTTTTTTACAAATCAATTCGCCACAAAAAAACTATTGGAAAAAAGGTAAAGTCAATTCTGCTGGAATATTTTTAGATCATTATTTACGTATTTTACCGAAAAACTGTGAGATAGTTGCCATTCTTCCTGATATACTACGTTCCGGTTCCCGTTATCAATTATTTCGTAGTTTTGTTTCCAGCCACCTTATAGGTAACTGTCATATTTGGGGTCGTTTCTCTAACACTGCAGATATAGATGTTTTTATACTTTCTGGGAAAAAAAACTATTCAACTAAACATATTCAATGGACAAAACCTATTAAAAAAAATACATTATCGTTATCAGAAAAATATAATGTAAGAATTGGCCCCCTCGTAGCGTATCGAGATAAATGTGAAGGCAAAGATTACCCTTATTTTCATTCTAAAAACTGTAAAAATTGGACGATAATTACCAAAATTACAGAAAGACGAGCGTTTAAAGGTAAAGTTATTCAACCACCTTGTATTTTGATTAAAAGGACGTCTAGTCCTTCAGATAAGTTCAGAGCAGCAGCAGTTCTAATTAATTTAAAAGAACCTATTGCCGTTGAAAATCATTTAATAGTTGTTACGCCTAAAGATCATACTTTTAAAAGTTGCCAATATTTATTTAAAATATTATCCACGCAACAAACCAACGATTTTTTAAATGATCAAATTAGAACGAGACATTTGACCGTCAATGCCATTAAATCTATTCCTCTTTAATTGCCGATTAAAAATTTTTCATTTTTTGCATATTCAAGAATTTTATCATGAAAAAGTTGCATCATATTTAATAATCTATCTTTAATTTGTTCGTAAATCATTTCAAAATCAATATTATCCTCATTTTTCTTATCTCCATGAGCAATATTATTCCTATGTTGTAACAATTGTTCATTGATAAAGCCTAATTCGTTAAAATATAAATTTTCTGGAAATCCTAATTGCATCAAAATTTTTTTTATAGCATCATAATCTAAATTTCCTATATTTTTACATATCCTTTCTTGATTAATCTTAAATACTTCATTATTTTCCATAAAAAATTCATAAAATTTTTTTTGAGTTTTTATATCTTCAAAGTTATATTTATTATTATTTTTAAAATGTTTCCCTAAAGAAATTTGTTTAAAATTATTCTTAAGTTGATTAAACAAAAGATTTTTTTTATTTATATATTCTAAATATTGCTCAACACAATATTTAATATATCCTTCCCAATTAGCATAAGCTAAAGTAATAATAGATTTTAAAATAATTTTCTTACGATATTCACTAGCCATCTCATTAAAAATAAATGATAATTCTATGAATTCTCTTCGTCTCCAGTTTAAATCTTTATCAATTTTTTTTTCTAATGTCTCATATTTCATTTTAATATTCTATATTAGTAAACAGGCAATTAAGATCCAATCAATTCTTTTCCTTGTTTGACCATATTCTTCATTCTATCTATAGGTCTTATATTTCTTTCTAATGCAGGATCTTCAGATAACTTAGTAGCTCTATCTTTTTTTGCTTTTATAATTTTTTCTTCTAACTCTTCTGGTTTAACTACTTTATTTTTGTCGAATGCATAAGAAACACCATAAGATACCATTTCAAAAATGGGCATTGAAATAGCACCTGTATAATCTTTTTTCTCACTATTATATTTTTTAAACGCTTTCTCTCCAAAATATTTATTTAGATATTCGAATGTTTTATCAAATAATTTTTTCTCATTTTCGTAATCGTAATCATTATTTAATATAGTTGTAACAAACTGATTTAAATAAGGAGCAACATCTTGCAAAGAAGGATTCAAAGAATTGGAGGGGATATTTCGTAAACAGAGATAACGAACCACCAATTCATTATCATAACTTTCATTTTTCTGTCTTTCAGAAATAGGTAAAGTTTCTATAAAATCTTTGTTTTTAGCAAAATTTTCAATCCAATGCTGTGCATTTGCATTTACCATTAATAATAAAACGTTTCTTACTTCTTGATCACTTAATTTAGAACCACCCGTATTTAATCTTTGGAAAATCTCAAATTTTGTATCCGTTTCACTTTCACGCTGTAATATTTTTATATCAATTTTTTCCCTTTTAAATATTCTTTTTATATTTTTGTGTATAACATTATTATCACCTTCCTGTCCTTCCCAAACTTTATCCTGTAATTTTTTAAGATAATCCGTCGAAATAAGTTTTAAGGGAGGATAAAGTTCTGAAGTTTCATCTTCTTTTTTCAATTTTCCCATAAATTCTAAAATAGTAGATATACGTTGTAATCCATCTACCAGCTCCCAAATCCCTTCCTCATTCTGTGCAACAAAAATAGAAGGAAGAGGTATTCCTAATAAAATAGATTCTATAAATCTACTTTTTTGGAAGATTGTCCATCGATATAAACGTTGAAATTCTGGTCTAATTTTTAGATCACCATCATCATACATATTTACAATTTCACCAATAGACATAGGATAGGAATCAGTTCTTACTTTCAACCTTGCTGCATCAATTTCTTTTTGTAATTCATCCATTTTTTTTCCACATTTATAATCAAATTATTATTATTCATTAATAATAATATGAAAATATTATTTCAAAAATCAAACAATTTTGATGATATTAATCTTATACCTACTTCTAGAATTAAGTAATGGCTATGATCGGAATGACCCATGGGTCATGAATCTTGATCCACTCACAATTGTTCAGCCACCACCATTTGCAAAACTCATAGACTGTATTCATAATCCCTTATGACCCCCGCCAGTATCCTTGCCAGGGTGTAAAGGTTCACCAGAGCGAATGTTCCCCAGGCAACAATGCCAAAATGCCAGTGCCTCTCGTAGACAAGCATGTTCAGCATCCCCCATATGAAAAGGGATGCCGCCAGAAAAGAGGCCACACCCCTCCACCTGAAACTTCCGCACATCAATGAAACAAACTGCAGTGTCCCTGTAAGTATGAATGATCCTTCCCATATATAGGCCGGAAGGATAGCCCTGAATCCATTAATGAATGAATAGTGAAAGATGTTGCCGGCCATGAAATATGCAAGGGCATATATTCCCGTCATGACCAGCAGTATCGAGCTCCACCACTCACCCGGGCAATGGTTACGATGTTTTTGGTGCCGCCTGTTTTCCATTGGTGTCATCCCCGTTCTTTCCATCTTTTCCCGCCTGCCTGTCTGGCAGCCTGAAAGAGGCCAGCAGATGAATGATAGACCACAGCCCGTGCAATCCGCTTTTTGGATCAGGTTCTTTCCAGAACCGTATGACAAGGGTGCACAGGGTCACGATGAAAGTGACAACCGCGACAACGTCACCCGCCGTATTGCTGGGCAGGACATTGATGATATATTGTAGAAGCTCGGTAAAAAAATCCATTTGTTTTTTCCTTTTCTATTATGGATATAAAAAAACCACCCTAGCGGTGGCTGGTATCTCTGGTGTTCTGGCAGGCCATGATCATGTCACGCTGTCTTTTGTAATCCAGCAGGTAACGGCCGATCTCGCTGTCAGGTTTTAACGCCTTGATCTCGCTGGAAAGCTTTTCCTGTGACTGGGGCGTGTAATCCCTCAACGGCGGGCATTCAATCCGGTAGACAACGCGTGGCGATGACGAGCATGCCGCAAGAAAAACCGCCGCGAGTAAAATAATAGGTTTCATCAGAATTTCCCTTTCTCCAGCACATCTTCCAATTCCTCCATGTTTCCAGGTGAATGATTGGCTGCCTGCTGCATTGCCTGAACAGTCCGAAGGGTCTGCCGGTCATTTTTGATGACTTCATCCTGTGTCCTGATCAGGTTGTTCCTATTCGCGGCCCTTCGACCTGTCAGGTAAAGCAGTCCCGCCATGATCCACCCTTTCCCTTTCCCTTTCCATAAAAAAGAGCATACGGACTTGATAATGAGTATGATATTTTCCATCTGTCTTTCCTTTTCCAGACATAAAAAAACCACCCGTTAAGGTGGCTTCTCAATAAGAATAATCAATTATAGTACTTGAATTGCTGATCCAGCCATTGGATACGGCGTTTGGCAAAATTCATGATGAAACTGACCGACCATTTCTTTCCATCATCTGAAATAACCTTGCCATTTCCTATTCCGACATCTGCATCCATTGCCCATAATTCAAGGTCTTTCCTCATCATGTCAGGATTGATGAGATCGGTTGTATCCTTTATGATCCTGTTGAAGGTTTCAGCCGATATCTTTCCCGTGTCTCTCAGATAACGCCATCTCGCCCGTATTTCCGGTGTGAAACTGTTATGGATGGTTTCAAAGAATATCGGATCCTGCCGGTCAAACATCCTGTCCCGTTTCGTCACCCAGCCCATCTTGAAAGGATCAGTATCCCTGGCACTCAGGTATCGATCGACAATACCGAATGTCTGATCTTCATCGTAGGGATATATATACATGACACCCGATACCGACGTGGCATTCCAGCTGCATAGCATGAAATTGTTCACCAGACTGTCAGGGGAAAAACAGACCTCGCAGAGCAGGATATAGTCAATGAAACATTCAAGATCGATATATTCCCGATATGTCTCCTTCATGTTCACCCTACCCGCGATACAGTCCGAAGACCATCGCAGGAATCTTTTCAGGAAACTGACACTATCATCCGTATTCGGATCGGGCGAGTTTATTTCCCATTCTGGAGGATTATAGTTTCCGTCTGTCCAGAACGTGTTGGCATGATCGGGCTGGGCAAGAAAATGCCCCGGGTTTGATGAATCAATCAGGTACTGATCATTGTCATTGTCAGACCTTATTATATACATCCCAAGGAATTCCCCGTCATGATACAGCTCGCATGGAAAACCGGCCGTTGAAAACAGCACTGATGTTCTCATTCCGAGATTGTCCCTGTCATAATAGGAATAGGCGGATTCAGGGGCAAGGTAGCCTTTTTCATCCCTATGAAGATTTCTCCATATTTCCGTGGTGATTGTGTCTCTCAACAGGGTTCTGTCTGCCGCATAACCCTTCAGAACCAGACCATTCAAAGGTGTCCAGTCCCCTATTTTTACCTTTAGTTTTTTACCTGTCTCCACATTCCTGAACTTTATCTTGAAGTTTTTCTTGGTGGCGTTCAGGCTTGTCTGTCCCTGCAGTTTCCATGTTCCTGTGGAAGAAAACAGGGGTATTGTTCCCTCGAAAACGGATACACTCATGTCCACACCGTCCTTGCTTGTTGGAATATCTCCCCTGATAGAAACCCTCCATGGCCTGTTCGGTTTCGATATCACGATATAGTCCCAGTCACCCGCCGTATTGTCATTTCCATACTGGACAAGGCTGCCGTTATTGACAAATCCTGTTGTGGGTTGTTTAGCTAGATCAGCCATAAATCAGTCTTCCATAAAATTGAGATGTAGCATCGAACATAATTTCCATGATGGTCATTATTGATGCCCTTGTGTCGATAAAAGGTTGCCTGTCCTGCCCGTAAATGGGTGTATCAAATTCAACAATACAATTTCCGTCACCGAATTGTAGCAACACGATAGTCATACGCTGCATCTGGCTTGTTTGCTGACTTGCAAAAGAAATCACGTATATGTTTTACACCTGGACATGATAGGCAATATCATCCTAATCGGGATAATCCAGACTGATGTCTGGTTCCCTACCGAAAATATTGTAGATGGTTGTTATTATTTACCGTTCTTTACCTGTAATGATGCGACCTGTTTTTCCAGTCTGTCGATCTTCTGTTTCATGGATTGTATCAATACGCAAAGTACTTCTTCATATCGCAGGGATTGACGATATGCCTGTTTCCCATTCTCATCCAGAACAGGTTGGTACTCGCTTCTGGTTACAGCTTTCCCGCTGGCATCCTTTTTTCCGGTATCGACCTCAATGCTCCTGAAAACCCTGTCCTGAATCCACATACCGTAATCAGATGGCTTCAGCCCCGCATCTGTCAGAACCCTTTCGACATCCTGGGCAATAAAACCGTTATGCAGACGCGCCTTGTCCTCACCTTTCTCATTGATGGAATCATTCAGTTTGTAGGTATGGATATTCAGATTATAGATTGCATCCAGCAATTTTTGATTGTCTGCATACCTGTCATCGCCAAGGTTGGCAAGAACCTTCTTTTCACTCGCATCAGATGTGACACTTACCGCGGTTTTTGAATAAATGTTGTTCCAGGCATGGTCATTCATGCCAAGATCACTACTTCCATCACTATCCGCATGAAATGCATGCCCCATAAAGGCTTTATAAAATTTATCTTCAGTGGTCCATATGGCTTCTCTCCCAATAATCGTATTATTCAGAACATAATTAAAATAAATTGAATTGACTGGTGCAACAAATGTATTGCCGTTCTCGTCAATTTTATGACTAAAAAACAGATTAACGATACCATCATCCTGAATACCGAATATATTTGATTTATTTTTATCCAATATTGTAGGATTACCCGCCGTAAACGCATCTTTTTTATTAAAATAAACTTCTGTGTCAATATCTTTTATTTTTTCGGCAACCTTTTCAACTGAATGCTTGGTATCAACAGATGTTTTGGAAATTCCAACAATCTGGCTAGTTATTTCATCAAGAGATTTAGCCAAAGTTGATAACTTTTGTGATGTGTTCTTTCCATCAGTACAAACAGTACATGCGGAGAGATCCAGATCCTTTGGAGAATGATTAACCATTCAAATATCCTATTAAATTAAATTTTGATCAATAAATTACAGATTCACAACAAGCTACTGTTTTTAAATTAATTCTTACTGTCAGCGCTTCTCAAATAACTGTCTTCTGTCGCAATCTTGACGTCATATCCACCATCATTACCCACAGGATGACTACAGTTCATATCAAGTATCTTAAAATACAACTATATAAAATGAGATCAGGTTCTTTATTTAAACTTTTTCTTTAGATAAAAACACGAGTGATTGAGCAACTTAATAAGATGTTGTTATTGTATTTGACACTTTTTTTTATTTAACGGTCAAGTTTTCTAAAATAATCTCATAGAAAAACCTCTAAAGAAATTTTTGCTACTTTCTTCTTAACGCCAAAACACATAAGTGTTTTTAATGATTTATTTCAAATATAGACTTTTCTCAATATCTAGCTATATTTTTAACTTTATCCATTAAAATTGATATACCCCAAGATAGAAAAAATATACCTTAATATTAAATGCATTCAAATGTTTAATTATTATGGGTAATGAATAAAAGATTTTCACATCTTCAAACAAAAGAGTTTATCTTTTTTATTAAATTATATTTTAAACACCATATTTAAGAATTGGTTTTTGTGATAACCAGGTATAAACCGCGTTCATAAAGCTTGTTTCTACCCTTTTCCTGATATTTGGCTGTTTTTATGGCTTTATCCGTTAACATCGATATACCCCAAGATGAAAAATCATATACCCCAATATTAAATGCGTTCAAATGTTTTATAATGTGGGATAATGTTTGGAAGTTTACTAAAAAATGAGGGTTTTCTGCGGAAAATAT
This sequence comes from Commensalibacter melissae, assembly GCF_009734185.1. NCBI lineage: Bacteria > Pseudomonadati > Pseudomonadota > Alphaproteobacteria > Acetobacterales > Acetobacteraceae > Commensalibacter > Commensalibacter melissae. The sequence goes on along the minus strand of NZ_CP046393.1, from coordinate 428,087 downwards.
AAGGTAATGTGGGATAATGTTTTTTAACTGTCAGAATTAACCTTTGAATCTGTCAACACGATTTGTACCCACTTTCCTTGAATTTGTACCCACTTTTGTACCCACTTTTTATCGCATAATCTGTCATGAACTGGCAAGAATATGATAGGTAAATATGGATTTTTTAGGAAAAACAAGGTATTTGTCAGTAATTGGCAATATTCAACATATGTAACTGGCGGAGGGGATGGGATTCGAACCCACGGTACGGCTTACACCGTACAACGGTTTAGCAAACCGTCGCCTTCAGCCACTCGGCCACCCCTCCGCAAGAAGAGCCTGCCTATAACACGACGTTTGCTTTTACCGTTTCTAATCATTTATTCGAGAACTGTCAATTTCCTTTTTCAATTTTTATCAAGATAAATGCTTTTTTAAAAGCTCATTGACTATTGCGGGATTGGCTTTCCCCTTCATTTCCTTCATAACCTGTCCGACAAAGAAACCAAAAAGCTTGTCTTTACCTGATTTATATTGTTCAACCTTATCTGCATTGACTGACAGAATATCGGCAATCACTTTATCAATTGCCGTAGTATCCGTTACCTGTCTCAAACCTTTGCGTTCCACGATATCCGCAGGCATATCACCTGTTTCAACCATATCCTCAAAAACCTCCTTGGCAATCTTACCATTGATGGTTTTATCAGCGATCAAGTCCAGCAAAACACCAATTGCCTCAGCCTTTACAGGACTTTCTTGGATTGACAGACCCTTTTTATTCAGTACGGCAAACAGTTCACCTGTGACCCAATTAGCGGCCAAACGCCCATCCCGACCCTTTGCAACAATTTCAAAAAAATCGGCAATGTCTTTTTCAGCTACCAGAACATTGGCATCATAACGGGGCAATCCATACTCATTCTGGAAACGGTCTCGTTTTGCATCCGGCAATTCAGTCAGGGTTGCCTTGAGATGGTCAACGTGGGATTGCTCAACGACCAGAGGCAGCAAATCCGGATCTGGGAAATAACGGTAATCATGGGCGTCTTCCTTGCTACGCATCGTACGGGTTTCCCCCCTGGCAACATCGAATAAACGGGTTTCCTGATCCACCTCTCCCCCATTTTCATAAATTTCCACATGTCTTTTGGCTTCAATTTCAATTGCCTGCATGACATACCGAATGGAGTTGATATTTTTCAATTCGCAACGCGTACGATATTCCTCACCGTGCTTACGGACAGACACATTCACATCCGCACGCATTGATCCCTCCTCCATATTTCCATCACAAGTACCCAAATAGCGCACAATCGCACGGATTTTGCGTAAGTAGGCACCTGCCTCTTCCGGTGAGCGCATATCCGGCTCACTGACAATCTCCATCAAAGCCACACCAGAGCGATTTAAATCAATACAGGTCTCTTTTGGGGCAAGGTCATGAATGGATTTTCCAGCATCCTGTTCAAGATGCAAACGGGTAATACCAATCTTCTTGACCGTACCGTCATCCAGTTCGATCTCGATTTCACCCTTGCCAACAATAGGATGCGTAAATTGAGAAATCTGGTATCCCTGTGGCAAATCGGCATAAAAATAATTCTTGCGGTCAAAACGACTTACCAGATTAATCTGGGCATTTAACCCAAATCCTGTACGAATGGCCTGATCAACACATTCACGATTGATGACGGGCAACATACCGGGAAAAGCGGCATCAACAAGACTGACCTGCGTATTGGGTTCACCACCAAAATGCGTGGAGGCACCTGAAAACAATTTGGCCTTACTGATAACCTGGGCATGGACTTCAAGACCAATAACAACTTCCCAGGATCCTGTTGACCCTTCAATCACATAACTCATAGGGAAACTCCAGAACGAATGGCGGGTTTATATGTGAAATTGGCAGCTTTTTCCATTGCTGACCCAACAGCAATCAGGGTCTCCTCATCAAATGGACGACCCAGCAACTGCAAACCCAGGGGAAGACCCTGGTCATTTAACCCGGCCGGCAAGGCCAGACCAGGCACTCCGGCCATACTGGCGGGAACGGTGAAAATATCATTCAGATACATTTGTACGGGATCATCCTGATGTTCACCTTTGGCAAAAGCGGCTGATGGTGCCGTTGGTGTCAAGAGAACATCCACCTTTTCATAGGCATTCATGAAATCCTGATAGATAAGTTTGCGAACCTTCTGCGCCCGGAGATAATAGGCATCGTAATAACCGGCCGACAACACATAAGTACCCATCAAAATACGGCGTTTCACCTCTGTACCAAAACCCTCTCCGCGTGTATTCGCATAGAGTTCCTCAAGACTTTTTCCACTGACACGGCGACCATAGCGCACCCCGTCATAACGGGCCAGATTAGATGAGGCTTCAGCAGGGGCAATGATATAATAGGTGGCCAATCCGTATTTAGTATGAGGCAGGGAAACATCCACGATCTCGCAACCGGCCTCTTTCAACCAGTCAATTCCCTGCTGCCAGATTGCCTCTATTTCAGATGACATGCCAGGAGCGCGATATTCTTCTGGAATACCCACACGCAACCCCTTCAATGAACGGTTACAGGCTGCACGATAATCCGGAACCGCCCTGTCCACGCTTGTGCTGTCTTTTGGATCAAAACCGGCCATTGATTGCAACAAGATTGCACAATCCTCAACGGTTTTTGCCATGGGCCCAGCCTGATCAAGCGAGCTGGCAAAGGCAATAATGCCCCAACGACTGCATCGCCCATAGGTTGGCTTGATTCCGGTGATACCGCAATATGCTGCCGGCTGACGAATGGAGCCACCCGTATCCGTTCCAGTTGCCCCCAGAGCCATCCGCGCCGCCACGGCAGCCGCGGAACCACCAGAAGAGCCGCCGGGAACCAGAAACGCATCATCATTTTTGCGTTTCCATGGATTTTCAACGGCACCGAATGCCGAATTCAGGTTGCCGGATCCCATTGCGAATTCATCAAGATTGGTCTTGCCCAAAAAAACGGCTCCATTCCTCAATAAATTCGAGGTCACCGTACTTTCATAGGGTGGAACAAAATTTTCCAAGATACGGCTGGCGGCGGTTGTTGGAATATCCCTTGTACAAAAAAGATCCTTGATCGCCAAAGGAATACCGGTCAGTACCGGCGCATCCCCCGAAGCCAGTTTTTCATCTGCCACCCTAGCCTGACCAAGGGCGACCTCTTCCGTTACCGTGATATAGGCATTGATCCGGCTGTTTAACTGACCAACCGCTTTCAGATGATCCCGTGTCAATTCCTCCGCGCTGAATTTCTTTTGACGCAGGCCCTCGACCGCGTCTGTAATCGTCATTTCTGTCAGCATTATTCAACCACTTTCGGAACAGCATAAAAATCGGCGATACGTTCTGGAGCATTGGATAAAACAGCCTCACGGCAATTGCCATCAGTGACCTCATCCTCACGCATTCTCAATTGTGCATTTTCTGCCCCAACCATTGGTTCAACCGCAGAAACATCCAGCTCGTTCAACTGCTCAACCCAGTGTATTATACCCCCCAAATCCCGGGCATAGGTTGCCACTTCTTTTTCCTTGACGGCAAGTGCAGATAATTTAGCGACCCGTTGGACAATCTTCATGTCCAAGGAATCATCCTTTTGCTTATCAGTCAATTCTTCCCTCACAATAGTAATAAAATTTCAAAATGAAAAAATCAATTTTAATCCATCTATATCAAAAGATCAAAACAAACCTTTTTCCCAAATATTCATATTAGCTATTTAAATTGGCCGGATGGGATTACAATATTAAAGGGGGCAAAAGAATAACGGTTTGCGGAAACCAGACCATGCAAAAAGGATAAAAAAAACTGAATGATTTTTTCACTCGATATTCCAGAATCTGATTCAGAAATACCTAATAAGCAAAATCATCCAGCCTGAAATTTATTGATAAAAATATTTCCATTAATGCTAGGTACAAATCCCTTGTATCAATGATAATATTGAATCTATAAATATAAAATTAACGTTAAATAACCTAAGAAATTAAAGTAATAAATTACAATTACATTAAAATCAAATCAAAATTCAGGTAAATTACCTAAATTATCTTTTAGTTACAAAGTTTTTATCACATTCCCAGATTTGTAATTTGACAATATGAGAATGATCAATATTGTAACTTAATGCTGTAAAAATTTAGTTCGTGCATTTACTCATAATAAATACTCCTTAAATTAATGATATTAAATAATACATTATTTCACCGCAACGATCTAATCACAACTGTTTAACATTATAACTAGGTAAAATTAATAAAATTTGCTTAAATGAAAATAACCGATAATGGATAAACTGGATGTATTGGACATATTTACGTGAACATTACAATTCGGGCAAATTTCCCAGATTGTCACGGGTTTCCGGATTGGCATCGGTTCGCAGGAATTTTTCATTTCCAACCATTACAATACCGACATCACCACCCTTTTCCCATTTCCCATCCTCACCCTTATATTCGGTGATAAAAACCAGGTTCTCATTGTCAATGGCATTAATGATATCAGCCCTTGACCGTATATCCGGGCCGATCAGTTCGGCCCCGATATGTCGCCAGCACTTGAATGCAACGATATGTGAACGTTCATTATTGTATCTTACTTCGGTAATTACGTAATCCACCCATTTATTCATCATAAAATACTCCATAAATATAACGATCTTTAACAATATATTAACTACATGAAACGATCAAATCACGAAATTATCAAATTTTTGTTAGGAGAAATAACATTTGCGCCATTAAACTGAATGGACAATAATAAACGGATTTTAATATATATTTGAAATAACTCATTAAATCGAATTTCAGATATAGAATCCATTCCGATACGAATAACCTTTTTATCCGCAATAAAGGGAACGGGACAAATTTTAATTCGTTTAAAAAATTATTTGCAAAAGGGAATTTTACACGTATAGTAACAGGAGCATCCGGCGAATAATGCCTTGATGCGGTTGAATAAGATGCTACAACATCTTACCCAACCTAATCATCACAGACCAAGTTTTGAACGGAATCTGCAATGACTGATTTGAATTTATATCACACTGTTAGCCCTTTCGCTATCACCAAAAATAAATTTTATTCAGAAACCAACCCTCTCATTCTGCGGTTTACTGCACATTTGGGGAACAGGGCCGTTTGTTCGCTGGATGTCGCATTTATTTAATTTCCATTAAATTGTTAAGGAGAACCAACGAATGAATTTACTTGTATATTTACCATTTCCATCAGGATTCACGTAAATGGCCGTTCCCTTGCTTAATTGTTTTTAAAATACAAAAATTTTATTTCCCCCGGTTTCATGACCCTGAAGAAGCCATTTTCTACCGGGGGAATATATGAGATATTTCAATAATTTTCAGGTTATTTCCGTATTTTTATAAACAGTGTTATTTTCATTCATGCAAATGTTGTATTGAACAGAATTTTGTCTCCAGATTTTCCCTTTTCATTTCATAAAATCTTTTTTTCAAGGAATTTATTTTGATAAATCCGACATGATCCTGTCACTGGATAAAATTGAAAATCTGGATATCAGTTCCCATCATTTTTCAATAAAATCTTATGGTATAAAAGACCCTGTTATTTTTCGATTCCGAAATATTTATTATTGTTTCAAAAACGATCAATTTTTTTTGAAATTTTGCCACTTTATAAAAAAAACCTTTGTTTTCCAAGCATTATCTCTTTTATTTTACTATCTTTTATAGGAAAATCGTGGGTATCAATATTGACGCAACCGGTCATAAATTGTATAAAAGTCATGTGATTTCATATATTAGCTCATAGTAGTTGGTATTTCATTGTTTGAGTTCAAATTTATAGGCTGATTTTTTCATCGAGAAATTTCTTATAACTGAATTCATTAATAACCTTTTGTGAAATATCTTTTATTACGTTGATATTTATTTTAAGCACTTTTTTACCCAGGCATTTTATTATTATTTGCCTGGGTTTTTTTTAAGTTTAGATATTCAACCCGCTTTGTCCCAAAACTACATTCCATTGATCTCTACGGTTGATCACCCCCTGGGCATGAACAAGATAATGGATACTCCAGCCAAACAAATCAGCATTCCCAGAATATCCCACCGATCCGGTCGTGTATTTTCAACAATCCATAACCAGAACAGGGAACATAAAATATAAATTCCACCATATACAGCATAGGCACGCCCCGCCAGATCAACCTCCACCAACGTCAGCATCAGGGCAAAAAATGCCAAACTGGCCATTCCGGGCACGAGCCACAAGGGCGACTTCCCCAACCGTGCCCATACCCAAAAAGAAAAGCAACCGGCAATCTCGGCAAAAGCCGCAATACAATAAAAAAACAGGGATTTCATAAAATTATCCTACTCCTGAGGAATGCCAATCAGAAGTTTTTCCATATAAACTGCATCCTGACCATAGGTCATCAATTTACTCTGCAACTTTTCGGGGGGAACAATTGCCTCAAATCCCTGTTTCTGCCAAAAACGGAAGGAATCCTGAATGGAAACAAGGGATGCATGACGGAATTTTTTCTTATGAGCAATATTCATGAATTGCCGCACCAAAATACATCCAACTCCCAGCCCTCTTGATTCTGGATGAACGGCCAAATCATGCAGATAAAGGCAATCCGCCCCTCCTGCCAAATCGCAAGCTTCGCTATCCAGGGCGGGAGTTTCACCCGACATGACGGGAATGGCCAGCAAATACCCCCTGACCATATCTCGCTCTTTCACCACAAAACAGGTATCAGGACTGGCAATGATTTTTGAAGCCATAGAAAGCCGTGATTCAGGCTCAATCGCATAATAACATAACATTTGAATGGCCATTATCTGATCAAGATCAGCCAATTGAGCGGCATGAATTTTCATTATGCAGATTTCTTTCCTTTATTGTCTTATCATTTCCATCGTCCGACTTTAACCCAATATTCAAAAATCATCAAAGTGAACATTGAAACATTAATTATGAAGGTTGCAAAGATGAATCCGGATCACATCCCAAACCAACAGTTTGTCTGTAGGGATGTAATCCCCGGATCTACTGATGATTGTCGTGGATATTCTGGGCAACTTTTTCGGCAATCTTTATCCCGTCAATGGCCGCAGACATGATACCGCCCGCATATCCAGCCCCCTCTCCCGCAGGATAAAGTCCGGAAGTATTGACACTTTGCCCATCATCCATTCTTGGAATACGAACTGGCGAGGATGTTCGCGTTTCCACACCAGTCATTACAGCATCAGCAAAATTGAATCCGGACAATTTACGATTAAATGCCGGTAATGCCTCCCGTATTCCATTGATAACAAATGAAGGCAATATCTCCGCAAGATCATCGGGTTCCACCCCCGGTTTATAAGAGGGAACAACCAAACCCAATGTCCGGGTTGCCCTTCCAAGCAAAAAATCCTCCACCCGCTGAACCGGCGCTTTGTAATTCGCACCCCCCAGCTGAAAGGCTTTCCGCTCCAGATCTCTCTGGAAGGCGATACCCGCCAGGGGATGGCCTGCATAATCCCGTTCAGGCTTAACACCCACCACGATTGCAGCATTGGCATTTCTTTCCGCCCTGGAATACTGGCTCATTCCGTTTGTCACTATCCCCCCCTCTTCCGAGGCCGCCGCAATCACCGTTCCCCCCGGACACATACAAAAGGAATAAACCCCCCGTTTGTCTGCATCATGATGCACCAATTTATAATCGGCCGCCCCCAACAGCTGATGTCCCGCCTGTGAACCAAAACGGGCCTTATCAATCAGGGTTTGCGGATGCTCAATTCTGACACCAACAGAAAAAGGTTTTGCCTGAATCTCCACGCCATCCTCATAAAGGGCATGCATCATCTCCCGCGCACTGTGTCCAGTCGCAAGAATAATGTGATTTGTCTGTATTTCCTGCCCATCCACCAATCGAACCCCGACAATCTGGCGATTTTTATTCATCAAAATCTTTTGTACATAAGTATTAAACCGGTACTGACCACCAAAAGATTCTATTTCCTGACGAATTTTCTCAACCATACTGACCAACCGAAACGTACCAATATGGGGTTTGGATACATAAAGAATTTCCTCTGGCGCACCTGCCCTGACAAATTCTGTCAAGACCTTGTGACCATAATGATACGGATCACTGATCTGCGTATGAAGTTTGCCATCGGAAAAGGTTCCCGCACCTCCCTCTCCATATTGGACATTGCTGTCAGGATTGAATTTTGACTGACGCCAAAATGCAAAAGTGTCGACCGTTCTTTCCCTGACCGCTTTCCCACGTTCAAGAATCAAAGGACGCAAACCCATCTGTGCCAGTAACAATCCCGCCATAAACCCGCAAGGCCCCGCACCAATAACGATAGGACGAACATAGCTGGCCTGACTAGCAATTTTTTCACCAGTCTGCCGGGACATCACGAACTGATACCGAACCTCTGGTGTTTTTGATAAATTGCGATCCAGGGAATGATTGCGTAAAAATTCCTCTTCATTATCAATGGAACAGTCAATGGTATACACCAGTTGAATGTCCCCCCGTCGGCGTGCATCATATCCCCGCCTTATTACCTTATACTCGCTGGGAAATTGTTTTAGACGATTATACAAGGCCTGTTTCAAATCTGCTTCATCATGATCCAAGGGCAGTTTCACTTCTGTAACTCTAATCATCTTTAAAACCAGATTTTCTTTTCATCCTAATGGTTCTTATCTTCTTAAATCCCTGATTGCAGGATGTCGCTGTTTATATCCTGAACAATCCCTAAAAGACAATCATTAAAATAGGATTCAAATACCCATATTCAATACAATTTCCATAGATTGACAAAACAGGGAAATGACCAATCAAAGACACAAAGTCCTCCATCCACACTTTACATCAAACATTATGTCATAATGTATCGAAATATTTATGCTGTCCATAATAATAATTCATTATACATATCAACAATCTTGTCATATAAATAATGATTAATTGACTTAATTAAATTGTAATTAAGTCAATAGCTATATAAACATAATAATAAAAAAGTTTTTAAAAATGAAATTTTATAATCCCCGTTAATTCTCCATACCAAATACACAAAATAAAAATTATAGAAATGCTTTATTTTTACAAATAATAAATCTTATTATCACTATAGTTTAATTATAATTTTTCTATAAAATATATAAATGAAAGAATAAAATTCTTTTCTATTTATAAAAAAGACTTCCATTTTATTTATGGAATAAAATTCGCAATATTTCTTGACTTTAATTGAGTATACATAATATGTAGTTATTGTTTTATGAAAATTAATCATGAAGTTTTTATAAAAATCACGTTATCATTCCAGTTATTTAAAATTTCTTGTACATTTTTTTAATATAACCTAGAATAAATTCACTATCATCAAGTAACATATATGTAAATAATAAATAATTATGTATATAGGTTAGAAAAAAATAAGATAAAACCAAAATCTCGAATCGAATATTATTTTACCAATTCTTTATGCAAAAATTACATTTCAATAAAGGAATAATAAACTTCGGAAAAACCAACTTTAAAAAACCTTGATTTTAATGAATATTGTTCAAATATAATATTTTATATATGAAATTGTTAATTACATTGAATAAATTTAATGATCTTATTTTTACATGGACAAAAAAAATAAGTTTCATAAATCCAATTTTCTTTGTATATTTGTAATCAGCATTCGACAGATAGTGTCGAAGCGGCCGGATCAGATGCTGCAACATACTGACCCGACCTAATCATAACAGAAGAGGAATTTCTGCAATGACTGTCTGTGATATTTATCATATTTTATATGATAAGACTATGGTTTTTATTACCATGTGGAAAAAAGTCAGCTTTGTTTTGGTAATGATTACTTGTACAAAGGGTGGAAACATTTATCTGTTGAATGCTATTTGACAGTTAATTCGTAAATGTAGTGATTTAACCATGATAATAAAATGTAATATAAAACATTTATCTTTTAATTGATTCAACATAAATCTTCTATATAGTAAAATATTTTATTAGCTTCATTTTAAATATTTTATTTTGACTGTCCAGTTTTACATTTTAGTTTAAAAGGAGAATAGAAAAAATATTTTATATTAATCAATTATAATTTGCTTCTGCATTTTTAGAAATAAGGAAGCCTGAAAAGTAACATTCTTTAATTTATTTTCATATTGTTTCGGTTTGTTTTTTCTAAACTTGCATATTATTAACGTTGTCGAAGTCTTTAATTTAGAAAAAACAAACCAAACTGTATTTTTTAAATCAAATTAATGAATTGGTAAACCATATAAAATCAGTGATTTTGTTATTTTTATAAAACTTTTCGTGAGGCTCAATATTATAACATAAAGAATTTTATTTTATTTAATTATCCTCGCTAATATAAACCATTATTGGCACTAAAAAAATTGATATACATGATTTATTCAATATAAAACTATTAAAAAAAGACTGAAAATAATTTATTTTCAGTCTTTAATAAAGTTAGTCTTTCAGGAAGTTTACAACATTTAAGGAGAGGTATCAAAAACTTAAATGATAAAACATCATATAATTTCAAAAGCAACCTATTACAAGTAACATTTTCTTAAGCTGGAACCATATCTTATATCTTTCTTTCAAAAACGTTAATAACATTATTACTGATTTTCAGATATTTCCCATCCATTTGAAAATCACAAAAATAAATCCAAAGGGAGCATCTAAGCCTATAAATATTATTATCATTTTTTGTACCAAACCAATTTCCTGATGGTAACAGTTATATAATTCTACCAAAGAGAAAGATAATTTCTGTTTATGGAAATATTGCAACTGTAAATCTTTTTTTCCCTGAGATGAAAAACTAGTCTATGAGAAGTATAATCGCAGTTTATAAACAACAATGTCGTACAATAGCTTTTCCTAATCATAATGGTCAAATTTTTTAATGACAAGATTCCTAATAAAGTTCCTTATGACCAACCTCACAAGTAATAGCCCAGACCTTGATAACCGCTCATGGAAAAGATTCTGCCATTCAACAAATTTCTGATAATAATCAACTACCTGTTCACATCGAGGCGGGTAATTGCGTTGTTCAATCTTTTATAAATAATAGTGATAAGGAATACTATCATCGTGGTTACGTTAACGAAGAAGCACAAATTTTCTTAACATTCATTCCCGATTAATATTTGGATTTTTTTATAATAAACAAAACACAGTATTTACATATAAAACCAATTTAAAACTTGATTGTCAGATTTGATATGATTTAGATAAATTTTTAAAAATAAAATTAGGCTAATCAAATTAAATTTTTTATAATAAGCGTTTAACAATATGGTTAATCTTATTTTATAACTAAAAAATTATAAGGATTTAATCTTGAGCAATTTGGATCATTCCACGCATGACATGCATCAATTCAATCATTCCCACTTGCATGATCATGCACATGAACATATCCACGGTCATCACCATCATATTCCACAATCTTTTGGCAAGGCCTTTGCTCTAGGAATTAGCCTTAACTTAATTTATATTTGCGCCGAAACCATATGGGGCATTTTTGCCAATTCCCTAGCCTTAATTGCTGATGCCGGTCATAATCTATCAGATGTTTTTGCCTTGGCCACCGCTTGGGGGGCCTCATATTTAAGCAAAAAAAAACCCTCTCCCAATTTTACCTACGGATATCGTCGAACCTCTATCTTGGCTTCTTTAAGTAATGCAATTTTATTGCTTATTGTTACGGGAGGAATTATCTGGGAATCAATTGAACGCTTTTACAAACCTGCAACTGTTACAGGTAAAACAATAATTTTAGTCGCCTTACTCGGTGTTGTTATAAATGGAATAACCGCATTAATGTTCCATTCCGGACAAAAAGAGGATCTTAATATTAAGGGCGCCTTTTTGCACATGGCCTATGACGCCCTTTTATCGTTGAGTGTTGCCGGGGCAGGGATTATTATTTTTTTCACCCATTGGAATATGCTTGATCCCATTACCAGCTTGATTGTCGCTGCAATAATTATTTGGGGAACTTGGTCTTTATTGAAAGATTCAGTTACACTTGCCATGGACGGTGTCCCAAGCAATGTTGACGCTTTCGCCGTGGAAACCTATTTACGCTCCCTTCCCAATATCATTGATTTACATGATCTACACATCTGGGCTTTAAGTACAACAGAAACCGCCCTAACTGTTCATTTGGTCAGTAATACCAATCAACATTCTGACCAGTTTCTGAATATGGTTGCACAACGCCTCAAGGAAAAATTTAGAATTAATCATTCAACTTTCCAGATCGAACAAAAAAATGAAGCCAGTTTTTGCAATCTGGCGGACATTAATACTGTTTAACCTTAAACTTATAATTACTTTATGATCTTTAAAATAATAAAGAATAAGAAAATCCTATTTAGTCTTGGGAGTTTTCTGGTTAGTCTTGTAGTTTTTTTTCTTAAATATCTGGCATGGAAAACAACACTCAGTGTTGCTTTTTATTCTGACATGCTTGAAACAACAATCAATGTGTTAGCCGCTATTTTTGAAATATTCGCAATCACCATTTCGACCCAACCAGCTGATAAAAACCATACTTATGGACACTATAAAGCCGAATATATTTCTGCCGCCGCCGAAGGTTTATTAGTAATAGTAACATCAATTTTAATTTTTTACGAAGCCTGGCAAGGATGGAAAAATCCCCAATTTCCCATGGCGCCTTTAAAAGGAATTATTCTAAATGGAACAGCTGGACTTGTTAATCTATTCTGGGCAATAACACTTATTCGTGTAGGTAAAAAATATTTTTCTGCAGTCCTTATAGCAGGTGGACAGCATGTTCTTTCCGATGTATGGACAACTATCGGATTAATTGTAGGTTTTACACTTATTCCAATGTTCCAATGGGCTGCACTTGATGCCCTGATGGGCTTTTTCATTGCTATTAATATTTTACGTATAGGCTTTGGCATCATAAAAAATTCTATTAATGGCTTGATGGATAAAGCTCCTGACCCTCAAACCATTTCTAGTATTTATAAAATAATTCAGGCAAATGCCCCTGAAGCAAAAGAATTCCATATGGTCCGTTTTCGTCAGGTTGGCAATTTGATTTTTATTGATTTTCATTTGGTTGTGTCTGGAGAAATGAGAGTGAAAGAAGCCCATAAAATATGTGATCGTATTGAACACGCTTTACAAAAAGTAATTGGAAATGTTTCAATAAACATTCATGTGGAACCAGAATAATTTTTTTAAATTCTGATCAACTACTTGTTCTGAAACATGATATCTCATCCATATAAATAAATCCTGGACAGAAAAAAGGATATGGCTGATTATTTTTTACAACTTTTTTTTTCAGATAAATCAATTAGAATAATATAGCCATCATCAGTGCCAATATTTAATAAACTGCCTTCTTTATTAAATTGTAAAGCCGTAATTTCTCCAATGGATTTTTTAGATCCTAAATTTACCGGAATAACTTTCTCGTCGCTGATTCCGATTAATAATATACTACCATCCAAAAATCCAGCAGCAACCATATCATAGGTCGGATGACATGCCACTACCATACAACAACTTCCAGGAATACCAGGCAATTCCACAGGAGGTTTTCCCATTGGACCGCCTTCAAAAAACTGCCATAAAACCACCGGTTCAGCTCCACTGGTTGCCAACCATTTTCCATCAGATGAAAAATTTAGAGATTTTACTTTGGTTGGGTATCCACTCATTCGCATATTGTGTCCGTCTGAAATACGCCAACCATGTAAATCATGATCTTGCATTGATGTTACCAACGCCTCTTCTTTAGGATGTAAAGTGATCCCTGTATGACTACCTTTCCATGTAAAATCCTTAATTTTTACAGGATTTTTATAATCAGCAGACCATAAAGTGGCACCATTATAATAAGAACTGGCTATTTTTGCACCATCCAAACTGAAAACCAAATCACTAACTCCTGAAGAATGTTCAAAAATTCTATATGGCTCTGTAAAATTATCTTTATATAAATGAATTTCTTTTCCTGTAATAAAAGCGATTTTATTTTGTTTCCTTTCCTTATCAGTCCAAGAAACGATTTTATCAATCCAACGTCTGGATTTTAATAATTGTTGAGGTTCCTTCCCGGGAATGATTCTTATTAGTTTATTATCATCACCAGAAGTAACAAAACCTGAAAAGGTCAAATCTTGTGATAAAGATAAAATCCCTCCATCATGAGGTTGAACTTTATACCAATAATCTGGATCATTATTGTGAATCAAAGGAATAATCCACAAATCTCCATCTGCCGTTGCAAAAGCACTATACTGTTCATCCCAAGATGTAGCACAGGCGATAATCGTGCCTTCCACTTTTTTAAAAGAACCCCGACTTTCGATTAATTGTAACGGCTGATTCATTCCATACTTTCCAGTCACAGATTTGTTAATCTATACATTTAAAAAATCCCTCACGTAGAGATTTCTCATCTAAATTCCGGCCAATAAAAACCAATCTGGAACAACGATCCTCTTTTGTCTTCCAAGAACGGATGAAATTTCCCTCTGCCATCATATGAACAGCTTGAAATGCAAAACATCGATCGTCATGCTTAAAATTCATAATTCCTTTGGTTCTCAATATATCCTTTCCAAATTTCTGAAGAACCATGGACATCCATAAATTAAAACGTTTTCCATCTAATGGTTTATCTTCCATAAGTGAAATACTCGTCACACCATCACCATGAGAATGTTGTACATGGTCATGGTCATGGTCATGGTCATGGTCATGGTCATGGTCATGGTCATGGTCATGGTCATGGTCATGGGATGATAAGAATTTGGGCTCTAACGTCAAGGCTCTATTTAAATCAAACCCCCCAAGATCCAGAATTTTCATAAGGGAAATATTCCCTTTTTCCATTTCATATAAAGCAACCATCGGATTGATTGTACGAATTCTTTTTTTTATAGCAATTAATGATCCCCTATCAACCAGATCAACTTTATTCAACAAAATTACATCCGCAAAAGCAATTTGATTAACTGCCTCCTTACTTTCATCCAATGTCTTCATCACATGAAACGCATCAATTACGGCAATCACCGCGTCAAGACGAGTTTTGTTACGAATATCCTCATCAACAAAAAAAGTCTGTGCTACGGGCGCAGGATCAGCTAACCCTGTGGTTTCAATAATTATTCCATCGAAACTTCTTTGTCTTTGAATAAGCTTGTTAAGAATACGAACCAAATCGCCTCGAATTGTACAACAGACACATCCGTTGCTCATCTCAAATATTTCTTCATCCGCATCGACTATTAAATCATTATCAATACCTAATTCACCATATTCATTAACAATAACGGCATATTTTTTATCTTGCTGTTCCGTTAGAATACGGTTTAGTAAAGTTGTCTTCCCCGCTCCTAAATAACCCGTCAGAACAGTTACAGGTATTTTATTTTTTTCTTTATGATCCAATTCCATTATAAACCTTCAATGCTGCCTTATGATTACCATAATCCCAACTATAAGATAAACCTAGTCCCAAAAGTAGAAAAAACCATCCTCCCAAGGGTAAATTTCCGAAACTTCCTCCAGCCGCAAATGGCCATTCGTGAACTAAAACCGCAGCAAATAATCCAACACGCCAGGAATTTTTAACCGCATCTTTCAATGATAGCAATTTGGACGTTAATCCCTTTACCAAATTAACCCACCATAAAAATACCATATAACAAAACAAGATTAATCCGGGAATTCCTGCATTTACAAACATTTCAATATAATGATTATGAGGATGGGGCAAACAAATCTCTGCCCCTTTCCCATCCCCATGTCCAATTGCAATTCCCCAAAAGGATAATCCATGAAAATAAATCGGATTGGCACAAAAATGACGATAGGCATCATATCCCAAACCCGTCCAGGGATTTGACAATCCCATAATCATCGCCCGTGTATAGATCAATCCATAATTATCAGAGGAAAAATGTGCCATTTGATGGATAAATAAAGTCACCAAATGATGATAGCTCTTAGGCGATAAAAATGATGTTGCACCCAGTATCAATGGAATACAAATTAACATTGACAAAACGATTGTCCGTAAGGGACGTAACCAATACAAGGATACAACTATTCCGAAAACAAAAAGAATAAATGGCATTCTTTGACCGGCAAAAGCCATCATCAGTGTAACAAATAAGATAATGAATAAAGCGACCAGATTTCCCCGCCATCCTTTTAAACGACAAATGCAATAAATACTCAAACTTAAAGTAATTGGCAACAGTAACCTAGCCAATGGCCCGGCCGCTCTAGGATGATGATATGGACCTGTCAGTGTACCATCGAAATAACGTGGCGCTCCTAAAATATTATATCCTGTAATAAGCTGGCAAAGCATATTCAAAATAATATAAATCGCACAGGCAATCAAAACATAAGATAGCCATCGCCTGTATTTCTCATCAGTTAAAACCCAGACCTGAAGTGCCGCAGCAAAAAAAATAAAACGAATTAACACTAAAGCCTGGATCATCATTATGTTATATTGAAACAATCCAAAGGGAATAGTACACAATAAAATCCACCCCCACCAGAGAAATGCAATAATCACCCAATTTTGTTTTCCCCAGTCCCATTGTTTGTTGATAAAAGAGTAAATTACAAAACATATTGCTATATAACTGATTAACCCATCCGCTATACCCCGTAAGTGCGTTAAAAAAACAGGCAAAATTAAAACAGCGAACAGTGTCGACTTATCGAGAAACTTACGGACAGATTCCATAACCCAAAGGCTCTCCGGTTTAAGAACAGGAATTAATTAGAAAACATTACGCAATGAAATAACAGTCTGGAAATCACAACGTAAATCAAATACATCAATAATAAAAGATTTCATATTATTTAAAACATTAAATCTCAACATATTCTTTTTTTAAACATGAAATTCAAATTAGTAATCTATTAATTTTATTTAGATAAAAAACAAAAATAAGATAATTATTATTAAAATATTACACTTGGAACAGTTAATAAATTTTTTAATCCTACATTAATTTCTTTATATTTTTCAATTTAATGTAAAAAAAAATATAAAATCAATTAATTATTTTTGTTATTTTTTATAAAACTGTCATAAACATAAATCAGGTAATCAGGTAAAATATCAGGCATAATTTTCTGAGCTTTCATAAACAAACCTATTTCATCAAACTCCTTTGACAAATAACGTGATAATATTAAAGATTGCTGAGTTTTATCAAGATAAGTCTGCTGTTTTAACAAGCTGCAAACTACTTCCGGTGATTTATTTAATAATTGGGCAAGCTGGCCAACCTTCGAAGACTGAGGAGTGAAATAGGCTATATTTCGCCTATTATCATCGATATTTTTCAATATTTTTTTTACAAAACTTTCCATCCAAAAAGGTTGATCTGAAATAATCTCATCCATCACAACCCATACCTGATATGTTGGATACCCCCATTTTGCCAACTGTGATGAATCTACTAATACATGTCCATCCTTGACGAATGGTAAAACTGTAGTTCCGTCAGCGTAGGCCCCATCAATTTCATTTTTCTGCCAAGCTTGTGTAATTTCATTATAATTCATATTTACTAGATGAATTTTTTCAACAGGAATATCATTATGCTGCAAATAACGTAACAGACTATAATAACTGCTTGTCATGAAAGGTACCGCAATATTTTTACCAACCAGATCTTGAGGAGTATCTATATGTTTCTGGCTTTTTACGATTAAGGCGCTTTCTTTACCATATTGCCGATCAATCGCGATTACACGTCCCTGCAAACCAACCGTTATAACTGACAAAAAAGTAACCATATCTACTGGAACGGCATCAACCTGACTAATAGACAAATTATGTAAGGCTTTAAAATCATCGTCATATTTTTTCCAGGCTATTGTTTCCCTGGCAACTTTTTGATGTTTTTCATCCAATTGAATAAAATTAGCGATATCAGCTTGATTTTTCCATCCAATTCGAAATTCCGCATTAGCACTTCGTAAGTTGAAAAAACATATCAAAGCAAAAATTGCTATCAGCCATACAATGAAAGAAAATCGTTTGGAACCTACATAAAAACAGTGCATCAACGGAAAATCTCGCTACGTTAAATAATTTATTAACTTACTAAAATAATATTTGATTTAATAACTGAAATTCACTTTAAAAGTAAAGTTTAACCTAAAGTAATATCAAATTAAATTTTTACAGAATAAATCCACCTCCTAAAACACGTGTCCCTTGATAAAAAACACATGCCTGACCAGGTGCTGGGTTAGCAGCCGTTTCCAATTCTACTCTTACCTTATCCTTTTTTTCAATTATAACTTTAGCAGGTCGTTCCTGATCCCGCGCACGAATCTGAACATTACAATATAAAAATTCAGTAGGCACAGGAATAAGCCAGTTCAAATCGCGTAAATAGAATGTTTGACAAATATTGTTTTGTTTTGGACCAATAACGATTCTTCTTTTTTCGGATTCAATTCGTAACACCATTTGTCGCTGCCCATCCCGCATGGCAAGATTACCCAACCGTTTTGTTTGACCAATGGTATATTTAGCAATACCTTCATGATGACCAATCACAACGCCCTGCTCATCAACTATCTCGCCTGGCATAACACCTTCTGGTGCCAATTTCTCAACAATTTTTATATAAGAATTATCTGTAACGAAACATATGTCCTGGCTATCCGACTTCTGAGCAACAGCCAAATGAAAACGTTCGGCTTCTTCCCGAACTTTATCTTTATTTGGCATGTCCCCTAAAGGAAAACGCAAATATTCAAGCTGTTCGAGGGTGGTGGCGAATAAAAACCATGATTGGTCTCGACTTAAATCAACTGGACGGTGCAACTCTGGACCATTTTTTCCCACAATTCGACGCACATAATGACCTGTTGCCATCGCTTCTGCCCCAAGCTCTCGCGCCATTGTCAATAAATCCGTAAATTTGACTCCCTGATTACAGGCAATACATGGAACAGGCGTTTCTCCCTTTTGGTAAGATTGTGCGAAACGTTCAATTACCGTTGTTTGAAAACGGTCTTCCGCATCGATAACGTAATGCGGGATACCCAGCTTTTCTGATACCCTACGTGCATCCCTGATGTCCTGACCTGCACAACAGGCACCTTTTTTAACCACACCTCGCGCATCATAAAGCTGCAAGGTGGCACCAAAAACCTCATGGCCTTGTTCTTTTAGAAGAGCAGCCGTAACGGAACTGTCCACTCCGCCCGACATTGCAATCATAATACGCATTGGTTCAGGATAACTTTGGCAAGCGAACAACTAAACCATCCAATTCTTCTGTCATAATAATCTGACAACCCAATCGAGAGGTCCTTTCCAACCCAAAAGCCATATCCAGCATCTCCTCCTCCTCTTCTGCGGCAGGCTTTAATTTATCCCACCATGATTCATCAACAATTACATGACAGGTCGCACAAGCCAATGATCCCTCACAAGCACCTTCAAGATCAATTCCATGCTTATGCGCTATTTCCAATACTGAAAGCCCTACAGGAGCATCCACCTCACGACGTGTTCCATCTTGTTCAATAAAAACTATGTGTGGCATTTTATAGAATTCCTTATTTAAAAACCAATTAATATTCTGATTTTAACTCATGTCCCTTTTCTTACATCATACCATGCTGAATAAAGGTCATGAACGGTTTCAACGACTTCTTGTTTTGTTGTCATCCGACCAAAAGAAAGACGGATACTAGATAAAACTTCTTGTTCTGACAATCCCATGGATTGTAAAACATAGGATGGCATAGAAACATGATTGCACGCTGAACCTGTTGATAAACATAAATGTGGAATTCTTGCCAAAAGATCAAGGGCCTTAACCTCTGGAAATTGTAGATTAACACAATTTGACAAGGCATATTCGATTGATCCATTAATTTTAACTTGTGGAATTCTTGCCTGCAATTCATTTATCAAAAAACGTTTATAAGACGCCAAACGCCTGATCTCTTCATTTCCCTCATTCTGGAATAGCGAAAATGCCTTACCCAAACCAACAATCAAGGGAACTGGCAAAGTTCCTGATCGAATTCCTCGTTCCTGATATCCTCCATAAAATAAAGGTTCCACCCTTACCCGAGGTTTACGTTTTACATATAAAATGCCAATTCCTTTGGGCCCATAAATTTTATGCCCGGAAATTGAGGCAAGATCAATTCCCCAGGAACGCAACTGGATTTTTTCAGATACTTTTCCACAAGCCTGAGACAAATCACAATGAAAAAGAGCGCCATATTCATGAGACAATGCCGACAAATAAGGAATGTTCTGGATAACTCCTGTTTCATTATTAGCGGCCATGACACTGACTAATATTGTTGGAACCTGCAATGCCGCTTTCAAACTATCAGGATCAATCAATCCATCGGATTGAACTGGCAAAATAAAAGGATCAGCACCAATGGACTGTAAATTCTGGACTGTTTCAAGAACAGATTTATGTTCAGTCGCAATCGTGATAACCCGTTTGGTCTTGGGATAATGATCAATTAGATAACGCACACTACCCTGCAAGGCAATATTATTGGCTTCAGTCGCACCAGAGGTAAAAATAATTTCTTGAGAAACCACCCCGAGCATTTCGGCAATGTCGGCACGAATCTTATCAATAGTTTCAGCAACATATTTACCCAATATATGCTCTGAATTAGCATTTGCAAAATTATGCACAAAATAGGGTAGCATCGCTTCAACAACACGTTCGTCACACGGTGTGGTCGATTGATAATCAAGGTAAATCACCTTTTCTTTTATCTTGTTTTTTCCTGAAAAATCCATTTTCTATAGATTATGAATCCTTTAACTTTTGAATCAACTGGCCATAAACATGAATAAAAGTTTCAACATCTTTTTGCTGGATATTCCATGGTAAAGATACACGGATCGTACAATCAGCCAATTCTTCCAACCCCATTGCTGATAAAACAGGTGAACGCGATAATTTTCCTGAAAAACATGCCGATCCCGTTGAGACACAGAAACCAGCCATATCCAAAGCCATAAATAATTTTTGCGCTGAAACTCCAGCATAAGCTATAGAGGATGTATTATCTAAACGTTCAGCTTCCTCGCCACAAATGACGGCTCCATATTTTTTCACTTCTTTTTCCAAATAATTACGTAATTTTAAAATATTGGAACGATCTTCTTTACAGGCCTCTTTTGCGGCAGTCATCAACCCTATAATTGCCGGAACAGCCAGAGTTCCTCCCCTTCTTCCCTGTTCCTGTCCTCCTCCACTAAAAAGAGGATTTATCTTTTTCGCATTTCTTTCATGACCAGCCAATAACAATGCGCCTACCCCTTTTGGACCTCCCATTTTGTGAGCTGAAAGAATCAGGCTGTCTGCTCCGATATCTTCCAAATTGAACATTATACGTCCAGCAGCCTGAGCTGCGTCTACATGAAGAATTGCACCATAATCATGACAAATTTTTGCTGCCTGTTGAATGGGATGTAATACACCTGTCTCATTATTGGCCAGCATTAAACACACTAATGGAGGTATTGACGTTTTTTTTAGGGCATCTTCTAAAAAGTTAAGATCGACAATGCCCTGCCGTGTTACAGGTAAAATTTTTTTTGAAAGGTCAATCTGCATGATTGCAGGATGTTCCGTAGCTCCCACCCAAAGAGGACGTTGTTGATTGCCTTCACCAATCTGACCATGTACAGCCAGTACATCTGCCTCTGTCCCACCAGAGGTAAAAATACAATTTTGAACGCTCCCCCCGAATAATTCGACCAAGGTTTCTCTTGCATCTTCCATTTGATTATAAATCTTGCGTCCCATTTGATGAACAGACGTTGGATTACCAGTCTGCTGCATGATATCCACCATTGCAGATATAACTGAAGAGCGCATGGGCTCACTGGCATTCGCATCTAGATATATAGATTGTCGTATCATTTCATTTATAATCCAATTTATTATATTAAACCATGAATTCCAAATATAACCTGCATAATTTATTGCATTACAACAATAATTTAATTAAATCTGTATTTAATTTACAATATATAAATACAAATATGAACCCTGTTACCTTATAATAGAAATATTTTCACAGATTTACTGGTAAATAAGCAAAGATAAAGGATATGTTAACCTTGTCCGATCACCATATCGCTATTGATTTTTCATTTATATTTTATAGATAAGACAAAAACACTTTCACTTTATAAGAAATATCTTTATAGAGATAAACTGTTTTTATTGTTTTCCTACACTCACTTATATTATTGTTAAATCTTACAAATTGTGCCAGTTTTAATAGATAAACGGATCGTTCTATGCCAGAGGTAATGTTTGCAGGCCCAGCAGGTCGTCTTGAAGGACGCTATCACCATTCCAGTCAACCTAACGCCCCCCTTGCCTTAATCCTACATCCCCATCCTCTGCAAGGTGGGACAATGAATAACCGAATTGCCTATACAATGTATTGTGCATTCCAAAAAATGAATTTTTCTGTACTACGTTATAATTCTCGTGGTGTTGGACGGTCTCAGGGACAATATGATGGTGGTATTGGTGAAATATCCGATGCGGCAGCGGCCCTGGACTGGTTACAGATGGCGAATACAAATTCCAGGGAATTATGGATCGCGGGGTATTCGTTTGGAGCCTTTATTGGAATGCAGCTCTTGATGCGTCGTCCTGAAATACAAGGATGGATCAGCATCGCGCCATTGGCAAACCACTATGATTTTAATTTTCTTGCACCTTGTCCATGCAGTGGTTTGATGATCGCAGGAGAATCCGACAGCATTGTCCCATTGCAGGAAATTGACAAACTTGTTGAAAAACTTAACACTCAAAAAGGCATCAAAGTTGCCTATAATACAATCCCTAATGCCGATCATATTTTTGCCGATCAAACTGAGCAGATCGAAAAAACAATTACCAATTACGTTAAGAAAATTTTAAAGAACAGATCTGATCAACCTTAGATTAACGTTGTTCTTTTATATCTCTTTAATTTTCCCGAATTAGATACATTTTATGTTAGGTAAAATATCTGAATTTTATTTTATCATAAAATGTTGTCTTTCTTTTGGTTTATTACCTAACCCTTTACACAAAAAATATGGCCTTTTTCTCTAAACGCAAATCACTGGAACAACTTACACTTGATTCAAAAAAACATGGTCTAAAACAATGTTTGGGCCCATGGCGTTTAACAATGATTGGGGTCGGCTCTACCATTGGCGCAGGCATTTTTGTCATGACAGGAACAGCTGCGGCTAATTTTGCTGGACCAGCAATTCTTTTATCCTTCATTATTGCTTCAATAGCATGTTTATTTACTGCCCTTTCCTATGGTGAACTGGCATCCACTATGCCGACTGCAGGATCGGCCTACAGTTATGCCTATACATCACTTGGTGAAAAATTCGCTTGGATTGTTGGATGGTTACTGTTGTTGGAATATGGAATATCGGCTGTATCAGTTGCCTCAGGATTTTCGAGTTATAGTGTATCCCTACTAAAAGATTTCCATATTCATATCGCTTCATGGCTACATAATCCCATGATTCAACCTGCAATTGGTGGATATGGAAAAGGAATTGTATTTGTTAAGTCCCTTGACCTTATTGGAGCAGGATCTGTTCTGATCGCAGCCATCTTCCTCTTATATGGGGTTTCCGAATCAACAACAATTAATGCAATAATCGTCAGTTTAAAAATCGGAGTATTAATTCTTTTTATAATTTTGGGATTTCACTATATTAAACTGGAAAACCTGACACCTTTTATCCCCTCCTCAACAGGTCCGATGAATTTTGGAATCAGGGGCATTTTTCGGGCAGCCTCAACAATTTTTTTTGCCTATATAGGCTTTGAAGCTGTTTCCACAGCCGCATCAGAAGCCAAAAATCCTAAAAAGGACGTCCCCTTTGGAATCATAGCTTCCTTGTTTGTTTCAACCATGATCTATATTGGTGTAGCGCTAATTTTAGTCGGGGTTGTTCCTTATAGAAAATTAAACATTTCTGATCCACTGGCCCTGGCAATTGATTATATGAACATGCCAAACCTGGCCTGGATTTTGAAATCTAGCGCAGTTATCGGACTTTGCTCAGTAATGCTCGTTTTGCTATATGCTCAAAGCCGCATTTTCTACATCATGGCACAGGACGGATTGCTTCCACCAATTTTTAGCAAACTTCATCCTAAACATTGTACACCTTGGATAGGAACCATTATCCTCAGCCTCAGCATCGCCATTACGACAGCTTTTTTACCTATTGATATCATAAGTGACCTAATCAGCCTTGGAACCTCTCTGGCATTTGGTATTGTCTGTTTCACGGTTATATGGCAGCGGAATGTTCATCCCAATATTCATCGACCTTTTCAAGTACCCTTTGGTGGATTCAAGATTAGAAATATCTGGATTGGCTATATTCCCGTTTGCGGCATCCTATGTTGCCTGACCATGATTTTTCCCTTGATCATTGACATGATTTATTCCCTAATTAATCACAATCCACTTCCACTGCTCTTAATGTTTATTTATAGTGTAATCGGTGTATTTGGCTATTATTATTACGGACGCAAACATTCAATTCTGTCCAATTCAAAAGAAAAATGATATTTTAAAAAAATAGTTTTTTTTAAATATGATTTTATTATGAATTTTCCATCACCCCTTCGCATTGCCGCCATTACAAAATGCTATAAAGAAACAACCATGCTTCCCATATGGATCAGGCATTATGCCAGACTAGTAGGAAAAGATAACTTATTCATACTTGATGATGGCAGCGATCCGCCTGTCAAAGCTGAACAATACATTTATGTTGAGCACATTCCACGTCGCAAGTATTTGGATGAACAAGATAGCGTCAATATAATGAGCGAATGGCAGCATAAACTTTTAAAACTTTATGACTGGGTTCTTTGTATTGACACAGATGAATTTATAATCCCCCGTCCATCTCGTTGGACTTCCTTACATGAATATCTTGCACAATGTTCTGCCAAAACATGTCGATGTGTAGGTGTGGAAATCATTGATCCTTTGATTGGAAAACCTGTTGATTGGTCAAGACCCATTTTAAAACAACGTTCCAAGGGCACCATTAAAAGTTGGTCATGCAAACCCTCAGTTTCATCAGTTCCGACGCGATGGGAACCCGGTTTTCATCGATGTCAAAATGAAACCCTTTTTGCGCACGATTTATGGCTGTTTCATTTGAAATATGCTGATCAGAACCACCTCCTAGAACGTTCAAAACTCAGACGCAGAATTCCAAGAAACCCAGAAGATATTAAAAATGGATTGGGAACCTCACATTTAATATCCGACAATGTTCTAATCAAGTTTCTAAAATCGCAGAGATCAAAAATTGGCACAGGAACCTTGGATGACTATTTGATCACTAATCCTGATCCTGATAACGCTGATTCACTCTATCTTGATATTCCCCATGAGTTTATTGATTTTTTATAATCAATTAAACAGACATCTCTAAATGCATTTTTATTTTTATGATTGTTTTCTATTTTTCATCGGTTTAATAGCCGGGACAATTGATACCCTTGCAGGTGGTGGAGGTTTAATAACCGTACCCGCTCTACTTTTTACCGGTATTAATATAATTCCTGCATTAGGTACAAATAAATTGCAATCAGCAATTGGTGAATTATCAGCCACATTACGATTTTGGAAAAGCGGACAACTAAGTTTTCATGGGCTTGCCATCCCTCTGTTTTTCACTGTAATCGGATCTGCCATAGGTACAATTACATTACAATACAGCGCTGATCAGGCCCTCAACAAAATAGTCCCATGGCTTTTATTGGCAATATTGCTTTATTATTATTTATTTCCAAACCTACATTTCAATCTTGAAAAAAGACAGTTGCCCATAAAACCGAAAATACTGCCATGGATGGGGACTGTAATTGGATTTTATAATGGCTTTTTTGGACCTGGAACAGGAGCGATCTGGACAATTTCATTAATGCAGATTTACAAATTACGTATTAACACTGCGACAATAATTACAAAACCATTAAATATCGCTGGAAATATTACCGCGCTCAGTATCTTCATATCAGGCGGACAAATCAACTATTTTAGTGCATTTATAATGGGTGTTGGTTCTTTTATAGGCGGACAAATTGGTGCATCCTTGGTTATTTACAAGAGTTCACGTTTTTTGCGTGTATTTTTTTTAATTGTCATGACATCATGCGTATTTTACAGTTTTGTCAAATATTATAATATACATTTTGTTTGATTTATGATAATCACAGAAATAATTATTTATTAAAAAGTCACAAGAATGGTTCCTTCTTCCACAGAATTAATCTTGGATCGGCTTAATCATTCAAAATTCCGGTCTAGATTTACATTACATGAAAAAGAACGAAAATATCTAATCGATAAAGGCCTTGATAAAATAATTGAACATGCTACGGATTTCATCAATCAACGTCTGGCTCCTGCTTTTCCAAAAAATGATAGAAAACAAACGCCATGGAAAGGACATCCTGTTTTTATCGCCCAACATGCCACAGCAACTTGTTGTCGCAGCTGCCTTGAAAAATGGTATAATATTCAAAAGGGGCAGGCCTTAACACAGACAGAAAAAGATTTTATCCTCGATTTGATCAAGGCTTGGATAAAAAGGGATTATCAAACCCATCAATCTGTGAAAAAACATTCATAACACGATCCAGACAGATAGCTTCGGTATACATTGATAAAGCCCTGGCCCGCCCATTTTCTCCCATTTTTTTTCTTTGTTCTGGATGAAAGGCAAGCCAGGCCATTGCCCTGGATAGCAAAGATATAGAACCTGGCGGGATCAATAGCCCTGTTTCTGAATGCTGCACTTGTTCTCGGGGACCCCGTATTGAAGTGCCTATAACAGGTAAACCACTTAACATTGCCTCGATAATGGACATTGGTAACCCTTCAAAATGACTGGGTAAAACAAAAACATCAGCAGCTTTCATCAACTGATCTATGTCTTGACGATATCCCCAAAAACGTATTTGATTACCCAATTTTTTTTGTGCTTTATTAAAAAGTTTATCCAATACCAAACCATAATCAGAAGGCAATCTTTCGCCTACAATCCATAATTCAACTTCTGGAAGCTTTTCTGCAATTGCAGAAAAAGCGACGATTAACTCTGGATAACCTTTATGTTGAACAAGACGGGAAACTATCATAAAAACTATATGATTCTGTGGAATCTTGTTTGCCTGTCTAAATTTCTGTTTCAGGGCAATATCAGAAAAGAATTTTGCTGGATCCCGACCGTTACCTATAAAAATAGGATTGGAATGAATGCCCAACCTTTTAGCATCTCGAGCCTCTTCCTGAGAGACAGTCATGTAAAAATTCGTAATTTTTCCACAACACCATTCAAGAACAAAGGATAACAGACGTCTTATCCATGATTTTATACCTTTCCCGGGTTGATTAAAAAGATATCCGTGACAAGTATAAATAATTACAGGCGTTCCACATAAAAAAGCGGCTATACGTGCCAATACGCCACTTATGGACATATGGGCATGAACGATGTCTGGTTTTTCAAGCTTGATTATACGGTAAAGGATCCAAAAAGCTTTTAACTGACCTATGATCGAAAAAGAACGGACAAAAGGAACGGTTCGGATCTGAAATCCCTCTTGTCTCACTTTCTCCAATAACCTTCCTTCTGCACAAACACCAATGACTTGATGGTGACAGGAACGCAACCTACGCATTAAGGGAAGTAGAAATTGATATAAGGCAAAATCAACATGTGCAATTTCCAAAATTTTCATAAATTCATTTATACCTTACGACGCAGAGCCCATCGAATTTTAGTTATTTTTTCTTTATCATTTTGAATATTCTTAATATTTGAATGATTTAGAGAACTATTTATTTCTGATTGCCTCTGAATTTCTGAAGTTTTTTCCGGAAAATCTTCAGGCATTCCAACAGAAACATGATCCGCAGTGTTTCTTTGCCATATTTTTGCATCATCGTTTTGATTATGGAAAATAGCCACATAATCAGACCCTTCTTCTTTTTGCTCTTCGTTTAAAACCGATTGTTTGTCTTGTTTCTCAAATTTAGTAGTTATAGAAGCTTTATTCTCTTCAACATCATTTTTTTTTGATTGATGCAGATTATATAAAACAATCTGTTTAGTCGCAAGTCGAACTTTTTCACCAAAGTAGACGCTATTTTCAACTTTTCCCTCTGCATCGGAAAAACGGAACCACCAAATTTGTTTACCTTCTTGAGGATGTTGAAACGATAAAACAAAAATTTTTTCCTTCTCATTTTTCCGAATTTCAACCAATTTTTCTTCAACTTTAACCGAAGGATGTAGATGAAAACGAATAGTAAAAGGATAAGACTGATCAAAATCGAGCGTTTCCTCCCCTCTTAAATCCTGACCATCCGCTGAAAGATAAAATTTACGATGATAAATTGCACCATATGCTTTTTGCCAGCCATTATGACTTAATTCCACCCAATGGGCACCCTCAGTCATTTCATGAATTGATTCAACTTTAAAATTTAAATCTTTTAATTGATTATCCTCCAGTAAAACACTTTCTGTATTGGATAATTTTAGAACAGAATGAGCCGCGGTTCCCGCCAATGCAGATCGCCAGGCTGATGATCCTCCAGCTCCACAATTAACAATTAATCTCTGTTTACCAGCAGAAAATTCAAAGGATAAAGCACCAAGATATTTTATATCTACCTTTTTCGGTGGAACACCACTGTCAATTAACAGAGTTGAACGATTGGCAAAACAACGAATATATCCACCCGCTTTCATATCCGTCATGGCGACACGTTTTTGTGTGGAATTACTCAGAACACGATCAATAAAATGTGCCTCATTCTCACTGGAACCATTAAATAGTGCAAGCCTGCCATCACCATGTCTCAATGCCCTTAAAGCACGACTGACATTATCAAGCACTAGAATAAGTTCGGAAGGGGGACGCATATTGATCAACTGGTACATCAAACGAATTTCGGTCAGATCTCTCAATACATACAGTTGTATTTCAGGGTTTCGTTCAATATGTATTCCATCTTCAAGAATCTGTTCAGCCAGTTCACTTTGCAGGAATTTACTGATTTTTGGTATTAAATCAAATTGTTCCGGCATACATAATGCAAGAGCCAGAGCGGCCTTTAATAACGTAAAATTTTCATGTGTATGATTGTCCAAAGGAAGCATGGCAACAACATATCTTCCTTCTTTCATAATTCGACGCATAAATTGTTGATGAAAATATTTTTCTGCTGATGCCGCAAAAAAATCATAGAACCCCAACCAATTCACTATACGATCTGCAAGGGTAATCGGTCTGTAAACAACAGAATCATAAGATGAAGGTGAATTGCCAATCCAATCCGTCACCAAATTTCTTGCTGCAAGACGCGCATTTTCTGTCCCTAGCTCTCGCATATCCCGTAACCACGAAAAACCATGCAGTTTGCCAATAATTTCACAGGAGAGGTTTTTACCACCCCATTGACCGGGATATAGGGAAATAACATAATCCTGGTAAATAAATTCCCCTTTTACAAGATGCATACCATAAACAGAATTTCCGGTCCATAAATCTCGCAAAATATATACTGGAACTTCGGGAATCTGTCCATAACCAATGGCAGGTAATCGTACCAGAGAAAGTCGGATTTTTTTTACCATTTCTTGAAAAGCCATCCTAAGCCTCCCTATTTCTCTGAATCATTTCTCCTAATGGGTGAAAGTCATAATTTAGCAAATTTTTTACTTTTTAGTTCCCCGCAATGCATCTATTGCCTGACCATAATCAGGTTGACCATAAATTGAAGTTCCAGCTATCAAAACATTGGCTCCCGCTTCTATCACCAGGGGTGCAGTTTGAACATTAATCCCGCCATCAACACTGATATGAATGGAACGACCCGACTTTTGAACCATTTCATGTATTGCACGAATTTTCGCTAATTGACTGGATAAAAATTTCTGTCCACCAAAACCAGGATTTACAGTCATAATTAGAATATTATCTACAAGATCTATAACCTCGGAAATTGCATTGGCAGGTGTGGCCGGACATAATACTATCCCGGCTTTTATTCCAAACGATTTGATATGTTGCAAGGAACGATGCGCATGAGGCCCCGCCTCGATATGAAAAGAAATTTGATCGGCACCCGCCTGAACAAACGGTTCGATAAAAGGATCGACAGGTTCAATCATAAAATGCACATCAAAAAACAACTTGCTATAAGATCGCAAAGATTTGAGAACTACTGGGCCAAAAGTCATATTGGGAACAAAATGACCATCCATAACATCAAGATGTATCCAGTCAGCACCATGTTTGTCAACCGCCCTAATTTCCTCTCCCAAACAGGCAAAATCTGCCGAAAGAACACTGGGAGCAATCAAGGGAACCCTTATATCCAATTTACAGCCTTTCTAAAATTTTCAAATATTATGTCAAACTATTAACTGCAGTTTATGATAAAATTTATGAATTGAACAGAAAAAACACGATTTGATTTTATCGTGTCCACCAATACAAAGATATATTTCACTTGAAATAATGTTTAATTAGTCTTCTTTTACAAAACGTGCGATAAAAAAACCATCCATTCCGCCTTTTTCTTGCCACATAGAAGGAAGCGTCCTAATCCATCCCTCTTCTGTTAATGCTTCAGTTAAAAATGGAATTTCTTTTTGTGTAAATGGTAGAGCCCTAACACCAGGTAAATTTCTAAAAAATTCTGCCTGTTCTTCTGCCTCGGAGCGCTGTAGGGAGCAAACACTGTAAACTAATCGTCCTCCTTTTTTTAGATAACCGATCGCTGCACCAATCAACTTTCGTTGAATCTTAACAAGACTTTGAATTTCATTTTCTTTTTTTAAATGCAAAACATCTGGATGTCGTCTAAAAATACCCGTGGCAGAACAGGGGGCATCCAGTAATATCGCATCAAATTCATTTTGATAATTTAAACTTCCAGCATCACCAAGAACCAACACTGCATCCATCTGTAACCGGTTCAGATTTTCTTTCAACCGTTTTAACCGTATTGATTTTTTTTCAACCGCAACAACATTTCCCCCTGCTTGAATTAATTGTGCTGTCTTACCACCGGGTGCCGCACATAAATCAGCAACTTTTTCATTTTCCTTCACATTCAAAAGATAGGCAGGTAGAGATGCCGCTATATCCTGAATCCAGAACTGCCCCTCCTGATAACCGTCAAGCTGTTCAACCTTTACATGACAAGAATAACGCCAATGATTATTCATTAATTGCACACCTCCTTCTGGAACAGTAGCATTCGTTTTAAAATGCATATCCAAAGGGGGTTCACTATCCAACAGGGTTGCCAACTGACGAGGATTAAATCCTGCCTGATTCCATGACTTCCATAGCCATGCAGGGATATTCAAGCGATTTTGATCAAGATCCTTCAGTATGCTTGGTCCATTTTCAGAAATCCTCCTGAGAACAGCATTGACTAGACCCGTAAACTTCGCAAATCCATTATGACGCGCAAGTTCTACAGATGTATAGATAGCGGCATGTACAGGTGTTTCCAAAAAAAGAATTTGAGCCACTCCTAGCAAAATAATCCATGATACTTGCTGTGGTGGCGATCGTTTCAAAAAAGGTTCTACAAGCGCCTCTAATGTTCCTTTTTTTCTCAAGATACAGACAATTAATCGATATGCTGCTGCCTTATCCCTTTGATCAACATCAACAGGTAAAGCATTTTTTAATGCTGTTTCTAACGGAAGATGTTTCCAATCAAAAATCTGACAAACAGTATCAAAAGCAATTTGTCGAGTAGGATCATTATTTCTGTCAGATCGGATATTTTCTTTCGATGACAGATGATTCTTAATTGATATATCTTTTTTCAAAAAATTATAACTTTTCTTACTTAAAATCATTATAGTTTTAAATGAATTAAATAGTAAATATATTCACTTTCAATAAATAAAATTACTACATTGTCTGCTCCATTTTTCTGATAATCAATTTTTACCAGAATTGCGAGATTTCACCTTAACTAATTATTTATCTTTAGACTCTAACAGTAAAATATTATAAATTATCCAAAGAAATAAATCCAATATAAAAGAATTTAATCCCGAATGAATTTAAATTCATATTTAAAAACTTTATCAACATAAACCTAGAAATTATATTTAAATGAAAAATTGGACTATTCTTTTACCGTATTATAATGAAGCAACCTTTCTTCCAGGTACTCTTGAAAGCATAGCATTACAAAATTATCAAAAATTTAAACTTATTCTAATCAATAATCATTCCACAGATAATTCTGAAAAGATAGCCAGAAAATTTATGAATTTTTATCCTGCAATTGAAGTGCAGTTTATTAATGAAAAACTTCCTGGCAAAACAAATGCCTTACATACTGGATTAAATCATGTCACCACTCCTTTTGTGGCAACCATGGATGCTGATACTTACTATCCTCAACATTATTTGGAATTTTGTAATCAGATCTTTGAAAGTCACCCAGAATATTCTGCCGTGATGGCTTGTGATATTTATCAGCCCTTTAAAAATCGCAAAAGTCAAAAACGATGTCGGAAAATATATTTGAAATCAAAATTAATGCCCAAGCAATGTCATGCTGGAGGATATGCACAGACTTTTCGTACTAAAAGTTTAAAGCAAATTGGGGGATTTGATCAAAAATTATGGCCTTATGTCTTTGAAGATCATGAGGTTATTCATAGACTTTTGAAAATTGGTAAAGTTTATTACTCTCCAAAACATTGGTGTATTCCATCGGAAAGACGCACAAAACATAAAAATATTCGCTGGAGCCGCATGGAAAAGTTTCTATATGAATACACCCCTTTTTTTCTCAAGGATTGGTACTTTTATTCTTTCTTAAAAAACAGGTATATTAAGAAAAACACTTCCATTCTTCAGCTTAGACAACGGGAATGGGAATAAAATCCAATTCGTGAAGATTAATTTGAATACTTCAGTGAAAATAATCCTATTTGAAATAACTTACCGATACTGTATGATAAAATGTATTTCTAATTTTATATAATTTATTAAATGCATGATTCAATCCAAAAAAATATAAGCCGAAATTTAAATTCTATACGGGATAAAATTCAACAGGCTGCTTGTAAAGCTGGACGTAGACCAAATGATATTCGACTTGTTGCCGTTTCAAAATTTCATCCCGTGGAATCAATATATGCAGCTTTCAATGATAAACAGTTGATATTTGGTGAAAACCGTATTCAAGAGGCAAAAAAGAAATTTGCACCCATTTTATCGGAACAGCCAGATATTAAGCTGCACATTATAGGTCCCATCCAGAGCAATAAATTATTGGATGCCGTTAAAATTGCCGATACTATTGAAACTGTTGACCGCCTGTCAATTCTCGACCCGCTTGAAAAAGCCATTCAGAAAACAGGACGGTCCCCCACTCTTTTCATCCAAATCAATACAGGAAGAGAACCGCAAAAGGCAGGAATTTTTCCCGAAGATGCGGATCATTTTATTTCATTATGCAAAAAACGGTTTGGATCATCAATTCAGGGTGTAATGGGTATTCCCCCCGTTCATGAAGACCCTGTTCCTCATTTTAGAAAACTTGCCAATTTTTCCAGAAAATTTGGTCTGAATGAAATATCAATGGGAATGTCAAATGATTTTGAAACAGCCATTGCATGTGGAGCAACGTATGTTAGGGTGGGAACTGGAATATTTGGAACACGCCCTTTAAATCCTAAAAATAATTCATTCCAATAATGAACAGCTGCAAATTTAATATTTACCGCAATTGCAACCTAGGTGGAGTAATATATCATGCTTTCTTCTCATGAGGAAAACATCAACCCTGATAATGAAGCAAACCAAGAAGAGAATGATAGCGTAAGTACGGATGATATCAATATCATCGAGGGAAAAACCCCTTCCAAAATAGAAAATGATAATGAATCTCCATCAGATACACTTTATAAACAAGA
Source organism: Commensalibacter melissae (assembly GCF_009734185.1). NCBI lineage: Bacteria > Pseudomonadati > Pseudomonadota > Alphaproteobacteria > Acetobacterales > Acetobacteraceae > Commensalibacter > Commensalibacter melissae. The sequence continues at coordinate 393,940 of NZ_CP046393.1, read as the reverse complement.
TACGATTGCGGTATTACCATCACTGGATCAGGAAAACCAAGTTACAGAATTCGGAACCGATCAACCAGAACATAAAATCAGACCATTAAGTTTTGCTATTTTGTTGACTGTTCTGGGCGTTGTCTATGGTGATATCGGGACAAGCCCTATTTACGCCCTACGTTCCACAATTTTAGTTGTATCCAATCATCACAGCAATATTAAGTCCTGGGAGGTTTTCGGTGTTGTCAGCTTAATTTTCTGGGCATTAATATTAATCGTTACAATTAAATATGTAACGCTGGTTATGCGCGCTGATCATAATGGAGAGGGTGGAATCCTTGCCTTGATGTCCTTGGCTCAACGTGTATCAAAAACAACCAGAGGAAAAATATTTCTGGGAATTGTCGGTATTGCAGGAACCTGTCTTTTTTTTGGAGATGGAATGATTACCCCGGCAATTTCAGTTTTGTCAGCAATTGAAGGTCTGGAAGTTTCTCTTCCAGAGACAAAAAATTTCATCATCCCCCTTGCTCTTATAATCCTGGTTGCATTATTCAGTTTTCAAAGCAAGGGAACTGAACATATAGGTAAAATTTTCGGTCCAATCATGCTTATATGGTTTGCGACTATAGGTTTTCTGGGTGCCTATGAGGTTCTGAAATATCCCTATATCCTTTTGGCTCTTTCTCCACATCATGCGATTTTATTTATTATCCATCACGGTTGGATGGCGTTTATTGCCCTTGGATCTGTCGTTTTGGCAGTAACAGGTGCTGAAGCTTTATATGCTGATATGGGACATTTTGGAAGAAGTCCAATTCGTTACAGCTGGATCTGTTTTGTCCTTCCTTGTCTGACTTTAAATTACCTTGGACAAGGTGCCCTCATTCTTTCCAATGCCAAATTTCTGGAAAACCCGTTTTTCTATTTGGCTCCTCATTGGTTTAATATCCCTCTGGTTATCCTTTCCACATTTGCAACTGTTATCGCCAGTCAGGCCGGAATTTCAGGAGGATTTTCACTTGCACGCCAATTAACCCAACTTGGATATTTTCCAAGGCTGCGTATTCGACATACCAATGCACGAGAAGAGGGACAAATTTATATTCCTGAAGTCAATAATGCCTTAATGATAGGGTCCCTCTTATTGATTTTAAGTTTCCAATCCTCTGATGCATTGGCCGCTGCATACGGAATTGCAGTTACGGGAACCTTTACTTGTACCTCTATTCTTTCCTCTGTGGTTTTTAACCGTTCTTACAAATGGTCGATATACAAAGTCGCATGTACATTTGGAATTTTCTTTATCATTGATATCACTTTCTTTTCGGCAAATGCCCTGAAGATTCCACAAGGCGGGTGGGTCCCATTATTATTGGGAATTTGTTTGACCATCCTCATGACAACATGGAATAAAGGACGCACCCTGGTTTATAATAAACGGGCACAAAGTGCTTTACCAATCGCCTCATTTTTAAACCGCCTACCTCAATCCCATTTAACAAGGGTTCCTGGTATTGCCATTTTCATGACACCAGATCCTCTTTCTGTTCCAAGTTCCCTATTACATAACATTCGGCACAACAAAGTTTTACATGAACATGTATTTTTTGTAACTATTGAAAATCTGAAACAACCAGAGGCGGAACGTGGGCACCGTATTGCAATGCGACAACTCGCACCCAATATTTATCAAGTGATAATTCGATACGGATTTATGGAAATGCCTAATTTACCCCGCGCTCTTGAACTGATGAAAACTCAACCCAACCTGAAATTCTTTGATACTTTACAAGCTTCATATTTTACAACAAGGGAACAAATTGTAAGAGCACCTATTTCTAAAATGAGTAAATGGCGAATGAATATATTCATGTTCATGTTACGTAATGCCAGCCCGATTACCGATTTCTTAAGAATTCCCGTGGATCGGGTTGTTGAACTTTCAGTCCGTATTGCTGTTTGATGAATGAAATAAAATTATTAAATTTGGAAAAAAAGACAAGAAAACATAAGCCTGATCCCTTGGCTCTTTATATCCATTGGCCTTTTTGCCTGTCCAAATGTCCCTATTGCGATTTCAATAGCCATGTTGCCCAAATCATTCCACAGGAAACTTATGCACATGCTTTGCTTCAAGAATTACGTCATGCTATTTCAAATATTGAAAATTATAAGTTAACCTCAATTTTTTTTGGTGGTGGCACCCCCTCTTTAATGGATCCTATAACAGTGCATAAATTGATTGATTATGCCATCAAGCATTTACCTGTTACTGAGGACCTTGAAATTACCCTTGAAGCCAATCCAACCAGTGTTGAAATCCAAAAGTTAAAAGATTTTCAACAGGCAGGTGTTAACCGCATTTCCCTTGGTATCCAAAGTCTTAACCAACAAGCACTACAAAGGTTAGGTCGTCAACATGATGCAAAGCAGGCAATTGACGCCTTAACACTTGCCAAACGCCTATTTCCGAGAATTTCCTTTGATCTTATCTATGCACGTGAGGAACAAACCCTTTCCGAATGGCAGAAAGAATTAAAAATGGCACTGGATTTGGCTCATGATCATTTATCACTCTACCAGTTGACAATAGAACCAGGAACAGTTTTTGCCAAATATGAAAAACAGGGGAAATTATCTCTCCCTGATGAAAAATTAAGTAGTGAATTATTAATTGCCACGGAAGAAATGACACATCAATATGGTATGTATAATTACGAAATTTCTAATTATGCTAAAATTGGTGCGGAAAGCAGGCACAATCTTGCCTATTGGCGTTATCAAGATTATATTGGTATTGGGCCAGGAGCACACGGCAGAATTACAGAAAATGCTGTTTTATATGCTACAGAACGTAAGAAAAATCCTAAAATTTGGCTTGAATTAGTGCAAAAAAATGGTAACGCTCTAATTATCAAGGAAGCCTTGAATTCAATCGACAAAGCCCGTGAAATGATATTAATGGGATTACGTTTGAAAGAGGGTGTTGATTCTATTGCCTTTCAAAAAAAATGCAATATGACTTTAACCAATGCAATCGATATGAAAATCTTAGAAGCGCTTGTAGAAGAAGATTATATCTTGTGGGACCAAAAACGGTTGAAAACAACCCCGACAGGAAGCATGCGGTTAAATGCTATTTTAGATATCTTGGTAAAATAGGAATATTATTTTGTTACACATGATGAAGGTTGCAGTTGGTATCCAAGATATTGCGCATTTGAAAATTATTAATGAACAAATGGCCGTGAATAACAATGGAAATTCATACACTTTAACACGTTTTATGCCGAAACAGGCCGATGAAATCTTAAAAAATGGTTCCCTATACCGGGTTATTAACGGAACTTTATGTTGCCGACAGAAAATTGTTGATTTTCTTCCAGGTCAACGGGAAAACGGAAATCCCTGCATTCAAATTATTCTTGATTCAGAAATAATTCGTACCTTTTCCATTCCAATTCGCCCTTTCCAGGGATGGCGATATCTTAAAAACACTGATGCGCCTAAGGATTTGCCATTAAGCCATACAAATATATCAGCAGAATTACCTAAAAAGCTGAGAAAAGAGTTGGAAACTCTAGGATTAATTAATCCTATTAGATAGGAAATCGATAATTAACCAATATCTATAACCCTTTATGGTTTATTCTTCCGTATATTATTTCTCTTTCAAAACCTGATCAGCTTTACGATCAACGGTTTCTTCCTGTTCTTTTGTTAAATTGCCTTTATGGTATTCCTCAGACGCCCTTGCTTTGGCATTCCTTGCTCTGTTTTTTGTATCCAAGGGATATTTACGCTCATCAGGCAATGCAAATTCCTGATCTGGTAAAGATTTACGTTGTTTTGATGTTAATTTAGTCATAATTACTCCCCTCCTTAAAAAAGGAAAATAACATTGAACCATTAAATATAGTTAATCATAAAACAAAATCTATTATTATTCAATTCGCCAAAAAAATTACTTTCAATCCTTCCGATATATTTTTAGAAATATATTAAATAAAAATCAAGGACTGATCTTTTATTGATCAGTCCTTTTCGATACTATTTAATGTGTTTTTTTTTATATTCCTCTCTCAAGATCTGCGCTGCCTGTACCATATTTTTCAATGAAGGAATAACCTCTGACCATTGACGTGTTTTCAAGCCACAATCTGGATTAATCCATAACCTTTGAACAGGAATATATTTTTCAGCCTGATGAATTAAATGAACAATTGATTCTACTGTTGGAATATTGGGAGAATGAATATCATAAACACCTGGGCCGATGCTGTTTGGATATTCAAATTCCTCAAACGCTTTTAACAGCTCCATGTGAGAACGTGAGGTTTCAATTGTAATGACATCAGCATCCATCTGGGCAATAGCAGCAATAATATCATTGAATTCCGAGTAACACATATGGGTATGAATCTGCGTTTGATCCTTTACTCCATTCGCTGTTATTCTAAAAGACCGAATTGCCCAGTCCAGATATCTTTGCCATTCTGAACGACGCAGGGGTAATCCTTCCCGTAAAGCCGCCTCATCAATTTGAATAATGCGAATACCTGCCTTTTCCAAATCCAACACTTCTTGACGTATCGCCATAGCCAATTGATAACAGGTTTCCGAACGTGGTTGATCATCTCTTACAAATGACCAGTTCAACATGGTTACAGGTCCCGTCAACATGCCCTTCATCGGTTGTGCCGTTAAAGATTGGGCGTAAGTAATCCATTCAACCGTCATTGGTTCAGGACGACTAATGTCTCCAAAGATAATCGGGGGTTTTACACATCTGGAACCGTAAGATTGAACCCAACCTTGTTGGCTAAAAACATATCCTTGTAACAATTCACCAAAATATTCCACCATATCATTCCGTTCTGGCTCGCCATGAACCAAAACATCCAATCCCAGTGATTCCTGCTGTTCGACACAATAAGCAATCGCCTCTTTCATACGATTGCCATATTCATTCAAGGAAAGTTCACCCTTACGAAATTGACTTCTAATCTGGCGTATATTCTGAGTTTGTGGGAATGAACCAATTGTAGTTGTTGGCAACAATGGCAAATTCAAGATTTTTTGCTGTAATTCCATACGATCGGCATAGGCACCTTTCCGGTTTCCCAATTCCGATGTTATCGACTGACATAGTTTTTTAATTTTATCATTATGAACTCTATTTGACTGACGTCTGTTATCCAGACAAGCCTGGTTACTAGATAACGCCTCTTTTACTGACTCTCTTCCTTCATTTAGAGCCTTAGCCAAAACAGTAATTTCATCGAGTTTTTGTATCGCAAAAGAAAGCCATGAACGAATTTCCGCATCCATTTTACTTTCACGTTCCAGATCAACAGGAACATGTAATAATGAACATGAGGGGGCCAGCCACAATCGTTTTTTTAATATAGCATAGATAGGCTCTAGCCATTCAAGCGTAGCATTCAAATCCGTCTTCCAGATATTACGCCCATTAACAACTCCCAATGAAAGGACTTGTTTATCTTTTAGCTGTTTAATTATGGCAGGAATTTCATCACGCGCATTTATGGCATCAATATGAAACCCCTGCACCCCCAATTCTGGCAATAAAGCTATATTTTCTTTTAACTTTCCAAAATAGGTTGCCAACAAAATATAGATTGGTGCCTGTTTCAAAACCTTGTAGGCAGAAACAAGTGCCTTTTTCCACTCTTCTGCAAGCTCTGTCACCAAAATTGGTTCATCAAGTTGAACCCAGCTTTCCCCCTGTTCTGCCAACTCTTGCAATAATGCTTGATATTGTTCCAAAAGTGCAGGCAACAAAGCTAGTTTGTCGCTTTTATCCTGTTCTTTTCCCAACCATAAATAGGTTACTGGCCCTAACAATACAATTTTTGTTTTTAAACCTTTCTTTTTCGCTTCCTTCAATTGATCTAGTAAAATCTGGCTATTTAAAACAAACCGTGTATCCTTGGTGAATTCCGGTACAATGTAATGATAATTTGTATCAAACCATTTAGTCATCTCACCTGCCGCAACGTGACAAAGGCAAGAATTTTTTCCACCCGAACGTCCACGTGCAACCTGAAAATAATGATCTAATTTCTCCCCTTGCTGTTGTTGAATACGTGATGGAATATTACCAAAAAGAAAACTTGTATCCAAAACATGGTCATAATAGGAAAAATCCCCAACAGGAACAAGATCGAGTTTACTTTGATTCTGCCAATGACACTGCCGTAAATTTTGGGCTGTTTGTTCCAATTCACCTGAGGAAATATTTCCTTGCCAGTACGCTTCAAGCGCAAATTTCAATTCACGCTTTACACCAATTCGAGGAAATCCTAGATTATGTACTGTTACCATTTTTTATTCCTTACTTGCCTATTCAACATCAGATTTTGCTCTAAACACCCTATTCAGATAACAGCATAAAATAAAATGATATTATTTCATCGATCCATTAACTTTATTCATAGGATATAATCTTGCATTCATGATTGAAATCATTCATTTAAAAATTATTCAGGAAATCGAAACGCAAAAATCAATGACTGCCGCGGCTGTCAATTTGTGTTTGACACAATCCGCCTTAAGCCACGCCATCCGGAAACTCGAACAAAATTTGCAGGTCAGCCTATGGCGACGGGAGGGAAAATACATGCAGCTAACTCAGGCGGGACAGGAATTATTGACGCTGGCCCATCGCATATTACCTCAGATCGAACATAATGAATCAAAATTGAAACAATATGCGCAGGGGAGTATTGGCAGTCTAAAAATTGGCATGGAATGTCATCCCTGTTATCAATGGCTGCTTAAAGTTACCTCACCCTACTTGAAACAATGGCCTCAGGTTGAACTCGATGTCAAACAAAAATTTAAATTCGGTGGTTTAGGGGCGCTACTGAATTATGAAATAGACATCTTAATAACGCCTGACCCGATTATTAAGTCTGACCTCCATTTTGAACCTGTCTTTAATTATGAACAGATCTTAATTGTTGGACCTTCACATCCTTTCAGAAATTTACCTTATATCACTCCAGAACAAATGTCCTCAGAAACTCTTTTAACTTATCCTGTAGAACCAAATCGACTGGACATATATAGTCTCTTTATGGCACCAAAGGGTATAATGCCACGTCGTCATAAAACAATTGAAACAACGGATATAATTTTACAAATGGTTGAAAATAATCGAGGCGTTACGGCTCTACCACATTGGTTGGTACAGGAAAATAAAGAACGCTTTGAAATCTTTCCTGTCAAACTGGGAAAAAAAGGGATTCCAAAACAGTTATTTATTGGAATACGCAAGGCCGACCAATTAACTAATTATCTTGATGCTTTTATTCAGCTATCAAAACAAATATCCTTTCCAATGTCAACCTGAAATATTCAAAATAAACTATATAACCTCCAATTTCTGACCAAATATCATAGAATAGCTTTTAACAAAAATGATTATATCTGTTACCATCTGAAACTTAAATTTTATAGTCGGTATTTTTCAAAGAAATCAAAAAACCATGCAGGAAACAATTCGCAAAAATTTTTATGTTCCAATGCAATTTTTGCTTTTGTTTTCCCTGCTTTGCCTCTCTGCCTGTGGCGGAGGAAAGCATTCTTATAATGGAAAAGGTGGCATTTCTTCACGATATAGCAATTTCATGCCTGGCTATCCTAAAAAATGGAACCCTCCAGGCCCCCCTCTTGATCCCTGGGGTCCATATATCAATCAATCCTCACAACGTTTCAATGTTCCTGATCAATGGATACGGGCCATCATTTTACAGGAAACGAGAGGATATCAATATTATAACAAACGACCAGTCACTTCACCTCATGGAGCAAAGGGATTGATGCAAATCAAGTCAACAACTTATAAAGATTTAGCAAAACGCTATAATTTGGGAAATGACGTATATGATCCGCATGATAATATCATGGCTGGAACGGGATATATCCGCACCTTGTATAATAAATACGGTGCTCCCGGCTTTGTTGCAGCTTACCATGGTGGACCTGGAACTTTGGATGCCTATCTAAAAAGAGGAACCGCATTGCCAAAGGCAACCAAAAACTACATGATTTCCGTCACTCCCAATCTGGGAAATTCAGTACCTATGAGTGGACCTTTTGCAATTTTTGGCGGACCTTACGCCAAAAAAAATACTCGTACCCCATTACCACTCGAGGCTTATTATTCACCGAAAACCTACATCCCCGTTCAAATGGTTACAACAGCACAGGTTATGCCTTCTGAAAGTAAAAACAAACTTAAAAAATTTATTGTCAAAGATAATGAACATGCAATTGCATCAGACAATGCCAATGAACCTCCAATCATAATTGTTCCATCCAATTATCATCCTGCATATGATGCAAATATCCATAACAATTCAACTTCATCCAATGCTTATTATTCAGCAAAACCCAAAGCACCCTCTATTATTCGAACCTCCCCTAGCAGTAGACATTATTATATATCAACAAAAGGTAACTGGAATATTCAAGTTGGAGCTTTTACATCCACAGATTTAGCTAATCACGCAATTGCAATCGCAAAACAAAAAGCCGCCAGTTTACTGGTCCTGGCGTACCCAAATATTGAAACCGTTCAGAAAAACGGAAAAACATTATACCGAGCCAAATTAGGAGGATTAAGCTATGCAACAGCCTTACAAGCTTGTAATTTGCTAAAAGTAAAAAGAATGAATTGTGTTCCTGTTCAATAATACAAAATTGTAATTTTCAGTTATTTTGAATTTGTTCAATAATTTTATGGTCAATGGCAGTAGATGCATCATATATATCTTTCTATATATTTTTTATCCAATTTGCCGGCCCACCTGCATAAACACTTTTAGAGAGGGTACATTTTTAGTTACAACAGCACCGGCACCGATTATTGAAAAATCATGAATAGTAACACCAGACAAAATTGTGACATTGGAGCCATCCAAACATGTTTTCCAATCTTAACAGAAGATGGATATATCGTACCACGATCTCTTATATCCACAAACCATGATTTAATGCAGCAATCGTAACATTCATGCCTATAGCACTGTGATCACCAATAAGGATTCCTCCCCTATCCTGAAAAGAACAATTTGTATTAAAAAATATATTTTTACCAATATGAATGTTTTTACCGAAATCAGTATAAAAGGAGGAAATCAAACAAAAGATGAATCTACAGTTTTTCCTGTCAGACTACTGAAAATATCAACGATTTCTTTTTGCGTATGAAAACTATTTGTTTAATTCCATTATTATTTTTTGCGCTTCAAAGGCACATTGGTATAACAGCTGCATCAATTCTTTTTCGTTAGTGGAAATGGAACGTCCAGCCTGACAGTATGTAATGAATTCCTCCATTTGCATAAAATGATCCTTTTCCATTACTGGAAACCTTTTGTTTGTTCATCTATCACGATATAAAATCAAGTCCTATATCGAGAATAGGCGCACTATGGGTTATCCAACCTACAGAAATTAAGTCAACACCGCTTTCAGCAAATGTCCGAGCCGTATCGGGATTGATACGCCCAGAAGCTTCTGTGATGGCACGTTGATTAACAATCGCAACCGCCTCTTTTAAAGTTTCAGGATCCATATTATCTAACAAAACGGCATCAACACCCAATACCATGACTTCTTTTAATTGATCCAGCGTATCTACTTCTATTTCAATTTTAACCATATGCCCTGCATTTTTTTTAGCCTGTTCAAGCGTCTTACGTATTCCACCCGCGATTGCAATATGATTATCTTTAATCAAAACGGCATCATATAAGGCAAAACGATGATTCATTCCACCACCACACCGCACGGCATATTTTTCCATCATGCGTAAGCCTGGTGTTGTTTTTCTCGTACAAACAACTTGTGTTTTGGTTCCTTCAATAGATTTAACAATCTTATGAGTTGCCGAGGCAATTCCAGATAGATGGCTCATAAAATTCAAGGCTGTTCTCTCACCTGTCAAAATTGCACGGGATGACCCTTCAATAATTGCTATCACATCTCCCGGCTTTAATATATCTCCATCCTTTTTCTTTAAATCTACATGAACTAATGGATCAATTAAGGTAAAAGCCATTGAAGCGATATCCACTCCTGACAATATACCAGTCTCTCTTGAAACCATCGCCACTTTGGAGTGGTGATTTTCATCAATAACTGCATTAGTGGTTACATCCCCAGCCAACCCTAGATCTTCCAATAACGCATTGCGAATAATGGGTTCAATTAGGATATGGGGCAAAGCTGGAATCGTCATAGTCACCTCTATATTCTGATAAATCTATAATAAACAAATTAATTTCATATAATAACATCACAATGTCTTGGCATACTGATATGCCTGATCAAAACTGATGAAAGATCGATTGGCTTTTTCAAGCGTAGCAGGATAATCCTGTCGATAATGTGCCCCTCGAGATTCTTTCCGCAAGAACGCACTCACTGCTATCATCAGGGCAATTTGTTCTGGATTAAGGACATATTGATCATCATGTTCATTAACCAGGGTAAGAAACTGCCGAATTGCCGATCTCAAAGTATCCTCATCTCGAATGATATTTAAATCTTTCTGCATTATCTTTTTTACAAAAGGTAAACGGTCAGAAATCACAATCCCAGTTTCATCTATCTCATTATCATTACTTTGAATGGAAGGATGATTATCCAAAATTGCCTTGGCTGCCCGCATGGCCATAACTGTAGCTTCCAGCAATGAATTACTGGCCAAACGATTTGCTCCATGTAAACCCGTAGAAGCAACCTCACCCACTGCCCACAAACCTTTTATCGTTGTTTCTCCATTCAAATTTGTCTTAATGCCTCCCATATGAAAATGTTCAACGGGTTTGACAGGAATCAAATCCATTGAAGGGTCAATACCGACTTGATGACATAACTGTGCAATGGTTGGAAAACGTGTCTTGAAACCTTTGCCTAAAGCCTTTCTGGCATCAAGATAAACTTTTTTACCCTGAATAGTCTGATGATAAATTGCTCTTGCCACAACATCACGGGATGCCAATTCCTGTCCTTCTGTATTGGCCAGAAACCGTTGGTTATCACTATTAACCAAAACAGCCCCTTCCCCACGAACCGCTTCGCTGATTAAAGTCTTTGGAAAAATATTTGCATCAAGTGCGGTTGGATGAAACTGAATAAATTCCAGATCAGCTAATACAGCACCAATATCAGCCGCCAAAATCAGACCTTGACCATAATTTTGCAAAGGATTTGTACTTTCCTCAAATAACCCGCCAATACCACCGGTGGCCAACACAATAGTGGATGTCACGATTGACCTGAATTGACCTTCTATTTGGATTATTACCCCCCTTATTTTATTTTTATCCTTTAGAAGACGAACCGCAATAGTGTTTTCCATTACAGTTATTGAGGGGGTTCGCAAGACCGCCTCTGTCAACACTTTGATAATACCCCGCCCGGAAGCGTCTCCATCAATATGAAAAATTCTCCGATGACTATGTGCACCCTCTAACCCGAGCCTAGGCCTGCCATGGCGATCATGATCAAAAATAACACCATATTTCTCCAATACTTCAATTGCCTTTCTTCCATCGTCCAATATGGTAGCGACAGCTTTTTGATCACATAATCCCGCTCCAGCCCTTAAAGTATCCTCTATATGCGCGGAGCTATCTTTCTCTTCATGACTGGCCGCCGCAATTCCACCTTGCGCATAAATACTGGATGTCTCCTGTCCTATCTTTCCCTGCGTCAAAAGCAAAACCGGCAATGGCGCAAGTTGTAATGCCGTCATTAATCCAGCCAATCCACTGCCAATCACGACAACAGGTGACTGCATAATGTTTTTCATATTTCTAACATCCTTTTGATGGAAAGGCGTGCCTTATCAGCAATAGATGGATCAATCGTGATTTCATATTTATTTTCTTCCAACGACGTCAAAATATTATCCAATGTGATACGCTGCATATGAGGACATAGATTACATACACGAATAAATTTGATATCTGGATGTATTACTGCCAGATTGTCACTCATTGAACATTCAGTCAGCAAAATCACTTCATCAGATCTTTTTTGCTTGATGAAATCTGACATCTCAGCCGTAGATCCAGAAAAATCAGCCGCTTCAATCACCTTAGGAGGGGATTCAGGATGCACCAGGATTGCAGCCTCTGGATATTCAGCTTTCAACTGCTTGATTTCCTGTGGTGTAAATCGTTCATGAACTTCACAATGCCCCTTCCATGTCAGAATCTCGACGTTGGTTTGTTTTGCAACATTTTGTGCCAGATACTCATCAGGAATCATGATGACCCTCGGAACTCCAAGCGCTTCAACAACCTTTTTGGCGTTCCCTGATGTACAACAAATATCCGAAGCCGCTTTAACCGCCGCTGAAGTATTCACATACGTAATAATAGGAATACCTGGATATTTTTTACGTAATCCCATGACATCCTCTGCCGTAATAGATTCAGCCAAAGAACAACCAGCCTTCAAGTCGGGAATAAGAACTGTTTTATCAGGGTTGAGTAATTTTGTCGTTTCTGCCATAAAATGTACGCCTGCCACAACAATGACATCCGCGTCAATTTTTTCAGCCTCCCGTGCCAAAGCAAGACTATCACCAACGATATCAGCAACCGTATGGAAAATTTTGGGAATTTGATAATTATGTGCTAGAATAACCGCATTACGTTCTATTTTTAGCTGGTTAACACGTTGAATTTTTTTTGTTAAGCTCATTCGTTCCGGGGCAGCAGCAATTCTGCCCAGTTTATTTTCTAAATAATCAGGTAGTCCCTGCTGCATGTCACTCTCCTTTTATACTCAACTTGAGTATATATATGCCATTTTATCCTTAAAATACAAAGAATGTCAATTCCTTACTAATGGCAATTTTGATCCAGACATTGCTCTGGCATCAACAATTGACTTTTGGTACCTAAAAAGTTTTGCTGGTCTGCCACGATACTGGTCAGTAATATGACCAGTCTCCTCAATCAAATTCTGTTGTTCAATCATTCGCCTAAAATTAGACTTGTGCAAAGAACGCCCTATAATACGTTCAATGGTTTTTTGCAATTGCAACAAAGTGAATTCTGTCGGCATTAGTTCAAATACCAGGGCCTTGTATTTGATTTGTGCCCTTAACCGCGCAATTGCTGTAGCTAAAATCCGTCGATGATCAGCAAACATACCCTGACCAGCAAAATCTTTCCTTTCTAGATATCTATTCCCTGCTTCCGGAACCATGCCTGCCTCATATAACAATTCATAGCGCTGTAAAATAAGATCTTCATTCCAGGCATATCCATTCAGACCAAATAAGAATTCAATACGACGTTTTGTTTGTTCTGTATCTTCCGTTTTCCGGCTCTGCCATTCATATAAAGCCCCGACCATTGTTTCTCGTATATTTTTTACAGCTGGTTTTAACTCATTTTCCCATGGAAAATATTCATACCAATCATGCCATTCCGTTTCGTTTAGACTGAAATCTTGATGACGCACAAGTCCAAGATAGCTAATCGAAATGCTTCGAACTTGAGGTTGATTGTATATGCGGTCTTGATCGGCAAAAGTATAAAGTTGTTCCAAAAAACCGACAGGATAACGTGTTTGTTGATGAATCCAAGCACGTAATCCTGCTTGTAAACTTTGATGTCCCGGTTCAAAAGAACCAGATGGAAGCGTTGATCCCTTATTAATTGTCATAACATAAGGCATATAATCTATAATTGATACCAACACAGCAATCAATTCGGTCTGGGTCAAGGCTGCAGGCATATATTTCCTTTATCCATTTATCTTGTTAAATTCATTGATAATAATGATATTTTAAAGAAAATTCTTAATCTATAAAAAAATTTAAAAACTTATACCAAACGCAAAACCAGCAATCCATCCTTCTGGGGCAAGAATAGAAGGGGTAAAGGCATGCGTCACCGATGCATCCCACATAAAAATTCCATCTTTTTTTCTTAGCCCTATTCCTCCACTCCCGATATTACCGACTTTTGGCTTGTCAACATGATAAGGGGTAGCATAGACGGCTCGTGTCATTCCTGCATCCAAAGAACCGTAGAACTCTGACTTATCCAGAAAAAAATCGCAAAAAGCCTGATAGTCTCCACAGTGCATATCATCCGTTGGTAAAGTCCAAGAAAGATCATTCCGAATATAAACACCGGCATTACCAGCCAAATTCTGACGTATAAATCCCCTTACTGTATATGGTCCCCCAATCTGCATCTGCTCGTTATCATATTGACTTTTGTCGCTATATTCACCATGCACAAAAGTGTGCCAAGTCAGCGATTTTATTATAGGCTGATCTCCCTGTATATCCAGGATAAATTTAACAAATCGCGTATGTGGTGCATATTTTCCTGAATTATTTATCCAGGTCTTGGTCATTAATCCATTTAATCCAATTTTAGTTCCCAGATTAATATACCATACCCGATCCCACAATTTGGTATATTCACTTAAAGTTATATTTAACATCGACAAACGTGCGCTTTTATAATTTTCACGAATATGATTTCTATAATTCATGAAGGATTTTGTTTGATAGGAAATAATTAAAGAAGTTACACCAATTAAATCCCTGGTTAAAACCCTGGAAATTCCAACATGAAAATCCTTCTGTGTTACATCTTCACGATGCAACGCGATTTTTGGTCCATCATGATACATATCATCTGAACGCCACCATCCACACCATAATAACCATGGACCCATTGGAACGGAACCCTCCATGGAAAAAAACGAGTTATGTCCCAACCTCTGTCGATTATTTAACGAATGATCATATTCAAATGACCACATATCTAATACACCAAAAAGATCAGTAACAATAAAATTCGATCGACCTATCGTTCTGGCTGAAATGCTTTGCCCATTGTTATCCGTACTCACCTTGCCATGAATTAAACCCGCTTTTGGAGTTTTCACCTCAACAATAGAAGTATTATCCTGATGACCTTTATTGATTTTTAATGAGGTTTTCCAATTAGGTAAACGATTCATGTTATCCAGTCCCTGTTTCAAATCATTCAGATCCAAAACATTACCAGCAATCCATGGAAAAGCCGTCATTTCATGAAATCGTTCAGGAGTTCCTGTAAAATTGAAATTTTCAATCCTGCCTTCAATAATAACAATACGCAAATGACCAGAAGATAAATCTTGTTGTGGCAGGTATGCCCTTGTCGTCAAAAAATTGGTTTTAAGATAAGCCTGATTTAAAATATTTAGGATTGTATTTATATCCGAAACAGTTAAACAACGATGATTCCATTTTTTAATGATATGGTCTATTTTTTCTTTTGAAAGACTGTACGGATTTTCAATATCAATATTATTGATTTTTACACAATCCTTGATCTGAGGCATGAATTTCTCGCCCTGATTAACAGAAATATCGTTGGATAAAGGCAATTCCATATCCATTAATTCCTGCCTTTGACGATATCCTTGATATTGCAATGAATTATAATACTGGTTATTACCAAAACCGTAAGCCTTGTTATGTAAGCATAAAAAGCTTAAGCAATAGATCAATATAGCGTTAAAAACTAACGATCGTCTATTCATTAAAATATTCACTCAATAATTTCAGGCATTTAATTATTATTTAACAAAAGTAAATAAACTAATTGAGGCAATAATTATAAGAGTGAAATACATAAATAATAAATTATATTCAATATAATTATTATCAATAATAAAAAAAAATTAAAATATAAATTATTTGTTTATTATAATTAATAATTCTTTAATAAAAAGAATAGATTACTATATTAAAATAATAGTATATATAAATTTTCAATAAACCTTTTATATATACTATTTCAACCAACGAATGATATAAGATTTTGATATAAAACAGCTATACATACAAATAATGTTTATTTGAATATTATAATTTATTCACCAATCGTTGAGGCACAATAAACCTGTGTCTTAGGACGATTATTTGTATAAGCATCAGCCTCATAAATAGCCTGATTATTACAAAAAGATATATTTTTAAAATGAATATATAATGGTGAGGATCCTAACATTAATTCAATCCATAGCTCTTTTTGCAATTCGTTAATATCCTCATCAATATACGGAACAATTGCCAAACGGTTATTTTTTTGGAAAGGGTCAAAATCAATACATACTTTTTTTAAAAATAATTTTTCAGTCATTTTATATCCTTTTATAATTATATTTCTTTTAAATTATTAATATATTTATAATTATCATTATTACAAAACATTAAATAGTAAATATAGTAATTAATACAAATAAAATTGTTTTTTACAATAAAAAAAGTAGAGATTTTTAGAGAAAAATAAATAAATTGATCTTTATGATCAATTATAATGAAAAACGATACAAAAATATTATAGGTAAAAATGTAGAACGGTATCGTTTGAAAAACAGCTATACACAAGAAAACCTAGCTGATATTGTAGGATGTAAACAGCAAACAATTAACAGTATTGAAAAAGGCAGAATTAAACGCAGCAAATATCTGCCATATATCGCCAGCGCATTGGGCGTAAATATAGCTGACCTGGATCCTGATCTTAACAAAGATCAAAATAAAAGAGCCTTTGAATTGACCCATTCCAACAATCACAAGGAAAATATCAATAGCGATATAAATACGGTAAATATTCATGATGTCATAAATGAACATAAATCGACATCAAATTATTTGAAAAAAATAAACAGTGACATTCCTATATTCGCCACCATCAAGGAACTTGACAATTATTTCTTAATTACAAATACACCTGTAGAATATATTCCACGACCTCATCTGGTTAACCTTGAAAAAGATGCATTTGGAATTATAATCGGCAATCATGCTATGTACCCCCTATTCCGTGTTGGCGATGTAATTGTTATTCATCCACGGAAAACAGTAAAAGAACATGATGTCTGCATTTTTATTGGCTATGAAAATGGATTAATGATTTACACTATTGGAGAGTTAATTCACGAGGATGCGTTATCATGGACGGTAAGACAATACAAGCTCTATTGTAATTTTTCCCTTCCGAAAACGGTTTGGAAGAAATGTAATGCAATTATTATAAAAATTTTCAGATGATCATTATTGCCTACCCGCAATTTTCAAAAATTATTTTAATTTTAACCAGTAAAACAAATAGGCTACTATCTCTCTATTCAAAGAAAAAATATCCCGCCATGAATTATAACGCGGAGCAGATTGACCTTTCAATGGCATGCCCGCCTGTTTAAAAGCCAGTTGTATTCTGGGTAGATGATAATACTGAGATATTGCAATAACTGACTTAAAATGTTGCTTAGTGCATAATTCAACCACATTTTTGACAGTTGCTCTTGTATTAACCCCTTTTTCATCAAGAATAACCGCTTCACGGGGTATATTCTAGGTAAGTAAGTAATCGGCCATAACCTTAGCCTCATTATATCCTTCTTTTCCCAATCCCCCGCTAACAAAAATTAAAGAGGCCACATGTTTACGATATACAAACACCGTCTCATCTAAACGTGCTTTCAATCCAGCACTTGGAGTACCATCCTCATTAATTTTGGTACCAAAAACCACAAGTAAATCAGCATTGTCAATCTTTTTGCGACTACCCAAAAAAACAATAGCTATTATTATAGTTATATAAAAAAATAAGATTATTAAAAACGTTCTGTAATTTAGTAGCATAATATAAATTTATTGATTTCAAACTATTACATTATACGTTAATTCCATTTAAATATTAAGAAAATCTTTTTTGATCCAGATAAGAACAGATTCCTTTAAAAATATAATAACCGGCTGTCATTAGGCAACAAATAATTATTATCATCAAACTAATCTTGCCAATTTTATTTAACCAAAAAATATTCAAGGATATAAATTCCCATTCTATCCAACTGAACGTTCTGAATCAGTTAAGATAATTTGTACCCACTTTCCTTGAATTTGTACCCACTTTTTATCGCATAATCTGTCATGAACTGACAAGAATATGATAGGTAAATATGGATTTTTTAGGAAAAACAAGGGATTTGTCAGGAATTGGCAACATCTGGCATATTCAAATGGTGTCCGCGGCGGGATTCGAACCCACGGCCCCAGGATTCATCTCACCACGATTTTCATCGCCATTGATTGTGAAATTGACAATCAATGTTTGTAAGCTGGACTGTCTCTTTACCATAGAAATATTTCCGTAGGTACCACCCGTACAGTCTCTACACCTTTCTGTTAAATTCAAAACAGACTTGGCTCGGGATTGGCATGACCGTTCTTGATCGAAGCGTTCCCCGAATTAGAGTGGATTCACCTTACTGTTTCCAAATAAGATGCCCAATATTTAGGAATCCTGTGCTCTATCCTGCTGAGCTACGCAGACACTATGCCTCTTTTACCCTGTCTTTATATATTTGAAAAGAGTTCCTTTAAATTCATTACCATTTTTTTATCCTTAACCATCTGGGCAATCATCAACATAAACTGTCGACATAATGTTTCACCCGGCACAGCAGTTTGCTTGCTTAAAAGTTCCAGATACTGAACTTGTCTGGCAAGATCCAATAATCGTTCTTTATTCCAATAGGTCATTGCCCTTTGAAAATCATTGGCACGCTTGAAAAAAATTGGTGGATTTAATTTTCCCATTGCAGATTTCAGGGGCAATCCATCTTCTTCCATCATAATCCTAACCTGCATCATACGATCATTTAAATATAAAATTCCACGAATAAGCGCAATCAAGGTAATCCCTTCCTTAAGTCCCCGATTTAACGTACGATCTGCAACAATTGTTTGCCCTGTCATAACCGCATATAAAATATCCTCTACAGAATATTCATTACTATCCCCCAAGACCTGTTCAACAGCTTCAATTGTAATTTCTGCCTCATCTCCAACAAAAAGTAATAGTTTTTCTATCTCATTACGAATAAGAATTCGATCTCCACCTAACATTGCCAATAAATATCGGAATGCATCCGGGGAAATCTTCTTTTTCCCCAATAGTGAATGAACAGTTTCTTCCAGTGAGCGCCCAGTCTCTGCATAACACGCAATTGCCGCCATTAATGGATGTTTTTCAGCCAAGATCCGCAAGGGAGAACGAGTGGAAAGACTGCCCGCTTCAATAACAATCACTGAGTCCAAATGAGATAAATTTTCTTTGTTCAAATAAGAAGCGCAAAAAATTTCAAGTTTTTTAGCTAAATTATCCGATGCATCTCTTACCCATACAGCACGTTGCCCACCCATCAAAGATAAGGCTGTCGCCTCTTCAACCAAACGGTCATGATTTTCCTTATCCAAAACAGCAACAAGAAAAGGATCGTTCAAACTATTGGCAATTTTTTTTACCAAGCGGCTGGCACGTTCTCGTACCAATCCTGTATTTTCTCCATAAATCAGATATACACGAAATTGATTGATATCTTGAAAAATACTTGTAATTTTTCGTGCATCGATTTTCATGAAATATTGATACCCTTATTTCATCTTTTATCCATTACTTATCTGAAGGCATTTCATCTTCTGTCATGTTATCCATTCCAACAGGAATCATGGTATTTCGACCGGTAGCCATTGCTGGCATTCCATCACTTCCCGCTGATTGAGTCTGTGCTCCGCTTGTTCCAGGCATCATGCTTGGTAACATATACTGCGCCTTGGGTGTATTCGGAACTTTACTTGTTTCTTGAAAAGAATCATTATGCCTGAACCAGACAGCAACTTGTTGTGTAACTTCATTCGCCAAATTCTGAGCAACACGAGTTTGCGCGTTTTCGTCATTCAACGTCTGAGCAAAATATTGTTCAAAAGTAATATTATAACCATCCATTGTCTGCGCATCACCCTGTGCCAAAATGACTGGATTAACAGATATGGTTTTCAATATCCAATGCGCATTCCCGGTCATTCTTGCCCGACCCGAAGAATTGTCATAATGAATATCAATCGCTTCTTCACTTAAAGACGGGGTTACATCTAACTCATATGTTTTTGGATCTTCAGGCCCATCCCCTGCCATATTCTGTTGTAAAAACTGCCGAATTTGCTGACCAAAACGATCATTCAAAACAGGAATATAAACTTTTTTCAATTCCTTATTGGTATCCAATGTAGCCGTTTTTTTATAGACAGGATGAAAACCACATCCTGCCAATAAAATTGCAAACCACAAGGGAACACTGGATTTTTTAAGGAATATAGTTAATGATTTCATCAGTTTACCACAAAATTAACGATTTTATTAGGCACATAAATTGTCTTTAAAACCGTTTTTCCTTCCAAAAATTTAGAAACTGTTTTCTCCCGCTGTGCCAATTGGATTATCTTTTCTTTTTCCATATCCGGAGCAACCTCAATCGTTCCCCGTAACTTGCCCTTTATTTGCACAGCAATAACCACTTTTGTCGCGGTTAACAAAGCTTCATCCGCTTTAGGCCATTCACTTTCAGCCAACAATTTGTGATCTTCAAAAAGATGAGACATCATTTCTTCCGCCATATGCGGAATTAACGGACTGGAAAGTCGACTTAACATCATGGCAGCTTCACGACGGGCAAAATCCATTCCCGGTTCACCCGATTTTTTTTCTGCATCAGCCAGAGCATTGGTTAATTCGCGCAATCTTGCAATCGCAACATTCATAGCAAAATTATCCAATGATTCTGTTACCGCAACAATAGTGTGATGGGCCAAGCGTCGCAATTGATCCGCATTTTCCGAAAATGTATCAGGCAAAACAACCAGCACTGGAACCTGTTGCGATACCGTTACAACCAAACGGTATAAACGTTGCAGGTAACGGGAAGTAGCCATTACCCCTTCCTCTGTCCATTCCATGTCCCTTTCGGGAGGATTATCTGACAATATGAACCAACGTGCCGTATCAGCACCAAAACGTTCAATAATTGCAGATGGTGGAATCGTGTTTTTCTTGGACTTTGACATTTTTTCAACACGACCAATCTTAACAGTTTCACCGGTATCACGTAAAACAGCTTTATTCCCTGTTTTTTTTACTTCGTCAGGAAAAATCCACTCGCCTTGTGCATCTTGATAACTTTCATGCATCACCATACCCTGAGTAAATAAAGCTTTAAAAGGCTCATCAACACTTACATACCCCATTTGCTTCATGGCTCGTGTAAAGAAACGCGCATATAGCAAATGTAATATCGCATGCTCAATTCCACCAATATACTGATCTACCGGCATCCAACGATGAACAGCCTCCTTTTCTGTCGGGGTTTCGGCATAAGGTGCTGTAAATCGTGCAAAATACCAGGAACTATCTACAAATGTATCGCATGTATCGGTTTCTCTCTGAGCAGCTCCATGACAATGGGGACATTCAACATGTTTCCAGCTTGGATGATTATCCAACGGATTTCCGGATAAAGAGAAATCAACATCCTCTGGTAACTGAACCGGCAACTGGCCTTCAGGAACAGGGACTATTCCGCATTTTGGACAATGAATAACAGGTATTGGACAACCCCAATAACGCTGACGGGAAATTCCCCAATCCCTTAAACGCCAGTTCACCACTTTTTCACCAATGCCCAATTTTTCCAATTCCGCTATTGCCACATCCTTGGCTTTGACTGTTGGCAATCCATCCAAGAAGCCAGAATTTACAGCAATTCCCTGATCTGTATATGCAGTCTCGGTAACTTTAAAGGTTTCAGAAGTTTCTCCTTTAGGAACAACAACTGTCTTGAAATCAATTTTATATTTGCGTGCAAAATCCAAATCCCGCTGATCACCACAGGGACACGCAAATATTGCACCCGTTCCATAGTCCATCAATACGAAATTGGCAATCCAGATTGGAAATTCCTGATCAGGCATAAAAGGGTGCCGAATTTTCAGGCCAGTATCGACCCCTCTTTTTTCAGCTTTCTCAATCGCCTCTTCTGAAGTGCCCAACTGATGACATTCGGCTATGAAATCAGCCACTTCGCGATTTGTCTTTGCCAATTTAGCCGCCATCGGGTGATCAGGTGAAATAGCAACGAATGCCATACCAAACAGGGTATCCGGACGGGTTGTAAATATTTCCAAAACGTTCAAACTAGATTCAAAATCTGCTGGCAAATTCAGAACCTCAAAACGCACTTTTGCCCCTTCGGATCTTCCCAGCCACCGCTCTTGCATCGCTTTCACACGATCAGGCCAGTCATTTAGTGTATTCAATCCATCTAATAAAGGCTGTGCAAAATCCGTAATTTTCAAAAACCACTGGAAAAGCTGTTTTTTTACAATTGGAGCTCCAGAACGCCATCCCTTGCCATCAATTACCTGTTCGTTAGCCAACACAGTTTGATCAACAGGATCCCAATTCACCCAACTTTCGCGACGCTCAACCAGGCCTTCTTCCAGCAAGCTTAAAAACAATTTTTGTTGCTGACCATAATATTCGGGCTGACACGTAGCAAATTCTCTGTCCCAGTTTAGGGAGAAGCCCAATCTTTTGAGTTCTTCCCGCATGGCGGCAATATTTTCCATAGTCCATTTAACAGGAGAAACACCGTGGCTTTTGGCAGCATTTTCAGCTGGAAGACCAAAAGCATCCCATCCCATAGGATGTAATACGCTATAGCCCCTTGCCCGCTTGTATCGAGCGACAACATCCCCCAATGTATAATTTCTTACATGCCCCATATGCAACTGTCCAGATGGATATGGAAACATTTCCAAGACATAATATTTTGGCAATTCAGAATTAGGTACATTGGGTACATCAAACAAATGACGTTTTGCCCATTGCTGTTGCCAATAAAATTCTACACGTTGAAAATCATACGATGATGGAGTGGAATTATTCATGTTAGTCTATCAAATATATTAAATTTACTTAAGTTTATCAGCACGCAACTGACGTGCGCGCACCTGAATTTTACTGGTAAGATCTGAAGCTGTATGAGAGGTTACAGGCGCATCGACCCACTGTCCGTTTTCCTTTATCTGACGATGAACAACAACACTGATCGAATCCGATCTCAACCGTCGGTCAAGTACAGTGCAAACAACTTGAAATCTTTCAGGATTAGATGGAACAGGCTGATACCAATCCGTTATAATGCTTCCCCCCACAGCATCAGCTGAAAGCATGGGCATAAAAGCCAACGTATCCAATGCCGCACGCCATAAATAAGCGTTAACACCACCTGCCAGACTATCATCCCCACCTGTGGCTGAACGATCCACACCAACAAGATGGTTTTCGGGCAAAATCAGATCCCGTTCTTTTTTATGACTGGAACAAGCTACAAGCCCCAGACTTAAAGCACTGACCATTACCAAAGAACGGGAAAAAGAGAATGAAGCAATTAAATTCTTCGTCATGTAGCCTCTCCAATGATTATTAAGGCAGCTTGTGAATTTATTCCTATTCGCATTTTGCCTTTTGTACATCAATAAAACGGAAATATTACAATAATAATAGGTTTTCTTATACAGATTTTTATACGTTTTTTAAATCTTTATTCATAATTTCAATCAACTTTTCCCGGAAAAAAACAACCGTTTAACCGTTTCCTCAATTTCAACTGTTGATAAATCATGTGCTTTGGCAATAGAGCGGCATGTTGTTTTATCAGGAACAACTGAAACAATTTGATTGTTTAACAGTTGTCCCACAATAACTTTTATTTTTCCCCATGGGGTATTAACGTTTTCATCATAATGAATCAAATTTTCATATTTCTCAATACGCCAATGCACATATGCCGTTTTTAATCTTTGAAATAAGAAACGACGCATCTCATCAGCATGTTCCGGGAGACAGAAAATAACAACCTTATCGGTCATTTGATTAAAGACTGAATAAATTGGCACAGTATAGACAAATTTTGCCCCATTCGCATAAAGATGGGTTTGTAATTCAATTAATGCATCTTGCGATGATTTGGCAAATTCTGCCTCTACAATAACAATTTCCCCAATAACTGATTGTGTATTTTTTCCTTTTGTTGTGGTTCCCACACATAGTCTTAAAAAATTTGGAAGATTATCATATTCCATTCTTCCCCCTCCATACCCTATACGAGAAATCAAGATTGGAGGGCAAGGCTGATAACTGGTCTTTAACGCTTTCAACAATGCGGCACAGGTTGGGGTTAACAATTCCTTTTGTGGACCCGAGGCATAAATAAGAACCTCATTTCCCAAAAGCTCAAGCGTTACAGGGGTTGGAATAGGTAAAAATCCCTTGGAATCTTTTTTGATTCCCGATCCTACATTCAAGGGAGAAACATACCATTGATCTATCTTCAGCCAGACACATGCAACGCAACAAACTGTTACTCCAACAATCGTGTTCAGCGCTTTAATCTCATGAAAACTGATTTCTTCGATTGGCAGACCTGAGATTTTGGCTTGTGCTTCAGCCAAATTCTGAAAAGTTTCCAAAATAAGCTTTTTCGCTTTTACAGGTAGAGACGCATTGGAAATCAAGGCCTGAATTGTTCCCAGCAACTGTTTATTATTGACTTTTTCATCTTGAAAAGAACGCAAGAAATCATGAGAAAAATTCAAGCCATTTTCTGAAATGTCAAAACTAATATAGGCTTTGATCGTTGCAATATTGCTTCGCTTGACATGCATTAATTCTAGACGTGCGCCTATATCAAGGGCGTCAACTGCATCTTGTAAAATTTGTTCAGGAACACCGGCACTTGCCAAAGCCCCTATAAATCGGCTGCTACTCATACCAGCAAAACAGTCTAAAAAACCGATTCTCACAAATCTACACTTTCTCCAGAATATTTACAGTAATTATTTATAACCTAATTAAAAATTATAACAATTCACTTATTATTCAATAATCCTTTCTGCAACCCCAATTCATTGATTAAAACATTAAACATTAATAAAAAATCAAATACCTCAATCAATAACTAATGTAATATTTGTTGTTTATTGATTTTCATAAAATTATCATAGGCTTCTTTAACAAAGGCAGAACGACGGATCGCCATCATAAACAGATCTTGAACAACCTTACCAAATCCTCTTTCCGGTCTTAAAACCTGAAATAATAAAACAACCCGAGTTTGATTCGTATCATTTTCAACACTATGCCTATAGGTATCATCGAAAAGAATGCATTTATCCTGGACCCAGTATAAACGTTGCGTATCAACATCAATCCAACATTTTTTTTGATCTATCGGCACAGCGACCCCAAGATGACACGTAAGCAAACCTTTGGTCACACCATAATGCGGGGGGATAACGGCACCCGGTTCAAGAATAGAAAAAAACGCTGAATTTAAATTCGGAATCTTATCTATCAAAGCTGCTGTTTTAGGCATTAACTTACAGTTTTCCATCACCCGTAACCCGTAACCCTGCAAAAAAAAGGATTTCCAACGTTTATCCGCGGCAATTCTAGCATGGTCAGGAGATATATCTCGCAGTGAGGGTGCGTTAACAGATTCATTTTGATACTTCTGAACAAGCTGTTCCCATTCTTTACGAATTATATCTGCATTAGCTTCAATTACAGATATCCATGGTAGAACCGAAATATCATATACGGGTTGATCCGGAATTTCTGAATAACGGGAAAGCACTTTATTAAAATAAGGACGAAGTTTTTTCCCCATTTTGATTATAAAAGGTCTTTTAGGCTTTATAATTTTTTTTTGCATAATTTTACCAAAATATTATATGGATCTATTACAAAAATTATTTTCAGTAATCTAATATTTTTCCATTTCACAATATGAAAAAACTATGTCTATATTATAATGCGAAAAAAGATTTTGTTTAAACAAAACAGATAATTTCGTATTGAAAATATTTTCAATTATTTTTGAAGCAAATCTTCTAGTACTTTTTTAAATATCTATATAATCTTACGATAATAATTATTTAACGTATTGCTAGATTGATATTCTCTTTTGGTGTCCCGTACGGGATTTGAACCCGTGTTGCTGCCGTGAGAGGGCAGTGTCCTAGGCCTCTAGACGAACGGGACCAGAAACCTTCTATATTTTTCTTTTATCTACGTCATCCTGCCCTAAAAAGCAACTAAAACTCACCAAAAAATCCAAATTAATCACAAAAAAATAACGACTGTTAAATAGTCCCTTTTCAAAGACCTGCAATCGTTATTTGAGTTTAGCATATAAAAATCAAAATAAATGGGATTAATTATCTAGTTATCTATTTTTTACCTTGATTTTTTTTCTTTGATAATTCAGAACCTGCTTCGGATTTATCACATTTACTAGCTTTAGGATCCCTTAGCGTTTCGGCAGCTTTGTGAGCTTCTTTTTTTGATACTTCATGTTTACTCATAACAATTCTCCTTTAAATGATTGTTATAATTCAATTATATACTATTTTTCTCAATTGTCATTAAAATATCAAAATATTACATTTTTTTATAAAGTAAAACAAAGTATAAAAATCCATACATATATTATTTCTTGTTTTTTTATTTGATAATTGCAATAACTATTCATATTATAAATCCGAATATATGCAAGGTGTTTCATAAAAATTCTTTTTCAATTAACAAACTATTTATCATCAATCCCCGAATCGATAATTTTAACTTCCGCCACCTTTTTTTGTTGATCAATGTCCCAGAAAATCAAACGATCAGGCCCTCCACCTCTCAATGTTATCAATACCATCCTGTCAGACTGACGTGTGACCTTTTCTATCCGTGTCCCTTTAGGTTCTTGCAATATACTGATTGGACGTGTAATTTTTAGTGAATTTTCATAAATCATGACAGAATCGTTTTTCTTATGAGTTATACGACTGATAATTGCGAAAACCAGTATCGTTGTGGCCATTATTATCAGAATTCCCAAAAATACAACTAAAGCTAACAATCCTTTATTTTTTCGTGATAAAGAATCTTTGTTTTCAAGGGATATATTCATTGACATTAAGGTACTTTCTGTATGAATGGTTCAAACACGATCGACTCAACTTTGCTTGTAACTTCAGTTCAAGAAAAATACAATAATTTAAGACTTGATCGATTTTTAAGCAAAACCTATCAAAATTATTCACGATCAAGAATTAAAGCACTCATTGAACAAGGACATTGTAAACGTAATCATGTCCCTGTTAAAAATCCATCAACTCCCATTAAAACAAATGATAAAATTGAATTGCAAATCCCTGAAGTAAAAGAGTATTCATTGATACCTCAGGACATTTCCCTGGAAATTCTATTTGAAGACAATCATCTTATCGTAATCAATAAACCGGCTGGATTAGTTGTACATCCAGCCCCGGGAAATGAAAATGGTACCTTGGTCAATGCTCTTTTGGCGCATTGTGGAGACAGCCTGTCAGGAATAGGAGGAGAAAAACGTCCCGGAATCATTCATCGGCTGGACAAAGACACTTCTGGAGTAATGGTTGTCGCAAAATCTGAACAAGCCTTAAGCAAACTATCCGCTGATTTTGCAGATCGAACCATAAACCGGTTATATCATGCCATCTGTTGGGGAATACCAAACCCAAGTCCAGGGTCTATTGAAGGAAATATCGGTCGTGACCCCTATGATCGTAAAAAAATGACAATTGTCAAAAAAGGTGGAAAATATGCCAAAACAAATTATAAAATTCAAAAAATAATAAATCCAGCTGTAAGCTTTATTCAGTGTAAACTTGATACAGGACGCACTCACCAGATTCGTGTGCATTTATCGAAACAAGGTCACCCCTTAATAGGTGATCCCGTATATCTTAAGCGGATTCCCGCCATTGCAAAAATCTTACCCATAGATCAAAGAAATGAACTTCTTGATTTTCCCAGACAGGCCCTGCATGCGACACTTTTAGGATTTAATCATCCCATAAGCAATAAATATCATGAGTTTGAAACATCATTGCCCCAGGATATGGAACGTTTAATAAAGAAAATAACTACGGAAAAATAAAGATATAATAAATCCTTATTTTTCGATTCGAAATAAACACTCTTGCAAAGAAAAAAATAACTTGTTAAAAATTTATTAATAAATTATTAATTATAAAGATTAAAATTTTGTAAAATACATGTTTTAAACTCTATAAATATTAACCAGTTCAATTTTTATTACCTATAATCGAATTTATCGATGAAAATATACTTTATTTTTATGTTATTTTTTTTGACAGGACTAAATTAGTCTGATATAACAATGTTCGTAAACAAAACAAACTTCATAAAATATAAATGTGGGTCAACTGCATTAATTAAAAATACAATAAAGATCAACAAGACATGTGTTCTGTTTTACGCAGACCATAACATCATAAAGGTACAAATCAATGGTTCCTTCAATGTTAGATATCACGCCAGAAAACAACATTACACAATATATCCAGAATATCCGCAAATTTCCCCTCTTAACAGCTGAAGAGGAATTCACCTATGCGAAACAGTGGAAAGAGGAGGGAAATATACAGGCTGCACATAAATTGATCAATGCACATTTAAGATTAGTCGTTAAAATAGCCACAACATACAAACGCTATGCCTTGCCCCTGAATGAATTGATAAGTGAGGGAAATATAGGTATGCTTCAAGCCATCCAACGTTTTAATCCAGACCGTGGGTTCCGGTTTACAACCTATGCAATTTGGTGGATTAAAGCGGCCATTCAGGAATATATTCTTCACAACTGGTCTTTGGTTAAAATAGGGACAACCGCTGCTCAAAAAAAGCTTTTTTTCAATTTACGTCGCGTTAAAAGCCAGATTAAGGCCTTTAGTGACACTGATCTAACCCCGGAACAATTGGAAACAATCTCGGAGAAACTTGGGGTAACTACATCCGAGATTCAAAGTATGAATCAACGGTTAAGCGCTCAAGATCACAGCCTAAATACCCCTATGGGAAACGACAGTGATTATAACGAATGGCAGAATATGCTGGTTGATGACGCCATTAACTAGGAAGAGAGCTATGCCGAACGTGAAGAACTATCCCAACGTCATAATATTCTACAAAAAGCGATGGAAGGCTTAAAACCCAGAGAACGTGAAATATTAACGGAGCGTAGGTTAAAAGATAAACCTGCAACTTTGGAAGAACTTTCAAAAGTCTATAAAATTTCCAGAGAACGTATCCGTCAGATTGAAACCCGTGCTTTTGAAAAATTGCAAGAAATTATTCAAAAAGCACATGGTTCAGATATTGGATTTAAAAACTCAATAAACCAGGTAGCTATTGCCTAAAAATATAAAACATAACAAGCTGGATTATGGCGTATTTAACCTAGAAGATATCGTAATAATCCAGCTGATCCTATCGCGATAATCAGTGTAACCAAAAAAGAGCATCGAATAGCCGCCGTTACCGTAAAGATTAATGCAATCATATCTGCCATCCGTCCTGTAACAAAATAAGGTGCGATCAAGGAAATCATTACGCATCCAGGAACAATTTCCAATATGTTCTTTAATCGGGGATGATCATATTTACTAAAAACAAGGTATCCACCAATTCGTGTCAGATATGTTACCATCCCCATGAATATAATCGTCAGAAAAGCGTGTTCATTAATGTAGGTACTAAACATTTTTTGATGCCTGCAGCATGTGATTGGGAACCAGAAAGACAAATATTATTCCGGTCAAAGTACCCGCAATAATATACCATTCCCCAGGCACAAACATATACACTATACAGGCAGTTATAAGGCTACTTGCCCAGATAATGCCTTTTCTCCATCCCAGCCACATACCACGAAGTAAAACAATGAATATGGCTGCAAACGCCATATCAAATCCATAATGCAAAAGATTACCAAATAAAGGCCCCAATAAAATTCCTATCACGGCACTTGTAACCCAGACAAGATACAAAGAAACTCCTACAGTCATATAAAATATATAACTAAAAGATGGACTAATGACTTTTTTTAACCTGTGATAACAGTCCTGCAATGACAATGCCCAACATTCATCACATAAAAAGAAAAAAGATGGTAAAATCCTTTTTAATGAAAAACGCTTGCAAAACTGTATCATGGTGGCGCCCATTAAAATATGACGGCAATTCACCAGTAAGGTCATCGCAACAATCAATAATAATGGCGGTGTTTTTTGCCATAAATTAATCGCGACAAATTCAGATCCGCCAGCAAAATTTAAACTGCACATTAACCAGAGCTCAAGCGTTGACAATCCATGTATCTTTGCCTGCGCCCCCAATAACAGACCAAAAGGAATGACACTTAACATTAAAGGAAAAGCTGTCTTTAAAGCTCTCAGAATTTCCCTGCGTATATTTGATCCTACGCGTTTTTCTTTATTGGAATCAGATGTTAACCCGTTATTTTTTTTATTGAATATTTGGATAACCATGTGCATCACATTGAATTGGTCAAAATAATATTTGATAATTATCTATTAAGCTGTTAATAAAACAGTTTTTTTTAAAATTTTTCTTTTGGAATATATTAAATCTACAACAAATTTCAAAAGATAAAAAAATTTAAAACATACTGTTATTAATTTTACGATCAGATAAATTTGTTTCAAATGATTCTTAGTTACAATCTATCTTTTCGATCATTATATTTAAGCAATAAAATAAAATTATCTATAATATATCCTTAAATCATTTCTTGAACATATATTAAAAGGTGGTTTTTGTTTCTTTTTCATATAAATATTAATTTTCAAATCTTTTTTTGAATAAAATTCATTAAAATTTTCTTAATAAAAATCTTTTATTCACAAATAAATATTTATAGAACGAATTAAGAAACGTAAAATGAGAATTATAAAAGACCCCTTGTCAGGGGTCACAAAAAGACAATAAATTATCTTAAAATTAGTTTGGCAAAAAATTCTCGGATAATATTGTATCTTCACGTTCAGGACTGGTTGAAATGACAGCAACCTTAACCCCTATCAATGCTTCAATACGTTCAATATAATTTCTTGCTGCTGCCGGCAATTCTTTCTTTGACCGAATACCAGAGGTCTTTTCATTCCATCCTAACATCGTTTCATAAATAGGTTTCAATCTTTTTTGCGCTTCCAAAGTATATGGAAAACGCTCTATATTCTGACCGTCCAATTGATACCCGACACAAATTTTGACCTCTTTTAAGCCGTCCAGAACATCTAGTTTCATCAAGGCCAAACCATCCAATCCACCAACTTGAACTGCACGACGTACCAGTACAGCATCGAACCATCCACAGCGTCTTGGCCGTCCTGTTACCGTACCGAACTCATAACCTTTTTCACCTAAATATTTTCCAGTTTCATCAAATAGCTCGGTTGGAAATGGCCCTGCACCAACTCTTGTCGTATAGGCCTTGGCAATTCCAAGTATGTATCCGCCTGTCCGTGGACCTGTACCGCTACCAATCCCCGTTTGAGCAGGCACAGTATTTGAACTGGTTACAAAAGGATAGGTTCCATGATCTACATCCAACATTATGGCCTGTGCCCCTTCAAATAGCACAAATTTATTATTTTTAATATAACTTGCCATTAATTCTGAAACGGGTGCCATAAAAGGTAAAACCTTTACAGCAATAGTATTGAGATAGGATAGAATTTCATCTTTTGAAAATGTTTTTTCACCCAATGATACCAATAAGGCATTATGATGAGCCAATAACTCATCCAAACGCCAATCTAGCGTTTCCGGTTCTGTCAAATCACACAAGCGAATGGCACGACGCGCCACTTTATCTTCATAAGCGGGTCCGATACCTCGACCGGTTGTTCCAATTTTATGTTCTCCACGTGCTTTTTCACGAGCCTGATCCAAGGCCACATGAGAAGGCAAAATCAAAGGGCAATTCTCGGCTACTTTTAAAATATCTGGAGTAATTTCGATATTCTGATCTTTAAACTTGGCAATCTCATTTAACAGGGCCTGTGGATCAACAACAACCCCATTGCCAATAATACTAATTTTTTGCCTAACTACACCGGAAGGCAATAATGATAATTTATAACTTTTTCCATCAATAACCAGGGTATGTCCAGCGTTATGTCCGCCCTGAAATCTTACTACAACATCTGCCTGACTGGCCAGCCAATCAACAATCTTTCCTTTTCCCTCATCTCCCCATTGGGAACCGACAATGGTAACACTGGACATATAGACTTCCTTATCTAAACAACCTTATTTATAAAATTACACAAATATTAAATGATTAAAGCGCTTACACCAATTACAAAGGAAACAACTTTCCTTTTTTGTATATATATTGACAATTTAAATGATGAGCCTCTTCTTCAGGATCGCCTTCAACCGCACAACTCATTAATGTAACATATCCCTCTTCATGCAGTTTGCTCAACTCCTCAATTCTATGACAATCATAGGGAACAAAAACTCTTGATTTGCTCAAAGGTCTTTCCGCTCTTTGCAACAAAATATCTGGACGAAGGGTTAAACCACAAGCAGGTTCCTGATTATTGGAAAGATATCTTCCACCCCGACCAACTTCACCACTAATACCATCAGCATAAACGGAAATACATAATCCTGTATGATAATCCCAGCCTCTAAATTCAACAGGATCAATAGTCAATTCAATATCCGGATCTTGATTTCGCACCGCTTTTACAGAAGCCAACAACCGTTCAAACAACCGTTGGGCCTCTGCTGGGAAATCTAATTTTCGCAATGCGCCAATAGCCTGATCCGCAGGACCTGCCGCCTGCAACATAGCTGTCAAAATATCCGAATAATCCCCGCCATAATATTTTACGGCGGCAACATCTTTACGATCCAATGCACGCATTAACGCACCCAATTGTGCAGAGGTAAAATTTTCCGGGCCAATAATTGCCTGCACCAGCTGCGGCATCATTAAATCAAAACTGAAGGCCTGAATCCCAAGCGCCTGCAATGCCTGTGCAGTCACAAGAATCACCTCGGCATCAGCCTGTGCATTATCGATGCCAATTAATTCAATGCCAGTCTGTAAAATTTGACGGGCTGCTGAATGTCTTGCCCCTTTAACCCAAATACAGAGACCAGCATACGACAACCGCAAAGGACGTGGTGAATTGATCAATCGTGTCGCAGCAATTCTGGCAATCTGAGGTGTAATGTCTGCGCGCAAGCCCATCATATAACGTGTTTCTGGATCCATTATCCGAAAAGTTTGCTCTGCAATTCCTTTGCCCGCATGCGCAAGAAGACTCTGCTCGAATTCCAATAAAGGTGGATTGACCCGATCATAACCGTAATTAGCAAAAATATTCATCATTTTTTGCAAACCACGCGCTTCTGTCTCAGCATCAGAGGGCAAGACATCGCAAAAACCAACGGGGAGCAATGCGTTACTTATTTCCAGATCATCAATCATATGTATAGTTGCTTTTTACCTTTAATCATCTTCCCGTATGATTCAGCCATCCGCCTTTACCATCGCAAACGCCCAATCAAGCCAAGGTAACAGGGCCTCCATAGATGCAGCAGTCACCGTTGCCCCACCCCATAACCTCAATCCCAGAGGAGCATCACGATAACTGGCAATATCATAAGCGACCTGTTCCTCAGCCAAAAGACCAGTCAGTTTCGATAAAACCGTTTTCTGACTTTTATTATCCAACGCAACAAACCAAGGGTCCACAATTTTTAAACAAATAGAGGTATGTGAGCGATACTTCTCATCTTTTGCAAGAAATTCAATCCATGCCGTTTTAGCAACCCATTGGCTGACAATCCTCAGATTATTTTCACTAAGACGTTTCAATCCTGCCAATCCCCCGACAGATTGAGCCCATCTCAAACCATCCAGCGCGTCTTCAACACAAAGCATTGACGGAGTATTGATTGTATCTCCCTCAAAAATTTTTTCGTTCAATTTTCCCTGTTTCAATACACGGAAGATTTTAGGCAAGGGTCTTAACTGTTTTGTTTTTTCTAGACGTCTCACTGCACGTGGTGATAGAGCAAGCATTCCATGCGCGGCTTCCCCACCCAAAACCTTTTGCCAGGACCACGTTACCACATCAAGTTTCGACCATGGTAGATCCATCGAAAAAACAGCCGAGGTCGCATCACAAATAACCAATCCATCATGATGGTCAGGAATGAAATCTCCATTGGGAATTTTAACACCCGAAGTCGTTCCATTCCACACCATTACAACATCATTATCCCACTGAATTTCATCCAGATTTGGCAATTCACCATACTCTGCATAAATAATATTAATATTGGACAGTTTTAACTGTTCAACAACATCGGTAACCCATTCCGCAGAAAAACTGTCATAAGAAAGCACATCAACAGGACGAGACCCTAGCAAAGCCCACAAAACCATTTCAACAGCCCCGGTATCTGAAGCGGGCACAATACCCAATTTCCATCCTTCAGGAACATCAAGTATTTCAGCAGAGCGGTGAATGACATCATGTAACCTGGCCCGCCCTTCCATGGAACGATGTGACCGCCCTACCAGAGCATTTTGCAAAACATTGATATTCCATCCGGGACGTTTTGCGCAAGGACCAGATGAAAAACATGGATTTTCAGGTTTTTTTTGGGGTTTGGGAGATATGGACAATCTTGACATAAGCGTTAATAACCATTCATTGCACGTTAACAGATAACGTGAATTGGTGCGAAAGGGGGGATTTGAACCCCCACGCCTTGCGGCGGTCGATTTTGAGTCGACTACGTCTACCGTTCCGTCACTCTCGCTTGCTTATTTTCTCTTAGCAGATAACACCACCAAAAGACAATCTTGTTTTTAAAAAAAATTAAAAAAATTGCAAGTGTTTTTCAAAGATTTTTTCATTTAAAATACATAATATTCACATTATAATTAAATTTTATACAAAAAATTATGAAACTGGTTACTTATACATCATTTATTTAACTTATATTCATTTAAGTTTTTTTAGAGTTTTTTTAATAAAAAAATTAATTCCAATAAAAAACAAACCTTGCAAAACTTTTAAAGTAACCAAAAATATTCACTGCTTTAGCAAAATTTAAAAAATTATAAAAATCAATAGTTCATTAAATGATATTAAATAAATTTAATGATTATTACTATAAATTTCGTTTTATATTAGTAAAAATTACTTATTAATAAATAACATGTTTGTATATTATGTTGTATTATACTAATAATAATATTTTAGGAACGAAAAAATAAAGTAAAAATAAGAGATTACTTATGGTTAAACATGTAAAAGACGACAAACGCAAAGATTTAACAGATGAAAATAAATTTAAAACAAATCATTTTGTAAACTATATTTATTATCCTGTTAATTTGGCAAATAAAAATAACGTCACCGAAGACCAAATAAGCACTTTTGATTCGATAGGATATTCCATACACAATAACAATCCCATCCTTAATACCGGTGATTGGTACGCCATTAACTATAATGGAAAAACTATATATAGTAAGGGCGGATATAATCAGAACGGTACAAATTCATACTTTAGCCTGTATACGGCTGATCACACAACCACTGATCCAAACTATGCCTATTCTGGCCCTGTAAACATTATCAACAGCAATTTGCATATCGAGAATGGAGCCGTAGTATCAGAACTCAATTACTTTTCCACTGACGGGAATCAATATACGCTTACCGTTGATCAAAATGGTAAATTGCAAAATTCCAATATTTTCAATCAAAATGTCTACATCAACAATGGTTTTTCCAGTAATAACAATTACTATAGCTGCCCCACCACAATGGCCGGCAACACTCAGTCAGACAACGATTCATTTACCAATGCCTACATCCTATCAGTGGGTAGCTGGACTTTAACGGGTATAGCCTCCCAACAGACCCCCTCATCAGGAAATTTTTTCTTTAGTAAGGGTGGAACAACAACAATCAATATAAAAGACTATACCATCGTCACCAATCCCACTGTCACCGCCGATACGCAGATTCCAGCCGGCACGAAAAGTACGCAGATCAATGTTGATCAAGGAGCAAGATTCGGAAAACAGGATTTTTATTCCGCAAACAACATTGATGAATATTTGAACAACATAATAATCAAAAATAATTATAAATCCATTATCGGTGACGGAAGTTTCAGTGATTATAACGTTGTATATGTCACCAACGAGACATTTACAGACGCCAATGGAGTAACACAAACAGCAACAACATACCGGGATTCAAAAAATAATGTACTCTATCGGGGAAACGATCCTGTCAATATCTATAATGTCTCAAGAATAATTGTCAGAAAAGGCGCGGTACTGGATCATGCACAAATTTTTGGCGGAGCAATTCCCAGTATCCTGGTTGAAAACGGAGGCATTCTTCAAAATTCCAATATTTTCGATAGCTACATCGGGATTCAGAATGGGGGTCAATCACTCAATAACACCTATTATTCACCCGAATTCTGGTACAGCAGAAATAATGTCACCAGCCGCATGGAAGGGATCTCCAAAAATGATAAATTCTATGAATCTGCACACTCTTACCAGAATCTTTTAGACATTAGTGATAATGCCAACGTTTATTTCGATCAAAATGGTTTTACTGTAAACGATCCCACTAAAAATCCATCCAAAAGCCAACGCTTTTCGGTTGTCAATGGATTTATGCAACTGCATATCGGTTATGGAGGGCAATTCATTGATCCAAGTATATCAAGCTACAATAGTTATTATCTGGATTATTTTGGCGGGGGGGAAAATAATGATCCAAACAGTTCGCCAAACTATAATTATCCGGGTGTGGATCCTGACCTATCTGCTGATACCAGTAAAAATCCATTGAAATTCGATAACAATGTCGATTTTGCAAATTATACCGTCCGTAACAGTAATCCAATCCTGGATGGAACCATTCCATGGCATGCCGTTAAACTTGACAATGGTAAAACAGTCTATCAACGGGGAACCGGCACAAATGGCCCCTATTTCAGTTTACACGACAAGGATCACCTAACCAATGATCCCAATAAAGCCTATTCAGGTCCTGTTAATATCATAAATTCCGATTTTTACATTGAAAATGGGGCTGTTGTCTCTGGATTGAATTTCCTTGCCAGTGACAATTCAAGAACATTATACAATAATGGTGGAACACTGCAAGATTCCAATATTTTCAATCAAAACGTAATTTTTACTGGCAATAGTCATTCCAACAACAACACTTTTATTTCCTCCCCCGTTAACATAAGTGGAACAACCATATCCGATGGGGATTCTTTCGTCAATTTTTCCTCTAAAACAGGATATTATGATTTAAAAGGAATCAGTTATACAAATAGAAGCTATCTTGATACCAAACATGACAACACCTTTCTATCCAGTGATAATGGATCTGCTGATGTAAACGTAAATGACAGAAGTATTGTCAGAAATCCCCATATACCGAATGTTCCATTGAACAACTCAAATAATACCATGACTATAAATGTGGTAAATACAGCACAATTTGAAACAAAGGGGGTGCCTACTGGTCCAGAACTTGATAAATACCTCGCCAGTACCGTTATTCAAAATGACAGCCTGAACATTATTGGCCCAAATAACGGTAGCAGTAACAATTGTGTCTATGTATACACAGAAAACGTTCTGGACCAAAATGGAAAACCTGTTTTGGATTCATCAGGTGTACCCCAAACAGTAAATGTCTATCGGGATAGTGCCGGACATGAAATCTACCGTGGTAATAAAAAAATTAATTTTTACAATGTATACAAGGTTATTGTCACCAAAGGTGCAGTTCTTGACGGCGCGCAAATTTTGGGAAACAATATCCCAAGACTCCTTGTCCAAAATGGCGGAACCATAAAAAATTCAAAATTTTATGATGGTTATGTAGGCATTGAACAAGGTGGACAGTCAATAAACAATACTTATTATTCACCGGAATTCTGGTATTCCGAATGGGACAATCTGGGCGACCATCGAATGGAAGGCACTTCACAGGACGACAAATTCTTTGAGAGTTCTGGAACCGTAAAAGGTCTCGTAAATATCGCAAATAATGAATGTCGATATATTGATGGCAATAATAATGTTGTTTATAATGACAAAAGCTATAACCCTCCAAACAATACACAATTTACCGTAGCCAGTGGTACAACCCAAATCCATGTCGCGGGTAACGGAAAACTAATTAATCCGACGATATCAAGTAATAGCAAATATATTTTGGATTACAGGGATAATGCTCAGGAAGAACCCTGTTACCTTTGTGGCACGATGATAGAGACAAGAGACGGATTGAAGGCCATAGAAGAGATCCGTGCCGGAGACATGGTTTATGCATATGAAGGCTCCGCGAGGGTTCTCAAACCCGTGACCTGGGTCGGATCGGGTCACCACAGTGTCCGCAGGAACAGGCCCGATGATGTGGCGGGTTATGCCATCCATATCGTCAAAGACGCCCTGGCTGACAATATCCCATACAAGGATATGCGCATCACGCCGGAACATTGTCTCTATATTGATGAAAAGTTCATCCCCGCCCGCATGCTGGTCAATCATCACTCCATCCGTTACGATTATTCAAAAACCGAATATACCTATTATCATCTCGAACTGGAGGAACATGGCGTTATCAAGGCGGATGGCGTATTGTCCGAAAGCTACCTCAATACGGACAACCATAAAAATTTCCACAATCCTGAAAAGGTGGTTCAGTTAAGACAGGAGACAAAAGACTGGACACAGGATGCCGCAGCCCCTCTGGAAACAAGTCGTGAGGCCGTTGAACCTGTCCATGCCCATTTGAAACAGAGGGCATTGCATCTGGGCATGAAGAACATGGTTGCGCCAGAAACAATCACCCATTCCACAAATCTTCATATCATTACTGACAAAGGCGAGGTTATCCATCCACAATGGCCGGTAACGGGAAATGGAAATTATGTCTTTGTTCTCCCCAGTCCCGTTCATCATGTCCATATCGTTTCAAATAGCAGTCGCCCATGCGATGCCATCGGTCCCTTCGTTGATGACAGGCGCAGTCTCGGCGTACTGATCGAAACCATCACCCTGTTTGACAACAGGGAGAACCACTATGTCAAAGCCCACCTGGAAACCAGGAAACTTGAAGGGTGGCATAATCAGGAAAACATACCCTGCCGCTGGACGGACGGCTATGCTCTCCTGCCCCTGGACCAGCATGTTCTGCAAAAGGGCCGGAAGATCCTTACCGTAAAGGTCATCGCCGCTGGACCGTATATCTCACAAAACCAGTTGGATCATAAAAAAATAATGTCATCATAATAAAAATTACAGATACCGTTTTATATCACTTATAAGGCTGGATCAGATAAATTGATCCAGCTTTTTTTATAAAACCCGTTTGATTCTAGAAATTTTATTACTTAATCCATATCCCGATCAGGCTATTACTTTATAATGTCATTTTCCATATATTTATTGAAAATAAAATCAGGTGAATCCCTATCTAACTATTTTTTAATAAAAATCTAATATTTATTAAAAAAGAATAAATGTATTCAAAATATTACATTTCAATTATCAAATTTAATTTACTAAATAAATTAGTAACATTATAATAATTAAATCTATTAAATAATAAATAGCATTCTCATGAAAGTATTACTTAAATAATAAACATTACAAATACTTACTTTCTGACATGCTTATAATAAAAATTATATGAGAATCACTGATGACAAACCAAAAAAAAGATTATTTGCGTAAAGATGAAAAAGATGATGATACATTCAAAATAAATCATTCATTTGTCCATTCATATCAATATCATACATCCTATATTGAAGAGAACAGTCAAGATTCTATTCAAACTTTCTCAAATAATCGCCTTACAAGAGATGATGCGGCTTCCAATCAATTAAAAAATGTCGAAAATACAGATCTAAACAGTTATATATTACAAAATAACAATCCGATCATTGATAGTGGCAATTGGTATGCCGTTAAATTAAGTGATGGCCGCACTGTCTACACAATAAACTCAACCAATGGGCAGTATTTCAGCCTATCAACAAATAATCATCTTACATCTGATCCATCACAAGCCTATTCAGGACCCATCAATTTTGTTGACAGCACTGTAACCATTACAAATGGTGCAACTGTTTCAGGTTCAAATTTCCTTTTGATCAAAAACAGCCCCTCTAACAATTCAGCCATTACAATCAATACTGGTGGAACACTCCAGGA
The DNA here is from genome assembly GCF_009734185.1 of Commensalibacter melissae. NCBI lineage: Bacteria > Pseudomonadati > Pseudomonadota > Alphaproteobacteria > Acetobacterales > Acetobacteraceae > Commensalibacter > Commensalibacter melissae. The sequence continues at coordinate 353,812 of NZ_CP046393.1, read as the reverse complement.
TTCAAATATATTCAATCAAAATGTTACGATGAATGGTGGCAGTTCAACCAACAACACTTTTATTTCCAGCCCCGTTATCATGAACGGTTCCGCCACTTCAGATAATGACTCATTCCTTAACCCAAATACTACAAGAAGCGGTTATAATCTGGGAGGTCAAAGTTTAAGTGGCAATAGTTACAAGAATCAACCCAACTCTTATTTTCAATCAAGTGATAATAATACTGCCAATCTTACCCTCAATAACAACAGTAAAGTAACAAATCCCAATATACCGGATCTTTACAGATACAACCCTTCATCAAACAAGCTGACCGTATCAGTCAGCAGAACCGCCCAATTTTCTCAAGAACAGATTACCGGGGATGATATTGAAAACTATGTAAAAAACTATAACATTTCCAACGATCATATCAATATCATCGGTACGGGTGGTACCACCTCAATTTATATCAGCTCTGAAATCGCTTCAGATCCTGCCGGTAATATGATTAGACAGAATGTCTATAAAAATGGAGCCGGAATTATCATTTACAGAGGTAATGATCCAGTAAATATTTTCAACATTAACAATATCTATATTCAAGATGGAGCGGTTGTAGACGGTGCTGAAATTTTTGCCAATAATAGTTGGCAGAACGTTTTTATACAAAAAGGTGGCACCCTAAAAAATTCAAAATTTTATGATGGTTATATAGGGATCGAACAAGGTGGAAAGTCAATAAACAATACTTATTTCTCGCCAGAATTTTCAAGTAATGGCCATTATATCGACGGTTTGTCTCAAAATGATACGATTTATGAAACATCCTGGTCAGCAAGTGGGAAATTAAATATCGCAAATAATAATAATATTTGCTTGAATGGAAACAACCCCCCTGTCTATAATCAGACTAACAACAACCCTCCACCCAATCAATCCATCTGGTTAACCAACGGATTGACTCGCGTAACTGTCGGAACTACAGGACAATTCATCAATCCAACAATAAACACTAATCACAACTATTCCATAGATTATGTGCCGGGACTGAACACTGATAATCCCCAACCCTGTTACCTTTGTGGCACGATGATAGAGACAAGAGACGGATTGAAGGCCATAGAAGAGATCCGTGCCGGAGACATGGTTTATGCATATGAAGGCTCCGCGAGGGTTCTCAAACCCGTGACCTGGGTCGGATCGGGTCACCACAGTGTCCGCAGGAACAGGCCCGATGATGTGGCGGGTTATGCCATCCATATCGTCAAAGACGCCCTGGCTGACAATATCCCATACAAGGATATGCGCATCACGCCGGAACATTGTCTCTATATTGATGAAAAGTTCATCCCCGCCCGCATGCTGGTCAATCATCACTCCATCCGTTACGATTATTCAAAAACCGAATATACCTATTATCATCTCGAACTGGAGGAACATGGCGTTATCAAGGCGGATGGCGTATTGTCCGAAAGCTACCTCAATACGGACAACCATAAAAATTTCCACAATCCTGAAAAGGTGGTTCAGTTAAGACAGGAGACAAAAGACTGGACACAGGATGCCGCAGCCCCTCTGGAAACAAGTCGTGAGGCCGTTGAACCTGTCCATGCCCATTTGAAACAGAGGGCATTGCATCTGGGCATGAAGAACATGGTTGCGCCAGAAACAATCACCCATTCCACAAATCTTCATATCATTACTGACAAAGGCGAGGTTATCCATCCACAATGGCCGGTAACGGGAAATGGAAATTATGTCTTTGTTCTCCCCAGTCCCGTTCATCATGTCCATATCGTTTCAAATAGCAGTCGCCCATGCGATGCCATCGGTCCCTTCGTTGATGACAGGCGCAGTCTCGGCGTACTGATCGAAACCATCACCCTGTTTGACAACAGGGAGAACCACTATGTCAAAGCCCACCTGGAAACCAGGAAACTTGAAGGGTGGCATAATCAGGAAAACATACCCTGCCGCTGGACGGACGGCTATGCTCTCCTGCCCCTGGACCAGCATGTTCTGCAAAAGGGCCGGAAGATCCTTACCGTAAAGGTCATCGCCGCTGGACCGTATATCTCACAAAACCAGTTGGATCATAAAAATCAGTTGAGAAACTGAACAGCATATTTCAGATTATTACAGAATCAGGTTATCTAATACGTTTCAATACTGTATTTCATAACCTGATCTTACTATAAAATTTGCCAGACATCTTTCTAGAATAATTCTTATCCTCGATTTCATCGAAAAATTATCATTATCTGCATTTATCAACATTTCAATTAAAATTTTATATACAAATGGTTATTGTTCCAATGATATTGATTGATAAATACCTCATATACCGAACATCAATTTGATATTCTGGATGGCCGCCCCTGATGCTCCTTTTCCAAGATTATCCAAACTTGCAGTCAATATTACCTGATCATTTCTATTATTTGAATGAACCCTCAGCTCCATACGATCGGTAAAGGCCAGCTGGTTTGCGGGAAGACGCGTTAAACCATCCTCAACAAAAACAATATTTTTTCGTTGAAAGTAATGTTCCTTCAAACATGTTTTAAGCTGTTTGACCGTACCATTTAACAAATTAACATGCAAAGGTATCGAAACAATCATTCCCTGTGCAAAATTTCCTACGGATGGAACAAATACAGGTTCCTGCACCAGATCGCAATAATGACAAATTTCCGGTAAATGCTTATGATTCAAATCTAAAGCATATAATTCGAAAGGAGGTGCATTCTTTTCCTGTTCATAAACTGCAATCAACTTTTTCCCTCCTCCACTATAACCACTTACAGCATTAATGGTTAATGGATAGTCTACGGGAATTATACCCGCCTTTACCAAGGGATGAAGCAAAGCAATTGCTCCACTGGAATAACATCCAGGATTGGCAACCTTATCGGCTTTTGCAATTTTTCGTTCTTGCCCTGGATCCAATTCAGCAAATCCATAAACCCATTCCGGATCTGTTCGAAATGCTGTACTGGCATCCAAAATACGCGGTCTTTTACTTTCCATCATCTCAACAAGAGCAACAGCCTCACGTGAAGCCTCATCCGGAAGACATAAAACCGCCAAATCAACTGCCGCCATCATTTGAAGACGTTTATCTATATCATGACGATGCTCAATGGGGACCGAACATAATTCAATTGGCAAATCCGCCAAACGTTGTCGTATACCCAACCCCGTAGTTCCATATTCCCCATCAATAAAAATTTTAGGCATTTCTGTCATGATTGTCATTCCAAATAAATCGGTTTTTAATAATTAAACATATGCTTAAATAAAAAAGGCGAAGAAAAGCATAATGCCTTTCCTCGCCCCTGATTTCATAAAGCTGTAAGGCTTAACGTTTACTGAACTGGAAGGAACGGCGGGCTTTTGCCTTACCATACTTCTTACGTTCAACAACACGCGCATCACGTGTCAAGAAACCTGCCGCTTTTAATGCAGCACGTAATTCAGGTTCATAGTTGCATAAAGCACGACTTAATCCGTGACGAACCGCGCCAGCCTGTCCTGACAAACCTCCCCCTGTTACAGTGCAGTAAACATCAAACTCACCTTCACGATTGGTTACCTGAAAAGGTTGATTCAACAACATCTGCAAAACTGGACGAGCGAAATAACTTGTTACCGGACGTCCGTTAACAATAATCTCTCCCTTACCGGGTTTTACCCATACACGTGCAATGGCATCCTTACGACGACCGGTTGCGTAGGCACGACCAAACTGGTCACGCTTTGGTTCACGAACGATAACTTCCTGTTGTGCCAAAACAGTATCAACAACTGCCTCTTTCAGATCAGCCAAACTGCCTGTACGTTCTTGAGTCTCTGACATATTCCTCAGGCTCCAACTTTTGTAGTTTTATTAACGCTATTTTTTCGGTTCAACGCAGCTATATCGAGCTTAACCGGTTGCTGTGCTTCATGTGGATGAGCATCACTGGCGTAAACATATAAATGTTTCATCTGTTTACGCTGCAATGGACCACGGCTAATCATACGTTCAACTGCCTTAATGACAAGATGTTCCGGATTTTTACCCGTCAAACGTTGTCTGATCGTACGTTCTTTGATCCCACCGGGATAACCTGTATGATAATAGAACATCTTCTGTTCTACTTTTTTGCCTGTTAAGGCGACTTTATCAGCATTGATAACAATAATATTGTCACCACAATCGACATGGGGTGTATATTGTGGTTTATGCTTGCCACGAAGGCGATTAGCAACGATAGCAGCCAAACGTCCCAAAACGATGTCTTTCGCATCGATCAGAACCCAATTCTTGGTTACTTCCGCTGGTTTAAGCGAAATGGTTGTTTTCATTAACTCTAGATTCCGTTAATTGAGCAAAACTGTAATTTGACTTTTGTTTATTAACTCAAGTATGATTTTCGTCAAGTTTTTTTTTAATATTTACTAATTTTTATTTGTTTTTCAACGACTTTAAATATGTGGTATTATAATACCACATTATTTTCTATTCTCTTTGACAAAAAACCAAATAAATTCTTATTACTTACTACAATACTACAATGATCCAGCATTAATTAGACAAGCAATACAATAATGGAAAATTATTTCCGCTAAATTTTTCTGTATCTTAATCTTCTTGTTATAATGAATATTAATCAAAGTATTATAATAATTGGTACAACCAGTCCTAATTGATTTAATTGCCTGCAAATAAAAGGGACTAAATGCCAAATTTAAACCATGTTTTACGGAAAAATTTTATTGTCACAATAAATTGTCGGATGGGGCGAATGACGGGGATCGAACCCGCGACAACCGGTACCACAAACCGGCGCTCTACCAACTGAGCTACATCCGCCATTGTGTGATGAAATGTCTTTACTATAATTCCGTGTAATTCGTCAATTCATTTTCAAAAATTTTATTTAATTTTCTTTTATGCATAATAAATCAGGATCTTACAAAAATATAAAGACCTGAATACTATGCAAAAATTTAAAATTTTAAAAAAATCAAATCAGAAATCTATACGTGCAGTCACCTTGAAATAACGTCCCGGTTGAGAGAAATATGCCTTCTGTAGACTACGAGAGGATTGTCCAACCGGCAAAGAAGATGCATTATAATATTTTTTGTCAAACATATTATACATACCAAATTGAAACCGCAAGGGACGATAAAAAGAAGGTCTGTACCATCCGGTCAAATCAAAAACAACATAACCTGGCGTATTCCACTGTTTGGAAAGAACACCCGTGTTATTCAAAAATTTGGCATTATCCCTGGCTATTGCAAAAGTACTTGATAAATCCGTTCCCCAATTATCTGTTTTATATCCAAACCCAATGATTCCCCGGAAAGGCGCTATTGAACTTAAAGCATAATTTATATCTGTATTACGTCCATGGGCATATGCAAAAGAGGCCCACGTATGCCAGTTGGGATCGAATTCCCAGTTCATACTGGCCTCTGTTCCATAAATACGAACACGAGACAGGTTATCATAGCCAAAACACATTTGTGTTCCGGTGCAAGGATTGATACCAATCATATCAATATAATTGCGATAGTAATTATCATAAAAGGCAATATTGAAGCCCCGTCTTGAATTGCCATATTTAAGTCCAACTTCCCAACCACGACCTGTTTCAGCCTTTAAATCGGGATTACCAGTGACCTGATACATGGGAGGCGTTCCATAACTTAAATACTCTTCATTTGCACTGGGTGCACGATAGGATTGTGAATATTGTGCATAAGCAACCAATTGATGAATAATCCGGGCTTCGACCAAAATCTTTGGAGAGTAACGAGAGCCACTGGCCCCTTTGGGCAATCCATTGTAAATTGGATTGTTTTGATATTTCGAAGTGTTATGCGGATCCCGTTTAAAATAATCAAACCTTACACCTGATGTGATATGCAGCCACTCATTTTTTCCAATGCCAATACGATCTTGTAAAATGGCCCCCAAATCAGTCCCGTGCACATTTGGCATATCCGAAAAATTATTATGCAGGAATGGATTCTTGGTAGCGTTCCATCCTGATTGATACTGACTTGTATCTGTTAGATAAGCTTCACCCCCATATGTAATTGCATGATGTATCGAGCTTGTAAACACGTTCATTGTTGCATGTCCAACCACTCCATAAGATTGAACATCCATGTCCAGTTTCTGCCACGAATCACGCTTCGGCATTAAATCATAACGATCTGAGATATTCGTTATAACATTATTATCCTGCCAATAGGCAATAAACTGCCCTTCGCCAAATAAATCCTTAGCTGGGTCCTTTGCCTTGTAATCATAATGAACAGAAAAACGGGAGCGTTGATTTTTACTTTGTGTACGATAAAATTCCTCTTTTACCCGTTGGGAAGTCAATGTATGTTCATCAACATTGCGATCGACCCATTCTCCTGTAATTCCTAGCCGATGACCGCCTGAAAAATAATGGATGACCTTTCCAACAAAACTTCCCTGATCGTAAGAGGCAGGATTATGTTTTGTACGTGTATTTCCATACCCACCAGTATGTCCCATATTTCCGGTTTCACTACCATTGGAATAGCCTCCTTCCAGTAAAAATAGTGTATTTTTGTAACGTGTGGCAAAAATCTGGTTTAACAAAGCGCTTGCACTGACGCCATCATAGGTAGTTTTTGTAATCCCGCCAAATTTTTGTCCTGATTTTAGAATATCCTCTGGATTAAAAGTTCGTAAGGCAACCACTCCACCCAAAGAACCTGTTCCAAAAAAGCTGGAATCTGCACTTTTAATAACATCCATTCCACCCAAAGAATTAAAATCAAAGGTTGATAAACCACCCTGTTGAGTCGTAAATGCACTTGCAAATGCACCATCATTTGCCCACATCATACGAATACCATCAATCGTTGTTAATAAACGACTTTGATCAAGACCCCGCATATTAATACTATAATTATTTGAATTATAGTTAATTGCCGCATCCACACGACGCGAATAATCCTCCAAACTATCGATCTGTTTATCCCTGAAAGTTTTAAAGGTTGTTGTTGTCGTTAAAACTCTTGATTTTCCTTGGGAGCTATAATCTTTATCGGGATCAATTTTTGTATAAGACAATATCGGGTCTGATTTTCCCTTGACTTGGATCGGAGAAAGCTTTAGCGAAGTTCCTTTAATATTGTTTTTCTGGTTAAATTTATCCGATCTTTTTTGTTCATCTCTCTGTTGCGTTTTGAGGTCCGGCAATAAATCCTGATTAATGGGATTAGAAGATTGCCCCCAGACTGATATATTGGTCAAACCTAAAAAACCGGACATTACAAACCATGGAAATTTATATGAAAATGGAAAAAAAAAATGTTTTTTTTGAATAGTTTGCATGGAATTCATCAATCGTTATTGTGAATGATTATTATTAACTTTTTGATGACACAACTGAATTTTAATGTCAATGAATTAATAATGATTCTTAATATCAATTGATATTGATAATTACTATTAATTGGTATATGTCTAAAAATTATGGTGTTAAATAAATTTAGCCAACTTAACTAATTAATTTTCATGCAATAATGGAAACACAACCATGACAGACTCAGGAACCCTTACTTTAACAGAAGCTTTACGTCAACAAACACGGGAAACTCACGAAAAATTGGATCATTATCTTACCAACCTTGGATTATTCAACAACATTGAACTCTACAAGAAATTTCTCTCACTTCAATATTATATTCATCGTGATGCCAACAATTATTATCATGACCAAACATTAACAGCCATTATCCCCGATCTCATCAATCGCAACCGCTTTGAAAAAGTGAAAGAGGATTTGAAAGATTTAAAAATTGATATCCCTTCCACTACCTTTACTTCACCAAACACAACGAATGCTTCTGAGGCGGTAGGTTTTCTTTATGTTGTCGAAGGATCTAAACTTGGGGCAAATACGCTTTTGAAACGCGTGGAAAAAATTGGTTTATCTGAAAATTATGGGGCACGACATATGGCACCAGATCAAGATGGAAGAGGCGCATCCTGGAAAATATTTCAAAATTCAATTAACCAGGCAAAATTGGATATTCACACTACCATTAAAAGTGCCACCACCGCATTTAGCCAAATCCTTGCCTATGCTAAATTTGTAACGACATAACTTTAATTACATAAAACGGGTTATTTATTAAATAACCCGGTTTTAAATACAAATATCCTTATTACCATCTTTACATAAAAATTTTCTATTTTTTACGATACAGAAAAATATTTAATCTTAGGATTTCTCACCAGTTTAATACCAGCTCCATAATTTGATAATAATAATTAATATCACTTAATATTGATAATTAATATCACTTAATATAAGATAAATTCATTAAGTTGAATTGCCTGTTAAAAAATTTATTAAATATACAGGATCTTATTGGATTAACATCATGTCAGATACATTTATAGGATCATATTTTATCTCTCATCGTCTATATGGAGATAACTAATGACCACTTTATCTTTTTCACCCTGGCAACTATTTGAAAATGCAAATCCTGTTGTGCAGTTTGTCATGATCATGCTTTTACTTGCCTGTTTAATCAGCTGGACAATTTTTATAGCGAAATATATAGAGATTTTCCGCCTCAACCATAACCTTTTGATTGATAAGTTCCGTTTACAAAATGCCAAAGAATTGATGCCTGACATTGATCTTTCCAAAAAAGGAATTGGTAGGACAATGTTATTGGCTATCACGGATGAATATCAGTGTTCCAATGTTTTGACACATGATTCGGAAGGGCTGAAGGAAAGGATTGTATTGTTATTAGAAAGAATTGAAAGCAATGAAGGTCATTATTTAAATAAAGGAACCGGTTTTTTGGCAACCATTGGTGCGATTTCACCGTTTATAGGTTTATTTGGAACAGTATGGGGAATCATGACATCGTTCACAGGGATCGTTTCCACCCAAACAACAAGTCTAACAGCTGTTGCCCCGGGAATTGCAGAAGCCTTACTTGCCACGGCTGTTGGTCTGGTTACCGCTATTCCTGCCGTAATATTCTATAATATGATTCTTCGTTCAAACGCTAATTGCAGATCAAAAATTGCAGACTTAAGTACCATTTTCATGCGCCTGGTTTCTCGTGACATAAGCAAGTTGCAAATAAAAGACAAGAATACACAGATCATACCCTTTCAACCAAAAATGATGGGAGAAAAAATATCATGATCCGTATGCGTCATGCTGATAACGATTCAAAAGAAATATGCGATATCAATGTCACACCATTTATTGACGTGGTTTTGGTTCTCCTAATTATCTTTATGATTACCGCACCTTTGACAACAGTAAAAATTCCGGTCACTTTGCCTTACTCTTCCTCAAAAAACATGGAACAACCCAACCACCCTGTTTATCTAACACTGAAAACAGACCATACCCTAACCTTAAATGATAAAACTATTTTATTAAAAGATATCAATCCCAGTATTAACACTGCAACAAATGGCAATAAGGAAGAACATATCTTTCTTTATGCGGATACCAAAATTGATTACGGCTCTTTCATTATGGTAATGGATCAACTCCGTGCCGCGGGTTATCATAAAATTTCTTTGGTAAATTTACAAAACAAACAATAATGGCATGAAAACCTCCACGATTACTGACAAAATTTCCTTTACAGAATGGCAAGCCAATCGAAATGATCTCAGATCTAAAGAAAACCGTTATATAATAATTGTTTCCTTTATCGTCTCTTTATTAATTCTTATTTTTCCTTTTTTTCTTTTTTACAATAATTCTTCAGTTCCCAACAAACCCGTTGTTACTGAAAGCAATGCTCTTGTACTTGACTTATCCCCCAATCGAACAGAAACTCCGACTTCACCATTATTGAATAAACCTACAACACTTGCCAAAACAGAACCCTTGACACCCATTCAAAAATTATTGCCAAAATTTCCTGTCTCAAATATTCTACCTGATATACCAAGAATAGAAAAATTCTCTAAACTCAAAATAAAGCAACCTTCCCAACATATTATTCCACAACATACTTCTCAATCTGGATCAAATTCAACATCCACATCAAAAAATAATAATACCGATCATCCACCAGAAAAGGATCAAAACGCACAAGTCATACACACTTCTTCAACATCCGCTAACTGGCAGGGAATGGTTTTAAATAAATTCGAACGTTTCAAACATTACCCGCCCGAAGCTCAAGCTGATAACCTAGAGGGAACCGCCATTTTGCACATTACCATAAATCGCCAGGGAATCATCCTAACAAGCAGTCTTGCAAAAAGTTCCGGATATTTGATTTTGGATCGAGAAGTCCTTACTTTATCCCACCGCGTTAAAAAACTTCCTCCTCCACCCGATGATATCCAAGGTTTACTAATTAATTTGGATATTCCTATAGAATTTCATATAAAACAATAAAAAGAAATTTGTTAAACAATATCTAAATGTTGATCTGTTCAACAAATTCTTGTCTTATTACATATCAATCATTATGCAGCATTTCCCTGATAAACTGTCACAGAAGAACTGTTTCCAGATGGATTTTGATATGCACTTAATGAAAACTCCTCAATAACCGCATAGGCATGTTCAAAAATTTCCGATTGAATGGCTTCGTAATCCTTCCAGACAACTGTATTGCTAAATCCATAAATCTCCAACGGTAACAATCCTGTTGCATCGGGGGCCATCTGTCGCACCATATAGGTCATCTGATTAAGAATACGAGGATGATTTTTCAAATATAAATCCAAATAGATACGGTAAAGACCCAGATTTGTGATTGACTGGCCTTTGGATAAATATTTGCCTAAATCCATAATGAATTCTTTATGATCAACCCTGTCCTTATATTTTTCTGAATTTGCAAAGGGTTGAAGCAACTTGCTTTCTAATATTTTTTCCTTTTCCTCAGGTGTTATATAATGAACGGTTGTAACATCAATATACACAGAACGTTTGATCCGTCTACCGCCAGATTCCTGCATTCCACGCCAATTGGTAAAAGAATCGGAAACAAGCGCATAGGTAGGAATCATCGTAATTGTATTATCAAAATTGCGAACCTTGACAGTTGTCAAACCAATATCCATTACAATTCCATCCGCACCATATTTGGGCATTTGGATCCAGTCATTTACACGCATCATATTATTTGCAGATAACTGAACTCCCGCTGATAAGCCCAGAATGGAATCCTTAAAAACCAACATGATGACAGCTGCCATGGCTCCCAGTCCACTGATCAGGATAAGTGGCGATTTGTCAATTAGTACGGAAAGAATAAAAATACCAAAAAGCAGTGCGGCCAATAATTTAAATCCTTGAAATATACCTCCAAGCGGAAGCCGTGCCGCTATATCCAGCTTACTTGCAAATTTTAAAACAATATCCAGAAATGAAAATATTGACAGAAGTGCACAGACCAATACCCAAACTTTTGCGGCAATCATAAGAAAAACTAGCGTTTTCACACCCTGATGCACCCAAAAAGTGGTCTGCAGTATGACAATCAACCCCTGCACAGTAAAAGCCATACGGCTAAATAACTGATTCTCTGTAACGACCTTGCTCCATAGTCGCGTGCTTTTTTGTGCAAATTGAACCAATCGGACCAACACAATCCGATGTAAAATCACATGAACAATGGCCGCCGTAAGGATGATAATAGATACAGCTGTTAAAAACAAAGTAAACTGATTAAATTTAAAACCATGTTGCTGTAAAAAATCTATAATATGTTGTTGCATATTAACCTCTTGATTAATTGTGCGATAAAATAATTTTTCATTAATAATCTCATTAAAAAATCTGGTTATTTTAACCCAAATATATCTTCGATATCTTAATATCTTATCTGTAGTATTTTAATCGTTTAACGAATTTTTCCAGATCACTTTACGCCATTTACGAACACTGTTTATAAAAGCGATCTGACTTCCTACCTGTATATCCTGTTTATAAATCACCTGTTCTGTCGCCATGCCCTGATCCAACAGATATTGACACATCGTTCCTCTCAAGAGGCCAGAAGAGACAGGTGGCGTAACCCATTTCCCCCCTTTACACAAAAGAATATTTCCATTGACAAATTCTGTAACTTCATCTCTCTCATTAAAAAGTAATTGTTCACAATCCAATGTAACAGAAGGATAAAAATCCCTTTTTGTCGTTTTGTGGTATAGAAACATATTATCTGACAAAACAGGTTCTTTCGCCCATCTTGCGATCAAATCGTGATGTAAAGACTGAATAGCATTAATTTCTATCTGAATTAACCCTTTTTGATCTAACAATATTCTTACCTTCCAGCATCCTCGTTCATATTGACAGGAGAGATGTTGCAGGCTTTTTAACAATTCTGCCTGGTTAAAGGAAAAATCAAAATATTCAGCCGATTTTTTCAGCCGGTCCAGATGTAAAGGTAAAAGAAAATAACATCCATTCTCTAGCAAGACTGATTCAAGTAAATGATCGGGTATCCGGCGATCATACAAAACCTGTATTTTATGAATAACCTCACGATATTCATCCTTGGAAGTGGAATCCCAAGTTATTCCTCCTCCAACACCATATACAGCTTTTTTATTTTGGACAACCAACGTTCGAATAGGAACGGAAAATATCGCTTCTTGATCAGGGGTTACTATCCCAATAGCACCACAATAAACTTCACGCGGCTGTTTTTCAAGCTTTCGAATAATTTTCATTGTATTTGCTTTCGGTGCACCAGTTATAGAACCACATGGAAATAACGCCCTAAAAATATCCAATAATGTTGTTTTTTCCTTTAATCGTGCAGTTATTTCTGAAGTGAGTTGCCAAACTGTAGGATATTTTTCTTTATCGAACAAAGATGAAACCTTCACACTTCCCTGCTCTGCAATTTGTCCCAAATCGTTACGCAGCAAGTCAACAATCATCAAATTTTCAGCACGATTTTTTTCATTATTCAATATTTTCCCGTTTTCAAGGTCTTCCGTTAAGATTAATCCCCTTGGGGCTGTTCCTTTCATCGGTTTAGCAGTAATTTTCCTTTCTTTTACCTGAAAAAACAATTCCGGAGATGCCGAAAGAATTTGAAACAATCCAATATCCAGATATGCACTATAACTTGATTGTTGGGCCTGCAACATATGCAGATAGAACTCATATGGGTCTTCCTGGAAATCCGTTCCCATTCTCAGTGTATAATTCACCTGATAGGTATCACCGTCAGCGATATGATTTTTAACAGCTGCAATAGCTTGTTGATATTCATGCCATGAACAATCAGGTTGCCAATTCATTAATCCAAAATCAATTTTTTTAGATTGTGGTTTGAATTTTCTTTTTATCGGTTTTTCAAAAATACCAAACCATAACAATGGCATTTTTTCAGGAGGATGCGTTATCAAATAAGAACGAAAGGCAGACGCGGCTTCATACGTTATAAATCCTGCTGCATAATATCCTTTTCCTACCCATTCCTCTATTTCCTGTATACAGGATAAAACCTTATCCAACTGACGTGTTTGTATAATCCTCAAAACATTTTCGAAATTGTAAGGATAGTTTAAAAAATCAAACTGTAATTTCATAAAAACCGTAAACGAAAAAAGATAATCACTATAAAATTATCAATTTTTTAATCTAATTCTATAATAATACAGCGATGTATATTTATTTTATAATCATTGATAGAAAATGATTTATTTAATTGTATAAAAACCAAATCATGAAAATAAATCTTTTAAAACCGATATTTGGTTTTTAAAAGGTTAAGACAAAAAACGATTGTTCTAAACGGTAATATTAAAAATAGCATCCTTATACTATCGACAACGTATCAATATATGATTTTTACGACCTGATGACAGCTTAATAACCCCATCACATAACGCATCATCAGTAATAATTTGTCCCTCATCACTAATTTTTTCATCATTAATTCTTGCTCCACCCCCTCGAATTAATCTTCTGGCTTCCGCATTACTATTCACTAACTTTCCAAGAACAAATAAACGAAAAACAGGAACACCCTGTTGTAGCATTTCGGTGGGCAAGACTATTTCGGGTAATCCGTCTTGAGCCAGTTTACCCTGCTCAAATATGTCTCTAGCCGCCTTCTGTGCAGCTTCTGCTTCACTACGACCATGACAAATTGCGGTCACTTCTGTTGCCAGCATTTTTTTCGCCTCGTTTATTTCCGCTCCTTGCAAAGCGGCTAAACGTTCACATTCCTGAATGGAAAGATCTGTGAAAAGTTTAAGAAAACGACCAACATCCTGGTCTTCCGTATTACGCCAAAATTGCCAGAAATCAAAAACCGAACATTTCTCCTTGTTAAGCCAAATGGCTCCTTTGGCTGTTTTCCCCATCTTGGCCCCTGAACTTGTTGTCAATAAGGGGGCTGTTAATCCAAATACCTGTTTTCCCTCCATTCGACGTACAAGTTCTACACCAGATACAATATTTCCCCATTGATCTGAACCACCCATCTGTAAAACAGTTCCATAACGACGATTTAATTCGCGAAAATCATATGATTGCAAAATGGAATAGTTAAATTCAAGAAATGATAACCCTTGTTCTCTTTCCAAACGTGTTTTAACACTGTCAAAGGATAACATACGGTTAACTGAAAAATGAATGCCAACATCCCTTAGCAAGTCAATGTAGGAAAGCTTTTTCAGCCATTCTGCATTATCAACCGTAATTGTTTTGTTTTCGCCTGATCCAAATTGTAAAATTTGATGAATATTCTGGACAATCCCATCTAAATTCCGGTCAATTGTACCCTGATTCATCAAGCTGCGTGCCTCTTCCCGGAAAGAGGGGTCTCCGATTTGGGCTGTTCCACCACCAACTAAAGCAACGGGCTGATGTCCATGTTTTTGCAATAAACGCAACAGCATCAGCTGTACCAAAGACCCGACATGCAAACTGTCAGCTGTTGGATCAAATCCGATATATCCAGAAATAGAACCTTTTGCCATACGCTCATCCAGGCTTTTCAGATCAGTCGCCTGAAAAATAAATCCTCGTGCCTGTGCTTCCTGTATAAACGAACTTTTTGGGGTCATAATATTATCTCAAAATCAGATTTGGTCAAAAATTTAATCAACGTTGACTTGAACTCGGCAAATCAGATTTTTCTATGTATCATGAATTAGTTTAAAATCAAAGAACACGCTTTAAATGTTCCTCAAAACTAAAGAGACTCTTTTTATGAATTATGAAGGGGGTAATGAAATGGGCGGTGCATACCCATTTGACGGGTCAGTGATCCTGACCTTTTGCTGAGACTGGCGTGAATGTTTTAACCCTAACAAAATAGACGGGGGTGAAACATAATGATTAGGTGTTCCACTTGTATATTCACGCATAGTCGATTGATCATCTGTCAAGGCAGGATGTTCAGAATTGGTATAGACACCCCCCTCCTCAATATAGGGATCTGGATGAGTATGCCAACCTTTTTTACGTAGCGGATTATGCATCTGATGTTTGGAAGGGTATAAACCTCTTTTTTTATGATAGGATGGAAAAATGCCAGTATCAGTATTATACTTATTCTCCGATTGATGGATATTCCATTCTTCATTCGGGGTTTCCTTAGTTGTCACAGAAGGCTTGGCATAAATTGAATAACTTGATGAATCATATAGACTTATCCCAATCATGAATAAGAAAAGTTGATATTTTTTCATAATTCGTTCATATCCCTTAATAATCGCCTAGATTATAATATTTTTTTAGACAAATGGTGAATGTTTTTTGATTATCTTTTTATGGTTTGCATCCGAATGATCGGACAAAAAAACTTTTCTTGAACAATTATATTCAAATAACAATTAATAACATTTAATATTTTATTTAAGCCTAAAAATTTTGGAAATCCAACATTCATTTATAAATTAGCTAAATTTTTATTTCAGTAATTTTTTTAAACCATTTATCTTTTTCCTATGCCAATGCAAGTGACAGCTAGGTTTACGATAATGATTATAACACGATAGGTGGCTTTAATTCTGATTTCGATAAGGTATATGATAAGTATTGTCAATTTATTGGGTAAGGTTGATCATAATTCCGGTAAGATATATAATTAAAAATGATCATTTTATTAGGTAAGATTGACCCAAAACATCACAACCGGGATTAATATTATTAAAATATAAACTTATATCAAAATGGGTATGGTAATTATGAGGATTATAAAAAAAAGACTTTTACTGTCCTATAGCGCTTTTCTGGGATTACTCTTATCTTGTCCAGCCTTGGCTGAAACTACCCAAGTCACAGACGAATCAAAAACGACCATTAATCACTCCCCAACGGGAGATAACATGATGCATCAAAAATTTGATTTTCTAAAATCCTACGCTCATGAAAAAAACCAAGATTTCGATAAAGATCTAGATACGCTGGAAAAGCAAATCCAAGACAAAAACAGCAATTTACACAAAAATCTGGAACAACTTAAAACCTATACACATGATAAAAAGAAAGATTTAAATGAAGAAATTGAATATCTTAAAACACAAGTTAATGATAAGAACAGTGACCTTTATAAAAAACTCAATGAATTAGAAACAAAGGCCAAAGACAAAAATAGCGATATATATCGGGAACTGAAACATATAAAAGATATAATCGAAAGTCAGCCTGATCAACCCAATAAACCGGCATCTTTAAGCAAATAAAGATAACATTTAATAACTGGAGAAACTCTCTTTTCTTCAGTTATCTTTTTTCATTAAAATTCATAGAATAACTATATCTCATAGCATTTCATTATTTGCTATATAATTAAGTAATAAATTAAAATATATTGAATTTAAAATATTTAAAATATAGAATAGAAATTATAATGAGTTATATAATATAAAATAATTTTGCCAATAATAATTAATAAACTTATCCAAGTAATAAAATTTAATTATTAATTTATTATTTTATATTTCTCAAATTTCTTTAGGTGATAAATATGTCTGAAAAAGAAAAGTCTGAGAATAATGCGAATTCTTCCGTATTTCATACCAACTCTCGTCGCCAAGTCCTTACCGGTGTCGCTGTTGGAGCTGCCGCTTTAGCGACAAATAGGAGTATTCATGCCATGCCTGAACATGTTGAAAATAAATCTGTCCCTCCTCTAAAAAACCCAATGTCCCTATACCCAACGCCTCCCTTTTCTAAACAGCCACAACCTTGGCCTGGTTTACAGTCCAAGATGCAACCTGTTCCTGATTGCGGAGAAAAAACATATCAGGGAAGCGGACGTTTAAAAGGACGACACGCACTAGTTACAGGAGGTGATTCCGGTATTGGACGCGCTGCCGCTATAGCCTTTGCACGTGAAGGAGCGGATGTTGCCATCAATTATCTACCACAAGAAGAACCTGATGCAAAGGAGGTCATCGATCTTATACAAAAAGCCGGACGTAAGGCTGTTGCATTACCCGGTGATATCCGGAATGAGGATTTCTGTAAAAAACTTGTTGCAGATGCTTTAGCCAAATTGGGCCAAATAGATATTCTTGCCCATGTGGCTGGAAGGCAAAAATATTCTGAACAACTGACTGATATAACAACAGAAGAATTTGATTGGACAATGAAAACCAATCTTTATGCACTTTTCTGGATCACCAAAGCTGCCATTCCACATTTGCCACCTGGCAGTTCCATCATCACCACCTCTTCACTCGTATCATATATGCCTCCAGAAATTCTGGTGGATTATGGCATGTCCAAAGCAGGTATCAGCAACTTTACAAAATCAATGGCCAAACAGCTTCTTCCCAAAGGAATACGTGTCAACTGTGTTGATCCAGGACCTTTCTGGACCCCCCTACAAATTTGCGGGGCTCAGCCCCAATCAGCTATTCCCAACTTTGGTGGTGAAAGTCCATTTAAACGACCTGGGCAACCTGCAGAAATCGCTCCCTTGTATGTTACACTTGCCTCTACTGAATCATCTTATGTAACAGGGCAAAGCTGGGGAATTGTGGGAGGAACAGGACAACCTGGATAATCTTATTATTTTCTGCTTTATAATCTCTAAGTATCCATTATTTTTAAGGTTCATTAATTTTATAATGAACCTTTTTTATAAAAAATTATCTTTCTAAGTCTCGCTTATTTTCAATTTAACCCAATAATTTGCCTTTAAAACGGACAACTTGTCTCCAATTCCACGTTTCCGGGACAAATGATCCCATTGTTCAAACCTGTGTAGATCCCGTTTGGCCAAAATAACAGGTAAAATAACGGATCTGTAATGACGATCTAACAAACAAGCCTTCTCGCTTCTTCGCAAATAAAAATATGCCTTTTCTATTAAAATATCACGGATTGCATTAAGTTCTGATGATGTTACGCTAATTCCGTTTTCTGACCGCTGTAACGAGAAATCATGAATTATCTCTGCTGGCAAAGGACAACGCCCTTTTCTAAATATATTCGGTAAATTTTTTGAAATATGAACGGTTTCACTGGCAATACCCGCTGCAATCACCGCTTCAACCAACGGTAATTCTCTTATTTTAAAAAGATTTGCAAGAATCCGCTGAATTTGTCCAACAGACCGCACCATTATCGAATCCCAATGATTCCAATTTTTTATACCCTCCAATTCTTCTTCGCGAGCGGAAATGATTTTTAAAAGATCTTCAGCAGAAAACAAATTTCGATCCAGAGAATCCTTGATATAAGGCGCAATTTCATGATCCCGGTCGGATTTGTTTGCCAACAAGTCCCGCCACCATTGCAAACGGATATAACCCGCCATTGGCCCTGCCACATCCCATGAAGAGGATAGGGTCACGGCCCGAGTAATCTCGGTATAAAATGCCAATAAACGAAAATATTGTTCTCGTAAATCAGAAGGCATAAAAAGCGCGCAAAAGAAGTGATCTGGATCAGACTTCCTTATATATTGGCCGCAAAAAGAAAGGGGTTTAGATTTTTCTTTAATCATTTTCAAAAGATATATATAATTTATGAAGGAGATGTGCCTAAAAAATTTATCAATTAATCTCTGTAAAATTCCGCATAATCTCTATATAAGAGAATTAAGAACCAAAAAGGTCTTATATAATTTTTTAAAATTATTGCAATATATCGAGGAACCAAATGTCTTTTGAATTACCACAACTTCCCTTTCCCTATAATGCTCTGGCTCGTTCAGGAATGAGCGAAGAAACCATGCAATTTCACCATGACAAGCATCATCAAGCTTATGTTAATACCCTGAATGATCTTATCAAAGCAAACCCTGCACTTGAAGGGAAATCATTAGAGGAATTAATTGTAACGGCAGCAAAGGATGAATCCTTAACACCTGTTTTGAATAATGCAGGTCAACATTACAACCATTCTTTATTCTGGAATTCCCTAAGTCCTGATGGTGGTTCAATGTCTCCTGCATTTGAAGAGTTAATCCGTAAAAATTTTGGTTCAGTTGAAAATTTCAAAGCTGAATTCAAAAAAGCCGCTACCACGCAATTTGGCTCGGGATGGGCTTGGCTGGTTTTGACTTCTGACAATAAATTAATCGTTACCAAAACACCAAATGGTAAAAACCCGATTTCCGAGGGCCAGGGAAAACCTCTATTAACCATTGATGTATGGGAACATGCATATTATATTGATTTCCGTAATCGCCGCCCTGATTTTGTGGATAATTTCCTTAATAACCTCGCAAATTATGATTTTGCAGAAGCCCAAATAAACGCAAAATAAACTGTATCAAGGAAACCGGCATTCCGCCGGTTTTTTATTCCGCTTTTACCGTTTCATCAGCTTTATCCAATGTAACAGCCTTATTTTCTTTGGCTTCTTTTTTACCTTGGTTTTTTATCTTGGATTGGGTATTTTCTGTTTGGGCCTTACTTTCCAAAACAGTCGTAACAGTACTACGAACAACCATTACTCGAACATTTGACGCAATTTCCACTTCCATTTGATCTGAATCTTCCTGGTTACGTACAATTTTACCAACAATACCACCCGCGGTTACAATTTTATCACCCCGTCGCAATGCTTTCATTTTTTCACGAACTTGCTTGGCTTTTTTTTGCTGCGGCATAATAACAATAAAATAAAATACCAGAAATATTCCAATAAAAGGCAGTAAACTCATGATTGTGGCAGTACCACCTCCACCACCGCCTGCACTTTGTGCATAGGCAGGAGTAATAAATAAATCCATAAAATTGATCATCAAACTGCTTTCCTATCTTATTCACATTACGTATATTGATCATCTATCATTATAGGCACCTTCATACACTATATAAAGTATCTCGCATACTACAAGATCATGAAAACCGGAAAAAAGATGACTCAATCCCTTATCCCCTTACTGGAACGTATCGCGATTTCCCTAGAGAGACTTGCCCCTCCTCAGCCAAAAATTGAAAATATTGATAAATATAACTGTTTTATCTGGTCCGCCCAGAATAATGAATTGACACCCATTCAGAACATGTCTTTTATCGACTTTCATCTGTTACAAGGTATCGAAAACCAAAAAGAAACACTTTTTCTGAATACATATCATTTTGCCAAAAATCTTCCCGCCAATAACGTTCTTTTATGGGGGGCAAGGGGAACAGGAAAATCTTCATTGATCAAATCGGTTTATCATGAAGTAAACAGCAAACTATCAACCATTTGCCCTCTTTTGAAAATTATTGAAATTCCCAGGGATGATATCTACTCCCTGCCCATTCTTTTACGGTTATTGAAACCTCTGTCTTACAAATTCATCATTTTTTCAGATGATCTTTCCTTTGAATCAGAAGACCGTGATTATAAAGCGCTCAAATCTGTATTAGACGGTGGAATTGCCGGACGCCCAGAAAATGTGTTATTTTACGCCACAAGCAATCGTAGACATTTAATGCCAAGGAATATGATTGAAAATGAATCCTCTTCCGCCATTAATCCTTCTGAAGCCATTGAGGAAAAAGTATCTCTTTCTGATCGTTTTGGATTATGGATCGGATTTCATAATTGCTCCAAAGATTTATTTGATCAGATTGTAACAGAATATGCAAAAGCAAGAAAATTACCCATTTCAAAAGAGGATCTCATAGCACAGGCCAACGAATGGTCAGTTACTCGTGGTGCCAGAAATGGCCGTGTTGCCTGGCAATTTATTGAAGATTTAACGGCCAAATTATCCAGTGGATAATACTTTTTTCTTTTTACAATTTGACAGTCCAAAAACAAAAGGGGGTGAATTTTATCCCCTTTTGTTATATTTCATTATCCGATTTTTTCAATACCACCCATATAAGATCGAAGCACTTCAGGAATAGATATTGAACCATCCTCATTTTGATAGTTTTCCATAACAGCAACCAAAGCCCGTCCAACTGCAACACCAGATCCATTTAAAGTATGCAAAAATACCGGAGGCGTTTTTCTACCTTCTTCAGGTTGTGGGCGATAGCGAGCATTCATGCGACGCGCCTGAAAATCACGTGTATTGGAACAAGATGAAATTTCGCGCCAGGCTTGTTGGCCTGGCAGCCAAACTTCCAGATCCCAGGTTTTTGCTGCCCCAAATCCAGTATCACCAGAACATAACAAGACACGACGATAGGGTAATTCCAATTTTTCAAGAACCATTTCGGCACAACGGGTCATCCGCTCATGCTCTTTTTCACTTTCTTCAGGTGCGGTCACACTGACCATTTCAACCTTATAAAATTGGTGCTGTCGAATTAATCCTCTTGTATCACGACCAGCAGCTCCTGCTTCACTTCGGAAGCAGGCGGTTAAAGCAGTTCTGCGAACAGGTAATTGATCATAATTGATTATTTCACCTGCCTGTATTCCTGTCAGAGGGACCTCTGCTGTTGGAATTAGCCAACGATCATCTTTTGTACAAAAAGACTGATCCCCGAATTTAGGCAATTTATCCGTGTTAAACATGGTCTGTTCATTAACTAGTAATGGAACGACATATTCCTCGTAATCATGTTCAGTTGTATGAAAATCCAGCATAAATTGTCCCAGGGCACGATCAAGTCTTGCCAACGCTCCACGTAAAATGCTGAACCGTGCGCCCGCTAATTTGGTAGCTGCATTAAAATCCATCAACCCTGATTTTTCGCCCAACTCGAAATGCTGCAATGGAGTAAAACCAAATTCACGTATTTTTCCCCAATAATGTACAACAACATTTTCAGTTTCATCTTTTCCCGTCGGAACTTCCACAGCCAAACGATTAGGCAAACTTGCCAGAACCTCAAAAATTTGTTGATCCAATTTATCCGCACGCGTCTGCAATGAATCTATTTCCTGACGCAACCTTATGGCTTGCGCTTCCAAAACGGAACTGTTTTCTTTATTCCGTTTTAACTGACCAATTTGTTTTGAAATATTATTTCGATCAGCTTGTTTTTGATGCAGCTCATTCAAATATGAGCGCCGTTCCTCATCATACGATAATAATGTCTGACTAACTGCGGATAATCCACGACGGGCCAAATCGTTATCAAAAGCCACAGGATCAGAACGCAGAGCACGAAAATCATGCATTATAATAATTCCTTTTCTGATTTGGGTTCCACCATTCGGGCAGATAAAATTGAAATCTCATATAAAATAATTAAAGGGATAGCCAAGGAAGTTTGTGTAATTACATCGGGAGGTGTAAGAACTGCAGCAATTACAAAAGCAATAACATATGCATATCTTCTGAATTTCTTTAACTTTAATGAAGTCACAAAACCTATTTTTGCCATCAATGTCAACATGACAGGAAGCTCAAATGCAATACCAAAAGCCATGATTAACCGCATAACTAACGAAAGATATTCGGAAACCTTGGCTTGCAATTCAATATGCATATTATGATCCCCCCCAACCTGAAATGATAAAAAGAATTTCCATGCAAAAGGAAAGACAAAGAAATAAGCGAGCGCTGCACCCAGTAAAAACAAAATCGGTGTTGCAACCAAAAAAGGCGCAAAAATCCTTTTTTCATTTCGATATAATCCCGGGGCGATATATATCCATGCTTGAATGGCAAACATAGGAAATGAACAAAAAATTGCACCGAAAAATGCCAACTTGATATAAGTGAAAAATGCCTCATATAAGGCCGTATAAATAAGATGGGGTTGTTCTCCCTGTTGTCGCATGGCTTGCGCCAAGGGGTGGGCCAAGAACATATAGATTTGTTCCGAATAGTAATAACAAAACCCAAAAGCAATCAAAAAAGTTGCCAGACAGACAATCATTCGACGACGTAACTCAATAAAATGTTCCATCAGAGACATTGATTTATCATTGATCAACTCTTCTTCGGGAATATTCATGACCATCCCTGTTCCCTGTAATTGACAATTTGTGGTGGAATCATCGCTGGAACAGGTGGAGCTGATCTTTTAACCTGTAAACGCTGCGCAATTGCAGGAGGAAAAAAAATTGGAGCTGGATCTTTTTTTGCCAAAGCTTCCAGATCAGGTTCCTTATGATCGGTTGACGCTGAATATTCGGGAATAATCTCAGGCTCTTTATTTGAAAAAGGAATTTCATAAGGTTTCGGAGATTGAATAGATGTTTGATTTAGGGGGGAATTCAAATTCTCCTGAAGTGTTCTATCTCGATCGATTACATCCAATATTGCACTTTTAATATTCATACGACGTAATTTCATCAACTGATCTTTGGCTTCCTTAAGGTCTGGATCCTTAACCATCTCATCCACCTGACTATGGAATTCACGTGCCATGCCCCTGCATTTTTTCACTATGTCACCAAACCAATGGACAATTTTTGGAAAATCTTTTGGTCCTATAAATATCATGCTGACAATCGCAATCAATATCAGTTCTGCCCAAGAAAAATCAAACATGCTTTATATTGTCCCCTCTATTTCCATAATATGCATCATGATTTGTTTAGCAAAGATATTCCCACTTATTTATTCATCATTTAAAGAATGGTACGGAATATCTCCAAATAACTCTTCTTTTTTTGGCAAATCATTTAAATCATTTAACCCCAAATAAGTTAAAAATTCTTTGGATGTTTTCCATAAAGTTGGTCGTCCTGGTACAGATTTATGTCCACAAGGTTTGATAAGACCATATTCCAATAAAGTTTCCAAAACAGTTTGACTTAAACCGACCCCTCGAATTTTTTCGATATCTGTCCGAGTGCAAGGCTGATGATAAGCAACGACGGCCAAGGTTTCCATTGTTGCACGAGATAAACGCTTTGGCCTGGCAATGATTTTTACCAGATATGCCGTCCATTCCTGAGCTGTCCGAAATTGCCATCCACCGGCAACTTTACATAAACGAATGCCACGATACGCATAATCCTCTTGAAGTGAATGAATAATGTCAAGGATGCTAACAGTTGCCTTTCCTTCAGGATTTAAATTTATTGAATTTTTTTCCAGCAAAGATTCAATTGATTGTTCTGAAACAGGTTCCGTTTGCGAAAATATATATGCTTCGATCAACCCTTTTAAATCTTCCAAGTCCGTTTTCATTCCGCTTCCAAATTTTTATGATAGGATTGACTTTCATTTCGTGATTGCAATCGAATTTGACCAAACTGCTCTTGCTGATCAAGCTTTATTTCACCAAGCTTTGCCAGTTCCAATCCGGCCAGTAACATTCCGCACCAGGCAGCTTTCCATTGTTGCTGTTGTTGGACGGGTGATTGATCCTTTTTATTAACCGCCTCCCAACAGGGTAGAAAAGCATCCAACGCATGCCATCCAGGTACATGATGAGATTTGAGTAAACGTTTCAAACGATTTAGAGCATCTTTGACCGTCCAAAAATGAAACGATCGAATTCGCCACTCCCTTTTTTTATTTTTACGATGGAATATCCGAATATATGCGTCAATAAAACGTGCACTATCCAATATCAATCCAGAGGAATCCACTGAAGTAAGATCTTCATAATATCCCCTGGCAAAAACCTCGCTCCCCAATAAAGGTCGCTCCTGCATCCACAATGCCGCTTTATTGATTTGTTCCAGCCCTTGCAAACGTTCTTGAAGTAAATCAACCGCCTGTTCAGTATCGCCAAAATGATCAGTTTTTTGCGGCAATAACAGACATGATTTCAACCATGCCAACCAACTCGCCATAACCAACCAGTCAGCTGCCAACTCCAATCTTATTTTTTTTGCAGATTCAATAATTTGTAGATATTGCTCAACCAGTGGCAAAATTGATATCTGAGTTAAATCAACTTTTTGGGTTTTAGCCAATTGCAACAACATATCCAACGGCCCTTCAAATCCATCAAGCCGAACAATGAAAGTCTCATCATTCCATGAAGAAGAATGATTTTCCATTTCCGTCTCATGAACAAGATCCGATTGCCGCATTATTATACCAGATTTATGAAAACCAGATTAAAAATTGGCCAACGTGCAAGAAAGACTTTTCGTTTTCAATTGGCTACAAAAACTATTTGCCTGAGTCTTGGAGGTAAAACCCTTAATTCTTATTCGATAAATCGTATTACCCTTAACATTAGCCTTTTGAATGGTGGGAGAATATTGCCCCAATAACTCTGGGGCTTTTTTGCGCATGACCTGCCATTGTTTTTGTGCTGCAGCATTTGACCCTAATGCAGCCAGCTGCACAATAAAATGACCATTTCCTACGCGTTTTTCTTCCAATTTTACAGAAGGGACTTTTTTACCGTTATCTTGACGATGATGCCGAATAGGTTTTTTTGAAGGAACAGGCGCAACAGATTTTTCTGCCTCATCCGATTGTTCATCTGAGACATTACCCTCATCTTCCTTTGATTGTGCCTGCCTATTGTTTTTATTCTCTGGCAAGTCATTACCCATTGATGACGTTGCCGTCGATGGTGCTGCAACCAAAGGTACATTATTGGGAGACGATACTCCATTATCCATAACATTGCCATTCACATTGGTCACTGCGGGAGTCTGATTATTAGAGGCTGTTGAATTGCCTGTTCCATATTGTGCAGCTAATGCCGATGGGTCAGCCTGTTCAGGTCCAGGCGCAAGAACAGGTTTTCCATTCGCTTCCATTTGACCTTCAGCCTTATCCATACCAATAGTTTCTGTGTTGTTTTCCGGTAAAGGTTTTTCCTTGGCAGCAATTTGAGGCGGTTCAAAAACGGGAATACCCTGATGTCCTGCATGAGACATCATCCACCCTCCAATGAAAAGCAATAAAATACCGCCAATTCCCGCTGCGGAATAGGCTAATCGACGTGTCGAGGAATCTCCATGAAATAAATTCTGCATAAATGCGAAACGTGGCTGTCCGCGACGATCATAATCCTCATCATATTCGTCTTCTTCATCGTCTTCTTCATGATAACGTGATGCCATTCTTTCCCTACCATTTGGATCAGGACGATTTTGACGTGGAGACAATCGTCCATCATCTTCACGGGTAGGATTCATACGCGGGTCTTGTCCACGTATCATATTCTCTCTACCCTGACCCGAACGAGAGGCGTCCATGGAATCATCATCAAAAAATGATCTTTTTCTAGGGGGTTCAGGTGAATTTTGATCCATCATCTCATTTCCTCAACTGGTTCTATTCCCAAGACCTGCATAGCAGAACGAATTACACTTGCAATAGCTTCAATCAACGCCATTCTGGCCAACGTGCCATGAACATCACCTTTTTGGATAAAGCGTAAAGTCGCATCATCCCGTCCGGCATTCCACAATGCATGAAAATCTGATGCAAGCTCCATCAAATAATAGGCAATACGATGTGGTTCACGCATCAAGGCAGCACTTTCAACTGTACGGGGCCATTGTGCAAGTCGCCGCATAACCGCTAATTCCTCTTCATTTCTGATATTGGACAGATCCACTTTTGCCAGATCGGAGGCCGTTAATCGCTCTTGACCAAAAATCTCTTCAGCAGAACGCAAAACGGAACGGCATCTTGCATGCGCATATTGAACATAAAAAACAGGATTGTCACGGGTTTGAGCAACAACCTGTTCAAGATCGAAATTCATTTGCGCATCAGATTTACGTGTTAACATGGTAAACCGCACCGCGTCTTTTCCAACTTCATCGATCAGATCGCGTAATGTTACAAAAGTGCCTGCCCGTTTGGACATCCTTACAACCTCACCATTACGAACAACTCGAACGATCTGACATAAAATAACTTCAAAATCAGTTGACACATCCACTGGACTTAGAGCTTTTACTGCTGCATTCATACGAGAAACATACCCACCGTGATCTGCACCCCATACATCCAATAGAATCTGATAACCTCTTTTTATTTTATCATAATGATAACCTATATCATTAGCAAAATATGTTGCACTGCCATCAGATTTCCGTAAGGGACGATCCACGTCGTCACCATAAGCCGTTGATTTAAAAAGTGTTTGTGGACGAGCCTCCCAATCATCTGGCAACTTCCCTTTGGGAGGCTCCAGTATACCTGTATATACCAGTCCCTTTTTTTCCAATATCCGAATTGCCTGATCGGCTTTACCAGATTCAAGAATTGCACGTTCTGAGATGAATTCTTCCTGCAAAACACCTAAAGCTTTCAGATCTTGGCGGATATCATGCATCATGTGAGTCAAAACGCACTGTTTAACTTTTTCAAACCATGCTGGAAACGGTTTTTGTTCTATGCCCTTTAATAATGTCTTACCATATTGCTGAGCAAGATCCTGTCCAACTGGAATAAGATAATCTCCTTGGTATTGTAAACCAGTTGGCATGTACGTCTTGTAACGCTCTTCAAAATCAGTCGGGGAACAATCTCCTTCAAGAACCTGAACATAACGCCAATAGGCTGCCCATGTTAATGCAACAACCTGATTACCTGCATCATTGATATAATATTCCTTGGTAACGTCAAAACCAGCCTTAGCCATCAAATTGGCCAACACATCCCCAACGACCGCGCCACGACAGTGACCTACATGCATTGGCCCTGTCGGATTGGCAGATACATATTCAATGTTGGTTTTGATATTATTTCCAATTTGACTGTTTCCATACGCTTCCTGTATCTGCAAAATCGTTGAAACAAGATTTTGAAAAACAGAAGGGGCCAATTTCAAATTCACAAATCCCGGCCCAGCAGGTTCAGCCTTTTCAATACCAGAAACAGATTGAAGGCGTTCAGCCAATTCCTTGGCAATTTCCTGTGGCCGACACTTGGCAATTTTTGCCGTAATCAAGGCTGCATTCGTCGCCATATCCCCATGTGAAACATCACGTGTAGGTGTCAATTCAATTCTTTTTATCAAATCTTCTGACAAATCAGGTAAAATTTGTCGCAAGGCCTTTATAACACAATGATAAAAGGAAACATATAAATTCTGCTCAGCCATACAAAAATTATCTTTCTTTATAAACACCTTATCCATACCCAATTATTCAGCAATCCTGAAAATAAAATTGACCATACCCTAAACAAGACTTTGAACCATCCAACAAATTATTTAGATTTTTACGACAAAATAGATAAATCGGTCAGTCTTTGATACTCTTCTATTGCATAACGATCTGTCATACCAGCAATATAATCCGTAATAACCCGTAAAATACCTGATTTCTGTTTTCTTTTTCCTGCCTCCAAGGCACGTATTTGCCATTTTTTGGGTAACAAATCAACATTTTCAGATAAAATCTCGAATAAATGCTGAACCAACAATTCCCCCTTTCGACTCATACGATTGACACGCCAATGCGAATATAAATTCTGATACAAGAATTTACGAATTTTTTGATTGCCTTCCATAATTTTAGGACTAAATTGCACGATCCCATATGTACAATTTCTGATATCCTCTGGCGTCTTCGGGTTCAAACCGCTTAAGTTATCAGCAGTCTGTTTTTTCAAATCACGAACCAGACAATCGATAACCCGTCTTATTACTTCATATCTCAAACGCTTTTGAAGACTATCCTTAAATTTACATTGCTCCATTTGTTTTCTTGCTTCATATAAAGCCTCTCCAACAACGGGAAGATCTTCCAAATCTTTAAATTCTATCAATCCCGCACGTAAACCATCATCCAAATCATGGCTATGATAGGCAATATCATCGGAAATTGATGCTATTTGGGCTTCCGCTGATGCATAATTGAACAAATCCAAGGGATATGACCGATTAATCCGTTCTAAATAAGGGTCGGGATTGTCAACCGGCCCATTATGTTTGGCTAATCCCTCTAAACTTTCCCAAGTTAAATTGAGTCCATTAAAGGCAATATATTGTTGCTCCAATAACGTTACCTGTCTTAATGACTGGTCATTATGACTGAAACCGTTATAATCCTGCATCATCTTTGCCAGAGCCCTTTCTCCAGCATGTCCAAAAGGTGAATGTCCCAAATCATGTGCCAGCGCCAAACATTCTGTCAAATCCACATTTAATTTCAAAGCGCGAGCAACAGAACAGGCAATTTGCGCAACCTCTAACGAATGCGTCAAACGAGTTCGAAAAAAATCACCCTCGTGATTGATAAAAACCTGCGTCTTATATTGCAATACACGAAAAGCTGTAGAATGGATTACACGATCCCGATCTCTTTGCCAGGGGTTACGACCTTGTGCCTCCGTTTCAGGATAAAATCGTCCCCGAGCTGTTTTTTCCTGAACGGCATAAGGTGCTAAATTCATGATTGCCACGCCTAAATTTATCCAACATAATCAATTTAAATTATCCTGATCATTTATTATTCTAATTATATCATTATAAAATTGTAATGGTATATAGCTCTCAATTTATTTTAAAATACGACCAAAATTCAATGACTACAATCATATATGTGTTAGATTAAAATACAGCACTCTCGATTTTACATAATCCAATCATCCGGAATTTTATTTTTTCCAATCACAAAAAATCAAAGCTTAGAGACGAAAAGGATCATCTGTCCACCCTTGCCATCAAGATATAATGAGATTAATTTGACTGGAATTCAATTTGTATCTTTTCATACCAAGGATTATCCTGATGAAGATTGCTAGCTGGAATGTTAACTCTATTCGCCAAAGACTTTCCCATGTTCAAAAATGGCTTCAAAAAGAACAACCTGACTGGCTCTTTTTACAGGAAATCAAATGCCAGAACGCACAGTTTCCATCGGAAAGTTTTAAAGCCTTAGGCTATCATGTTATCGTACATGGACAAAAAGCCTATAACGGGGTTGCCACCTTAAGCCGCCATCCCTATAAATTGCTTCATACGGATTTACCTGATCTACAGAATACAAAAGACCATGCTCGATATCTCGAGATTGAGAGTCGAGACATTCATCTCTGCAATCTATATTTGCCAAATGGTAATTCCGGCGGCGAAGAGGGATTTCAATTCAAAATGGATTTTATCAATGCATTAATCAAACATGCCCAATCCTTATTGAACGACAAACAAAACTGTATTTTTGCAGGTGATTTCAACATTTGCCCCACCGACAGTGATTTAACCACCAATATACTTTCTTCCGATGACGCATTGATCCGTCCGGAAAGCCGAAAAGGTTTTTATACGCTTTTATGGTTGGGTTTGTCGGATGCATTTCGCATTCTCCATCCTGATACAATCGAATATAGTTTTTGGGATTACACCAAAGCTGCATGGCAACGAAATGCAGGTCTTCGAATTGACCATGTTCTATTGTCAGCAAAAATAACTGAACAATTAAAAAATTGCTGGATTGATAAAGAGGAACGAGCCAAAACCCAACCTTCTGACCACGCCCCCATTGTCATTGAATTTTAATAAACAATCAACTATTCTTCAAACAGCCATCCAGCTTGTAGTTGTTCCTTTATAAGGTGTATCAAACTCCCTTATAACCTCGGCAAATTTTTGATGATCCAATAATATACAGGATGGATATTTTGCCTCTCCACGCAAAGCACGATAAAAATGACGGTTCAGTGCACGCGCGAACACTCCTGGGCCTGTCTTGTAGGCAATGAATAAACCCTGATGCAAATAACTATTCCGGTAAAGACTCAACATACATTCTTCTAGAATAGGACTTTTCGCAACAGAACCAAAAAAGTCATTATGAACTACATTATTATGCGTTAGAAAGAATACATGATCATAAATAGCAGGAGTTATTGAGTAAAATTTTTCAACAGATTGAATCTGAATATCAGCATCCAGCCACCAGCCACCATAATAGTTAATAACGTGAACTCTTAAAAAATCCGCCGCTTCAGCTGGATGACGAGCAGAAAGAAAGATTTGCCGTGCTTCAACACCGTAATTTTGATATAACCACTCTGTTGCTTCCACCTTATCAAAAATTTTTAGGTTAAAATGACCAAGTTCTTTTAGAAATTTAAAATTATTACTTATTTCCTCCGGAGGATTCTGATCCCAATATAAAAATAAATTATTGGGAATAACACTAAAATCGGCCCTACCCACTTCTCTATTTTTAATTCCTATCGATGATACAGGATTAAAGATATTCATCATAATTGTAAGATAGATTGTATCGGCTTCCTCACCGGTATGAAATTCCTCATAACAATTTTGCATAATTCGAATGGCATTAAAAGCATCATTGTTTTCTCTATATTGTTTCCATCCAACCACAAAATTATATAAAGGAATACATAGATTTTTTAACTGTTCAAGTTCTTCCTGCTTTAAAGGCAGACTTGCTTTCAGTAAAGCAACCTGACGGGCCATAAGTAAAACATGAGCCAATGGATATTGGGTTGGACTTTTGGAGTGGGTATCAAACGCTATTTTATAGAAAAAAGCTGCCTCGGAATAAAAATGATTTGTCGAGAGAATGTTTGCAATATCAAACAAGGGATTTAAATCTTTTGCCCCATGATGTTTGAAAACATCCAAAGCTTGGGGACAAACAGATAAAATCTCCTCATAACCAACATCCAAATTCATATTATCAGTCATAATTTTAACTTTACCTTAATTATATATTCAATTCTAAAATTGCTTAATATTTCAAATTTGAGACCACTATTAACTATCAAACTGAACTCCAGGTCCCTTTTTGTTTGTATTCAACTGGATATTGTTCAGTTAATTTGGAAAAAAATGAAGAATCCATAATTTTCAAAGAAGGATATTTCAATTTTCTTTCTTTTATACAACGCGAATAAATTCTATTTAATGCTCTCATAAAAACACCCGGACCTGTTTTATAAGAAATAAATAGGCCATCATATTTATAACAATTGTGATAGATAGACAACAAACAATCTTCTAAAAAAACGTTATGCGGTTGGGCTCCAAAAAGATCATTATGAACAAAATTTCCCTCAGTCAGAAAAAAAACTGCATCATAATTTGCCGGAATCATTTCAATAAACTGATTTTCAGAAACAATTTTCAAATCCGCATCTACCCAAAACCCACCCAATAGATTAATAACATGAACGCGCAAAATATCCGCAGCCTCTGCAGGATGTCTGGATTTTAGAAAAAGTTCCCTGGCATCACGTCCGTAATAGCCATATAACCATTCACAAGCCCTATCCCTGTCAAAAACCTCTACTTTAAAATGCTGAAAATTCTGATGATACTGAATGTTTTCCTTAACATCCTCCGGTAAATTCTGATCCCAGTAAAAAAAAATAGATTGAGGAATCTTATTCTTAACCATTCTCTCAGGGAAAATATCAGATTTCAATGCATCATGAATTAAACCAACGTTAATAGCATCAATTTCTTCACCTGTATGAAATTGTTCAAAAGTATGATCAATTTTCTTTATCGCCTGTAAAGCATCAATTTTTCCGCATCTATATTCTTCAACACCCCTAATATAATTCATCAAGGATGGGGAAAGCTCGTGCAACCTTTGGCAATCTTTTTCATCCAGAGCTATACCGGCCTTTACCAAACACAACAGTTTAACCTGCAATAATATAGCTTCGCGTGGATGTGCTTCGGCTTCTAATTTACGATAATTAATTGCCTCTTGATAAAAAGCTGCTGCCTCTTCTAAAAAACCGTATAAATGTAAGTGATTAGCGATATTAAATGCCGTCATGACATCATTACAGCCATGCTGATTATATAAATTTTCAGTCACTGGGGAACGTGCCGCCAGATCTTTTAAACTTTTTGCTTTCACTTTAACAATACCATCCTTACAGAATACAATTTAGAAAAAAAACGAATTATATCTTACTGTTCCTTACTTGTAATAAAATAATGGAAGTTATAAAACATTATTTAATAAAAATATTCTTTGCTTTGCTTTACCACTTTCATATTATAATGCAATTAATTCTTTTTCGAGGCAATCAGGTATTCCAATGCGTAAATTATTTTACCTTTTAACTTTTTTTCCACTCTCAACATTTGCCAATATTTCAACGGCCTCATCCTCCCCTGATCCTAAAACTTATCCTTCCACAATAAAAAATGAGGAAATTCATTCCATCATTAAAGAAAAAGATTTTCATGACTGGAATGTGATTGTCGGTAAAAATCATGCCTCCCTTAACTGGAACAGAAATTCAACTTCCAATTTAAATTTATATATTACACCTTTCGAACACAGAATAACCCTTGATGTAACAGCCAAAAAAAATACTTATCGGGAATTCAAGCTTTCTTATATAACCTGGAACATCAGGGAAGTTTCCGTGACCCTAAACAAGACAAGGGATCATAATGGCTGGGTAACCTATTCTACCGCTATCTACACAGATAACATCACAAAATTCATTAATGCTTTGCAACACAGTTCACCAATGATTTTGAATCTTTCGATTTCAACCTCAATTCCAATTGACATGAATGGTGAACGATCTGCATTGAATTCTTTCATGAATGTAATCAAGGAAAAGAATCTGAAAGCCCCCCCTCCCCTAGTCACAAGAAAAACAAATCCTGAACCTGTTACCCCTCCTGACGGGATGTCTCCAGATTTAATACCTCTTTTTCAACAGGCTGATTATTATGTCAAAAAATGTATTGATCATGCCTCAGAACCATTAAATAGTCCAACCAGAAAATCAGTGTGTACAACACGTAACGATTATTTAAAAAAGATGAAAGATAAAGGCTGGTGCTGGGGAAGCGGTGACCCTGACCAACATGATAAAAATAAAAATTGGCGACTATGCATCATGAGTCCTAAAGGAAGCGTTCCCAAGTTGAAAGAAAAGGTCCAAGAGGATTTGCAAAAGGCTCAATCCATGATGAAAGATCAAATTTAATTTATGTAAACCAGAACAAATCATAGTTTTTGCTTTAAACTTCGGTTTTAAACCTTTACTCTAGAATTAATTTATGAAGGGTAACGTATTCCATGATTTCTTTATCAAAAACATGTCAATTATTTGTTCTGGGTGTGAGTTTATTTACAACATCCTATTCTGTGACAACATATTCTAAAACTCTGAAAACACAAAAAATAACCCAGCAAACCAGCGAAAACATAAAATTTGGGGAATGGTTATATTATCCCCAATCTAATCCACCGACACTTGCCTGGTGGAATGAGAGAATGTCCCGAGCTGCACCAATCTTATATATTTCCTTTTCAGCTGAAAAAATCACACTCAATGCCGTAACGCCACTTTGGCCAAATACGGGAATTATTTTCTACCTAAATGATAAAACAGAAAAACAGGGCATCAATCTCATTCTTCAGAAAAGAGATCAGGAAAACTGCTATTATTCCGCGACAATAGATTTGGAAAACCGACAAAAATTTGTGAATAATCTTGTTACTGTACGTAAGGCTCGTCTGATCACACCCATTTCATCGCAATCTCTATCCCTGAAACAAGTCAATCAAGCTATGCAGCTTATAATAACAACACATCCAGAGATTAACTTAACCTTACCGAGCACAACCGCTTCGCAATAGTCTAAAGAGATTGTTTTTAATCTTTACCCAAAAAATGCCTTAACGAATTTAACAAAAAGTTGAAAAAAATATTAAAAATCCTTAAATTAAATTCAAATTTATGTGAACAAAAATATTGTTAATATTATTTGTTTTAATCCTCTTAAATGGAGATTTTTATTATGTCCAACTCCAAGAATAACTCCACTCCTGTTGATGCTCCCATTGAAATTGTCGTTGCAGATATCGGAGGGACAAATGCACGTTTTGCAATTGCCAAGATACAAAATGGACAGGTCGTTACCATTGACAACGAAACCATTTTAAAAACAGCAGATTATGCAACTTTGCAACTTGCATGGGATGCCTTTGGACAAAAGGTTGGCCGTCCTTTGCCTAAACAAGCCTCCATGGCAATTGCCTGTCCGATTCGAGGTGATATTCTCAAATTTTCAAACAGTCCATG
The DNA here is from genome assembly GCF_009734185.1 of Commensalibacter melissae. Classification (NCBI taxonomy): domain Bacteria; kingdom Pseudomonadati; phylum Pseudomonadota; class Alphaproteobacteria; order Acetobacterales; family Acetobacteraceae; genus Commensalibacter; species Commensalibacter melissae. The sequence continues at coordinate 318,525 of NZ_CP046393.1, read as the reverse complement.
GATCATTCGGCCCGCCCTTATTCCCCAACAGCTAAATCTAGAAAAGCTTGTTCTGATAAATGATTTTGAAGCAATCGGACATGCGATCTCCAACTGTCAAGAGGACCATCTTAAACATGTTTGTGGACCAAGAAGAAAAGAAAGTCCTCAAGGAATAACCACAGTTGTCGGTCCTGGAACAGGACTGGGAGTTGCTTCTCTTGCATTCGATACAGACAAATATACCGTTATTCCAAGTGAAGGCGGACATTCCTCTTATGCCCCTTGTGACAATATCGAAATCAGTATTTTAAGATACCTGAAACAACATTATCGCAGGGTTTCCGCAGAACGGATCATTTCTGGTCCCGGATTGGGTAATATCTATGATGCGCTTGGCGCAAATGCCGGACTGCCTGTTACCCATCACAGCGATAGCAATCTATGGGAGGCCGCATTAAAGGGTACCGACCATCTTGCCACGGCTGCACTGGAACGGTTTTGTCTGAATTTGGGAACTTTCTGCTCCGACATGGCTCTGGTACAATTGGCCAACCGTGTTGTAATTAGTGGTGGCATCGGTCTTCTTATAGCCGATTATCTTCCCCATTCGGGTTTTGCAGAACGGTTTGTTGATAAGGGTCGCTTTGAAAGAATGCTGGCTGATATCCCTGTTGAAATTCTTACCTATCCACAACCAGGGCTTTTAGGAGCGGCTGCGGCTTTTGCAGTCCAACATTTAAAATAAGCTTTGTTGATTCTTTCAAAAAATTAGGTAAATTGATTCATTATGAATAATGAGCCAAAAAAAATAATTTTGAAAGATTCTATAACTCAACGTCGCGACAAGGAAGCCGCGGCGTTACGCGAGAATCTAAAACGCAGAAAACAGCAACAGCGTGAAAGAAAAGAGCGAGAACCACTGACGTAAAATAATTTTTGTAAAGGTTTGTTTACAAAATACTTGTTTATCATTTCAAATTTATTTAATTAAAACGCAAAGATATTAAGGGTAGGGAGTAGCTTTATGCCAATTATGCCTGATCGCTGGATTAAAGAGATGGCTAAAGAAAAAGGAATGATTGAACCTTTCGCTGATAAACAGCATCGTCAGGGAATAATTTCTTATGGTGTATCATCTTACGGATATGACGCCCGCGTTGCAGATGAGTTCAAAATCTTTACAGATGTCGACAATGCCATTGTAGATCCTAAAAATTTTACGCCAAGCAGCTTTGTAACCCGTAAAACAGATGTATGCGTGATTCCGCCCAACAGCTTTGCTCTGGCCAGAACCGTGGAATATTTTCGTATTCCAAAAGATATCTTGGTCATCTGTCTGGGAAAATCAACATATGCACGCTGTGGCATAATTGTAAATGTCACTCCCCTGGAACCTGAATGGGAGGGGCAGGTTACGATTGAAATCAGTAATACCACTCCCCTTCCTGCCAAAATTTACGCGAATGAAGGAATCTGCCAGCTTCTTTTTCTCAAGGGCAGTGAACCTTGTGAAGTCAGTTATGCCGATAAAAATGGCAAATACATGAAACAGATGGGTGTCGCTACCCCTCGCTTATAAATGAAAAAAAAAGAATGGATCGCTTTTTAATCCGTGGGGGCAGACCCTTATATGGTGATATCGTCATTGGGGGGGCAAAAAACGCAGCTTTGCCAATCATGGCATGTGCCTTGCTTACCCCTGAACCTTTATCACTAAGAAATGTTCCAAGTATTGTTGATATACGTACCATGTGCGCACTTCTGCAACAACATGGTCTTACTATCACTTATAATGACAAGGATCCACATCATATCACTTTTCAAGGGGATATTGCAAACACCGAAGCTCCCTACAATATCGTTTCGAAAATGCGGGCTTCTATCCTTGTTCTAGGGCCCATCCTAGCTCGTTGTGGTAAGGCCAAGGTCTCCCTGCCGGGAGGATGTGCAATCGGAACCCGTCCTGTTAATCTTCATCTGGATGCACTCAAAGCCTTGGGCGCTGAAATCGAAATTAATCAGGGATATGTTATTGCAACTGCACCCAAGGGATTACGTGGTGGTCGCTTTGTATTTCCATTTGTTTCTGTTGGCGCTACAGAAAATACAATCATGGCTGCCTGCCTTGCCAAAGGCAGAACGGAACTGCTGAATGCAGCCCGTGAACCTGAAATCTGCGATCTTATCGACTGCTTGATCGCGATGGGTGCAAAAATAGAGGGTAAAGGAACAAGTCATCTGATCATTGATGGCGTGGATCATTTACATGGCGCGGAACATTCCATCCTGTTTGATCGAATTGAATGCGGTACCTATGCCTGTGCAGCCGGTATTACAGGTGGAGAACTGCGCCTGATCGGAGCCGACATTCATGCCATGGGATCTGTTATTCATGCGTTGGAAGAGGCTGGGGTAGAAGTGTTTCCGGAAAAAAACGCCATTCTTGTCCGGCGCACGGGTGATTTAAGAGGCATTGATATCATGACAGAACCCTATCCAGGTTTTCCGACGGATATGCAGGCCCAATTCATGGCCCTTCTCTCAATTTCTGAAGGAGCGAGCATGATTACGGAAACAATTTTTGAAAACCGTTTCATGCATGTCCCAGAACTGAACCGTATGGGTGCAAGAATCAATGTTCATGGTTCTTCAGCAATTATTCGTGGTGTTCATTCCCTATCCGGCGCGCCTGTTATGGCAACGGATCTACGGGCTTCGTTTTCGTTAATTCTAGCCGGTCTAGCCGCAGCCGGAGAAACAAGCCTGAACAGGATTTATCATCTAGACCGCGGTTATGAAGCAGTTGATCAAAAACTGTCTGCCTGCGGTGCTCAAATTGAAAGAATCAAGACTAAATAATATTTTCATTCCTCATAGAAGAGAACTTGTTTTATACCAATGATCTGATTATAGTTAAACCTTAAATTATTTAACAATTTTATTATAATCAGTTCCACTTTTGCTTACACTTTAAATGTCTGTACCTGGCGTGAAATCAAACCCTCTTATTTTAGCCCTTCCTAAAGGAAGGATACTAAAGGATTGTCTCCCTCTTCTTGAAACAGCCAATATTATACCAGAACCCGCTTTCTTTGATAAAGACAGCCGCCTTCTTCGCTTTAAGACAAATGACCCTGGGCTTGACATTATCCGCGTCCGTTCTTTCGATGTCGCAACATTTGTAGCTTTTGGCACGGCTTCTCTGGGTGTTTGTGGTTCCGATGTCCTGATGGAATTTGATTATTCGGATATTTATGCACCTCTTGATCTCAATATAGGACGCTGTCGTTTATCTATCGCGCAATTAGCGGATACAAAAAATAAAAATCTGGAAGACCCTGCGCGTTGGTCACAGATAAGTGTTGCAACCAAATATCCGAATATCACCCAACGTTATTTTGCCAGTAAAGGCGTGCAAGCAGATATCATTAATTTGCATGGTGCCATGGAACTTGCGCCTGTCTTGAAATTATCCAGCTTGATTGTGGATCTTGTCGATACAGGATCAACCCTAAGGGCCAATGGTCTACAGGAAATTAAAACGATTACACAAATCTCCAGCCGTCTCATCATCAATCGCACCGCCTTAAAAACACAATCTGCCCACGTTAATGCATTAATTGAACGGTTTCGCCAACTTGTCACCCTTCCAAACAATGAAGATATATCATGAAAATCATATCAACAAATCAACCCGATTTTAAAACATTTTTCTGTAATCTTCTTGCCGCGCGAACAGCAGACACTTCACAAGCAACAAAACCCGTAACAGAGATTCTACAGGCTGTAAAAAATGATGGCGATGATGCACTTTGTGAATATACCAAACGCTTTGACCGTTTGTTACTGTCTCCTACGGAATTACGGATCACAGAACAGGAAATAAAGCAAGCCTGCAAGAAAATTGATCCGGAATTGCTTGATGCACTTGATCTAGCCGCCCAACGAATTCAAAAATTCCATGAAAAACAATTACCTCCCGATCTTGATTACCGGGATGATTGTGGATTTAATCTTGGGTATCGCTGGAATGCCATGGATTCCGCCGGATTATATGTTCCAGGAGGTACCGCTGCCTATCCTTCATCCGTTTTAATGAATGCTATCCCGGCCAAGGTTGCTGGAGTCAAACGGTTGGCAATGTGTGTCCCGACCCCGGATGGCCATTTAAACCCTCTCGTCTTGGCTGCGGCTTATAGGGCAGGTGTTACCGAAATTTACCGTGTTGGTGGAGCACAAGCCATTGCCGCCCTGACCTTCGGGACACAAACCATTGAATCCGTTGACTATATTGTTGGTCCTGGCAATGCCTATGTCGCCGAAGCAAAAAGACAGGTTTTCGGTTTGGTCGGAATTGATAGCGTCGCAGGCCCCTCCGAGGTTGTGGTTGTTGCTGACCGGCATAATAATCCAACGCATATCGCCCTGGATCTTTTGGCACAAGCGGAACATGATACCATGGCACAATCAATCTTTATTACTGATAATGAGGAATTTGCCCATCAAGTTTCGCTAGCTGTTAATGAACAATTGAAAAGTCTTTCACGAAAAGAAATAGCGGAAACAAGCTGGAAAAATCATGGTGCTATTCTTGTTGTAAAATTCTGGGAAGAAGCCATTCCTCTTATCAACCGGATTGCCCCTGAACATCTGGAGCTCATGCTTGAAAATCCAGATGACCTATTCAGCAAAATCAAACATGCCGGCACAATATTCATTGGAAAATGGTGTCCTGAGGCAATTGGAGATTATGTTGGCGGTCCCAATCATGTTTTGCCAACCAGTCGTACTGCACGTTTTTCATCCGGATTATCGGTTTTTAATTTTCTTAAACGAACGACTTTCCTTAAAAGCGATGAAAAGGGTATTGAAAAAGTGGGACCTGCTGCAGTGGCGATAGCAAAAACTGAGGGTTTAACCGCACATGCTTTAAGTATTTCCTCCCGTTTGGACAGTTTACATAAATAAAACTGGACATTTTTCAATATTCATCGTTATGGTAAGAACAAAATTAATTGTTTTAACTTGAAGGATATATATACTAAAAATGTCTAAAGAAGATATGATCGAATTCAACGGAACTGTTACTGAACTTTTGCCGAACGCAATGTTTCGTGTAAAATTGGATAATGAACATGTTATTTTGGCCCACACCAGCGGTAAAATGCGCAAGAACCGTATTCGTGTTTTGGCGGGTGATCGCGTAAGCGTTGAAATGACCCCTTATGATTTAACCAAAGGTCGCATCACGTTCCGCTTTAAATAATAATGCATCATTCCTCTTTCTTGCTGGAAAATTCTGATTTTCCAATTACACTGGCCTCCGCATCACCAAGACGTTTACAACTGCTTGAACAAATCGGCATTAATCCTGAAAAAATCGTTCATCCTCGAATTAATGAAACGCCCCAAAAAAAAGAATTGCCCAGACAATATGTTCAGCGCCTTGCACAGGAAAAACTATCGGCTGGCAGGGAACTCTCTCTTGAATCACCCATGATTTTAGCCGCTGATACGGTTGCGGCAGCAGGACGACGTATTTTAAATAAAACGAAAGATGTAAAAATCGCGGAAAAACAATTACGTTTACTGTCTGGTCGAAGACATAGAGTTTATACAGCTGTTATATTGTATAATGCAAAGACACAACGGATCTCCTCACGTCTTGTCTGTACTATCGTGCATTTTTCACGATTGACTGATAAACAACTCTTTTCTTATTTAGAAACCGATGAATGGAAAGACAAGGCTGGATCCTATGCCATTCAGGGTTATGCCGCCAGTTTTATCAAATCCATAAATGGGAGCTACAGTAATGTTGTCGGTCTTCCATTATTTGAGACGGCCCAGCTTATACGCGGTCAAGGATTAATCCCCTGATGCCTCAAATCTGGGTTATTTCAGCGCCTGGTCTAATACATATTGCCGTTACCCATCATGACACTCTCTTAGATTATGCCTTATGGTATCCTGGATTTCCTGATGGTTTCGGGGACATTTACTATGGTCGGGTTACCGCCCATTTACCTGCATTAGGTGGAGCCTTTATTCTTCTGGGTAAAAACATATCCGGTTTTTTGCCTGATAATGCAGGTGCCAAAAATCTGCACAATGGCGATAAAATAATTGTCAAAGTCTCACGAAGTGCCCAGAATGGAAAAAATGTACGTTTGGATACCAAAAACCTATCTATCAATATCCAGAAAAGCACTGAAACACATCTGATCCAACAAGGACCGTCTCCTTTAGAAGATCTTTCAAGATTTTGGGAAAATTTACCAATCATAATTGATGATCCGCACCTTATTCATATCATACCGAGTTCGTTGCATAATCGCGTTCAAATTGCGCAGACCTCCTGTCCAAGCATTATATCGGAACAGATTGAGACATTAATGGAATCATCCGTTAAATTACCAAAAGGAATTCAAGCATCAATTACCCCGACCCCGGCTCTCGTCGCTATTGATATGGATAGTGTAAGCCATAGCCAAGAAAATCAAACAAAAATAAAGGCGCAATTTGACGCAAACCGAATCGCTTTGCCACCATTATTGCATCAAATAAAATTGCGTAATCTATCAGGTGCAATTTTTATTGATCTAATAGGTCTGCCAATCAAAAAAAGACGTTTATTACAACAGGACATCAATGACGCATTGGCCAATGATCCATTATCCCCCCGATTATTGGGATTTACGCACCTGGGATTGGCCGAAATCGTTCGAATGAGAAAACGCCCACCCCTTCATGAACTGTTAACCTCGGATCACGGAAAAGCTGTTAAGATCCTTGCGAAGGTCATGCTGGAATTCAATTCAGTCAATCACCATTACCGTTATCATCTTTTAAAATTGAAACTTCACCCCCATTTATATCAGGCATTACTAAAGGATGAATATGCCATTAAAGATTTTGAACGACGATGTTCTATATCGCTACAACTAAAAGCGGATTTAACATTTAAACCTCAAGAATGGGATTTTTCTTATGAATAAACCTGCGTTACATTGTCCTATCTGTAAAAAACCGGCCCAAGAAAAATTCCAACCATTTTGTTCTAAACGATGCGCCGATATTGATCTAGGTCGTTGGTTTTACGAGGATTATCGCATTGCATCCCCTCCACAAAATGAAGAGGAAGAAAAAGAATTGCTAAATTCCATAAAAGAAAGACTTGATCCTGATCCCAATGTAGGGTAAATGCTTTGTATACATTGATTCGCGTCAAATACCGAAAGCGAATATCAAGATGCCCAAGTAGCTCAGTCGGTAGAGCAAGCGACTGAAAATCGCTGTGTCGGTGGTTCGATTCCGCCCTTGGGCACCATAAAAATTAATTATAATAAATATATTATTTAGTAGTTTGCAGTGATTTGCCACAAAACACTGATCTCTTTTCAATTTTAATTTAATTTCATTAAATTTCGTTGCGTTTATTATATTTTATTCGAAACGAATTTAACCTTAATTTAAAATCATGAAAGAAATTTAAAACAATGAAAAGTTCGCCAAAACTAACGCGAGAGGCATTTCTTGAATGTAATTGGAAATATGAACCAGAACAAAATCCTGTTTCTTACGTTGAACTTAACTCCAGTTTAAAAAAAATTGCAGAAGAAAAGCTAGATATTAAACAGCAAGAACAATATGAAATTTTTGAATTGTTAGCGGAAATTTCTTTAATGTATTTAGATGCTGATAATAAAGATAAACCTTTTAGGGCTTTTTATACAAATATACTAGGACGTACTAAAGAACCTTCAGATCTTACAAAAGAAGAGCTTGAATTCTTAAGCCTTATATTAAATGACATTCCTGAACCATCGTTAAAAGCAAGAATAGCCGATATTTTATGGCTTGTTCAAGAACCAAAAAATTATAAATATGCCCAAATCGCAATTGATTCATACACTTATTACACTTTTGACAACAAAAAAAATGTAAGTTTTCTGTTCCAAGATTTGAACAAATACTACGAACGTGCGATTTATTTGTGTCAACAGATAAATGACAATAATCGATTAGATAAAATACTATCTAAATTGACAGATGTTTTTAAAAATGAAAATGACAGTGGACTAATATTAATATTAGCAGAATTAATAGATAAAACAAAAAATAAGGATGTATTAAAAAAAATTGTAATGCCTAAATTATATCAAGAGGCAATTCAACTTAAAAATGAAAATAATTTTTATTTAGCAATAATTATTTTAACATTTCTAAACAATAAATATAAACAGTTTCACGATAAAGAAAATGAAATAAAATCTCTTTTCAACATAGCCGAATATCATGAATATGATGGGGATTTTAGATATAAAAATAATAATTGTAGCGCTTATTATATTTATGAGGAAGCTTTACAAACATATAATAAAATACCTAAAAAAAATCGAAACGATTACGATGTAGATAATAAAATACACAACCTTCACGCTAAATTAAAAGAATCTAACCAAATAGTGTTAGCAAATATGCGTAAAATATATATAGGCCCCATTAATATTACAAATTCAGTGCAAGGATTTGTACAACATATTTCAAACAAAACAGATCCTATTGAAACTCTCAAATATTTTACCGGTTTAAGTATTGATTATCAAGATCTTGTTCAAAATGCTGTAAAAGAATCAGATCAATTTTTTTTCTCTAATTTATTTACAAAAGATTATAGAAGTGATGATGGACGTATAATCGCAAAAATCTCGCCTGACGATGAAGAAAATAAATTAAATGAAAAAAAACAAGAAAAATATAGATTAATTATTTATACAAACATAACATTGATAAATGAAGGGCTGAACCAACTTCATAAAGAAGATAAATTTTCAAAAGAAATTTTTGAAAATATCTGTCATAAATCTCCTATTGTTCCTAAAAATCGGGAAAAAATCATAGCAAACGCCCTGTGGTCAGGTTTTCAAAAGGATTTTATAGCTGCTATTTATCTACTTTGCCCGCAAGTCGAAAATATTATAAGAGATCAACTTAAAAAAATTAAAGTTCGTACCAGCAATTTGGATAAAAATAATATTGAAACATATAATAGCCTGAATGCTCTTTTAAAATCACCTGAAATAGAAAAAATTTTAGATGTAAATTTACTTTTTGAATTTAAAAGTTTATTTATTGATCCAATAGGCTTTAATCTTCGTAATAATACCGCTCATGGACTACTAGATGATAATGAAGCATCATCATCAGCATCCATTTACGCTTGGTGGTTCATTTTAAAATTGATTATCCATTCAATAAAGTAAAACAAGATCAATAAAAATCATTACTATCGTCTATAAAACGACCTGCAAAAGTGTTTAACCTGTTCTTAATTTCTTCAGGTATCATAAATCGATCAAAATAGTAATTTTGAATTTTATTCAATTTTTTTTCCACCAATTCATCATGATAATCGCCCATCATACCATTAATTGTCGATAAATATTGAAAAGTCTGATGATGATAATCTGATGGAAACAAAACATCAAAAGTACCATAGGTGGCTGCAATCATACTGATTGTTTTTCTCATGTTATGAAACTCATGAGCTGTTATAGTTACATGTGTTTCAAGCTCTTTCTTAATAATTTCCAGTCTTTTTCGAAAATATTTTACAAAGCTTTTCAGGTTACAGGGAAAAAAGCAATTTACTTCCCGTTTTAATAAATACAACCCTTTTTCATGCCAAATATAATCCAGAAATACCGCCCTTGGTTTTACAATGAGAGATTTCCTGTTTTTGAAGCCATCCTGTAATTTGCCTAATAAACCCGTCATCTTGCCAAGCCAGTACGGTCTACAATGGCGTTCATCAAAAGCCCTATATGCATAGCACAAATGTTTGAATTTGGCCCTTACCTTCTTGTAAACGGCTTTATTTTCCTTGGATAAATGGCAAGAGTATCTCAAGGAATGCAAAATATTCATAAATGCGGGTTCCATAACCCCTTCCACCCATAATTGACGACTAATCATAAAACCGTCAATCAGTTGATCCTGTGTATAATCAAATACAAGTTTGTCAGGTAATGAAACATTGAGGTGAATTTCATCATCCACCAAAATCATTTCATATAGCTGATCACATTGAAAACGAGAAAAATGGAAACCCTCAAATTGTATAATATTCTGTGGCTTGGTAAAAAATTTAAAATTCACGATATTTCCGCTATAAAATTAATACAGTAAAAACCTACCTGATTATAAAATATAATCTAGCAATTTTTGAACAAATACAGTATTTCTAATCCCCATCATAAAAGCAAACCACATGATCGCACATCCCCATCCTGCCAGTATATCACTTATCCAATGTGCCCCCAATGCCAAACGCGACCATCCCACTAAAAAAACCCATATCAATGATATCCAACAAACCAAACTGTAATTTCTTAAACAGTATAATATAATCAACACAAACATCAGTCCATTGACTGCATGTCCACTTGGAAAACTGGCGGTTGTCGCATGAATATGAGAAAATGGAAAAGCGGGCCTCGCTCTAACAATTATATTTTTCATTAAAAGAAAAACCAGACGCGCTGAAATCAAGATTACAAACAGCCAAACCGCGTCTCGATGCGAACGATGAATCCAGACCCATAATATGAATATTAAGCTTAAGGGAAGAACAACCGCAAATGAACCCGATTTAGATACAAGTCTATTCCAATAAATCAAGCTACTGTCATGATCAGAAAGCAAAACACCATTGAGTTTCTGATCCAGATCTGTGCAAAGGAATAAAAAAACAGCAAATAAAAGAAAAATAAAACCTATTAAAAATAGCATTTTATGATTGAACAATAATTAATTCCTTATTTTCCCTTCGCTATATGCAATTTCTACTTTCCTAATTGCCCGCATAGCTGTTTCATAAACTTCTTTATAAGGCAAAGAAGCATCAATATCAACAATTGGTGCCCCTCTGAATTTTAATTTTTGAGTGGCTTCCACTTTGATTTTTAACAAATTATAATCGTGATCCTGTTTACGTTGATATGCGGTATCAACATCAATGTTCAACCGAATTATCAAGTCCGGTTTTATGGAAGCCATGTAATCATAAAGCCTGTATTCTGTTTTAACAAGAAACTGGATAAAACGGTTTTGCGTATGTGCAGCTGACAAACCGGGTCCGTCATAAAATCCTACAACATCTGTCTGAGGATAGCGATCCGCAATAATCAAAACCCCCTGTTTTCTTAATTTCAACATTTTTATAAAATTAAGAAAACGAACACAGGAAAAAAAGAAAATAACCAAGGCCGTTAAAACACCAGGAATTTTTTTTCCCTTGGTACGAGCCGTTCCCGCTTTCTTATCGATTATACGTCCAAGTATTTTTCCCCCAAATCTGAATTGACTGATCTTTCGACCAATATTTCCTGATCCTTGGCCCAAATAACAGCACTTTGCAGGTCGCCCTTGATTTAATGCTTCAGCAAGATCAAAACTTAATGTTGATTTTCCTGATCCATCACAACCGACTAATGCAATTAATGGGCCCTGATTTTCAGTTGATCTTTTTTTATGCATATATAATCTTCTAAAATATAACAGATTTATGTATATAATTATGGATATCTTTGGAACACAAGTTTTAACTTAAAGCCTGATTTGCTTTAAGTTACTGATTCTATACTGAAAAATTCCAAGGAATTTCCAACCTAACAGACTAGGAAAGGTTGTCTTATAATACAGTTTTCATTGACTAACAAATCAAATTTGACCGTAATCTATTGAAATATAGAAAGATTACGATATCCCATTCAAATAACCAAGAGATATATAATTTATGACACAATCTTCTACGCCACCGATTATTGCTATTATTGGGTGCGACGGATCTGGCAAAACAACAGTCTGTCTGGAATTGGAACGCTGGTTGAATTCAGTTCATCCTACAAAATTATGCCACTTGGGCAGACAAACAGGAAATATAAGAAGACGTCTGATTAAACTTCCGTTTCTAGGGAAAAAACTTGATAAAAATATTACCAAGACCAATAAACAGGCTAAATCAAAAAAAGGACCGAACGCATTATTGGCATTGGGAATATTCATAATGTCTCTGCGTCGCGTTTACCGCTTTTACAGGATGCTTTCACTGCGTAAGCAAGGCTTTTACATCCTTACTGACCGATTTCCCCAAGTTGCCATTATTGGTGGACTGGATGGACCTGATCTGACAACAGAAAACCCAGCGTCGTCCATAACACGCCTGCTCACAAAGCTTGAACGATCACTTTATAACTGGATGATCAACCATACACCCGATCTGGTTATACGACTAAACGTAACCGTTGAAACAGCCCAACAGAGAAAACCTGATCATCGCCTTGAATCAATGATCAAAAAAATTGGAACATTACAACAGTTAACCTATAATGGTGCCCCCATTATTGATATTGACAATAATACACAACCCATTGAAGAAACCATTAATCAGGCTAAAAAAGCAATTGCCAAAAAATTAAATATTGCTTCATGAACGTTTAATAATTTGGTTCATATATCGGCATTGCTCTACGAAAAACGTTACGTGTTTTATTTTGAGTTGGGTCCGCTGTTTGAGGAAGCGGTGCATTAATACCAATATCATGATGACCACGTTGACGTTTACTGTTCACCCAACCTTGTTCAGCATTTAAATGGCCTTTATCACCCCTTGTATAATGATTGGGAAGTAACAAGGCGGGCTTGTTTTCCTGTTTTAAAGATTGATAATGTTCAACCCTTTGATTCTCCTGCATTTTTTGCCTGATGGTTGAAGGAATGGAATCCGCGTCTTTAATCGTTTGTTGCGGCGTGTTTTCATCTTCTTTTTTTTCAACCGTCTTTGGAGGGGGAACATGGTGATGATGGTGGTGACGTGCGAAACAAGATAAGAACGGAATCATTGAATTTACCATCAATCCCCCAATTATCCCCAAAATCAATCTATTTCCTTTTTGTTTCATTAAAGAAAAACCACCTTTTTTCAATAAATTTTTAAATTGTATTAATTATACATTATATAAAAGGGAAAATAAAAATACGCACTACAAATTATTACCTATTTATTCATTAATTTACAATATAATGAAACGATACAAGGATTTCACATCTTACTAAGTATAGATTGAACAAAAACCTCTGAATAAATTTTCTAAAAATTAATATTGGTTTTTAATCCAATAACAAAAGCATCTTTGTAGGCTTTAGTGGCAGCAACATGATGAAAATATTCGACAACTGGCATGACCATAACACCACGATAAGCAGAAATACCATAATTCAATTCAAACAAAGCAGAATTTGTCTGTGCTGCGGGTGCACCATTCAATAATGACAAAACCTTTGCATTAAAAGGGGAAGACAATTGCGTCATTTGATATTTTTGTGCATGTTTTAAACTCTTAGGCACTGTATAATAGGTAAACATGAAACCTATTTGGTCATAGGGTCTTTTCTTCCAAAATCCCTTATTAATAAAACCTACATTATAAAGATCCTTAAATGTAGAAGTTGTTGTTGAATCATGTCCATAATTCAAAATTAAATATAATCCATGATCTTTCTTGGGGTCATTACGAAAAATCATCTGATCCATCATAACCCAAAATTGACTGCGATTATCTCTTTTATTTCCTTTTACAGCCTGTGCAGACCAGGTTTGAAAACGACTGGTATCAAGACCAGCACCTATATGATAATATCCCGTTAAATTATCTTTACCAAATTCAGAGTTATAACTGTATTCAATTGGTATAAAAACACCTGTTGCAGCATTCGTACTCCAGTCAAAACCTGCGACACCCCCTTTACCGGTTCCCCATGGAGAACTTTCATAAGCACCCAATTGGAAGTAACTTTGTTTTGTTAAATGAAATAAAAATCTAATCCCCCAAACAGTTCCAGGCCAGGGTGTGAAACCTTGTTGGGACTGAATACTCCTGGGTTGACCACAAGTTGCAATTAACATAAACTGACATGCGAATGGACTTGATGCAAATTCATTTCCAACACTTAACCGTCCTGCACGAATATTAACCTGATCTTTCCATAACTGTTGTTCAATATAAATATAATTCATATGAAATAATCGGTCATATCCACCCCCATATATTTCCTGGGCCTGAATTTGTGAATCCCCAACATAATCGGAACTGGCATTGCGCCCAGCTAGATTTAAAATCATCGCATGAGTAGAAAACCCTTTAAAACCTGCAATTTTCTCCCAATCCATATCAACTGAAAAAGCAATCTGATGTGCATAATCGACACCCTTTCTACGTCCTCCCCTTACAATACCTGCTGTTTCACCTGTCCAGCTTAAAGCAAACTGCACACCATGAGGATCCAACTTTTCATTTAATTTATGAAAAAATAATTCACCATCTGAATCGTAAGGTACACTTTTACCATTTTGGTCTAATGTATCAATTTCATGATCAGAATAAGTCTGTGAAAAAACGCATTTAGAATAGTAAACACTGTAAAAAAAACTAAAATGAAACAAAAAAAGAATTTTAAACCAAGTCTGATTAATAGAATTGTAAGTTTTTTTTTGCGTCATAATCTCCTTTCATAGAATTGACATTGCAGAAAAATAATATTTCTTTTAATGAACCAGACCTGCAAATTAAAAGCAATTAACAAGCAATATATAAATATCAAATTAAATTTTAAACTGATATAACGAGTAAAATTCGTTTAAGTGATGATATAGCGATTTTGAGTGGAAGTTATTGGGAGCGGGGAGAGGATTTGAACCTCTGACCTTCAGGTTATGAGCCTGACGAGCTACCGGGCTGCTCCACCCCGCACTAGTATAACAAGGATGCCTTTTTCTGACGGTATTCAAGGCGTATGGTGATCTGCCAGGACTTATGTCAGGATGACAAGTGGTGACCAGACTTGGAGGCTACGCTCCCTCGCGGTGCATGTTTCAGCGGGAACTGAAAGTTTTTTGTCGAATATTGCAAGGGATTGCATGGGGGTATATTGGAAGACCTGGCGGCGACCGACTTTCCCATGCCTTAAGACATAGTATCATGGGCGCTGGGGTTTTTCACGGCCGAGTTCGGGATGGGATCGGGTGGTTCATACCCCGCCATTGCCACCAGGTCATCCAATATACCCTGCAGGGTTGTATTGGTATGTGATTGGTTGGTTAAGAGCGGATATTTCGGCCTGTTTCATACAGTACCGCATAACATGACCGATATGAGTGTATATGTGTTATATCAAGTAAGTGCAAGGGCTATTAGTATCGGTTAGCTGCATGCATTTCTGCACTTCCACACCCGACCTATTGACGTGATGGTCTATCACGGCCCGTAATGAGACCTGGTTTTGAGGGGGGTTTCTCGCTTAGATGCTTTCAGCGATTATCCTGTCCATACTTAGCTACCCAGCGGTGCTGCTGGCGCAACAACTGGTACACCAGAGGTATGTTCACCCCGGTCCTCTCGTACTAGGGGCAAATCCTCTCAAGTCTCGACATCCACGGCAGATAGGGACCGAACTGTCTCACGACGTTCTAAACCCAGCTCACGTACCACTTTAATCGGCGAACAGCCGAACCCTTGGGACCTGCTCCAGCCCCAGGATGTGATGAGCCGACATCGAGGTGCCAAACCTCCCCGTCGATGTGGACTCTTGGGGGAGATCAGCCTGTTATCCCTAGAGTACCTTTTATCCGTTGAGCGATGGCCCTTCCACGTGGAACCACCGGATCACTATGGCCGACTTTCGTCTCTGCTCGAGCTGTCACTCTCGCAGTCAGGCGGGCTTATGCCATTGCACTCAACAGCCGATGTCCGACCGGCTTGAGCCCACCATCGCGCGCCTCCGTTACTTTTTGGGAGGCGACCGCCCCAGTCAAACTGCCCACCATGCAGGGTCCCAATCCAGGCTAACTGGATCTGGTTAGACATCAAAAAAACTCAGGGTGGTATTTCAAGGATGGCTCCACACAGACTGGCGCCCATGCTTCAAAGCCTCCCACCTATCCTACACAGCGTTTTCCTGATGCCACTACAAAGTTGCAGTAA